>NZ_PJJL01000028.1 GCF_002929505.1 Cryobacterium sp. Y57
AGTTACAGGCTCAAGCAACACCAACCCGCCGCAACTACGGCACACTAGAACCACACGAAAGTGGCCCTGTTTTCAGTTGGCACAAATGGCCCCATTTTCAGTTGGCGTTAACACGAGTCAGCGGCGCGTTCTCAACAAGATCCGCGGAAACACTGGGGCCAAGGTTGTGGAATGGCGCCAACCCAACTGGAGTATCACACCAGGGCGACGGAATCTACTTGCAGGATACGGGCAAATCCACGCTCAGGCCACGGCTGGCTCTCTACGCCTATCCGGTGGCGTTCACCAGCACCGAAGACATTGCATTCGAAGCATCTTTCACGACGACGGGTACTTTTTCCGATGAAACACGATCACTCGATGAGATCGAGTCGAAGCTGGTGAGACTCGAACGCATCTGGGTTGTCACGGCCAGCTCAACAGATACCGATGCTGCCCGAGAGATAAACGTGGCCTTCCACACGATGGAGTTCTTCAACACCAGCTCGCACCACACGAATCGTTCCGTCATCACCCTGTTTGAACGCTAACGCGGGACGGTCAACGCCGCGCGAAGACCAGCACGGATCCCGGCGCAACCGCTGGGCCAAGATAATCGGTGCATCATCCACCGTTTTCATCGTCGCGATGAAGACGTTCAGGCCACGAACTTTGGAATAGCCGTAACCCGAGCCTTGCTTCTGATACCCGTACACTTCGATGATCGCGATCTTCTGCACAAAGCTGCACGACCGGCTCCTCAGGCCACTCATTGCAGCAAATACGCCCCCAGCACCAGCCCTGCTGCGCCAGGCATTGAAGACCATCGAGCAACACATCGGCAGCTATATCAACGACGCCCACATAACTAACGCTGCCTAAAACTCGGTACAAACGCCCGACTTCTGGCCCCCAAGAAAACTAGCGCGGGACACGCGACGCCTTTACTGCCTGGAAGTATTCTCTTGCCGGCCGCAGCCACACGAGCACGGTCGCGACGACCGCGGCAATGGCCTGGAGCGCTCCAAGGCCGAAGCTGCCTGCGACACTGGTGAGCGACAGGGCGGCAAGAATCGTGAGGACAATGCGGGCCCATCCGGCGCCTCGCTTCATGAACAGCGCGAAAATGACGAAGGCGATAATCCAGATGATCGCGCCGATGATCGCCACGATGATCACCGTGGTGATCACGGCGTCGATCGTGCCGGTGGAGACGGCCACGCCGGATGTCGCGAGCTGACTCTCGATTACAGATCTGTCAGCGCCCGCGGTCGCTGCGCGGACAACGCCACCGATCAGCGCCGCGAGGGCTGCAAGGAGGTAGAGCCAGAATGCCATCCTCACCTGCTGAGGCTGGCCAACGGGGGCAGACGATGGCGTGGACTTGACAGAAGGTGCGCTCGGAAGGCCAGTGGGTTCGCTCGTACCAGACGAATTGCTCATTCTGTCACCGTAGCCCGTATCTGGCAATAGTGCAGATTCCGCGAGCACATTGACTCGATGTACTACGTCGTGCACAGCGTCGAGGGAGTCCGAGGTGATCTTGGGCTTGCCGTCGACTCGGGCCATTCACGCAGGTATCAGTACGGTTTCCCGTTGATCGTCTTCTTATACAAACTAGCCATGCTTTAGCTCAGACGCTATTTGGGGCCAAAAGTCCGACCCACATGCGGAAGAACACCAGATCAAACCTGATATCCGCATCGGAGCAATCCGGCGAACCTGAAATAGCTAGGAAACTCCCGCTAGTGCGTGCGGAACCGAGCGGTCATTGGGCAGTCGAACGGATCTCGTGCGGCCAGTCCTACCTTGTTGAGGTAGGCGATGACGATGCCGTAGCTTTCGAAGACGCCCGTCTCGGTGTACTTCACGTCGTGCGAGAGGCAGTATCCCTTAGCGATCACCTGCGCCTGGCGCAGGTACGGGCGTGCCATGTTCGGGAACAGATGGTGCTCGATCTGGTAGTTGAGACCGCCCATGTAGTGGTCGATGAAGGTACCACCGCGAATGTTGCGGCTGGTGAGCACCTGGCGACGAAGAAAATCGACTCGGCTTTCAGCCGGGAGCTGCGGCATTCCCTTATGGTTGGGCGCGAAGGTAGCGCCCATGTAGACCCCGAACACGGCCATTTGTACGCCAACGAACGCAAACGCCATGCCGAGCGGTAGAAAGTAGAAGATCACGGCGAGGTAGAGCGCGAGGCGCGTCACGAGCATGGTGATCTCGACCCAGCGTTCGCTGACCTTGTTCTTGCCGAAAACGGTCTTGAAACCCTGAATGTGCAGGTTGATACCTTCGAACATCAAGAGCGGGAAGAACAAATACCCTTGCTTGCGGGTGATGAAGGAGCCGAGCCGGCTGACCTGCTTCGCGTCATTCTCAGTGAACACGATGAAGTCGGGCTCGATATCGGGGTCCTTGCCAATGACGTTCGGCTGGGCGTGGTGACGGCTGTGCTTGGTCATCCACCAGGCATAGCTGATGCCGACGAACAGGTTGGCCAGGATACGACCGGCTCGGTCGTTGGCTTTGCCAGAGGTGAACACGGCACGGTGCGATGCCTCGTGCGCGAGAAAGGCGAATTGGGTGAAAATGAGGCCGAGGGCAGCGGCGATGATCAGCTGATACCAGGTGTCACCGAGAAAAACGAACCCAGCCGCTGCGCCCCCGGTGGCGATCACGAGCACAGAGAACACTATCCAGTAGAAGCCGGTGCGTCGACCGAGGAGGCCCAGATTACGCACAGTGTGCAAGAGCGCCGAATATTCGGTCGTGGGATTCTTGGTATCTCCACCAGGTCGGGTCCGGATGATGCGGACAAAGGGAGCGGCTGTTATTTCCGACATGAAGCCTTAGAGGTTCGGGGCTTCTCAGCCGGGGCGTGAGCAATTACTCGTGGAGCAGATGATCGTCAGTCTACGGTCGCCGACTCCGAATCCGCGCTTAATTTACACGCCATTCCCAGTCGCTATATGCCAAAAATGGAATGTAGATGACCGATCTATCTCCAACTCGGCACCCAAATATGGGCCTGCCAAAAGGCGAATGGTGTTTGCATTCCAATCCACGGCGGGAAGAAGAATACGGTCAGCATGAGTGCGAAGCCAGCCCCACGACAACAGTGTTGAAGGCGTTAACCTGTTGCTCAAGGTCGGTTTCGTGCACCTACGAATGTGCTGAACGCCGGCGTATCAGCCGTGCTTGATCTGGAATTCGGCGTTCGACCAGCCTGATGACGAAGGTGAGCCCGAGCAGCAGATAGAGCTCAAAGGCGATCGTATAGAACTGAAACACAGTGCGGTTCAGATACATCAGCCAGGGTAGATACCCAGCGACCATTCTCATCAGGATGAAGCCGGTAGACCAGGTAGAACAGTGCGGCCGTCGCCGTCCACCAAATCAACGGATTGCTGACGGAGGTGATGACTTCCGAACAGCTTTGAAACTGGCAGCCGAATTCGCCCTCGCTTGAACCGCAGTAATACATGCTGGTCGGTCGGATCATGAACAGCTAGGTCAGTGGGTTGGCTTGGTATGGAAGCAGAGTGGCCAGACCTACGTGGTACGTATAGACGACAGTCTGGTAAAACCAGAAGCTTTGGATGGTGTGCGGAGCCCCGACCAGCGGCCCGGTCCGGGCGGAACCGGCTGAATCGGCCCAGTCACGGTAATACCCGCCGCGAGTAACAAAGTAACCCGCCCAGGATACGAGGAATGTCGTGACGGCCAAGGGAACCAGCAGCAGAAAGGTAATGGGGGCGTGTTTGAGAATGGCGGCGCTGAGCCAGGATGACATGCCGTGCCGCCGTCGGGCAAGCGCATCGACGATGACGAGGTAGATGCCGAACGCGGCGACAAAGTACAGCCGGGACCATTTGAGCGAGCTGGTCAGTTTGAACGCGAGGCCGGCGGCCAATAGCCACGGTCGCCACCACAGCGCCTGGCCGGGGGCCGGGGTATCCGCCCTTGAGATGCTCATCAATCGGATCGCAAGCCGGTGGCGTACCGATCTCGGTCCATCAGAACGGCGCCGAACCGAGCAGCGCGAAGGACATCACGAAGTTATCGAGCAGCGCCACGCGGCTCATAACGATCGCGTGGCCGTCGATCGCGAGCAGAAACCCGGCGATCAAGGCCAGCAAATGGGACTGAAACAGCTTCTTGGTAATGAGCATGATGAGCACGACAGTGAGTATCCCGACCGCAACTGTGGCCAGCCGCCAACGTCACGGGTTGCCGGGCTGAGCAGATTCATGCCGAGCGCGATTAGCCATTTGTCGAGGGGCGGGTGTACGACGAACGACGGGTCCATAGTAAAAATGTCCGTGTGCCCGGCCTCGACCAGCGGATTGGCGTCTTGAGGCCAGGTGGATTCGTATCCGTTATTGAACAGGATCCAGGCGTCCTTCACATATAAAGTCTCGCCGAAGACGAGCGTGTGCGGTGCGCCGAGGTTCCACAAACGTAACACGGCGGCCAGCAGGACCACAGCGAGGTTCGCGCCCTAACGAACCCATCGACTTGTTGCGAGCACGTGGCTATCTATCGTATTGAGTGGGCCGCACTGAGTGGTCCGTGCCGATCACAGGTGGTGTTTGACTCGTGCTGCCGCGAGAACTGTACCATGATCATCATTCATTGCTGCAACCCCGGCCGGAACCGCGGCGACGCCTCCCGGCGCCTGATCCACACCCTGAGCACCATCACCGTCGTGGCCGCCGGGGACACCCGCGTCACCGTACACCTGTGCAAAGCCCTCGCAATCGAGAACCGACCGAAGCTCATCGCCCTGCACGACCACAATGAACGCGGCAAAGCCGTCGAACTCGTCGGCCCCGCCCGCGACATCGACTTTCTCGTGCTCAGTGACGCCGGAATGCCTAGCGTCTCCGACCCCGCCTTTCATTTAGTGGATGCCGCGGCCGCAGCTAGCGTGCAGGTCACAGCAGTACCCGACCCCTCGGCAGTACTGGCCGCCCTTGCGGTCTCCGGGCTGTTGACGGACCGATTCACTTTCGAGGGGTTTCTGCTGCGCAAACATGGCGAACGGGTCAAACTGATGCGGGACCTCGCCGTCGGACACCGCACCATGGTGTTCTTTGAATTGCCTAACCGACTCGCCGATTCACTGCTCGACCTGGCGGCGACGTTCGGAAACGACCGCCGGGTCGTCGCCTGTCGCGAACTGACCAAATTCTGCGAGGAGGTCAAACGCGGCACCGCGAGCGAACTGGCCGAGTGAGCGGCGTGTCGGTCGAAAGTGCGAGGGCAAGAGCTTCGGGCGGTGCAGGATGCAGGTGATCACTGACGCGTCGGGCGCGTCCCCGGCCGGGCGGACCTTCCTAGACCGGGAGCTGTACCTGCCCAAAGCCTGGATCGACGACGCCGAGCGGTGCAAGCGGGCGGGAATCCCCGAGGACCGGGTGATGGCCACCAAGCCCGTGCTGGCCACCGAGATGATCGAGCGCGCCCGGGACGCCGGCATTGAGGCCGAGTGGACCACCGGGGATGCCGTCTACGGCCAACACACCGGGCTGCGCCGCCGACTGGAAGCCCGCGGCATACATTACGTGATGGCCGTGGCCATGAACCAGCGCGCCATCACCCCCACCCCGAGTTCATTGGGCGCCGAAGGGCGGGCCGATCAGCTCTTCGCCGCCCTGGACGGGAGGGCCTGGCGCACCCGCACCGCCGGTACCGGCATCACGGGCGAACGGCTCTTCTCATGGGCCAGGATCCGCATCAATGGCCCCGCCGAGACAAGCGAACACTGGCTGCTGGCCCGCCACCCCTGAAAGACCCCACCGACCTGGCCTACTTCATCTGCCACGCACCCGAGAACGTCACCCCGATCGAGCTGGTCCGTGTCGCCGGGGCCCGCTGGGCCATCGAGGAAACCTTCCAAACTTCCACAGGCGAAACCGGGCTCGACCACTACCAAGTACGACAATATGGGGTGTGATTAGTAGTGGAACGAAAACGTCCGCTACGCCGCGTTCCACTACTACTCAGATCCCTTATTTGGTCGCAGAGGGGTCTGATCGTCGGGCCTTTCTGGTCGAAACCTATGGGTTGTCTGGCCGGCTGGCAGACTAGAGCTGGTGTCGGCTGGCGGCGCCGCTACGGGAGGCGAATTTTATGCGGCCTAGGACCTGGTTCCTCAGTGGCGGCGTGCTTGCTCTGATCTGCGTGTGGGCTGTGGCGCACGTCCTGCCGGAGCAACTCGCGTGGATACCTCCGGTCCTATACGGCCTACTCGTCGTTGCAGCCGGTGTGGGGTCACTGCAGATGCGCAAGTCGATCGAGCGGCGCATGGCTGAGGGACCATCAGACAGCAACGCGCCGGATCTGACGGTCAACGCTCGTGCTGACTCCTTCCCGGTACTTCTGGTCATGAATACCGTGCTCGGCGCGTACCTGGTCAACAGCGGCGTGTTTGTTGCCGGCCTCGCCTGCCTCGGCATAACGGTGTTGGCCGTCGCCTGGTTCGGGGTTCGCTATCGTCTGCTGCGATCGCGCGCGTAGTGGAACGAAACTTAGCAGTTCCACTCCTACTACTCAGGCGCCGTGCTTTCGCGCTATGTCCGGTCGCAACTGCTGCTGGCACACAATCCTCCGCACCTTCCTGCTGCGGCCGGTCACCAGCTTGGACCACTTTGGTCGCCCCGCACTATCGGAGCGGCAGTTGTCACCGGCGTCCCACTCCGACTGCTTTCGGCCGTGAGAATGCGGTCTTGAGGGATACTTTGTTCGTGTATTCGATGGACCCGTACCGGAACAGTCGCACGGCGAGCTGCAGCACGATAGTGCTTAGTAGGAACAGTTCCGTGATGACGATGGCGGCTTCCCAG
>NZ_PJJL01000018.1 GCF_002929505.1 Cryobacterium sp. Y57
GGCGACCCAGCCTGTCGCAGTGTCGAAGAGGACCCGGTGGCCAGCCTTGGCGGCCTTGATCCCGATGCCGACGGCGAGGTGTGTTTTCCCGGTTCCAGGAGGGCCGAGCAGGACAACGTTCTTCGCTTCGGTGAGGAACACACTCGTGCCCAGGTGCGCGATGAGGTTTCGGTCGACAGAGGGCTGGTGCTCAAAGTTGAAGTCCTCAAGGGTCTTGAACCCCGGAAACCTCGCGGCCTTGATCCGAAGTCCGGCACCAGAGGCTTCGCGTTCGGATACTTCTTTGGAGAGCACCGCGGCGAGGTATTCCTCGTGGGACCAACCCGCGTCGCGGGCCTGGTCGCCGAGGCGGCGGAACGCTTCGCTGATCCGGGGCGCTCTNAATCCGGGGCGCTCTTAAGGCGCGGGCGTAGAACTCGATCTGCGAGGCCGCTTCCGTGCCGATCATGACGCGACCGCTAGGTCGTCCGGGGCGGTCTCGGTGTCAACCTCAATGTCAACACGGAACAGGTCGTCGTAGCGGGCCAGCGAAGCCGTCTCGACGACGGCCGTGATGACGGGCGGGCGGGCGCGTTGGGCTTGGAACTGGGTGCGTAACAGTCCGTTTCCTAAGAAACACGGCTTCAAACAGCCAGGTACCCGTGCAAACGGGTACCTGGCGATGACGTTACTCACACACCCTTCGCAGCGCGGAGGAAAAACAAGGAGCTTTGGGCTTGCGGTCTACTTTGACAGCTCTGTGTCTGCTTGTTTTTGTACTTACACCAGGCCTGACGAGTGGCGCACAGGCTCTTGCCCAAACACCCTTGACATTCGCCAACACAGATGAAGTACCCGCCAATTCGGGGATCGGAGTGCAACTGCTCGATATCCCGGCTGCGGCGCGAAACGATCCACGCGCTCAAACCTATATCGTAGATCGGCTAGCACCCGGTGTTGAGATTCAACGACGAATCCAAGTGCAGAACAACACTGATTCAACACAGACAGTTCGAATCTATCCGGGCGCAGCAACCATAAGCGACGGCAGTTTCATCGGCGGCAACGATCCAGCAGTGAATGAACTGACGAACTGGACAGTCATCGACCGACCACAGCTCGAACTACCCACCAACACTGACACGGACGTCACCGTGACAATTACCGTCCCCCCGGATGCAGCCGAGAGCGAGCAATACGCGGTCGTATGGGCTGAAGTGCGCAGCCTCCCCACCGATGGAACAAATATCATTCAGGCCAGCCGCACGGGGATACGTATCTATCTGTCCGTTGGACCTGGAAACGGGGCTCCCGCCGACTTCGACATCACGTCTCTCACCGCCGGTAAAGATGCGCAGGCCAACCCCACCGTCACCACGTTAGTGACCAATACGGGTGGTCGAGCTCTTGATATGACGGGTGAGCTCACGCTCGCCGGGGGCCCCTCCGGCCTATCTGCCGGCCCCTTCCCCCTGCAACAGGCAATAACGATCGCACCCGGCATGAGCCGAAACCTCATGTTCACGTTGGACGCGGGACTGCCAGCTGGACCATGGCAGGCGACGCTCACGCTGGAAAGCGGTCTGATCGAACAGACTGCCACAGCAACGATCACATTCCCCGACACCGGTCAAAGCGACGCAGTCACACCAGAAGAACAATCACACACCCTGTGGGTCGGACTTGGAGTCGGTGGAATCGTCCTCGCCGGCGCATTGCTCTGGTGGCTACGACGCAGGCGTCTATCAGGACAAGAGGCACACGACGACAGGTCAGGCGACGGCAACTGAGGCGGGCCAGACACGGAGGAACCGAGCCTAACCGAGGCACGTAACGGGCCTGAGCGGTCACCAAGGTTCACTCGATTGCGCAGGTCGCGAAGCCTCTGAGATCGCGTCAAACAGGGTCCGCTTATCGTATTACCGGTTAGAAGCGATGGGGAATCCCAAGCATGACTGGACGAAAAATATGGCCTCGGGTAATCACCGTTTGACAGTGCTGATAGCTTTCGGCCGAGAGAACGCAGTCTTGAGGGATACTTTGTTCGTGTATTCGATAGATCCATACCGGAACAGTCGCACGGCGAGCTGCAGCACGATAGTGCTTAGTAGGAACAGTTCCGTGATGACGATGGCGGCTTCCCAG
>NZ_PJJL01000005.1 GCF_002929505.1 Cryobacterium sp. Y57
CTGGTTTCTGCGACCGGATCCCGCTCCCACCGCAAGGGTGTTCACGATATTCCGGTCCCCCTTCTCCCGAAGTTACGGGGGCATTTTGCCGAGTTCCTTAACCATAGTTATCTCGTACGCCTTGGTATGCTCTACCTGACCACCTGTGTCGGTTTGGGGTACGGGCCGTGTGTGTGCTCGCTAGAGGCTTTTCTTGGCAGCAGAGGATCACCGAATTCGCCTCAACCGGCTATGCGTCACCTCTCAGGATTAGTGAGCGACGGATTTGCCTATCGCTCTCCCTACCGGCTTGCCCCAGTGTTACCACTGACTGGTACGGCTACCTTCCTGCGTCACCCCTTCGCTTGACTACTACCAGCGAAGTTCCCACGCAGCCCCAGAACTCCACACCCCCGAAGGGGAGTGATCGATCCGGTTTTGGGTGGTTAGTACCGCTGATTCGTCACGGGCGCCCACACACGGGTACGGGAATATCAACCCGTTGTCCATCGACTACGCCTGTCGGCCTCGCCTTAGGTCCCGACTCACCCTGGGCGGACTGGCCTGGCCCAGGAACCCTTGGTCTTTCGGCGGGCAAGGTTCTCACTTGCCTTGTCGCTACTCATGCCTGCATTCTCACTCCCCCACCCTCCACCACCGGTCACCCGGTGGCTTCGCTGAATGAGGGACGCTCCCCTACCCACACCCACCACAAGGTGGATGTGCCGCGGCTTCGGCGGTGTGCTTGAGCCCCGCTACATTATCGGCGCACAATCACTTGACCAGTGAGCTATTACGCACTCTTTCAAGGGTGGCTGCTTCTAAGCCAACCTCCTGGTTGTCTTTGCGACTGCACATCCTTTCCCACTTAGCACACGCTTGGGGGCCTTAGCCGGCGATCTGGGCTGTTTCCCTTTCGACGTACGGAGCTTATCCCCCGCCGTCTCACTGCCACGCTTTACACCACGGCATTCGGAGTTTGGCTGACGTCAGTAACCTAGTAGGGCCCATCGGCCATCCAGTAGCTCTACCTCCGCGGTGAANCTGCCACGCTTTACACCACGGCATTCGGAGTTTGGCTGACGTCAGTAACCTAGTAGGGCCCATCGGCCATCCAGTAGCTCTACCTCCGCGGTGAACCACGCAACGCTGCACCTAAATGCATTTCGGGGAGAACCAGCTATCACGGAGTTTGATTGGCCTTTCACCCCTACCCACAGCTCATCCCCTCAGTCTTCAACCTAAGTGGGTTCGGGCCTCCACGCGGTCTTACCCGCGCTTCACCCTGGCCATGGGTAGATCACTCCGCTTCGGGTCCAGAACACGCCACTATTCACACGCGCGTATGCGCGTGTGGGTCGCCCTATTCAGA
>NZ_PJJL01000064.1 GCF_002929505.1 Cryobacterium sp. Y57
GGTGTTTCCGGGTCGGCAGGAGATGCGGGTCAGCCCGGAGGCGATCTACCAGGCGCTTTATGGGGGCGGCCGGGGTGACTTGCGCGGTGATCTGCATCAGCATTTACGCACCGGCCGCGCCATCCGTCGTCCAAGGCGCCCTGCTGCGAAGAACTCCGGCAAGATCCCGGACATGACCATGATCAGCGAGCGACCGGCGGAGGTTGCCGACCGCGCCGTGCCGGGGCATTGGGAAGGAGATCTGATCTTGGGGTCACACTGCCGGTCGGCGATCGCTACGTTGGTGGAGCGTCAGACCCGGTTCACAATGCTCGTCCACCTCCCCGGTGACCACGGCGCGATCACGGTTCGCGAGGGGCTGTTGGCCGCCATCAAGACTCTCCCCGAGCACTTGGTGAAGACTCTGACATGGGACCAAGGCACCGAGCTGGCCCAGCACCGGCAGATCACGCTGGCCACCACGATAGCTATCTACTTCTGTGATCCGCATTCGCCGTGGCAGCGGGGCACCAACGAAAACACCAACGGGCTGCTGCGCCAATATTTCCCCAAAGGCACCGACTTATCCGTCCATTCGCCCGAGCGGCTACTTGAAGTTGCTACCGAACTCAACAATCGACCCCGCAAAACGCTCGGCGGCAGCACACCCGCTCAAGCCATGCAACGACTATTGTCAGAGCCAGAAAAGCCCATCGTTGCGACGACCGGTTGAATCCGCCAACCCCTTACGGAACGGCGGGTCAAGGTTATTTACGATGGCGTCGGAAAGCGCACGGATTGCAACCAATGAGCGCCGTATGTCAATTCACGGTTGACAAATGCGCCAGTCAATCTATGATTGACACATGGTTCACGACAATCCGACCCTAAAATCTCGGGCAGCATTCACCGCTACATTTATAGCGTTTGCTTCCGTTGGCATCGCCCTTTTCACGCTTCTCGTTGCTTCCATTGTGATCAAGGTCATATTGCTCGTCGTCGCCGCGTTGCTGCTCGGCGTGGCTGGGGCTTCCCTTGCAGTAGTGATTGCACGCGCCAAGCCACCCCGCGACCAGTGAGTGAAGAACCCGAGCAGAGCGACGACGGCCTGCGCCGCGCCCTGTCAGACGCAATTGCGTCAGTCGACCCAACTCTGGCGGGGCGCCTTGAACACGAGCCCGACTCCTATCTTGACCTCATTGATCTGACGTCCCGGAGCGCTGAGGAAATAGCTCAGCTTTTGCAGTTTGCAGTCGCATCCGCTCGTCAGGCGAGCGTGAGCTGGGAGCGCATCGGGCAGCAACTTGACATGAGTCGGCAAGCAGCCCAGCAGAGATTCGGGCGGGTTCTCGACAGTACCGACGTTCATTCTCCTGACGAGAAACGTCGACTCTATCCCTTGACGGCGTTTGACGAGATGGACGCGCTAGCCGAAGCTGGACGCGCGGGGTGGCATTCAATTAGCTACGGAATGTACTTCCACGACGTCATCCAATCTAATGAGCAATGGGAACACCTCCGAGTCGCGGCATTCGGATCCAGCCGACACCGATTAGAGGGTGAAGGATGGCGTCGAATAGGAACAATGTGGTTTCCATGGGCCTACTACGCTCGTCCCACAGGAAAGCCCATTGAAGCAGACGGTGCGCCCGCTGATCCAACCGCCTAGCCGAACTTCGGTTCCAAGGTGAGTACCTGGCCGCGATCTCGGCGCCGGTCGTCCTCTGCCCGCATGGGGAACGGCGGATTCAACCGGTCGTCGCAACGATTGATTTTTCTGGTTCTGACAGTAGTCGTTGCATGGCTTGGGCGGGGGTGATGCCGCCGAGTGTTTTGCGCGGTCGATCGTTGAGTGTGACCTGCCGCGGGTATTTCGGACAGCGGAATTAGTGGATTCTTCTACGCTGTCCATGCTGGCTGTTGATAACCGTAGTGGANAAGGCACCGACTTATCCGTCCATTCGCCCGAGCGGCTACTCGAAGTCGCTACCGAACTCAACAATCGACCCCGCAAAACGCTCGGCGGCAGCACACCCGCTCAAGCCATGCAACGACTATTATCAGAGCCAGAAAAGCCCATCGTTGCGACGACCGGTTGAATCCGCCGTTCCCCTTGCGGACTGCCCTCCAGGACCATTGGGTGACGGCGCTCACCGGCCGTGAACCGGACTAGGCCCCCTGAATCTGCGACCGCACGAAAGCCCATCCATCCCGGCCGAGCCCTTGAATCTGACGCGAGCATTCAAAGAGCGGCGTGCTGCGTCCGTTCGAGTTCAGACGGGGAGTCATGGATCGCCTGAGGCTTGACTGTGGCTGCTCGCCGCCTGCTTGCTCGAAAAGCGACGAGACACAGCAGCGCTGCGCCGTGGGCCGTGGGCCCCCACCAATAGATGTTCATGACGAATCCGGACCCGAACTGCATTCCGATGCCGACAATGCCCAGCGTTGCGGCCAGGGCCGCGCTGACGCTCACTAATATTGCCCATGCGGTCCGACTGCCGCGCCACACGCCGAACAAGATCACTGCATGGGGGATCAGCCAGAGGAGAGACCATAGGGCGTCCTCGTCGCCAAAGTATCCAACGACTGTCAGCAGAACCGCAATCGCAAACCATGTTGTTGCGCCTACGCGCGTGATGCTTTCCCACAGGCCCACCATGCACCCACCCTATCGCCGGACGTCCGTAGAGGGTTCCCCCTACGGAACCATTAGGAGGCCGCGGTCTTCGCCCGACCGCTCCGCCGTCCGCGGCCTAACCAAACCTAATAAGTAGTTGTCAGCAAGATGGCTAACCGCCACTATTCACTGTGTGTATAGTGGCGGTTGTGGACAACTCTCTCACCCTGCTCGGGCTGCTCAGTGTCGAGCCCAGCTATGGTTACGATCTCAAGCACACCTACGATCGTTTCTTTGGAGTGCGGAAACCCCTCGCGTTCGGTCAGGTCTATGCGAGCCTGGCACGCATGACCCGTGACGGGCAGATTCTTTCGCTAGCTGACGAGGCTGGTGGGGGCCCTGATCGTAAGAAGTACGAGGTCACCGAAGTCGGCCGAACCCGCGTCTCGCAGTGGATGTTCACGCCCGATATTCCCTCGGAAACTTTGCAGAGCAACCTTTTCGCCAAGACCATTATTGCCCTACTCGTCGACGACAACGCAGACCGGCTGCTCGACGTGCAACGCACGGAGCATCTCGCCCGTATGCGGGAACTCACCCGTGAAAAGCAGGGAGCAGACCTGATGCGCGTGCTGCTGTGTGACCACGCGCTCTTCCATATCGAGGCCGACCTGCGCTGGATCGACCTGACCGGCGCCCGACTGACCCAACTGCGAAACGAGATCAAACTGCCATGACCGCCCTCATCCAGGCTCGTGGCCTGCGCAAGTCTTTCGGTACAACGGATGCCCTCCGCGGCATTGACCTAGACATCCAGCGCGGCGAGGTCGTCGCGGTGATGGGGCCTTCGGGCTCCGGCAAGTCGAGCCTGCTGCACTGCCTGGCCGGTGTGCTACTGCCCGACAGCGGCACGGTATCCGTTGGTGGCACCGTCATCACTGCCCTGAGCGAAGCACGCCGATCGGCCCTGCGCCTGAAGGAGTTCGGCTTCGTTTTTCAATTCGGTCAGCTGCTGCCCGACCTGACAGCAATCGACAACGTCACCATTCCGCTGTTACTCGGAGGCATGAAACGCAGGCAGGCGTTGACGGCCGCGCGTGGATGGCTCGACCGCCTCGGCCTTGAGGTCGCCGCCGATCAGTTGCCCGGCGAACTCTCCGGCGGCGAAGCCCAGCGCGTCGCTATCGCCCGCGCTCTGGTCACGCAACCGTCGGTGCTCTTTGCGGATGAGCCCACCGGGTCCTTGGATTCCCTCGCTGCCGAGAACGTGTTGACAGCGATGCTCGAGCTTGTCCGCAAGGCGGGAACCACGCTCGTGATGATCACCCACGACCCGCGCACGGCAGCCTACGCCGACCGCGAGATCATCGTGCGGGATGGTCAGCTGGCGGCAACTGACCGGGTCGGCATCAAATGAATCCGAGTGTGGTGCGTCTGGCTGTGATCGGCAGCCGTGCATCCTGGGGGCGGCTGCTGGGTATCACCGCCGGAGTCGCCGTGGGAGTGACTCTGGCGCTCCTACTTGGGGGCGCATATCAGGGCTTGGGTGCCCGGGACGAGCGGTCCAGTTGGATGTATGCCTCCGGGGAGTACGTGGTCGGCGCCGACACAGGCCCGGGCACGGTGACCACTGATATGGCGTCGCTGGGCGACGACCGAGTGGCGCTGGCCCACACGACCGACCGGCACCAGGGGGATCGGATCGTGCGTCTGGATCTCGCCGCCCCGACAACGTCGAGCGTCACGATTCCGGGCATCACCGACCTGCCGCAGCCAGGTGAGTACTACGCGTCGCCCGCGCTCATCGACCGCATTGCGCAGGTTCCGCCCGACGAGCTCGGCGACCGCTTCGGCACACTCACTGGAACCATTTCCGACTCTGCCCTCGCGAGTCCTGATTCGCTCGTTGTCGTTGTCGGCGCCAGGACGAGCGCCCTAATCGAGCGCCCGGCAGCGCAGATCGTGACCAGTTTCACAGACGTGCCACACCGTGCGGGCACGAACTACCAGACCGTGGCGATCGTGGGTGCCATCGCAGTGCTGTTCCCGGTGCTGTTGCTCGTGAGCATCGTGACCGGGCTCGGCGCCGTAGCTCGGCGGGAGCGTTTCGCCACACTACGTCTGATCGGCGCCACCCCGCGCACCGTTGCCGCCATCGCCGCGGTTGAAACAGCGGCCACAAGTCTCATCGGGGCACTGATCGGCGTACTGCTTGCCGCGCTGCTCGGCCCGGTCGCCGCGCTCGTCTCCGTCGACGACGGAGCGTTCTTCCCTTCAGACCTCGCCGTGACGCCGCTTACCACGGCCACGATAGTGGCGGTCGCCGTCGCGGCATCCGCAATTACGGCAGGCGGACGCATCCGTCGCGCGGGCATCGGACCGCTTGGACAAACGAAACAGCAGGCAGAAAAGACCCCCTCGCTGCTTCGCTTAGTGCCGCTTGCAGGCGGGCTGGGAATACTCATCGCCACGACCGTGGCGGTGCTCGCCGGACTGCCCGTTCCGCGCGTCGGAACGCTGGTTGTCATCGGCTTCACCATCACCACCGTCGGTCTGCTCGTGGCAGGCCCCTACCTCACCCTGCTCGCGGGCGGCATCATGGCTCGGCGCAGCAAGACAGCGGCTGGAGTCATCGCGGGCAACCGCATCCGTCGCACGCCCGTGGACACCTTTCGCTCCGTTAGTGGCCTCGTCGTTGCCGTGTTCATGGTCAGCGTCTTCGCGGGTGCCGCGACAACCGCCAACCAGAGCGTAGCCCCCGACGATGGGCCGGGACTGCTTCCGGTCAGTACCCTCATTCAGCATCTGGATTCAACGCCCGCCGCGACCGATCCCGCTCGCACCGAAGCGGCTCGCGCGCGCATTGCCGCGATCTCGGGAGTCACCCAAGTGACCACAATTTTCACGATTGATTCCGGTGAGGGACCCGACGCCAACCGGCTCCTGATTTCGGCGGATGCCGCGAACGACCTCAGTCTCGGGATTGTTCCTTCCGCTCCTGTCGTCTCCATCAACAGCGACGCCCTGAGAGGAACTCCCGCCGTCTTCACTCCCGCGGAAGCGACCGACGTGGCCGAGCTGACTCCGCGCATCCTGCTCATCGGCACCAATGGATCACCGGCCGCGATCGAACGCGCGAGAACCGCGCTGCAGGCGGGCACGATCGCCGGTACCGGCTGGATGCCCGCAGGCACCCGAACGGATCTCGCCGACGATCGGTTGCAATCCATGGCCGCGAGTTTCGCGAACCTCGCCTACTTGGGTATCGGCGTTGCCACGCTCATCGCAGGACTCTCACTCGCCATCGCCACCATATCGGCCATGATCGACCGTCGCCGAATGCTCGCCCTGCTGCGGCTGCTCGGGATGAACCTCGCCGGTCTCCGCCGCATCATCACACTCGAAGCGGCAGCCCCGCTCCTGTCCGTGATGGCAATATCGATCGGACTCGGCTTTCTGGTGGCCGACCTCATACTCGTGGGGCTCACCAACGGTGGCCGATCGGTCGGCTGGCCCGATGCCCGCTACATCGGAGCGCTACTTGCCAGCGCATTGCTTGCCCTCGCCGCGGTCGCTGTTGCCGTCAGCCGATTGGGGAAGAACACCGACTTGGCCGCGATCCGCTACGAATAGGCGACTCGCAACGGCATCACGAAAGAGGATTTCGCCGCAACACAACGTCGTCCCGTAGAGGGTTCCGCTTACGGGCGGTGGAGGGAAAGTAATTCTGCGGCGGGTAGACGTCCAGAAGCGATCGCGCGCACTCCCGCCATTGGAGTTCCCGGATAACCGATCGAAATGGCGTGGTGCGGTAGCCATCCAGTTTCTACCTGAAGCAAGTGAGCTGCCTGCTCCACGTTGTCCGCCGGATAAATTGTCGATAAGCAACTTCCGAGCCCCAAGGCAGTCGCGGCCAGAATGACCGTCTGGCTGACCTTTCCGAGATCGAATTGGGTGTCCTGGAAGCCGTTGTCGGCGGAGAGAAGGACGAGGGCGCACGGCGCGGACGCGATGTGTTGCGCGTAGGCCCCGAGTGCACTGAGCCTTTCAAGGTGTGCTTTGTCACGCACTGCGATGAAACGCCACGGCTGCCGGTTGCGAGCCGAACCAGTCCACCGCGCAGTGTCAACAATCTGCTCCAGCATCTCGGTGGACACCGCGCGATCGGTAAACGACCGAACGGCCGGGCGTGCGGTGAGGGTTCGAATCAATTCCAGTGCTTCCATCTACTCAGCTTCCCATTCCGGCAGGATGAACGCTGCGCACCACTAGGCGATGGTAATCGTCAATAAGTCCTGCGCTCAGCGGGCCCGCTCAGGGTTCCCCAAGCGAGTCTGCCGGGGTGTCTAGAGCGTCCGCGTTCGTGTCGCGGGAATCTGCTCCTGTTGACGCCGCGAAGTGCGGGCAAAATCTTGTGCCACTCGGGCCGGATTTAGCTGGACAGCCCATTGCGCTCCGCAGATCGGCAGATAGTGCAGGACGACGACGCGAACAACCCGGGTTTCGTCGTGCGCGGAATCTTGGTCGTACTACAGGACCTGCATAGTGGGGTCCCAGGCGTGCGGTGTTCATCCTGCAATGTAGAGGGGCGATACGCTCAACATGATGAGATCGCCAGCCCAGACTTATGCCGCCGCTGTCCTTGTCATGATTCTGGGCACAGGTCTCTCCGGATGCGTGACTCCATCTCAACCCGAGACGAGCACAGAAACCCCATTGGCAAGCTGCGACGAAATCATGCCGGGACGGGTGCTTCAGGATATTGTTGGGAGTTCCGCGGCCGAGGTTGTGCAACTTCACGAAAGTGAGGCTGATGCTGTCGACCCTCTGGTCGACAGCATGGTCAACGATGGCATAGCCTGTGGCGGCATTATTGACGATGTCGCGTTCCTCGATGGATCCGTGCTCATTGGCCAGCTTGCCATGGATGAAGATCAATGGACGGTGACTCAGTCTGAGTTCGCTGCCAACGGTCACGAGGTGGTCGATGAAATCGTAGAAGGCTGGGTGTTCGTGTCTAAGCCCGGTGGTGATCCGACAATTGGCAGTGGTTTTGTTTGGTGAGTCGGGGTGCTCTACTACGTGCTGAATCCTTTTGTGCTCGGGCTGCTGCCACCCTTCGCTTCGGAATTCAACGAGGGTGCGCCACTGGCATGAACTCCTGAGCGAGGACGGACAGCGGTCCCTGCGAAAGCCAAGGTTCAACGCAAGACACGGCAGTGGCACAGCGCAAGGTTCGCGGGCAGGAGCTGAAGGCCCGCTGTTCTTCAGCTCTCGCGCCTTTTGGGTCCGCACCACTTGCTGTGCGTTCGTCCAAGAGGTCGTCGAAGTACTACGACTGAGAGAAAAGGTACGCGGGTGCGATGATATGGGTGACGGTGCTGGAATCGGACACAGCGTTGGCAATGGCACCATAGACCATTTCTATCCCGGCATCGTCAATGATCCCTGGGAACGATGTGGGGAGGTCTACCGCAACGGAGCGTGTTCCGAAAGCGTCATCGGTATGGACGAGGTTCGTGGGCTCATTTTTAGCGGCGACGTCAAAGTCATCCCCGACGCGAGTCAGGTCGACCGCCGTGATGGCCACATCGGAGTCTGTGCTCGCTGAGGTCGCCTGCACGCTGAATGCGGGCTGATACAAGCGCGGTTCGCCGGTGAGCAACACCTCGTCGCGGTACCGATTGACGACGATGTCGAACCCACCCCAAGAAGTTCCGTCCACTTCTGGGTTGTGGTTAGTGCTGTCCTGATGGCGCACCTCGGTCGGTTCCCCAAGGATTTCGACAGCGGCAGCAACCGCGTCGTCGCCGTCTTCGGAATACTTCAGCGAGACGAGTACATCTCCACCCGCATCGACAATGTCCGTGCTCTCAGCACCAATGATGATGTCCGCGGGTGCGGAAGCCGATGACGATTCAGAGGGTACTGGCTCAGTAGGGTCGAGTTCCGCGGGCGATACGGTCGTACAAGCTGAGAGCATCAAGCCCAAGACGACCGTGGAAATTAATCCGAATGTCTTACGAATGTGAGCCCCCAGAGAAGAATGCTGACATGAACGAACCGTCCACCCAGAAGTCAACGGTATCGCTCCGAGCAACCGAACGCAGAAACAGCTCCCGGGGTGGGCGCGTGAGGTCGTCGCTGATAAGCAAGTTCCCTCAGGAACGCTGGTGCAGCGTGCAATGATCAGCCGTCCGCCCGGAGGCCCAGCAGAATCTGCGCGTTCCGCACCGAGCAACGTCCTCCTCGTCCGCGGCGACCTCGGCCGGCGTTAGCAATCGGTCCGTTCGCAGAACGACGATTGCTATGAATAGCGACACGGCGACGCGCTATTTCGCGGATTCGTCGCGAGACCAATCTTTCTGCAGATGACGAGCGCGCCGACGCACTCCATCGAGGTCTAAAAGATCGAGCGTCCCGTAAGACGTTCGTGATGGGGCGTGCAGACTCCCCGTATCCCCCCTGTGCGCGCTCTTCTGTTGTTCGTCGTCGGCGCATGCCCCGGCCGGGTAGGCCGGACCGTAGACTCACACTGTACGAGCTGGCGATTGGCAGAGTGGCCAAGCACAGCCGTGACCGAAGGAGGGGGTGCTCTTGCGTCGATCTGGTCGCTTTCCTAGGGCGTGGACATTAGCCGTGGCTGCATCTATGGCGTCCGTCTGCGTATCTCTCACTGGATGCGCATCGACGACGGGCGCGGATGCGGCGAGCCTGGATTCGATCGCCGAGCTCGCGAGAGCTGTTGGTATCGCTCCTGAACTCGTGTACACGACTGAGGTGGACGGCTACGATCTCGCACCGCAGTCGGTCGGGCCGGGTGCTGCAGACGGGATGTCGGCTACCTGGTTCAACAGCAGCACGGGTGCGATGCTGACCATCCGTAGCGATTCCGGGAAACTTACGGAAGCGTCGTGTGCTGCGACACCCCTTTGGGATGCGCCCGGCGGAGCGGTGACGTGTGCCAATGAGGATGGCGTCTGGCATCGGTCGGCTGGAGGCATCCGCGAGTACGTCGCGGTGCGAGACGGTGCGCTGATCTGGGTATCCGGAATGAACGACGCGTCGCCAGCGGATCTTCTGACAGCCGCGAAGAAGGTGCACGTGCCATCGGATGCGGAACTCGAACTGCTCTTCTCCGACGTTCCCAAGGCTCCGGGCGAACCGGTGGAGCGCGGAGACCTACCTGAGGGTGGCGACGGTGCGCCGATCGATCCGACCGGGCCGGGTGGTTAGTTCCACTCCGCCGAATGCGGCCGCTTGCCGGGTCGCTCCTCATATCTCTAGCCCTAATCCTCGTGGCCGGCGAGGCGCCGTCTGAGCTCTAAGTTCTCACCCTGCGCCTTGGCCAGCGCGAGTTGGAGCTGGCTCAGTTCCCTCAGGTAGGCCTCGCGTTCGGATTTCAGCCGGGCCGAAAGACCGCACGGCAGCGGACGTGCTGGGGCGCTCGTCCGCTCCCGGCTCGGTTACGCGGAGGAGGTGTCTGCTTCGAAGCTGTTCGATACCGGCGTCACCCCTGATGACACCCGACCAAACCAGCGCCGCCCTCGGCATCAAGCGGGACGTTCACCGTACAGTGAACCGCGACAGTCGGCATCGCTTGTCGACGCTCTTCGAAAAGTACACCGCGGGCGTTATTGTCCTGCTTCTCGAATACTAAGTGACCACATGGGCGCGGAGTGTCAGATGGGAACGGCTTTGGGCCGAGGTGACGTTCGCGTTCGGTTTCACGTCAGATCGTCCGGGTGGGGGTTCCCCCTGCGGAACGGAGCAAGAGTCGTGTATAGCCTGTTCATGATTCCTGGTCACCGTCCGGCCTATGGGATGCCCGCTACTGGGCCCACGGGTGGGCGGTGGGCGGGGGTGGCGCTTCGGATGGCGGGCACTGCCTCGGGTCAACTCTTTGGGTTGAAGTTTTAACTTTGGGCGAGCCTCCCGCAGCGGTGACGCGTGGGTGGACCAACCATCTGATACGGCATGATGAGGCCATGCCGTTGTACCCACACCTTGCAAACCGATTTGCAAATGCCCTTCCTGGCCTGTGTCTCGCTGTGTTCGCCGTATCGCAGCTTCCGGAGCGTCGACATTGCTCGGGCGGTGGAACAGCGAAATCTCCGACGTAAGGGAGCGGCTCGGCTTCTTCATCGATGCGCAGCCGAACTCCCTGAGGTCAACATCGCTGTATTCGCAACTGGCTCGATCTCGATCATCTATCGAGAAAGCGAAGTTCCTAAGAACGCGCCATTGAACAATCGAGTCCTTAGCGGACGTTTTGGCTCTATTACTACTTAGACCCTTAATATTCGAAGCAGGGCGGTGACGCTACGCGCGGGTACTGACATCGATACCGACGGAACGGTACGGGCGGCTCGCGGGGCCCTTAGTAAAAGTCTGACGGAATGGTTATCAAACTTGACGTGAGACATTCAACTTCAGTACAGTTTTACCCATTGGACTTGATAAAAACAAAACATTGGGGGGGGATTATGAATACCGTAATCGAATGGAAGAATCTCGAACGATCAGGGAGAAATCATCCAGCAGGGCTCGTGGAGCTCGACGACGTGGAGATGCGGGAGGTCAACGGCGGCACCACGCCTTGGTGCGCCACGGCAACAATCATAATCGCAACAATTTCTGCCTGTTTTGGTAATACCGCGATATGGGGCTCATGTGAACTCGGCACTCGTGGCTGCTGCCGATAGCGGATTGGGTATTGCGAAATGAACACAATAACTCAATGGAAGAATACGTCTCTATTCGACGTCGATGAGTCAACACATCCTGCCGGTCGAGTCGATCTCACCGAGCTCAGTGATTTCGAACTCGATGGAATTAACGGCGCCGCGGGGACGGCCTTGGGTGGAACGTGGGGCTGCTGCTGGTGCGTGCCGTGGTATTCCAGCTGGACGCAGTGCGGCGTGATCTGCAGTCATCCCGGCTGCTCCTACTGAGAACAAAGAGAAGCTCGGACGCAGGACAGCCCGTAAAGGGCTGTCCTGCCCCATTTTAAGGACATCAATATGGCTGCGGTCGTTCAGAATGCAAGTCCGACCTGGTGGAGGGCGATGAACCTCGATGAACGTCGTGACAACGGTAGGGCAAGCCGATACGACCAACCATCTGGGGTTTTGCGCGCGTCGCGCTGGTTGACGCTGCCAGCACTCAAGGCGAAAACTTTATCGCGCGTTCAGGCTCTTTCACCTTTCGGCCTGTCTTGGGATGATCTCGAACACGCACTGGGTGAAACCGAGGAATCGCTGGCGAATCGGTGGCTCACTCAGCCAAAGTGGATGGAGGATCACTCTTCTTGGCTCGGAGACGCAGAGGGGGATGCTCCAGAGATGGGCATGCTCAACGTTGTGCGCCCGCTTATCAGCGGTGCGAGGCGCGAGCTCAGGCAGAGACTTGGGTCAGTAATTGATCTTGAACAGCCGTGGGGAGAATCGTTTGCCGTCGCGCTGTGCAACAAAGTCCCTCTGCAGGAGTTAAGTCAAGTCGTCGGCCTCACCATGGTGTTGGAATTGAACGTTTATCGGGAACTTGGCAAGCTGGTGGGGGGAACACCGGAGGAACGCTTTCGGTATTTCACTTCACTCTGTACCGAACCCGAACTGCAATCTGCAATTCGCGAGGAGTACCCAGTACTCGTCCGCCAGGTTGCCGAACGATTGCGCTTCTGGATCGAACGCCGACTGGACCTTGCCCAAAGTTTTACAGATGATGCTGAAGATATATCCGTGTCATTCTGGGCAGGGATGACGCCAACGACTGTCGACATAGATTTCGGTGCCGGTGATACGCATCGCGAAGGTCGGAGCGTGGCGATTTTTACTACCGACGTCGGAAAGGTCGTCTACAAGCCCAGACGTCCGAACATGGAAAGAGCTTTCGCGGGAACAATCGACTGGTTCAATGCGAGTGGCCCGCCGTACAAGCTCCGGGTACCGGAAATGGTCGATCGAGGAGAGTATGCGTGGTTTGAGTTCATCAAATCAGAACAGATTCCATTAGGAGGAGCCGACCAGTGCAGCTGGCGCTTAGGCGCCTTGAACGCGGTGCTGTTTGCACTTCAGTCCACAGATTTCCACCACGAGAACATCGTCTACGCCGGCGTGATGCCCGTTCCTGTCGACCTCGAGTCTTTGCTCCACACGGAACGAAGGTACGCCAACGAGGACCGTTCCGACTTGGTCAACGTAGCGAGCGATGCGCTCGCGGAGTCCTGCGTTGGTGTTGGTATTCTGCCAAGTCCCATAGTCACGAGCCGAGAGGGGCGTGTGTACTCCTCGGACATTTCTGCGGTGGGCTATCGTTCGGGGCAATCTGCCACAATTGCCATGCCGCGGTTCTTGAACGAGTCATCAGATGAAATGCATGTTGTGAACGGCCCGGCACCTCTCACCAGCGCCGACGACGCGTCTATGGATCGGGAAGTCTTGTGGGGCCGCCGCGAAGAGTTCCGCGCCGGATTTGCATGGGCGTACCGAGCCATCATCAGCGATCGTTCTGCATGGGTCGACGCGGGCGGTCTCATTGATGGTTATGCAAACGCTCGTTCACGGTACATCCCCCGACCGACCATGGTCTACGGGAAACTACTCAGCGAGTCTTACCATCCAGACTTTATGCGCGACGGAGTTGATCGCGATTTATGCCTCGGGAAACTCTTGGCTGGCTACGCGAATCGACCCGAGCGAGAGGCTCTCATCCGCGCTGAGATAGCAGATCTGCGCCAGGGCGACATACCATTCTTCGAAGTTGACGCCTTGACTGGAGAGTTCATTGCGGCCATGGACACAATTCGAGTCTTGGGGGGTACCGAACCTCCGATTGAGCGCATCCGTTCTCGCATACGTGAGGGTATGGGCGCACAGGACCTCAAACTTCAGCTGCAATTGATCGACTACTCATACGCAACCCTTCCTCACTCAGAGGCTCCACTCCGAGTGCCACTGCCAGCGTTGACCGACCCGATTGGAGACTCTCGCGACCAAAGGCTGACCACGTCGCTCGACCTCATCCGGGAGCTGCGGGAAAACATGGTGATTAGGCCCAATGGTGTGGGATGGATGTCCATGGCAGCAATCGGCGAAACCGTCTGGGTCACAAAACCTACGACAATGGACGTGTACGGCGGGCTGAGTGGAATAGCCCTAGCCCTCGAGGGAGTCGCGATTGCGACCGAAGAGGAGTGGGTCGAGACGCTACGGCTTGAGGTTTTGGACCAGATCAAGGCGTACGGTCCCTTGATCGACACTGATGCCGAGTCAATCGAGAAGATTCGCCAGTCGCAGAATTCGGGCGCATTCGGGCACATCGGCGGATTCGCTTTGACCATGGGCCGGGAATGGATCCGCAATGGCGACGAAGGCGCCCGCCAAGCCAGCGCACGTGCCCTCGATGTACTACGTGCCTTGGCACCTTCGGACGGCCATCACGACTTCGTTACTGGGAATGCCGGGGTGCTTTCCCTCATCGATGCCTTGGCCGGCGTTCTCGATAGGCCGGCGCACCTGACCGCCCTCGCGGACATTTCGCGTGCGCTCGAGTCGGCGGCAATTCGCGACACGAGGGGCGCACGCTGGCAAGGGGAGGGCAACGACCGTCCGCTAATCGGATTTTCTCATGGGACTACGGGTATCGCTTGGTCCCTTGTTCGAGCTGCCGAGGCACTTGAGCGACCAGAGCTTGCCGAACTTGCAGGCGATGCCCTCCGTTTTGAACGGGTGAATTCCGAACTGGCTGCTGGGGATTGGCCCGACCTGCGGTCGCTACCAATTGGGACCGACCATATGCGTGCGTGGTGCCACGGCAGTCCCGGTGCAGGATTCGGTCGAGCACTCATTCAAAAGCGCGGAATTCAGCTGGACCCCGTTGTTCACCAAGAGCGAAAGCGGGCTATCGCCACGACAGCTCTGACGCTTAGCGTTGAGAACGGCCGAGGCGCGGGCAATAATTCTCTGTGCCACGGAAACGTGGGGAACCTGATCTGCCTTGAAACGATGTTGGGCGTGGATTTGGGTCGCACGGAGGTTACCAACCGGACCGATAAGGCCTGGGAACGCATCATTGGTTCAATTCGGTCCACGGGCGGCCTCTCCGGCGCGGCAACCGGCGTCGTGATCCCCGATCTCATGATGGGTTACGCGGGCATCGCATGGGGCCTGGCATATTCTACTCGGCAAGCCCCTTCGTTCAACATCCTCGCGCTGGATACGGAGTAACTCCTCGTGGATATCGTGAAGGCCACAAAAGCACCCGGAAGCGATTGGTTGCGAACAGGAGGTGTACCGGAATTTGTCCCGAGCAAAGCGACATCCGTTATAGCGATCGCGTTATTTGGAGTCACCCTGTCTATGGGCTTTTTGATTCACGTACCCTACAAGGTGGAGGTAACGGTGGTCGCCACGGCGCCGGATTCATTGCGTCTAGCCGGCCTCAATATTCCGTCAGATTTCAGCAGTATTCCCGAACTTCAGATCGAGTGGGCCACCGGAAGCGTCACCGGAAAACCGGGGGTGCTTGAGGCAATTCCCGACTCAGGTGCGAAGGCTGCAATTGTTGCGATTGGTCCTGTGGAGGGACAGCCACCAGAGAGCTACGACCCGGCTGTGTTAGATCTTGGCTCCAAGCCAATCCTGGTCGTACTCTGGGACGGATTGACATCGTGAGTAAACGAGTACCTGTTATGTTGCAGGCGGTCCAAACCGAATGTGGATTGGCGTCACTAGCGATGGTGGCCTCTACACTTGGCCGTTTCACGTCTGTGCGCGAGCTGCGGGGAGTTATCGTCACCGGCAGGGACGGTACGTCCCTACTTCAGCTCAAACGTGCCGCTCTCGAAATTGGCTTCGACGCGAGAGCCTACCGTCCCGATCCGGCCCAGCTTGCGGAACTGGCATTGCCGGTTCTTGCGGCATGGGACGATGCACATTTTGTGGTGATTGAACGCCTCTCACGCGGAGAAGCCGCCATCGTGGATCCTGCCGGCGGTCGATCGGTCCTCTCTGCGGAAGATTTCTTTGAACACTTCGCAGGCACTGTTCTTACGCTGAAACCGACACCAAGGACAGTTAAGATTCGTCGGCCGCGGCTTGGCTTGGTTTCGTTCTTGGTTCCGCACCTACCCCGAGCTGCGAGTTCACTTCTGCTCTTAGTCTCCGCGGCTCTGCTACTCACGGCAGTAGCGGTGATTCCGGCTCTTCTGCTTGGCTTCGTGGTCGATAACGTTATTCCGTTCCGCGATGAAGGCTCTCTGTGGCTATTGGGAGCATTCGCTCTCGTGATGGTCGCCTCGTATTACGCTGTCTCGTACCTTCGTTCGGATTTGATCCTGTGGGTGGAGAAACGCTTGGATGCGTCGCTGCTCAGCACAGTTCTTGCCAAACTGTTTACCCTTCCCTACTCGTTCTTCCAGGGCCGTCCTGCGGGAGACTTGCTCGTGCGATTCTCAAGCACTGCCTATGTTCGCGATGTCTTGAGCGGCCGGTTGTTTCCAATCCTTATTGACCTGGTCTTCTTAGTCGTATACCTGGCCATAGTCGGGTCGCACTCGATCGTCTACCTCGGCTTGCTGATTGCTTTCGGACTGCTGCAGATTGGCTTGATCGCCGGGTTTTCTCCACGAGCCAGAAGGCTCGCGGATCACGAAGTTAGTGAGATGTCCAAGACGCAAAGCGTGATGCTTGATACATTGCGTGGAGTCGAATCCATGAAGGCGCTCGGTACGGAGGAAGAGTCATTCTTTCGATGGAAGACCGCCTTTCAGCGGCAGCTGGAAGTGAGCGTCGAACGAACGCGCGTTGACAACCGTTTGTCGGCGATCTTGGAATCCCTCGGATTCATCACGCCGGTACTGGTTTTGCTGCTGGGTGTGACCTACGTCATCAGCGGCGACCTATCTCTGGGCGCGATGCTCACGGTCAACGCCCTCGCGGCTTCTGCGCTCGTTCCTATTCGCTCAATAGGTATGAACCTTCAGGTCCTCCAGACCGTACGCGTGCACTTGGATCGATTGCGCGACATTACAGACGAAGCCGCAGAGGTGGTGAACGAGCAGCTGCCTCACCACGTCTTCCAGGGCAAGGTAGAACTGGAATCGGTGGACTTTCGGTATGGTTCCGAGGGCGAGCCCGCGCTTACCGGCATCACTCTCGTCATCGAGCCAGGTCAAGTTGTGGCAATCATCGGGCCCTCAGGCTCCGGGAAAAGTACGCTCGCCAGGCTTGTGCTCGGGTTGCACCGTCCGACGGCAGGGCGCATTCTCTTCGACGACATCTCAATGACGAACATCAATTTGCGGAGTATCCGCACGTCTTCTGGGATGGTCACGCAAGGGAACGAGGCCTTCAGCGGCTCGATCGAAAGCAATATACGAGTAGGGAGGAGCGGCGTCACCGCATCTGATGTGCGGAATGCGGCACGAGTTGCTGCATTTGACGGCGACATCGCCGCCATGCCGCTCGGTTATGACACTCCGCTTGGCGAATCGGGACTTGGCTTGTCGGGCGGTCAGCTGCAGCGCCTTGCGATTGCTCGCGCCGTGGCGGCTAGTCCGCGGCTACTCGTTCTTGATGAGGCCACGAGCCACCTCGATGGCCCGACAGAGAAAATTGTCGCGCGGAACCTATCGGAGGTGAGCGCGACCCGAATTGTTATTGCCCATCGACTTAGCACTGTTCTCGACGCCGACAAGATCGTGCTCATTCTAAATGGTCGAATCGCTTGCTCCGGAACGCATGACGAGCTGCTGGCGAACAGAGACTACTCTTCGTTTATAGACAGCCAACTCATCCAACCTTGAATCTATCCAGTCGCGTCACCAATGAAGGGAACACCATGAAGAAAACGTACTTAATTCTGGTCGCGTCGGGCGGCATCCTGCTGATCGTGAACAATATTTTCGCCGGACTAATGCTTATCAATGTAGCTGCCGTACTACTAATCCTGGTCCCCCCGCTGACATATCTGATCAATCATTTTTTCCGCAAGGCGAACGGATCCGTGTGAACGTGCGCCACAGAGTGTCCTTACTGTGGAGGACTTATGCGCGTCACGTTTGAAGGCATCACCAAGTCTTACAAGAACCCTGTATTACACGGATTGACCTTCGAAGTGCGACCCGGCCGGGTTACTGGGTTCCTCGGTCCGAATGGTGCAGGGAAGAGTACGACCTTGTCTCTCATGGTCGGCCTCGTAGCGGCCGACGGCGGTCAGGTTCTTTTTGATGGATTGTCCTATGAGAGCCTCGGCCCTCGGCGTCGGTTAGTAAGCGTCGCCCTGGATTCCTTTGGGTTCAACCCATTTGTCACAGGCCGGAGGCATCTTCAATACGTCGCGGCGGCCTATTCACTTCCGCGCGAACGGGTTGAACAATCATTGACCCTTGCGGGTCTCGAGAACGCCGCCGACCGGCAAGTACGCGGGTACTCTCTCGGGATGAGACAACGACTCTTGATAGCGGAGGCGCTCATTAGCGACCCGGCCGTCATAGTTCTTGACGAACCCGCAAATGGCCTCGATCCCGAAGGTATCCTTTGGCTGCGTCGAACTCTGCGTCAGTTGGCTGACTCAGGTAAAACCGTGCTGGTCTCGTCGCATGTCCTTTCCGAGGTTGAACAGATTATTGATGACGTCGTAATGATCGCCGATGGACGTTTACTGTATGCGGGGTCCCTAGTGGAACTTGCCCTTGCCGGTTCTTCCAAGGTCAAACTCCACACACTTGACGTGACCTCTCTCGTCGGTGTTTGCGCGCTACACGGTGTAATTCCTACATCCATCGATGCGTTAGGGGTAACGATGTCGTCTCGTGATGCAGAACGGATAGCTGCGGCGCTGCAGCAGAATGCTGATTTCGTTGTAAGTGCGCGCGAGCTCATTGGTGAAAGCCTAGAATCGTTGTATTTCGATCTCCTCGCTTCGAGAAACACCAGCCGTGTTGACGCACTATCTGGCGATCAAGGATGGGATTGACCAATGCACGATATTTGGTTGGAACTTCGGCGAGTTTTCTCGACCCGAGGATGGCTCTACCAGTTGCTGGCCCTACTAGCCTTCGTAGCTATATTCCCTGCGGTAATCGCAGTCACGATCACATCGTCTTTTCCGGCGGACGAAATCTTGCCACAAACAATCCTCAGCTACCTGTACAGTTTTGTCGGCCGTGCGGCGTACTTCGCACCATTTCTCTTCGGTGTTCTTCTCGTTACTAGTGAATTTCACAACAACACGATCGCACGATCGATTTTTTTCTCGAGGTCGCGAGCATCGCTTTATATGTCCAAAATCGTTGCTGTTTTTGCCATCTCGATTCTGTATGCGGTTCTGTCAACCGCCGTCAGCGCTACGACAGTAAGTAGCGCGCTCGCACTGCAGGGCTTCGACTCGCAAGTGTTCGAGTGGGCCAACGTTTCGATCGGCGTGCGCACCGTATTTGCCTTTGCGATCTGGGGAGTACTGGGCGTTGGTCTCGGTGCCCTTCTCCGCAGTCAGATCGTAAGTATTGTCACGGTTTTCATGTTTACGCTTTTCATCGAGCCGATGTTGACTTCATTGAGCAACGAGAACGAAGTGCTGAGATCGGTAGGCAGATATCTTCCCGGCGCAGCCAACTGGTCTGCCGTGTGGCCCCCGGAAGATGCTGGTGTGAATCCGTTTGAGTCAGCAGCGTCATCTCTGGGCTGGGAAACAGGATTGTTGATTTTGCTGGCATATTCGCTTGTGTTCGCCGTGATCGGTTACCTTATCGGGCTTCGTCGGCGCGACCTAGCCTGACCGACTACGGGGCATCCTCACCCGCGACGGCCGATCGGTGGCTGCCGTACCGGCCCAAAGCTTGTTATTAAACACACGGCTTTTCTTTTCCTACGGGGGAGACGATGACTTTAGGGGCTCTTCGCAATTGAAGGTGTAGTTGGGGTGCGCGGATCGGGCGCGTCGTTGGGCTAAAAGAGGTCGAGGCCTTCCCATGATGGAAGTTCCAACACTGCCCATCAGGAAGACCTCGACATGTCCCAGACTACTTTTGTTAACGCCGACCCAAAACAGGGCCAATAGTGCCTTGGGTTCTACTGGTCGTTGCAACACCCAGACTCTTGGGAGTTTGCATGACCACGATAAAGCCGGCCGATGAGCCCTCGACCGACGAACAGAATCCGCGCGCGGACAAGGCGTCTTTTCTGATCTTGCTGGAGCGTCTTGGGGACGCGACTGCTACCTCGGCTGAGCTTGGCATCAACCGGGGCGCTGGCTACCGTTGGGCGCGCAGCGACGTTGATTCCGCCGCGTCACGTGTGCGGGGAGCGAGGTCCGAGAGCATGAGCCAATTATCCGCCCTCGGACGGCTGTCAGGAGGAGAGAACCTGTGACCGAGAACTGCCTGTACAGACTACGGAATCTTGTGAAATCAACGTGCTGCAGGTGTCTCACACCGTTGATTTGTTTCGAAAACGTAGCCTCTGGTTTCGATACATAGTTGTGAGACTCCCCAGCCCTATGAATCCATCTCTCTCCGTGTCATTTTCCACACTCGTCTGCACGGATGTCAGTACTCGTCTGCAAACTTGGGTCTGGCCGTGACTAAGGCGGTATGGTTCCAATTGAATCCTTGCGGCGCGACATTTTGCGCGAAGTTAGAGAGCGAGAATTTGAGAGCGTTTGAAGCTTCGACCCTGAACGAGGATCCCTGGAGGTCACGGCTTATCGTGCACGCAAGGCGGTCTGCTGGTGTGACGACCTGAGACTCTGGCATCGTCCGGGAGCGCAGTAGGTGAGCGCGTGGGTGGTCACAGATTGGCAACGAGCCGTGCCGCGCAATCTCGGCTGGGTTATTGTCAAGTGTGCGGAAACTTTGGGTGGGTACGTTTCTCGTGCTGTCGAGCCTGGGTCTCACGGCGTGCGTGCCGCCCGGGTTTGCATGTTCGGCCGTTGGTTACCCAAGCGTGGCCAAGATCGCCTTGGCCGAGCCGACGGCGGGCGTCGAGCTTGAGCTGTGTGATGGTGCGGGTTGCGTGCCGGGACCACCGATGGCGCCCGTCGAGATGCAGCCAGCGCGCACAACGGCGGAGCCGATTATTGAAGATACGGGTGTGTTCACTCTCGTCGGAGACGGTGTTTCAGGTTGGAGCGCGGACTTTGTCGGCGGCCAATCGGTGGTGGGATATCGATTGACTAACACGGCACGTGGAGTGGTTGTCGAAGGCACCATTGACGTCGACTGGGTTCGTGTCGGCGGAACTGAGCGCTGTGGTGGGCCCAGGGAAGCGGACATCGAACTGCCCTCCTGAGGAGCTACGCCGATCATCCGAGTGAATTATCGGGTCGCTCGAACCTCCGCATGCACTGCGTCTCGCGGGGATACTGCCCAATCTGGTTCGCACATACGAGGTGATCCGATTTTCCATGGCTCAATCGGACACCAATCAAGATTGGCGTGAAATAGAAGATGCTCCTGAGTCTCGTCGCTGTATTTGCTTCGCTTTTCTCGTTACTTGTCGTAGCGCTCGGCGCGTTCGGAGTGATTCCACCGAACCGAGTCATTGGACTGCGCACGAATACAACCCTGCGGTCCAAGCCAACGTGGCGCACGGTACACCGGCGGGCACTTATCCCGATGTCGGTCACGACTTTGGCAGCTGCTGGTTGCTGGCTTCTCTATCCAGCGGGGATTGTCGAGAGTAGCGCAGCCGTCGCATTCGGCTTCATTGTCCTCGTGGCTGGATTGTTATGGGCGTGGGCGTATGGCGTCCGAGGCGTTTGAACGCTCCGCGAACGATGCCGCAAAAGATAAATGATGTGTGATGCGTGATGCGCACAGTCAGCGCGCGGCCAGTTGAGGTTTACCCTTTCCGATCAGCTTCGCCCCGTCGGGACGCAGTTCTCCGAATGGGGAGACATGGCGATACAGGGTCTGCCGGCTGATGCCGAGTTCTCTACAGAGCTCGCCAACCTTGGTTTCCTTCTGCCCCATAGCGGCCATGGCTGTGCGCACTTTGGCTGCGGTCATTTTGTATGGGCGGCCGCCTTTGCGTCCGCGGGCGCGCGCCGCGGTAAGTCCCGCGATGGTGCGCTCTGAGATCAGCGCTCTTTCGAACTCGGCCAGCGCAGCGAAGATTCCAAAGACCAACTTGCCGGACGCGGTCGTAGTGTCGATCGCGGCGCCCTCCCCGGTGAGAACTTTCAGGCCAACGCCTCGGTCGGTGAGGTCGTGCACGGTGTTGACCAAGTGGCGCAGGTCACGTCCGAGGCGATCAAGTTTCCAGACCAGAAGAGTGTCACCATCTCGAAGCGCTTTCAGGCACGCCGCCAACTGCGGGCGGTCGTCCTTCTTCCCCGAAGCATGGTCCTCATAGAGATGCTCTGCGTCGACGCCGGCCAGCAGCAACGCATCGCGCTGCAAGTCGGTGCTTTGCGATCCGTCAGCTTTGGACACGCGCATATAACCCACGAGCATGATGAAACCCCTGTCACTTATACGGTCGAATACGTGACAACGTGCAGTCGTCTTCGTCGGCGTCGAAAATTGTCACTTGACCCGTCATTTAGTCTAAGTCCTGTAAACCCACCTTGGTTTGTCTTGTGTGATGGAAATCGAGGGGGATGCCCAGTTCGAGGAACAGGCTCACCGCGTAGTGGATCTGTTCGGCGTCGTCTTGCTTGTAGGTTGCCAGGTTGAAGAGGGTGCGTGCATCGGCGGGATTGATGCGTGCTGCGTCGACGGCCTCCTGGAAGGCATCCATCAGAGTTGGTAGGGCGCCGTTTGGGGTGGATGGTGGATGCGGCAGCGTGCCGTCGCTGAGAGTGATTTCGTGCATCGGATGAAAGAGGGCTGCGTCAGTGCCCGAGCCGGCGATGGCATCAGATTCCAGAAGTAGGACGGCGGTCGCAGCGGCCTCCATGGTGTGCTGCTGCACCGATTCGGCTTGCTGTTCGTAGGGGTGCCAAGATGATTGCCCGTCACGGACGCGATATCCGGTCTGTGTCCAGATCTGCCGGATGATCTTGGCGTCGGCGGGGTGGTTCTCCGACAGGGGGCAGCTGAGCTCGTCGATGATGGTGCGGAGCAGCCGGAACCAGATCCCGGCGTGCACACTGCGCCGTGGCAGTTCGACCTGGCCAATGGTGAAGGCGTCCTGCGTGCGTTGGTCCATCTTCAGGAGGTGTTCCGGAGCAGCTCGTAGCACCGGCGGATCGAAATCCCAGAGACGAAAGTAGCCACGGGGCGCGAGGGTCGCCTCAAGCCAGCAGCCGTGAATGGGGCAGGTGGAGATGAGAGGGACTGCCCACAGCAGCAGATATGGTTTCGGCGAGTCACTGGCAGCGACGCATTTTGGGCACGCTCGAGAGTGAAGATGCGAGGATAACCACGGCCGCCAGCTGGGGACTAAGCGTGACTTGAATCTGCCAGCGGGTCGCAGCACCGACAGCTGCCGGGTATAGGTGGCGAAACTCTCGGGGCTGCGCTGCATGTCGTCCAGCAGCCAGGGAACCCAGCCGGCCACACTCATCTGCCGCAACCGGTCCGGGTCGACGCCGGTGCGAATGGTGAGAACGTCGATCATGCCCGGCGGCGGTGCCAGGTCGATGTCCTCATGACTGCCCGGTCCGAGGGTGAAGCCGAGGTCATCACCAAGCACCTCAAGTTCTGCGCTGTAGCACGCCGCAATACGCCGAAGCCAAGAGGAAAGCGCCTCACCAGGAAGAGGCACGGGATGGAGCGGCCATCGGCGGACTTCGGTCACAATAGTTCCCGTTCAAATAACCGGCGCCGTTCCGTGGGACCGACGTAGTCAGCCAGGAGCAGGGCGCGCCTGTTGATGCTTTCCTCACCGCTATCGACCGCTGCGATCGCCGCAGCGGTCAGCAGTCGAGTGAGTTCCCCGATGGTGCCCTCGCATCGAGTGAGCAGATACTGGGCCATGTCGTCGGTGGCGATGACGGACGGGCGGTGCAGCGGGAGAGCCGCGGCGAAGCTGGCCAGCAACGACAGCGTGTCGGCGTCGGCGTGCCACAGGGGAAGAACGACCGGTTCGAATCGGTTCTCGAGCTGGTCGTCGGAGCGGATCGCCAGATAGGCTTCCCGCGTTCCAACGCCCACGATCGGGATGCGCAGCTCGTTGCCCAGGAACCGCAGCAGGTTCAGGAATTCTCGGCGGCTGTTGCTCTGTCCGGCGAGAACGTTGTGCAACTCGTCAATGACGAGCATGCGCACCCCCGTCGAGCGCAGCAAACCTAGCGACAACTGTTCCACCTCGGCCACGCGTCGCCGCGGCTGGAGGGGCGCGCCGAGCGCGGCGAGGAGCGCGATGTAAAACCGCACGACCGACGGGTCCGAGGGCATTTGCACGCACAGGACGGGGATATGTTCCCGCTCCACCTCAGTCATAGGGCGGTGACCGCGGCGAAACTTTTCCACGATCATCGACTTCCCGTTGTTCGTCGGTCCCACGATCAGCAGATTCGGCATCCGCTGCTTATCGGGCCACGCCAGCAGGGCTTCCAACCTGGCAACGGTCGCGACCGCTCGCGGGTAGCCGATCCAGCGGTCCGCGCGGATATGCTCGATCCGCTCTCCCGCCGGCAGCCGGGCAACCTGGCGCATCGCTGGATGCAGGTGGGACAGGTCAGGGGCCGAGTCGTCGGTCATCGTCACCACTGTTCAATCTGATCGAATCGAACCGGCGTCGGTTCCGACAACTCCTCGCCAGACGCTGGCGGCTCAGCACCCAGCTGCCGAGTAGGCCGCATAGGTTGGGGAGCCAACGCGCGCCGCTCCGCATCGCGGCGCATCCGTTTCGTGGTCTTCGAGGCCGTGGTGGCGATCTGTCTCATCTGTTCGATCATCCGAAACAAGGCGGCCTCATCTACTTGCGTGACACCGCGTTCGTGCAGCCGTGCAACGGCGCGCTTGTGCTCCCAGAGACTCACAGCGGGGTTGGCCATCGTTCGATACGGCACCTCTATATAGGCGTGTCCTTCTGGTTCCAACACCCAGATCCGGCTGATGTCTCTGGGGTCGCGTCGGATGAGGAACGGCTCGAGCGTGCTGCGCCGGCTGATCCACGGTTTCAGCGAGTTGGAAAAATAGTGGACGTGGTCGATCACGAATCCCGTTCGAGTCAATGTCCGCCGAATGACGGGGAGGAAATCGACAAGGAACGCCCTCGCGTTCGACACCACCGCCGGTTTTCCCGTATTCTCCACGCCCTCAGCCCACCGGCCTGCCGGTGTCTGGCCCAGCGTGCTGTGAATGCTGCCGTGATAGGTCGCTACGGCAAGGGTCAACCATTTCTCCAACTCGTGCAGCGTCAACATCGCCATCCGGTCTGAGTCGTACCGGCCACGTTCGGCAGGGTTGGAGAACGTGGTGCCAGGAAGCTCATGAACCTGCTGCATCGCCGTGCCAATCACCCGCTCTACGATCCCGCCGTAATGCGACCGGCCCGGCGGGCGGTAAGCCAACTCAATCCCATGCTGCTCACACCCGCGGCGTAGCGCTTCGCTCTTGAACTCGCTGGCGTTGTCCAGATACAACTGCCGTGGCTTCCCACTCATCGGCCACTGCACGTCAACTCCCAAGCTCTCCAGCCCAGGCCGCTTATCGGTGGCCGCATGAACGAGGCACAGACCCACCGACACTGCCGACGGAGCCTCTAAAGTGACGACCATACCGACCAACGATCGACTGAAAACGTCGATCGCCGCGGTCAAGTAGGGCCGCCCGATCGGGCGTCGTTCCCGCTCGTCGACGACGATGACATCAACAACGGTGTGATCGATCTGCACCTGCTCCAAAACACTGCCGATCACCGGGACATCGCCGCCCGCAGACTGCAGGGACCGGACCGCTTCAGGGCCACCGCGGCGCCGGCCCACCTCCACCGGACTCAACGCCCGGATCCGCTGCTCGACCGTATTCCGGGCCGGGACAGGAAGCTGACGCAGCCGGCACGCGCCGACGACATCGCGGTACACCGCCGCCAAGCTTCGCTTCTGCCGAGTCAAGAACTGCTTCCGCACCATCTCGCGGACGAGGTCTTCCACCTCGCTGGACAAGCGCGCGGTTCCTTTCCCGCCCGACGAGCGCCCCGGAACCAGATCCGTCAGCAACCCCGTCCCGTCCCGATGGCGCCTGATCAGCACGTACACCTGGCGTCGCGAAATCCCCAGCGACAGCGCAGCCGCGTCGACCGCGACCCTGCCAACAGTGGTCTGTGCCGCCAACGGCGCGATCACCGCAGAAATCTTCTTCGTGCGATCCCACAGCGCATCCGGCATCGTCACCGTGCCGAACGCTTCAATACGGCCAGGTCTCGCGTCCACTCCGCTACCTCCCTGTCGTGCAGAGGAGTACTAAGCAGAAACGACTTTAGTGCAGAGGAGTACTGAAATACCAGTGCTCAACACTCGTCTGCACAACCCCGGAAACATGCGGCATCTCGTGCAGACGTGAACGGAAAACGACACTCCGGCAAGCTCGGCAATAGCTGGTGACACGCCTCATAACCATAGGGATCCGACACATCGCAGAGCGCTTGCTAGCACAAGCATGGCCTCTGTCATCATTGCGGGATGATTAGCAAGGACTCACAGCCCGACGATGGCAGCAACGATCGCCGTGATGATGCAGGTGCAGATTCGCCCGAATTCCCGCAACTTCCTATGCCGGGAATCGTCGGGCAGGCCAAGTCGAACCGTGCGAGTTGTGGCGGACTCGATGGCCAGGATTGACCTCTCGACGCTCTTCACGTCGGCGGGGCTGGCGGCGGCGATGGCGGACGAAAAAGTGCCCGGTTACTCACGCTGGACCGGATTTATGAAGGGATTCCGGCACCGCTGCGCCACGTAGCGATCACGGAACGCCGCTAAGGAGCGCCAAGAGTCACAGGAATGTGCTCAAACCTTAATGCCGGATCAACCGTGGTCTTGACGTCTCCGCCCAGATCCAGCACGCGAACGCCGGCGCCGCTGCAAATGTGCGGTACCCCCACTTTGGCCGGAGCGCTGCTATCCGAATGGGGCCCCCTTCTGCGTTGATACGATCAATCAGGATCGCTGCTCCAGACGAAGCAGCGAATTGCCTGATTTTGACTATCGAGGGGGCGCGCCGGAGTGTCCGAGCGCGAGCACAACATGGGGATTACAAATATGACAGTGAAATTCGCCGTGACGGCATTGGCCGCAGCCACAGTTCTTCTGCTTTCGAGCTGCTCCGCCGAGACGGGCAGCAACGGCGGCTCCGATGGCGAGCCACAGCGCGGCGTGTTTGAGTTTCAAGCGAACGTCTACGGCTCTGACGGGGAATTGACCGTCCGTATTCCTGCGGCCTTGGTCAAGGCTGCAGGAAACGATGCAGAGGGGCTGCTCGTCGGCCAGATCACTGCGCAGGCCCGTGAACTGGATTCGTCGAAGTACTGCGCCGTTGACCTCGCGATCGACTACCGCGGTGACGGCCTGGATGAGCTCGCCAAGCCTTCGATGTCGCAGAAGGAGTATGACGAAAGTCACGAATCTGCGTTGAAGGGTGTCCTAAATTACAATTTCGGCGTCAGCACCATGGAGGAAGCCAAAGCGCAGAACCCACCTGAGCAAGTTGACGAGATCGTGGACAACTACTTTTACGGGAGCTCTTACAAGGCCACCCCCGCATGGGGGCAACTCAATGTCGCTCCCGAGGCCGATCTCGACGTGTCAGACCCGCAGCCCGGTGAGTACATCTCGGACGATTCCAAGGTCCTGACTTTCGTGCAGCAGTGCGCCACCTCGCCAAACGACGACGAGACAGCGGACGCGTTCAGTTTCCCCGTCCAGACCGACGGCGAGATCAACGTCATGAAGAACGGGACCCTGGGCATCACCGAAGCTGTAGTCTCTGACTATCAGCGCGACTCGAACGGTGACTGGATCGGCGGCTAAGGCTGCTCATCTGACGCCGCGCTTCACGTCGCAACAAGTTCCGCCTTCCCCGGTGCCCACCGACGCAGTTCTGAGTTCACATACTTTTGGGCTTGGTACCCAACATGGGAACGTGAGCCTCGCCCGCTGAAAGCCAACACATCGCCACACCAGCCTCTCGGAACGAACGGACACCCGAGGAGAATGAGGAATCAAGACGCCGCGATCCCGCAAGAATCGCAAGCCCGGCATCATTGTTGAGCACGGCGAAGTCGTCGAGGCGTACCACTTCGACGCGTCCACAATGCAGGAAGTCCTATCCCCGTTCGACAACGTCGAGGTGATCTCCCCGACCGAGCTGACGCTCGACAGCACCGCATCCTGGGGCCCTTTGAGCGACTACGCGGATTCGTTCACCTGCGAGAAGGATTGGGGCAGACTGACAAATGCTTGGCCAGGCGATAACGGCGGTGCGGTAGGTGATGGCGAGCTTCCCGTAGCGGGTGGCGACATTGCTGCTCCCCGCGACATGACGGCTCAACCAGAGTGTCTCGTAGCCTGATTGTCTCGAAACCTATGGGTTGCGAGATGCCGAGGAGTGGCCAGTCGAACCAGACGGAGATTCTCGATGACCGTCAAGAGTGCCACGAGGTCCGAGATGTGGATGCCTGAGGTCAAGCTGAAGGCACAGTGCTGTCTCGCTTAGAAAGTCAAGATTTCCATGAAAGTTTGCTCCGTGACTATCTCGATCGGTTGGCCTCCAGCGGCAAGTTCTTGCGCCCGCTGAATCTTTGAACTCAGCGTCGCACCGGGGCGGAGCGTGGCTGGGTCAAAGCCTCCCATAACAACAAGGGATGTTTTCTTTGTGACGTTTCCGGAGACAGCGGCTCCGAATGAGGCAACTATTGTCTGCGCTTCTGAGCGAGTGAAGCTATCCAGATCGCCGGAAAAGCAGACAACCTCGCCGAAGAGAGGATGCTCAGGATCCGCCACGGAGCTCGGCTGTGGAAGGTCGGCCTTCTTTTGGTAGGTGCGAGTGCGAGGTCTGTTGTTCCGCTTACGGGCCGGAACTGAGGCCCACAACTCTTCGATCGTTTCCACAGCCAGCTGCTGGGCTAGACGCAGCGTGATTTGGGCGCACGCGAGTGAATCAGCGCCCGCCTCATGATGGTCAAAGACCGGTAGCCCAAAGTGTTGGATGACGAGGAGTAGCTTGTTACTGGGAAGCTGGCAGTGATGCCGAACGAGGGCCAATGCATCGAGGAAATCGAAATTCGAAGGCGGTGTACCGGTGAGGCTATTGGCCGCGTTGTAGACGCCCTTATCGAACGGGCTGTAAGCAATGAGCGGATTGCCCTTAGTGACCTGGCTAATGCGCTGCACCGTTTCCTGCCAAGACGGAGCCCCCACGACCTGATCTGGGCCGATGCCATGCAAATAAGTGTTCGTAAAGTTTGGACCCGTGGGTGGATTCACAAACCATGACTCGGTCCGAGTGATCCGACCGTCAACGACTTGCGTAAGCCCCACCGCACACACAGATGCCCGATCGAAGTTTGCGGTTTCAAAGTCGATGGCGACAAAGTTCAAAGGCATAGCCGCAGTCTAGGGTTCCCGGCCAGTCATGGTTTTTGAGATCAATAGGTCAGGGACGGCCAGGACAAACTCGGCGCGGCCCGATCCCGAGGCATAGAGCGGTTGGCGGCGTTCTTAGCCCTAGTCCGCCCCTAGTGGCCCTTTGGACCCCCCCCCAAGGTGTTCGACGATCAATTCCTAATTGACATCACCATCATTATCGGGTCGTCTATTCACCTTCGCGGCTATTGGGCGAGCTATCCAAAGTTTAGATATAGGCTTTTTTGCTAGTGCCGTGGATGCCATCGCGCACGAATAACTGGTAACCCTGAATTGTCCCACGGTGCGTGGGACAGCGCTTCAGTTGGCCTATGGGTGTGAGCCTTGTGGCTCATAACCATGTACCTCGCGATTGGTTTCGTTGCCGCGAATTTCACCACACTAGGGCGTCGATCAACCTTCGGCTGTTGGACATGAGCCGAGGCCGAAGTGACACTCAAAGTGTTCATTTCTGAAACCCCGCAGAAACCCCGCATTAACCCCGCAGATTGAAATCCGCCGGGGCTTTAGAGTGTGATCACCGACCCAGTGTTTTACTGGGATCAGTGACTGTATGAGGCTTCCGTGACCCCGCTGAGGCTGGTTCACGATAATCGTGGTGTCGCGGGTTCAATTCCCGGTCCCGCTACACATAAAGGCCCTCTGACCTGGGAATCTAACGGTCAGAGGGTCTTTCTTTTTGCCCGAATGGTGGCCGACTCCGCTCTAGGTTTGAGCGTCTGGTCACGACCGCGACTTTATCGGCCCTGCGTTATCCGTTCCTCAGGGGGTCCGCCCATAAAACGGTGGGCGGCGGTGGGGGCCGAAGTTTTCAACGTGAGTCGTCGCGACGCGCTGACCGCTGCGGGGTTCTTGGCTTTACGGGCCGGCGGCAAGTCGTGAGCAATGATCATCACGGATTTCTTTCGCCCGCTCATCGTTCTGCTTGCGGGTATGTCGGAATGGGGCGATTGGCGTCAGATTGCCGCGGTCCTCATCCTCAGGGGAAACGAATCGTGCCGAATTGTGGATGCAGCATGCAGGGTGTGAAAGGTCCGCGGTTCGCCTCCGGCCCGACCGTTCGCTAGATCCGTGACGGAACGTGTCGCGCAACAGGGATCTCGTTTGCAGCCGATAAGAGTTCCAGCGCTGCGGCATCGGTTGAGCCGGGTTCGGCAGCGTGCGTCATCATTCGGTGTCCTCTGGTGCCGGGGAGGTGGAGGACCTCGAAACTGAGGTCGAAGTCCCCAACCTCCGGGTGGTGGAAACGCTTGACACCGCTCACGCACTGTTGCACCGGGTGCCTTGTCCACATCGCAGCGAAGTCGGGGCTCTTGAGCGTGAGTTCGCCGATGAGCTGGGTCAGTTCGGCGTCGTCCTGGTAATGTGCCGCGATGAACCGCAAGGATGCCACGGCGAGGAAAGCCTCGTCACGCCAGTTGCGATAGAGGTCTTTGGTGTGGGGGTCGAGGAAGAGCATTCGGGTGAGGTTGGGTCGATCACATGGCCGGCTGGGCGCGTCAAAGTCGGTGTGCCCGGCGACGAGCAGATGCCCGAGCGGGTTCCAGGCCAGAACTTCGTTCCTTCGGCCCATGATCACGGTCGGCACATTGGCCATGGCGTTCAGCAGACGTATCGTGCCAGGAGTTGCGTGGTCGGGTTTTCCCGGCGTGCGGCGCTTGGCTTTGGCGGGTCGCGCCAAGTCGTGCAGGTGCACTTTCTCATCGTCATTCAGGTTCAATGCCCGCCCGATCGAGTCGATGACGGATTCGGATGCGTTCGTCGATTGGCCCTGCTCCAACCGTGTGTAGTAGGTGGCCGACACGCCGGCGAGTTGAGCGAGTTCCTCGCGCCTGAGGCCGGGCACCCGACGTGCACCGTAGGAGGTGATCCCGGCCTCCTCGGGGGTGAGTTGTGCGCGTCGAGCTCGAAGGAACTCGCCGAGTTCTTCTATGTGGTTCATGCCAGCCATGGTTACATTCTCGACTGTCTGAGCCCATCAAGCCTGTCCCTGACAGTGCTAGGCACCGTGGGGGTCGGATGACGCGGGTCTGGTTGATGCGCGCACGGTGGCCCACTGTGACATTGTGCCGGTTTTGCCGGCGCCCACGAATTGTTCCCTCTACCGAAAGGACGGGCATGTCCAGCACCGTTCAATCCGCCGACCACGCCGTCAACCGTGCGGGCCCCGCCGGGGATGCCACGAGCTTGACGGGGCGGCAACGCCTAGCCCTGTTCGTCTTGCTCACGGCCAGTTTCACCCTTGCCGTGGATTTCTCGATCCTGAACGTGGCGTTGCCGACCATCGGCGCCGACATTGGACTCAGCCTCGATCATTCGCAGTGGATCGCGACCTCGTTTGCCCTGTGCGCGGCAGGGTTCACCCTGTTCTTCGGGCGGATCGCTGATCTGTTCGGTCGTCGTCGCCTCTTCCTGATCGGCATGGCCCTGCTGGGCGTTTCCTCTCTTGTCGGCGGTTTTGCACAGGAACCGGTGGTGATGATCGTCGCCCGGGTGGCCCAGGGGCTCGCGACGGCGATAGTTGTACCAGCGGCACTATCCCTTTTGACGACTTTGTTTTCCGAGGGACCGCAGCGAAACACGGCACTCGGCCTTAATGGCGCTTTGATGGCGGCAGGGTTCACGACCGGAGCTATTCTCGGCGGTGTCCTCACCGACCTGCTCAGCTGGCGGTGGGCATTCTTCATCAACGTTGTTGTCGCGGTTATGGTCCTCGTGATCGCGCCCGTCGTCCTGAAGGAAAGCCGCCCCATCGAACGGCCTAAGCTTGACTTCGCCGGCGCTGCCACCGTGACTCTCGGGCTTCTCGCTCTGGTCTACGGGCTGACCACGGCGGGCGAAACTTCATGGGGAAACCCATTGGCCTGGGGGGCGATCCTGGCGGGCTTTGTGTTTCTCATTGCCTTCTGGCAGATCGAGAAGTGGGTGGCGCATCCGTTGGTACCGGTCGCTATTCTCAAACGAAAAACTGTCGGGTGGGGCAACATCGCCGGGCTCCTGGCCTTCGCTACCGAAACCTCCCTGGTGTTCCTACTGACCGTGTATTTGCAGGAAGTACTCGGCTACTCGCCTCTTGCCGCTGGACTCTCCTTCGCCGTGCTCGGAGCGGGAACCGTATTTGGCGGACTCATCGGCCCGAAAGTCATTGGCACACTCGGATCACACCGTGCAATCGTCGCCGGGTTCCTGCTCCAGGCAGCTGCCACGATTCCGCTCATGTTCCTCGGCCCCGACTCCATCTGGCTTCTTCTCCTACTCGTCGCCACCTTCATCGGGGGTGTCGCCAACCTGGTCGCGATCGTCGGATACGTGGTCACCTCCACCTCCGGCCTGCCCGATACGGAACAGGGCCTGGCGACCGGCCTGGTCACGATGAGTCAGCAGATCGGAATCACGATGGGAATCCCAGTCATGTCCGCCATCGTGACCGCACGGATGAATGCTCTCGGCGACACCGGACCCGCCGGAGTCCTCGGCGGTGTCACAGCCGCCATCGGCGTGAACGCAGTGCTGTGCGTGCTGACCGCCGCAGCCATCGCGCTGTTTCTTCGCCTCACCAATTCAGACACGGTTAACGCATGAACAAGCCCACCGTCCTCGTCATCGGACCGCACGCAGACACGCTCAAGCAGCACGATGACGAGGTTGACCTCGACCTCTCACAACTTCGAACGGCTATCCCTCAATGAGACAAAACGTGCCTTCCCGTTTCGCTTTGATCAGCCGGTTTGCGTGGGCAGAGGAGGTCGTCGGTGGCGGCGATATTCGGTGGGGCTTACGCCGTGGAGTCGTTTGAAAGCGGTGCTGAGGGCGAAGGGACTGCCGTAGCCCACTTGTTGGGCGATGTCTGCGGTTGTCAGACGATGGTCTGAAAGCAACTCGCCAGCCAGGAGCATCCGCCAGTTGGTGAGGTAGGTCATCGGAGGTTCGCCCACTGCCGCACGAAAACGGTGCGCGAGTGTTGCTCGCGAAACGGTTAGCTGTTGGGCGAGCGATTCGATGGTCCAGGACGCGCCGGGTGAATCGTGCAGGAGCTTCAGGGCATCGGTCACGAGACGGTCACGACCCGCTGCGAGCCACCCGGAGGCGGATTCAGGGTGTTCGCGCGCCCAGCCGCGCAGCGCGTGCACGAGCAGGACGTCGAGGAGCCGGTCGACTACGCCGCCCTGTCCGGGTGCGTCAACGGAGATTTCGTCGCGGAGGAGGCGCACTAACGCCTCGTCGACGTGTCCCGCGGGGATAACCGCGACGACAGGCAGTGCCGCAGCTACTACCGAGCCGATCTGAGCGTCGGATTCATACGTACCGATCAGCATGGTCGTAGCCCCCGTGGGCGAGTTGCCCCAGGTGCGCACCCCTTGCGCCATGCTGATGCTGACGTGGTCGCCGCCCTGAGTCGTACAGACCTGTCCGGGGTGAATGACAACAAGCCCTTCGCGTTCGGGGTCGTCGGCAAGACGATACGGTTCCGGTCCGCGCACGATGCCGATATCCTTAGGCTTCAGGCGAACCCGTACCCGCTCGGTGACCAGAGACGCTTCGCCGGACAGCATCGCTATAAGAGTTAGTGGGGCACGATCTTGAACATCGATCGACCACGGCGGATCCATCACAACGCGCAACGCAAACGCCCGCTGCGCGTGCGGGCCGCTGAGGAGATGAGTGAGTGCGTCCACACCCCCACAGTAGACGATCACGAATGTAATCAACTTATTCAGCTATTCAACATCTACTCACCAACGTGTTGGCTTTGGATATGACGAATTCACCAGTTCTTGTTCTCGGCGGTACCGGCCGCGCCGGCTTGTCCTGCTGCCGGCCCGGTGCAACGAGGCCGCTTGGTGCTTTCAGCCGGAGACCGCGGCGCGTTACCGCAACGGGCCTGTGGGCCGAGGTATCAGCGGCTCACTCGTGACGGAACTGTTCGGAACCGCCGTGACGGCGGCAGCGGCGGTTGGGGCCGGTATCACCGGAGGGGTCTACTTCACGTTCACCACAATCGTGTTTCCGGCCCTGCGACTGCGTTCGGCCCCTGAGGCTGTGGCCGTGATGCAACGGGTCAACGAAAAAGCCGTCCGTGCCCCCTTCATGATCGTCTTCTTCGGGGGCGCCCTGGCCGCGTGCGCGGCAGCCGTCACCGCTCTGCTTCAGGACGCTGGCGCCGGAATGGTCCCCGTTCGCGTCATCGGCGCAGGCCTGACAGTGGCGTCCTTCATCACGACAATATTGTTCAACGTGCCGCGGAACAACGCGCTGGCCCGGATCAGGCCATCCAATGGGGACTCCGCTGACGCGTGGCGATCTTTCGACGCAGGTTGGAGTCGTGCGAACACGACTCGAGCCACGCTGGCGATCCTCGGTTCGGCGTTTCTCGCCTCGTCGCTGGTCTCACGCTTCTAGCTCGAGCGCAAACCCTCATGACGGCAGCATTGGGCGGACGGTCACGATGGAAATTGCCGATCCGGTTGAGCAAATACGAACGATTGAGGCACGACGAGTGCCGGGGTCTTTATTCGGAGCTGAGAGTGCGCATGACGTCTTTTCTCAGACCGACAATGGTCGGACCCAGCGTGGCGAGCAGGATGAGCGCGCATCCGATGCCCGCGATGATGAGGCCGGGCATGGCGTCGATTGTGGTGGTGGTACCAGGAACGGCAGTGGACAGGCCCGCGGCGATGATGACGCCGCCAGCGACGATGATGACAAGGGCGAGAATCACGGCGGTAATGACGTAGATGACGGCTTCAAGCGCGGCCGTGAAGATAATCGTGCGGTGGGTGGCCCCGGATGCTTGGAGGAGTGCAAGTTCTTGACCGCGCGTGCGACTACTCATGAAGACCACGATGGCTGCAGCAACCGCCGCGAGTAGGAGGGGACCACCGAGAAGGAGAGCAACCTCGTTAGCGTGCAAAGCCGCGCTTCCTCCGGTTCCTTGAATTCGAAACGCGTCGTTAAGTGTGGCGGCCGCGGTGTAGAGACCAGCCGAGAGGCTGATGCCTGCCAACAGTGGCGTGATAGCCGCCGTGCTGTACGCGAGACGGTAGCGAGCCTGATGTCGCGCGAGGAACCATGCCGACGAGACCCGGGCCGGCAGCACCGCTGTCCACGCCATCAACACTGCGGGATACAGCAGCGGAGCGATCGCAACGATGAAAATGGTGAGCACCGGAGTGATCAGCGGAATTCGTGAGCCACTTTGATTGAGCGTCGCGCCGAAAAGGCTCGACGACAGTGCGTAGGCGGCGGTCGCAGCCGCGATGACGAAGATCCAGCGAAACCAACGCATGCGCCCACGCCGCGGCTCGGCGTCACGAAGAATTTCCAATGGTGGTGTGAACGCTGCTCGCCGAGCAGCCCGCCAACCGCCGAGAAGCGCGACCCCGCACACACCGAGCACGCTGCTGAGAACGGTGACGCCCCCGAAGTGAACGTGCACACCCCCGAGACCGGGTACGGTGCCGAAACCGAGCGCGAAGAGCGGATCAGCTGCTGGCCTGGCCACAGCTACCCCGAGCGCGGCTCCGAGGAGGGACACGATCAGCAGCTGCAGTAGGACAATGATCCCAACGGTGCGGGGTCTTGCGCCGATCAGCTGCCAGAGAGCGTAGGACCGTTGCTGCAGGGTCACCGTCAACGTGGCGACACTGCTGAGTACAGCAAGGGCACTGACTCCGCTGAACATCAGGATCGTCGCGGCGGCGCCGGAGAGGATGCCCTGAAATTTTCCGCCCAGTTCGGCACCGGTATCAACAATCGATGCTCCGATGGCGAGTACGAATCCGGCAGCGACCGCCAGAATGAACACACCGACCCACGCCCGCCATTGCGAGCGCAGTTCGGAGAAGATGAGCAGCATCATCGTTCACCTACCGTTCGGGCGTTCCGCACTGCGTCGAGGACAGCGCCTGCTGTGGGCGAGACCAGTTCTCGATGGATGGTTCCGTCGCGCATCACCAGGACTCGATCGGCCAACGCTGCTGCCTCCAGATCGTGCGTGACCATCACCAGCGCCGAGGTGGGGGTCGTGGTTTGTCGGAGCAAACGAAGCGCCTCGGCACCATTTGCGGTGTCGAGCGATCCGGTCGGTTCGTCGGCAAACACAATGTCTGGCTGCGATGCCAGAACGCGGGCGATCGCGATTCGTTGTTGCTGACCCCCGGAAAGTTCACCTGGCCGTTTTCGTGCGTGAGCGCTCATCCCGACATCGGACAAGGCCCGCTCGACGCCAAGATGATTGGGGCCGCGCTTGCCTAAACGCGCCGGCAGCGAGACGTTCTGCCTAGCAGAGAGAGACGGGATCAGATTGAATGATGGAAACACGAAGCCGATATGGTCGCGGCGGAGGGTCGCGACCTGAGAACGTGTCTGCTTCGAGAGATCATGACCCATCACGGATAGGGCTCCCGATGTCGGGCTTTCCAGGCCCGATAAGCAGTAGAGAAGTGTGGATTTACCCGATCCACTCGGCCCCACGATGCTCACCATCTCGCCGGGCATCACGGCCATGGATATTCCTTGGAGAACCGGCGCCGGCTGATCGCTTCTCGTCAGTGGCGGAAACGTTTTGTAGAGGTTATGGGTTTCAAGCAGCGGTATAGGCACAAACCCATTCCATCGTGGGCACTCTTACGGCGCAGTCACGCAGGCACCCCGAATGACGGTAGTGCTGGCACTACTGAACATCGTTGTTGCACGGTGCCCCTAGCCTGAAACTATGAACATAACGGTTTGGCGCGCGATCGGAGCCAAACCGTGGCGATTCGGGTTTTCCCGCTGGCCATGGCTCACCTTGTTCTACCTGTTCTCTAGCGCGATGCTCGGGCTGGTCTTGTTGCCGGTGATTACGATGACGTTCGTGTTCATCCCATTGTGGGGGCTGGCCGTGGGAGCGCTGGAACGGCGACGGGTGAAACTGCTGGGCTTCGCCCGAATTGAAAACGCCCATGTTCGGGTCGGCGCCGATGAGCGCCACAACTGGCTGAACATCCGGATGACCGAAGCTGCAACCTGGCGCGACGTCGGAGGCCTCTTCGCTACCCTCCTCATGGGGTGGCTCGGGCTGGCGCTACTCGTCGTCGAAGCGGTCGTCCTCGCCGCGATCGTCGCGATCGTCGCCTCCGCTACGCACGGCCCTTTTCGAATGAACCTCTCCGCAGACGTGAGCGTCGAGATGATGCCGTCAGACATTTGGAAGGCCTGCGCAGCAGGACTTATCGCGCTTGCCGTTGCCGCCTACGTCAATGCCATACTGGTGGCCGGCCAGGCATCGCTGAGCCGCTTCCTCCTCTCACCCCGGCAAGCAGAACTTGAGCGTTACATCGAACGTCTCACCAGGTCCAGGGTTTCGTTAGTGGAAGCGTTCGAGCAGGAACGACGCAGGATCGAACGTGACCTGCACGACGGTGTTCAGCAGGAGCTCGTGGCCTTGTCGGTGCGGCTCGGGCTTGCCGAAATCGACCTCGAGCACGCCGCGCGATCTGGTGCGAACGTTCAAGAAGCCCGCCAAGCCGTTGCCGGAGCCCACGACCATACCGAACATGCTTTACGCAGTCTGCGGGCCACTGTGCGCGGCATTCACCCGGCGGTCCTCACCGACCACGGACTAGCCGCAGCACTCCAGGAACTCGCTGGCCGCGCCGGATTGCCAATTGAAATCGACGCCACGTTGGTTCAAAGAGCATCCGCCGCCTCAGAAGGATGTGCGTACTTCACGGTCAGCGAGGCGATCACGAATGCGGTCAAACACTCCTCCGCGACAGCAATTCACATAGCCGCGCAGACCACCGCCCAAGAACTCATCGTGACCGTGACCGACAATGGTCACGGTGGTGCTGACGAGACGCTGGGAACAGGTATCCGCGGGTTGAAAGAGCGCGCGGAAACGCTCGGCGGAGCACTAAACATTGACAGCCCTCCTGGCGGTCCGACGATGCTCCGACTGCGCCTGCCCGCGACTACCACCCTGACCGCGATCGCCGCGGGCTGACGAGAACAAGGTCCCCATGCGCATCATCCTGGCGGAAGACTCCACACTGCTACGAGAAAGCCTGACCAGTCTGCTCGAGAAACTGGGACACACCGTCATCGCTACCGCAACCGATGCACCAGGACTTGTCGACGCCGTTGCACTCGCGGCGCACGAAAACCGCTTGCCCGACCTAGTGATCACCGATGTGCGGATGCCACCGAACAACCAGGATGACGGCTTGCGTGCGGCTCTTCAGATCCGTCGATCACACGGAACGGTGCCGATCCTCGTTCTTTCGCAATACGTCGCCGATGCATATGCTGCTCAGCTTCTCTCTGAAAACGATGGGGCGGTCGGCTATCTTCTCAAAGACCGGATCGGCCGAATCTCCGATTTCTCCCGCGCCCTCGAAACGGTCGCGGCCGGCGGAACAATCATCGACCCGGAAATGGTGCGTCATCTCCTCGCCAGAAAGACCGGAAGTCCGATCGATTCCCTGACCCCACGTGAACGGGAAGTTCTTACCCTCATGGCAGAAGGATTAGCAAACCAAGCCATCGCCAGCCAACTCGTTGTCAGTGCAGCCGCCGTCGCTAAACACATCGGAAACATTTTCACGAAACTCGATCTGACGCCCGACGAGGGCCACCGCCGCGTCAAAGCCGTGCTGCTCTATTTCAGTACCTGATCAGGCAGTTCTGGTGCGCGCTCTCCCGTGTTTCACGGATCTCACGGATCTCACGGCTAATGCCCGAACGATCTAAGAGTGAGCGGCTGCCCTCGCACGGCTCGGGATCACAGCTGGCACCGCCTGCAGAGGAACGGCGGTAATACTCGTCGGTGGGCGACGTTGTGTCAGTGGCGTCCCGCTTGACCTCTCGCAAAATTCAGCGAGCAGCGTTGTGCATTGGTGCAGATGGTCTCTGCATGAATCGACGTTGTGTGATGTCGACGGCACGGCAATACTTTCAATGGTTCATCGATGGTTTTGTCGTCGCATTTATAAAGTTGGATGCGCTATTCCACGCAGTGTCAGAGTTGACACCGAAGGAGATTGAATTGAGCACGCAAGTTCCCGCAAGCCAGAGTGGTACAGAGAAAAAACCGACAGGATTGAAGAAAGTGGTGGCGGCCTCAATGGCCGGCACCATCGTTGAATGGTATGAATTCTTTCTGTATGGCTCGCTGGCGACTTTGGTGTTTGGCCAAGTGTTCTTTCCCAATGCCGGCTCGCAACTTGACGGGATCCTCGCGGCCTTTCTGACCTACGCCGTCGGCTTTCTCGCGCGTCCAATCGGCGGAATCGTCTTTGGCCACTTTGGTGACAAGTTTGGGCGCAAGCGATTGCTCCAGGTTGCCATTGTTTTGGTCGGCGTATCCTCATTCTTAATGGGATGCTTGCCAACGTTTGATCAAGTTGGCTATTGGGCGCCGGCGCTTTTGGTGTTCTTGCGATTCGCTCAGGGCTTTGCGGTTGGCGGCGAATGGGGTGGCGCCGTATTGCTGGTAGCCGAGCACAGTCCCAACAAATCCCGTGGCTTCTGGGCCAGCTGGCCGCAGGCAGCCGTTCCGGGAGGAAACTTGCTGGCCACCGTTGTTCTCCTGGGGCTTTCTGCGACCCTGCCCGAGGAAGCATTCCTCAGTTGGGGCTGGCGGGTTGCATTTTGGCTCTCAGCGGTAATCGTCATTGTCGGGTACTACATTCGCACGAAGGTTCAGGATGCCCCGATCTTCGAAGAATCACGTCTGAAGGCTGAAGCTGCACCCACGCCGGGCTACGGCGCCATTGAAGTATTTCGACGCTACCCGCGCGGTGTCTTCACCGCCATGGGACTGCGATTTGCGGAAAACGTGCTGTATTACCTCGTTGTCACCTTCTCGATCACGTACCTGGTGGTGGTGGTGAAGATGGACACAGCCAAGATCTTGTTGCTGATGCTCATCGCGCATGCAATCGAGTTCTGTCTTATTCCGCTGGTCGGGAAACTCTCCGACGCGGTTGGCCGGAAACCCGTCTACTTGACGGGCGCGGTGTTGGGCTCGACTTGGGGATTCTTTGCCTTCCCCATGATGGAGACCGCGGATGAACTGATCATTATGATCGCCGTCACGATCGGCCTTGTGTTCCACGCACTGATGTATGCCGGGCAGCCCTCAATCATGTCGGAAATGTTTCCCACCCGGATGCGGTATTCCGGTGTTTCACTCGGGTACCAGGTCACGTCGATCGTGGCTGGTTCGCTCGCCCCGATTATCGCCACCGCTTTGCTGCGGGGCACCGGGTCATCGGTGCCGATTGCCGTTTATCTGTTGGTTGCCTGTGCGGTGACGGTGGTCGCTGTGGTGTCCATGAAAGAAACGAAAGGGATCTCGCTTCACGATGTCGATGCAGCTGACCTAGAAAAAACGGCGGCCCTGCGCGAACGCACCGACGCACGGTAAAGCGTCAGATAGGCGAGCCCGGGGTTGCGGACAAACTGATCTGCTGCAGGCAGATCAGTAAAACCACAGACCGGGTGGGGCCGCCGTACCAGTTAGGCCGCCAGTTCGTTCCGGCGTTCGGAGATCTCCTGCTGGATGGCCTCAATTGCTGCCTTTACGGCCATGGACCGAAGCGACTCGGCGCGAGCGGCAGCCCAAATTGGCAGCTCTCGGCGAAAAGAATCCGGTAACACGGGGACAAATTCCGGCCGCCCCCACACCATGAAAGACGGCAGTAAGCCGATGCCGCTGTGGCGTCGCACGGCTTCGACCTGGGCGAAGATACTGGTGGATTGAAAGCTCGCGGCTGGATTTGGTAACTGTGACGAGCGATGCCCCAGCTCGGCGACCTGGAGGGATGACTCGACATAGGACACAAAGTTGTGGTCTTTGATTTCATCAATAGTCTGTGGAGTTCCTTTCATGGCGAGGTATTCGGGGCTGGCATACAGTCGGATGAAATAGTTCGTCAAAAAGATCGTCTGTGCTCTACTCGCGTCGATTGGGCCGACCACGACTTCCAGGTCGACGCCGGAGCGGTTCTGGTTGATCTTTCTCGTCGCGCTGAGCATCTCTACATTCAGCTTGGGATGTTGCTGTTGAAGCTTGACCAAGGCGGGGGTGACAAAAGCTGCGCCGAAGCCGTCGGGCGTGCTGATGCGTACGAGTCCGAAAAGCGGATCCGCGTCATGCGCCAGTGTTGAAGTGAGAGCGCCCAGGCTGGTCTCGATAATCTCCGCTGCACGGACTGCCTGGTTTCCGAGCTCGGTGAGTTCCCATCCGTGCGGGCTTCGCTCGAGGGTACGCCCACCCAGCCGCTTGTCCAGCGCCAGAATCCGTCGGGAAATGGTGGTGTGGGTGGTTTCCAGCGCCTCGGCCACGGCGGTGAATCGCCCCAGGCGCGCCACGGTGAGCAAGATCAGCAGGTCATCCGGGCTCGGGAACCGCTTGAAATCAACCATCACGCGCCGGCTTTCTGCCAATGGGCACATCGGCGTATTTGTGCATGAATGCACAGGGTGTCTGTATTTTTTTATCTTGATTGCACCGTAACACGGTGTGAAGGTGATTATAAAGAACGTGTGTTCTCGCTGGAAAAGAGCAAAGGAGCTTGCGAATGGCTGCAATTGGATGGATCGGTCTGGGCAATATGGGTGGCCCGATGACGGCGAACCTGGTGAAGGCCGGGCACGAAGTGCGCGGCTTCGACCTGAATCCGCAGGCGCTTGCGACCGCGGCGGCCAATGGCCTCACACCGGCAAGCAGCATCGCGGATGCTGTCTCTGGCGCCGAGGTCGTCTTCACCATGCTGCCCAAAGGTGAGCACGCCATTGCCGTGTATCTGGGTGAAGGCGGCGTGCTGGCCTCGGTGAGTCCCGGCACCCTTCTTATCGATTCCTCCACCATTGACGTCGAATCCGCGCAGAGGCTTCACGATGCGGCAGCCGAGGCTGGATTGCGTTTTGTCGACGCTCCCGTTTCCGGCGGGATCAGCGGTGCTCAGGCTGGAACATTGACGTTCATGATTGGCGGGGAACCCGACGCCGTCTCTGCTGCCAGCACGTTCATCGAGCCGATGTCTGCCAACATCATTCCGACCGGCGGCGCTACCACAGGCCAGGCCGCGAAGATCTGCAACAATCTCATGCTGTTCATCAATCTCGCGGGGGCCGCTGAAGGTGCCGTTCTGGCCGATCGTCTCGGTCTCGACAAGCAGGTGTTCTGGGATATTGCGTCGGTTTCTTCCGGTGACAGTTGGGCCCTGCGCACCTGGTATCCCATTGCCGGAGTCGTGGCATCCTCCGCCGCCAACACTGCTTTTGCACCGACGTTCACGACGGAGCTGGCCAATAAAGATATCGGGCTGGCTATCGCTGCCGCGCGGGCAACGAATACACCACTGGAGATTGGGGAGCACGTGCAGCAATTGTTCCAGCGCGTTCTCGATGCTGAACAGGGCCGTAAAGACTGTTCCATAATCGTCAAGCTCGTCGACGGAACCCTGGCGCCTGACTCGGAACCGGAACAGATTCCGGCGCTAGCCCAAGCGCAGGTCAGCTGATGACAACGGTCGTGACCTCAACCACTGACCCGCGTTCCGCAGGTACAGAGAGCACTCCCATGCAGCGAATTCCGCACTACATCAATGGTCGAAAGATCACCGACGCCGAGCGTTTCGCCCCCGTCTACAATCCCGCCACCGGAGAGCAAAACAAAGAGGTCGCTTTGGCTTCAACATCCCGGGTCGAGGAAGCTATCGGGGCCGCCAGTGCGGCGCTGCCGGGGTGGCGGGCCACCAGCCTGGCCAAACGCACCAACATCTTTTTCAAGGTTCGCGAGCTCCTCAGCGAGCGCAAGTCGGAGCTGGCGACCATTCTCACCAGCGAACACGGCAAGGTGCTCTCTGATGCGGAGGGCGAGATTACCCGAGGCCTGGAGAATATCGAGTTCGCCACCGGACTCTCCCACATGCTCAAGGGGGAGCACTCAGAGCAGGTGTCGACTGGCGTCGATGTTCACTCGGTGCGGCAGCCGGTTGGCGTCGTGGCCTGCGTTACTCCGTTTAATTTTCCAGCCATGGTGCCGCTTTGGATGATTGGCAGTGCGCTGGCCTGCGGCAATACCGTTCTGCTCAAGCCCAGCGAGAAAGACCCGTCTACGGCCATCTTCATTGCCGAGATTTTCTCCGAGGCCGGGCTCCCCGACGGCGTGCTGAACGTTGTCCAGGGCGACAAGGAAGCTGTGGATGCGCTGTTGGACCACCCGCAGGTGAAGGCCATCAGCTTCGTCGGATCCACGCCTGTTGCCAAGTCCATCTATAAGCGGGCCGCCGAAAACGGCAAGCGCGTGCAGGCGCTGGGCGGCGCGAAGAACCACATGGTGGTACTCCCGGATGCTGATCTGAATATGGCTGCAGATGCGGCCGTGTCGGCGGCGTACGGCTCAGCGGGGGAGCGCTGCATGGCGGTCAGTGTGCTCGTGGCCGTTGGCGGTATTGCTGATGAACTCGTCGATGCCATCAAGCAGCGGATGGTCGGACTGACGATCGGCGCTGGGACGGATGCTGCTTCAGAGATGGGCCCGCTGATCACCGCTGCGCACCGCGACAAGGTTGCCTCGTATGTTGCCGGAGCAGCGGATGAAGGTGCCACCGTTGTTGTGGACGGTCGCCAGCAGCAGTTTGATTCAGATGGCTTCTTCATCGGCGTCAGCCTGATCGACCACGTGAAGCCAGGCATGAAGGTATACGACGACGAAATCTTCGGCCCCGTACTGTCAGTCGTCCGCGTCGACACCTTTGAAGAAGCCATTCAGCTGACCAACGAGAACGAGTTCGGCAACGGGGCAGCCATCTTCACGCGCGACGGAGGCGCCGCGCGGCAATTCGAATTTGAGATTGAGGCGGGAATGGTCGGGGTCAACCTGCCCATACCGGTGCCGGTCGGGTCGTTCTCCTTCGGCGGCTGGAAGTCATCACTGTTCGGTGATACCCACATGTACGGACCGGACAGCATTCGTTTCTACACCCGTAACAAGGTGGTGACCACCCGTTGGCCCGACCCGTCGACGAGTGAGATCAACCTCGGGTTTCCGCAAGTCAGCTGATCTCCAGTCTCAGCGGTAAACCATCAAATACTCCGGGATCGCGGCATCCGTGCCGTGGTCCCGGAGCGAGCAGACCAGATTAGGAACCGTAAACGACGGCGCAGCAGAGTGGGGGAACGAAGAAACACTCTCACGACTACCGGAGTAGATCGGCCAGAGAGCCGGACGGGAGCAAGATCCAGCCTTCCCGCCGGGCGCGATCAAGCATGGATGGTTCAGGTGGCTCGTAGAATCCCAGGGCGGCGCTGCGGGCGGCGAGTGCGGCGATCACGGCGTCGAAGGCATCCGTTGAGGTGATCATCTGTGGCGCGAACGGGCCGAGATCGAGCCAGGGCGCGGCATCCTGAATGCGTTGGAGAAGCTGCTTTCGGATGGTGGGCTCCGTTCGGTACCCCGTTGTAGAGAAACCCCACAGTCGCAGCGATGCTCCCGGGTAGGTTTCTGCGACGACTCCGGAACCCGACCTGTCGACGATGATGCCGGTCTCGGAGATCCTGGCCAGCAGCCCGGCGCACCGCATGGCGGTGAGTCCGAGCCGGTCGGTGGACACGCTGAGCGGCCATCGTCCGGTTCTTTTTCGTACGTCACGATCGGTCTCGCGGTAGGCCAGAGTGCGGCGCCAGTCCATGCCGCCGTCGACTCCTGCCCGGCTTTGATCCCCGCTGGAGTGCGCGACCACAAAGTGCACGAACTCGTCCGGCCAACCGAACGCGCAGTCGATGCCGAGTTTCTCAACGGTGCCCGCTGTGCGGGCGATGATGTTGTCAGCGACACCGAGCTGCAGCTCGCACAGTGATGCTCGGCCGTCGACCCAGTCGATGACGGCCAGGGCGGTGCCTTTGGGCTCGGCAGCGAGATCCACCCCGGCAGTGCGCATGCCTCAGTTTAGACGGGGTGGACGCCCGGGGGGATAGCGCCGCGCACGTGTCGGTGGCCCGTGCGGTGATACTGCTCCCATGCTGGATCGGATGACTAGCGACGTCCGCGAATGTCGGGGCGAAGCGCCGCCGTTGAGCGCCCGCGAAGCGCGCCGAGCCAGAGGCCTGCCCCGTAGGCGAGGTCGTCGGCTCGGCGTGCGATCCCGAAGCGCACGACGTCGAGTTGCGGTTTCGTGCGTCGGTAGTCCAGGACGACGTCGAGAATGGCGGCGGCGATCGTTGCCCGGCGTACCCGACGGGAGACGATGCTGCCGAGCACCGCGAGTGGCCACCAGTGCCGCGTGAGGAGGGCCATCGTCTGCGAAACCGATGCGGCAACGCCGGTGGCCGTCAGCTCGATACCGATACGCAGCGGATGCTCGTGACGGGATAGCTTGCGCGAGATGTGCACTGCGGCAACGGCTGAAATTCCGAGGGCGAGGGGCACCGACCAGGCCCGCTGGGCGAGCAACGCCACCATGACGCTGACGCTCCAGGGCGCGAGGATCGCGGGGGCGATGTTGCCGGGATGTCGGAGTGCCAATGCGTGGCCGCCCGTGCCGTAGAACGCTTTCCGTTTAGCCCAGTCAGACAACGTGACTCGGTGTTCGTGGGCGCCTGTCGCGGCCGGTTCGTAGCGCACCCTCCACCCCCGTTCGACGAGTGTCCACACGAGGTCGACGTCTTCGCCGACTCGCATACCGTCGGTGAACCCGGCGCCGAGGGCTTCGACCCGGGCCACGACGAAAGCCGTTGACACCCACGACACCCGCGCGCGCGGGCGCACCGTGGCGGGAGTCGGTCCGAGGTCGAGCGATGACCGTGCGTCCTCGTAACGAGAGATCCAGTTGACTCGGGTCGACAACTGGAGTCCGATCACTCGCGGGGCGATGAGGGCAACCCTCGGATCACCGAAGTGTCGGAGCAATGTTGCCACAGCCCCGTCGGTGACGACCATGTCGTTGTCGACGAACACCACAAAGGTCGTGTGCACCAAGCGCAGTCCAGCATTGCGGGCCCCAGCCGGACCCAGATTCTCGGGCAGGGCGATGAAACGGGCTCCGGCGGCGGCGGCGATCCGTTTTGCCTCACTGGAATCGGGTGAAGCGTCATCGACCACGATGACTGATTTATGTGGCCCGATACTCGTGAGAAGGCGATCAAGGGATTGCGGCCGGCCATAGGTTGGAATCACATACGTGACATCGCTCTCATCCGCTGCCGGAAGCGTGTCGAGTACCGGATCGGCCATTCCAATTTCGAGCAGCTTGTCCACGAGGGCGCCCGAGCCGGCACGGTCGACGGCCAAGCGGCGCCCGGCGAACATGCTGGCGGCGGCCCGGGAAAGATAGATTGCGCGGGTCGGGGAGCCTCCGACCAAGGATCGGCCGTGGTCCCGGACCGTGACCGTGCGATTGAGCTCGACCGTGAAACCGGGTGGGAGCACAGCAGCGGGCGGCTTCATGTTGTATCTTCCGTGGCGGACGGTGCCGGTGCTGTGCTCCGAGCGAGGTCGCGGAGGCATCCGCGCGGGTCGATGGACTCGCCGAGGATCCGGCGCTGCACACCCTCGCACATCTCGGACATGAACGCAGCGCCGGTTGTGGCGGTGGCCCCGGTCGGGTCGCCCAGGATCCCGGTTGGCGATACCGCCCGCACGCCCTCTGCCTTGAGCCGGCCCAAAAGGGCAGGCATCGGCGTCGTTGCGCCAGGCACCACCGATGCCAGGTCGACCAACTCGGCGTCGAGATGCAGCAGGATCGATGTCTCGGTGATTCCGGCATGGGCATCTCCCCGGGCAACCGTGCAGGGAGCCCAGGCGACAGCGTGACCCTCGTCCCGGAGCAGGGAAACGGATGCGGTGAGCGCAGCAAGGTTTCCGCCATGGCCGTTGACGAGCACAATGCGACCGGCCCAGGTCGACAGGGAGCGCACCAGCTCGATAATGACCATCGTGAGCGCTTCGGTGCCGATCGACATGGTTCCCGGAAATTCCTGGTGCTCACCGCTCGCCCCGTAGGGGAGGGCGGGGGCGACGACGACGCAATGCCCCCTGATCGTCAGATCAGTGGCGACGTGCTGCGCCACCGCCGAGGCGATTATGGTGTCAGTGGAGAACGGCAGATGTGGTCCGTGCTGCTCCGTCGACCCGAGGGGCACGAGCACGACTGGGGTAGGCGACAGCGCTGGCCAGGTGCTGTAGGCCAATTCATCGTGCATGGTTCCCCCTCGTTCGACTTTTAGTCTGGCCCCTAACAATATTGTGCGCCGTCGTTGAGCGACGCTGGGCGTGATTAGCGCCGGGATGAAGCGTCGACGTTGCTCAGTGTCGCGCCGAGGGTGCGCGAGAACGTCGGCGGGATGTAGAAGTCTGCGGGTGATAGCTCGTGGATTGAATTATGCCCGAGGCCGAGCACCGCAGAGTCCAGTCCACCCCGTAGAATATTGAGTACGTTCTCGACTCCGGCCTGTCCGTTTGCAGCGAGGCCCCATAGGTAAGCGCGGCCGATCATGACCGCGCGTGCACCGAGTGCGAGGGCCTTGGCAACGTCGCTGCCTCGACGGATGCCGCCGTCGAGCACGATTTCCACATCGCCGTTCACCGCCTCGGCCACCGAGGCGAGCATGCGGATCGTTGCCGGTGTTCCGTCGAGGTTGTTGCCGCCGTGATTGGACACGGAGATGGCGCTCACGCCTGCATCGACGGCTCGGCGGGCATCGTCGATGCGGGTGACGCCCTTGAGCATGAAGGGTCCTCCCCAGGTTTCGCGCATCCAGGCCACATCCTCCCAGGAGGGAGGCGGCGTCTGCATCCACTCGTAGTAGGCGCCGAAGAAGGTCGGTGCAGTGCCGCCGGGGGGAGTGAGATTGGGGGCGGTGAGGTCGGGGATACGACCGGACTTCGCGAAACGCAGCAGCCATTGTGGGTGGGGGAGCACGTTGGGCGCGAAGTTGATCATTGTTTTCAGGCTCATCTTCTCCGGAATCTGCGGGCTGCCCCAGTCCCGGCCGTTGGAGAACGACCAATCGAGGGTGGCGATGAGTCCCTTGGCTCCGGCGGCCCGCGCCCGGTCCATCCGCTGCACCATCGATTCCCTTGAGCCAGACCAGTACATTTGGAAAAGCGTGTTCGGGTTGGCAGCAACTACGTCTTCAACAGGTTTGCTGGCGAACGAACTCAGGCCCATGATGGTGCCGCGATTAGCGGATGCCCGGGCAACAGCCACTTCACCGTCGGGGTGCACAGCCTGAACACCTGTGGGAGAGATGATGACCGGCAAAGAAATGGGTATGCCCATCACGGTTGTCGTGAGGTCGCGCACCGCCTGATGCCCGGCGACATGCGGTGAGAAGCCCAGTTCACCAAACGCTGCCATGTTGTCGTCGATGGTCAGCCCACGCTCGGAACCGGCAACGAGAGCCCCATACACGGACGAGGGAAGGGCTTTCTTGGCTCGTCGCTGTGCCTCGGCTACGGTTTCAAACCATGCATTTTTCGCCATGGCAATTCCTGCTTTCTTGTTGTCGTTCAGGTTCTACAAGGTGGCCGCGAACCCTACCAATGTCACGGTGGACATGCATGAGATGGGCGGTTCCGAGCCCGGTTGTCGCGAGCTGACGGACCGCTGATTTCACCTCTCCCCTTAGCGCATTTTCGTGAACAAATCGTGCTCAGGGGAGAAGCGGATGCCGTGCAGGGGGTGGCATCCGCTCCTCCTCACTATCTGTTCGAACTACTTGATGACGGCGCTGGCGCTGCGCTGGCCTGCGCTTCGGTGCGGCTAGACCCCGACGGTCACCGCTTCGTGCGCGACCGCGGGCGACTCCGCAGCAACCGGTGAGAGGAGGATGACGCCTCGAATGTTCTTCCCGTCCCGCATATCCTGGTACGCGTCATTGATCTGGTCGAGCGTGTACCGGTTCGTGACGAGTTCGTCGAGCTTGAGCTTGCCCTGCTTATACAAGCCGAGCAGCGTCGGGATGGCGTAACGCGGAGACCAGGAGCCGTAGAGCGCACCCTGGATGCGCTTCTGGTTCATGACCAGGCTGAACAGGTCCGTCGGGATGCCGACCTCGCCGAGTGGTGACATCGACGTGACGACGACGATTCCACCCTTTCGGATGGCATCCGTCGCCGTGCAGCACGCCCGGAGTGCAGATCGCGGCGTCTGCGCCCTGCCCGTTTGTGATGCTGCGCACAAAGTCGATAGCGGCCTGCGCCTCGGCGAAGACCTCCGTCGCTCCGAACTCGGGTGCTTTCTCCCGTTTGAACGGTGCCGGGTCGACCACGACGATGTGCGAAGCACCGGCTGCGGCCGCGCCCTGGACGGCGTTCATGCCGATGCCGCCCACACCGAAAATGATCACCACGTCACCGTTGTGAATGTCGGCCGAGTTCACGGCCGAGCCGTACCCGGTCGGCACACCGCAGGCGACCAGTGCGGCGACGTCCAGGGGGATGTCGGGATCGATCTTGACGATGGATGCCTCGTCGAAGACCTGCCACTCGGCGAACGTTCCCAATGCGGCCATCGTGGCGAGATCTTCACCGTTGGAGTGCATGCGGTAGCCGCCGGAGGGCTGGTTCCCGATCAGGGTATTCGCGCCGAAGTCGCAGAGGTTCTGCAGCCCCATCGCGCACCACCGGCACTTTCCGCAGGAGGGGATGAACGACGTGACGATGTGATCGCCCACCGCGTAGTCCGTGACCTGGCTGCCGATGGCGCGGATGATGCCAGCACCTTCGTGTCCGCCGACAATAGGAAGGTTGATCGGCATGTCTCCGCTCGCGGCATGGTCGTCGCTGTGGCACAACCCGGTGGCGACCAGTTGTACCAGCACTTCGGTGGGACCCGGATCATCCAGATCCACCTCTTCGATCTGCCACTGGCCTGGTTGTTCACGAAGTATGGCTGCATGGGTTTTCATCATGTTCTCCTTTTTGTGATGCGTTCGATCCACGTCGTCGTGGACCGCGTTTCAACTGCAGCTGCACGCGCCTTTCCTGCCGCAACCGTAGCCGGATTTCGAACTCGCGAGCAGATTTATTCCGGCCCGGGGGCTCTCATTCAAGGCCCCTGCCGGTGGTTGTTCGGGCGTGAACCCGATGAGGGGGCCGACTTCGCAGTCGCTGGCGTTCACCGGAGCTATCCCGGCGCGACGGCTGAGCGTGAGCTGTATCGGTCCCGTTCCTTCGCGACCGGCTCGGGTAGTGCGGTGGGAGTGGTCGACGATTGATGATTTTGGAAGCTCCACCGCTGCGCCCGTGCGGTTCTTCAGCAGCTCTTCGCCGTAGCCCTGGACGCATTCCGGGTCTGGGCCGTCCAGCGGCAGCCCGGTGAAGAATTTGGCGGCCATGCAGCCGCCCTTGCAGGTGTCGAAGAACGTGCACGAGGTGCACGCTCCACCCGACTGTGGTTCGCGGAGTTTGAGAAAGAGTTCCGAGTGCTTCCAGACCTCTTGGAACCCGCCCTCTGAGCGCACATTGCCGGCAAGGAACTCTTCGTGGATGGCGAAGGGGCAGGCGTAGACGTCGCCGATGGGGTCGATGAGGCAGACGACACGGCCCGCGCCGCAGAGGTTGAGCCCGGGCAAGGCGTCACCAAAGGCGGAGAGGTGGAAGAACGAGTCGCCGGTGAGCACACCATCACCGTGCGCGACGAGCCAGTCGTAGAGTTCGCGCTGCTGCGCCTGGGTCGGGTGCAGTTCGTCCCAGACGTCCGCTCCGCGACCGGAGGGGCGCAGGCGGGTAAGCCGCAATTGCGCGTCAAACGTGTCGGCGATGGCTTTGAAATCGTCGAGCTGGCTGATGTTCTGGCTCGTGCAGACGACCGAGATCTTGAATCCCTTGAAGCCGGCGTCATACATGTTCTGCATGGCTTTCATGGCCGTGGCGTAGGAGCCGGGGCCGCGCACATGGTCGTTGACTTCGGCTGTGGCGCCGTCGAGCGAGATCTGCACGTCGACGTAGTCGCTTCTGACGAGGCGCTGGGCAATCTCCGGGGAGATTTTCACGCCGTTGGTGGAGAATTTGACTCCGACGTGGTGTGCGGAGGCGTAGTCGACGAGCTCCCAGAAATCGGAACGCACGGTCGGTTCGCCGCCGCCGATGTTGACGTAGAAGACCTGCATCCGCTCGAACTCGTCGATGACGGCCTTCGCCTCTGCCGTCGTCAGCTCGCGAGGATCTCGGCGCCCGGAACTGGAGAGGCAGTGCACGCAGGACAGATTGCAGGCATACGTGAGCTCCCAGGTCAGACAGATGGGGGCGTCGAGGCCGTATTCGAAGAGATCGACAAGACGCTCGGTTTTGCGGGGAGTGTCTTTCGGGGCGAGAACGAAGGGGGATGTGGGGGGTGCATCGAGAAGCGTCATGAGGCCCTTTCGATGACCATGGAGGATTTCGCGAGTGTGCTGAGGGCGCGCTGGTAGCGGGGAAGATCGCTCTCAGCGATGCCAGCGGCTGTGCAGGCTGCACGAGCAGTCGGGGCGTCTGCGAGAGTTCTCACGACGGCGAGAAGCGTCGTGTCCTTCAGGAACGAGAGCTTGCGGGTGCCGAAATGGTAGAGCAACGCGCCGAACGGCTCCGGGCGAACGGACACCTGGGGATGAAGATCCCATCCCCGGTCAAGATTCAGATCGGGCATGTCAGCGATTTAGTAGACGCCGCACATGCCATCGATCGAGATCTCCTCGACCAGAGTGTCGGATTCGAGATCGAACCCGACAGATTGTTCCGGGGCGGCGGGTGCAGACTCGGTGGGACTGGTCTTTTTTGCGGAAACCATGTGGTTCTCCTTGCGATAGAAATCGACATCAGTGGCGAAAGCTTGGTGCATGCATCAGACTAGTGGCACTCAGTGCCGAAAAAGAAGGGGCACATGCAGATGAATGAGCGTTCTGTGGCACCGCGGATGGGCCGGCAGCCGCTGACGACCCGCGCCGCCCTGAGCCACGCCGCGCTTCAACTTTTTCTTGAGCGCGGTTTTGAACAAACGACCGTCGATGACATTGCCAGCGCCGCCGGAATTGGGCGTCGGACCCTGTTTCGATATTTTCCCTCCAAGAACGATCTGCCTTGGGGGGACTTCGAAGCTGAACTTGCACGTATGCGAGCGTTTCTGGCCGCTACCGACGCGACCATGTCCGTCGTCGATGCGCTCGCAGCGGCGGTCATCGAATTCAACCGATTCCCGCCCGAGGAAGTTCCCTATCATCGCGAGCGGATGAACCTGCTGTTGAACGTTCCGGCGCTGGTGGCGCACTCCACCCTCCGCTACGCCGAGTGGCGGCGGGTCGTTTCTGACTTCGCGGCTGGTCGACTGGGAGTCGCTGTCGACGCGATCGAACCGACGGTGATCGGTTGGGTATTCCTCGGTGCATCGCTGGCGGCGTACGAGCAGTGGCTCAGAACTAACGACTCAGACCTCATCGAGCTGCTGGAGTCGGCCCTTGTGCTACTTCGGGAGGGGTTTGCACCGGGTCGCTCACCAAGCGTTGAACCTGGCGGACGGACGTGAATTTCACGGAGCCAGCGTCGGACCTGAACTATGACGTGATCGTGGTCGGCGCCGGCGCGGCCGGAGCCCCGCTCGCCGCCCGACTGAGTGAAGATCCCAACAGGCGGGTTCTGCTCCTCGAGGCGGGACCGGTGCCGTCGTCTTCCGGCGGGTTCCCGCCCGAGTTGCTCGATGCTGGAACCGTGCAGGGAGCGATGCCGGGGCATCCGCAGAATTGGTCGTTCACCGGTCATCTCACCCCAAAACTTGCCTACTCGATCGCGCGCGGTCGGATCCTTGGCGGATCATCGACGATCAACGGCTCATACTTCATTCGTGCCAGAACAGCCGACTTCGATTCTTGGTCGATCGGGTCACCCGAGTGGGCCTGGGAGAAGGTGTTGCCGTTCTATCGCCGGATCGAAACCGACCTGCAATATGGCGAAACTGCCGTTCACGGTGGCGCGGGGCCGATGGTCGTCGGTCGGCCCCCGCAGGGCCATCCGGTGACCGTCGCCTTTCGCGCGGCGGCCGCGGAGCTGGGCTTCGCCGAAGAACCCGACAAGAATGACCAGGCATTGCCTGGACACGGGCCGCTGCCGATGAACACCCGCGATGGAGTGCGTCAGAACACCGGGATCGCCTACCTGAATCCGGTGCGACAGCGCGCCAACCTCACTGTGTGGGGTGACAGCTATGTTCGCCGCGTGCTGTTCGCGGGAACGAGAGCTATCGGTGTCGAGGTCGCGCGCGGCGGCAGGATCGTTCAGTTACACGGCCGGGAGATTGTGCTCTCGGCGGGTGCGATCAAGTCACCTCACCTGCTCTTGGTTTCCGGGGTGGGCCCCCGGGAACAGCTGGAACGATTTGGCATTCCGGTCGTGCGCGACCTGCCCGGGGTCGGGGCAAATTTCAGCGATCACCCGGATATTGCCGTGCTGTGGCAGCCGCGCCGACAGATCGTTGACTACCGCACGTCGCAGTCGATGGCGGCCTGCCTGAACTTCACGGCGACCGGTTCCACGGCGCCCGGGGATCTGGAGATTCTCCCGATGCTCAAACCCATGGGGTATCTGTTGACCGGCAGCGCGCGCGGTATCATGGTCGGGGTGCGGGCCGCAGCGCGGCATCCGCTTCGATCACTTCGGGCGATGCGCGGGGTATCGATGCGGCGCTTCGCGAAACAGATCGCCCACCGCGGGGACCTCGCGCTGCTTGTCGCCGTGCAGTCAGAGACCTCGCGCGGACGTATCAGCCTGGAGTCGGACGACCCCGCCGCGCAACCGCGCATCGACTACAACTACCTGTCGACCGAATGCGACCTCGAACGCATGCGCGAAGTTGTGCGGGTGGCGGTACGTTTGTTGCGAACGGATGCCTACAAACATCTGTTTAGGCGATTGACCGAACTGAGCGACATCGTGCTCGAGAGCGATGACCTGCTCGACGACTGGCTACGCTCCCACCTCGGCACCGCTATTCACCTGTGCGGCAGTGCACGGTTCGGGCCGGCAGATGATCCGGGGGCCGTCGTCGATCAATATGGGCGCGTGCACGGTGTCGAGGGGCTGCGCGTCGCCGACACCTCGATTCTGCCGACTACGCCCGTGCGCGGACCGGCCGCGACCGCCGTTCTTGTTGGGGAGCGGGTGGCCGACTTTATTCGCCGCGGAATGTAGGCGTACCTGCTATTGCCTCTACCTTCATGACTGCCCGGGCCGCGGCTTCAGCGGAACCTTCCCGATGAGGGCTGGCCGGCCGAGATTTTCAACCCCGCCACGTGGGGCTTGAAGAAGAATCATGTCGCACAAAACCCAACCCAAAAAACGTATGCTGAGCGGCATATCCGGAACTGTGATCAAAGCTCGCCAGGAAGCTCCCGCTAGGCGGCCGGGTCAGTGATGAAACCTTCGTCGATCATCCAGGCGTAGGCCACATCGGCGGGTTCGGCACCGTCGACGTCGACTTGACGGTTCATGCCGCGCAGAACCTCGTCGGTGAGTTTGGGCGATATTTTGGCGAAGATCTTTTCCAGGCCGGGATGCGCCGTGAGCGTTTCGGTGTAAAAGATCGGTGCCACGTTGTATGCCGGAAAAAATGCGAGGTCATCGGTCAGGACGGTGAGGTCGAGCGCGTCGAGGCGACCGTCGGTGGTAAAGACTTCACCGAAGTTGCAGGCGCCGTCGTTGGTCGCGCTGTAGATCGCACCGGTGTCGTAGACGCCGATGTTGCTGTCGGGCACGCCGTCGGAGGCGCCACGTTCCAATCCGTAGTGGGCGAGCATGGGGTTCATGCCGTCCGGCCTGGAGTTGAATTCGGCTTCAACGCAGAAGGTGCGGTCCTCGACGGGCAGTGCGGCAAGTTCGGACATGGCGGTGATGCCGCCGAGTTCGGCGACCGCCTCACTGCGTACGGCTAGGGCGTAGGTGTTGTTCATCGGTGCTGGTGCGCCCCAGGTGACACCGTTTTTGAGGTCGAGGTCGTGCACGGCTTGCCACATTTCGTCCTGGTCGGTGATTGCCTCTGTCTGACCGAGGTAGGTCAGCCACGTGGTTCCGGTGTAATCCCAGAGCACGTCGGCCTGTCCCGAGAGAAGCAGATCGCGGGCCGGCTGGCTGCCGGGCACATTGCTGAGGTCCGTGACGTCGAATCCTGCGGCGGTCCCGGCGAGCACCGCGATCTTGCCGAGCAATAGCTGCTCAGTGAAGTTCTTGGATGTGACCGTGAGGTTGACGCCCTCGGCGCCGTCGAGCGGGGTGATCGACCCGGGTCCAACCGCGGGAACGTATGAGGTCGCCGGCTGCAGACCGCAGCCGGTCAGGGCGAGGGCCGTCACGGCGAGCACACTCACCGACAGGCCCCAGCGGCCGAGGTGTCTGCGACGGGTGTGAAAAGCGGGGCGGTGCATCTAGAGTCCCTTCGGGCGGGCGACGTGTTCTACCACGCGGCCGATCCAGTCGATGAGGAGGGCCAGTAGAGCCACGAGTAGGGCTCCGGTGACGAGCACGGGGGTGAGGCTGAGATTGACACCGGTGGTGATGAGAATGCCGAGTCCGCCGCCGTTGACGAACGTGGCGAGGGCTGCGGTGCCGACCAAAAGAACGAGGGCGGTACGCACGCCCGACAGCATGACCGGCACGGCGAGAGGTAGTTCCACGCGAAAGAGCACGGCTGTGGAACTCATACCCATGCCGCGTCCGGCTTCGATGAGGCGAGCGTCGACCTGCTGCAGACCGACCATGGTGTTTCGCAGCACCGGGAGCACTGCGTAGAGCACAAGGCTCAACGTCGCCGCCCAAAAGCCGAAGCCGACCCAGAATGCCAGGAGTACGACGACGCCGATCGCGGGGGCAGCCTGCCCGACGTTGGCGATCGCAAGCACCGGAGCGGTCAGAAACCGCAGGGGTCGTCGGGTCAGGGCGATTCCCAAAGGAATTGCGATGACCAGAACGATCGCCGCGGCGAGGAGAGTGAGTTGGATGTGCTCCACGGTGTAAACCCAGAGCGCGTCCGGGGCGAGGGTGGTGAGTTCGATCGCGGAGAGGTTGGCCGTCAGCAGCCAGATGACGAGCGCGGCGAACGCGAGCAGGATGCCGGCCAGCTGGTAGACCAGTCCCCGCCAGGATTGCCAGACCGCGCGAGTCTGACTGACCGGTACGGCCGGCGCGGCCGGGTCGCCGGGTGTTTCGACGGCGGAGTCGCCGCCGGCAATGCCGGCTTCTGCAGTCAGGGCGCGGGTGCTCATCGACTGGCCCGCGCGTCGGCGCCATCGCTATCGGTCTCATTCAGTTCGGTGGCAGGCGCCTGCGCTTGGAACACGCCGGTGTTCAGTCCGACGGGCGCTTGGTCCGACTCGAGTACGGCAGCGGTCTGCGACCGGGTAATGGCGTCCATGACGGTCTGTACGTCGATGACGCCCTTGAACATGTCGCGGCGGCCCGTGACGAGCGCGGCCCCGGCGCTGGAGACGAGCATTATGTCGAGTGCGTCATTGAGCGTGGCACGGTAGCCGACGACCGGAAGTTTCGGGTCGGGAACGCTGCTGATGACCTCGAGGCGGCCGAGCTTGCGCCGGGAGAGCCACTGGATGGGACGGTGACGCTCATCGACGATGACCGCGTGACCGTGGCCGGCGGTGATGAGGCGGGCCAGGACATCCGCTGCCCGTTCGCCGGGGCTTCCCACGACGGCGTCACCGAACCCGACCTCTGCCACCCGGGTCAGGGTGAGCTGTTTGAGGCCGGCGCCGGACCCGATGAAGTTTTCGACGAACTCGTTGGCCGGGTCGCCGAGGATGCGTTCCGGGGTGTCGTACTGTTCGAGCTGGGCGCCCTCGTTGAAGATGGCGATCCAGTCGCCGAGCTTGACGGCTTCGTCGAAGTCGTGCGTGACGCAGACGATGGTCTTCTGTAGTTCTTCCTGAATGTTGAGCAGTTCGTCCTGCAAGCGTAGGCGGGTGATCGGGTCGACGGCGCCAAACGGCTCGTCCATGAGCAGCACGGGCGGGTCGGCCGCGAGGGCACGCGCCACTCCGACGCGTTGCTGCTGACCGCCGGAAAGTTCCTTGGGGTACCGATTTCGGTAGAGCGCCGGGTCGAGGGAGACGAGCTCGAGGAGTTCGTCGACGCGGGCCGTGATGCGGGCCTTGTCCCAGCCGAGCATTTTCGGCACAAGGCCGATGTTGGTGGCCACCGTCATGTGCGGGAAGAGTCCGCCGGCCTGAATGACATAGCCGATGCCGCGGCGCAGGGTATCGCCATTCATATTGGTGACATCGTCCCCGTCGACGACGATGCGGCCTTCGGAGGGTTCGATGAGCCGGTTGATCATCTTAAGGGTGGTGGTCTTGCCGCAGCCCGAGGGGCCGACGAGCATGACGATCTTGCCGGCCGGGATCTCCATGGTGAGACCGTCGACGGCGGGGCGCGCCTGGCCGGGGAAACGCTTGGTGACGTGGTCCAGCAGGATGTTCGCGCCGGTGATGCCGGTCGGGGTGGTGGAACCTTCGGGGCTCATGGATTCAGCGCTGTTGGATGTAATGAGTTCAGACACGGATACCTCGGGGTGTGGTCAGGCGGCCCAGGCCGACGAGAAGAAGATCAAGAATAAGAGCGAGCACGACAACGCCGATGACGCCCGTCAGTACCGACTCGAGGGAGTTGGCGCCGCCGAGGCGGGAGAGGCCGGAAAAGATGAATCCGCCCAGGCCCGGGCCGAGGGAATACGCGGCGATCGCGGCGATTCCCATGACCATTTGAGCGGATACCCGAATACCGGTGAGGATGATTGGCCACGCCATTGGCAGTTCCACCTGCAGGAGCGTGCGGAACCGGCTCATGCCGATGCCGCGCGCGGATTCCACGATCGACGGTGCTATACCCGCCAATCCCACGACCGCGTTGCGCAGAATGGGCAGAGTGGCGAAGAACGCCACGACAATGACGGCCGGAACCACGCCGAAGCCAAGCGGCGCGATGAGCAGCCCGATGAACGCAAACGACGGGATAGTCAATCCAATGGCCGACACCGAGTTGGCGATCCCGGTGAGCGCGGAACTACGGTAGACCACCGCGGCCAGCACGACAGCGAGGACAGTTGCCAGGATCAGGCACTGCACGACGAGACTAAAGTGTTGCCAGCTGCTGAACAGGATCTGCTCATACTGAGCTCCTAAAAAATCCCACACATCAAAACCCCTTTGCTTCGATCACACACTGATTTCCCGCCACCGGCACGGGCACAACTGGAGGCGCCGATGCGGAGCTGGAGGGGACGCGGGCTGAGAGCCATAGGCGAAGATGCATCCTAGTCTCGCACGGCCATCCCCCGATGGGCGCAGCAAGACGTTACGGTTCGATCACGTGCGCCGACTCTCCCGCGGGGAAACCTTCACGCGCAGAGCGGATTTAACCAGGCAGTGGTTTCGACACGATCCGGCGTGCACACCGACCCGGCGGTTATTGACGCTGTATATTTTCTGGCCTTTTTTGGAAGTCTCAGTCCTGTTACATTCCTAGAGTAAATCTGGACAGCAAGTAGTTCAACCGTTGTTTGTATGGAATACGCAGAATCACCGGCAACGATGCCAAGGAGCACAGCGTCAGGGACTCAGGCAACTCATGAAAGAGTCGCGTGTTCTCGCCGGATCCTCGGCCATGGCCAATGCCGTCACGCTCTGACCCTTCCAGCGCAAGGAGCACCAAGTGCACGACAATTCCGCCCTCATTCGAGCCCGCATCCGTCGTTTCGTCAGCGAGCGGGTCGCCCCGGCGCTGTACCGGGTTTCGTCACCGCTGACCATTAGCGCGTGGGAAGTTCCCGACGAGCCCGTGCCGTTTTCTGAGGCGCAAGGTCAGGATTTCATTCCGTTCAGCATCGGCCAACATTGGGGCAAGCCCTGGGGCACGACGTGGTTCCACATCACCGGCCTGGTTCCCGCCGACTGGTCTCGGTTTCACGACCTCCACACGCGCACGGAAGTCATCGTGGACCTCGGTTTTCTGTCGCGTCAGGCCGGGTTCCAGGCGGAAGGTCTGGTCTTCACCCCGCAGGGGCACATCGTGAAAGCTGTGGAGCCGTTCAATAACTATGTGCCGCTGATCGCCCAGCCGGGAGAGCAGGTCGATATCTACATTGAAGCTGCGTCCAACCCCGACGTGGGACGTGACTGGGGCTTTCAGCCGACACCCGTGGGCGACAAGGCTACGGCGGGCATCGAACCGATCTACCGCCTGCGCCGCATGGACATTGCCTTGCTCGACACCCAAGTGTGGAAACTAGACCGGGACGTGTGGACATTGTTCGGCCTGATGGAACAGCTGAGCCCTGACCTACCGCGTACCGCTGAGATTCTTCGGGCGCTGGAAAAAATGACCGACCAAATGGACCCCGAGGATGTGAGCGGCACGGCATCCCGTGGTCGCGCTTTGCTGGCGCCCCTTCTGGCGCAGCCCGCCTACGCCAGCGCTCACCGAGTCATCGCTGTCGGGCATGCCCACCTCGACTCGGCCTGGCTCTGGCCGGTGCGTGAAACCATTCGCAAGTGTGCGCGCACGTTTTCAAACGTGTTACACCTGATGGATGAAGACCCCGACTTCATCTTCGCCTGTTCGTCGGCGCAACAGTATTCATGGATGAAGCAGCACTATCCGGAGCTGTTTGAACGAATCCGTACGCGCGTACTCGAGGGCCGTTTCGTTCCGGTGGGCGGCATGTGGGTCGAATCCGATACCAACATGCCCAGCGGGGAGTCGCTGGCTCGGCAGCTGCTCGTGGGCAAGGCTTTCTTCATGCAGGAGTTCGGCATCGAACCCCTCGAAATCTGGCTGCCAGACTCGTTTGGATACACGGCGGCATTCCCGCAAATCGTGACCGCGGCCGGATCGAAGTACTTCCTCACCCAAAAAATCAGTTGGAACGAAACCAACACCATGCCTCACCATACCTTTGCGTGGGAGGGAATTGACGGCACTCAGGTTTTCACCCACTTTCCGCCGGTCGATACCTATAACTCCCTGCTATCTGGGGAAGAATTGGCCCGGGCTCAACGCCAATATTCCGAGAAGGGTGCGTCAAACGTGTCGCTGGTGCCGTTCGGTTATGGAGACGGTGGCGGTGGGCCCAATCGGGAGATGCTCGCAGCGGCGGAACGCACGCGTTCTCTCGAGGGCTCACCGACCGTGCGTATGGCCAGCCCGCGGGCGTTCTTCGAGGAGGCGGAGGCGACGTATGCCAATCCGCCCGTGTGGTCGGGGGAGCTCTACCTGGAATTTCACCGGGGCACCTACACGTCGCAGTCCAGGACCAAATCCGGAAACCGTCGCAGCGAGCATCTGCTTCGAGAGGCCGAGCTCTGGGCATCAACGGCGTACTTTTATGCCGGCGCTGACTACCCCTACGAACGACTGGCTACCGCTTGGCAGACCGTGTTGCTCAATCAATTTCACGACATTCTGCCCGGAAGCTCTATCGCGTGGGTGCATCAGGTTGCTGAAGCGGCCTACGAGACCGTGCGAATCGATCTCGAAGACCTGATCGCGACATCCGTGGCGGCGCTCGCCTCCTCGGCGCAAACGGATGCAACGCCGGTGAGCTTCAATGCGTCACCATTCCCAGTAGCGGGAGTGCCTGCCCTGTCTGCTGCGCCGCGGATACCAACCGGAGCCGTGCGCCTACATCAGGCCGATGGGGGGTTCGTGCTCGAGAACGACGTCGTGCGGGCATCCATCGATGCACGCGGGCTCCTCATTTCCTTGGTAGATCGCGTGAGCGGAAGAGAAGCCGTGCCCGCGGGGCAAGCGGGCAATGTGCTCCAACTTTTTCGGGATACCCCGACGCAGTGGGACGCGTGGGACATCGACGAGCACTACGACCGAAACGGCGTGGAACTTCTAGAAGCAGAAGAAGTCACGGTGCTCGTGCAGAGTTCAGGACTGGTCACGGTGCGCGTGACGCGCCGCTTCGGGGGGTCATCCGTTCAGCAGGACCTGACCGTACTCAGTGACCAGCCGAGCCTGGACATCGTGACGACGGTTGACTGGCATGAGCGTCACAAATTGTTGAAGTTGGCTTTTCCGCTCGACGTGCACGCTGACCGCGCTGCGTCAGAAATACAGTTTGGCCACATTTATCGGCCGACCCACGTCAACACGTCCTGGGATGCTGCCCGTTTCGAGACCTGCGCACACCGGTGGGTTTTCGTCGGGGAGCCGGGCTTCGGGATTGCGATTGCCAACAACTCAACCTACGGGCATGACATCAGCCGCACTACACGAGTCGGGGGAGGAACGACCACGACTGTGCGGGAGTCACTGCTGCGTGCGCCGACGTTCCCTGACCCAACTGCGGATCAAGGAGTGCACACGCTTCGCACTTCGATCAGCCTGACGCCAGACGTACTCGGAGCGGCGGCGCAGGGCTACCGGATCAACCTGCCGCTGCGCGACGTGGGCGGCGCAGCGGTGAAACCCGTAGTCGTGAGCGAGTGCCCATCGATCGTGGTCGAAGCTGTAAAACTGGCTGAAGACCGTTCCGGTAACCTTATCGTGCGACTGTCCGAGGCGAGCGGTTCGCGCTCCACTGGCACTGTCAGCTTCGGCTTCACTGTCTCAGAAATCGTCGAGACTGATCTGCTCGAACGAACTGTCGCCCCGGTAGCTGTGCAGTCGACAAGCGATGCTGGTGGTCGACTGGTGCTGCGTGCCTTCCAGATCATCACCCTGCGAGTTGCCCGTTCTGCCCAAGAAGGCGAGGGGAGCCTGCGCCACCATTCGTAGGCAGGCTCCCGTCGTTGGCGTGACTATCTGCGGAACACTTTGTGCAGCCAGTCGTTGAGCGGTCGCAGAGCCGAAGGTGCATAGACGTGCTCGAGGGTGACCGCATGCGCGACGGTGGGCAACGTAACCTGGTCAACGCTTGCGGCGCCGGTGAAGAGAGACGCTTGATCCGGGCCGGCCGGAACAGGGAATAAAGCGTCGCTTCCTCCGGCGATAATCAGGACTGGAACCTTGATCGATGGAACATTCACCAAGTTGACGGCCACAGCCGGAGCGAACGATGCTGTATCACCGCACGGATCAATAGTCAGCAACTGCAATGCCGCACTCTGCACGGCTGGTTCAGTGCTATTGAATAAGGCGGCCGCAGCTCCGCTTGGTGGTCCGAAGGGAGCGTAACCCGCTGGTCCGACGGCGCCGACGCGCAGGCCCCCGCTTGCGCATACATTTGCGGCAAAGGCGGAATTGTCTCGCAGAAGCTGGGATTGCACGCGATCGGCATAGCCGATGACAATCAATCCGTCGATGTCGCCGAACGAGTACGCCGCGACCTGGGCGATCTGGCCACCGTAGGAGTGACCGGCGAGGACGACTCGTGAAAACTCCGGAGCCTGCCCCGAGGGGTTCACCTGGTAGGAGCCCGCGCGCAGTGCGAGCACGATCTGGTGGGCAATATCAGCCTGGGAGCCAACGCAGATGCTGTTTCCCTCGGCTTTGTCGCTGCTGCCGTATCCGAGGCGGTCGATGACAACCGACACCTGACCGGCCTTCGCCTGATTGGCGGCGAAGTCGTAATTTTGCGCTTGGGCGAAGTTCCAGAAGAACTCCCCGAAACTCAGACCGTGCAAGTACAGAGTCGCGCCGGTGGCCTTTTCTCGCTCGAGAACCTGGGTGGGGCCGACGATGTGACCGCGGACGGTATAGGTTTTGCCGTCACTGGCGCAGGCCACTTTTGAACGATTGACATTCTGAACCTCGAAGGAAACCGGCAGGCTGGTGACCGCATCAGCCTTGATTCTGGAGACATCTTGGTCTGCAGCTGCAGCAGACGTCGGTGGCATCGCCGCGTTGAGCACGCTGGTCGTACCCAGAAACAACGCCACCACGGCAACAACTGCCAGCGCCGATCTGCTGGGACGAAGACGTTTCTTAACAGATGAATTAGAACGGGACACGGTGTTCTCCAAACGAAAGTGACAGGGCCCCAGTCAGCACCGCGGAGCGCGTGGGGTGGGGCCGTCTTGCAAAAGGACACGCCTCGACATCGAGATCATGTGCGGGCGCGGGGCCGGTACTGGGGTAAGCCGGCGAACGGGTAAGGCACTTTTCGTCAGCGTAACCCGAACGGGGGGTGCCGACAAGAGGCGCCAGAGGAATCACCGATGCGGCATGACCGACAACGGGGACATCGCGGCGGGATTAATGTTCTGGCGGTGCCACTGCTCTGAAACCTCCGCCCGGTGCCCGGCAATTCCCAAGAAGAGGGACTGATCAGATGTGAGAGTCTGTATTGTTCTAGTAGTGTTGCAAACATGTTGTTCGTAGTGGATGCAGCTCTGACAGTGTCGCTGGCGGAGCAGATCGCGGTACAGGTGCGTGCGGGGGTCGTGAATGGTGAGCTCCAGCCTGGCGATCGGCTGCCTCCGGCTCGTGACCTGGCAAAGTCTCTGCGCGTGAATATGCACACGGTATTGCGTGCCTACGCGGAGCTGCGGGACGACGAGGTCATTGAAATGCGTCAGGGGCGCGGGGCGTTCGTGCGTCAAGACGCTGGCGCCGGACTTATCCGAGTGACCGAACTGGCCGCCCAATTGAAGTACGAGGCGCGCAAGCTTGGGCTGACGCAGCCAGAAATTTTGCGATTGATGCAGAGGGGTGGGACTACGTGAGTGGTAAAAGTGGGAATTCGGAGAGAGCTCGGAGGGCCCTGGCCGGGGCCTCGTTGTGCGTGCCGGTGTTGGTGGTGATCATCTCGTGGTGGACCTGGCGCGATCATCTTCCGGCCGAACTCGCGTCGCATTGGTCGAGTTTGGGGCCAGCGGATGACGCGATGGCTGCGGGCGCGCTGCTCGCCCTGAATCTCGTTCTGACGGGTGTGCCGGCCGTTGCCGGCGTCGCGATCGGTTTGTGGCCCGGAATCAGCGCGCGGGCCAGGCGAGGTGTTTTTTTCTTTCTGGGTGTGTTCGGCGGGATGGGCGCTACCACTTGGTTGCTCTCCGTTGGTCTGACGATCCAGATGGGCGACCCGTATGAGGTTGTACTCGGGCCTTGGGTCATAGTGTCTTTTGTCGCGGCCGGATACGGGTTCATTCCATTCGCTATCTCACCCAAGCCCCGTCTCGAGGCGACGGATGTCGAGAGGCGATTCAAGTTCGCGCCCAGTGAGAGTGGAGCATGGTCCCAAACAATCACGGGAACTCTGTTTGCCTGGGCAACGATTGGATTGATCATTTTAGGCGCTGTGCTCTACGGACCCGCGATCATCGACGGGCGCATCATCGGCGGACTCCTTGGGATGATCACGATAGCTGTAGCGATTCTCGTGGTGGCACTGTTCATCCGTCTGCGCGTGACTGCGGATTGGCGCGGCCTGCGGGTGGTCTCGGCAATATTTCGGATTCCGCTGAAACGCATCCGTCTCGACGCGATCGACGTGATCGAGGCGGCGGAACTACGACCCACCGAGTGGGGCGGGTGGGGCTATCGCATCATGCCCGGACGATCAGCAGTCATCCTCCGAAAGGGACCCGGGCTGATTGTGACGACAACGAACGAGAAGCAGTTCGCGATCAGTCTCGACGATCCCGAAACGCCGGCAGCGCTGCTGGCCACTCTCCGAGACAACAACAACGCAGCACTGCGTGCGGCGGCAAAAGACGTCAAGTCATGACGCCGATGACCAGCAGAACAGGCTGAAGCCCGACTGGTTTCAGCAGGCGCATGCTGCTTGGCTCTCACTGCCGTCGGTTGAGCCACGCTTTGATGAAGCAATTCATGCTCCAACCAGTCTAAGGGTCTGCGCGCCGCACGACAAGCGTCGCCCTCGCCCTGCGTGGTCGGGCGGCAATCGACGGCCACCTGGCCGCGCTGCGTGCACTAGCGGGGTAAAGCCGCCGGGACCGTGCACGCGGATTGCTCGACCGATGGCTGCGCAGGCGCTCTACCAGCGTGCGTCAGTGTAGGAGAGCCACTATGTAGCAATAGCGGCGGTTGTGCGCTGAATGCGCGCGCATATAGGGTGAATGTTGACACGGGGTGCCGCACATAGTGTGCGTGCTGAGATCAATACCCGTCGAACCTGTCTAGTTAGTACTAGCGAAGGAATGTCACGGATGACTGATCGAACCTCCCAGCTCGCGTTGCGGCAAACGCCACGAATTTTGAGTATCGCCGGAACCGATCCGACCGGCGGCGCCGGGATTCAGGCCGACCTGAAGAGCATTGCGGCCAACGGCGGCTACGGTATGGCGGTGATCAGTGCTCTGGTCGCGCAGAATACGCGCGGGGTGCGCTCGGTGCACACCCCGCCTGTGGATTTTCTGCGCGCACAGTTGAACGCCGTGAGCGACGATGTGACCATTGACGCCGTCAAGATCGGCATGCTCGCTCAACTCGACGTCATTACCGAGGTGCGCTCCTGGCTCGGGGAGTGTCGACCGCCCCTGGTGGTGCTCGACCCGGTGATGGTAGCAACGAGTGGTGACCGGCTGCTTGACCGCTCAGCCGAGCAGGCGCTGCGCGACCTGATCCCTCAGGTCGATCTCGTCACGCCCAACGTTCCCGAGCTGGCTGTTCTGCTCGACGAGCACCCGGCGGCCACCTGGGCGGAGGCCCTGGAGCAGGGCGGAAGGTTGTCTGCTCGCACCGGTGTCACCGTGCTGGTCAAGGGCGGCCATCTCAACGAAACCAGCTGCCCGGATGCCCTGGTCAACACCCAGGGGCTGCTGTCGCACAGCGTGGTCGAGGTTGCGTTGCCACGTATCCGCACCAGGAACACGCACGGCACCGGATGCTCGCTCTCCTCAGCCATGGCCACGGTGCAGGCGAGAACCGGTGACTGGGCTCAGTCCCTCGTCGAGGTCAAAGACTGGCTCCAGGACGCCCTGGCCCACGCCGACGACCTCGAGGTCGGCCAGGGAAATGGCCCGATTCACCACTTTCATCGGCTGTTCGCCCGTGCAACAGCGGCATCCGCTCTGACCGCAGGCGTGCGATGAACGCGGTACGGTCGGTGGAACTACCCGAGCGGCGGGAGGCTGGCGAGCAGGCGCTGCGCGGCATCCGTCGGGTCGTCGGCGTCGGTGATCGCGCGCACCACCACTACCCGGGTGGCGCCGGCGTCGACCACTTGGTCGATGGTGCCCAGGTCGATGCCGCCGATGGCAAACCAGGGGCGCAGGCTGCCGACGGTGGCGCTCTGCGCGGTCGCATAGCGCAGCAGGTCGGTGCCGACCGCTGCCCGGCCGGGTTTCGTTGGCGTAGCCCAGACCGGGCCGACACAGAAATAGTCGAGGTTATCGGCGGTGACGGCGGCATCCACTTGTTCGGTGGTGTGGGTGGACAAGCCGATCCGCGCAGCCGTGCCGAGCAGTGTGCGCGCGGCGGGCAGCGGCAGGTCGGTCTGGCCGACATGAAAAACCGGCGCGCCGGAGAGGCTGGCGATATCCGCTCGGTCGTTGACCGCCCAGAGCCGGGCGTGACGGTCGGCGACCGTGTGCAGAACCTCGAGATAGTGAAGTTCCTCGGCCGCGTCGATATTCTTATCGCGCAGTTGGATGATGTCGACCCCGCCGGCGAAGGCGGCATCCACGAAGTCGGCGAAATCGCCGCGATTCCTTCTCGCATCGGTGCAGAGATACAGCCGGGCGGTGATGGGGTCCATGCGACCAACCCTAAGGGGCGCTGCCGTGGCATCGGTGCACATCATGAGTGAGCGGGGAGCGCAGCGAACAGTTGATATCGCCGTCATTGGCGGCGGCGTCATCGGGCTCGGCATCGCCTGGACGCTGGCGCATTCCGGCCGGAGCGTGGTCGTCATCGACCCCGACCCGGCCGGCGGTGCCACCTTCGCTGCAGCCGGAATGCTCGCCGCGGTGAGCGAACTGCACTATCGGGAAGAGGCATTGCTTGAGCTCATGCTGGCGTCCTCGAAGTTGTATCCCGACTTCATCGACTCGCTCGGAGCCGATAGCGACGCTACCGGATACCAGCGAACGACAACCCTGAACGTGGGCGCGGACGCGGCCGACCGGCAAGCCCTCGCCGACCTGCGTGCTGTGCAGGTGGCCAATGGATTGGGTGTCGAGCCCCTCACCGTGCGCGAAGCGCGGGTGCTTGAACCGCTGCTGAGCCCTCAGGTTTCCGGCGCTTTTTTGGTGGAACAAGATCACCAGGTCGACCCGCGACGGCTCACGGAGCGCATCCAGTTCGCGCTCACCGCCCTCGCGCCAAACGGTCAGGACGCCGTGATTCGGGTGCGCGCGCGCGGGTTACTGCACGCCGATGCAACGGATGCCTCCTCGCGCGTTACCGGTGTCGCCCTGGCCGATGGCAGCTCGATCCAAGCCGATGAGGTGGTCGTGGCCAATGGGCTCTGGGCGGGCGAGTTGGACGGGCTCCCCGAGCACCTGAGCCTGCCGCTTCGCCCGGTCTATGGTGACGTGCTTCGATTGCGAGTGCCCGAGCATCTTCGGCCGCTGCTCACCTGCACGGTGCGCGGGTTGGTGCATGGGGTGCCGGTCTATCTGGTTCCGCGCACCGACGGAACGCTCGTGATCGGAGCCACCCAGCGCGAAGACGGCTCGGGCGTGGTCTCGGCCGGCGGCGTCTATCAGCTGCTGCGTGATGCACAGGCCCTGGTGCCGGCGGTCAGCGAGCTGGAGCTGATCGAAACGACCGCTCGGGCGCGTCCGGGCACGCCGGACAATGCACCGTTCCTCGGCCGCGTCGGGTGTTCAAACGGTGACATCGCCGGCCTCATCATTGCCACCGGATTCTTTCGTCACGGTGTACTGCTCACCCCGGTCGCAGCCGCGTACTGTCTGCAGCTCATCGAGGGAAGCGCAGACGATCGATGGCGAAACTTTCGGCCCGATCGATTCTCGGCCAGCCGAGAGCCCGCATCCGCTTTACTGAAAGGAGGCCTGTAGTGACCGTGATCATCATTGTCAATGGCCAGAAACGAACCGTATCCGGCGGCACCGTGACCGACCTCGTAGCCGAGATCACCGGGCGACCCATCGAAACAGACGGCCGTGCAACCGACGGAGGCCGCCTCGGAGTAGCCGTGGCACGAAACGCCGCGGTCATTCCCCGCAGCCTGTGGTCGACTACCGGGCTAACGGCGGACGATGAGATTGAAATTGTTTCTGCAGTCCAGGGAGGTTGACCGTGCAGACTGCACACTTCACGAACACTGACACCCTGGTGATTGACGGCGTGGCGCTGACCTCGCGCCTAATCATGGGCACCGGGGGAGCACCGAGTCTCGATGGCCTCGGTGAAGCACTGCGAGCGTCGGGAACCGAACTCACCACGGTCGCCATGAGGCGGCACAGCGCAGCGACCACCGGTTCACTCTTCGAACTGCTGGTCGAGAATTCCATCCGGGTGCTACCGAACACCGCCGGCTGTTTCACCGCGCGCGATGCGGTACTGACCGCCGAGCTCGCTCGGGAAGCCCTCGAAACCGACTGGATCAAGCTCGAGGTTATCGCCGACGAGCAGACCCTGCTGCCCGATGCGGTCGAACTGGTGGAGGCCACCGAACAGCTCGTTGCCCGAGGCTTCAAGGTGTTCGCGTACACCAATGACGACCCGGTGCTCGCGCTCCGGCTCGAACACCTGGGCGCCGTGGCCGTGATGCCGCTCGGGGCGCCGATCGGCACCGGGCTCGGCATTCTCAACCCGCACAATATCGAGCTGATCGTGGCCCGCGCCGGTGTTCCCGTGGTGCTCGATGCCGGAATCGGTACCGCTTCTGACGCTGCGCTGGCGATGGAATTGGGCTGCGATGCAGTGCTGCTGGCCACCGCCGTGACACGCGCGCAGAACCCGCCGCTCATGGCCGATGCGTTCAAACACGCCGTGCTGGCAGGACGGCGGGCCGCCCAGGCCGGCCGCATTCCGCGGCGTCAGCACGCGCTGGCGTCGTCACCGATGGCCGGGCGGCCCGACCTGTGACGCGGATGCCGGTGCTCGCGCCGCTCGTCGAACCCGGCGAGGAGCTCACCATAGCCGAGCGTGAGCGGTATTCGCGCCATATTCTTATTCCCGAAATCGGAGTGCTCAGCCAGCGACGGCTGAAAAATGCGCGCGTTCTCGTAATCGGCGCCGGCGGACTCGGCTCGCCGGTGCTGCTCTACCTCGCAGCCGCCGGGGTGGGTACGCTCGGCATCGTCGATCACGACACCGTGGACCTCAGCAATCTGCAGCGCCAGATCATCCACGGGACCTCAGGCCTCGGCCACTCGAAATTGGAATCGGCAGCGGCCGCGGTCGCCGAGCTCAATCCGCTGGTCACGGTGCACCAGCACGACGTCTGGCTTACTGCGACGAATGCCCTCGACCTGTTCGCCCAGTACGACCTGATAATCGACGGCGCCGACACCTTCGCCACGCGCTACCTGGTCAGTGACGCTGCCGCAATGCTCGGCAAACCCTGCGTCTGGGGCTCTATCCTGCGCTTCGACGGGCAGGTCAGCGTGTTCTGGAACCGGCACGGACCCACCTACCGAGACCTGTATCCGGAAGCCCCGCCAGCTGGCTCAGTGCCCAGCTGTGGCGAGGGAGGAGTGTTTGGAATGCTCTGCGGAACGATCGGCTCGACGATGGTCGCCGAAGCCGTGAAGTTGATCACCGGGGTCGGACACACACTGCTGGGCCGGGTCGTGCTGTTCAATGCGCTCCAGGCGACCTGGCGCGAAATCAGCATTGCGCGCGACCCTGCGGCCGAAGCGATCACCGCGCTGATGGACTACGAGGCGTTCTGCGGGACATCGGCCCTGAGTGACGATGCGATTTCCGTGCAGGAACTCGCCGTCATGCTCGGGGCTCGGCAGCGGGGCGAGATCGACTTCGACCTCATCGACGTTCGGGAACCAGAAGAGTACGAGATCGTACACATTGCCGGGGCGCTACTCGTGCCGCAGGGCGCCATCCTCTCCGGAGCGGCGTGCCTTGCCCGGGACCGCGACGTGGTCGTGCACTGCAAGGCTGGCCCGCGCTCGGCTGCCGTCTGCGCCGAGCTGCAGCGGCAAGGCTATGAGCATGTGCGTCAGGTTGAGGGCGGCGTTCTGGCCTGGGTGAAAGAGATCGAGCCCACGCTCTCGACGTACTAAAGCGCGCGGTCGCGACACGAAGGCAGAGGCCATACATGGCATCTGCTGTCTACCCCCATAAGGGGGTAGTATCGCGGCAATCGGGGATTTCCCGCGCATGAAATGAAAGGTCAAACTATGAACCCGTTACTCATCATTGTGGCCATTGTTGCGGTGGTACTGCTCATTACCGGAGGTCTGGTGCAGTCGCTTCAATTTCTGCTCTGGGTCGGTATCGTACTGGCGATCATCGCGGTGATCATGTTCCTGATGCGATCAATGTCTGGACGCAAGAGCGCCTGACGCGATATGGTGCCAGAGCAGCCGGTAGAAGGAGAATAAACTCCTTCTACCGGCTTTTTCTCTGCCCAAACAAGCTGCTGCGGAGTTGATACAGATTGGACCCCATGCCTGAACTCAACGCCCCTTCCCGTGTCGTCGTCGTCGGTGACGCCCTGATCGATGTGCTGCGTGACTCCGAGGCGAGTCGGGAATTCGCCGGCGGTGCAGCCCTGAACGTGGCGGTGGGCCTGGCCATACTCGGGGTGCCGACGACCCTGATCGCGATGGTCGGTGACGATGCTGATGGCGTGGTGCTTCGGTCGTTCCTCGACCAGTACGGCGTGCAGCTGATCGCGACACCGGCCCTGCTCGGGTCTTCCCGGGCCGTATCGGATCGCACCGATGGCGAACCCCGCTACTTCTTCAACGACGCCGCCAAAGCGCGCCGAATCGACTTCGGCGCGGTCGAGCGGGCCGCGCTGGCCGCCGCCGTCGTCGTCGTCGTAAGCTGCTTTCCGTTCGACGACACCGCGCAGACCGAGGCGTTCATCGCCTGCATCACCGACCCGGTGCACCGCCTCGTGATCGACCCGAACCCACGCGCCGGCATGCTGCACGACGGACCGCGGTTCGTACGCAACTTTGAAGCGCTCGCCGCGCGCAGTCTGCTCGTGAAGGTCGGCGACGAAGACGCCGACCTTCTCTACGGCAGCACGCTCGACGAACTGCGTGAACGACTCGTCGAGGGGGGCGCGCAGACGGTGCTGGCGACCGCCGGGCGGCTCGGTGCCTCAGTTGCGTTCGAAGACAATGGACTGGTCAGCGTCCCGATCGCCGCGCTTGACGGCCCGATCGTTGACACGATGGGGGCGGGGGACGCAACGCTGGCGGCATCCGTGTGCACCATCGTGAACGGTGGGGTTCCGCAGGATTCCACGGCGTGGGAGGCGCTGCTGGCCGACGCCATGCTCACCGCCGCGGCGACCTGTCGACACGAGGGTGCACTGCTCCGCCGGCCGTAGTGAGCGGATGCCCAGGTCGGGTCAGGCCTCGGGCTCGGTTTCGGGCTCGGTCAGCTTGAGCCGGGAGCGGATGGCGTCGCGGGCCTGCTGGGCGGCGCGGCGCACTCCCTTGTCGGAGTCGCGCAGGCGCACCTCGATCGTCGCGATGTTGTCGGTGGTGCCCTGATCGGCGAGGGCGTGCAGCGCGGCCGAACGTACGCGCGGGTTCTCGTCGGTCGTGAGACGCACGAGCTTGGGTACCACCTGCAGGCCGCGCAGCAGCACAACCTTGGCGCACATCTCACGCACGCGCCACGCCTGATTGTTCAGGCCGACGACGATGTACGGTGCGGCCTGCTCTCCCCAGACGTGCAGCAGCGCCCGGGCGCCCCACAGTTCGGGCCAGTACAGGGCGGGTGCACCCTCGAGGATGCCGAGCGCGTGGCGCCCGCCGGCATAGAGCAGAAAGTCTTTTCCGGCGTTCTTGGCGCGCAACAGAGCCACGGCATTGTCGATGACGATGTTCTCGCCGTAGTGCGTGACAGCGGCGCGAATGCGCTCATCGGTCGGCAGATCGATCGGAAGGTCGGGGTGCGGAATCAATTTGTTTTGCATAGCCCTCTAACGCTACCTCCCCTCCGCAGTTTCCAGCCCGTAAGAGCGCAAAAAGTGCCCGATTGCGAGTGTCAAACAGGCACCTTGTGCGCTGGCGCGAGCTGCTAGGAGAGGAGCAGCTCGAAACCGGAGGCCTGCTCGTAGATACCGTAGTTGCCGATGTCGACGAAACCGAGACTGCGGTAGAGGGCGAGTGCTTCGGGCTGCGCAAAGCCGGTTTCCAAACGCATCCGCTCGTAGCCGAGATCTCGGGCGAGGGATTCCAGCTCGCGCAGAATCATCTTCGCGTGGCCCTGGCGGCGGTAATCGGGGTTGGTCCACATGCGCTTGACCTCGGCGGTGGTGGCGTCGTACTGGCGGAGGCCGCCGCCGGCAACAGTGATGTCACCGTCGACGAGCACGAGAAATCCTCCGCCGGGCGGATCGAACTCGGCCCCGTCAACGTCATGCACAGAATCGCCATCGCCGTATCGGGTCTCGTATTCACGGTGCAGGTCAAGCAGAAGAGGGGCAACTTCGGGGTCACCGAAGCGCACGGATACACATTTCACGCTTAATAGTGTGCGCCTTGTCGCGGTGCGCTCCTGACAATCGGCGCGATCTCTCTGAGTAGACTCGGTGGGTGTCAGTGAACCCAGAGTTGCAGGGGCGGGTCTTTCCGCCGGTCGCCCCGTATCTAGTCGGCCGTGAAAAGGTGCGCGAATTCTCCCGCGCCGTGTTCGCGACCAACCCGATCAACCACGATCCCGAAGCGGCCCGCGCGGCCGGCCACCACGACGTCGTCGCCCCGCCCACCTTTGCCGTGGTCGTGCAGGAGGCCACCCTGGCCCAACTTCTGGCCGAACCGGATGGCGGCATCGACTTCACCCGCGTCGTACACGGTGACCAACGCTTCAGCTACACCCGGCCGATCATCGCCGGCGATGAGCTCACGGCAACTCTCGCGGTGACGAGCATCAAGAGCCTCGGTGGCCACTCGATGGTGACCGCCGAGTCCACCATCGTCGACGCCGCGGGCGATCACGTCGTCACCGCCATCTCCACTCTCGTCGTCAGGGGAGACGAATGATCCCCGATGCGACCGCCCTCACGGTCGGCGACGTCGTCGCCGAGGCGAGTTTCGCCCTGACGCGCGATTCCCTCGTGCGCTATGCCGGGGCATCCGGTGATTTCAACCCCATTCACTACCGCGATGATGTCGCGCAGTCAGTGGGATTGTCGGGTGTGCTCGCCCACGGCATGCTCACCATGGGGCTGGCCGTGCAGCCCGTCGTCGACTGGGCCGGCGACCCGGCCCGGGTTCTCGACTATCAGGTGCGGTTCACCCGCCCGGTCTTCGTCGACGCCACTGATGGCGCCACCGTGGCGGTCGTCGCCAAGGTGGGTGCCGTCGACCCCGAAGCCCTCATTGCCCGTATCGACCTGACCGTGACGTTCAACGGCGCGACGGTTCTCGGCAAGGCGCAGGCGCGCGTCAACCTGGCCTGAAAGATGATCGAACCCGTTGCACTCAGCACCCTCACCACCTTTCACATCGGCGGGCCGCCGGTTGCACGGGTGGCACCGGTCACGGAGCAGGACCTCATCAACGAGAGCCTCGTGGTCTGGGGCATGGCTGAGAACTGGTTGCTGCTCGGCGGCGGCTCCAACACCGTCGTCGCCGACGACGGCTTCGACGGTATCGTCATCCACGTCGTGACTCGCGGTATCGAGGTACTCCGCAGTGAAACCACGAGCGAAGCGGATGCCGGCACCGGGCCGACCGATTGCGTGCGACTGCGCGTACAGGCCGGCGAACCGTGGGACGACCTCGTCGCCTACAGTGTGGAGCGCGGCTGGTCCGGCATCGAGGCGTTGTCGGGCATTCCCGGATCGTGCGGTGCCGCCCCGGTGCAGAACATTGGCGCCTACGGCCAGGAGCTCGCGGACAGCCTCGTCGCCATTGACTTTCTCTCCTATGAAACCGGCGAGATCGAACGACTCGAGCATGCCGACCTGGGCCTCGGCTACCGCACCTCCGCGCTCAAACAGGGGCTGCGCGGCGTCGTGCTCGCGATCGAGCTGAAGCTGCACGACACCGCGGCCGAGGCATCCGTTTTGGGAAGCGCCCTCGGTCAACCGTTGAAGTACGCCCAACTCGCCGGGGCCCTCGGTGTTCAGCTCGGCGACCGGGTGCCGCTGCAGATTGTACGCGCCACCGTTCTGGGGCTGCGGGCCGAAAAGGGAATGGTGCTCGACCCGAGCGACCCCGACACCTTCAGCGCCGGTTCGTTCTTCACCAACCCGATCGTGACCGAGGCATTTGCGCGCTCGCTGCCGATGGATGTGCCGCGCTGGCCGCTTGCCGCGGAGCCGGCCGATCGTGTTATTCCGCTCGAGGAATATAGCGGGGTCGGACCTGTTCCCGGTGAGGAACCCGTGCGTATGGTCAAGCTCAGCGCCGCCTGGTTGATCGAACACGCGGGGGTCAGCCGCGGCTTTCGCCTACCGGGGTCGAGAGCGGCGGTGTCGAGCAAACACACCCTGGCCTTGACGAATACCGGCGGGGCTACCGCCGAGGAGGTCGCCGAACTGGCCCGGTACGTGCTCGGCCGGGTGCAGGCGGAGTTCGGGGTGAACCTGCAGCCCGAGCCGGTGCTGGTGGGGCTGACGCTCTAGCTTCACCGCGTGGACGGCCGGACGATCATGGCGTAGCTTGTGATCTGGGCAGGGGTGGCGGTGTTCGCGTTGAGCGATGAGACGTTGTCGCCGACCGCAGAGAACGACCGCCAAGAACGACCACCGTTGAAACGCATGTCTCGTCCGTGCTGCGCACACTGCAGCTGTCGAATCAGCATGCACTGACCGCCGGGGCACTCGAGCGCAAATTGCTCGAACGTTCGGGCGTCAGGCCAGGCTCACGCGTCGCGCCGAATCCAACGAAACGTCACCCGGCTCAGCACGAGTCCCAGCACCAGCCAGATACCGAGGGCGCCGGCCACCCAGGGTAAATCCCAGGTGCCGCTCTGCTCGGCAACCGCGAAGCTTTCCGGTAGAAAGACCGAACGCATGCCCTGCGCCATCCATTTGAGCGGAAAGATGCTCGCCAAGTTCTGCATCCACTCCGGCAGCGTCGTGAACTGCAGATAGACGCCCGAGATGAATTGCAGCACGAGCACCACGGGAGCCACCACGGCCGTGGCGCTGCGCCCCGACCGAGGTACCGCCGCGAGCGCTATACCGAGAAACGCGCTCGTGATCACGCCGAATACGAACACCCAGGCGAACGTCGCCCACTTTTCGGGCTCAGTCGGCAGCGCGATATCAAGCACAAGCCGTGCCACGAGCAGCAGGAGGCCGGCCTGAAGAATCGCGGTGACGAAGACTTGCCCGATCTTGCCGAGAAAATAACTCAGCGGGGAGAGCGGGGTGCCGCCGAGGCGTTTGAGGGTGCCGTCGCTTTTCTCGCCGGCGATATCGACGGCGAGGTTCTGCACACCGGAGAGAAGCATGCCGGCAGCGAGCATGCCGGGCAGATAGTAGGTACCCACGCTGACGCCGCCGGTGCCGTCGGGATTGGCACCGATATTGCCGGAGGAGCTGAACGCGGCGGTGAAAATGCCCAGCATGATGAAGGGAAAAAAGAACGTGAACAACAGGGTGTCGGGGGAGCGAAAGTACAGGCGCGTTTCATAGCCGATGCGGGACAGGCCGAGCGCGAGCGTGCCCGGAGCCTTGTTCTGCGGGCGGGCGACCGAAACCGTGGCGCTCATGCTCGTACGTCCTTATAGGTACGTCGGCTCGGATCCGGCCGGCCGTCATTAGTGGATGCTGCAGCCCCGGTCCCAGCCGGAATTGCCTCATGTCCCCGCACGAGCGACAGGTACACGTCTTCGAGACTGGGCCGGATCACTTCGAGATCCTCAGGCTCGGCGCCGTTCAAGCTGCGGACGAGTTCGGCCACGACCTGCGCCGGGCGGCTGGTGCGCTCTTCGCGTACCAGTCCGTTGCCGTCACGCCAGCGCACGACCGGAACGCGGGCATCCGCTCCGCCGATTTTGTCGAGCGGGCCGATGTCGATGAGCTGGCCACCGGCGATGATTCCCGCACGGTCGCCGAGTTGCGCGGCCTCGTCGAGGTAGTGGGTCGTCAGCAGAATGGTGGTGCCCTCCGCCTTGAGCCCGCGAATCAGGTGCCAGAACTGATGCCGAGCCTCGGGGTCGAAGCCGGTGGTCGGTTCGTCGAGAAACAACAACTCGGGACGTCCGATAATGCCGAGGGCGACATCCACTCGGCGACGCTGCCCGCCGGAAAGCTTGCTGACGCGGGTTTTCGCTTTCTCCCGCAGGCCCGCCGCGTCGATGACCTCGTCGACGTCGCGCGGATGGGGATAGAACCCGGCGAAGTGACGCAGCTGCTCGGTCACGGTGGCATTGCCGCTCTCGTTGCTGGTCTGCAACACAATGCCCAGGCGGGCCTTCCACTCCAGGCCGCCCCGGTGCGGATCAGTGCCCAGCACGCTCACCTCGCCACCGGAACGGGCACGATAGCCCTCGAGAATCTCGATCGTCGTGCTTTTGCCGGCGCCGTTTGGACCGAGCAGGGCGAAGGTCTCACCGGCTGCGATCGAGAAACTCACGCCGCGTACCGCCTCGACGCCGCCATACGATTTCTGCAGATCGCGCACCTGCACAGCCGGGGGAGTGGATGTCATAGGTCCAGAGTCCCACTCCCGCGCTTTCCACACCACCTCTGGTGATCGTCTTCCTCATCCAGCAGTGGACGGGAACGGATGCCGTACTAGGCGAACAGGCGCTGCAGGCGTTGCACACCCTCGAGCAGGACGTCATCGCCGAGAGCGTATGACATGCGCAGGAATCCACTCGGTCCGAAAGCTTCACCGGGAACTGCGGCCACCTCGGCCTGATCGAGAATGAGGTCGGCCAGTTCGAGCGACGTCGTTGGAGTCACGCCGCCCCACGGACGGCCGAGCAGGCCGGTCACGTCGGGATAGACGTAGAACGCGCCCTGCGGGGTGGGCGTCACGACGCCGGGAATCTGGTTCAGCTCGGCGATGATCAACTTGCGGCGGCGGTCAAAGGCGACCCGCATGGCCTCGGCGGCGTCCTGCGGGCCGTTTAGCGCTGCGATTCCCGCGCGCTGCGAGATGTTCGACACGTTCGAAGAGAGGTGGGACTGCAGGTTGGCTGCCGCCTTCATGGCGTCGGCGGGGCCGACCATCCAGCCGAGTCGCCAGCCGGTCATCGCATACGTTTTTGCGACACCGTTGACCAGGATGGTGCGGTCGGCCAGCGCCGGAACGGCCTCGACAATCGAAATGGCACGAACCCCGTCGTAGGTGAGGTTTTGATAGATCTCATCGGAGATGACCCAGAGGCCGTTGTCTTCGGCCCACTGACCGATGGCACGGGTCTGCTCCAGCGTATAGACGGCGCCGGTGGGGTTGGACGGTGAAACGAATAGCAGCACCTTGGTTCGCGGGGTGCGTGCGGCTTCGAGCTGCTCGACGGTCACGAGGTAGCCCTGATCGCTGCCGGCGAAGACGTCGACCTGCACGCCGCCGGCGAGGCGGATCGCTTCGGGGTAAGTGGTCCAATACGGGGTTGGCACGATGACCTCGTCACCGGGATCGAGCAGGGTCGCGAAGGCCTGGTAAACGGCCTGCTTGCCACCGTTGGTGACGACGACCTGGCTCGGCGAGACCACGAGGCTGCTGTCACGCAGCGTCTTGGCCGCGATGGCCTCGCGCAGCTCAGGCAGACCAGCCGCTGGGGTGTATCGATAGTTTTTCGGGTCGCGCACGGCGGTCAGCGCCGCCTCCACGATGTGCTCAGGCGTTTGAAAATCGGGTTCCCCCGCCGCGAAGCTGATCACCGGCCTTCCCGCCGCCTGCAGCGCCTTGGCCTTGCCGTCAACCTTGAGGGTCGCTGACTCGGCAATAGAACCGATCCGAGTTGAAATTCGCTTGAGTTCGTGATCCACGTATTGAGTTTAGCCACCCGACCCGCGCGCGAGCACAGGCCCCGGTGGAGCCAGCGCTCGTGCCAGCTGCGGTGACGAAGATCTGCCGCGCACCGGCTGAGCCAGGGGATACCCGTAAAAATTGAGTCTCCGCAGGAATAGAGTGATCAAATGATCACCCGCCTGGTTCAGATCTCTCGGCCGGTGCTGTGGGTCAACACCGTCGGAACGACCGTCATCGGCATGTGGTTGATCGGGGATTTGTGGCGCTGGGACATTGTTCCGCTGCTGCTCTGGGCGACCCTGCCGTTCAACCTGCTGATCTACGGCGTGAACGATATCTTCGACCAGGAAACGGATGCCCGGAACGCCCGCAAGGGCGGCCTCGAGGGGGCTCGTATCCTCGGCTCGGAAACTCGCAGTATTGTGCTCGCGGTCGTGCTGACCAACGCACCGTTCCTGGTGTACTTTCTCCTCACGCTGCCGGCGGCCGCGCTTGCCTGGATTGCCGCGTACACGGTGATCTTCATCTTCTACTCGGCACCCCCGCTGCGTTTCAAGGCTCGGCGCTACCTCGACTCGCTCAGCAACGCCGCCTACGCGTTCCCGCTGATCTTCGTGCCCCTGGCCTTCGGCACGTCGCCGGTCTGGTCGGCGGCTATCGGGCTGATGGCGTGGAGCGTAGCCAAGCACACCTACGACGCGGTGCAGGATATCGACGAGGACCGCGCCGCCGGAATTCACACCACTGCCGTCCATCTCGGTGCGCGCGGCGCTACGGTGTGGAGCGGCGTGTGGTGGGCTCTGTCCACCGTGGGATTCGCGCTGATCAGTTGGCCGGTCGCCGCGGTGAATGCACTCATCGCCGGCTGGCTGGTAATTTCGCTGGGGCGCAGCCCCACACCGGCAACGGCCCGCCGACTGTATCGATTCTCGATCGTGTTCCCCTACGTTGCCGGTTCCGTAGCGGGGGCCCAAATCGTGGCAGCCATATTGCTGGGAGGCTATCCATGACCCGATCACGCCCGAATACATCCCCGCGGCGCATAGTCGTGCTCGGCGCGGGCATCGGGGGGCTCACGGCCGCCGCGCTGTTGGCCCGCGCCGGTCATTCGGTGACCGTACTGGAAGGATCCGACTGGATCGGCGGCAAGAGCAGGCGCCTCGAGATTGACGGGCAGCGTGTGGACACCGGACCCGCACTGGTCACGTTCCCGCGGGTCTGGGAGGAACTGCTCGCTCGCTACGACGCGCTCGGCGCCCGCCGGTCTGCTCCCGTGGAGGCCGCAGCGGTAGCCGGGGTCACGCTGCACCGACTGCCTGAAGTGGGCCGGTACTTCTACCGGGGAGAAGCAGCCACCCTGCCGGTGCCGGCCGGGCATCCCTGGTACGCGGCCTGGACCCGTTTCGAACGGGAACACGGTGGCCTCGGGCCCCAACTCACGACCATGCTCACGGCCGACCCGCTGGATCCGGCATCGCTGCCGGCCGTGCGCAGCGTGTTTCGCCGGTACGGCACCCGACTGACCACGCGCAGCTTTCTTGACGGCCTGAGCTGGATGCCCGACGGCCTGCGGGAGGTCATCGCCATCCACACCCTCAACGCGGGGGTCTCGCCCCGGCAGACTCTCGCCCTGTACGCGAGCATGCCGGCCATTATGGCCAGGGACGGCGTGTGGGTTCCCGAGGGGGGAGTGAACGAGCTACCACTCGCGTTGCACCGCCTGGCGCTGCATGCTGGCGCCAATGTGCACACCGGCGAGCCTGTCACATCCGTGTCAAAAAGTCTCGTGACCACGGCATCGGCGACATACCCGGCCGACGTGGTCGTCAGCGGACTCGACAGTGTGGTGCTCGACGGTCTGCTCGGCGCGTCACCGGCACGGGCGCGGGCACGCTCGTGCTCGGGGGTGGCCATCTATGCGGCGCTCGAGACGCCGCTGCCGGAGGGCACGGCTACGCACTCCGTCGTGCTACCCGACGACCCGGCTGCCCTGCACCGCAGCCTCGATGCGGGACTCGTGCCGGAGCAGACGATGGCTTTCCTGAACTACTATCGCCCGCACGAGGTCTATCCCAATGACCGGGCCACTGTAGCGGTACTCCTCACCGCGCCCGCCGATGGCCGCCACTACGATCTCGACAGCCCGTGGGTGGCACGTGAGGTTGCTCGGGTCAGCGCCGCCGTGGGCCTGGACCGGCCGATCAGCGAGCTGTTTCGCGACCATGTCGTGCTCGACCCGCAGTATTTCGGCAGTTGGGGTTCCACCGATGGAGCACTGTACGGCGCAACCCACCCACTCTGGCAGAGTGGGCCGTTCCACCGCCCCGGCTATACGAGCCGCGCACGTCCGTGGCTGTGGCGGGTGGGCGCGTCGGTGCACCCCGGCGGCGGTATCCCGGCCGTGCTCGGCGGCGCCATGACCGCGATGCACAAGCTGATCGGCCGCCTCGATCGTCCCTGATCCCAAGTGCTGGCCGCGCGTTCAGCTGAGAAAATAAACCGTGACGGGTCGGGTGACACTGGTTCCCTCAGTGACGACTCACTTCTTGGGAAGGTGCGCGCTCAAGGGTTCGGGTGCCAAGCTGACCGGGAAGCGGTGGCTCGCCCCTCGCGCTTGTTCGCCTCAGCTTTACAGTGGCCGGTCCGTGACCTAGACTTGTTCTGGTAGTTGAATTCGCCATGCTTTTCTGCGCCTTTTTCCACGTGTTTCTACGTGGTTGAAGTTCAGGCGGCTTTGCGGGTTTACGTCCATAGGGTGGTGGCTCAATTGGTAGAGCAGCGGTCTCCAAAACCGCAGGTTGCAGGTTCGAGTCCTGTCCGCCCTGCACATCGGTAGAATTCTTCCGATCATGAGAGGTGAAACAGGTGGCCCGAAAAGTTGTCGACGAACCTAGTGAGGAAGTCGTCGCGAACGCCCGAATTGCCCGCGACTCCAATCGTGGACCTTTTGGTCGGTTGTCCCTGTTCATCAAGCAGGTTTTCGCCGAGTTGCGCAAGGTCGTCACTCCGACTCGTAAAGAGCTGCTGAACTACACCGGCGTCGTACTCGTCTTCGTGATTATCATGATGGCTATCGTCTCGGCTTTCGACTGGGTCTTCGGACTTGCCGTTCTCTACGTGTTTGGAACGCCGGGTTAAAAGAGCCTCACCGGCATCCGCAGAGAGTCCCATCGGCATCCGCTCGGGCAGAGCGCCCACATTACCGGCATGGAAACGTGTCCAGACAAAACTTGCACACGTAGAACAAATTAGGAATTGAGATTTAGTGACTGAGACGAAGCACGACGATGTCGACTGGGCCACTGCCGCCGAGCAGTCCTCCGAGGAAGACGAGGCCCAGGAAGGCAACACGCTTGCCGCCGACGAAGACTCCGTAGAAGCTGCCGAGCAGGCGGCCCTGCACGTCGTGGACGAAAGCGCCGATGTCGAGATCAACCTCGATGCCGCGCTCGACGCCCTCACCGAATCCCCCGATCCCGAAGCTGATGCCATCGTCGATGACGCCCTCGACATCGATTCGGCCGAAGAAGCCGAGGCGTCCGTCGAAGCCGTCGAAGACGAAGACGAGCTCGTCACCGCCGACGCGGACGTCGAGACCGAAGCAGATGCCCCGATCGACCCGTACGAAGCCTTCCGCAAGGAACTTCGTTTCCTGCCGGGCAAGTGGTACGTCATTCACTCCTACGCCGGATTCGAGCGTCGGGTGAAGTCGAACATTGAAAACCGTAAGCAGTCCATGGCGATGGAAGACTTCATCTACCAGTGCGAAGTTCCCATGGAAGACGTCGTCGAGATCAAGAACGGCCAGCGCAAGATGGTCACCCGCGTGCGCATCCCGGGCTACGTGCTCGTGCGTATGGACCTCGACGAGGACAGCTGGTCGGTTGTTCGCCACACCCCCGGTGTGACCGGCTTCGTCGGCAACGCCCACAACCCCACGCCGCTGCGCTTCGAAGAGGCCTTTGGCATGCTCAAGGGACTCGTGGAGATTGTCGAAGCCCCCACCAAGGCTGGCGGCGCCCCCGGAAAGTCGGCGCAGCGCGTCATCGCCGCCGAGATCGACTACGAAATCGGCGAGACCATCACGATCAAGGAAGGTTCGTTCGCGGGCCTGCCCGGTTCGATCAGCGAGATCAAGCCGGAGAGCGGCAAGCTCATCGTGCTTGTCTCCCTGTTCGAGCGTGAGACCCCCGTCGAGCTCAGCTTCGACCAGGTCACCAAGCTCTAACCAATCAGAACGGATGCCCCGCCAGGGCCATCCACGCTGGTTTCCCCAAACCACCGGGGCCCATCCGGGCCACCGGGAGAGCGGCCTCCGGGCTGCTCGCACATCAATACGAAGGACAACACAATGGCACCGAAGAAGAAGGTTACAGGTCTGATCAAACTTCAGATCAAGGCCGGCGCAGCCAACCCCGCACCGCCCATTGGGCCGGCACTGGGCCAGCACGGCGTGAACATCATGGAGTTCTGCAAGGCCTACAACGCGGCGACCGAAGCCCAGCGCGGCAACGTCATCCCCGTGGAGATCACCGTCTACGACGACCGCTCGTTCACGTTCATTCTGAAGACCCCGCCCGCAGCGGAGCTCATCAAGAAGGCCGCCGGCGTCGCCAAGGGCAGCGGAACCCCGCACACCGTCAAGGTTGCCAACCTCACGCAGGCCCAGGTCCGCGAGATCGCTGAAGCGAAGATGGTTGACCTCAACGCCAACAACATCGACGCCGCCGCGAAGATCATCGCCGGAACCGCCCGTTCCATGGGCATCACGGTCAGCGCCTAAGCACACCCCCGCATCAGCGCCTCACGGCGTCTGTTGTGCACCCTTAGCAATTAGTGGAAGAGCCTGCCAGGCTCGCACCACACTCTGAAGTACATACAGGAGATTTCACATGGCAACCAAGTCAAAGGCGTACCGCGCCTCCGCCGCGAAAATCGGCGAAGACAACGTCTTCACCCCGTCCGAGGCCGTAGCCCTCGCCAAGGAAACCGGCTCCGCAAAGTTCAACTCCACGGTTGAGGTCGCCCTCCGCCTCGGAGTCGACCCTCGCAAGGCCGACCAGATGGTTCGTGGAACCGTCATCCTCCCGCACGGCACCGGCCGCACCGCCCGCGTCATCGTCTTCGCAACCGGCCCTGCCGCCGAAGCCGCTATCGCAGCCGGCGCCGACGAGGTCGGTGGCGACGAGCTCATCGAGAAGGTAGCCGCCGGTTACACCTCATTCGACTCGGCCGTCTCGACCCCCGAGCTCATGGGTAAGGTCGGTCGTCTCGGAAAGGTGCTCGGCCCGCGTGGTCTCATGCCCAACCCGAAGACCGGAACCGTGACGCCCGACGTCGCTAAGGCCGTTTCCGACATCAAGGGCGGAAAGATCGAATTCCGCGTCGACAAGCACTCCAACGTGCACTTCGTCGTCGGCAAGGCCTCGTTCTCGGTCGAGCAGCTGAATGAGAACATCTCCGCCGCTCTCGAAGAAGTTGTCCGTCTCAAGCCGAGCTCGTCCAAGGGCCGTTACATCACGAAGGGCGTCGTCTCGACCACCTTCGGTCCTGGCATCCAGCTCGACGTCAACAGCATCTAAGGCTCAAAGAATCTGAGCATTCGCTAGAGCAAGAAGCAGGGCCCGTCTGTGGACGGGCCCTGCTTCTGTTAACGGATGCCGCTAGCCGATGTAGCTCATGACGTGCTTGATGCGGGTGTAGTCCTCGAGGCCGTACAGGGAAAGGTCTTTGCCATAGCCGGAGTGTTTGAAGCCACCGTGCGGCATCTCCGCTACGAGGGGGAGGTGCGTGTTGATCCAGACACAGCCGAAGTCGAGGTTCTTGGCCATGCGCATCGCGACACCATGGTGCGACGTCCACACCGATGAGGCGAGGCCGTATTCCACGTCGTTGGCCCAGGCCAGCGCCTGGGCTTCATCACTGAACTTCTGCGCGGTGATGACCGGGCCGAAGATCTCGTTCTGCACGGCCTCGTCGCTTTGCAGTAGGTCAGCGATGATCGTGGCTTCGTGAAAGTAGCCCGTGGTGCCCTGGCGGTGGCCGCCGAGTGCGAGGGTGGCGTGGTCGGGTAGACGGGAGATGACACCCTCGACCCGAGCGAGCTGCTCGGCACTCGAAAGGGCACCGAACAGGATCCCCTCATCGAATGGGGCGCCCGTGCGGGCGTTGTCCTTGGCGTAGGCGGCGAGTGCGGCCACGAACTCGTCATGGATGCCTTCCTGCACGAGCACGCGGGTAGCTGCCGTGCAGTCCTGCCCGCCGTTGTAGAACGCGGCCGCAGCGATGCCCTCAACGGCCTGCTGAACATCGGCGTCGTTGAACACGATGACGGGCGCTTTGCCACCGAGCTCGAGGTGTACTCGCTTGAGATCGAGGGCGGCAGTGCCGGCGACCTCCATGCCGGCGCGGACCGATCCGGTGATCGAGACGAGCTGCGGGGTGCGGTTGGTGATGAGGGCTCGACCGGTGTCGCGGTTTCCGGTCACGACGTTGAAGGTACCGGCAGGCAGAAATTCGGAGGCAATCTCGGCCAGCATCAGGGTGGAGACCGGGGTCGAGTCGCTCGGTTTGAGCACGACGGTATTGCCGGCGGCGAGGGCTGGAGCGATCTTCCAGATGGCCATCATCATCGGGTAGTTCCACGGAGTGACCTGGCCGACGACGCCGATCGGCTCGCGCCGGACAAAGGACGTGTGGTCTTTCATGTACTCGCCGGCGGCCTTGCCTTCGAGGAGGCGGGCTGCCCCGGCAAAAAAGCGCACCTGGTCGATCATGACCTCGACCTCGTCGCCCACGATACCGGCGCGCGGCTTGCCGGTGTTCTCGCACTCGGCGTCGGCGAGTTCCTCGGCCCGCGACTCGAGCGCGTTCGCGAACCCCAGCAGGGCGAGCTGGCGTTCGCTCGGAGTGGTCTGTCCCCAGATTTCGAATGCAGTGGCGGCGGCTGTGTAAGCGGCGGCTACGTCGACCTCGGTCGAGATGGGCGCGCGGGCATACACCGCTTCGGTGGCCGGGTTGATGATGTCCAATTGTTCACTGGCCGAGGACGACGTGTAGTCCCCGTTGACGAAGTTGCGGAGTTCACGGGTAGACATGTGGTCCTTTCGACAAGCCGAGGAGACGGCACGGGCGGCGGTACCCTATCGTGACGATATCGTAAATCAGTAGGAATACAATCGTGTTTTCGCCGAGCCACGCGGGGCTGGAAATCATCAATTCGACGCCCGGGCAGGCACTGAAGTGGCACCCGGCAAGCGGATTCCTCACGTCGCCGAGTAGATCTCCCACCGGGCGAGACCGTGGTGGCGGGCCTGCACGAGGGTGCTGCGCGGGGCATCCGTTTTCAACACGAAGCTTCGTCCATGCGCCCAATCTATAAGGCGGTGCACCCCAGTGACTCATTCTCGGACGCGTGGAGCATCGCGCGGGTGTACGGGTGTTTGGGGGAGCCACACAGGTCGGCGACCGACGCGTATTCAACAATCGCACCGGTACGCACCACAGCAACACGATGGCAGATCTGGGCCGCCACATGCACCGAGCGTGTCACGATGATCATCGTCAACTTGTGTTTGCGCTGCAACTTACTCAAGAGCTCAAGAATGTCGACGCTGTCAGCTGCGTTCAGGGTGTCGGTCGGGTCGTCGGCCACCAGCAAATTCGGGCTGCCGGCGAGGGCATGGGCAATGTGCACGCGCCGTGCCAGGATCGCCGACACATCGCGCGCATAGGCGGTAAAGGTATGTTCCGGATTTTCGACACCGGCCTGGCCCAGCAGATCCAGCGACCGTTCGTAGGCGGCCGGTTTCGACAGACCGCCGCGGGAACGCAGCAGTGCGGCCAGCTGGGTTCCCACCGTCATATTCGAGTCGAGGCTGTCCCGTGGGCTGCGCGGCAGATACGCGATTTTGGTGTCGTTCAGTCGAGAGAAAGATCGTGCCGGCAGTCCGACCAGTTCGACGCCGTTGTACAGAATCGAGCCGGATCGGATACTCGCCGGGGCAGGGAGCACGCCGGCGATGCTCTGCGCGACTTCGAGGGCTCCAGAAGACGCATCGCCAACCAGCCCGATGACCTCGCCGCAGGTGATGGAGAGCGAGATGCCGTGCACCAAACGCCGTGCGTTCACGTGCGCCGCCGACGAAACCTGAAGCCCGCGCACATCGAGTAGCGCTGAGGAGCGAAACCAGTGTGATGGCATGGGCGCCGTCGTCTCGGCCGGCGGGGGAGGCTCAACCTGATCGTGCGGCTCGTTCATCCACGGTTTCACCGACGGGATTCCCGCGTGCACGGCACGGTTGAGATGACGCAACACACTGCGAGCGTCATACATTGTCGGCTCGCATTTCAGTAGGTCGAGACAGGCGGCGACGCGTAGGACAAGCCCAACCGACAATCTCTGGTGCGTGGTACCGCAACAAGGCCACTATTTACAGAGCGCTTATTTACGTCATAGTAATGGTATCGAAAAGTATTACCGGCGACGTACCGGTTTGTTTAGTTAAGAGTGGCTGGGTATCCATAGGTTTCGCGAGCAGGTTAGCGCGGTGAGTGCGCCTCAAGAAATTCGTACACCTCGGTCTGGTCGACGCCGGGAAAGGTGCCGGTGGGCAGCGCGGCAAGCAGACTCGTCGGGGTGCGTGCGGCCGGCCACGATTGCCCGGCCCAGCGAACGGCCAGATTGTCAGGCGCGCGGCGGCAGCAGGATTCGTCGGGGCACAGGGAGACGGCGCGGTTCGCCGTCTCCCTGCCTCGGAACCATTTCACGTGAGCGAACGGCACGCCAACGCTCACCGAGTACTCGCCCTCTTTGGCTTTTTCGATGCGGGAGGTACACCAGAAGCTTCCGGCCGGCATGTCCGTGTACTGATACCAGGCGCTGAACCGGTCTTCGACGTCGAAGACGGTACGAGCCGTCCAGCTGCGGCAGACAGTGGTGCCCTCGACCGCGCCCAGTGCGTCGCTTGGGAACCGCACGTTATCGTTCTCATATGCCTTGATGATCGTGCCGGACTCGTGCACCTTCATGAAATGCACGGGAATGTCTAGCCGTGCCGTAGCAAGGTTGGTGAAGCGATGAGCGGCCGTCTCGTAGGAGACCGCGAAAGCGTCCCGCAGGTCTTCCATGGAGATGCGCCGCAGGGTCTTGGCCTCGGTCAGCATACGCAGCGCGTCCCGCTCCGGCAGCAGGATAGCGGCGGTGAGATAGTTGGTCTCCACCCGTTGGCGCAGAAATTCAGCATAATTTTTTGGCTCTTCGTGCGCGCAGAGGTGGCTTGCGAAGGCCTGCACGATCGGCGAACGGGAATCTCGTGATGCCGAATGCTGGGTGGGTAAGTAGATGCGCCCGTTGCGCTTGTCGGTGACCGACCGGGTGGAGTGTGGAAGATCGTTCACATAGTGCAGCGAAAAACCCAGGTGGGTGGCCATGTCGGCAACGAGCTGCTGCGACACCGGGCCGCCGGAGTGCCCGACTGCGGTGAGCAGCTCGAGGGCTTGCGTCTCCAGCTCGGGAAAGTAGTTATCCTGCTGACGCATGATCTGGCGCAGCGCGGAATTAGCCCGTCGTGCCTCCTCCGGAGTCGCCGCGCGTTCGCGGTTGAGCCGGTCGATTTCATTATGCAAGCTCAGGATGGTCTGCAGTGTTTCGTCGCTCTGGCCTTTGCTCACTCGAATGCGGGGGAGTCCCAGGGCCTGGAAGACCGGCCCACGCTGGGCGCGCTCGACCGAGATTTCCAGGGCAGCGCGCTCGGAGGGGGCATCCGTTCGCATCAGATCTTCGACGGTGGTGCCGAGCGCGAGGGCGATCGTGCGCAGCATGGAGAGGCGCGGTTCGCGCTTGCCGTTCTCCATCATCGACACCTGCGACGGCGCGCGGTCGATCGCGGCAGCGAGGGCGTCGAGCGTCATGCGCCGCGCGGTACGCAGCTCCCGAATGCGACGCCCCAGCGTGAGCGCGTCAAGTTCCGGTTCATCACTGCTGAGAGAGGAGAGCGCTGCGAGGGCTTCGGCGGGGACCATAGCGCCAGTGTCGCAGATCGCAAAAGTTTCCACAATCAGAAGAACAAGGTTTCTTCTGCCCAATTATTATGGTTCGGCCCGGCCCCGGTCGGGCAGAGTAAAGGTACAGGCAAATACCACTGTCGAATCGTGATGGCACACCCCTACACTCGCTCATTCGGCCGAAGCAAAACAGCTCCCCCCCGCCACCTGGAATCGGTCGCACCGCACCTACAGCTCGACCGCCGTCAGTACCACCTACTTTCGCAAGGAGTCAGATCATGAACACCCCGAACCCCACCCTCGATCAGGCGGTCAACTCTGAAATCGTGAAGACGAGCACTGGCAGCTTCGCCACGATTCGTCCGCACCTCGAGGTCACTGGCCCGCTCGGAGAACGCTACGACGAGATCCTCACCCCAGACGCCCTCCAATTTCTCGCCGAGCTACACGAGCGTTTCGCCGGGACCCGACACGACCTGCTCGCTGCTCGGCTGCAAACCCGAGTGGACACCGCGAATGGTCGCGACCCCCGGTTTCTCAGCGAAACTGAAGGCATCCGTTTAGACCCGACCTGGAGCGTTGCGGGAGCTGGACCCGGCCTCGAGGATCGGCGGGTGGAGATCACCGGCCCGACGGACCGCAAGATGGCTATCAACGCCCTCAACTCGGGCGCCAAGGTCTGGCTCGCCGACCAGGAAGACGCCACGAGCCCAACCTGGACCAACGTGATCGAGGGCCAGCTGACCCTGTTCGATCAGGTACGCGGTCAGCTCAGCTTCACGAGCCCCGAAGGTAAAAAGTACGAGATCACCAACGAGTCGACGCCGACCATCGTGGTGCGTCCGCGTGGCTGGCACCTCGTTGAAAAGCACATCACCTTCGTTGATCGCGCCAACCGCCGCATGAAGTCCTCGGGAAGCCTCATCGACTTCGGGCTGTACTTCTTTCACAACGCTCAAAAGCTTATCGAGAACGGGACCGGCCCATACTTCTATCTGGCCAAGCTGGAGAGCCACAAGGAAGCGCGCCTATGGAATGACATCTTCACCTACGCCGAGGAGCGTTTGGGCATCGAGCACGGCACCATCCGTGCCACGGTGCTGATCGAAACGATCCAGGCCGGCTTCGAGATGGAAGAAATTCTCTACGAACTGCGCGACCACTGCGCCGGTCTGAACGCCGGACGCTGGGACTACATCTTCAGCATCATCAAGACTTTTCGGTCCCGGGGCAGCCGCTTTGTTTTTCCCGACCGCAAGCAGATCACCATGACGGTGCCCTTTATGCGGGCGTACACCGAATTGCTCGTCGCCACCTGCCACCGTCGCGGAGCCTTCGCCATCGGCGGAATGAGCGCCTTCATCCCGAACCGCCGCGATCCGGCGGTTACCGAGCAGGCTCTCGCCCAGGTTGCGGCGGACAAGAAGCGTGAAGCCACCGATGGTTTCGACGGTTCCTGGGTTGCCCACCCCGACCTGATCCCGACCGCTCAGGCTGAGTTCGACACGGTTCTCGGCGACCGCCCGAACCAAATCGAGCGCACCCGCCCTGACGTGAGCGTGACGGCCGCCCAGTTGCTGGACGTTGCGTCGGTCGGCGGCCAGATCACCGAGGCGGGCGTGCGGGGCAACGTACTCATCTCTCTGCGGTATATCGAGTCCTGGCTGCGTGGGGTCGGTGCCGCGGCGATCGACAACCTTATGGAAGACGCCGCTACGGCGGAAATTTCTCGTTCGCAGCTCTGGCAGTGGATCCACGAGAACTCGGTCACCGCCGAGGGGCGCCGGATCGACTCCGACTGGGTTGAAGAGGTGCTCGACGAGATCGTCGACGGCCTCGAGCGCACGCCCACCGACCGCTTCGACGACGCACTCATGGTGCTGCGTACCTCAGCGCTCGAGCCCGAGTTCCCGACCTTCCTGACGGTCGGAGCGTACGCCCGCTTCTTCTAACTCGTTCGACGTTCGCGAAAACGGGCAGACGGATGCTGCACCCCGGCATGATCACAGGGGTGCAGCATCCGTCTGCCCGTTTTTGTTGAGAGCAGACCCATCGTTCCATCCCCCAGTCTGGGGGGTCTTGGCCACCCAACGGGGGTATACATGAGAATGTCTCATCTCTATTGTTCTGAATATAGATGATGAATAAAATTCATCATCTCACCTTGGGACTGACAATTGAGAGGCACAATCGTGAACAAAATGCTCAAAGGATCCATCGCTGGCGCTGCCGGCGTTGCTCTTCTCCTTGGCGGCGCGGGAACCTTCGCGCTCTGGAATGACGACGCGGCGATCGCCGGTGCAATCATCACTGCTGGCACGCTGACGGTCAAAGCGTCGGAGAGCACCTGGCGCGACGGTGCGGGCACCGAAATCACCGAACCGGAAAAGTACCTCATTGTTCCGGGCGACACGCTCACCTCTGCCACCACACTGACTGTGAACGCGCAGGGCGATAACCTTCAAGCGACCCTTAATATCCCTCAGGGCTCGATCGCGGCCCACGCCACTACCGACAAGGAGGACGTGGCGCTATACGAGGCTCTCGAGGTGATGACCACGGTCACCACCGTTGAGGACGGGGGCACTGTGGCGATCGAAGCCGAAGTCGACGGTTCCTATAAGGTCAACGTGTCGGCAGGGGAGTCGCAGGAGTATCTCGTGACTGTCGCGGTCGACTTCCCGAGCGGTGCCGAAGGTGACGACAACGCTGCGCAGGCCGGAAGGGTCGATCTGTCCGCGTTCGACGTCACCCTCACGCAGACCCCCGCCCCCGCGCCGGTCGCCGAATAGGACCTCGGCGCCCCACGAAAGGAGAGTCGCGTGAAATCGCAGGTGCGAGCGCGACTCTCCCCGTGGACTCCGGTTAGCCGGAATGTCGTTCAAAAATAAAACTCGGCGATTGAATGAATGTCGCCGGCACCGACGCAGAACGCCAAGACATATTTTTCCAACGGTTTGGGACCCGCCGACACAGGGCGTTCCATCCTCGGGCGGGGACCCAGGTGCGGTTTTGCGTTCCCCAAGGGCTCCGCGCGGCAAACGGTAGAGAGATTTCCTCGGTTCACCTCGATTGTAGAATGGAAGATTTTCATGAAGCGGATCCTCACCGGTTCGATCGCCGGCGCTACTGGTATGGCACTTCTTCTTGGCGGGGCGGGAACCTTCGCGCTCTGGAATAGCTCCGCGGCCATCGCTGGCGCTCCCCTCACTGCCGGCACGCTGACGGTTGAGACGGCGGACGTTGTTTTCTGGACCGACCAGTACGGCACCGAGATCAATCTGGAGAGTTATAAGATCGTGCCCGGGGACGTCCTTACTTACACATCGTTCCTCAACGTCACAGCACGAGGTGACAACCTCCATGCGCGAATAGCTATCGACCACGGCTCGATCAGCTCTGAAAACTCTGATGCCAGCACGGCGCTTAAGATCCTCCTCGACAAGACGACCATTGTGTCGGTGGACATCGGCGACGCAATATACGTCCCCCACGCCTATAGCGACGATCAAACCTGGTTCGACCTGAGCGAAGGCGACCACGAGCTCCGCGTTACGGTCGTGATCGAATTCCTGGAGAGCTTCGATGACGTTGACGACGACGACGCGAAGAACGCATCGGCCCTCTTGTCCAATCTCGGCGTGATCCTCACGCAGACCCCGTAGCCGCTCATTACCACTGAGCGCTCACGCAGGGGAGTCGGGTGAAACAAGTCGCAGTGCGCGTGACTGTCGACGCTGACCCGCGTCCTTTGCCCAAGCCGACCAAGCAGGCCGCTGGCCTGTGGCGTCAGATCAGTTTCGCATTGAGTCTGGCCGTATTACTTTTGGTAATCGGTCTCGGCGCCGTGCTAGTCGTCGTGCCGAAGGTCACTGGGTCGATCCCGCTTACCGTGCTTACCGGCTCGATGGAGCCGGGATTTCCACCCGGCACGCTGATTATCGTTCGACCCGTTGCAGTTGAAGACCTGGCCCTGGGCGACGTGATCACCTACCAAATGGAGACGGGAAAACCCGGTGTCGTTACCCACCGCGTCATCGCGATCAATATGACCGCGGGTGAGCGCACGTTCGTCACGAAGGGTGACAACAACGGTGCGGCCGATGCGTCCGCAGTGCTCGAAGGGCAGATTCAAGGCCGGCTCTGGTACTCCGTTCCGCTGATTGGCTACGTCAATAATGCGGTCAATGGCGCCAACCGGGTCTGGCTCATTCCGGTGGCCGCGTCATTGCTGTTCGCCTACGCGGGCTCCATGATCTTCGCCGGCGTCGTGGCCAGCGTGCGCAAGCGGCGCAGAACGGGCCAGTCGGGCGGGACGACGCTCGACTCGGCTGCCGGTGATTCTGGCGTCAATGTCGACGAACGAAGCTAGAAAAATCTATCTCTATCCGTTGCGGGCACGTTTTGAGAACCGTCATCGGTAGGCGTTCCAGCACCCAGATTGGGGGTTAGCTACACCTGATGGGGGGCATACATGAGGAGTGCTCAAACCTACGCTTCTGGATGGGGATAATGAAAAGCCCTCATTATCCACTTCAAAACTGACAATTTGAGATGAGACTGACGTGAAACTTATGTTAAACCGCAAGAAGGCCATCATTGGGGCCGGGGGCGTCGCTGTGGCGCTGACCATGGCACTCGCGGCATTGGGGCCGACCGGTGCGTACTTCAGCGATACCGAGCAGGGCAGCATTGATGGCACGAAGGGCTCGATTAAGATCGCAGGCGTCGACAGCCTCGACTTGCACTTCACCAACATGCTCCCGGGTGAGCTGCAGACTGTCTCCGAACGGTACACGAACAACGGCCGGAGTCCCCAGGATGTCTGGGTCGTCTTCAATAACGCCGAGGCGCTGCACGCGTTGAATGACGAAGGCACCTTCATGGAATTCCATCTTTCGGCAAACGGCACAGCCCTATTTGATTCAGCGAACCTGAACGACAATGGCGATGGTGTTCCCGGATGCTCGGGTGACCCGGAATTTTCCCCGGACGGCTGCTGGCCTTTGGAACGTGCGTACAAGCTGCAGGAAAACCTCACGCCGGGGTCCATCGGACAAGTTTCCTTCAGCGCTATGATCGCCGCCAAAGCTGTCGGCCAGTCCGAGGTTGGCGGCGGCGAATGGCTCCCGTACCCGGTCAAGCAGCAAAATGGACCGCCCGTGAAGGCCACAAATGCAGGACTGCCGTACCAGATCGTCGCAACACAGGTGGGGCAGAAACCGAGCCTCTAAGGCGTGAGTGAATGGCTCGGATATCGCTGTCGGGTAGCGACGTCCGGGCCATTCCACATTTCATTTCGAGCTGAAGGGGCACCGTGAAGCGATTCAAGGGCACTGTGATTTTGTTGCTTGTGCTGGCCGCCGTGCTCACACCGGTAGCTCTCGTGGCCACGGGCGCTCTGCCCTACCGTGCGTATGTCGTGCGCACAGGGTCGATGTCGCCCACCATTCTGCCGGCCAGCGTCGTTATCGCTGAGGCCGACCAGTACGAGGTCGGCCAGATCATCACCTTTCGGCACGCTGGCGATCGCACCACCCACCGACTTGTTGCTGTCAACGACGATGGCACCCTGACCACCCAGGGTGATGCGAATAACACGGTCGACCCCTTTACCGTGCCCACCGCTGATGTCATTGGCGGTGTGACGGCCTTTGTGCCGCGGCTCGGCTATCTGGTGGTCTACCTGCAGAATCCGTTGGCCCTCGGCTCCCTCATTATGTGTGTCCTGAGCATGTGGTACATCGGGTCGTCCGACCAGAAACGGGAACAAAAGCCTGAGAAGAAACCCTCCGAGAAAATCCCGGGAATCGTGTCCGTTCAGGTGGTCTAACTCGCCGATTGGGCCTTGACCCTCTCGTAGGCGGCGAGGGCGGCTCGGCGCGTTTCGCCGAGGTCGACGAGGGGCTCCGGGTAGGCATCCGTGCCGTACTCGGGTACGTATTCCCGGATGTACTGCTGGTGCGGGTCGAACTTGGCCGCCTGCAACTCGGGATTGAAGATGCGAAAGTAGGGCGCAGCATCCGCTCCGGAGCCGGCCACCCACTGCCAGCCGAAAGGGTTGCTCGCAGCGTCGGCATCGACCAAAGTGTCCCAGAACCAGCGCTCTCCTTCGCGCCAGTCGACCAACATATTCTTGATCAGGAATGATGCGGTAACCATGCGTACCCGATTATGCATACTTCCAGTGCGCCACAGTTCGCGCATCCCGGCATCGACGAGCGCAAAGCCGGTGCGCCCCTGTTTCCAAGCGGCGAGTGCACGCTCGTCAACCGGTGGCCACGGGAAAGCGTCGAAGGCGGGGCGCAGGTTTGTCGTCGCGAGCTGGGGAGCGTGAAAGAGCACGTGGTAAGCGAACTCGCGCCAGCCGAGCTCGGTGAGAAATCGGGTCGCGCTTGTCAGCGCCGGGCCGGAGAGTTCACGCTGAGCCTGCTGCGTGGCGGCCCAAACCTGATGCGGGCTGATCTCGCCCCAGCGCAGGTACGGTGACAGGCGCGACGTGGCGTTCTGGGCCGGTTCGTCACGGTCGGCGGCGTAGCGCGGAAGCGCCTCTGCGAGAAAGCGCTCGAGCATTCTCTGAGCGGATGCTTCGCCCGGCGTCCAGGCGGCGCGCAGCCCGGCGGCCCAGTCGGGCGCACTCGGCTCGAGGCCCCAGTCGTTCAGGTTGTCGGAGTCGAGGCCGTCTGTCGCGGTGTCGCCCGTCGAGGTGGCAATACTGGTGGGTGCCGGATACGGCGCGCGCGGCGGCGGGCCTGCTGTGCAGGAACGCCAGAACGGCGTAAAAACCGAGTAAGAGCCGCCTTGCCCGGTCTGCACCGTCCAGGGTTCGAACAGAAGCGAACCCGCGAAACTGTGGGTGTCCACGCCGCGCCCGCGCAACTCGGCCTTGATCGCGGTGTCGATCGTGCGTTCGGCCTCGCCGTAGCGGCGATTCCAGAAGACCGCCGCGGCATCCGTGTCGTGCACAATCTGAGCGATGATTGCGGCCGCAGCACCCCGGCGCAGGATGAGTCGCCCGCCGAGCTTTTCGAGGGTCGCAGCCAGAGATCGCAGGCTTTGGTGTAACCACCAGCGAGCCGCACCTCCGAGCGGACGCACGCCGGGAGATTCGTCGTCAAACACGTACACGGCCACGATCGGTCGTTGACGGGCCAAGGCGGCGTGCAGGGCCGGATGGTCGGCAACCCGTAGATCGTCGCGGAACCAGACGACGACGGGGCCGGCGGGCTCGTCGGGGTGGGGGGTGATGGCGGGGGGTGCAGTCATGGGCGTCTCCTCCAGAGAACTCCAGTGTGGACCCTTCCGGCGAGTAGACCAATTCGGAGGTAGAACGCTCTGTATTGGACTGACCTTCTATGGTGCACCGAGGAAGCTCAGACGCGAAAACCTCGGTGTGACTGTAAAAAACGACGAAAATCAGCATAAAACTGTACGGATACTGGATAAAAACACCGTATTTGCTCAAAAACCCAATTCCCTATTCTGGGGGTTTGAGTAGGACAGACATATCCGTCTGTCCCATCTAGTGTGTGAATCGCGGATGGCGCTACAGCCGAAAAAATCATCGGCGATTTGTCGCAATTCATGGCTTGATACCCAGAGCCGTGGCAGCCAACCGCAACAACGGCGTGCTTACCCCACGCCGGCCACTTGGCGGGTTCTCTCACCGTTGCTCCACGCCTGCCGATTTCTGGCCTGCGATCACCCGAAGTTTTCAGACCAGTACTCGAAGGGTTTTACTCATGAACAAGCTCACTAAAGCCGCGATTGCCGGCGCTGCCGGTCTCACCCTGCTACTCGGCGGCGGCACGACTTTCGCACTATGGAACTCCTCGGCTGCGGTTTCCGGCGGCACGATTATCGCCGGCAACTTGGTCGTTACCCCCACTGTGTCCAACGGCGTCGAAGTCGCAGGAATCTGGAGCGTGAAGGACGAAACCGCCGAGGGCACGGAGATCCCTGTGCTTGCCAATTTCAAAGCCTCGCCCGGTGATGTGCTGGTGTACACCAAGTCCATGCACATCACGGCCAGTGGCGATAACCTCGTCGCCGATCTGGCGCTTGCCCCGGGTTCGATCAAAGCTACAAAGACAAGCGTTCCTGCCGATGAGAATCTCGCAGAATATCTCGAGGGGACCGCGGTTCTGACAGCGAGGGGTACTGGAATTACCGACAACTACTCCGAGTCCTACCGGACGGTGGCCACCGGCTCGACGAAATATGTCGTCACGCCCGGAACGGGAGTGGTCGATGAAGACGTCACCGTCGAGGTGACAATCACCTTCCCGAACGGCGCCTTGGGCCGTGAGAACACCATGATGCTCGGTTCGGTCACCCTTCAAGACATGGCGGTCACGCTTACCCAGCAGTAACCGGTCTGTGCCGGGGTGCCCACCATTCGACGGTGGGCACCCCGAAAACGGCCAGCACGCAGTGTCCTTTCGATTCGCGAAAGCCGGTGATCTTTTGAAAACGTATTTACTCGCCAGCGCGGCGATTCTGGGCGCTACCCTCCTGGCGACGGCCGCTGTCGGCGGAACCTATGCCCTGCTCACTTCAAGCGCCTCGGCCGGCCAGGCGGTGACCATTCAGGCCGGAGCGGCAGCCCTCAGCATCACGTCACCCCTCGTGCTGTCGAATGCCCCGTTGTATCCGGGAGCGAGAAATGTCGGCACGGTCGAAGTGCGAAACGACGGCACTGTGTCGCTCGCGCTTCGGCTTTTTGGACTGACGCCGCCGACGGCCCAGACCGCATTGTCTGAGGACTTGATCGTGGGTGCTCGAACAGTGTCGGCGGTGAGCGAGTGCACGTCGAGCCTGACACCGACCATTACCGGAACTTTTCGTTCCGCGCCGGTTGCCGAGCTCGGTACGACCCTCGCCCCGGGGGCTACGGCAATACTCTGCGTCTCGGTGGGGCTGTCAGCGGATGCCCAGAGCGCCAGCCAATCCCAGACTGCGACCAGTTTCGGACTTTTGATTGATGGACGACAGGTCTAGCCCGTGAAATTGCACCGTCACTTCCCGCGTTCCCTGCGACTGCGAACACGGCGTTCGACTGTTCGCCGACGGGTATCCCGGCCTCGCTGGCCCGCTACCCGGTCAGCCCTCACGATCGCGAGCGCTGTCTTGTTGACCCTCTCAGGCTCTGGAGCTGCCCAAGCCCTCTGGACCGCCGCGGCGGTCCATCCCACGGCATCCGTTCGGTCGGGCGCCGTGACGATCAGCCAGACGGGGTTTGCCGAGCTCGCGACGACGTACACGTCCACCGGCCTCTCGACCACCAAGCTGATTTCGGTATCTAACGAAGGTGTGCCAGCCAGCTACAGTCTGGTGCTCGGCTCAGCCTCGTCTACCCCGACCTCGTTCGCCGAGGCAATCACCGTGCGCACCTGGGCGATCGCCGAGGCCGGTACCTGCGCTTCGACGCCGTCGACCAGCACACGAAGCAGCACCTGGGCGAGTGGAGTCGTACTCAGCGGCTCCCTGGCGGCGGGGGCTTCGGCGCGCTATTGCGTGCAGACCGCCATCACCAGCGCGGCCGCTGGGAACGCGCTCGGCACGACGATGACGGCGCGAATGGATCTGCAAGCGCGTGCCGCCAACTGGACCTCACCGGTGACGACCTTGACAATCGTGCAGAAAGTGGCTGACACTGCGCCGCGGTCGCTGGCTGCGGCTAGAAAGACGGCCAGCTCCATCTCGTTGAGCTGGGATGCGCCCAACGATGAATCCGTGACGCGATACCAGCTGTATCGCGGTAGTACGGCAGTCTCGTCGGTGCAGACCGCAACCACCTTCACGGACACGGGCCTGACGGCAAATACTGCCTACGGTTACACGGTGTATTCCGTGGATGGCGACAACAACCGTCTGGCAGCCTCGAACGTGCTCGCTGTCACGACGGATAGAAAGGTGCCGGCGCCGAATACCTGGTACCACGTCGTTACCGCAGACGGAAGCTGCGTCGATGCCGCAGCTCCGCAAGAAGAAGGCAGAGTTCTTGCAACGACGCTGTGCTCGACGGCCTCATCATCGAGCTTTCGCTTCGTCGCGGATGGAGAGGGCGCCTACACGGTCAACGCAAAAACGAACGCCAGGGTGTGGGATTCCAGGGCTAAGAAGCAGGGCTCGTCCGACGTGACACTGAGCGTCGAAGATGGCGGACCACAGAGATTGGAGCGACACTTCGCTCTCATCAGCATTGATGACACGACCGGAGCATTCCAGATTCGCAGCATGCAGGTAAGTAAACACTGTATGCAATCGGGCGCTTCGGGTACCGCGCTCACCATGCAGTCCTGCGACACCACGATTCCCAGCCAGGACAACCAGCAATTCACCCTGGTCGAGGTGACACCATGAGCGGATATCTGATCGGAGCGCGCGTGGCAGCGGGCGTGCTTGTGCTCGTCGCGATTACCGGGGTCGCCACTCCTGCGCGTGCTGCGCTGAACGACACGGCCAATCGCGGGGCAGCAACCGACATGCGGGTCAGCAGCGACGGAGTGCATTTTGCCAGCAGCCTGCCTGCCGGGCTGTTCGACTCTTTCGGCACGTTGATTCCTGGCGGGTCGATGCGCTCGGAGCTGTGGATTCAGAACCCGAGCGACGCGCCCGCGAACGTGCGGCTGAGCCTGCGCGAGCCGGGCGGGGCATCCGCTGATCTGACGGACTACCTCACACTGAGTGTCCACGACGTCGCGTCCGACATCGTGACGACAGTTCCGCTACGGGGTGGTGAGGACTGCGCCGTACTCACGCCGGCCCAGCCGCTCGCTGCCGGAGCAACCCTGCGAGTTGCGCTCACCATCGAGATGATGAACGTGACCGGGCTGACCGCCCAAAACACGCGCGCCGACCTGGGAATCCTGGTCGCCCTGCGCGATAAAGAGGCCGGACCGTTCGGGCCTTCGGCGTGCGACGACGACGGCGTACTGATCCCGGCAACGGCAACGGCAACGGCAACGGCAGCGGCAGGGGCAGTGCTGGCGGCGCCGCTCGGGTCGGTTGCCCTGCCGCGCACCGGTGTCGACCTGCCCATTCCCGCGCTCATCGGCGGAGGGCTGATGCTCGGTGTCGGCGGGCTTCTCGTCACCCGGCGTCGGCGCGAGCCGTGACCGGACATCAGACACTCGCGTCTGTCGACCGACCTCAGGAATTTGCAGCCGCTTCGCCCGCACCCCCCGAGAGCAGTATCTGGCGGTACCTCGGATTGGCGCTCAGCGCGGCCCTGCTCCTGCTCGTTGTCGGTCTTGGGGTGCTGCTCGTGGTGATTCCCAAGGTGACCGGCGCGACCCCGCTGACCGTGCTGACCAGCTCCATGGAGCCGGGGCTTCCACCGGGCACTCTGGTCATCGTGCGTCCGGTCGCCGCCGAGACGCTGCGCATCGGCGACGTCGTCACGTATCAAATGGTGTCGAATGATGCCAAGGTCGTGACCCACCGCATCATCTCGATCACGTCGAGCTCAGACGGATCGCGTTCTTTTATCGTGCAGGGTGACAACAACAGCGTGCCCGACGACGATCCGGTGCTGGCTGAGCAGGTTCAGGGCCGGCTCTGGTACGCGGTGCCCTACGTCGGCTACGTCAACAACGTGGTCAACGGGGCAAACCGGGCTTGGATCATCCCCGTGCTGACCGTCGCGCTTTTCGGTTACGCCGGATTCATGGTCGCCGGAGGCGTGCTTGATCGCAAACGAACTCGCTCGCGAACAGCCGATACCAGCCAGCCGGGCGTCGCGGGCGCGACGGGGAAGGGCGCGGCTGAGCGCTCGTGATGACCGGTCAATCGCTTGACGATTAGGACACGCGCAGCACGATCTTGCCACGGGTATGACCCTCCTCGAGCAGCCGATGGGCCGCGGCACCGTCGGCGAGGTCGAACAGCGAGTCGACGTGCACCCGCACGATACCCGCGTCGAGCAGCGCCGAGATTTCGTCGAGCACGCGTGCGTCGGGGGACACCTTGAAATCGGTTGCGCGTCGTCCTGCTGCTGCGGCATCCGCTGCCAAGGTCGGCCAGCTGCCGGTCGGCGCGTTCACGAGCAGGCCGTCGGGGCGCAGCACACCGAGGGAACGGGTGCCGGTGTCGTCATGCACGTTGCCAATGAGGTCGATGACCGAGTCGAGGTCGTGGACCACGTCTTCGAAGCGCGTTGTCGTGTAGTCGATGACCTCGTCGGCGCCGAGCTCGCGCAGAAAATCGAGGTTGCGGGTCGATGCCGTGGCGGTCACGTGGGCGCCGAGAACCCGGGCGAACTGCACTGCGAAGTGGCCGACGCCGCCGCTGGCGGCGTGCACGAGCATGCACTGCCCGGGGGCGGCTCCGGCCAGCTTGACCATGCCCCATGCGGTCAGAGCCGCAAGGGGAACCGCGGCCGCCTCGGCATGACTGAGCCGGGCGGGTTTGCGGGTGACGCTCATGCTCGACACCGAGACATACTCGGCGAAACTGCCACCGATGCGCGGCACCCGGCCCATGCCATAGACGGCATCGCCCGGCTGGAGGGGCGCGGCCTCGAAGGCAGCGCGCACAACGATTCCGCTGAAATCGTTGCCGAGAATGGCCGGGTAGCTCTCGATGGCGGCCGCGACACCCGTGCCGGAGCGCGTCTTGGCGTCGATCGGGTTGAGACCGGCCGCGATGACCTTGACGAGAACCTCGTCGACAATCTGGCGTGGCAGCATTCGATCGGCCAAGTGCAACACTTCGGGGGCGCCGGTCTCGTCGATGACCAGGGCGCGCATGGTCTGCGGCAGTTCGAATTCAGGAGCCATGCTCCCCATTGTGCTGCATTCTCCGCCCATGCACTGCGAACGGGGCCCGGGCCCCGAACGCGGGCCTAGTTTATAACCTGGGCCCGGGGACGGGGCCCAGGCCCCGTCCGCAAAAAGAGGGAGACTAGCGACGAGCCTGCTCGTCGAGATTGTCGATCAGGGCATTGGCGAGCCCGACCAGAATGGCGATCTGGTCTTCGTCCCGCTCGATCCAGCGACATTCGGGTACGGCCGCCACCGGTACGAAGTCGAGGTGCTCTTCCCAGACCAGCAGGGTGCGGTCGGCACCGAGCACATACTGCTGCCACCACACCTGCCGCAGATAGCTGCGCGGAATGCTGCGCCACGGTTTGCTCGTGGTCTTGATCTCGGCCAGGTGCAGGTCGCCGCCGGCTACGACGCCGACGCCGTCGGGGGTCGCCAGATGCCGCGGATGCCCGAGCGACCGAAACAGGTTCGTGCTCGGCTCGATGCCGTAGTTTTCCAGCACCCACGCGGCGATGACGGGTTCTCGGGCGCGACCATGGTCGGTGTAACTGTTGCCGGAGAAGCTCGTACCGTGCATTTTGTCGTGTGCGGCGTTCACGATGGATTTCGGGGTCGACAGTTTGGCGACATCCGTTGCGGTGATGCCCTGGTTACGCGCGCGCAGCCAGGCCACCCGGTCGGTCGAGTCGGCGACGATGCGCAATGTGTGCGGCGCCGGTGCTGGTGGACGTTCCGCTGTCGGCAGCACAGTCAATACAGCGGGGTGCGCTAAAGTCTGGTCCAGGTTGAACAGAAACAGCGTGGAATTTGGCACTCCTCTATTGTGTCCCCGCGGGACCGGTCGGCGCGCCACCGCCACGGGGCGCGGCCTGATTGAGGCCGCTCGTGCGGCCGACGCCAGGCCCGTCTGCCCAGCGGTAGTCACGCATCCGCTGCCGTGAGAATTGTTATCGCGACGAGACCGGGGTTCGCTAGCCTGAGACGACGGCAACCAATCGGGGGAACAGATGGCGCTGCAGCTTCCAGTACGATTCACGCTCGCCGGGGCCGTCACGCTGGCCCTGCTGCTCAGCGGATGCGCCGGCCTCCCCGGCTACCCGGCTGCGACTGGCACTCCGGTGGCGCAGCTCGTCGCCGGCGTCGACTGCCAGGCGCCCAACCTCAAGAACGAATGGATGGTTTTCCGGGAAGGCGCTGCCCCCCCCCAGACCGATCTGACGGCCACGCACCCCGACGCCCCGGAGCCGGGCATGGTTCCGGCCGACTTTGAACCGGTCGCCGCGTACCTCTGTACTTTCTCCGGTAGCGTCGACGACGACCAAGGCCGTTGGGCAGCCGTGACGGTCGAGACCCGCACCGGAGACTTCGGTCCGCTACTGTCTGCGCTCGCCGAACCCAGCGACGAGGCCGGGTTCAATCAGGCCTGCACCGCCGACATGGAGTTCGTGCCGGAGCTGTGGCTTGAAAACGCTCCGGGTGAGGCGATGCGGGTGGCCTGGCCGAGCACCGCCTGCGGCAAGACCAAGCGGGCGACGTGGAAAGCGCTCGAGAAGCTCGCGTTGACCGGCACGGTAAAACTGCCACTCGTGCTCGAGATCACCCGCCCGGCCCTCGACGCCGGCTGCGTCATGAGCGCTGGCACGCCTGAGCAATCGCTGCAGTTCGGGGTCACCGGCTTGCCGACGTCCACTACCACCGGCGAGGTCGGCGAAAACATCCTGCCGGTTCCCGTGCCCCCGGCAGAAGTTGTGTCCTACGAGGGCGTCGACGGCGCGAGCGTCTGCTTCTACACGGTGGACCCGACCACCGCATCCGAGTCCGGGAAGCTGAGGGACGGTGACGGCATGGAATCCAGCAACCACGCGCTGGGCTCCATGCTTACCCTGCCGTTCGGTACCTTCGACAGCGCGACCATCCTTGGAGCGGATGCCACAGCGCTGCTTCCGGCCGCAGCATCCGCTCTGCCCGCCCCCGAGTGCACGGCCGACCTCACCCGATTCGCGGTGATCTGGCCCCAGCGCGCCGGCACCCGGCTGGACAGTCCGATCCAGGTCGAGCTCGACGGCTGCCGGCGACTCTTCGCCAGCGCGGCGTTCGTGCCCGCGCCGGCCTTGCTGGCTGCCCTTGACGGCTAGGCGGGCCACAGGCATCCGACGGTGCACTCATAGCGCGTTCATAGGCAACTGCCGGATACTCATCAGAATGAGCACACGTGAGAGCACCCACACCGGCCACGGCCCGCGCCTGACCAAGGCCGACGGCAGCGCCATCCGGGTTCTGGTCGTTGACGACGAGCCCACGCTCACCGATCTGCTCTCGATGGCCCTGCGCTACGAAGGCTGGGAGGTGCGCACCGCCGGCGAAGGCCGTCAGGCGCTGACCATCGCCCGCGAATTTCGGCCGGACGCCATCGTGCTCGACATCATGCTGCCCGACATCGATGGCCTGCAGGTGCTGCAGCGGGTGCGCGCCGACGGCTACGAGACTCCCGTGCTCTTTCTCACCGCCAAGGACTCGCTCGACGACCGCATCGCGGGGCTCACCGCCGGCGGCGACGATTACGTCACCAAACCCTTCAGCCTCGAGGAAGTCGTCGCTCGGCTGCGCGGCCTTATCCGCCGCTCCACCCTCGCCGTTGCAGACTCAACCGACCCCCGCATCAACGTCGGCGACCTCACCCTCGACGAAGACAGCTATGAGGTCTTCCGCGATAGCGAAGCCATCGAACTGACCGCGACCGAATTCGAACTGCTGCGTTTTCTTATGCGTAACCCGCGCCGGGTACTCAGCAAGGCGCAAATTCTCGACCGGGTCTGGAGCTACGACTTCGGCGGCAAGTCGAGCGTTGTCGAGATTTACATTTCTTACCTGCGCAAGAAGATCGATGCCGGCCGGGAGCCGATGATCCACACGGTGCGTGGCGCCGGTTACATGCTCAAGACGGTATGACCAAGCAGCGGATGCCGCGCCGCCTCAACCGACTCCGCTCGCCCTGGACTCTGCAGCGGCGTCTCGTGCTCACCGTGGTCGGGCTGCTCGCGCTCGTGAGCGTCACGATCGGCGTGGTGAGCGTGGTTATTTTGCGCGCGTCCCTGCTTGATCGCCTCGACGTGCAGCTGGCCTCCGCCGTTGACCGATCGGGCGTTGCGCTTGGCGGTGTCGGTGACAACGACGGCGATCGTTCCGGCGACCTTCCGGGGAGCCGCTACTTTGGCACGCCGACAGCCGACAGTATTCTCAGTGGACCCGCCCAACCGCCCGGTCTGCTCGCGCTGGTTTACGATAAATCCACCGTCACAACCGGCTATACCGACGACCGCAGCGGCGTGATCGAAGCGCTCACCACCCAGCAGGTGCAGCTTCTCGCCGACCACGTCAACCAGTTGGCGCCAGTAACCGTCGATCTCGGCGGTGAGCTCGGTGACTATCGGGTGCAGGTCGATACGTCCCACTCCGGCACGCTCTATCTGGTCGGTTTGCCCCTGACCGGAGTGGCGGCCACCGCAGCCCAGCTGGCTGTGATCATTGGCCTGGTCTCGCTCGCGGGGCTTGTCGTGGTCGCCGTCATTGCCGCCTGGGTGGTGCGGCTGGCCCTGCGTCCCCTCCAACGCATGACAGCGACGGCCACTCGGGTGGCGCAGCTGCCCCTCGACCGCGGCGAGGTGTCCCTCGATGATCGGGTTCCGGCGGGGGACACCGACCCGCGTACCGAAGGGGGCCGGGTCGGCGCGGCGCTCAACCGCATGCTCGACCATGTCAACCGCGCCTTGGAAGCGCGGCAGGCCAGCGAGCGCAAAGTGCGCCAGTTCGTCGCCGACGCGAGTCACGAATTGCGCACGCCGTTGGCCTCCATTCGGGGCTACTCCGAACTCACCCGGCGTAGCGGCCAGGAATTGCCGCCCGACGCGATGCACGCACTCGGTCGGATCGAGTCGGAGTCGGTGCGCATGACGGGGCTGGTCGAAGACCTGCTGTTGCTCGCCCGCCTCGACGAGGGCCGCGAGCGCGACATGCAGCCGGTGGATCTCACCATGCTGCTCGTCGATGCCGTCAGCGATGCCCACGCCGCCGGCCGCGATCACGTCTGGACCCTCGACCTGCCCGACGAACCCCTCGAGGCGATCGGCGACGAACCGCGTCTGCGCCAGGTGATCGCCAACCTGCTCGCCAACGCGCGAGTGCACACCAATGCTGGCACCACGGTTCTGGTCGCGCTCGCCGAGCACGACGAACACGCGGTGGTATCGGTGACGGATGATGGTCCCGGCATTCCCGAGGAGCTTTCAGCCACCCTGTTCGAGCGTTTTGCCCGCGGCGACAGCTCACGTTTTCGCGCCGCCAACGCCACGGGCGCGCCGAGTACCGGAAGCACCGGCCTCGGTTTGGCCATCGTGGCGGCGGTCGTCGCCGCGCACCACGGCGAGGTCACCGTCGACAGCCGCCCCGGCCAGACAACCTTCCGCGTCTCGCTGCCCCTGGCCTGACGAGCTGGCCTGACGAGCTGGCCTGACGAGCTGGCCTGACGGGGGTCAGCCCTGAGTGTTCAGTCGGGAGTGTTCAGCCGGGCGAGCAGCTCGGCAAACCGGGTGAGATCGTCGCCCGACCAGTTCTGCAGACGGCTGAGCAGGCGTGTCGACTTGTTGGCTCGCACCTCGGCGAGCTTTTTCACGGCCAGGGGGGTGAGCGCGAAGTACTTCACCCGTCCATCGTCGACGTCGGTCTGCGTCTTGATCAGCCCCAGATCGAGCAGCGCTCTGGCCTGGCGGCTGATGATGCTCTTATCGACCACCAGATTCTCGGCCAGGGCGCTAGCGTGGGTTGGCCCGCAACGCTCGAGCGTGCGCATGAACTTGAGCCCGAACGGTTGCAGGGTCGGGTCGATGAACAGGGCAGTGTCGCGCATACTGACGCGGATATTCCCCGCCAGTACCGTCATCTGCTCCTCGACGGCCGCCACGGCAGCATCCGTGGTGAGTATGGTCATGATCGAATTTTACCCTCGCCCAATTCGGTGGCTGACGTCGGCAGGGCAACGGATGCCGCACTCACGTCGACCAGGATCCGGCCGGTCGCCGGTGAAGCGGCCTGGCCAGCAGCAGCGGCGCTCCGCTCCCGGTCGATGCCGGTCATGGTTCCCAGCGGAATGTTGGGCAGCGAAGCGATCGTCACGAGGGTGATCACGGCCAACGGCACCATGAGGAGGAACACGTCGCCCACTCCGATTCCGTAGGCCGACTCCACGATAACGCGCAGGGCCGCCGGTAGCAGCGACACCTGCGGAATGGTGCCCTCACCGAGGGTCTCTGCGGCGACAGCTTGAGTGGCCGGGCTGAGAGCGCCGGCACCGTCGCGGATGTACTGCGCCACCACGGTGCCGAGCACGGAGCCCATCACCGCAACGCCCACGGTGCCGCCGAGGCTGCGAAAGAAGGTGACGGTGCTGGTGGCCACACCGAGGTGGCTGATGTCTACGGTGTTCTGCACGACGAGCACGAGGTTTTGCATGATCATGCCAACGCCGGCGCCGAGGATGAACATGAACACGCCCACGAAGACCAGGCTCGTGTCGTAGCGCAGCGATCCGAGCAGCAGCGAACCGTCCAGTACGAGCACGCTGCCGGAGACCATGATCGATTTCCACTTGCCGGTGCGGCTGATCAGGTTGCCGAAGAACGTGGAGGAGATCAGCAGGCCGCCCATCATCGGGATGGTGAGCAGGCCGGACTCGGTCGGCGTTGCACCGCGGGCGAGTTGCATGTACTGACTGAGAAAGACCGAGGTGCCGAACATGGCGACACCCACCGAGAGGCTCGCGATAACGGCGAGGGTGACGGTGCGATTCTTGAACAGGTCGAGCGGAATGATTGGTTCTTTTGCCGTGAACTCGACGATAACGGCACAGATCAGCAAAATGACCGAGCCGAGCACCATGGCCAATGACGGCAGCGATGCCCAGTCGAACGAGTTGCCGGCCAGGGTGACCCAGATCAACAGGAGCGACACGCCGGAGCTGATCAGCACGATGCCCAGGTAATCGATGCTCACCACGCGCTTGATGCGTTCGGGCAGGCGCAGGGTGACCTGCAGCAGGATGATGGCCACAATAGCAACGGGCAGCGCGATGAAGAAGTTCCACCGCCAGCCGAAAGCATCCGTTACGACGCCGCCGAGCAGCGGCCCGCCAATGGTGCCCAGAGCCATGACGGCGCCGAACAGTCCGGCGTACCGGCCGCGCTCGCGGGGGCTGATGATGTCGGCCAAGATGATCTGGCTGAGGGCGGCAAGACCGCCGCCACCGAGCCCCTGCATGATGCGGAACACGATGAGCGTGTCGGTGTTCTGAGCGAATCCGGCCAGTGCTGAGCCAAGCACGAAGACCACCAGGGCGAGCTGAATGAGCAGTTTACGGTTGAACAGGTCGGCAAACTTGCCCCAGATGGGTGTCGAAACGGCGGTCGCCAGCAGTGTATTGGTGACGACCCAGGTGTAGGCCGACTGGTCGCCCTTGAGGTCGGAGATGATCAGGGGCAACGAGGTGGCGACGACCGTGCCGGCCAGAATCGAGACGAAGATACCCAGCAGCAGGCCGGACAGGGACTCCAAAACCTGGCGATGGCTCATCGACCCGTTGGCGTTGGGGGCGTGGCGAACGGATGCTGTGCTGCGGCGAGATGCGCGACTCATGAAACTCCTGCAAGTAGTTGACAACGGCCAACTATACGTAACTAGTAGACCAATGTCAACCATTTGTCATCCGCTTGCGATTTGCACAGCGTCGACCGCTCGCCTATGCTGATCTCTAGCCACAGACCGCCGGTTGCTGCGCCCTGTTGAAAGACAGAAGTGCAGACGAAGGTTCATTCACGTGAACGGCCCGCGCAGGTGTTCGAAGTTCAGGTACAGTCTTTTAGGTTGTTCTCCAAGCTCCGGCGCCCTGCGCTGGAGCTTTTTTCATGTCTGCGCCCCGGGCTACCCGGCACATGATTATTAATGAGGAGCACCATGGCGAACAAGGAAGCAACGGTCGCCGAGCTTACGGAGAAATTCCAGAGCTCGACCGCCGTTCTGCTCACCGAGTACCGCGGTCTCACTGTTGCGCAGCTCAAGAGCCTGCGTACGTCCATCAGTGAGGACGCCACGTACGCCGTGGTAAAGAACACGCTCACCAAGATTGCGGCCAACAAGGCCGGCATCACCTCGTTCGACGAGGAACTTGTCGGTCCGTCCGCTATCGCCTTCGTGCACGGAGACCCCGTCGCCGTCGCGAAGACCCTGCGTGCCTTTACCAAGGCAAACCCTCTCCTGGTGGTAAAGGGCGGTTACTTTGACGGTAATCCGCTCACCGCAGCGGAGGTTGGCAAGCTTGCCGACCTCGAGTCCCGCGAGGTGCTGCTGGCCAAGCTGGCCGGCGCCTTCAAGGCATCGCTGTTCGGAGCCGCTTATCTCTTCCAGGCACCGCTGTCGAAGGCTGTTCGCACCATCGACGCGCTGCGTGAGAAGCAGGAGTCCGCGAACTAGGCATCTGCCTGGCATCACGGTTCACGAATTTTTAAGAAACTAAAAGGAGTACATCATGGCAAAGCTTTCCACTGAAGACCTGCTTGAGCAGTTCAAGGGCCTGACCCTCATCGAGCTCTCCGAGTTCGTCAAGGCGTTCGAGGAGACCTTCGAGGTCACCGCAGCCGCTCCCATCGCCGCTGCCGGAGCCGCTGGCCCCGCCGCTGCTGCTGAAGAGGTTGAAGAGCAGACCGCATTCGACGTCATCCTTGACGCCGTCGGCGACAAGAAGATCCAGGTCATCAAGGTTGTGCGCGAGCTCACCAGCCTGGGCCTCGGCGAGGCCAAGGCCGTTGTCGATGGCGCGCCGAAGGCCGTCCTCGAGGGCGTTGCCAAGGACGCTGCTGACAAGGCCAAGGCTTCGCTCGAAGAAGCCGGCGCCACCGTTACCCTCAAGTAATCTCGGCCCCGTGAGGGGCTCTGATTGAGGCGTAGCCGACCGGCTTCGTGCCGGTCATTGCGTAGGGGGCGTCATTTCCGTAAGGAGACGGCGCCCCCTGTGTCGTACCCGCCGTCATTCATTCGTGGTGATGAGTTCCCGGTTGGTCGCGCACGCCGGCGCGTGAATCGCTCGTCATTCGGCCCGCAAAGCGCGAAGCGCGCGCGGCGCACTGGTGCTCGACCGGATGACCAGGCTGGTGGGCAAAATGGTCGATGCGCCGATGCTGCTCCCGCTGGCGAGTCCGTCCAGCAGCGTGCGCACGGCGAGTTGGCCCTGGGTGCGCGGATGCTGCGCGAGGGTGGTCAGACGAAACATCTCGGAGTGCGGGTGCCCGTCGATGCCGATGACGCTGAGCTCGGTGGGTACCCGGATACCCAGCTCGCGGGCCGCGAGAACCAGCCCGAAGGCAATCTCGTCACTCGCCGCGAAGATCGCGGTAGGACGACGGCGCGGATCTCCGAGAATGGCCAGGCCCCTGGCGTACCCACCAGGCATGGTGAAATCAGAGGAGTAAAAGCATCCACTGACCGGCAGTCCGGCTTCCGTCATCGCAGCCTCAAAACCGCGCAGCCGATTACTGTGTACCTCGAAGTCCATCTCGTCGGCCTGGCTGCCACCCACGTGCACGATGTCGCGATGACCGAGGCTGAGCAGGTGTTCGGTGGCCAGTCGCGCGGCCGCGACGTCGTCGATCTCGATTGTGGCCACGCCGCGGATGGGCCCGCCGATGCCGACGAGGGGACGGCGAAGGCGATGCAGCTGGTCGACCTCCTGCTCGCTCAGCGCGACGCAGACCGAGATAATACCGTCGAATCGTTTGCGGGCCAGGAAGAACTCAAAGACCCGGTCACGCTCGGGGGAAGCAGGCGGAAGGTTGTAGAGCGTCATGTCGTAGCCGTGTTCGAGCAAGGCTAATTCCAGGCTCTCCAGGACCTCCCCGAAAAACCAGCGGCTGATGTACGGGATGATCACACCGACACTCTGGGTGCGGCCGGTCACAAGACTTGCGGCGTTCGGTGACGCGACGTACCCAATTTGCCGGGCAGCAGCGATGACCTTTGCTCGGGTCTCCGTGGAGACATAGCCACGACCGCTCAGCGCACGGCTGGCCGTGGCTTTGGCCACTCCGGCGAGGCGCGCGACATCGGCGATCGCGCTCATCTGTGCCTCCGTCTGTGGTGACTGCTTCTCATACCCTAGCGTGCGTTTGCCGGGCATGGAATCGGTTCCATGATATCCCTTGATTCTCCTACGATGCAGCCGCTAAACTTTGATATCGGGCGACGATATGGCTCTGATCTTTGCCATTTTGTTATATTTCCGGACTTGCTATCCCCGTTCGGGTGACGTAATTTATGGTCTGGAACCGGTTCCCGAGATCCGATCAAAAGACCTGTCCCAACGGTTGATTCCACCTCGGTAACGCCAGCTCTATTCACAGTTCACACGTGCACAACCTGATCCGGCACCACTCAAAGAGGAGAAACAAGATGCGGCCTTCCCTGCACCGTCGAATTACAGCACCGATTGCCATGGCGGCGATAGCTGGTCTGGCACTGGCTGGTTGTTCCGGCGGACCCGGTGCCACCACCGCTGACTCGGGCGCGAAGGGCGATGGCGTCGTCACCGTCTACGGCACGATCGCCGACACTGAAGCGCAGCTGCTCGAGCAGTCCTGGGCTGGCTGGGAGAAAGACAACAAGATCGACATTCAATATGAATCGTCGAAGGAATTCGAATCCCAGATCTCTATCCGCGCGCAGGGCGGCAACGCTCCCGACATCGCGATCTTTCCGCAGCCCGGGCTGATGAAGGACCTCGCGTCCCGCAACTTCCTCAAGCCAGCACCCGCCGCCGTCACAGCTAATGTCGACAAGAACTGGTCGGCCGACTGGAAGGCCTACGGCACCGTGGACGGCACCCTGTACGGCGCTCCGCTGATGGCCAGCGTCAAGGGCTTCATCTGGTATTCGCCGGCGAAATTCCAGGAGTGGGGCGTTGAAGTTCCCACCACCTGGGACGAATTGCTCGCCGTCACCAAGACCATCCAGGAAAAGACCGGCACGCAACCTTGGTGCGCCGGCTTCGGCTCCGGTGACGCCACCGGCTGGCCCGGCACCGACTGGGTCGAAGACCTCGTGCTGCGCCAGGCCGGCGCCGAGACCTACGACAAATGGGTCACCAACGAGATCCCCTTCACTGACCTGGCCATCAAAAAGGCCTTTGACTCCGTCGGTGAAATTCTGCTCAACCCCAATTACGTCAACGCCGCCTTTGGCGACGTCAAGTCGATCAACAGCACCCCGTTCGGAGATGTGGCCACCCCCATCTCCAACGGCACCTGCGCGCTGACCCACCAGGCCTCCTTCTTCGACGGATTCATCAAGGACGCGGGCGGAACAGTCGGACCGGATGCCGACGTCTGGGCCTTCATCACTCCCTCGGTCAAGGCCGGTGGCCAGGCAGTCACCGGTGGCGGCGAAATCGTCGGAGCTTTCTCCGATGACGCCGACACCCAGAAGGTGCTGGAATACCTCTCGAGCGCTGACTGGGCGAATAGCCGGGTCGGTCTCGGCGGCGTGATCAGCGCAAACAAGGGCCTCGACGCTTCCAAAGCAACGAGCCCCATTCTGCAGGAAGCGATCACTATCCTGCAGGACCCGAAAACCACCTTCCGCTTTGACGGTTCCGACCTGATGCCGGGCGCTGTGGGATCGGGAACCTTCTGGAAGGGCATCGTCAGCTGGATCAACGGCACCCCGACCGACGAGGTGCTCACGAGCATCGAAGCTGGCTGGCCGTCCAGCTAGCTGAAGCAGCCATCACTCAGGCATGAAAACGGTGTGCCGTCCGCTTCGAACTGGGCGGTACACCGTGCGTGGCAGGTGTGCGTTATCGATACGTTTTCACCGGTTGTCGGGCGAATACCAGGGTTTACTGTCGTACTCGGAAGGTTTCAGATGTCCGCTTTCTTCTCCTGGCTGGCGCAATTACCGGCGCTGGCGCAAGTCCCCATCGTCATCCTGGCTTTCGGTGTCGTTGTTGGTGCCATCTTGTTTTTCGTCGAGATCGCCCCACGCTCTGGCCGGGGCTACACGATCATTCGTCTTGCCGTCTGCGTTCTGGCACCACTGCTGATTTTGCTGGTTGCCAACTCCTACACCTGGGCCATCATCGGGGCCGGTGCCCTAGGACTCGGCTTCTTCTACATCGACTACCGCGCGCGCAAGGGGGCTGGCTACCTCTTTCAGCTGGTCGGTTTTCTCGCCCCGGCCGTTATCCTGCTCGGCATCGGCCTGGTCATTCCGACCATTCAAACCACGGTGCAGGCCTTCATGAGCGCTCGCGGTGACCGGTTCGTTGGCCTGGACAACTTCGCCTGGATCTTCACCCAGCCCGAGAACGTGCGTATCGTGCTCAACACCGTTGTCTGGGTGCTGATCGTTCCGACCATCTCGACCATCGCCGGGCTCGCGTACGCCGTGTTCATCGATAAGAGCCGCGGTGAGAAGTACTTCAAGATTCTGGTCTTCATGCCGATGGCCATCTCCCTGGTGGGAGCATCCATTATTTGGCGCTTCGTCTACACGGCCCGCCCAGCCGACCAGGAGCAGATCGGCCTGCTGAACCAGCTCGTGGTCATGTTCGGCGGGCAGCCGGTCGACTTTCTCTCGGTGTCCCCGTTCAATACCCTGTTTCTCATCGTGATTTTGATCTGGGTACAGACCGGGTTCGCCATGGTGGTGCTGTCTGCCGCCATCAAGGGCGTACCGACCGAGCAAATGGAGGCGGCCGAGCTCGATGGCACCAACGCCTGGGAGCAGTTCGTGAACGTGACCGTCCCCGGCATCCGCAGCGCCCTCGTGGTCGTTCTGACAACAATTTCTATTGTTTCGCTCAAGGTCTTCGACATTGTGCGCACCACCACGGCCGGGTCAAACGAGACCAGCGTCGTGGCTAACGAGATGTACACCCAGTTCAAGAATTTCGAGCAGGGCCGTTCAGCCGCCTTCGCCCTGGTGCTGTTTCTGCTGGTGCTGCCGATCGTCGTCTACAACGCCCGTCAGATCAAGAAGCAGAGGGAAATTCGATGAGCTCCGTTATGCCTGTACGGCTTCCTGTGGACGCCCAGACCACGCGACGACTTCGTCGTGGCGTGCGCCGGATGGAGTCGCCTATCGCCCGCAACACCAAAAAACGGCTCACCAGCCGCGGGGCGACCATTGGGGCGCTCCTCATCGCGGTGCTGTGGTCTATCCCCACGCTGGGACTATTGGTGTCGTCCTTCCGGCCGGCGCAGCAGGTACGCACCACCGGTTGGTGGACTATTTTCACCAACACCGGGGTCACCTTCGACAACTACACGGCGGCGCTGGCGGCGGGCAACAGCCAGCTCAACCTGGCCGGGTCATTCATCAACTCGATCGCGATCACCTTGCCGGCCACGCTCATCCCGTTGATGATTGCCAGCCTCGCCGCCTATGCCTTCGCCTGGATTGACTTTCGGGGTAAGAACGCCATGTTCATCGGCGTTTTTGCCTTGCAGATCGTGCCGATTCAGATGGCCCTCGTGCCATTGCTGCAGTTCTTCTCCGGTGGCACGGTTTTCGGGTTTCCGGTCGTCGCGGCACTCAATCCCGGCAGCGGCTATTCGCAAGTGTGGATCGCGCACACCATGTTCGCTCTTCCCCTGGCCATCTACCTGCTGCACAACTTCGTCTCGGAGATACCGAGCGAGGTCATTGAAGCGGCCAGGGTCGACGGTGCCGGCCACGGACAGATCTTCTTTCGCATCGTACTGCCGTTGACCATGCCGGCCATCGCGTCGATCGCCATTTTCCAGTTTCTCTGGGTCTGGAACGACCTGCTGGTGGCGCTGATCTTCGCGGACGGCGCGGTCGCCCCGATGACCAAACTGCTCGCCGAACTCTCCGGTGCCCGTGGGCAGGACTGGCATCTGCTCACGGCCGGTGCCTTCCTGTCGATTCTGGTTCCGCTGATCGTGTTCTTCGCCCTGCAACGCTTCTTCGTGCGCGGACTGCTCGCCGGGTCGACCAAGGGTTAGCCGAGCCGGTGGCGCTCCGGTGAATGGATGCCGGGGGCCCACTCTGGCACGCTAGCTCTCGCAGTCATTTCCAGCGCAAGGCGTTGGCGTTGAGGGAGTTGTCGACCACAAGGCTGATCGTGTCGGCGACGTAGCGGTCGACCGACCATTCCAGCGGCACGCCGTCGCGGCTGAAACTCATCCGTTTATGCATGAGCATCGGGGATCCGCGGCGCACATCGAGCAGCCGGGCATCTTCCGCCCCTGCTGGACAGGCGGAAAACTGGTGCTCCGCGCGGGAGAAGGTGATTTTGGCCGTCGCTGCGAGCCAGGCAGTCACCGACGGGCAGTCGGACGGAATCCGCTCCACCTCGGCGCCGACCGAATCCCGGTAGCGGGTGCGCTCCACCATGATGGCATCGCCGTCGAGCAGGCGGACCCGCACGACACAGAACACGCGAGCAGCGACCGGCAACCGAAGTGCCTCGCGGTCGAGCGGCGAAGCGTTCTGCCACACCCCCGAGATGACCTGGCCAGCCGGTACGCGCCCGCGCGACGACGCCCATTGGGCAAAACTCCGAAACTCTTCAAACGTCACTGCCGACCGGGGCTCACCGATGACGGTGCGCCGACTGCCGCGACGGGAGGCTAAAACTCCCTCGGTTTCGAGCTCGCCCAGCGCCTGCCGGATAGTACCGGGGGCAACGGCGAATTCTTCGGAGAGCACACGTTCGCTGGGCAGTTGACTCCCGCGTGCGTAGAGCCCCCGCGTAATTGCGCCTCGAATGGCTTCTGCGATGTCGTGATATCTTGCCACGCCCAACCTCACTGTGTGCGGCCTGGCTTTGACAGCCCGGCCTGGTTCACCTTCCAAAGTATTGCGTCACCGCAACGTAGCGTGACCGGACCGGCCTCACGCTTGGGGGTTCACCGAGCGTTCACCCTTTCGTTACTTAATTTACCCATCCCGGCCAAACTTCTCTAGTGAACTTCAATCGTCAACGATCAAAGTTCACTAGATAAGTCGAGTGAACGATGACCTTTTGCCTTGGGAGTCTCCGTCGGCGACCCACTCGTACACGATCATTCTGGCTGAAGAGGATTTCCATGAACACGTCGCGCCGCCGTTACCTGCCCGCAGTCCTGCTTGTCAGCGCACTCGGACTGTCTGGTTGTACCAGTACCTCCACCAACACTGCCGGGGACGTCGACTGGGCGGCCGCGACCTCCGTCGAGACCGGCGGTGGGTTGGACAACCTCGTGAGCGCTGCGCAGGCTGAAGGAACTCTGAACGTCATGGGCCTGTATCCGGACTGGGCAAATTACGGCGTCTTGATTGAAAAATTCACGGCTACCTACGGTATCGAGGTGGACAACGACACTTCGGCCGGTTCCAGTCAGGACCAGGTCAACGCCATCAAGAACCGCGTCGGCCAGAGTCGGTCCCTGGACTACCTCGACACTGGAGTTTCCTTCGCCAACAGTGCCAGTGCTGAGGGACTCCTGGCCGAATATCGTCCGGCGACGGTCGCTGACATTGACCCATCACTCACCGATGCCGAGGGCATGTGGACGAACCAGTACGGCGGCTACGTCACCATCGGGTGTGACGCGGCCGCAGTCGCGGTGTGTCCCACCTCCTTCGCCCAACTCGATGACCCGCAGTACGTCGGCAAGGTCGCCCTCACCGGGAATCCCGCCCAGGGCGAATCTGGCTTCAACGCAGTCTGGGCCGCAGCGATGGCGATGGGTGGCAGTCTCGACGACATCCAGCCCGGTATCGAGTTCATGGCGGAGTTGTCGGCGCGCGGCATCCTCATTCCCGTCGAGGCCAACGCCGGCACCCTGGAAACCGGTGAAACCCCCATCATCATCAACTGGGATTACCTCAATTTGGCCGTGGCCGATGACACTGCCGCGGCTGGTGTCGATTTTCAGGTGGTCATCCCGACCGACGGCACCATGGCGTCCTACTACGCCGCGTCAATCAACGCGGACGCCCCGCACCCGGCTGCGGCCCGCCTATGGATCGATTTCATGTACTCCGATGAGGGCCAGAACATCCTGCTCAATGGCTACACCCGACCCGTGCGATTCGATGCCCTGATCCAGTCCGGTGCTGTCGACACGGCTGCGGCCGACAAGCTCCCGATCGTTGTGAACGGATTCGAGCTTCCGTCGGAAGCTCAGCGCAGCTCCGCCAACCTGCTCCTCGCTGAGAAGTGGGATGCAGCGGTCGCCTCGTGACCCCCACGGTGGCCACGCGAAACGCCCCCTCAGCCCCTGGTGCGATCGAGCGGGCGATATGTCGCATTGATTCATTGCGTGCCCGGGCCGAACGCCGGACCGGCGCTTCCTTCTGGGGACTCATCCCGTTTCTTATCTTCATCGTACTTTTTTTGGGCATACCGGTCTGCGGCATTGTGCTGTCGGCGTTCCGGGTCGCTGACGTGAACGAGCCGGGAAGCTACGTGCCCAGCCTGGTCAACTTTGCGGCCAGTTTTCGGGGCGCATCCTGGGACGCAATGCGAAACAGCCTGCAGATTAGCGTGATCGCAGCGCTGGTCGGCGGCGTCATCGGTCTGGCCCTCGCGCAGGCTATTCTCACTACGCGCTCCAGGAAACTCACCGCTGTGGTCACCGTGCTCACGAGCGTACTGGCCAATTCCGGAGGTGTTCCTCTCGCTTTCTCCTTCATTGCAGCGGTCGGCAACGCCGGCATTATCACCGGACTTTTGTCGCTCACAGACCTGGGCTTCACCCTCTACAGCAGTGGCGGACTCATTCTGATGTATCAGTATTTTCTGATACCGACCATGGTCATGGTTGTTCTCCCCACCCTGGCCGGCCTGCGCGTGGAATGGAAGGAGGCGGCCGCCTCCGTGGGGGCAACCAGCTGGCAGTTCTGGAAGAAGATCGGCTTGCCTATCGCCACTCCAGCGATTCTGAGCGGCTTCGTCCTGCTCTTCGGGGCATCGTTTGCGACCCACGCGTCGGCGGCGGCCCTGATCGGCGGCGGCGGAGTACCCCTCATCAGCCTGCGCATCGACAGTGGACTGGCCGGTGGCAACCTGGCTGGCCAGGAGAATGTCGCCATGGCGCTGGGTGTCAACATGATCGTCGTGGCCCTAATCGTCTTGCTCATCTACATGCCCCTGCAGAAACGGAGTCTCAAGTGGTTCACGTGAGTCGGAAAACGCGCGCGGCTCGGGATGTCCGTGTCGTGGCGCCGGGGCTCAGCTGGGCTTTGATCATCCTGGTGGCGCTCTACATTGCGGTGCCCATGCTGTGCGCTTTCGCCTTCAGTATCTACGTGCCCACTGCCGGGTTCACTTTTGAGCCATATCTAGAATCGGTGCGCGACCCGGGGTTTCCCGGTGCGCTATCGCTGACACTGCTCATAACTGTTTTGACCGTTGTGGGGTTGCTGGCCCTTATGGTTCCCACCATGGTCTATCTCCACCTTCGGGCGCCACGGTGGCGTCCCATTATCGAGATCGTCTGCACGATCCCTCTCGTCGTACCGTCAATCGCCCTAGCGGCCGGGTTGGTCACGGTGTTGCGCAGCATGGCCGGTTTCGGTCGCGGTTCTCTGCCAGCTCAGGTCAGCCAGCTGCTTCAAAACCCTGACCTGCCCGTCGTTCTGGTCGGCAGCTACATTGTCTTGACCTTGCCGTTCGTCTTTCGATCGCTCGACGCTGGTCTGCGCACCATTGACCTGCGCACCCTGGTCGAGAGTGCACATTCGCTCGGTGCGAGCGGCGCCACGGTGCTCCGACGGGTCATCCTGCCCAACATCAAGGGGCCGGTGATCTTCTCTGCGTTTTTCTGTATAGCACTGTGCCTGGGTGAATTCACGGTGGCGGTGACGCTGGGCTATCGAACCCTGCCGGTCTGGCTCACCCAAATCGCCGGCTCCAACTTTCGCGCTTCCATTTCCATGTCCCTGCTCATCAACGCGCTCACCTGGGCCTTGTTGATCGCCATGACAGTACTCGCCGGACGGGCAGCCCCTGCGCGCGCCCGGGCCTTGAAAGGACACGAATCGTGACGCTCACAGCAACAACCGCTCACCCTCGAAGTACAACGGCGGCGCGTATCGAGTACACCGCGGTGAGCAAGAAGTTTGGTGACACCACTGTGCTCACTGGCCTTGACCTCACCGTCGAACCCGGGGAATTCGTCGCGCTGCTCGGCCCTTCCGGCTGCGGAAAATCAACAGCACTGCGTATTCTCGCTGGGTTCGAGACCGCGTCGAGCGGTACTCTCACGGTGGATGGGCGCGATGTATTGCGGGTTCCGGCCCACCGTCGCGGCATCGGCATGGTGTCTCAGTCCTACAGCCTGTTTCCCAACCTCAGTGTGGCCGACAACGTGTCGTTCGGGCTCGTCGTGCGACGCGAAGTTAAGGCCAGGCGGGTAGCGAAACTCACCTCTCTGCTCGATCTGGTCGGGCTGCCCGGTTACGCAGACCGGTTTCCAGCCCAGCTCTCCGGCGGGCAGCAACAGCGCGTCGCGCTGGCACGAGCCCTTGCGATTGAGCCCCGGGTACTACTCCTGGATGAACCGCTGTCGGCGCTCGATGCCAAGGTGCGTTCTTCGCTTCGGGAGGAGATTCGCAACCTGCAGCTGCGTCTCGGAATCACAATGCTCTTCGTCACTCATGACCAGGATGAAGCACTGGCGATGGCCGATCGGGTCGCGGTTATGCGGGGCGGTGGAATCGAACAGATTGACCAGCCGGGAGTTCTCTACGACCAACCGAGTACTGATTTCGTTGCTCGTTTCGTCGGCACTACGAACCAACTCGCCGTCGCCCGCGGCGCCGCCATCCCCGATCTCTGGGTGCCTCTGCGTGAGGGCGACCATGATTTGCTCTATGTGCGGCCCGAATCGCTCATGTTCGAGGAGTACGACCGCGGATGTGCCCACATCGTTTCCCACGTTTACCGAGGTGCCACCACGCGTATCACGGCCAAAATCGACGGCAGCATTAGTCGCGGAAGTTCCGAGATCAAGGTCGACGTTCCCTCGGCCAGCGTCACCGAGTTACCGATCGGCATTAGAGTCCGGGTTCGCCTCACGGGGCGCCCGGCACTTCGAGTGGAGGCATAAATGCAAGCGCAATTTCTCAACACCGGTATCGACGTGAGCGTGAGCCTGCTGCCGGGCGCAGCATCCGCGATTATCTTTGATTGCGACGGGCTGCTCGCCGACACCGAGGATCTGTGGCTTCGTGCTGTCGATGCCTGCGCGAACGCGCACGGCACAACCCTGACCGACTTGGCCGGGTTTCGTGGTGGCGCGATAGATGACGTGGCCGCCCAGCTCGTGACGATTTTCGAGGTCGCCGGGCTTCCGATTCCCGTGGTGGGTGAATTGGTAAAATCATTGTCCGAAGAATTTCGCGCGCTGGTCGTTCAGGAGGCGATCGCGATGCCGGGAGCCGTGGCCATGGTGAGTGAACTCGCGGCGCGATTTCCCGTCGCGGTCGCATCGAACAGCCCGCGTGCGCTGCTTGATCAGATTCTGGAGCGTATCGGTATGCACACGTTGATCACCTGTTCTGTCGCCCGGGATGAGGTGTCTGCGGCCAAGCCAGCTCCCGATCTGTACGTGGCTGCCCTGCGCAAACTACGAGAACTCGATCCCTCGATAAACGCCGAGACAGCCGTCGCCTTCGAAGACTCAGCGGTGGGGGCGTTGGCTGCCACGAGCGCCGGCCTGCTCGTCGTCGGCGTCAACGCTGACCCGGCAGTGTTCCTCGGCTGCCACGTGCGGCACAACACTCTGCTCGAAGAAGAACTCGTCGCGTGGGCCCAAGTCGTGGAACGGGAGTCGCCCACGCATCTCGAGCCGTCCGCCGTCGCCGTTGGGTCCTTTGACGCGGCGACTTCGACTCTGACCGTGCAGTGCACGTATTCAACCGAACAAGCGGCGCGTGTGCAGGTTTATGCGCAGAGAGATTGTCGGTGGAACGAACTGCCGGAAAGTCCACCCGTGGCAGCGGCTTCCGTGCTATCCGATAGGGAACCTTTATTAATAGATCTGGCGCACCTCCCGGACGGGGCTTATCGCTTTCTGCTGGTGACGGATGGGTTAGTGCCAGAGTGGAATGGGCGCACCGGTGAATTCACGGTGCGGACCAATGTGCTCGTGGCGCAGGCGGCAGCGTCAAAAATTGCCGCGCCCGCTGTGTTCTCTCCGAAAATGTTGGAGCAGGGCGTGGCTGCCATGACCTGGAATCTCTGGTTCGGTGGATGTCACTCCAACGACGGGCACGCCAAGCAGGTCGCCTACCTTCAAGAATTTCCCCACGCGATCGTGGCCCTGCAGGAGTGTTTCGGAGCTCATGGCCGTCAGTTGGCGGCAGCGATGGGTTGGAATATCGCTCAACAGGGTCATGACACAGCGGTGATCAGCCCGTATCCCCTGTCGCTTCATCACACCGAGACCGATTCGTTCGCTACCTGTGCCACCGTTTTCACACCGAACGGCGCCGTCACGGTGTGGTCTGTGCACCTGTGGCATGCGGACTATGGCCCGTACACCGCCGACGATGCAGGTATTCCTGCGCGCTATACCCTCGCCAGCCGAGGCGAACGCCGGCGCACAGCACAGCTCGCGGAAATCTTGTCGGAGCAGGGTCGGCTCGAAAGTGAGGGCATCGTGTCTGCACAGGACCCAATTCTCCTCATGGGCGATTTCAACGTGCCCTCGCATCTGGACTGGAAGCCGGGGCACCGCACGAACAGTGTCGAGTGGCCTGCCTCACGCATGCTCGAGGTCGCAGGGTACGCCGATGCCTTTCGAGTCGTTCATCCCGATGTCACTGCCGTGCCCGGACACACGTGGTCCCCGATCATTCCGGCTGATGAGGAGCCTCGAGACCGGATTGACTTTATCTATAGCCGCGGTGCGCGTGCTTTAGAGGCGTTCACCGTCGCTTCTGAGATAGAAAGTGCGGCACCCCCGATACCCAGCGCCACCGGAAAGCGCCGTGTCGGCCTGGGCGCAGATATTCTGGGCCACCACCTGGACAATGCCTGGTCGACCGACCACGCAGCTGTCGTGGCCCGGTTGGCGTGGAAGTGACGCAGGGGCCGGGCCGAATGGGGACATCCGCTTCACCGGGTAGTCTCTGCCGCTACACCTAAAATGAGGATATGAGTTCAGCGCACGGGTCGGGAAGCTTCGGGTCGCGGCCAGCCGTCGCTATGAAACGCGGCCGGGTGAGCGGGGCGGATGCTGCGGCGCAGCGGGCCGAGAACGCCGAGGCGCCGCGCATCCCGCACCTGTTGCACCGTGTCTTCGCGCTGTTTTCGCCGCACCGCAACACCCTCATCGTTACCGTCGTGCTGGTACTGATCAGCGCCGCTCTGTCGGTGGTGCCGCCGCTCCTCACCCAACGCGCCTTCGACGACGGTCTTTTTCCGCCCGGCAACACTCCCAACCTCTCGGTTCTCGGCGTTCTCGTTGCGCTCATGCTCGGCGTTTTTCTGGTCAATGCACTGCTTGGTGTCTGGCAGACCTGGCTGACGGCCACAGTGGGCAACAAGGTCATGGGCGCCCTGCGCGTACGGCTGTTCACCCACCTGCAGTCGATGGAGCTGAGCTTCTTCACCAAGACCAAGACCGGCGTGATTCAGTCGCGGTTGCAAAACGACGTCGGCGGCGTCGCGACGGTGCTGACCAACACCATCTCGAGCATCCTCGGCAACACCGTCACCGTGATCGCCGCCTTCGTGGCGATGCTGCTGCTGAACTGGCAGCTGACCATCGTGGCCGTGGTGCTCATGCCCACTCTGGTGTTCGCCCAGCGCCGCGTCGGCCAGGTGCGGGCGCGCATTGCCGGTAAGACGCAGGAATCGCTGTCGGACATGACCGCCATCACGCAGGAAACCCTGAGCGTGTCCGGCATTCTGCTCTCAAAGAGCTTCACCCGACAGCAGAACGAGATCGAACGCTACGCCGAAGAGAACCGCAATCAGGTGCGCCTGCAGGTGAGTCAGCAGATGAGCGGCCAGTGGTTCTTCGCCACGGTGAGCGTGTTCCTGTCCGCTATTCCGGCGATCGTCTACCTTGTCGCAGGGGCGCTCATGTTCAATGGTACGACCGATGTCACGGCCGGCACGATCGTGGCGTTCACCACGGTGCAGGCTCGGCTGATCTTTCCGCTGCTCGGTCTGATGCGGGTCGCCCTTGACCTGCAGACCTCGTCAGCGTTGTTCGCGCGCATCTTCGAATACCTCGACCTGAAGCCGGCGATCAGCGACAAGCCTGGCGCTGCCCTGGTGCCGTCGGCCGGGGCGGCTCGAGGCCGGGTGGAGTTCGACCGGGTGCAATTTGCCTACCCGGACGCTCGCGGTGACGCGCGCCCGACCCTCGACGACGTGTCACTGACAATCGAGCCGGGGCAGTTCGCCGCTTTTGTGGGACCGTCGGGGGCCGGCAAGACCACCGTCTCGTACCTGATTCCGCGCTTCTACGAAGCCGCGGCCGGCCGGGTGCTGTTCTCCGGCCTGGATGTGCGCGATCTGCAACAGGAGTCGCTCGTCTCCCACATCGGCATCGTGAGCCAGGAGACCTACCTGTTCCACGCCACCATCGCCGAGAACCTGCGCTATGCCAAACCCGAGGCAACGGATTCTGAGCTCATAGCGGCCGCCCGCGCCGCCAACATTCACGATACGATCGACTCCTTTCCGGAGAAGTACGACACCATGGTGGGGGAGCGCGGCTACCGGCTGTCCGGCGGTGAGAAGCAGCGCATCGCCATCGCACGCGTCTTGCTGAAAGACCCGCCGGTGCTCATCCTCGACGAGGCCACGAGCGCGCTCGATTCCATCTCGGAAAGCGTGGTGCAGGCCGCGCTCGACACCGCGAGCCATGGTCGCACCACGATTGCAATCGCGCACCGTCTCTCGACGATCGTCGACGCTGACGTGATCTTCGTCGTCGATGCCGGCCGCATCGTGGAGCGCGGCACCCATGCCGAACTGCTCGCCCGCGGCGCCGTCTACGCGAGTCTCTACGCCCGCCAGATCACGGCGAGCCCCCTCTCCGCCGACGCCCCCTGACGCCCCCAACGGGACTGGGGACGGGGCCCGGTCCCCGTCCCCGGGCCCAGTTTATAAACTGGGCCCGGGTTCACAAGGTGGGCCCGAGACGGCGCGGACTACGAACGTTCGGCGAGCATGCCGGTCATCAGTTCGATCTCGGATTCCTGGCTCAACACCACCGAGGTAGCGAAGGCCCGCACGGTCGCGTTCGTGCTGCGGTCCAGAACGGCATCGGCCATCTCGATCGCACCCCGATGGTGGGCGATCATGCTGACGAGAAACTGCTTCTCCGCTTCCACACCGGATGCCGCGGTGAGCGCGGCAATCTGCGCCGGGGTCGCGAGTCCGGGCATCGGTTCCCCGGCGACGTGGCCGGCGTCGGCGCTGGCCGAGTGAGACGAATCGTGCGTATTGTCGGACAGGCCGGGCCGGGTCATCCAGGTCATCGACGGTTCGGGAGCGAATTGCGGTAGCCCCCAGACAGCGAGCCAGCCCGACATCTGCCCGCTTTGCTTGGCCTGCGTCGTGGCAATGTCGTAGGCAAGTAGCCGCACGGGCGCGTCGTCGGTACGATCGCGAACGATCAGGGCGAGTTCAACGCCCTGGTTGTGGTGTTCCTGCATGTCCCTGGCAAAGCCAGCCTCCGCACTTGTCGTGTCGGGCGTGGCGTCGGTAAGCGTGCTCAGGCGCCCCGCCGAAAAGGCCGCAGCGCCGACAACGAGCGCCGTGACCGCAACAGTGACGGTGATGGCGCGCAACACGGAGCGGCGTTGGCGCGGTGGGTCAGCATCCGCTGTGGGCTGTAGGTGATCAGAAGTCACGGGTTAGCGCGATTTATGAAACTTTGCCGGGTGCGTCGATCCCACCGGAGCAGGGGGCGCCGTCTTCTGGAACGTTGGTGCTCTTCCAGAATTCGGTGAAGTACTCAGCGATGCGCGGGTCGTTGGCGTTGTCGACCTGCAGCTGTGAATTCCAGCCGCTCAGCACGATCGGTGCGGGAATTCCTTCGAAGGGCGACAGCACTACGTAGCTGGAGGGCAGTTCCGTCTTCAGCAGATCGAGCTCAGCGTCGGAGATCGATGGATCGTAGGTGACCCAGATGGCACCGTGTTCAAGTGCGTGCACGGCGTTCTCGTTCGGAACCGCCTGATCGTACACGCCGCAATTGAGCCAAGCTGAAGCGTGCTGGCCGCCGGCTGGCGGCGTCTGATCATAGGTGACGGCGGTCTCGACGTGGCCGGCTCCGTTCGTGAAGGTCTCGACACCGTCGATCGTCGACGCATCACCCGCGCCGCCGCCGGCATAGTTGGCGGCCTTCGGCGTGAGCACGAACGCGGTCACGATCAGGGCGATGATCGCGACGATCGCCACAGCCCCGCCGATAATGCCAATCAGACGATTACGCTTGCCGCGCTTTTGCTGGCGGTGATATTGCTCCAGCTTTTTTGCACGCTTCGCGGTGCGTTCTTCCTTGATCGACGCTTTGTTGACGGGGGAACCGGGCTGGGGGGTCACGAGGGCCTCTCTATGGGAGCTTCTTCTACCTGAACGTAGCAGTCGTCCCTGTAGCTTCCCCCGGTGCCGCTCTCACGGTTATTTCTCAGGCTAGTGACCGGATCTCGCCGCCCGTTAGAGTGGAGGGGCGACCGTTCATCGTCGTGTTGCTGCTGTCGCGAGTCGATTTCGTACGAACGCGCCGGCCAGCGCTGAATTGGTGAGCAAATCCGAGGCCGCGCCTGCCACCGGGCGCGCAGCCCGACAGAAGGAATTTTTATGAAGATCGCAGACACCGTTCTTGACCTTATCGGTGACACCCCGCTGGTCAAACTACACAAGGTCACCGACGGATTGACCGCGACGGTGCTCGTGAAGCTCGAATACCTCAACCCGGGCGGGTCGGCGAAGGACCGCATTGCGGTGCGCATCATCGATGCCGCCGAGCGCGACGGCCTGTTGAAGCCCGGCGGCACGATCGTCGAGCCGACGTCCGGCAATACCGGCGTCGGCCTCGCTTTGGTGGCGCAGCAGCGCGGCTACAAGTGTGTGTTCGTGCTGCCCGACAAGGTCGGCGACGACAAGCGCAACGTGCTCACGGCCTATGGCGCCGAGATCGTCGTGACGCCGACATCCGTTGCGCCGGAGGACCCCCAGTCGTACTACAGCGTCTCAGACCGGCTGGCCCGGGACATTCCCGGTGCCTTCAAGCCCAACCAGTATTTCAACCCGAACGGCCCGCTCAGCCACTATGAGACCACCGGGCCCGAGATCTGGCGTGACACCGACGGAACCGTCACCCATTTCGTCGCCGGCGTCGGCACCGGCGGCACCATCACCGGAACCGGCCGCTACCTGCGCGAGGTCTCGAACGATGCCGTGCGCATCATCGGTGCGGACCCGGAAGGCTCGGTCTACTCCGGCGGCACCGGCCGGCCCTACCTGGTCGAAGGTGTCGGAGAGGATTTCTGGCCCGGCGCCTACGATCCAACGGTCGTGCACGAGGTCATCGCCGTCTCGGACGCAGATTCCTTCGCCATGACCCGGCGACTCGCCCTCGAAGAGGGAATCCTCGTCGGCGGTTCGAGCGGCATGGCCGTTGTTGCAGCCCTGCGCGCGGCCGAGAAGCTCGGGCCCGAGGACACGATCGTCGTGCTGCTGCCCGACGGCGGTCGCGGCTACCTCGGCAAAATTTTCAACGACGGGTGGATGCGCAGCTACGGTTTCAGCAACGCTCCGGTCGGTCACACGGTCGCTAATTTGCTGGAATCGAAGACCGGGCGCCTGCCGGCCCTGGTGTACGTGCATCCGAGCGACACCGTGCACGATGCGATCGAGACCATGACGAGCCAGGGAGTGTCCCAGTTGCTGGTGTTGAGCGCTAAACCGCCCGTCGTCATGGGTGAGGTACTCGGCGCGGTTGATGAACGTGCCCTCATGGGCCTCGTTTTCTCTGGCGACGCGAAGCTCACCGATCGGGTCGGCTCGATCGTCGGTGATGCGTTGCCGCTGATCGGGGTCAACGAGCTGGTGGCAGCCGCCCGCGCCGCCTTTGCCGACCACGATGCGCTGCTGGTGACCGACGGCGGCAAGCCGCTCGGCGTCATCACCCGGCATGACCTCCTCAGCTACCTGAGCGTCTGATCTTTTTCACAGAAGGAGCCCACAATGGCCAATAAGCAGAACTTCGACACGATCGCCATCCATGCCGGTCAGGCGTTTGACCCGACCACCGGCGCAGTCATTCCGCCGATCTACCAGACCTCGACCTATGTTCAGGACGGCATCGGTAATCTGCGTGGCGGGTACGAGTACAGTCGTGGCGGCAATCCCACCCGCACCGTGCTCGAAACGCTGCTCGCAGCCCTGGAAGGCGGCAAGCACGGCTTGTCCTTTGCGAGCGGACTCGCCGCGGAAGACACCATCCTGCGCGCCATTCTCAAGCCCGGCGACCACGTCGTGCTCGGCAACGATGTCTACGGCGGAACCCACCGCCTCATCAACAGGGTGCACGCCGCCTGGGGTGTGCTCAACACGACGGTCGAGATGAGCGACCTCACAGCGGTCGAAGCGGCCATCCGTCCGGAGACGAAGATCCTCTGGGTTGAGACGCCGAGCAACCCGCTCATGAAGATCAGCGACATTGCGGCGCTCGCCGAGATCGCACACCGGCACGGCATAGTCGCGATCGTCGACAACACTTTTGCGTCACCGGCCCTGCAGCATCCGCTTGAATTTGGCGCTGACGTGGTGGTGCACTCGACCACAAAGTATCTCGGCGGCCACTCCGACGTACTCGGTGGCGCGCTCATCATCAACGATGACGAGCTGTACGAGAAGGCCCAGTTTCTGCAGTTCGCGGCCGGCCCCGTGTCGGCTCCACTCGACTCCTGGCTCACCGTGCGCGGCATCAAGACGCTCTCGGTGCGCATGGAACGGCACTCGAGCAACGCCCAGGCCATCGCGGAATTTCTCGACGGCCACCCAGCCATCGAGCAGGTCTATTACCCGGGACTACCCGGCCATCCCGGCCACGACCTGGCGAAAAAGCAGATGTCCAGCTTCGGCGGCATGATCTCCATCGCGTTCGCCGGCGGAGCCGCTGCTGCGCGGCTGTTCGCCGAGTCGATGCACCTGTTCCAGCTTGCCGAATCGCTCGGCGGGGTTGAATCTCTTGTGAACTACCCCTCGGAGATGACGCATGCCTCCGTCCGCGGCACCGAACTCGAGGTGCCCGACAACATCGTGCGCCTCTCGGTCGGCATCGAAGACGTCGCCGACCTTATCGCCGACCTTGAGAGCGCGCTGCCCCAGGCCTGACCGCGGGCATGCTTGTCGGCCGGGCCGGGCCGGGGCCGGGGCGAGGGCAAAGGCAAGGTTAGGGGCAAGGCAGGGGACGGGGCCCAGGCCCGGAGCGTGGGCCCAGTTTATAACTTGGGCCCGGGGACGGGGCCCGGGCCCCGTCCAAGAGAATGGGGTCAGGGGAGGCGGGAGAAGGCGGAGGCGCGGCGTACCTGGTCTGGCGTGGGACGGATGCCGGTGTACAGATAGAACTGCTCCTCGGCTTGCAGCGCCACCACCTCAGCGCCGGTGATGACCGGCTTTCCGACCGCGCGCGCGGCCAGGATCAGCGGCGTCTCGGCGGGAGAGGCCACGACGTCGAAGACGACGCTCGCGCCCGCGATGGTCGACGTGGAAAAGGACGTCTGATCGGCTTCAGCGCCGCCCGCCATACCCACCGGTGTGACGTTGACGATGAGGTCGGCGGTGAGCGCGCCCACCGTGGGCGCCCAATCGTAGCCGTACAGTGCGGCCAAGGCCCGGCCGGTGACTTCGTTGCGCGCCACTATCGTTCCCTGCGCGAACCCGGCATCGTGCAGGGCTGCCGCGACGGCCTTGGCCATGCCGCCGCTCCCGTGCACGATCACCGAGTAAGCGCGTGGAACGTCATGCTCGCCCAGCAGGCGCTGTACGGCCGAGTAGTCGGTGTTGTAGGCGGTCAAGTGGCCGTCGTCGTTCACGATCGTGTTGACCGAATCGATCGCCGACGCCGAGGCATCCATTGCGTCGATGAGCGCGATGACGTCTTCCTTGTAGGGCATCGACACAGCGCAGCCGCGAATGCCCAGCCCACGCACGCCCGCGATCGCATCGGCCAGGTTCGAAGGGGCGAAAGCCTTGTAGATGTAGTTCAGACCCAACTCCTCATAGAGGTAGTTGTGAAACCGGGTGCCGAGATTGCTGGGCCGGGCCGAGAGCGAAATGCACAGGGTCATGTCTTTGTTGAGAATGGGCATAAGTACAGTGTGGCCTGCATCCGGAGCAAGCGCAGGTGGCCAATGTGACTGTCTCAATCACTATGTGACAGTCACATTGGCCGATACGAGTGATACTAGAGTGCGGCTGCAGAATGTGACCGTGCACATTTCATCGGGGGTGATCGTGTCCAATAACCTGGCAACGGGGCGCACCCCGAGCATTCGAGACGTGGCACGTCTTGCCGGAGTGTCGCACCAGACTGTGTCGCGCGTGCTCAACTCGCACCCCAGTATTCGGGAGTCGACGAGGCTGCGTGTTCAGCAGGTGATCGACGAGCTGCACTATCGGCCGAGCAGGGCTGCCCGGGCGCTGGTCAGGGGACAGTCCCGCACGATCGGCGTACTGTCGGCACTGAGCGCGGAATACGGTCCCGCGAGCAGTATCGCTGCGATCCAGGATGCTGCCCGGGACGCCGGATATTTTGTGAACACAGCCAACCTTTCCCGAGGGGAACCCGCGTCGATCCAGGCAGCAGTTGATCACCTCATGTACCAATCGGTGGAAGGGATCGTGGTTATTGCACCCCAGGTGCGTGTCATCGAAGCCATTGAAAAGCTGGCGATCACTGTGCCGTATGTGACGTTGCAATCCACCAGTGGCGCAGGTGAACATGCCCTCTCGGTCGACCAGATAGCCGGCGCCCGCCTCGCTACCCGACATCTCATCGACCTCGGACACCGCAACATCTACCACTTGGCCGGACCGCAGGACTGGATCGAGGCCGAGGCGCGCATGCGCGGATTTCTTGCCGAGATGGGAGCGAACGACGTTCCGACCACCGCGCCGATCCTGGGGGATTGGACTGCCGACTTCGGCTACTACGCCGGGAGGGAGATGCTCCGGGTGCGCGACTTCACGGCCATCTTCTCGTCCAACGATCAGATGGCGCTCGGACTCATGCATGCCATCCGCGATGCCGGGCTCAATATTCCGCGCGACGTCAGCATCGTCGGATTCGACGATATTCCTGAGGCAGCACACTTCTGGCCGCCGCTCACCACCGTACGCCAGGACTTCGCGGAACTCGGCCGCCGCTGTGTCGCCCTACTTTTGGCCAACATCACTGGGGATACGAACGACGCTTCGTCGACCCCTCTCCTCCCCGAGCTCGTAGTGCGCTTATCGACGGCTGCACCTGCCTGGTAGGAGCCGATCCGCCCTTCTGAGATAGCGAAACCGCACTGACTGCGCCGTTATCCAAACGAAACAAAAGGGTATTGACAGGTGAATCGGGTGTGGGCCACAGTGATGTCAGCAATGTGACCGTTCACATTTTGGCGACTGTCCGGAGCAATTCACCGCGGCAGTAGGTCGGGCAGCGTTCGCACCACAGTCGACACAGGAGTCAATTTCGTGAGCATCACACCACGCCAGCCCGTTGGAGAACCGGTCGACACTGCAGCCAGCGCTGAGGCGTTCATCGACGTCGAGTCCTACATCATTGGCGTCGACTATGGAACTCTCTCCGGCCGGGCCGTGGTCGTGCGCGTCTCTGACGGAGTCGAGCTCGGTTCCGCCGTTCTGGACTATCCACACGCGGTCATGGACACGACCTTTGCCGCGACCGGTGAGGCACTTCCGCCCGAGTGGGCACTCCAGGTTCCCGCAGACTACGTGGCAGTTTTGCAGAGTGCGGTTCCGGCCGCTGTCATAAACGCCGGCATCGATCCGACCCGCGTCATCGGAATCGGCACCGACTTCACCGCCTGCACCATGGTTCCGGTGCTGGCCG
>NZ_PJJL01000038.1 GCF_002929505.1 Cryobacterium sp. Y57
TCCGATCCGCGGTAGCCTCGAAATGCCCGGAAATACGCCGGACAATAACACTTGTGTTGCGTCGACTCTCAGAATCCGCCCTGCCCGTTGAGGATTCGCGCTCAGGTGCCTTTAACGCGACAGAGTTTCGACCGTTCAAACCGTCTCGTAAACCTAGAGATGCAAGGCTTCTCACGCTCCACCCCTTGCGTCCACTACGCTCATCGGAATCTCGCGGGCAGCGATTCTCATAACTACGTCTCATAACCTGACGCTCGAATTCCCGTACTCACCGATAGTTATGAGACACCTCAGAAGCAGAGCGATGAACTGATCGGCTACGCGCCCGTTCAGGACGAAACGAAGCGAACATTTAGACGGTGGTGTCACCAGCGCGTTGGATTGCCCGGTAGACCGTGGATCTGGCGACGCTGAAGAGTTCTGCGATCTGCGCGGTAGTGTGTTCGCCCCGCTGATAAACCTCGACCAGGTGCTTCTCCTGAACCGGAGACAACTTGGGTTGCTTGCCGCGGAGCCGACCGGCCGCTTTGGCGACCTGCATCCCTTCGCGAGTGCGAGCTCGTATGAGGTCGGCTTCGAATTCAGCGACCATCGCGAGCACATTGAAGAGGAGCCTTCCGACCGGGTCGGTGGGGTCATGAACGGAACCGCCGATACTGAGCTTCACTTCACGAAGGGTGAGGTCGTCGACGATGTCTTTCGCATCGCGAAGCGAGCGTGCCAGCCGGTCGAGCTTGGTCACAACGAGAATGTCGCCGGCTCGGCATGCGGCTAGCGCTTCGCGAAGACCTGGCCGGGCCCGGTTCGTTCCGGTCAGGCCTTGATCGGTGAACGTCTTCTGCCGTGAGACACCGAGGGCGGTGAGGGCGTTCTTTTGGGCGGTGAGGTCTTGGTCGTTGGTGGATACGCGTGCGTAGCCGATAAGCATTCCGGTCATGCAGGAGTGTACCGTTTATCCCCCCGTCACCGGGCATTTTCTCAGGCGGGGCATACGGGAATCAGGTGCTCCCGGAACTATGCGGATCACCGTCGGCGTTCCGTGAGCGTTCGGGTGTCCCGGTCACCGTCCGGCTTACGGGCACCGCAAAACCTTTTCTTCTTGGACAGACGGTGCCGTGTTGCTACGTGCGGCAAAGTTGGTGGCCAACGGCTCGTTGGACGTTCCCCTTGCGGATCCGTGACAAGGCGAAGGCGGGCAGGAATTGCAGTAGAGTCGGCGCAGGATGAAAAGCAGGATGGCACTGACGAGGTCTATCGGCATTTCTCTGATCGTGGTCGGTGCTATCGCTGCTCTCTGCGTAGTCGCCTTGGTTTGGTTGTCCGCCACGTACGGCGGACTCGATTACAAGTGCCTCGTTGAAGGACCACGGCGGGTGTCCGCCCCTTTCGCGGTCACGTCGGAAGCCGTGCGGGTGCATGGATCTTTCTCCTGGTGGCCGTTAGGGCGAGCCTGTAACTGGCAGCGTGCAGACGGTCAAGGCTTTGTGATGGCCGGCCCCGGCTGGACCACCACGATCACATTCCTCGTGTGTGCCGCCGTTGCATCCGTTGGTGGAGTCCTCATCGCCATCGGAAATGCGCGTTCGCGCTCCTTGGCCGCAGCGGGACGCCAAGGCATTCCCGGCTAGGCGTCCCGCAAGACGTTCCCATGCGGGACGACAGCAAGAGTCGGTGTCGGTATGGATGAAGTCTGCAGACGAGTCCGGAAAATGACACCTTCGTGACAATATCGCCATTCCTGGCCTGGTTCAAAAGGTCATTCCGGAACGTTTCGCCACCCATGGATTTCGACACACGGAGGGTACGAGACAAGAGTGTAATGTCCACTGTCGTGATGTTTCCCGCGAGACGAATCTTGTGCGGGGGATTTGATAAGTGTCCTGAGATCTTGGCCGTATGGCCGCCGTGCAGTTCAGATAGATCGGTGCCGAGGTGTTCGGTTGAGTAATGCAAGGCTGCGGCCATAGGCTGTGGCTAACCGAGGAGGCCATCGGGAAATCAATCTTGGTCTCTACGTTCTCGGCCCGCCGCTTCAACTCAATTATCTGATGCGGGCCGGGACCAAGCTCAAGAGAGGAACCTGGCAGTGGATATTGTGAACGCATTTGCTGGGGCGGTGCTCTTACTGGTCGTCTTTGTTCTCGCGCTGTATGCGGTGCTCCTGGCGTCCAAACTATTCAGATATTGGCGACTGACTCGCTCTGCAGATCGGGTACGGAGCAGGCAAGAGCTTTCCGACGCGCGGATTCGCGATTCGCTCCGGGGCGCTGGATTCAAGGAATCAGAAATCGAAGACGCTATCCGTAACTCCGAAAGTGCCCCGCCACCGACAGCTCAGTAATGAGACGCTGACGAAACCGTTATGCGCTAGGTGATCCCGCGCGTGCTCTGCTTCAACACCAGAGGCGAGCCGAGATGCCTCGTGGTCCTGTGCTATCTAGAAATGCTGGGGATTCATGAGGCCTCCGGATTCGCGCGCCGCGATTCCGTCTTGGTTCGATACGAGCCCATCGATCCTTGATGAGGGATTCACGAATGGAAAACAGCGCCGAACTGGCACAGCCGCTGAAGCGTCCCGGAGAGGGTTCGGCTTACGGGACGTCATACGGGGAGGACAAGGCATTGTTCGTGGCGGACCGGAAATACCTACGCCTATTTCGTCCGTTTTATAGTGCGGTGTGATCTGTTACCCGGTGGAGGCTTGGGCACACGAGTCATCCTGCGCTGTTTGACCGGTGAGTCCGTCCAACGCTTGAACGGTCGGCTGCGGGGCGGGGACGACGCTTTCGGTCGTCGCCGGCGTTGACGTTTCGACCGGCACTGGTGAATCCGGCGTTGGTGCCGCTGTTGGCGTTGTTCCGGGGAGGGTGAAGGGTTCATCGGTGGCGAGTTTGGTGAACATGTCGGCGGCCACCGCTTTCAGGGGAACGACCTTGCCGGGGAAGTTGGAGTCTCCGGTCGTGCCGGGATACTGCACGAACAGCAACCGATCCAGGTCGATGTCTTGGAGGGCCAGGGCCATCGATACCATGGTGTCAATATTGGCGAGGGACGTCGAGAGCTTAATATTGGTGGCCGCAGCGGTGGCGAGGTTGATCAGGGTCGGAATGCTCGTGAGTGTTCCGTTGCCCTGCACCGTGCGCATGAGTGAGGCCATGTAGATCTGTTGTGAGGAAATCCGTGCCAGGTCGCTTTGGTCGCCGACGCCTTTCCGGCTGCGCAAAAACGCCAGTGCGGTGTCCCCGGCGACGACGCTCGTGCCCGCGGGCAGATACAGGCCTGCAAAGTCGTCGTTGATGGGTGCAGTCAGGCAGATGGGCACTCCGCCGATAGCGTCGCTCATTTGGACGACCCCGTCGAACGAGATAAGTCCGGCATACGGGATGGTCAGTCCCGTCAGCTCGGACACGGTCTTGACCACACACGGTAGCCCGCCCCGGGACATGGCCTCATTGATGGGGCGGGCGGCCATCGCCGAAAACTCGGCACCGCTCTCGCCATCCGTGCATGCCGGGTGCGGCACGATAAGGTCGCGGGGGATGCTTACGACGACAGCGTTGCTGTGGTCTGCGGACACGTGCACGAGAATGTTCACATCGTTGAGGGTGCCGTCGCGGTCGCCGTAGGCCGCGCTCTGAGTTGCATCGTTGTCGACGCCGACCATGAGAATGTTAAAGCCGTTTTCGTAGCTTTCGAGCTGTGGCACGAGCGCTGCCGTGTCGCCACCGGTGATGTCGATGGCGTTGTCGTCGACCGTCTTGCTGAAGCTCCACACCGCAACAGCAGCCACGGCTGAGGTGCTGACTACGGCAACGGTCAGCACGGCCGCCACCAGTTTGAGGGCGGTCGCGTACGGATTCGAGCGCTTTAATCGCCCATGACGTGCGATCCCGACCATCCGTTTGCTTCGCCTGCTCGCGTCGACCACACAGCCCCGTCCCCTTGCGTCCGATCTATGACCGAACCATCTCTTTGCATCACACTCTTTGTATCACGACCGATCATGCCTGCCTTGTAGGCATTCCCGTGCGAGCATCGTGACTACGTCGTCAGTGACGACCCGTCGCGCTGCTCGAGTTGTGTCAGCATTTCTGTCACGAACGGTGTGATGTCGACCGACTGGGTGGTGGGGGCATCGATTGTTTCGGGTCGGATGGGTGGAATGGGTGTTGCGCTGTCGGTCATGATGTCCTTCCGAGAGTCAAGTTCTCGTGAGCTTCGACGTGTGGCACGGTTTGCCTTTCACCGACGGGTCAGCGCGGCGACCACAGTGGCAGCCGAGCCGCTGATGACGGCGACTCGTCAGTGCTTGTTGTCGTTCCCCATGACGTGGACGGCGTAGCCCCAGCATCCCGCGTCGTCCCAGTGGTAGTCGGCTCCAGCTCCGATGTCACCATCGAGGGCGAGTCGGGCGGCTGCCTGCTCGGAGGCAGGAAGCTCGTTCACCCACATCACTGAAAATTCACCACTCTCTCTTTCCCAGAATGGTTCGAAGGTGTGCACGTATCCCTTGTCTTTCATACAGGCCGCCGTAATCGTCTGCGTTTCCATCCACTCGCGCCCGTTGGCCTGTTCATCGAGGGTCATTGCCATGAACGCGTCGGATAACAGCGGATCGACGATGTCGGACGGTTCGATTGAGTCCGCTTCCGACGCTTCCGACGCTTCCGACGATGTTGGGGCCCCCGTTGGCGCGGGGATAATCGCGTCGGCAGGAACGACTGCCGCGGCGGGGACGTCGCTTTGTGCCGCGCGTGTGGCCGGACGGTCCGAGTCGGCGGGGTTGAGTGTAGCCGCCGCGCCCATCCCGAAGACCGTCAGCGAGAGGGCGAGGAGCGCAGCGCCGACCACACCGATGCCGAGTGCGAGTTTCTTCTTCATCGAGCGATCTCTCCAATAGTTTTGAGTCGGGTGCTGGTGTCGGCAGGGGTGGTCCGGTGTTCCGGCCACCACCAGATCGCTGCCGCAGTGAAGAACAAGCCGAGCCCGACAATGAGGCTGCTGCTGGCAAGCTCCCACCCTGGCATCGTGAATGTCAGGGCTCCCACGGTGACGCTGAGGGAATAGAGCTGGAAGAGCCCAAAGTGAACGAGTCCAAAACTCGGAAGCACCATAACGAGCGCGCCCCCGACACGAGTGCGCGGGCGAAGCAACAACACCAGCCCACAGCCAGCGAGGGCAGTGAACGCTGCGATTGTGAGGGCGGTCGCGGAGCCAGGTCGAATCTGCTCCGCTATCGTGCTGAGTACAATTCGGGTGAGTACGAACAATCCCCAGCCCAGCACGGCAGAAGCCGCAATCAAAACCAGCGACGATACGGCTTCCTCGATCCGCAGTCGGCGAAAGCGGGTCGGGTCTGCCAAGGCGACTTTTCTCCGCTGTGCGTGGCGCCAGGTCAGGTCGGCCGGCGCACCCCGCAGCGCACGGCTGAGAATCTGGCGAGCGGCCACGCGGGGCCTAGTTTCCGATTCGTCGGCCCAGATCGCGTGCTCGTAAAGGTCCGAGGCAAGTTCGTCTCGCCGCGTGGCAGCGACCTCGACATCAACTTCGCGGGTGTACCACGAGCACCAGCGAGAGACACGGTATACGGCGTGATGATAGGAATTGGACGTCAAGATACTCATGCGAAAGTTACCCCTGCCTGTGCAATGCGGGGCACGCTTGCCGCGGTGCGGTTGGTTTCAGCCTGGGCTTTGACGAGGGCACGTGAACCTTCCGCCGTGACCGTGTAAAGCCGGCGACGAGGCCTTCCCTCGGATTCGGCGCTGGCCGGGTCTTCCCAGCTGGCATCGAGGATGCCCGATTCAGTCATCCGAGATAGCGCTTTGTAGAGGGTGCCGTGCGACGTCAGCGCGGAACCATCGCGCGAGGAGAGATGCCTTGCCAAGGCGAAGCCATAAAAACTGCCCTCGCTCGTTTGGAGCGCGAACCCGCTTTCTAGGATGTCAACCTCGATCGGAAAAAGTGTGCCGGGTCGTCTGCGTGCCATACGTCCCACTATAGGAAGATAGCTTCCGATAATCAAACCCCGTCCGCCTGGCCTATGCCCGAACGTCCCGTAAGAGGTTCCTATACGCTACTTCCCCGAACCTCGGCAGATTGGCACCGAATCCGCGTCGGTGGACGTCCGGCAGACCTGCGCCCGACTCGCCCGCAGCCACGCTGGTCTTAGGGTGAAGCCATGGCTCGCATCCGAAGCACCGCGCTCGTTCTCTCAATGGTCTCGCTTTTCCTGTTGGGCGTGACCGGCTGCGCTTCACAGTCCACCGGCACGCTCACCGAGTGGTCGAGTATCTCCGACACGATCGCGGGCTCCATCCAGCCCACCTTCGACGCGTTCGAGGGGACGTGGGATGTGCAGCGCGCCGCTCCCCCGGAGTCCGCCTGCTGGACCGAGTCCGATGCCTGGACGGGTAACCCCCACTGGGAGAAAAGGTCAGACGGCTACGAAGTCGCCTTTTTCGCAAAGAACTCCTGGTTCGATATGGACGAGGTCCCGTGGACTACCGCTGAACGCTACGCGCGGGTCTGGACGTCAACCTTCCCTGCCACCAGCTTCGACCCGGATTATGATTTGTTCACCTACGGGGCCCAAGTCGCTGGACTGGGTGACAGCGACCAATTGCGGGTGACGGGTGGGTTCGACGGCGACAACTGGATATACCTCGTAGAGGTGTCGTGCGACACCCCTGGGTTCCGGGCTCCAGCGCCGGAGGTATCGATCGAGCCCTTCGCGCACCCGTAGGCACCCGCGTCAGGTCAGAACGTGGATAGCAACGGGATCCCAAACTGACGTCGGACGCCCGTTCAGCGTTCGGCTTACGGGCGCTCAGGATCCGGTTGTGACGACTGGACCGTGGGGAGGTCGTGATGGGGGAAGATGATATTGTGGACCACAAAACACCCATCGACCTAGCTACCTGGCCGCGTCGGGAACATTTCGACCATTATCAAACCCGTGTTCCGTGCACTTACAGCGTGACGGTCCAGCTTGATGTGACCCGTTTTGTAGCCGCGTTGCGGGATGCCGGCAGAAAAATCTATCCGGCACAAATCTGGGCGATCGCCTCCGTCGTGAACAATCACGAAGAATTTCGGATGGCTGTCGACAAGGAGGGCCACCCGTCAATTTGGAATGTCGTACATCCGACGTTCACTGTGTTGAATCCCGACCGCGAGACCTTCGCCAGCGTCTGGGCCGACTATAACCAGGATTTCTCACAGTTCTATGACCAGGCGGTGGCGTTGCTGTCTAGGCATCGAACAGCGACCAGGATGTTTCCTCAAGGCGACGTGCCAGAGAACATCTTCGACATCTCAAGTCTGCCCTGGCTGTCGTTCAGTGGATTCGAGCTGAACATCGCCCATGGACACGACCATTACCTACCTATCTTCACTCTCGGTAAGTACGTCGAGCAAGCGGGGCAAGTGACGCTCCCGTTCGCCCTGCAGATCCATCACGCTGCCGCGGACGGGTTCCATGCCGCTCGCTTCATCAATGAGCTTCAAGACGTTTTCGACTCCAGCGCAAACTGGCTCGCATAATTTCAGACACCACTTCCTGCAAAAGGTTCGGCTGCCGGGCGGAAATGCGAGCCAGCCCGGGCAACCCAGGCGGATCGATGCTCACATCATTCGTTATCAGTCGGGTTCTGTAACCAACCATGCCACCCAGTTAATATTGACTCATGATCACCAGCGGGACCGTAGAAACCCGACACCTCTCTCTGCGGCCCGTCATCGAAGAGGATGCCGGCTCAGTGTGGCTCTTGCACTCGGATGCGCGCACGAATAAATACAACCCAGCCGGCCCGATGACCGACCGTAAAACCCAGGGTTTGGTGAAGTTGTCCGGTGAAGGATGCACATTCGTCCTTATCGCCCGTCAGACAGCGTCCGCGAGACGAACGTGTTCGTCGGCGAGGGTGATGACCCAACCGGTGAAGCTCTCGTCGCCCTCCTCGAATACCGGGTATCCCGTTCGATTCGCGTGACCGTGCTCATCTGGCACGGATGCCGCCCCCCACGCAATCCGGCACTCCGGCCGACGAGTGGCGGCGGTCCTCTCCAGTCGTTCCAGCGTCGCTGTTCCCGCGGCCGGCGCCCAGCCCCGCGATTTTCGGGTCAACCTGACATAAACCGCGTCGATGGAGACGATGACCCCCGAGATCGTCGCAGTTTTGCGCCCACCGCTCCCGACCTGGGCGAAGCGATCGAAGACCCACTCGATTTCGTCCAACTCGGTGCCGTAGAAGTTCGGGGTGATCGTGACCGCGAGTCGCTCCAGCCGATCCCGTACAACGAGCACTTCACCGTATTCTGCCAGCTCGGAGGCGGTGCACAACACGTCAAGCATCCCCCCATCATGCACCGCGCTGGGATTAATGCTGAACAGACCACCGATGGACGCCAAAATTCCAATCACACCGCTCGGCCCTACGGCGCGGCGGGGTGACGGTGCACGTTCAACAGCGCGGTAAGAATGCGCGGATGCGTGCGGCTTACGTGCATCCGCGCAGCCTGCCTGAATCCCGATCCCGATCGGTGGATTGACGGCAAGGCCGCCGCCGCACGTCCCGTAGAGGGTTCGCCTTTCGGGCGCGCAGGTCCACAAACTGAGATGCGCTCTGCGCTACTTGAGGCGCGCAACTCGTAGCAGGGTGCTCACTGCCGCAGCGCGCCCCAGGATCGATATCCCAAAGGTGTCGTCGAGGTCGCGGCCGCCGAGTATCAACGCCTTCCAGGATTGCGTGCTGGACCGAACCGCAGCATCGACGTCGACACCAGTAGTCGCACGTCGTTCGATTGTCGTTTTCGTCGAGGTGCAGTGCGCCACGTAGTCCACTGTGTCTGTTGACGGGAGACGCGAGTCCGACAGGTGAAGTACCACCGTGCATGCTGCGGTACCGGGTGCGATGGGGCGAGCGTGAGCGCGCATAGCGAGGATCAAGGCATCGGGGCTCATGTCCGCCTGCCACGGAAATGCCGGAGATTGTATGGCCCACATGGAGAGTGCCGTGTTAACGGGTTCGAGTTGGTAACCCCACGGCGTCAACTCGTATGCCTCGCCAGTCCCTGGTGCGGGGATTTGGTGGCGCTGAACGATTCCGGATGCTTCAAGGCCGTGAAGGCGCTGGGTGAGGACTGCTGGACTTACACCGATCACGTCCCGCTGGATGGTTGAGAACCGCTTCGGTCCGAGCAATAGTTCCCGCACGACGATCATTGCCCAGCGCTCCCCGATCAGATCGAGCGCGTGCGCCGCAGCACACCCATCGTTATAGGAACCATAAGTTCTTCGTCGAGCCACTGTGCCATGATACTACTAAAACAGTATCATCAACTTTGGAAACAGAAGTGGGACTGTATGGACTGGAACGATGAACGACAATGGTTCGCGATTAGCCAGGAACGTGAACGGCTGGCCTCTGACCTCAGCGCGCTTGCCGAGCACCAGTGGCGGATGCAATCAGAGTGCTCTGCATGGACGGTCGAAGAAACGCTCGCGCATCTCACCGCCGCCGCCTCCATCGGGAGATGGCGATGGCTGCGCAGCATGTCGGGTGCGAGGTTCAATGCCGAGCTGCACAATCGCCGCCGACTTGACGAACACCTCGGCGACACCCCGGCTGAGACCCTTCAACGCTTCAGAGCTGTGATCACCAACCGCGTTGAACCCTCCCGTGCGACGTGGGCGTGGCTGGGCGAGGTCATCGTGCACGGCGCTGACATCCGAACAGCTCTGGGTATCCCAACGACACCAGACGTCGACACCGTGACCTTCGTTGCAGAGAACTACGCGGCCAAAGACTTTGCTGTACCGTCCTGCACCACGGCGCGCGAGCTCCACCTGATTGCGACGGATTCTCCCTTTCGATACGGCAGTGGTCCCGAAGTAACTGGCCCTGTTCTCGACATCGTCATGGTGATGGCGGGACGGGACGCCCACCTGCAGCACCTCAACGGGCCGGGCGTACCCATCCTCCAGGAACGACTCCGCAATGGTTGACCAGCGCTGGAACCATACCCTCCTCGGCGCGCAGGTCCCGTACCCAGAGATTGATTGGAATCATTATGAGCAAGCAACCCGGACCCATTGATGTCACCTTCACCGGCCAAATCGGGACACAAATCAAAGGCGACGTGTGGTCCTGCGTAGAAGTGCCCAATTCTGTCGAACTATTCGGCACCGGCAAAGCAATCAGAGTGACCGGCAGGGTGGATGACGAACCTGTATCGATCGCACTGATGCCCACCGGTTCAGGTGGGCACATGCTCTCGATCAGCGCCAAGTTAAGGAAGCAGCTCGGCAAGAACGTAGGGCAGAACGTCACGGTTCACCTATCTGAACGCCTCACCTGAACCAGCAGTTACCCCCGCGACTCTCAAAACCCGCGCTGTACGACGCAGGCCCCTACGGGGACGCCGCGGAATGCGTCACTCGCTGTCGTACCTGCGCTCAATGGTTGCAAGAGAGCCCCGAGCGAGTACGCGGGAGAACTTCCCAGCACCGTGCCTGGCCCCAAGTGAAGCGCACCGCCCCGTGTCCCGTAGGGCGTTCCTCTTCCGGACCGTGATTTACGCGGCAATTTCGGCCAACCGATAGCTTGAACAAATGGATAAGGTACAGCTCCGCACGGAACGGCTCATTCTGAGGGCTCCGGCACTGATTGACGTTGAGGCCATCACGGCGGCTTGTCAGGATCCGGAGATCCAGCGGCGAGTGCCGATTCCGGTTCCGTATACGCGGATGGAGGCTGAAGGGTACGTCACCGCGTACTCCGACTTCGGTTGGGTAAGCGGTAAGAGTTGCACGTGGGCCATCACGATCGCCGATGAGTTCGCGGGCGCAATCAGCCTCGATAGCATCGGTTCTGACCAAGCGACGATCGGCTACTGGATGGCAGCCCCGTTTCGCGGCCGCGGCCTGCTCACCGAGGCTGCTCAAGCCGTCGTCGAGTTCGGATTCGGCAGCTCGCCCGAAGGATTGGGCCTGGTTCGCATCGAGTGGCACGCCTATGCGGGCAATGTCGCATCCGCTCGCGTTGCTCGTCGTGTCGGTTTTCAATTTGAGGGGACACTTCGGCTCGGTGCTATGGGACGGCATGCCAGAGAAGACGATTGGGTCGCGGGCATCCTCGTTGGAGACAGGCAGAAATCACCGGTCTGGACGATCCTTTCTTGACCGCGTTCTGTCCCGCACGACGTTCCCTCATCGGGAACGGACCCAGAGCCAGCGATCGCAGGGGGCTAAGAGGCCCACTCTTCGGAGACGATCTGCATCGATGCTGTTGCACGGTATGCCTCGATGTCATCGGCGGCGAGAAGGGCGGTGATCAGCTCTTCGGTTCCTGAGACATAGACGCTGGCGCCGTAGAGGTCGTTCCCGACTGCCCACACACCTTCCGCGGGCATCCACCACTGAGCACTTCTGCCGCCGGCCATCCCATCGAAGGGCTCCCCGCCGTCGGCGAGGTCGCCGGCGAGAATGAGCATTTCACGATCGGGCAGGATCGTGATGCTTGCCGTGTCTCGTAGGTCATCGCGCATGCCGGTGTACCCTTCCCAGACGAGGAAGAAACACTCGGTGGGTGCGGAGGTGTGTGCTCGGAGAAGCCGCGCGAGCGTTGCGGCCACGGCGGGTTCGATGGTACCGATTGTGGGATTTACTTCCCGCTCGCCGTCGTTGAGGTCGGTCCACTTCGTAGTTGCGTCCACCTCGGACTGTTCCGCAGCAAAGGTCCACCAGACGAGCGGTTGACCGTCATCGTCGTGCATGGGATTCATCACACGCGCATATGAGCGGTGCCCACGAGGCAGGTAGTCACCCACGGTCATCGATCCACCCTGGAGAGAGGGCAGCTCAGCGATGACGTGCGGGACGAGGCCAATCGGATTCAATGCCATCTCCGCACCCTATCGAGTAATCGAGGTCAGCCCGATGACGTTCTGTCGGGATAGAAGTCTCCCTTGCGGGTCGCCCCAAGCCATCGCGGCGGGGCTATCCCGACGGCTTCGGGAAATGCAGAGGATCAAACTCGGCGCAACATCCCCGCCGTCCCTCTGGTCACGAGTTGTTGCGTTGCCGACAACGAGACTGGTCGGGCCACCAAAGGTGCGAGAAACGGAAGTCATCTGGTCCCGCTGAGGGTTCGGCTTGCGGGCGTCTGGGTGCGTCGATCGGTTGCGCCGGGAGTAGTGACCAAATCGTGCGATGGCCGTCCGTCTCAAGAGGGATTTTCTTGGTCGACCGATTCAGCCTTGAGGCGGAGGTCGAGTTTGGCGGGGATCTTTAGACTGTGTGCAGGCGGATCTTGATCCGCCTGCTTTTCAACTCACTAGGGATCCGAGCCCTGCTGCTTCGTGATCCTGTACTAGCCAGAAATACTGAGGATCTTCATGCTCAAGCTGAGCGGCCGGTCAAACCGGATCACGGAATCCAAGTTTTCGGCTGAGGCTCACTTGGAGGCTCGAGGTGTCGGTCGGACGATCCATGACCTCGTGCTTCTTTCGCCCACGGACGTGACGTTGACCCCTGGTCGGTGTCTGGCCGTACTTGGCCAGAACGGTGCGGGCAAGACAACGTTGCTGCGCATCCTTGCGGGCAAGCAGCAGCCCAGCGAAGGCGAAGCGACCATGGGAGGTCGCGTAATCGACGAACGCGATACGTTCATTCGTCGCAGTATCGCTTCGCTGATCGGAGTCCCGGCTTTCTACCCGGACCTCACTGTCGGCGAGCAGCTGGCGTTGATCAACGCAACGTGGGGCGTGCCGAAGGGCAAGTCCGAAACGATAGTTGCGTCATCCCTTGAGAGCTTCGGTATTGCGAACTTGAGACAGCGATTTGTGCATGAGCTCTCCTCCGGACAAACGCAGATGTTCTATCTGGCCGCCACATTCATTCGCCCCTCTCGGGTGCTGATCCTTGACGAGCCAGAACAACGGCTCGATCCGAGTCGTAAGGATGCATTGGTGGAGGCAGTGCTTCGAGCACAAAGCGGCGGGGCCGCGATCGTGTTCACGAGCCACGACTCGTCGCTCGTCGACCGGCTGGCTAATGCCACCGTCGATCTCGGCGCGGCATGACTGTCCTGCAGGATCGAAAGTACTTAGCGAATACCCGCGCAGTTCTTCGAGGCAGGACGGGCCGGCCAACAACAACGGACAACGCGTACAAAATCTACGAAACGGTCCTGGTCTTACTGATCGTCATTATTCCTTCGGCGCGGGCGGTCATGGTGGGGCTTGCAGTCCCCGAGGTTGCCGTCGCTATTGCTGAAAGCCTCACGCTGACGAGTATGACTTTGGCACTGCTTGTGCTTGCCGTCGCCGTTGTCGTCTTGGGACGAATTCGCGGGCCGGTAGTACCTCCCGCCGCCTACATCGACTTGGTCGTGGCAAGTCCCCTTTCCCGCAGCGTGACCCTACGACGGGCATACGGTCGTGGCCGCCTCGCGTTCGTCCTGCTCGCACTGTTCGGGGCGGCGCTTTTGGCCGGTGGGGCCCTCCTCGCTGGGCCGATCGACATGCTCGGTGTCGGGCTGTTTCTCGTGTCGGCCGTTCTATGCGCCTGGCAGATTGCGTTGCTCTGGCTTGTCGGTCAGCTGTCCCTGCCCGCACGGCGGGTGACCATTGCCGTTCTTCTCACGGGTTTGGCAGTAATCGTACTTCTCGCAGCTTTTCCAACGACGAACAGCATCATCGGCTGGTTGGGTCCCTGGGGGTGGGTGGCTCACGTCTGGCAGGCCACCCATGAAGGTGTCGGGCTCGCAACATGGCTTGCGCTCAGTGCTCTCATTCTTGGCCTCGGCGCTACACGATGGACTGCGCGCCTTCTCGACTCCCTCTCTCACGAGGACCTTCAGTCGCAAGCCCAACGCTGGGGGACGGTTGCCGCACTGGTTGTGTCAGGCGACGTAAAGTCGGCGATGAACAAGCTGAAGGCCTACCCAAAAATAGGTCGACGCTGGCAGGTCACTTTTCCGCAGTCCCCGGCTCTGGCGATCGTTGTTCGGGACCTGGTCGGCCTCGCCCGGTTTCCGGTTCGAGCAGTGTTCTGGGCCATCATGTCTGTGGCCTCGGGTGCTTTGCTTGCATACACTTTCATTCCCGTCTCTGGAGGCGCGCTTCTCGCCATCGCTGCACCAATTCTGATGTACTTTGCCGTCGGAGGTTGGGCCGAAGGACTCCGGTTTCACGCTGCGACTGTAGGAGCGTCATCCCCATCGGGGATGAGTCCGGCACGACAAGCGCTGACGCATCTCATCGTGCCGACGATCGCCGCCGAGATTCTGATTCTCTCCGGCACCGTTCTGGTAGCGGTCTTAGTGCCTGCACTCAACATCGGAACCATCGCGCTGTGGGCAACGGCTCTGGTGGCGTTTCTGGTCGTGATGCAGAGCTTCTCGGCTTTCAAAGGCATGCTTCCGATCGAGCTGCTCACCCCCATGCCAACTCCGATCGGGGATCTCGCACCGCTAAATGTGGCCATGTGGCTAGCCGATGCAGTTACTGTCGTGCTCCTCGTGGCGGGAGTGCTGACATCGCTTGTGATCGTCGCACCCTCACCCGTCACGTTGCTAGTCCTGCTCGCAGGTGCAGGTGCTCTGATGGCGTGGTGGTCATGGAGTCGTTTCCGCAGACTGGTCCGCCCCTAAGCTTGAACTGCACCCCATCGCTCACCGCAACGGTTGACCGGCTCGCCCATCGCACGCCCTGCCCGCAGACCGTTCGTCTTGCGGGGTGAGCGCGGTTGGCCTGGGCCTGCGATGGCACCACAAACTGGACCCTTGATCGGGGCCTTTTGCGGTGGTGCTGATCCTTGCACGCCGATCGTGGGCATTTGTGCGCTGGTGATCCATGGGGCTAGCCTGAGGCCATGTTTACACTCGCAACTATCCAGACGGGCATCATCGGAAACGTCGCCACGAGCGGTTATGTTCTGGGCGGTCTCGTAGTCCTCGGTCTTGTTGGGGTCCTCTTTCTTGGGTTGCGCCTCTTTCGAGGAAAGACAAACCACGGCCAAACAAAGTAGTTCTCGCGGCAAAATTGATCGTAACGCCGACCGCGCCGACCGGTGGCGGTCAGGTGGCGACCGTTCGCATTAGGCCGGGTGGGTCTGTGCATTCATGATTTACGCGCCGGCTGAGTCGCAGCGTGTGAGTCGGGCCTCGCTGCTACCGTAGCCATCGTTGCGTTCTTGTCGCTTCTGTCGATCGCTGGCGTGTCCGATATAAGTTTCGCAGGAATATCGGTGCTAGCTGCCGTGTCCGACGCGCTCACTTGGGGTGGAATTCGCGCGATCCAGCGCACATCCAAGACGTCACCTTCCGTCACGGAAGTTTGATTCCTCGAACCGCTCTGCGATCCAGCCGACCAATCTCTGACGTCTCCAATGCACATCCGTTAGGTCCAAGAATGACCCGCATGGGGTTCCCCTTGCGGACGGGGGAATCAAGAGATGGGGCTCCGGTCGCCTTCGCAGCACCGACACCGACACGGACAGTACTACCGCGAGCTTCTGACGACATAGCCGTTCGGGAACAAGCTTCTGGATGTCGCTAGCCCCGTGTTGCTTGGCTGGTGCGGGAATTCAACCGGTCGTTGCAACGATGGCTGAATTCGACTTTTCGTCTTCGAAAGACGTCCACTAATCTGACAGCATGTCGAAATCACAGACCAACGCTCCGCCACGCTGGATCCAGCCTCTCGCGATTGTTTACATCGTGGTGGTTCTCGCCATCGGACTGTCTGTCAGTCTGGTTACGGGCGAATGGCTTGCGCTTCTCTGCGCGTTAGGGCTTGCAGTGGTACCGATTGGCGGTAGGGCGTACCGGTTGAGGAACACGAGGTAGCTGCAGTGGCCCAACAGGGCAATACCTCCGCATTGAAGTCGCAGCAGTGCAGCATGAACTGGCCGTTCCCCCTTCCGGGCGTGTCAGTTCAGGTCTCGACGCGGCTGGCTTCACCCGATTGGGTGCCTGCTGAGCGCCCGTCTCGCGAGAAGAACCCCGGGAAGAAGCTTGTTTGCGTTTAGAGACACTTCTTGGCGAAATCCTTCATGCCGGCAGCCAGCCATTCCGGCAAGTTCAGATCGATAGCAGCCACAAGGTCTCGCTGGAACTTCGGCTTGAGGTACAGGTCCGCGAGGCCGGCGTATGCCTCTTCCCCCGGAACATGGCCGTGGTTCCGAAGAAGGAATCGCGCTGTGCGTGCTTCCGGCCCCTGTCCGTAGTGCGCTTGTCGCGGAAGTTAGTCTTCTGTAGCGCGAGTCGTGACACGTCGTCCGCCTCGCGTGCCGGCAGACGCAATTGCGATCACGTCTAATCGGGGAACTCTGGGAGTTCCGGTCGCTTTCGCCATCAGCTCTGCGTTTCTCGCCTCGTCGCTGGTCCGACGTCTCTAGCTAGAGCGCGAACTCTCACGACGCACCGCCTGAAGACGCGCCTGGGCGCTCTCGCGCTTGATCGAATGTCGTTCGTTTCTCGCATGCGGATCGTTTGTCGAGCACCCTGTCTCGTTGAGGGTTCCCCTGTGACACAACGTCGGCGCACTCGGCCGCCAGGTGGTTTGGCCCCAGATCTGTCGCGCTCGACGTCCGCCTTGCGGACTGCACTCCAAGACCATCGGGTGATGGTGCTCACCGGCCGTGAACCGGACTAGGCCCCCTGAATCTGCGACCGCACGAAAGCCCATCCATTCCGGTCGAGCCCTTGAATCTGACGCGAGCATTCAAAGAGCGGCGTGCTGCGTCCGTTCAAGTTCAGACGGGGAGTCATGGATCGCCTGAGGCTTGACTGTGGCTGCTCGCCGCCTGCTTGCTCGAAAAGCGACGAGACACAGCAGCGCTGCGCCGTGGGCCGTGGGCCCCCACCAATAGATGTTCATGACGAATCCGGATTCGAACTGCATTCCGATGCCGACAATGCCCAGCGTTGCGGCCAGGACCGCGCTGACGCTCACTAATATTGCCCATGCGGTGCGACTGCCGCGCCACACGCCGAACAAGATCACTGCATGGGGGATCAGCCAGAGGAGAGACCATAGGCGTCCTCGCCGCCAAAGTATCCAACAGCTGTCAGCAGAACCGCAATCGCAAACCATGTTGTTGCGCCTACGCGCGTGACGCTTTCCCACAGGCCCACCATGCACCCACCCTATCGCCGGACGTCCGCAAAGGGTTCCCCTTAAGGGTCGTAAAGACACACAGAAGTCACGTCCTGCCGGGTCGAAGCCACAGGTGAGGTTCGGATGCTGTCGGCCCACAATTGTCACATCACCGGAATGGACTGGTCTGCCCGGCGCGGATCAGAGGCGCCGAGTGCGTGAGCACCTCGTGACGTAAGGCAGGGCGATCTCGTCTCTCCCCCGCAGGGCAGGATGAGAGTCCAGTAGTTCACGAACTTGGTGCAGGAGTGATGCTCGTGCGTCGCCGGTCCAGGTGATGACGTAGCTCCGAGATGCCACGAGATCCATCAGCGCCGTGGGCGTGAGCACGTGCTCCCGCAAGAAATCCGCACGAACAATCGGTGCGAATTTTCCACCGACATCGGGACCGTCGCTGTTCATGTCCAACTCGATCCCTTGGTGCATGAGTCGACCCAGCTGAGCGACCCAGTCCTCACGCTCGTCGCGAATGTTCCAGAGCAGACCGAGATTTCCGCCGGGACGGAGAACGCGTGCGATCTCGGGGCCGGCTCGTTCAACATCAACCCAGTGCCAGGCTTGCGCTACCAGAACGGTGTCGACGGCGCCGGGGGTCAGAGGAACATCCTCGGCTCGGCCGTCGAGCACTGAGACGTGCGGCAACCGCCGCGACAGCTCCTTGCGCATGCCTGCTGACGGCTCGACGGCGACCACGTCGAGGCCCCTCTCGACGAGCTGGCGAGTAAGCTGACCGGTGCCTGCGCCCAAATCGAGAACCTGTCGCGCGTCGTGCGGCAGCACCCACTCGACAGCCTCAGACGGGTAAGACGGACGCCCTCTTTCGTACTCAGCGGCGGCCGCGCCAAAGGAACCCGCCTGGACGTTTCGAGCATGACTGCTTGCCATGACGTAAGCCTTGCACGGCCGGCCTGGTCATGCTTCCATGACCCGCGCTGACTTTTACGAGCGCCACCTGCGGTATATCGGCTCGTTCGAGACGACCGCACAGAAATCGACTTAGCGACTACATCTATTGACATTCGATAGATAGCTATTGATACTCGATAGATGAGCTCGAATATGCCTCGAACCTCGCATGCGGTGACGGTAGCGACCTGGATGTCGCTCGGCCTCCTAGCCGTCGTCGTCGTTGTCGGCGGAATCCTGCTGTTTCCCGTTTCTGCTTCCCTCGCTCGCGATAATCCTGAATTTGCTGATCTACAAACGCCACTTCTCGCGCTGGCCTTGGCTATCGGCGTCTGCGCAGAGGCAGTGCTCGGCGCGACGGCCCTATTGGTCGGGTACATCCATCAGGACCGGATCTTCGATCGTGCCGCGGCACGAGCGGTCGACCTGCTGATCCTGACGGTCATCGTCTCGACTATCCTGACCGCGTCTCTCCTGCCTTTCATTCCGGGCCCGCCGCCACTGGCGCTGTTGATATTCGGCGGCGTCCTGCTGGGAATCACGCTGTCTCTCGTTCTCAGCGTTCTCCGGTCACTGTTGCGCCGCGCGGTCCTCATGCAGGTCGAACTCGACGAGGTCGTGTAGTGGCCGTACGGATCCTCATCGACCGCCTGCTGGTTGAACGCGGCATGTCCGTCGGCGACTTCGCGGCGGCGATTGGCATCACCCCAGCCAACGTCGCCGTCCTCAAAAACGGGCGTGCTCGCGCTATCCGGTTTTCCACCCTCGACGCAATATGCCGAGTCCTGCATTGTCAGCCCGGCGACATCCTGGTCTGGGATGACGGGCCCGCAAACTCTTAAACTCCCAGCATCGCCCCGTAAAGGGTTCCGCTTACGGGCGATGTGTGGATAACAATTCTGAGGCGGATAGTCGGCCGGTGGTGATCGCTCGCGTGCCCGTCATGGGAGCTCCCGGGTAGCCGAGGGATATGGCGTGGTGTGGGCGCCATCCGTTTTCCACTCGGAGCAAAGTTGCTGCCTTCGTTACGTTGGTCTCCGGGTAGATCGTTGCCAGGCAGCTCCCGAGGCCCAAGGCGGTCGCGGTGAGAATGACCGTTTGGCTGACTTTACCGAGATCGAACTCCGTATCCTGAAAGCCGTTGTTGGCCGAGAGGAGAACGAGGGCGCACGGCGCGGACGCTAGGTGCTGCGCGTAGGCTCCCAACGCGCCGAGTTTTTCGAGGTGCTCTTTGTCACAGACGGCGATAAAGCGCCACGGCTGCCGATTTCTGGCTGAGCCAGTCCACCGGGCGACCTCAATAATTTGTGTCAACTCTTCCAACGGCACCGGACGATCAGTGAATGAACGCACAGCCGGACGTGCGTTCAGTGTTCGAACCAAATCCAAGGCTTCCATTGCATCAGCCTTCCATGCCCGGTGATGAAGCATTCTTGCTCACCAAGGTCGTGCTGGCTTCACGAAGACTAGCCCACGAACCGACAGGGGTTCCTCGTGCGGAATTCGCTTCTCGTGACTTGGTCCTGCTCTACCGGTGAGATGTTCTGAAGAATTGACCCGCACGCGGTTGGACGTTTGGGGCCCATCCGGACATGTCCTTGGGTGAGGACAATACATTTGGTTGAGGGGGTGCGTTGATGAATGAATTAGACGATTTGCTCGATGACAGCGCTCCGGCGGTGAGGGTGGACAGTCCCGGAGTTGAGCGCGAGCTTTACGCGCTCAGCGTTGCGGCGGAAGCGTCGAAGCGAAGGTCTCCGCGCAATCGCAGGGGACGATATGGGACGCTAATCGCTGCTCTTGTGCTTTTCGCGGGTGGTGCGACGGCCGCAGTGGCCGCACCTGTGCTACTTCAGTGGACGACGACGTGGACTCCGGATGCGACGTCGGTGGTTCACGTGACATCGGACACATCTTGCGAAATGCGGTTCAAGGTCGGCGGGTCGGATCGAGCGGGCACGGTTGCTGCCCGTGCGTACATTGCGTCGCTTGATCTGGGAACAACGTCCGTCGACGACGCGGTTGAATACGCGGAGGCTCGAGGTATCCCCCTCGCCGGCCGGACCCTCGCAGAAGAGCGGGCGGCGGCAGTATCCGCATTTGTCGCGTCCTCGACGAACGCCGCGATCGTCCGCGACGGCTTTCCCGACTCGACGTTGACCATTGATGAAGAAACATACTGCTTCAAGAACGACAGCCGATGAACACTCCACGTTCTCATCGTACGGGCCAGCGTGACGCCTTGATGCGGTCGGTGGTTGAGGAAAATGCGCGAGATCTACTCACCTATTTTGCGCGTCGCGCGACCGTACTCGATGATGCGGCTGACTTGGTCAGTGAGACGATGCTGACGGCGTGGCGCCGAGTTCGTGATCTCCCCGTCGATCCACAAGGTGCACGGATGTGGTTGTTTGGGATAGCCCGCCGTGTCTTGGCCAACTACCACAGGGGCCAGCGACGCGGTGATGCCCTTGCCGAACGCCTGCGTCTCGAGCTGGCCGTGGCGCAAACCGCGCGCGGATATCTCGCGTCGAACGAGCAGACGGAGATCCGCGCCGCAGTCGCGCAACTACCGCCAAAACTGCGGGAAATCACGGCGTTGGTGCATTGGGAAGGCTTCACCCTGACCGAAGCGGCGCAGATCATCGGCATCCCGGCATCCACTGCCCGCGGCCGATACGCGACCGCTCGAGCGGCCCTTCGCGACCTGCTCAAGGTCGATGCCGTCGCTGAGCGCCGGGGCTTCTAGCTTGCCACCACGTTTCCTGATACCGAGGCCAACATGACGTTTTCGCTATGGCCGTAAAGAAAAGGAGGTCGTTGATGCAGAAGAAACTGCTCGTCGCGTCGCTAATGGGGAGCCTAGCGCTGATAGCTCTGGTCGGTTGTAGTGCGCAACCTACCCCGCAGCCTGATTCGAGCCACGAGTCAGTGGGGGCCGCCCTGACGCCCGATGAGGAGTACGTACGCGCGGTCGCCTCCTGCCTGAACGAAGATGGCTGGGACGTGGTTTATGACCCTCGCGATAATTCTTTGTCAGCGAATCCTGCCCAGCCAGATGCCTACGATGCCGCTTATGAGGAGTGCGCAGCGCCTCTGCGCGGAGAGATCCGCGAAATCTCCTCCTGGACGACCGAGGAGTGGGCTTCGCTCTACGAGCAGGAGGGCGACACGGCACTGTGCCTCCGCGAGCATGGGGTGAACGTGCCCGAGCTGCCCACGCTACAAAGCTACATCGACCGCTACACAACAGAGGACAGTTGGACCGCCTACAGGGCGATTGGCGCCGTCGGGCAAAGCGAGATGTACGGCTACCTGCGGGACTGCCCGCAACCTACGCTATGAGTTCCTCCGTAGAGAAGGCCCCTGCGCACCTCTGCGGACCGCTGCGCTCGCGCGCAGCACCAAACGTTAACCGGGCTTCATTAGTGTCAATACATGATTTGCATGAGGGATCAGCATTCTTTGGGGGGACTAGATGCTTGTTAGTACAAGGCCGCGCACGGCGCGGATAGGGCTCCTGTGGCCTTGCCCCGTTGAGTGGACACCTCACAAGAGAGAATGTTCACATGGGAAAGACACGCAGGGAGTTCACTCAACGGGGGCAAGGCCAGTTCCATGCGGAGCTGCACAAGACATATGCATCCGAGTCCTTCTGACCCTCAGAAGTTGTCCCGGTCAGGGTTCGGCTTGCGGAACTCCGAACGGATCCGCAGATTGACGGTCGCTTCAACCGATCGCAGGTGACTCCGCATTAGGCGCTCGTCAACGAAGTCTGGTGATGCGTGCAAGTTCCTTCTTGAGGATCTCGG
>NZ_PJJL01000072.1 GCF_002929505.1 Cryobacterium sp. Y57
TAACCACTAGGTAACGACTACGAGATAACACAAAAAACGGGCTCTCACGGCGTCAGCGGTGAGAGCCCGTTCTGTGCGCCGTCTGGCCGCAGCGCGTAGGCGTTTCATCAGGAGTTCACAGGCGAGCTGTGCATCGAGGTGACCGAGTCATCCAAACCGATCAGGGATGTCGTCACCGCATATGGTGCCGCCCCCGCCTCTGCGAAATTGGCTGGGCTAGTCTCTGAGATTCATGGCGGCACGGAAACGAACTTGAAGCCGTTGGAACGGGCGCGTCGGGAGGACGTTGAGCGGGAAGTTCACGAGTGGAGCGTGAAGAGCGCATTCTTGGAAAAAGTCAGCGTGCACTTCGTGCGGGAGTGCGGTGCTGAGAGTCAGGAAAGCCGTTTTCAAGCTGATTCGGGCGCAGCTGGGTGATCGCTCACCGCGGCCAGAGGACCGTGCCCGCCACGTCCGCGATGGGAATGAACCCGTAATCCCTTGAATCGATCGAAATCGCGCGATTGTCTCCGAGCACGAAAAGATGACCGGCGGGTACTGTTACTCGGTGGAAGAACGTGCCGTCGGTTTGGCGCGAGTCCACGTACTGCTCAGCGATGAGTACGCCGTCAACGTAAAGTGCGCCGTCTCGAATAGCGACAGTTTGTCCTGCGGCACCAGCCACACGTTTCAACGTGCGCTTACCGTCCTCGGGGCTGCGAAAGACCACCATTTGGCCCACGGTCGGGCCGTCAAGCGACGGTACCGCAGAATGAACGAGAACGATGCTCCCCTGCATCACTGTGGGTTCCATGCTGTCGGACACAACCGTCATCGGCGCTGCCACCCACACGCGAAGTGCGAGCATGACAATGGCACCCACCATAATCACCGAGATGATTCTGGTGGGTGCCTTGGTCGCTATGCCTGGGTGTCCCGTACCGGAGGTGCCGCCGAAATCGGGTCGTGGGGGGTCGACGTCGCTTGCAGCTAGCCCGACGCTGAACTGCACCATCATGTCGTGGTTTTCGTGCGGAAGGTTGTGGCAGTGAATCATGTACTTGCCGCGATGCGGGCCGAACTTCATGAGCAGCCTGACGGTTTCGCCCTCTCCCACGTAGACAACGTCCTTCGGCCCCATCTCGGCGGGAAACGGCACTCTGCCATTACGGCCGAGGATCTGAAAGTCCATGAGGTGAATATATATGGGATGAAACCATCCTCCAGAACTATTCTCGAACTCCCAGATTTCTGTCGCGTCTAGCGCGGGGTCGGCGGCCACCTTGGTGAAGCCACTTTCGACGACTTCCTGCCAGGAACCGTCATCGATGGTCCACAGGTTGGTCAAATCATTGCGCTTCACCCGAAAATGCCGAGTCTTGGTTGATTGCGCGGCAAAGAGGCTCATGACCTCGCTGCCGACCAGGGTCGTCGGAATGGTGTTCCACGTCGGATCCATAGTGTCAACCGGGTCGCCGACCACGTCAAACGCCATGATTTTACTGGTGAAGTCGTAGTCAACGTTGTTCCTGTTGGAAAGGTTCCGAAGCTCGATCCGTTGACCAGTCTGATACTTGCGAAAGTCAATGAATACTTCGTACCGCTCAGCGCCCGCGTGTCGGTAGTTTGCGACGCTGCGGGACCGCGGCATGAGCCCACCATCTGTGCCAACAATTACGAGAGGATCTCCCGTGCTGAGCGTGGGCCTGAGGGAACGCGAAATGCTGGCATTGAGAATTCGAAACCGGTAAACGCGTTTCTGTACCTTCATCCTGTACCTTCATCACCGGCCACGGCTTGCCATTGACCAGAATGACATCGCCCCACAGGCCCGAGTGATCGTTGTCGTCGTACCCGAGTGAGCCACCTACTGCGAACATTGCGTCAGTTATGGTGAGCGGCACATCGAAAGGCCCTTGAGGCAGAAGAGCCCGCTCCAGGGGATCGTGCAAGTGATACTGCCCGGCAAGTCCCGAGTAGGCATTCTGCGCCGTGTTATGCACCCCGTGATCGTGATGCGAGAGCGTGCGTGCCGGCTGAAAGTTGGGGTACTGGTAGTCCTTGTAAAAGCCTGGACGCGTGATGTCACTCGCATACCCGTCGTACTGCGGCAACGACGCCGAGCCGTGCAAATGCGTCGACGTTGACAGGGCATGACCATCGAGCGGATGGGTAGCCGGCAGCTTGTTGCGCACTCGGAGCACCACCTTCGTTCCTTGGTCGACGCTGAGGGTCGGTCCGGGAAAAATCCCGTTATAGCCAAGAATTGGCGTTTTCAGGCGCGGCAAGATCGATGCACTCGCGGCGATTTCGGACACAGAGTAATAATTCACTGGCGCGCCGTCGAGCGGGTCGATGTCGACCCGGGTGGGACGAAGGATGGGTGCCTGCACGAGGGGCGTTCTGAACGGCCTCGGCATCTCGCTATAGGGAAGACGGCTGATAGATTTCGCGTTCAGAGTTTCGCGTGGCAGCCAGAAGGCACCCGCAGCACCGATTCCACCTATCAGCAACACCTAACGGCGTGTGATTGTCATTAGTTCTCCTCGGAAATTCGTGTATGACCAAAGGTCTCTCACGGTCCTTGTAGAAACCCTGCTATCAGCAGGTATGCTTCACGCCGCTTCATTGACCCGGCGCAGAAACGAGGAAAGCACCTGCTGCGCCGCTCGCACCGCAGCCCGCGCGTATGAGTCATCCGACGCCTCGAGTGGTCGCACGCTCCCGTTCGTGATGCGTGACAATTGCTTGTTCAGCACAAGGAGCGCCGTCACCGCATCCGAGAGGTCACTGTGACTGTTCGCCGTAGCAATGAGCATCCGCGAGTGAGCCTCTCGCAGGGTCGCGCTAGGCGCGCACCCGAGCTCACGGTCGAGCACCGACCGGTAGCGCGCGAACTCCCTGAGCCCCTCGGCGAGCTGGCCATCTTTCTCGAACCCGAGGATTACCGCAGTCCACGCAGCCTCATTCAACGGGTCATCGAGCAGAGCCTGATTCGCCCAGAAAATGGACTCACCGGTCCTACCGGTGGCGGCGGCCAATGCAGACGCGTACACGCGAGTGTTGGTCACGACAGCGGCGTGTCTGCGGCGCTCCTCCTCTGCCCAGACCGAACTCAACTCGTCAGTGAGAAGGGGACCGGTGGCAATCGAAAGCGCGTCCAGCAGGAGCGGGTATGCGGCCTCTGCGCTCACTCGCTGCGCTTCGCGCACCAGCGAATCAAATCGGGCCAGGTCAAGATCAACTGTCGTACTGTCGATCAGGTATCCACCCGTCGTCGTGCGCAACGGCCCGGTTTTCCCGTATCCTGGCTGCAAGTGCCGTCTCAGCACACTGACGTAACTTTCAACAGACACCATCGCTTTTTGTGGGGGAGCATCACTCCACAAAAGATCAATGAGGCTGCTTTTCGAGACCGGGCGGCCAAAGTTGATAAGCAGAATCTCCAGGATTTGTCGAGGTTTAGGCCCCCCTAAATCTTGGGCGTGGAGCACCGTATTTCCTCGTTGTATTGTTAGCGCGCCAATAATCTTCATGGACATTGTGAAGTCGTTGTCTTGCCGGGGACGAGTGAAAGTCATGGGATTCCTCGGTTTTGATTGGATTTTTCGATCTCCCCATCGTGCTGTCTAGAGCGTCACGGGGCCATCCCCCGCGTTTGGCGTTCGGTATCCCCAAAATTGAGGATCAACTCCCGATGGTGGCGAGAACAGGATCGAAGTTTCGCGCACCCAATCCCTGCATTGATTGGCGAGTTCAGCCGGTGTGATGACCAGCGCCAAGGGCAAATCGGGCCGCGTCCGTTTCGAGAATCAGATCAACCGCCTGGTTGGGAATTTCAAACACTTGCGTCGCGGTGATTACCTCCCCCTGCGCGAGGATTGCCGATTTTGGGTCCGCCCAAAGCAAACGCGATTTGACGGCGCCTTGCCCGGTGATCGTGAAGTCGTTGGCGCTGTACTCAAGCCCCTCCGCTTCGAGCGCGGTCAGTTCGAAGATGACGCGTATCCGGTGAGTCCCATCAGCCGCCGACTCGGTGAGGACAGTGGCGGGTTCTTCAGGCAGCCAGCCGTCGGTTTCAAGTGGTATCACACCGTTGATCCGAGCGATTCCGCCAGACACCGTTCCGGAAGCGCCGAGCAGCGTCCCCTCAAGCTGTTCCCCCGGAATTGCGACGACAATGACAGCAGCAGCAAGAAACAGCGCGCCAAGACCGATCAGGGGGACCTGTAGTCTGCGCCGTCGTCGAAGACTCAAAACGGTGGGCTCACGTATGGTGGCAGCTGCGGTGGGCGTAGGAAAGTCGTTCATGTTCAAATGTTGAACGTCGGCTCTTGGGAAAACCTTGACGAAAGCGAGGAAGGTGACCCGGCTTGAAGTCGATCTCATCCCGCAGGCACTCGCCTTCGCCCTGCTGGGTTTCTAGATTCTTTCACCGTAAATGATGGCTGTGGCATGGTCGGAAAAGATCTGCCAGTCGATTCGTAACGTTTTGAGGCACTGTTCGCCAGTCGCAGATATCGAATAGTACTTACGTTCAGGGCCACCTGTGCCTTCCCTCCTCGCGACAGCTTCCCGACGAGCGTGCTGTCTGAGCAGCGTCGTCGCGATCCCCGGCTACCAGGGAAGAGCATCCGCTACAGTCACATCGAACCTGGCGCGCTTGTTGAACGGCACCAGAAAGGCCTCCGACACGATGTCATCGGCGACTTGGGGACTGATCCACTGAGCCGCATATCGGTGAACTTTGACGGCGTGCCGACCGATCGCTCGATCGCTTTGTTGTCCGTGCTCACGCTTAGTATTGCTTATTCACGAAGAAAAAGTTCACGATTCGACTTTAGAAGCACGGGCAGGACGAGCCTGCATGATCCATTAGGGCTGCGTCTCTCTTGTGATCTAGCTAGACTTGCGGCGCGCTCTGAGTAGACTCGGGCGCATGGCAAACTCACAGCTTCGTGACCGCCCAGCATCACCCGCCTCCCTCGCGTTGTTGATCGGCGGGGGGCTACTGTTAGCCTCGGTCGTTATCACGGTGATCGCTCAGCCTTCGCTCTTCCCGTACGCCGAGACGGTGGGGCCCGCTCTGTTCTCCGCCGCCCTGTTGGTGTTCGCTTTCGGCGTGCGCGGCGAGGGCAGCGTTACAGCGCGCCGCCCGGTCGGCACTATCGCTCTCGCTTTGTTGGCCCTCTGGCTCCTTCTTGGATCTGTGCTGTATGGCGTTATTGGCGATGCCTTCTCGAACGACCCCACTCCGACCGTACTGATGACTTTCGCCTACGCGGACTCGTTCGTGCAATTCGCTCTCGCATTGGTCGCGGTCATGCAGATCGCCCGCCTCGGCGCCGTGCCGGTTCCGTGGAACTGGGTGCCAGCCGGGATCGTGGCGGCACTGACCGTGACCTGGCTGCTACTGCAAGTGCTGGGCGGGGGCTCGGCCACCACATACGGACCCAATCTGGTGACATGGCTCCTGATGGGACTGGATGGCCTCGCCCGGATCGGCGGTACGGTGCTGCTTGGTGTCATCGCCATTGTTCTCGCCGACCGCGTCAATCGCCGGGCGAGTGCCGATGTACTGCTGGTGCCCGAAGCACAGACCTGAGTTAATCCGCCAATTTCTTGTGGAACGTGGGCGCGCCACGGCCGTCCACTGGCAAGGTCTGGCCGCTCCCGGGATGATGCACGCTTACGGCCCGGCCCGGAATCGCCTCGCTATCGTTACGAGCGCCATCGGTGCCCAGCCGGCCGATACGGTTGCGCATGCCTGCAAGCACCCTTACCGCCGATCCTGTCGAACTCACCCGCGAGCTCGTCAGGTGCGCTTCGGTAGCTCCTGATGATCACGGGGCTCTCGCCATCGTGCAATCTGTGGCAGAACGCCTCGGCTTTACCGTTCCGATGACATCGAAGCTGCCCGGTTCCACCTGTTCGTTACGGCAACGACGATTTGCGGAGCTCAGTGTCTCGTCGTTGCTCGCTGGAGTGCTTCTTCAACAAACTGGTCAAATATCTCGGAACAAGTAGCGGTGTCTGGGCCGCCTCCGACAAGGAAGATACTCATGGCCATTAACTGATCGGCGGCGACAGAGTCGGGGACGCAATCGAGATTCCCCCGACCGCCAGCTTGAGCGCGCAAGACCCCGCCCACGGCTACGCCCGGTTTCAGCGAGCTAGCGTGTCCATGAACAGCACGAAGGCGCAGAGGATGACACTCGAAATGACGAGTATCCAGTTGGTGGCGATCAAAAATAGCCGGATGCCGATAGAGATCCGTGGCGTATCGGCCGACGAGGAGCCGGGTGGCACGATGGGGTCGACCTGATCGGAGTGTTGAAACTGGGCCCATAGGGGTGGGGCGATGAGCAGCACGACCGCCACAATAAAGACCGGTAGCGCGGGAACACTGAACACGATCCGGTCCGCTGACCACAGGGATATCAGCACAAAAACCAGCGTTACTGCCATCCCACCTGCCGCCGCCTCGACGAACGCTCTGACCTTACCGTGCGAAAGTGTTCGCTCGATAATGGTGGGGAGGAGTCGTGGCAGGAACGCAATAATAGCGAGCACTAGGACGGTAATCAGAAGCACCCCGAACCCGACTGTCACGTCTGTCTGATGCGTCAGCGGAAGTACCGTCTGGCCGAGCGCCATCAGCCCGACCAGGCCGAGACCGCTGCGCAGGGCGGCACCCCACACCCCTTTCGCGGCATCTGCGGTTGCCGGAAGGCCCAGCTCCGCGGCGTAGTGACGTGCGCTCCCGAAAGATTCCTCGGCCAGAGCCCCGGAGTCGGCCAGAAACTCGCGTGCGGTCGCCACGGCGTCGCCGATCCTCGTGCCGTTGACGTCGAGCAGGCGCAGCTCGATCGTCAGGCCTTCCAACCACTTCTCGTTCTCGGTGTCGCGGTCGTGTGCGTCGCGAATCTTACTGGTCGTCATGATTTGTCCGTCCCCGTGGTTAGTGCGGTGCTGCCTGTGGATGTGTTGTCGAGGTGCGCCAGAACCATGCCCGTAAAGTCGCGCCAGTTAGCGGTCTGGGTTGCCAACTCATCGCGTCCGGCAGTTGTCAGCGACAGGTATTTGCGCTCGGGGCCCCCGGCGCCGACCCGCCACTGGACAGCGATCCAGCCGGCCGCTTCACAACGGGCCAGCAAGGGATACAGCGTGCCGCCCTTGATCGTGCCGAATCCGTTCTCTTCCAACGCGGCCGCAATGGCATACCCGTAGGTCGGACCTGCCGCGAGAGTGCGCAGCACGCACAGGCCGAGGGCGGCCCGCATCCAATCACTTGGCCACTGTTTCGCGCTCATGACATATTCCTCCAACCGCTGCACTCATGACTACATAGTGTCACTGATTAGTCAGACTGTCTACTCGTTACTCGCGGGTCGGGGCCTGCCCCGCTGCGCCGCGAAAGCGGTCGGTCGGTCAAAGTGGCCCCGCTAACCGACGAGTCACCAGCCCTCGCGGAGATTGGCCGCGGCCACGGAGTCGAGCGTGCGGACTGCGCCTCTCCGTGGGAGGCGCATGTGTTGTGGGCTGCACGGCGTCGAAACTTCCTGTCGCAGTTGCTACGCCATTCGCGGTAGCGCGTTTCGTGGCGGTCATCCCGCTCACCTTGCTCACCGCCTGACGAACGATGCGCGTCCCATTTTTCTTCACCAGCCGATTCAACGCCGCGCTCTCGTCTTGATCCCAGATAGGGAACGTTGTGCGGGCGTCCAGATTGACGCTTGCATCGAGGGGAAACGCTTAGCGGTTTGAGCTTTCAAGACGAGCGCCGCGATGACCAGAGCAAGCAAGGAGTGTTCTCAAGTGATTTTCTATGGCCCCCTCGGGATCACGTTAGCGTTCGTACAGGGTGATGACGGAACGATTCGTTTGCTGCGAACTGGTGTCGAAGAACCCCATCGTGTGGAAGGCCGCGTTTATCTTCCGGGCAGCATCGGTACGTGTTGACCCGGCCGTGACAACCCAGATGCGTTCGAGTCCCACCAGCTTCAGCTCAATCTCGTCGAGTGGTCGTGTTTCATCCGAAAAAGTACCCGTCGTCGTGAAAGATGCCTCGAATGCAATGTCTTCGGTGCTGATGAACGCCGCCGGGTAGGCGTAGAGAGCCAGCCGCGGCCTGAGCGTGGATTTACCCGTATCCTGCAAGTAGATTCCGTCGCCCTGGACCGCGTTGAAGTGAATGTAGTCGGCAATCTGGGCGAGATCACTGCCGCCGTCCTTCGCGAACGGTCCTCGCTGGGAGATGTACGTGGGCGCGCTGGCCAACACAAGAACGCCAATCAATGCCCAGACGACGATCGCCCGCGCCGATAGCGTGAAAGCAATCGCCAGAAGAACGGCGACTGCCGGAGCGGTAAAGGAGAGATACCGGGCGTTGTACAGGGGGCCGACAAGGGCATCGGCGGTTAGGAGCACAACAAGCGGAACCGAAAACAAGGACGCAGCAAGCCGAAATGCGCTGCCGTGCGGACCTGACCAAATTCTTCGACACCGAAAAACGAGCACGAGCACGGCGCACCATGCGAGTACCGCAACAAGCCAGGAACTATCAAACGCCGGCTGCGCAAAAATAGTCCATAAAGTGACGACCGGCAGGTCGGATAGCCATGCAATCTGTTCCTTCTGCTGAACGCTCAGAACAAGAATTGGGAGTGCCGCCACCACTGCGCCGGATGCGGCGAACAACCACGCCGCGAGCACGCGGCGCGCGCGATAGTCCAAAAGCAGGAAAACAAGGTGCACAGCAAGGATGAGCACGGTATACAAGAAAATGTAGGTTCCGGCTGCGACAGTGACCGCGTAAAGAGCCCACCAGCGCCAGTCTCTGGTGCGCGCGGCCACCAGAAGGACAACGGTGACCCACACTGCAACCGCTGCACTCAGCGCAAACGAACGAGCTTCGATACCCATGGAGGTCGTGCGCGGGAGCACAGCAAAGATCACACCTGCGATGACGGCAACTCTCAGGCTCGTCATGGACGTGACCAAGATGACCAGCCCTGCAGCCGCAGCGCCAACGGCAAGCGCTGAGAGCGACCGTGTCGCCAACTCGGACTCGCCGAACATACCCACCCAGAGCTTTAGTAGGGAGTAGTACGCGGCGTGCACCGCATCCTTGTGTTCAACAAACGCAAAGAGCTCCTGACAGCTGAGCCGGACCGCCCGGAGTGTCGCGACCTCGTCACTCCAAAAAGCGGGAACCCCGGAGCCAGCGATTGAGGTGACGAGCGCAACCAGGCCAACGACCGCAGCTGCTTGGTTCCTCCTGCCTGGGGAATGAATGCTTACTGCACCCGCGAGGCGGACTCTCGAAACCACAATTGGAAGTGCGTGCACGGTTGGCCCCCTGATCAATTTCTGAGCCTATTCCAGATCCTTTGGCAAGGGCACGCACGTCCCGCAGGCCGAACCTGGGACGGACGGCCTTATCGCGCTACACCGGAGCAGAACACACCACGTCGCAGTCGTGCTTGCCAGTCGAATGCCTTGTGAAGTTCGAGATTCCGAAACAGCGGCTTGGGGAGCGGGGACCGTGGACTGACTTGGCTCGAATAGTTAGGCTTGGACAAACAGGGATGGGGATGAACTGGGATGCGCGTGATTGGCTTGGGCGTTTCGTGCTCAATGGACCACATGTCTAAGGACTCGCTCTCTTTTTCGCTTCAAGAATTTGTGTGCCTTGACGATTCCTCACAAGTTGCCTTTCGGAGTGATCGCGGGTTTGGAATCAGCTACCGCCCCAAGGGCCGTCAGTTGCAGATGGCGGAATCCGAGCTGCGGCATCACGTCTCGATGGCCTTGCTGCCCGATGAGGGAATTGTAAAGGATGCTGGAGAGCGGCTTCCTTGGCATGAATATTGTGAACTTCTGGAACGAATCGGGATAAGCGCATCGATTGAGATCTTGAAGAATAGTCCTTATATTTTGCTTTTCTCTCCCGAAGTGCGGCGACTACTTGACCTGGAGTAGTCGCGGGGACGATCATCCGGTCAGAAGAAAACAATCTGAAAGGAACTACGAGCGTTCCAATGATGAGTGGTGCGACGACCGATTGAATCCGCCGAACCGTCTACGGGCCACTATTCAAGTACTGGATGGCCGAGACACGGGACGGCACGGTGGCGACCTGGGGGCCGGGAGAAACCAGCAGGGGGTCGTCAGGTTGCGGTTGTTGACCCTGATCGGTGTGTTTCAAAGACCATGATCGGCGAGCCGTCGGTAAAGTTCGCCGGTGTCTTCTACCCGGTTGTGCGCGGTCAGTACGATCTGGCCAGGCTCCGCTTGTTTGACGTCGCACCATTCCCAAAGCGGTCCGCTGACGGTGTCGCCCGGGGCCAGCTCTACAGTGGCCCACTCCTCCCAGGCGCGGGCTTGCGGATTACGACTCTCGAATGCCAGCACGCCGCCGCCGCGGAGTGCCTCGCTGATGTCCCTAAGGCTCCGTTCCCACTCATTGTCGGGAATGTGTTGCGCGACGTTCCCGGTCATGACGGCGCAGTCGAACGGCTCGGCTGGTATGTCGCGGCTATCGCCGAGCATCCAGCGCACGGATCGGTTACGATTTCGCACTCAGGCGTTGAGGTCCCTCCAACAAAGTTTGTGTTCTCGCTCGTTTCCCCGTCTTGACGAAGAATTGCATCGGCTACGCACGCCATTGGGAGAAGAGTCTTGAACATCGCAATCATGTCTTCGCGGGACTGGCCTTGCCCAGCTGTCCGGTGGCGAGACTATCTTGAACTGGTATACATCGCATGTATACGTGTCGTGTATAGTTGCGAATATGGACAATACGCAGACTCTCTTGGGGTTGCTCGGAACCGGGCCAAGCTACGGCTAAGACTTGAAGCACGGTTATGACCGGCACTTCGGTTCGGAGAAACCATTAGCGTTCGGGCAGGTCTACGCGACTCTCGCGCGTCTTCTGCGCGATGGCCTGATCGACCTGCTCGGTGAACAAGCGGGAAGTGGCCCGGACCGCAAACGGTATGAGATCACCGAGGTCGGGCGGGCGCGGGTAACTGCTTGGATGTTCACCCCCGATACTCCCGAGCCGTTGCTGCAGAGCAATCTGTTTGCCAAGACGGTGATCGCCTTGCTTTTAGGGGATGACGCGAATCGCCTGTTGGACGTGCAGCGCGCAGCGCACATGAGACGGCTCCGGGAACTGACGGCGGCAAAACGCGGTGCTGATCTCATGAAAATTCTGGTCTGCGACCATGCAATGTTTCACATCGAGGCCGACTTGCGATGGATCGATTTGACGGGTGCGCGACTGACGGAATTGCAGACGCAGGTGACCGGCGCATGAGCATGCAGCTTGCGGGACCGGTGTTGTCAGGTTGAGATCTTCGGGTCGTGTTTGGAGCCACTGAAGCGTTGCGCGGCGTGGACATCGAGATTCATGCCGGTGAGATCGTCGCGGTGATGGGCCCATCTGGGTCAGGTAAATCCACGTTGTTACACGTCTTGGCTGGTGTGTTGAAGCCTGATTCTGGGACCGTCGTTTACCACGAGACCGACATCACTGGTCTCAACGAAGCCGAGCGTTCTGCACTGCGACTTAGTGAGTTCGGATTCGTGTTTCAGTTCGGTCAGCTACTTCCGGATCTAAACGCGATCGATAATGTCACCATCCCCCTGATGCTCGCCGGCATGAAGCGACGCGAGGCACTGCGTCAGTCCGCGACCTGGCTGGATCGCTTGGGCCTGGATGGACACGGCGGTAAGCTCCCTGGCGAGCTCTCGGGCGGGCAGGCGCAGAGAGTCGCAATCGCGCGGGCCCTGGTGACTGCACCCAAGCTGGTATTCGCGGATGAGCCGACGGGATTGTTGGATTCGCTAGCTGCTGAGAACGTGATGGTGACCCTCACCGAGTTGGCGCGGGCGATGGGAACCACCGTGGTGATCATTACCCATGACCCTCGAACGGCTTCGTATGCGGATCGCGAGATCATCGTCCGTGACGGCAGGATCACTGCCGGTCAGACGGCAGAAGCGGCGCACCGATGAGCTTCCAACTCACGAAACTCCTAACGGTAAACAACCGGGACGCGAAAAAGCGCCTGGTTGGAATCTCGGCCGGCGTCGCAATCGGAGTGGCATTGTTGCTGCTGATTTGGGGAGCGTATAACGGCATGCAACAGCGAGAACTTCGCTCCGCTTGGACGCAACTTGGCGGGCAATCGGCCGTGCATCTGACCGATCAGACAAACCCACGCACCGCCGGTCAGGTACTCGCATCGGTTTCTGGGGACTACTACCAGGGTCAGGCCATCACGCGCGTTACGGTCGCCGCGGAATCTGGCGCAACGGTCCGAATTCCGGGTATAGATCACTTTCCCGAGCCCGGAATCTTTCTGGCTTCGCCGGCACTCGCTGCACTCATCAACGCGGTGCCCGCCGATCAGCTCGGCGATCGGTACGGTACCTCCGGCGGCGAAATCCCGAAAGCTGCCTTGGCCAGCCCGGACTCCCTCGTCGTCATCGTCGGGCAGACGCCCGAGCTCCTTGCGACTGATGTGAGCGTCTATGTAGTCAGCGAATTCACTGGAAGCGCCTTTGGGGGAAACTGGGCTTATCTGACCCTCGCGATCATCGGCGGGATCGCCATCCTCATCCCCGTGCTCCTCCTCGTGAGTATCGTGACCGCGCTTGGGGCAACCCAGAGGAGAGAACGGTTTGCCCCTCTCCGACTCGTCGGCGCCACACCCGGCGTCGTGGCGCGCATTGCAGCAACTGAGACCGCAGTGACCAGTCTTGCCGGTGCCTTGGCTGGGGTGATACTGGCACTGATACTGGCGCCATTGGCCGCGCACGTACCGATCGATGGCTTAACGTTCTTCGTTGCCGACATCCTCGTCGACCCAATCAGTGCCACTGTCATCGTTGCCGCCACCGTCGCCGTGACCACGTTCGTCGCCTGGCGGCGCGCACGACGCGCGCGTTTCGGCCCGCTCGGCACCTCGCGCCAAGAGCATGAGCGCCCACCACGAGTGTTCTCCATCGTCCCCCTGGTCGCCAAGATTGTGGCCCTGGTCGCTACAGCAATCGCACTGAGCCACGACATCGTCATTCCAAGTGCCCCAGTCGTCATCCTCGCGGGATTCGTGCTCACCACGATCGGATTATTGATCGCGGGACCATACCTAACTTTTCTAACCAGCCGGATTGCAGCACGGCACGCGCAGAGTGCAGCCAGCGTCATTGCTTTCAACCGCATCCGTCGCCTCCCGCGAACGACCTTTCGTTCGGTCAGCGGCCTCGTCCTGGCCCTCTTCCTGGTGTCGGTCTTTGCTATTGCGGTGACCACAGTCAAAGAAGCCACCGCTGTCGTCGATGACGACGCGCACCTCTCAATGTCAACGCTAATCAACCGTCCGCTCGCCGATCCAACAGATGAGCAGATCGCGGCACTGACCCAAGCGCCCGGGGTGGACCACGTCGGACTCGCCTACTTCAGGTTGCTAGAGCTGGACGGGCCATTCCTCAGCCGTTCCGACGCCGAGCAACTCGGTCTGATCCCCGAGTCGCCCAGTGAGACCGATACGACCGACTTTGTAGCCATGAATCCGGGCTTCGAGAACAGCGAGCCCATCACGGTCACGGCCGCTCCAGCCATCAAGCGGGCCGAGCTAGGAAACTCAATATTACTCATCGCCACAGACGGTACCCCCGCTGGTCTTGAGCAGGCCCGCACCGCCGCCATTATCAGCGGGATCGAATCCTATAATGTGCCAAGCACGCGGGCGGAACTGCAAAGCAACGACACAAACACCCTTGCGAACAGCTTTGCCGGGCTTGCCAACATAGGCATCCTCATCACCGCGCTCATCTCGGTGATCTCACTCGCCGTGGCGACCATCGGAGGCGTCCTCGACCGACGTCGCGTATTCGGTCTGCTTCGGCTCATGGGAATGCCACTTCGCACCCTCCGTCGCATTATCGCCAGTGAAACCGCACTTCCCTTGGGGACCGTGTTCGGCGCGTGTATCGGTCTCGGCATCATCGTCGCCTGGACACTCGTGGCCGGGCTCTCCAACGGAGCACGCACTATCGACTGGCCCGGTCCCTCCTATTACATCGTCATCTCGCTCAGCCTGATTCTTGCCGCGCTTTCGGTACTGACAACATTCATCAGCGCCGAGAAAAACACAGGCATCACGACCACACGATGCGAATAGTCAACCGAGGGTGGCCGAGACCCACAATGTGGAACCGCGCTGTTTCATCATCTCTGTCCGGGGCACCATTCACGCGCCACATCGCCCGGTTCTTTTGTAGGAACATGACTATGGTCTCGGCGCCAGTTGGCTGCCTCAAGCAGCATCGCAGTGAGAAAGTCGATGTCCCCAAGCGCTTTCCGCAACGTTGTCCTGGTGCGCTTTGAACGCAGAACTGTTCTGGAAACACCCGTCGACCTGCTGCACTGCAAGATCGTCGGTCGACGTACCACTGGACGACAGGTATCCATGCTCCGCCCGCGTTCGAGCCGCGTGATCAAAAAGATGCTCAGCGACGACGGCCGCCTAATCCTGATCAAGGCAGACGAGTTACCCATACAGGTGCACTTGGCTCATGCCATGAGTGTATTCGCCGACCGGAGGGCCGTTCGGGGAATGGCGTCTACTGTGGCCCCGTAAGTCGAACGCTTTGCGGGACGGCGCGCCCCTTCCCGTAGTTCCTAAGCCTTGAGTAAACCTGTGGCGATGAACGCTTTACGGTAAATCTCTTTGATGACGAGTTCCTTGCGGGCGTTGTACTGCATGGAATGTTCGCCGGCGGCCCGTGACAAAGCTGCCGCTTCACGCTTGGTATCTGCATAGAGAACGCGATCGTCTGGATTGGCACGAAGCCAGTCGCGAAAGATTCGATGCTTGATTACTTCGGGACTGTCATAGCCAAAGACGTGCAGATGGCAAGCCGGCGCCAAGTGGCGCAGGACGCGATGTCCAAACCACCACGGTTCTCGAACCCGTAGTTCGAAACCGGCACGTTCAAGCGCCGGAACGTATGACGCCTCATCGTTTGGGTCGGCGACGATCAGGTCAATGTCAATAATCGGTTTGGCGGAGAGGCCTGGAACGGAAGTCGAACCAACATGTTCGATGACCAGCGCGTGCCAGCCCAGAGCATCCTCGATGTCCTTGGCGAGTAATTGGAATTGTGCGGGCCATGCAACACTCCAATTGACTATGTCGAAATCCAGTGATGGTCCGGCGCCAGAAACATAGGGGGATTGCCCTTCGGGAACAGATGGTTCGTGAAACGTCACGATATCGTTCGGGTGTGGCATGGCCCTATTCTCACGGATCCTTGCCGCTTCTGAGCTCTGCACGCTCTCCTAGCGGTAAAGCGCTCCGTAAGCCGAACCTTCAACGGGCGGTTTCTCGCTGCCTTTTTAGTGTGGTACCAGTGCGCGGTAAGAGCCTGCCGCGTTTCATCGAGGTGCGGCAGGGGCAGCCCACCGACACGCGCGCCACCGAAGCACGACCCATAACCCGCGAGCCTTGGACTATCTGATCGGTGTCCACATGCGGGACGTCTGAAGGACAATAAAGATGCTCGCGTGCTCAAACGTCAACTGAGTAGTTCAGCTCCAGCTCGTCAGCGGGCACTCCCCGAATGCCCCAGTTCGCACGTGGCGTCTCCGTGATTGTGATTTCCAGATCGTGCGGAGTGACGCCGACGGCTGCAATCTTGCTAATGAGTTCGCGGATGAAGTTTTTCTTCGTTTCCGTCGAGCGACCCTCAAATATGCTGACCTCGACGATGGTGTAGTCGATCGAACGATCCTTGGGCGTGACGAACTTGTGGGGGTCCAGGGTGATGAAACGATGGAATCGCTTTTCAACCGGCAGCTGAAGCGCCGATACCGCCGCCGCGTGGATCGCGTCGGACAGCGAAGAGATGCGCGGAGCAAGCGCCGATTTGTGACCGTAAACAATGATTTGAGCCATACCTCAGTTTCGCAGGTCGCCCAATGTGCGTCGTCCGAGCACACATGAATTGAAGTCCGAAAGGGAACGGCGGATTCAACCGGTCGTCGCAACGATGGGCTTTTCTGGCTCTGACAATAGTCGTTGCCTGGCTTGAGCGGGTGTGCTGCCGTCGAGTGCGGTCGCCATGATAGTTTGCGCTGTATTTCTACCGGAAGGCGCGGCTGATGCCTGCGGTGATCTGAGTGAGAGAGATCCAGTCCAGGAATCGTTGCAGGAGGCACAGCGGTGAGAATAGGAGGGTCTTCCACGTCGGGCCTGCTGTGCCAGATGACGTCGCGCGCACTTGGCAGCCTCCGGCTACCGCCGTGATTTGAATGCTCAGTTCGATTGCGCGACGCCGGGGGAAGTCGGGGTAACTAGACCGCCAGCTGATGCGATTGGGCTGCTCAATAACGAGTAGCTGCATCTGGTGCCGACGAAACCGCTCCTTGACCCGCACCGGGGTTCCGTCGGGTTGATGGGTAGGTGCCAGGACGGCCCAGATGACACCGGGGACGATCTCTGCGGCTGTGTCGACCTCGACCGACCCGATGAGGTAGTGCCATTCCGGGAGCCGGGCCGGGTCGGCAAGCAGGGTCCACACTGCGGCCGACGGGGCAGGCACGAAGATCTCCACGAGAACGCCTCTTTTGTCAGGCGACTTGCGTGTGCCGTTGGAGAGGGGTGTGGGTTGCGCTGCTTCGGCTGCTAACGCAGTTCGCACGGCGTCCGCTGACGTGTCGAGGTGGGCGAGAAGGTCATTCATCAGGCCGCTCGGTTCGGTCAGCAGTGCGCGCAACACCGCCTCCGCGTCGCCGGCGTTCTTGCCGCCAGCAGCCGTCAGCACGTCCATCGCACGAGGGGTCCATTCGTAGCCCCGTGTCTCATGAAAATTGATCCGCTGAGGTTCTGCCGTCATGGTCGTGACGCCGAGACGCTGCAGATGCGCAGCGTTCATCCTGTGAGTGGCATCGCGGACGCCCTCGAGCGAGAGACCGATCGTGCGGAGCGCTCGTCCGGCGAGCTGGTCATTGAGGACCAGGGCCGCAAAGAGGTGCTCCAAATCCCCCACCCGCAGCCCATGCCGCGAGGCTTCTTCCATGCCTGCCTGCGACAGTTGCTGCATAGTAGCGGCGGCAGTCCTGAAAGTGCTCACGGGTTTCTCCTCGGGACGGGGATGGTCGGATCGATACGACGGTGATATTTCTTGTGCACAGCCTGCCGCGTTACGCCAAGTGCTGCGGCGATCTCCGACCAGCTCAATCCGACGCGGAGAGCAGCTTCCACTTCTCGCAGCTCGAGCGCGTCAGCGTAGGCTCGGAGGGCGACGACAGCACGCAAACCGCTCCGCGGGTCGTTCCCGGATTCCGAGGCCTCTGCCGTGTCGTCATTCTCCACTCTGTTAACCTAAGTTGCTTGATCAAAATAAGCAACTCAAGTTGCGTGATTGTGTACAGGTGACATGCTCGACGCCGTTCGACGCCGTCCTGTTGCCGGCGCTACTTGGCGCAGCCGCCGTTACTTGACCCGGCGCGACCACGGTTCGTGATGGCTGTTGGCCGCCATCAAGACTCTCCCCGACCACTTGGCTAAGACTCTGACGCGGGATCAGGGAACCGAGCTGGCCCAGCACCGGCAGATCACGCTGGCCACCACAATAGCTATCGACAACTGTGATCCACATACGCCGTGGCAGCGAGGCACCAACGAAAACACCAACGGGCTGCTGCGCCAATATTTCCCCACAGGCACCGACTTATCCGTTCATTCGCCCGAGCGGCTACTCGAAGTCGCTACCGCACTCAACAACCGACCCCGCAAAACACTCGATGGCAGCACACCCGCTCAAGCCAAGCAACGACCATTGTCAGAGCCAGAAAAGCCCATCGTTGCGACGACCGATTGAATTCGCCGAACCCCTAATGGGACGACCGGAATTTGAATCCAATTACCGCGCCCACGTTGGAGGACTCTCGCAGATCGGCAGGGGAGATTGCCCTGTTTTCCTGTTTTTATCTGTTTACCGAATCCGCTGCACGAGGTAATCGCTGCTCACGTAGTGCACTATTCCGTCCTCGAATACAATTCCGCCCCGAGAAACGTTGATATTGACTTCGGACTCCTGAAGATATCCGCTGACGGGCTCGTTGGTGCCAGACGATCCAAGACTAATCAGGTAGGCCTTCTTGACCTCCCTTTGCTCAGCTGTCATCTCAAGCGCGGCAAAAACAGCGATTTGGCCGCTGTTGGACACACCGTATTCGCACACGAGCCCGTCATTCTCAACCATGAATTGCATGTTGTCGTTCCACATGCTGAAAACGATGGGGCGCAGACTCTCTGCCTCAAAGTCCGCATACGCGGCGGGTAGCAGGAGCATGTCACAGTCGACTGCGACGGGAGAGTCATTCCTCAGGAGAACCTGGTGACCCGATTATGCGTGGTCCAGGGCGTCAGATTACAGTGCGCGAGTTTGATGACCTCCCACGCTTTTTCGACCTCTTTAGAATGGAACCACTTGTAGCCCACTCGTGCTGCCTGTGCCGACGAGTCAAATCTGTTTCTTTAGTAATCGGTGGCCATTCTCGCCAGGATCGGTAACAGACTGGTAGGACAAGTAACAGGCTGGTATGACAATGGTGGCTCCTCCAAGCAAGCTGTTTTCATCGTCTACTTGCACGAAGAAGAGAGAGCTTCGTGAGTTGGGGACTGAATGTTAGTGATTGGGAGATGTCACGTGGCGGGCAAAAGCAACAAGCAACCCGCATCCAGGCAGTCTCGGTTGCCCAATGACGGCCGCGCGGGCCTTGTGCCGGCATACCGCGCCTGTACCCAATCGGCTTCTGATCCAGATGTCCACCACCCCCACCGTGTCAACCCCGTACAGGGACGTGCTGGCGATAGAACGTGCAACTCAATCACAGGTTGTGTAAAAGTAAATAGCGGCGAAAACGATGCAAATTAGCGAGCAACAAGGAGTGTCTAATAAACGAACGTTTATTGGGATTGCTGCGGTTAATCAATTTGGTAACTGGTTGACTTTTCTTTCGGTCATCGTGTTTGCACAGCAAACATATGGCTCAGCAGCAAGTGCTCTGATATTCCTCGCGCAAACCGTGCCGGCATTACTTGCGGCCCGCTCAATCAGTGATCGGATTCCTGTTAGGTACATTCGGTCTGCCTGGATACTTGGACAAGTTGCTTTGGCCGGAATCACCCTAGGAATAGCCTTCACTTATCACTACTTTGCTGTGATTCTTGCTTATGTAGCCATTTCGATGATGATTCGTGCGGTTCTCAATCCGCTATATATGGCGCTTCTGGTGGAGTCCGTTCCTCAGCCCCAACGACAATCGACGCTCACGGGAGTCGGTGCAGCAGGTTCTCTCGCAGTCGTGATCTCACCTGCTTTAGGGGGCTTGCTGCTTGCGACCGTGGGGCCGACCTACTTGTTCTTACTTGACGCTGCAACCTTCGTAGCTGTCAGCCTCTGGATGCTGATGACGAAAGGGGTCAAGTCGCCAAAGAGCGGTAACCCGCGAACAAGTCACTGGCGGAGTGGTTTGCCGTCACCTCGTGCTTTAGCTCGTGCGCCAGGCTTGGCGAATCGGCATGTCTGGGGTTTCCCGGCGTTGGCTGCCTGGATCTTCTTGCTTTTCGTGGGGGCATTGTTGAATGCACTTGAAACACCCTTGAGTTTCACCATGCTTCACGTATCTGAAGCCGAGTTTGGCTGGATCTTGGCATGTTTTGGCGCTGGTGGTTTGTTGGTACTTATCGCTTCACTATTTTCTGAGACCAAACTATTGAGGCCAGGACTCGCGGTGGTGGGGTATGCCTTCGGGCTCCTCGTGTGGATGGTATTGCCCACTTTTGGACCGTATCTCGGTTTCTTCATCGCGGGACTCTCGGCAGCAACCCTTTCTGGCTGGGTAAGGACTTCGATGGACGCGTGGTCACAAACCAACAATATTGATGCCAAACTGGTGTGGGGCTGGGCTAATCAATCCACACTTTTTGTGAATTTAGTGAGCTATGTCCTGGCTTCTGTTCTTTTTGGTTTAGGGCTTTCCCCGATCTATCTTGCGGCACTGCTCTTTCTCGCATTCGTACCATTGGCCGCATCTGTTCATAGGCAACTCAGAGCGAGCAGACGATTGTGATTTTTCCACAATTAGCAACCCGCATCCTGATGGGCCTGTCGTGTTGTGGCTCATTCGACAGGCTTTCTTCGCTGAACTGGGGAGCTTCCGAAGTTGGCCGATGTGTAACTCAGTGAGCTTCTATCGAGTGCAACTTTGAGGTCGAGGTGCGACCGATGAGCATCAGAGTGGTTCGAGCTCGACGTCCTGATCGCGGTCGGTGGCGTTGACGTCGATGTGCAGCCGAGACTTGCCCTTTTCCGGCTCATCCCTGCGACTGAGGATGATCGTCGGCTGCGCACCTCCGAACCCTTCGCGCGGCCCGATCTCCACCGTGCCGTCATCCTCGCGATCGAGCACGACAAAGTCCAGGACCTCGCACCAGAACCGCGCCAGCAACTCAGGGTCGCGGCAACCGAGCACGACCTCACTGATACGAGATGCCATGTACAAAACCTGCTTTCAGCCTTGGAACTGCCGGAGAGGTCACACGCGAATTTTATGGGCTCCTAGCAATCAAAACAGTGCCTGATATTACCGAACGAGCCGGTGTACGGGCAAGATGATCTCAGCGCCGCCGCTGTGCGAGCAGCCGGGTAAGGCGGTTGGCCAGGCAGTAGTGAAGCTGACCATGCTGTCGTCGCAAGTTTCTCTCACGGATGAAGACGGAAATGTGCTTCCAACACACTTCAAAACCATTTCGCTGCGCGTATCGCGGTGATGGAATATATCGAATCCTGGTAGAAGCGGCGCCGATCCCCACTCCCACAACGGAGGACGACAACCAACTGCCGCGCTGGCCGTGCACCACACTCGCAGCCAAACGGCAGTGGCGTAGAGAAGTAACACATCAGATTGTCTCGAGAACTTGACGGGCGCACTACGCCTGTCAGCGCATGCATCGCTGAGTAAAGGAGTGCAACGGAGAGCCGCTTGCTCGCAGCGTCTGCAAAAACACCGAGTAGGACCTCCTCCTTGCCTGTGACAACGACCTGGGGCACCCGCAGAGCGGACTCAAGCTGTGCAAGTTAGAGCCCTTCCACATGACAGGCCACGGCTGCGGTCAACGGCGCCGTGTAGTTGTCGTTACCGGTGCCGATGGAAGAGGGACCAAGACAGAGTACGTCGGCGGAAGATCAACTGCGGCTGGGTTTACCTCGTGACTCGGAGTGCTCATGGCGCCGTGTCCACCACGGTCGTCTCGATCGCGGTCAGCGACATCTGTTCGCTGACTCCCCATCCGAAGAGCGTTGTGCCGCTCATGGTCCGTTCGCCGATGACGAGGCCGGTGTCGGGATCGATGATGATTTCTTGGCGCTGTCCCGCTCTGAGCATCTCGTTCCGGCCGATCGCGATTCCGGTCACGCCGTCGAGATTGGCGACGTCGTCGGTGGCCGTAACTCCAGATATGCGAGAGAGCGCGTCGAGGAGAGCGGCGCGCTGTGGAGCCGGAACGAGACCGGAGCGGAGGATGTCCGTGATGCGCCCGAAGTTATCCTCGTCTCGGGATGCCGACCCACCGTTGTACTGAGCGTCGATCCACTCATACGCTGCGGCGCCGTCGAGGGGAATGTCTGCAAAGACGACATTCACCCATGAAGAATCCGGCCCATAAAAACGCCCGTCGACCGCTCGGGTTGTCTCGATCGACTCGCCGGTGAGCACGCCAGACATGTTGCCCCAATCACGGTAGAGCGTCCATTCCGCCCCGGGATCGGCGGGCATATACACGTCCAGGATCTGATCGTTCGGCTCGCAGCCTGTGTTATCGCAGACCCCCCAGCGAGCGTGCGTGTGTGAACGAAGGTACTGGTCGGAGCCAGCCACAAGATCTGCATAGTGGATGGTCTGGATGGCCGCGGACCGCAGCACGTCACTCGCGTAGGCCGACTGCGCGTTCAGAGTGACGTTACCCGCCACAAGGACGCCCGTCATCGCGGCGGCCACTCCCGCAGCAGCCCAGGTCAGCCGCGGCATCCAGCGCCGCTTCTTTCGATGCTGCGCCGTCGCGTAAGTCGCGTCGTCCGCGATGCGGCCGAGAAGCGCGGCCCGCCCCGCGGTCAACGCTGTCGGGCTCGGTTCGCGCGAGTCGTCACGCGTGTTGCGGAGCAGTGTCAGTTCGTCCATGGTCCGTCTCCTGTTCGAGGGTTTCGATGCCTGCGGCGCGGCGCAGCTGGCGCCGTGCCCGATTCAGTCGTGAGCGCACTGTTCCGACCGGTACTTCCATCGCTGTGGCGATCGAGGCGTAGTCGAGGTTGCCCCACGCGTAGAGCAGCAGGGTGTCGCGATCGATCTCCGGCAGTCGCCGCAGCGCCTTCGCCAACCGCTGGGTGAGGCGGTGAGCGTCAATACGTGCGCCGGCCAGGTCAATGAGGTCAGGGACGATCTGCGCCGCGAGGTCCGCTGTCATCCCCTTCCACGCCGTCGCCTCCAAGCGGACATGCTTCCGCATCAGCCGCGTGGCAATACCCAGCAACCATGGGCGCGCATCGACCACCGTCACGTCGTAGGCCGCCCTCCGCTCGAATGCCACCAGGAACGTCTCCGACATCACATCGTCCGCAGCGTGGTCGCCCAGCCGCTGTGCGGCATACCGGAAAACTGATGGCGCGTGACGGTCGTACAACGTCGCGAACACGGCCGGCTCACGCGCCGACCGCTCTATTACGTCGTTATCAGGGCTCATATTCGTATTGCTCGATTCAATCGATTGGGTTCACACCAATCTTGCTGCGCGCGAGCGTCCACGAGCGGAGGCGTTCTCCCGCGAGCTCGTCCAAGCATCGATGAACTCGATACTGTCCCATTGGAGGTGCTGCGGATCTTCCAGAGTGTCCACGGGTTTTGAGAAACTCAGGTTCCAAGACAGTTCTTTTCCTTGGGCAATGCGATCTGATAGCACCGCTCAACGCCGACGTTCGGTGCCCGTAAGACGAACGGTTTGCGGGCTTGGTACGGATGTGCTCACGAGCTCAGCCGTCGAATACCTCACCACTGGCGAAGGCCGCACCGTCAGGCATCAGCTCGACGAGGGCCGCCGGGCAGTCATCGAAAGTAACCCGACCCACAGAAGCCGCCACCTCTGGGGAGAAGTCGGCTTCCACCCGGTAACACGTGAAGACCTGGCTTGGGCCGTTGTAGTCCCGACCTCCATCGGTTGGAACATCGGGTCGAGGTCCGGAGGCAATGAATACTGAAAGCTCGGCCGCAGAATCCGACGAAGAGATGTCGTAGAGGACCACACCTCCCTCCCGAAGATCGAGCTCAAGTGTTGATGCAACCGAACCACTCCATCTCTCACCTGGGAGTGAGTCGAGGTAGTTGACCGGTTCATTTACTGATGGCTGGTAGAGGCTTCGGCTCAATGGATCCTCGAAGGAGGCGATCTGTCTCCACAGCGTGCCATCGATCCCGCTGTCGTGGCCGCGGTACTCGGTTTGGCAACCGGTGAGCGAGAGCGCAATCCCGGAGACCACCACGAGAGCACCCCACTTACACCTGCGTGCAAACAACGCGCGGCTTGCTGCTCCCGAACGATCCTCATCCATTCCCCTCGACGTCAACGAAAACGCTCCTCGTCGAACTGCTGAGTGCCACCCTCCATAGTCCACGCCGCAGCGAACGGCATCAGGCCCTCAATGGTGGCGACCCTAACGCCTTCGGCGGTCGGGAGCAGCACCCTGATACCCGGGTAGTAATCGAAAAGGACCTGTCTGTCACGCCCGCAAGGTCCAACAACACCTCGACCGTGATTACCCACAGCGACGATTGTCGTGATTTTTCGCCCGCCTTGTGCGCGCGCCGTACCAAGTGCAACCAACTCGGCACACGGCCCTCCAGTGAAATAGAACAGATTCACCCCAGCGAACATGCGGCCGTCGGCATCTCGAACTGCGGCGCCCATCGTGTGTGCACCATCTTCATTGGGCCCGGCATCCGTGCTTGCGTCGATGGTCTCTCTCGCGAGCTCGACCAGCTCCAGGTCTTCGGCCGTCGGCACCGCGAGTTCAACGTTGGGGAGCATGAGGGTAATCCTACGGATCGAACCGGATGCACTCCTGGCTGGCCTGCCCGTAAGCCGGACGGTCAACGCGACACCCGAACACCTGAGGAAGGCCAACGACGATCCGCAGAGTTCCGCGGGTGCGCGATTTCCGTATGCCCCGCCCGAGAAAATGCTTGGTGAGGGGGGATAACCGGGGCGCTCCAGAAGCACGGCCGGATGCTGAGGGCTACGCACGCGTATCCACAAACGACCGAGACCTCACCGCCCAAAGAACGCTTCCGAATCACTGAACTTTTCCGCGTCGCCAGTTCCATGGGTTACCGCGGCATCCAGGTGTCGGCGACACCACGACCTCATCCACTCAAATGCACATGCCAATTCACTGCCTACGGGCGGAGTCGGGGCGACCGGTAGACTTGGCGGGTCAAGCATCCGCTATCTCGGGGAGAATTCCACACGTGACCGCTGTTTCCAAAACCTCTTCCCGCGGCGTCGCCGACACCGTTTCCAACGCTATTGCGACGCCCGACAAGGAGCAGCCCTACGGTGCACTCGGGCTCAAGGCCGACGAGTACGCGAAGATCCGCGAAATTTTGGGCCGCCGCCCAACGAGCGGCGAGCTGGCCATGTACTCGGTGATGTGGAGCGAGCACTGCTCCTATAAAAGCTCGAAGATGTACCTGCGCCAGTTCGGCGACAAGGCCACCCCCGCCATGAAGAAAAACCTCATGGTCGGCATGGGTGAAAACGCCGGTGTGCTTGACGTCGGCGAGGGCTGGGCGGTCACGTTCAAGATCGAATCGCACAACCACCCCTCGTACATCGAACCGTTCCAAGGCGCTGCGACCGGCGTCGGCGGCATCGTGCGCGACATCATCTCGATGGGCGCCCGCCCGGTCGCCGTCATGGATGCCCTGCGCTTCGGCGACATCAACGATCCCGACACCGCCCGCGTCGTGCACGGCGTGGTCTCGGGCATCAGCTTCTACGGCAACTGCCTCGGCCTGCCCAACATCGGCGGCGAAACCGTGTTCGACCGGGTCTACCAGGGCAACCCGCTCGTCAACGCTCTCTCGGTTGGCGTGCTGCGCCACGAAGACCTGCACCTGGCCAACGCCCGCGGCGTCGGCAACCAGGTCGTGTTGTTTGGAGCCCGCACCGGCGGCGACGGCATCGGCGGGGCATCCATTCTCGCCTCGGACACGTTCAGCGCCGGTGGGCCCACCAAGCGCCCCGCGGTGCAGGTCGGCGACCCGTTCGCTGAGAAGGTGCTCATCGAGTGCTGCCTCGAACTGTTTGCGGGCAAACTCGTCGAGGGAATCCAGGACCTCGGCGCGGCGGGCATCTCGTGCGCGACCAGCGAACTCGCCTCCAACGGCGACGGTGGCATGTTCATCGAACTCGAGAAGGTGCTGCTGCGCGACCCCACGCTCACCGCTGAAGAGATTCTCATGAGCGAGAGCCAGGAGCGCATGATGGCGATCGTCACGCCTGAAAAGCTCGAGGGCTTTCTCGCCGTCACCAAGAAGTGGGACGTCGAGACCAGCGTGCTCGGCGAAGTCACCGATACCGGCCGGTTGATCATCAACTGGCACGGCGAAGAAATCGTCAACGTACTGCCGCGCACCGTCGCCGTCGACGGCCCCGTCTACGAGCGCCCGCTCGCCTACCCGACCTGGATCGACGCCCTGCAGGCCGACACTGCCTCCGTGCTGCCGCGTGCGCTCGACGGCGAGACCCTGCGCGAGCAGTTCCTCGACCTGCTCGGCTCGCCCAACCTCGCCGACCCGAGCTGGATCACCGACCAGTACGACCACTACGTACAGGGCAACACGGCGCTGGCTTTTCCCGACGACGGTGGAATGATCCGCGTCGACGAAGAAAGCGGCCTCGGTTTTGCCATCGCCACCGACGCGAACGGCCGCTACTGCCAGCTCGACCCGTACCGCGGCGCGCAGCTCGCTCTCGCCGAGGCCTATCGCAACGTCGCCGTGACCGGCGCGATCCCGGCCGGCGTCAGCGACTGCCTCAATTTCGGCTCCCCCGAGAACCCCGAGGTCATGTGGCAGTTCCGTGAGGCAGTAACGGCCCTCGCCGACGGATGCCTGGAGCTCGAGATTCCCGTCACCGGCGGCAACGTCTCGTTCTACAACCAGACCGGCGACCAGCCGATTCACCCCACCCCGGTCGTGGCTGTGCTCGGCGTGATCGACAACGTCGCACGCCGCATCCCGAGCGGCTGGCAGGACGACGGGCACAACATCTATCTGCTCGGCGAGACCCGCCTCGAACTCGACGGCTCAGCCTGGGCCGGTGTCGTGCACAACCACCTCGGTGGTCGTCCGCCGGTTGTGGATCTCGGCCGGGAGAAGGCCCTCGCCGGACTACTGCACGCCGCGTCGAAGGAAGCCCTCATCGACAGCGCCCACGACCTCAGCGAGGGTGGGCTCGCCCAGGCCCTCGCCGAAGCCGTGATGCGTTTCGGTGTGGGCGCTCGGGTCTGGCTCGGTGACATTCTGGATCGGGACGAGGTGGACGCATCCACTGCCCTGTTCTCGGAGTCGGCTGGTCGCGTCATCGTCAGCGTGCCGCGCGAAGACGACGTGAAGTTTCTCGGCCTGTGTGCCGGCCGGTACATTCCGGTGCTGCGCATCGGCGTGACCGACGCCACCCTGCACGCCCTCGAGATTCAGGACGTCTTCGCGGCCTCGCTGCCAGAGATGCACAATCGACACCGCGCCACCCTCCCCGCCGCCTTCGCCTAACCATCCTCGGTTTTTCGGTTTTCGGTTTTCGGGGCGTCGACCCGGGCATAACTCCTGCAATTTCTGCAGCGCACCACGCTCGGTCCCGGAATCACGCGGCGCTGTCGCCATCGGCGCGCAAATTGCAGGAGTTATGCGCCGAGAGGCAGGTCGACCGGATGGAAATGGTTAGAGGAACGGTTCGTTGATCAGGGTCTCGGCTCGCTCCCAGAGGCGGGCGGCCACCGCGCGGTCGCGGGAGGTTCGGGTGGCCGACTGGCGAGTCGGGGCGCCGCGGGTGAGCAGGCGCGGGCCGAAGTAGTCGCCGCCATGGGCATCCGGATCGATGGCCGCGCGCACGGTCGACCAGGCGCCGTGGTGCTTGCCCTGGGCTCCGATCGCGGTTTGCAGGCCGTCGATCACGCGTTTGCCGCGCGACACCTCGTTGATCGAACGGATGCCAGGGGTCAGCCCCGAAATGGAATATCCCGGATGCGCCACCAACGACTGCACCATTCCGGCACCATTAGCCCGCAGGCGCCGGTCGAGCTCGAACCCGAACACCTGCATGGCAATCTTGGACTGCGCGTAGGCTTTCCACCCGTTATACGTGGTCGCCAGCTGTAGATCGTCGAGCGAGGAGTCCATCAGCCGGGAGATCAACGACCCGAGCGATACCACCCGGCTCCCGGGCGTGCGGCGGAGCGCCATGAGGCTGCCAGCGGTGAGCGCGAAGTGCCCGAGAAAATTCGTGGCGAAGATCAGCTCGTTGCCGTCGAGGCTCACCTGGCGATCCGTGGACGGATGCACGATTCCAGCGTTGAGAATCAGACCGTCGAGGCGCGGCAGCGCGCGTAAGGTCTCACTCACCTCTCGCACGGACTGTAGGTCGGCCACGTCGAGCTGCAACACCGAGACGGATGCCCCCGGGACGCGGGTGCGGATGGCCGCCGCCGCGGCATCGGCTTTGGCGAGGTTGCGGCAGGCAAGCACAACGTGGGCCCCCGTGCCGGCGAGCTGCTCGCTCGTGAAGTAACCCAGTCCGGCGTTGGCGCCGGTCACGACGAAGGTCTTGCCGGACTGGTCTGGCAGCGAACGCGGGTTCCAGCTCACCCGGTTACGACGCTGCAATCGGCGACGATGCTGGCTCCGACCCGGCAGAGCGCCCCGGCTCGACGGGCTCGCCGCCGGCGATTCGAACGTGGTGGTGGATCACCTCGGCGATGATGAAATTGAGGAATTTCTCGGCGAAGGCCGGGTCGAGATGGGCTTCCTCGGCGAGGCCGCGCAGGCGGTCGATTTGCATGAGTTCACGCGCCGGGTCGGCGGCCGGCAGCCCGTGGGCCGCTTTGAGCCGCCCGACCTGCTGCGTGAACTTGAACCGTTCGGCCAGCAGGTGAATGAGCGCGGCGTCAATGTTGTCGATGCTCTCGCGAATGCTGTGCAGCTGCAGCGTCGCAGCCGCATCGGTGTCGGCGGGCAATTCCTCGTGTACGGCCATCCTTTTACGATAATGCATGCCCACCCGGTCAAGCGGATGCCGCCGCCCGGCTGCGCGCCCCGAACGACCGCAGCCGCAAACGTTTCTGCGTCAGCAGTATGCCGAGCAGCACCAACAGCGCCCCGGTCGGCTCGTGCCAGGAGAATGTTTCCGCGAGCACGAGTACTCCCAGCGCCACGCCGACCACGGGCGTCACGTAGGTCACCGTGGACGCATTGGTCGGACCCCAGGCGCGCAACACGTTGATGTTCCAGATATAGGCCAGGCCGGTGCCGAGCGCACCGAGCGCGACCAGGCACAGCACGATCGGCACGGTCAGCGCGACCGGGCTCCAGGCCAGCGCCGGCGTCAGAAGCAGCATGATGCCACCGGCAATGCCGATGTTCAAAAAGGCGAACGTCGATGCCGCGATCGGCCGCCCACTCAGAAAGCGGCGGGTGTAGCCGAAGGTGAAGCCGTAGCAGACGGCCGCGCCCAGGCAGGCAAACTGGCCCCAGAGATCGCCCGTGAGCGAGGAATACTGCCACGGTCCGATGATCACGACAACACCGACGATGCCGACCACGACGCCCGCGACCTGCGCGCGCACGAGTTTCTCCACTCGAAAGGCGAGCGTCGCCATCAACGCCGTCATGATCGGGGTGACCGCGTTGTAGATGCTCGCCAGGCTCGATGAGACGTATTGTTCGGCCCAGGCGAAGAGCAGGTGCGGAATCACGCATCCGCTGATCGCGATGACCAGGAAGTGTAGCCAGACCACGCCTTCCCGCGGCAGCACCGGCCCGTTCCTGATGCGCGGACGGGTCACGAGCACGATCAGCCCGAGGGTCAGCCCGCCGAGCACGAGTCGCGACCAGGCGATCTGCCCGAAGCTGACGCCATCGAGCGCAACCTTCATGAAAAGAAAGCTCGATCCCCAGATCATTCCCATGCCCAGAAACTGCAGCACGATGAGGCTCTTGCTTGCGGCAGTCGTTGAGGGCACTCCCCGAGCCTATAGCGGCCGCTGCCGAGCACGGGCCCGGCGGAGCTCAACGTCTCACAAGCACCGAACTATGGCAGCGGATGCCGCTCTCTACGAAGACGCGTCGGCTCCGGCGTTGCGCTCGGTATCCGGCGTATCCGGCGCACCAGACGCACCAGGCACATCCGGCGCACCAGGCACATCCGGCAGATCCGGCACATTCCCGGTGGCCCGACCAAAGCCGCCGTGTGGCCCGCCGCCCAGAATTGTGCCGCTCGGCCCGGTGGGACGCAGGTCGCGATAGGTCACGAACCGGCCCGCGAACGCGTCGAGGCGAGCGTGCAGCCCGGCGCGCACGGCCGGCCATTCGTCAGCGAGGATCGAGTAGACAGCGCTGTCCCGCCAGGTGCCGTCGGCCCGCGGGCAATCACGGCGCACGATGCCCTCGAACATGGCGCCGATGCCCAGGATAGCGGTGCGGGAACGCTCGTTGAGGGCATCCGCCTGAATCTTGACCCGGCCGAAGCCGTTCTCGAAGGCGGTACCGAGCACGAGCAGTTTGGTTTCGGCGTTGACGGGGGTGCCCCAAACGCGCGGGTCGTAGGCGGTCCAGCCGAGGTGGATGGATTCCTTGTCGACGTCGATGTCGCCGAGGGTGGTCGTTCCCACGACGTCACCGTCGTTCGGGCCGCCGAGCAGTCGGACCACGTAGGGCAGGGCCTCCCACTGAAAGTAATCGTGCGCCCACTTGATGAAGCCGTCAACATCGCGCTGCAAGGCGGCCGGGCCGCCACCATAGCCGGCCGCGAACACTTCCGGGTGCGCGATAGCGCGCGCCAAGTCGGGCAATACTGCACTGCCGAGCGGTTGAAGCTGCACAAAACGACCGGTCAGGGTCAGGGAATGGGGTCTCACGGCGTTCACCCAACCAGTGTGACAGGTCGAAGTGAGGAATTTTACACTCACCGCGCCAACCGGGCACATTGCGGGCCCGGTTGACGATTCAGATCTAGTCGATCAGGTCGTGACGCACCACGATGGCTTCACGGTCGGGGCCGACGCCGATCGCCGAAATGCGCGATCCGCTCATGCTCTCGAGCGCGAGCACATAATTCTGCGCGGCCTGCGGCAGCTTGTCAAACGTGCGCACGCCGGTGATGTCCTCGGTCCAGCCGGGGAAGTTCTCGTAAATCGGAACGGCGTGGTGAAAGTCGCTCTGCGAGACCGGCACTTCGTCGACGCGCACACCATCAACGGAATACGCCACGCAGACCGGGATCTCGGGCAGACCAGTGAGCACATCGAGCTTGGTCAGCACGAAGTCGGTGACGCCATTGATGCGCGCGGTATAGCGGGCGATCGGAGCGTCGTACCAGCCGCACCGGCGCGGGCGTCCGGTGGTGGTGCCGAACTCGAACCCATTGGCGCGCAGGTAAGCGCCCGACTCGTCGAACAGTTCGGTGGGGAACGGACCGCTGCCCACGCGGGTCGTGTAGGCCTTGACGACGGCGATGACCCGGTCGATGCGGTTCGGAGCGATACCCGAACCGGTAACCGCACCGCCCGAAGTAGCGTTCGACGACGTGACGAAAGGGTACGTGCCATGGTCGACATCGAGCATCGTGGCCTGGCCACCTTCGAACAATACGGTCTTGCCGGCATTCAAGGCCTGGTGCAAGAGCAGGGCGGTGTCGGTGACCATGGGGCGCAGGCGTTCAGCGTAGCTGAGCAGTTCGGTGACGATCTCCTCGACCTCGATGGCGCGACGGTTGTAGACCTTGACCAGCATGTGATTCTTCTGGTCAAGGGCACCCTCCACTTTTTGGCGCAGAATATTCTCGTCGAACAGGTCTTGCACGCGGATGCCGACACGGTTGATCTTGTCAGCGTAGGCGGGGCCGATTCCGCGCCCGGTGGTGCCGATCTGGCGCTTGCCGAGAAAACGCTCGGTGACCTTGTCGAGGGTGCGGTGGTACGCGGTGATGACGTGCGCGTTGAGGCTGACCTGGAGCCGCGAGACATCGACGCCGCGCTCGGCCAACGCATCGAGCTCTTCAAACAACACCTCGACGTCGACGACGACACCGTTGGCGATGACCGGGATGACTCCGGGGCTCAGGATGCCCGACGGCAGCAGGTGCAGCGCGTACTTCTCGTCGCCGACGACGACGGTGTGGCCGGCGTTGTTGCCGCCGTTGAACTTGACGACATAGTCGACCCGGCTGCCGAGCAGGTCGGTGGCCTTACCCTTGCCCTCGTCGCCCCACTGGGCTCCGATGAGTACGATCGCGGGCATCTAGTCTTCTCCTCGAATAACGAAAGCTTCGGTGGGTGGTGCCGGGTCGAAGCCCGGGCTGCCGGTGTGCAGGGTGGCGATGATGGAGATAGCGCTCGCATCGGCATCCGTCAGAAAAGCCGTCAGGCGGGAGACCTCGTCGGACTCACCGATCTCTTCGGCGCCCCGGCGCAACGCGAACAGGGCGCGCAGCACGCCGCGGTTGGGTTCGTGGCGCCACGGAATGGGACCGTGGCCGCGCCAGCCGGCCTTGCGCAGGGCATCAAGTCCGCGGTGGTAGCCGACCCGGGCGTAGGCGTACGACTCCAGGAGTCGACCCTCAGAGTGGGTGGCATCGGCCAATTCAGCCCAGGCCAGCGGAGAGGTCGGGTGCACCTGCACTACCGCAGCGATCTCGCTCCTCGCGGTTCGGCGCAGGGCCTCGAGCACCTCCGGTTCCGCGGGAAGAAGGGTCTCGGGCTCAGAAATCAAATTGTCGCCGGTCACACTCAACCCTACCAAGGCCCAGGTGCCCTCACCCCGGCGACGGGCCCGGTCGGCCGAAAACGCTAGGCCGGGCTTTGCTGCCGGGCTGCGACGCGCCAGCCGCCGTTCACGAACAGGTAGGTCGTCGACATGTTCAACTCGGCGACCACCTCTCCCCGGCGGGCGATCGCCTTGTAGACGACGACACCGGCGTGCTCACCGAGACGGATGATGGCGGGTTCGTGAATGCCGTAACTCTCCCACGGAGCTGCCTGGTCGAAATATGCGGTGACCTGGTCGCGAGTGATGACGGCACCGGGCACGATCATCAGGGCGTCGTCGGTCATTTCGCGCTGATAGTACGCGCCACCCTGCCCACCCAGGATGGCCTGCCAGCCGGCGTTTTCTTCGTGAAGGAGCCGGGCGGGAAGATCGTCAGTGATCGCAGTCATACCGTCACGCTAGCCCCAAACCGCCACCGAATACAGAAAAGGTCAGAACCGGTGCTGAACCACCCAGGAATGCATGGTGACGGCCGCGGCGGCCGAAGCGTTGATCGATCGGGTCGACCCGAACTGGCTGATTTCGACGATGGAATCGGCGGCAGCGATAGCCTCCTCCGACAATCCGGGGCCTTCCTGGCCGAACAGCAGAACGCAACGTTCCGGAAAGGTGAACGTCTCGATAATGACGCTGCCGGGCACGTTGTCGATGGCGATGATCGCCAGCGCCTCCTTCTCGCACCAGTCCACAAAGGCGGCGACGTCGGTGTGGTGCAGAACATGCTGGTAACGGTCGGTGACCATGGCGCCGCGTTTATTCCACCGCTTTCGCCCGATGATGTGCACGGTGTCGGCGCCGAACGCGTTGGCGCTGCGCACGATAGAGCCGATGTTCATGTCGTGCTGCCAGTTCTCAATGGCTACGTGAAACGGATGCCGGTGTTCGTCCAGGTCAGCCACGATCGCCGCCATGTTCCAGTAGCGGTAGCGGTCGATCACGTTGCGGGTGTCACCATGCTCGAGCAGGTCGGCGTCGTAGCGCTCCTCGCTCGGCCACTCCCCCGGCCACGGGCCGACGCCGTAGGTGGATCGCTCGGGCGTGGAGTTGTCGGCGGCGAAGGTTGGGGCGGATGGCTCGGTCACAACTTAACCGTAACCTGCCTACAGCCCTCACATTTGGGCTTTCGGTTTGCCGAAAGTCTGGCTATGGTTTCGGCATGACTAAAACGGATGCTGTCAATCCCGATCGCCTGCTCTCCCAAGCTCCGACCACGGTCGCCTCCAGCCGGCTGCTCTGGCTTCTCGGCCCGGCTCTCGTTGCCGGGGTCGCGTACCTCGACCCGGGAAACGTCGCGAGCAACATGACCGCAGGCGCCCGCTACGGCTATCTGCTGGTCTGGGTGGTCGTGGCCGGCAACGTCATGGCCTGGCTCATCCAATATCTGTCCGCCAAACTCGGCATTGTCACCGGGGCGAGCCTGCCCGAGATTCTCGGGGTGCGCATGACGCGGCCCACGGCGCGGCGCCTGTACTGGATCCAGGCCGAACTGGTCGCCATGGCCACCGACCTGGCTGAGATCATCGGCGGTGCCGTTGCGCTCAACCTCTTGTTCAACCTGCCGCTGATCTGGGGCGGCGTGATCACCGGCACGATCTCGATGATCGTGCTCATGGTGCACACCCGTCGCGGCCCCCGCATTTTCGAACGCGTGATCATCGCGCTCATGCTCATCATCACCGTGGGTTTCACCGCTGGTGTGTTCTTCTCGCCGCCCGAGGCCGGCGGGGTGCTCTCCGGACTCGTACCGCGGTTCGAGGGCTCCAACTCGGTGCTGCTGGCCGCATCGATCTTGGGCGCCACGATCATGCCGCACGCCATCTACGCGCATTCGTCGCTCGCCCGCGACCGGTTTCCCGAATGGCAAGGCGTCGTCGCTACTCGCCGCCTGCTCTGGGCTACGAAGTGGGACGTCACGATTGCCATGGCGATTGCCGGAACGGTGAACCTGGCGATCTTGCTGTTGGCGGCATCCGCTTTGCAGGGAGTGGACGGAACCGACACCCTGCAGGGGGCCTACGCCGCCCTGAAAGACACGCTCGGTCCGGCGATTGCGACGACGTTCGCCATCGGGCTGCTCGCCTCCGGTCTGGCCTCGACCTCGGTCGGTGCCTACGCCGGAGCCGAGATCATGCACGGCCTGCTACACGTGCGCATTCCTCTACTGTTGCGCCGATTGGTCACGCTGATTCCGGCGCTGGTCATTCTCGGTGTGGGGTTCGACCCGACCCAGGCGCTCGTGCTCAGCCAGGTGATTTTGTCCTTTGGTATTCCGTTCGCCCTGATTCCGCTGGTCTGGCTCACCGCGCAGCATGGCCTCCTCGGCACCTTCACCAACCGCTGGTTCACGACCGCTGCCGGGGTCGTCTGCGCCCTCGCCCTCGTCACGCTGAACGTCGTGCTGCTCGTACTCGTTTTCACCGGGGCATGACCGGTAACCTGAAATCGACATGACGCACACGACCGGCGCGGCCGAGGACTATCTCAAGACTATCTATGCCCACACCGAGTGGCAGCCCGACCTGATCATTCCCTCGGCGCTCGCCCTACGGCTGGGATTGGCACCGTCATCCGTTACGGAAATGGTGAAGAAGCTCGCTGCAGGCGGGCTCATCACCCACGTTCCCTACGGTCCGCTGGCACTGACGGATGCCGGCCGGCTGCGCGCGACCGCCGTCGTGCGGCGGCATCGACTGATCGAGACCTGGCTGGTAGGCGAGATGGGCTACGACTGGGACCAGGTGCACGACGAGGCCGAGATTCTCGAGCACTCCATCTCAGACCGGTTACTCGAGGCCATCAATGCGCGGCTCGGGTTTCCGGCGCACGATCCGCACGGCGATCCGATTCCGTTCGCCGATGGCACCGTGCTTCGACCGCCGGCCGTGCTGCTGGAGGGGGTCACGGTCGGGTATTCGGGCACCGTATTGCGCATCAGCGACCGCGACCCGGCCGTACTGCGCGAACTCGCCGCCGATCTGATCGGCCCCGGCACCGAATTCACTTTGGCGGCCCCGCTGACCATCGTTCTAGCGGATGGCCAGAACCGGCTGCTGACGACGGCAGCGGCAGCGTCGATCTGGGTGACCGCCTGAGTACGCGCGGCATCTGCTTATTTGTGTGGTGCCGGTTACCGTGGTGAAACTTGGCGAGGCTAGGCTGAGGACGACGAAAAGGAGCGCCTGATGGCACGACGCGACGAAATCGAATGCTGGCTCACCGACATGGACGGTGTGCTCGTGCACGAGAACCAGGCCCTCCCGGGGGCGGCCGAGCTGCTGCAGCAGTGGACCGACGCGGGCACGCCGTTTCTGGTGCTCACCAATAACTCTATTTTCACGCCGCGCGATCTGAGCGCGCGGTTGCGCGCAAGCGGGCTCAACGTGCCCGAGGACCGCATCTGGACCTCCGCCCTCGCAACGGCAGACTTTCTGAAATCTCAGGCCTCCAGCGGCACGGCGTTCGTGATCGGGGAGGTCGGCATCACGACAGCGCTGCACGAGGCCGGGTTCATCATGACCGAGACCGACCCCGACTATGTGGTGGTCGGCGAGACCCGCAATTACTCGTTCGAGGCGATCACCAAGGCGATTCGGCTGATCCTCGGCGGAGCGCGGTTCATCTCGACCAACCCGGATGCGACCGGACCGAGCAAGGACGGCCCGATGCCGGCGACCGGCGCTATTTCGGCGCTGATCACCAAGGCCACCGGCATGGAGCCCTATGTCGTCGGCAAGCCCAACCCGATGATGTTCCGCTCAGCGATGAACAAGATCGGTGCGCACTCGGAGAACACCGGCATGATCGGTGACCGCATGGACACCGACATCGTTGCCGGCATTGAGGCCGGGCTGCACACGATTCTCGTGATGACCGGCATCAGCGACGAGGCCGAGATCAACCGGTACCCGTTTCGTCCCGACGAGATCGTGGCCGGCGTGCACGAGCTACTCTCGACCGACCCGATCGAAAGTGACGAGATCTAGCGAACTCCTTCCGACCGGTTGTCGGGCGATCCGGCTGTGCGCCAGGCTCGCGCCGGCTTCAGGCGGTCGGACCGGCGCCCATGATGCTTGCCGTGAGCGGCTCGGCCGCGGCTCGGCTCGCGAAGCAGTAGTAGTAGCGCGGCTCAGCGGTCCACTGTTCTTCGCTGATCGGATAGCTCCCCTGCATCTGCAGATTCGGGTAGGCGCCGGCCGCATTCAAGTCGAGGATGCCGGGCACCGTGCAGAGCAGATTGATCTGGGCGGCCAGCACGGCTTCCCCCGGAAAGACTGTGGTCGCGTCGCTGCCAAGATTGCCGCGATACACCAACTGGGCCGTGTGTGCGGCTGCACAATCGAGGACCGTGAAGTTCTCCGCCCAGGGGGACTCGTACGGTTCGAGGCACTCGCCACCGAACAGGGTGTTCCACTCGTTTACCCCGGCAGGCTGCGCCGCCGTGATCTCCGGGGTCGGCGTTGGCGTGGGTGTTGGTGTTGGTGTCGGCGTCGCGGATTGGGTCGGTAGTGGCGCCGCCACGGGGCTCGCGACCAGCCGCTGGCCGAGAGAGAACAATCCCACGAGCACGATGAGTGCGAGTAATCCGACGACGGTCCAGACCAAAGCGGCCTGCGTTCTTCCGGGGGCACTGCCCCGGGACCGGTGGCGGCTCGGCGCCTCGGCGCTAGTGACCTCGGCGCTGGTGACCTCCGCCGTAGTTGCCTCGGTACCGTCCGTTGAGGCAAGCACCCCCGCTACCGGCACGAGCTCCGTCGGCCGGTCTGCCTCTGCCTCTGCTAAGCGGTCGCTCGACGCCGGGGCGGGCGCGATCTCGGCACCGGGGGTCGCGGCAAATTCTGGCTCAACCACGTCGGGTGCGACAACTTCGTGGCCGACACCAGCGAGCGGCACGACAGGATCTGATGACTCCGCGTGCGCAGCTGGTAGAGCCTCAGGGACGGGCGCGTCGGCCGGTTGCGGCAGCGGTGTCGTCCACCAGGGAGCTGGTCCAGCCGAAGCTGGTCCAGCCGGCGCTGCCGGGATGGATGGTTCCGGGAGTTCGGTGACCTCCGGTTGCGCCGGCACCGGTGTGGCGCGACGGGAGCGGCGGCCGAACCGGGTCACCAGCGGGGCGGCATCCACTGCGTCAGTAACCGACATCTCGTCCGCCGAGTCTTCATCAGCCGAGTCAGCGTCAGCTGAGTCTTCGTCCGCCGAGTCATCGGAGCTTTGCCCCAATTGCGACGCGAGCCAGTCGATTCCGCGCTCGTCGTCGTCTGCTGCCACTAGTTGAGCCCCAGATCCTCAAGGGAGATCGCGGCGAAATAAGGGTAGCCGGCAGCCTCGATCACTTCGCGGGCACCGGTGTTGCGGTCGACCACGACAGCGACGCCAGCAATCTCGGCGCCGACCTTGAGAAGGGCCTCGATGGCGGCGAGGGGAGAGCCACCGGTTGTCGAGGTGTCTTCGAGCACGATCACACGCTTGCCAGCGAGGTCGGGGCCCTCAACCTGGCGGCCGCGACCGTGGTCCTTGGGCTCCTTGCGCACGACGAACGCGTCATAGGTCGCGCCGCGAGCTGCACCCTGGTGCAGGACCGCAGCGGCAATCGGGTCGGCGCCCATGGTCATGCCTCCAACGGCGACCACATCCGGAACATCCTTGATGAGGTCGAGCATGACCTGCCCGATCAACGGGGCGACCCGGTGGTCGAGGCTCACCCGGCGCAGGTCCACGTAGTATGTGGCCTTCTTACCGCTGGTGAGAACGAAATCTCCGTGAAAAACGGCCTCGGCCGAGATGAAGTCGATGAGTTTCTGCCGTGTATCAGTCACAATTGTCAGTTTAGGGCATGCCCAGCAGGCCGAACGTGGTCGCCAACAGTCGCGACGGAAGAGGGGTTTTTCACGTGGTGTTCGAGTTTTCAGGCACGAGCAGGCCAGCCTCCGACTACCGCTGCTGGAACACTCGTCGCGAGATCACGATGCTCCCGAGAGACAGGGCCGCGATCGCCACGAGGTAGTACCCCGGAACGAGCAGTGAACCGGTCGTGCTGATGAGGAACGTGAGAATGAAGGGTGCGAATCCACCGAACACGGTCACGCCGATGTTGTAACCGAGAGACAATCCCGTCGTGCGGATCTGCACGGGGAACATTGCTGACATGATCGCCGGCAACGGGGCGAAGTAGGCCGTGGCCAGCACGCCGAGAACCAGCTCGATGCCGATCATGGTCAGAAGGTTGGGCGATTGGTTCAGCAAGAGGAACACGGGAACGCCGAGTACGAGCGTTCCCGCAGCGGCCCAGGTCATCACTCGGGCCGGCCCTACCCGGTCGGCGAGCTTACCGATGAATGGCGAGCCGACACTCATGATCACGCCGAACACCAATGTGGATACGAACGCCGCCGCGGTGGGCATGCCCAGATTCACGATGGCGTAAGTGGGCATGAACAGTGCAATGTACACACCCACCGACCCGAGCGCTACGACACCCACCATCGTCCAGAGGCGTCCGGCGTTCGCGATGAAGGTCTCCTTCAGCGGAGACGCCGACGGCGTCATGGTCAGAAATTCCGGGGTGTCCTGCATCTTTGAGCGGATGTACCAACCCACCGGCCCGATCAGGAGCGCGAAGATGAACGGCACCCGCCAGCCCCAGCTTTCGAGGCTCTGCTGGCTCAGGTAGTTGTTCAAAACGAAACCGAACAGCCCGGCCAACAGTATCGCGGCGCCCTGCGTGGCCACCTGCCAGCTTCCATAGAACGCCTTGCGGTGCGGTGCGTACTCGATGAGGAACGCGGTGGCGGTGCCGAATTCCCCGCCGGCGGCGAAGCCGGTCAGCAACCGGGCCACGAGAATGATCGCGGCCGCGGTCACCCCGATCGTGGCGGCCGTAGGTGCCAGCACGATCAAGAGCGTGCCGACGAACATCACCGAGATGGACACGAGCATGCCCGCCTTGCGCCCGGCGCGGTCGGCATAGCGTCCGATCAGGATTCCGCCGAGCGGCCGCATGATGAAGGAGACGCCGAACGACGCGAAGGCGAGCAGCAGCGACGCCGTCTCGTCGGCGGTCGGAAAGAACAACTTCGCGATGGTCACGGCGAAGGTGCCGTAGACGATCACGTCGAACCATTCCAGCCCGTTGCCAATGGATGCGGCCACGACCGCCTTGCGGGCCTGTCGCCGCTTCTCGGCGAGGGCGGGGCCATCTGTTTGGGACGTGCCGGTAACGGCGGGGACTGCTGACGCGTTGCTCATGGGTTTCTTTCTGTGCGGAAGGGGTGCGTTCAGGTCACTGCTGGTGCGCGAGGTGCCCGGCGAGTGCGCGCAGGAAATCTTCACAGGCACTGATTTGCGCCAGGTCGATGTACTCGTTCGCGGTGTGCCCCTGGCGGATACTGCCCGGACCGCAGACCACGGTGTCGATCCCGGCCAGCTGAAACAGGCCACCCTCGGTGCCGTAGCCGACAGTCTCTTCAGAGCTTGTTTTGGTGAGCTCGTGCACCAGCTGCAGCGCGGCTCCGGTTCCGGCCGCGCTCAGGGAGGGAACGGCGCCGATCGGGGCGAACGACACGTTGGCGGTTGCATGTTCGGCCCGCATCGCGGGGCGTAGTTCCCCGAGTACGAAGTCTTCGATGCGGGAGAAGATCGCGGAGGAGGACACTCCCGGGATCGCGCGAAATTCGAATTCGAAATCGCATCGCTCGGCGACCGTGTTCACGGCCGCCCCGCCCGAAATCGTGCCCACGTTAATGGTTGTGTACGGTACCTCGAAGCTGGGATCGAAGGGCCCGTTCACTCGGTGCTCGTCGGCGATCGAGCGGATGAACGCTATGGCCCGGGCCGCGTACTCGATAGCGTTGACGCCATTGGGTGTGTTGGAGGAGTGCGAGGCGAGCCCGGTGAAACTCACCCGATACAGGTGGCTGCTCTTATGCGCCGAGACCGCCCGCATGCTGGTCGGCTCCCCCACTATGCAGATCTCCGGTCGGATGCCCCGCGCGGCCAGGTCGGCCAGCAGGGTGATGGCCCCGTGGCATCCCACCTCTTCGTCATAGGTCCACGCGAGGTGCAGCGGTGTGGCAAGCGGCCGTGACACAAGCTCGGGCAACAACGCCAGGATGACACCGCTGAACGCCTTCATGTCGGCGGCGCCCCGGCCATACAGCCGGTCGTCGCGCAGCTCGGCGGTGAACGGGTCGCTGTTCCACGCCTGCCCGTCCACGGGAACCACATCGGTGTGGCCTGCGAGCATCACGCCACCCGTCGTGGACCCATCGTGAGCCGGGATGGTGACCACGAGGTTGGCCTTCGTACCATCGGAGTTGGGTACGAGCACCGGCTCCAGCCCGTGCTCCCGCAACTCCGCGTCGATCACGTCGATCAATTCCCGGTTGGAGTTGCGGCTGGTGGTGTCGAAAGCGATCAGGCGGGTGATCCACGCGAGGGTGGTGGGCGCGAGAACGGTGGAGTGAGTGATGAGAAAACCTTTCGAGGGAGGAGTGCTGATTAGCCGATGCCGAGCTGCACAAAGCAGAGCCACACGAGCACGGGCACGACGGCGATCATGACGACAGCCCAGACCAGCAGCGCGCGGAAGAATAGCCGCTCGTCCTTGGGCGGGGCGCTGGCCATGAGCAGTGCCCCACTTGTGGACATGGGGCTGACATCCACCACGGATGCGCTGATGGCGATTGCCGTAATGACACCGATGGGGCTGAGCAGCGGGTCGACGGCGATGGGCGTGACGAGCGGACTGATCACGCTCAGGGTGCCGGTGGTCGACGCGAACGCCGAGACAATCGCCACGACATAACTCGTCACGAGGGCCGCGAGCGAGCTGTTACCGAGCCCGGCGATACCGTTCTGCAGTTCCTCGAGCGCACCGATGGCTTCGAGCATGCCGACATAGGTGACGATCCCGGTGACCAGCAGAATGGCCGACCATGGCATGCTCTCCACGGCCGCCTTCTGCACGCTCGAGTTCACCACGATGAGCGCGAGGGCGATCACGAACGAGGCCACCCCCACATCGATACCGAGCACGGTCGTGAGTACGAGCAGCGCCCCGAGGCCGATGAGCGTGAGCACCCGAATCGGCGTCGCGGCGACCTTCACCGGTGCTGTCTTTCGGGGTGTCACCTTCACCGGGCGGGTCAGAACGGATGTCCCCCCCTGTTTCACGGAGGCGGGGCCGCTGACGCCGGCGCCCGTCACGATCTCGCGGGTACCGTCGCCCGACAGCGCGGCCGCACGGCGAAGACGCCCGCCCATGATCTTCTGCGCTGCCGCATAAGCGACGAGGGCGAGAAGCGCATTGAACACGAAGCAATATATGAAGAGCTTGAGTGAGTCGGCGCTGGCGCCGGCATCGTCCAGCATCACGTTCGCGAGCACGCCGAACGGGTTGACCGGCGAGAACGCGCCGGCATTTGCGCCCTGCACCACAACGAGGCCCATGGCCAGCGTGCTGATTCCAAAGCGGCTACCGAGCGCAAGCGCTACCGGGGCCACGATAGCGATCGCGGCCGGGGTGAAGGCACCCGCCGTGGCGAGCACGGCCGTGAGCAGGAACATGAGCACGGGTACCAGTAGCTTGCGGTCACCCGCGAGACGTTCGGCCCAGTAGGCGAGCAGGTCGATCGTGCCGTTGATACGCACAATGGCAAAGAGCAGCGTCGCTCCCACGAGAACGAAGAACAAGCCAGATGGGAACTCGCTAATCACCTCTGTGATAGGCAGGCCAGCCACGAGCGTGCCGACGCCGAAGGCCGCCACGAGCGCGATGAGCCCGGCGTTGATCTTGGTGAACGAGCCGATGGCGAAGGCCGCGATCAACACGAGGAAAGCGATGAGTGCGATGGACATGGCCCTGCCCTACGCGGCGGTGCGAATGCGAGGAACCAGAGATGCCAGGGTGCCGGCCAGCAGCCCGCCGGCGTTCGGGATCGCCGGGGTGTGGCCGAGCAGCTGGAGGATTTCCCAGGTGGTCGCGGTCGCCGCGGTGATCACGGGCAGGCCCAGCTCGTCTTCGACGGCCTGCACGGCGGGAAGCGAGGGCATCTGTACGCAGGCTGAGAGCACGATGACGTCGGCTCCCTCATGCTTCAAGTTGCGCGCGAACTCGGGCAGATCGAGCGGATTGAGACAACCCACGGCCAGGTTGTCGTCCACGCCCAGGCTCACAGTGTCGAGCACCTCGATACCCGCTCCCTCGATGTAGTCGCTCACCATTTGGGTGAGCGGTTCCATGTACGGGGCGACCATCACCACGCGGCGGGCGCCGAGCTGCTGCAGTGTGCGCACGAGAGCGCCGGCACTACTCGTCACCTCGGCCGGGTGACCGTTGTCCAGGGTCGCCTGGCGGATAACGTTCTCGGCCGGCTCGTGCGCGCCGGGGCCCTGCGCCATGACGGCCACGAGGCAGGCATACGCGATCACGTCCACGTCGGCGTCGGAGACGGCCGTGGCGCAGTCGGCAGCCTTCGCGGCCATAGCGAGCAATTCCTCTGTCGTCACGTTTTTCAGCGCGGCACGGGCGGAGTGAAAGGTGTAGTTGTGGCCGGTTGCCGCGGTCTGACGACGAAAAAGCTCCGGCAGCTCGGTCTCCATGGTTGTGTTGGAACTCGGGACGATCAGGCCGATTCGCGAGGACCCGAGCCGGCTCGCAGTCATCATGGGGTCCGTTATGAGGTTGGACGGTGTCATTGCTGTCTCCACGTCGTTGTGTACTGAGCTGAACTGAGCTGGGCTGGGCTGAGCTGAAGTTGCAACCCATCAGATAGGTCGCAGTCCCATCATGTGGGTTACGTTGGATTCTGTCAAGGCGCGGCAACCCGTCGGAGCCGGCACGGCCCTATTCTGGAGTCGATGCCTAGAGCAGCTAAGTAGGAGCAACAATCGTGTCAACGGAGCAGGTGAATCGTCGGTCACCCACGCTGGTGCTGCACAAAATCACCGAGATTCTCAACTGTTTCCGGGTGGATGCCCCCGAACTCACCCTGCAGCAGGTGATCAAGAAAACCGGCCTGCCATCGAGCACCTGCCAGCGCCTCGTGCAGGACATGGTGCATGAGGGACTACTTGATCGCGATCAGGATCGGTACCGCATTGGAATCGCAGTGGTGCGCTGGGCTGCGCCCGGCACGCTCGGCCTCGACGCAGTGCAGCTCGTGAAGCCGGTGCTGCAGGACCTGCGCGACGAGACCGGCGAGACGGCATGCTTCTACGTTCGCGACGGCGCCTTCCGCACCATCGTGGCCGTAGCCGAGACGCGGCACGTGGTGATCCGGCCGTTCATGGTCGGCATGGTCATGCCGCTGCACGCCGGCGCTCCCGGAAAGATTTTTCTCGCCTTCGATCCGGACGCCCGCGCCGCCATCGAGAGGTCTGATCTCGAGGCATTCACGGGTTCCACGCCAACCGATTTGGCACTCCTCGATGCCCAGGTCACGAGCGCGCGCGCGCAGGGCTACTACGCCGCCTTCGGCGAGCGCAACCCCGGCGTGGGCTCCATCAGCGCACCCGTCTTTACACACATGGGCGAGCTAGCCGGGGCTATCGGCCTGGGCTTTCCCACCCAGAGGGTCACGCCCGACGACGTCGACCGACTCGGCCCGCTTGTGGCCCGGGCGTCGATCGAGGCGAGTCGTCGCTTGGGCTACGACTCGGCCGTGCGCGGGTAGAACTCCCGCCCCGTGACGGGGTACAGCCGAGGGGCCAGGCCTCGATGCAAGAGGCTTCTGCTAGAAGATGCGAACGAGGTTGCGACGCTCGACCTGGCGGTAGCCATCGCGGTGTACCTCGACGACGAGGGCAATGATTGAAACAACGGCAACGAGCACGATGGCGGTAAGAATGAACACGAGGTGCCTTTCACAAGAAGTGGACTGGCCCGGCACGGAGGCGACACTGCTCGTGTAAGACTCTCTTATTCGACCACCCCTGACCGTGCAGCACAATCGCTTTTTTCTGCATGAATTATTTAGACTAGCTACATGGACGTGCAGCGACTCGAACTGCTCCGTGAACTCGCCGACCGCGGCAGCATCACGGCCGTCGCCCTCGCCACGCACCGCACACCCTCGGCCGTCTCCCAGCAACTCAAGGTGCTCGAGCGCGAAGCTGGCCTGCAGCTCACCCAGCGGCACGGGCGTGGCCTCGTACTCACCGATGCTGGCCGCGCCCTGGCTCGCAGTGCAACGGATGTCGCGGTGTCGCTCGCGAAGGCAACCGCGCTCTGGGACGAATTTCGCAACAACGCCACCGGCGACGTGAGCCTCGTCACCTTTCCGACGGCCGGTCAGATGCTGTTGCCCGGGGTGATTAAAGACCTGGGGCCCGGGCTCGTACTCAACTGCGCCGACGAAGACCCCGAACTGAGCGACTTTCCCGCCCTCACCGCCGAGTATGACATTGTGCTGGCCCACTCGATCAGCGGACAATTGTCCTGGGCCGGCCGGGGCCTCACGGTCGTTCCGCTGATGAACAAGCCGCTGGATGTGGGACTGCCGGTGGGGCATCCGCTTGCTGATCGCGCCTGGGTGCGCCCAAGCGACCTTATCGGTGAGACCTGGATCGGGGTTAGCGACGGTTACCCGTTCGAGCGTATTCTGCACGCGATCGAGCAGGAAGCCGGCGCTCACTTGTCAATGGCGCAGCGCTTTGCCGACCTCGCCTTGATCGAGTCGTTTGTGATTGCCGGGCTTGGCATCGCCCTCGTGCCGCGCTACACCTCCAGCGGGGGCCAGCCCGGCCGCCTCGTATTGAAGCCCTTGCGGGGCGTCGAATCCCAGCGCCAGATCGTGGCGCTCATGCGCCCCGACCGAGCGGAGCGCTTAGCGGTGCGCACCGTACTGGGCGCCCTTCGCGCCCAAGCGTTGCAGGTGCAACATTCTCACACGGTGAAATAGGTCGGCCTTCGCGGCGTTACTGGTTCTGAGGAAAGCCCAGGTTGATACCGCCGTGGCTTGGGTCGAGCCAACGGCTCGTCACGGCCTTCTCGCGCGTGAAGAAGTTGACCCCGGCGGGGCCGTAAGCCTTGGCGTCACCGAACAGCGAGTTCTTCCAGCCTCCGAAGGAGTGGTAGGCGACCGGCACGGGAATGGGCACATTGATGCCGATCATGCCCACCTGCACCTCGTTCTGGAACCGGCGAGCGGCGCCGCCGTCGTTGGTGAAGATCGCGGTGCCGTTTCCGTACTGGCTGGCGTTGATGAGGTCGAGGCCCTCCTGGTATGTCGCCACGCGCACGATCGACAACACGGGTCCGAAGATCTCGTCGAGGTAGACGGCCGAGTCGAGGCTGACCTTGTCGAACAGGGTCGGGCCGAGCCAGAAACCGTTCGGGTCACCGTCAACTGTGATATCCCGACCGTCGATGACGATGTCAGCTCCGTCATTTTGGGCGATGTCGATGTACCCGGCAACTTTGTCGCGGTGCACCTTCGTGATCAGCGGGCCCATGTCGCAGCCGCGGGTGCCGTCTCCGACCGTGAGGCCCGTGACCCGTTCGGCGATCTTCATGATGAGGTCGTCGGCGACCGGCTCGACGGCCACGATGACGCTGATGGCCATGCAGCGCTCACCGGCGGATCCAAAACCGGCGTTGACGGCGGCATCCGCGGTGAGGTCGAGATCGGCGTCTGGCAGCACGAGCATGTGATTCTTCGCGCCGCCGAGGGACTGCACACGCTTGCCGTGCTTGGCCGCCGTCTCGTAGATATAGCGGGCGATGGGCGTCGAGCCGACGAAGGAGATCGCCTGTACGTCGGGGTGCACGAGCAGAGCGTCGACAGCTTCTTTGTCACCGTGCACGACGTTGAGCACACCCTCGGGCAGCCCGGCCTCGGTGAACAGTTCGGCGAGCCAGTTCGACGCGGAGGGGTCTTTCTCGCTCGGCTTGAGCACGACGGTGTTGCCGGCCGCGATGGCGATCGGAAAATACCAGAGCGGCACCATCGCCGGAAAGTTGAACGGGCTGATGATGCCCACGACGCCAAGCGGCTGGCGCAGTGTGTAGACGTCGACGCCGGTCGAGACGTTCTCGGAATACTCGCCCTTGGACAGGTGCGGCATGCCCAGCGCGAATTCGACGACCTCGAGCCCGCGAATGATCTCACCGAGCGCGTCGGAGGTCACCTTGCCGTGTTCGGCGGTGAGAATGTCGGCCAGGTCACCTTTTCGCGCATTGAGCAGCTCGCGAAAGTTGTACATGATGCTCTGCCGGCGGGCCTGGCTCATATCGCGCCAGGCCGGGTAGGCCGCCTGGGCGACCGCGACGGCGGCGTCGAGGTCGCGCGCGCTCGCGAGCAACACGTTCTTGGCGACTGTGCCGGTGGCCGGGTTGAACACCGGCGCGGTGCGCGAAGAAGTACCGACGGCTGCTGCGCCGTTGATGTAGTGCGAAATGGTGGGGACGTCGGTCATGGTTGAGCCTTTCCGTGGATCGGTTGAGAAAGCAGGTCGAGGCTGAGCACCTCGTCATAGATGGCGAGCGCTTCAGCCACCTCCGCATCGGTGACGACGCAGGGCGGCACAACGTGGATGCGGTTCTCCACGAGGAACGACAGCAGGCCGCGGCCGAGCAGTTCGCCCTTCACCCGGGTCATGACGGCGGCACTCACCGGCTCGCGGGTCACCGGGTCGGCCACGAGTTCGAGCGCCCAGAAGACGCCGACACCGCGCACTTCGCCGATAATCGGGTGTTGTGCCTGCAGCGCCTTCAGGCCCGGCTCGAGCACGTCTCGACCGATGCGGGCGGCGTTCTCGACGATGCCCTCGGCCTCCATCGCGTCGAGCGCGCCGACGATCGACGCCATGGCGAGCGGATGCCCACTGTAGGTGAGTCCGCCGGGAAAGACTGTCTCGTCGAAGGTGGCCGCGATGGCATCGGAGATGATCACACCGCCGGTGGGTATGTAACCGGAGTTGACACCCTTGGCAAAAGTGATCAGGTCGGGCACGACGTCGTACGCTTGAAACGCGAACCAGTGGCCGGTGCGACCGAAGCCGCACATGACCTCGTCGAGGATGAGCATGATGCCGTACTTGTCGCAGAGCGCGCGCACACCGGGCAGGTAGCCGGCCGGCGGCATCATGATGCCGGCGGTGCCGGGAATGGACTCGAGCAGAATGGCGGCGATCGACGCAACGCCCTCGCTCTGGATGACGCGTTCGAGGTGGTGCAGGGCACGCGCGCATTCCTCGGCCTCGCTGGTCGCCCAGAATTCGCTGCGATACAGGAACGGGCCGAAGAAGTGCACATGGCCGCGCGAATACTCGTTGCGCATGCGGCGCCAGTCGCCGGTGGCGACGATGGCCGCTCCGGTGTTGCCGTGGTACGACCTGTAGAGCGAGAGCACCTTGTCGCGGCCGGTATGGAGGCGGGCCATGCGTATGGCGTTCTCATTGGCATCCGCTCCACCGCTGGTGAAGAAGACCTTGTTGAACCCGGCCGGGGCACGGTCGGTGATGCGCCTGGCCGCTTCACCGCGGGTGAGATTGGCCGTGGTCGGCGCGATGGTCGTCAGCAGGGCGGCCTGCTCGGTGATGGCTTTCACGACAGCCGGATGCTGATGGCCGATATTCACGTTCACCAGCTGACTGGAGAAATCGAGATAGGTTCGTCCGTCGTGATCCCAGACGCGGCAGCCGAGCCCACCGGCGATGACGAGCGGCTTCAGCGCCGCCTGCGCCGACCAGGAGTGGAAAACGTGCGCGCGGTCGAGTGCGCTGGTGTGCGCATTGAGGCTTTTGGTGCTGGTGTCAGTCACGGATATCGCTGGCTTTCTGTGTGGGTGGTGGAGATGAAGAATGCTGTTTTCTGGCCGTGATGGTGTCGGTCATGGCCGGAATCACGGTCTCGCCGTAGACGCCCATCGTTTCTTCCTTGTTGTCGTGCTGCAGGTACCCGGCAAACTGGTCGACACCGAGTTCTTTGAGCGCCTCGAGCTTCTCGATGTGGTTTTTTGCGGTGCCAAGCAGGCAGAACCGGTCGACGATCTCGTCGGGCACGAAAGCGGCGTGCTCATTGCCGGCCTTGCCGTGCTGGTTGTAGTCGTACCCCGCACGGTCCTTGATGTAGTCGGTGAGCGCCTTCGGCACGGTCGAATCGGCGCCGTACTTGGCCACGATGTCGGCCACATGGTTGCCGACCATGCCGCCGAACCAGCGGCACTGGTTGCGCATGTGCTCCCAATCCGCTCCGATGTAGGCGGGGGCGGCGACGCAGAACTTGATCGACAGGGGATCGCGGCCGGCGTTGGAGGCGGCGGTGCGCACGCTCGCTATCATCCACTCGGCGACATCGAGGTCGGCCATCTGCAGGATGAAGCCGTCGCCCACCTCTCCGGCGAGCTTGAGCGCGAGCGGGCCGTAAGCGGCGACCCACACGTCGAGCCTGGAGCCGCGGCTCCACGGAAACTGCACCGTGGCGCCGTTGTATTCGACCGGGCGGGAGTTGGCGAGCTCCCGAATGACGTGGATCGACTCGCGCAGGGTCTTCAGGGTGGTCGGGGCCCCGTTGGTGGTGCGCACGGCCGAGTCGCCGCGGCCGATGCCGCAGATGGTGCGGTCTCCGTACATCTCGTTGAGGGTCGCATAGGTCGACGCCGTGACCGTCCAGTCGCGGGTGGCCGGGTTGGTGACCATGGGACCGACGATGATCGTGCTGGTCTCGGCCAGGATACGGCTGTAGATCACATAGGGTTCCTGCCAGAGCAGGTGCGAGTCGAAGGTCCAGACGTGGCTGAAACCGTGTGCCTCGGCCAGTTTGGCCAGTTGCACGGTGCGCGCCGACGGCGGGTTGGTCTGTAGCACTGCTCCAAAATCCATGGTTCCCCCTAGATGAGGTACTGGCTCAGGCCGCGCGTGATGAAACGACCGTCGCCCTTGGTGCCGAGGTAGGTGAAATCGTCGACGACGACCTTGCCGCGGGAGATCACGGTGTCGACGTGGCCGTCGATCTCGTAGCCCTCCCAGGCGGAGTAGTCCATGTTCATGTGGTGTGTCTTTTCCACACCGATGGACGTGTGCCCGTTCGGGTCGTAGATCACCACGTCGCCGTCGGCGCCGGGCGCGATCACACCCTTCTGGCCGTACATGCCGAACATTTGCGCCGGGGTGGTGGAGCACACCTCGACCCAGCGTTCGAGCGAGATCTTGCCATCGACCACTCCCTGGTACAGGAGGTCCATGCGGTGTTCGACCGAGCCGATGCCGTTGGGAATCTTGGAGAAGTCGGTCAGTCCCAGGTCTTTCTGACCCTTCATGCAAAACGGGCAGTGGTCGGTGGAGACCATCTGGATATCGTTGGTGCGCAGGCTCTGCCACATGTGATGCTGGTGCCCATCAGCCTTGGCGCGCAGCGGCGTGGAGCAGACCCACTTGGCCCCCTCGAAACGGCCCCACTCGTCGCTCTCTGCGCCCAGATTGTCCTCGAGCGAGAGGTAGAGGTACTGCGGGCAGGTTTCGCCGAACACGTTCTGGCCGTTGTCCCTGGCCTGTGCAATCTGGGCCACGGCCTGCTGGGCTGAGACATGCACTATGTAGAGGGGTGCTCCGGTGAGGTCGGCGAGCATAATCGCCCGGTGCGTGGCTTCTTCCTCGGCCTGCCAGGGTCGGGTGAGCCCGTGGTAGAGCGGACTCGTCTGGCCGGCAGCGACCGCCTGCTGCACGAGCAGATCGATGACGCTGCCGTTCTCGGCGTGCATCATGATCATGCTGCCGTTCTGGGCAGCCCGCTGCATGGCCTTGACGATCTGGCCATCGTCACTGAGGAACACGCCCTTGTAGGCCATGAACAGTTTGAAACTCGAGACGCCCTCGTTCACGAGTTCGTCCATAGCGGTGAGGGAGCTGTCCTGCACGTCGGAGAGAATCTGGTGAAAACCATAGTCGATGGCACACTGGCCGGAGGCCTTCTCGTGCCAGGCGGCGTAGCGCTCGAGCACACTCTCGCCGGCGTACTGCACGACGAAGTCGACGATGCTCGTGGTGCCGCCCCAGGCGGCGGCGCGGGTGCCGGTTTCAAAGGTGTCGCTGGCCTGGGTGCCCCCAAACGGCATCTCCATGTGGGTGTGGGCGTCGATGCCCCCGGGGATGACGTACCTGCCGCCGGCGTCGATGACGCGGTCGACATTGGCCGCCACATCGAAGCCGAGCAGGTTCGCGCCGGGCGCGAGCACCGCGGCGATTTTCTCACCGTCGATCAGCACATCGGCGAGCCCTCGGCCCGTGGCGTTGACCACGGTGCCGTTCTTGATCAAAGTCTTCATGGCATCCGCTCTAATCCGTGGCAGCTAGGGCGCAACGAGGGGCTCGTAGGAGTCGGGGCGGCGGTCGCGATAGAACTGCCAGGAGTTGCGCACCTCACGGATCACGCCGAGGTCGAGGTCGCGCACGACGATCTCCTCGGTGTCGGTCGAGGCTCGTTCCCCCACATAGTTGCCCATGGGATCGACGAAGTAGGAGCTGCCATAGAAAGTCACGGCCTCGTCGCCGAACTCGGCTTTCTCGTTGCCGATGCGGTTGTTGGCGCCGATGAAGTACTGATTGGCCACGGCGGCGGCCGGCTGCTCGAGCTCCCACAGGCGGTTGGACAGGCCAGGCTTGGTGGCCGAGGGGTTGAACACGATCTCGGCGCCGTTCAAGCCGAGTGCGCGCCAGCCCTCGGGAAAGTGGCGGTCGTAGCAGATATAGACGCCGATCTTGCCGTACTTCGTGTCGAAGACCGGGTAGTCGGTGTTGCCGGGGCGAAAGTAGAACTTTTCCCAGAACTGCGGCAGGTGGGGGATGTGGTGCTTGCGGTATTTGCCGAGGTAGGTTCCGTCGGCGTCGATGACCGCTGCGGTGTTGTAGAGTACGCCGGGCTGCTCTTCTTCGTAGATCGGCACAACGATGACCATCGTGAATTCGGCGGCGAGCTTTTGAAAGCGCTCGACGATAGGGCCCGGCACGGCTTGAGCGTAGTCGTAGTACTTGGCGTCCTGCACGATGCCGAAATAGGGGCCGTGAAAGAGTTCCTGAAAGCAGATGACCTGTACGCCCTGGGCGGCCGCGGTACGCACGAAACCCTCGTGCTTTTGGATCATGGATTCTTCGTCGCCGGTCCAGGTGGCCTGGGTGATCACTGTTCGAACGATGTTTCCACTGTCAACACTCATGCTGTGCCTTCCACTTGCTTTCGTTCGTCAAAGGCAACACGAACCGCGCTGTTCGTGTTGTTATTCATTGACGTAAACATTTCAAATGTGTTTTTCTATGTATCGCACGCATTAGTTATCCTGTCGGCCAGCGCACCCGGAGGCAAGGGCAATGCAGAACTTTATCGGCGAGATCGAGCAGCGCTCCCCCGCTGGGATTGCCGCGGCCATCGGCCGGCTGATTGCCTCCGGTCGGCTCGCACCGGGCGACCGCTTGCCCACCGTTCGAGTGCTGGCCGGCGAGCTCGGCGTGAGCCCCGCCACGGTCAGCCACGCCTGGCAGGCGCTTTCCGCGGTCGGCCTGATCACGTCACGCGGGCGCGGCGGCACCTTCGTGCAGGACACCGCGCCCCAGTGGCTGCCGGCCCGCAGCCAGTCCATGATTGGCGCGGTTGGCGCGGTTCGCCTCGATCTCTCGCGCGGCACGCCCGACCCACAGTTATTGCCGAAGCTGGGGCCCGCGCTCTCCCGGGTTTCCCAGCGGGCGGTGACGCCGAGCTATCAGGATCTGTCGATTATTCCCGAGCTGCTCGACGTGCTGCGGGTTTCGTGGCCCTACCCGGTCGATTCCATCACCATCGTCGACGGCGCCCTCGACGCCATCTCGCGCAGCCTCGACGCGGTGACCCACTTCGGTGACCGGGTCATCGTGGAGAACCCGTCGTTTCCGCCGTTCTTCGACCTGCTCGACCAGCGCGGGCTCGAGCGGTTACCGGTCGCCGTGGACGAGCACGGCATCGTTCCGGCCGGCTTCGCTGCAGCACTGCAGCTCGGCCCGGCGGTTGTGCTGTTGCAGCCGCGCGCGCACAACCCCACCGGAGCGTCGATGACAGCGCATCGGGCCGAAGAACTGGCCCGGCTGCTGCGCACGACTGCGGCGAGCGCTGACACCATCGTGATCGAAGATGACCATTCCGCCGAGATCAGCATCGCACCCGACGTGAGTCTTGGCGTCTGGCTGCCGGAGCGCACGCTGCACGTGCGCAGCTTTTCCAAATCGCACGGCCCCGACCTGCGCATTGCCGCCCTCGGCGGGCCGGCCGCGCTCATCGACCCGATCGTGTCACGGCGCATGCTCGGCCCCGGCTGGACCAGCCGCATGCTGCAGACCATTTTGCACGACCTGCTCACCAACGGTGAGAGCATGGCGCAGGTCAGCGAGGCCCGCCGCATCTACTTCGCCCGCCAGCGTGCCCTCGCCAACGCCCTGGCCGAGTTCGGGCTCGACGTGGTGCAGGCCGACGGCATCAACACCTGGCTGCCGGTGCACAGCGAACGTGACGCCATGGTGCATCTCGCTGCGTCGGGCATTCGCGTGGCCGGTGGCTCGCCGTTCCTGGCGAACACCGGTGGCCCCGAGTTCATTCGAGTGACTGCCGGCGCCCTGCCCGACGACATACGACCTGTAGCTGAGGCGCTCTTCGCCGCGGCGCATCCGCGTGATGCCGCTGTGCATCCGGTCGCTGCGCGCTGGTCGTAGCCCTGCCGGGGGCCTAGGGTTGAGGCAGACCACCGGTTTGCTTTGACCGGTTCTGCTGGCCTGGATTTGGGCTGAGGTCCACCACTGCTGTGTCACCAACAGCGTGCCAGTCTGCGCCTGATTTGCCTGGAGCATGGGGCCGCACAGAGTCGAAAGAAACCCCATGCCACGAACTGTCGCGCGCCTCGCCGCACTGGCCGCTGCATCCCTCTTGCTCTGCGGATGCGCCGCCACGGTCGCCCCCGCCACCACCAGCACTGACGCGCCGGCAGCCAGCGCGAACTACCCGATCACCGTCGACAATTGCGGCACGAGCGTTACCGTCACGGCCGCCCCCGAACGCATCGTGTCGATCAAATCGTCGGCGACCGAACTGCTACTGGCCCTCGGCGTCGGTGACCGCATCGTGGGTTCAGCCTTTCTCGACGGCCCGGTGCCAGAGTCGCTCGCAACGACAGGCGCCGACCTCAACGTGATCAGCGACTTTCTGCCGGGTCAGGAGGCCGTGCTCGGGCTGAACCCCGACTTCATCTACGGGGGCTGGGAATCCAATTTCACTGCGGACGGCGCGGGAGAACGTGACGCCCTCACGGCTCTCGGCGTGGGAACCTACGTCTCCCCCGCGGCTTGCAAGGGCGAGCGGATGCCGAACCCACTCACCTTCGACACCGTGTTCGCCGAAATTGAGGAGGCTGGCGCAATCTTTGGGGCAGCGCCCGCAGCCGCCGACCTGGTCAGCGCCCTGCAGCACGAATTGGCCGCGCTCGAACCGGCCTCCACGGACACCTCGGCCCTCTGGTACTCCAGCGGTACCACGACTCCCTACGTCGGCGCCGGCATCGGTTCGCCGGAAATGATCATGCAGGCCGCCGGCCTGAGCAACATCTTCGCTGACGTGAAAGACACCTGGACCTCGGTGGGCTGGGAATCGGTCATCGAGGCCAACCCGAGTGTCATTGTGGTGGTCGACGCCACGTGGAACACGGCCGCCTCGAAGATCGCCCACCTCGAATCGGACCCGGCCACCCAGGTGCTCGATGCCGTGAAGAACCAGCGCTACATCATCTTGCCGTTTGCCTCGACCGAGGCCGGTATCCGCAATGTAGAAGCGGCGTCCTCCGCGATCATCCAGCTAGCCGACCTGAACGAGTGACCTGGTCCAGTCGGGAACTGCGGTGACCCGGAGCAGGTACCTCGGGTGGCTCCTCGCGGCCACCATCACGTTGATTCTGGGGTGCGGGGTGGCGGTGACCATTGGGCCGGCCGCCGTGTCCCTTGGACAGGTGATGAGCAGCATCGGCGCCCACCTCGGTGTCGCGACGGAACCGGTTCCGCTCCTCATCGACTCCATCGTCTGGCAGCTGCGGCTGCCGCGCGTGCTCACGGCTGCGCTGGTCGGCGCCGGCCTTGCGCTGAGCGGCGCCGTGATGCAGAGCGTGACGCGTAACCCCCTCGCCGACCCGTACCTGCTCGGGCTTTCGAGCGGGGCATCCGTCGGCGCGGTCTGCGTTGTGATTCTCGGAATCGGCTTTTTTCTGCCGGCGGCGGCTTTTGCCGGCGCACTACTCGCCCTCGTCGCGACGCTGAGCATCGCCAAGGTCGGCGGCACGATCACGCCGGTGCGAGCCGTATTGGCGGGACTCGCTATCGCGCAGCTCGCCGGCGCCCTGACATCATTCATCATCTTTTGGGCCGCCAAGGGCGACTCTTACCGCGAGATCCTCAACTGGCTGCTCGGCTCGGTGGCTGGCGCCACCTGGCAGAGCGTTGCGATCGCCGCGACGGCCGTGGCCGTCGTGGGCACGGGTATCCTGCTGTCGGCGACCCGGCTGGACGCCTTCGCCTTCGGTGATACCTCGGCGGCAAGCCTGGGCATCAACGTGAACCGCACCCGCTGGGCGCTGCTCGGATCGGTCGCGCTGCTGACCGGGGCGATGGTGGCCGTCAGCGGGTCGATTGGATTCGTCGGGCTTATTCTGCCGCACCTCGTGCGCGGCGTCAGCGGCCCGGGGCACCGCCGGCTGCTGCCGCTGGTAGCGGTTTGCGGCGCGCTGTTCCTGGTCATCGCCGACACGCTCGCACGCACGGTGTTCGATCCGCGCGAACTGCCGGTGGGCATCATCACCGCGTTCATTGGCGTGCCCGTCTTTATTCTGCTGATCAAGAGAAAGAAGTCGCACCTGTGGGCGTAGACCTCGACCAGCTGTCGTTCACCATCGACGACACCATAATTCTGCGGGACGTCTCGGCGTCACTGCCCACCGGCAGCGTCACCGGTCTGCTCGGTCCGAACGGTGCCGGCAAATCCACCCTGCTGCGGCTCATCGCCGGCATCGACAAAGCGGATACCGGCGCTGTTTCCCTCGACGGCACCTCGGTCGGGTCGTTGCCCCGGCGCGAAGCGGCCCGCCGGATCGCGTTGCTCGAACAGAATGCGGCGCCGAGCGTGGAATTGACCGTGCTCGACGTCGTGCTGCTCGGCCGCATCCCGCACCGCACCAAGCTGATGGGGTCGTTCGGCGGTGACGACGACCGCGCCGTCGCCTTCAGCGCCCTCGAGGCCGTCGGCGCGGCGCCGTTGGCCGACCGGTACTGGCAGACCCTGAGCGGCGGGCAGCAGCAACGCGTGCAGATTGCCCGGGCCATGGCGCAGCAGCCGAGCCTGTTGCTGCTCGACGAACCGACCAACCACCTCGACGTCAGCGCCCAACTCGCTCTGCTGGGGCAGGTGCGTGAGCTCACAGTGACGGCAATCATGGCCTTGCACGACCTCAACCTCGCGGCGGCGTACTGCGACCAGCTTCTGCTGCTCGATGGCGGCCGGCTCGTAGCCTCGGGCACCCCCGAAGAGGTCCTCACCCCCGAGATCATCGGCGAGGTCTACGGCGTGGACTGTTTCATTGTGCAACACCCGCGCGGCGGGCATCCGGTCATCGTGTACTCCGCCGCCACGTCGAAGGGCAACTCATGAGGAACGTCACCGTGCTGGCCGGCGGCGTCGGCGGCGCCCGCTTCACCCGCGGGCTGCTGGCCCACCTCGCCGCGGCCGCCCCCGACGCAGCCGTGACGGTGATCGTGAACACCGGCGACGACATGTGGCTCGACGGGCTGCGCATCTGCCCCGACCTCGATACCGTCATGTACACCCTCGGCGGCGGCATCAACGAGGAGCAGGGGTGGGGCCGTCCCGAGGAAACCCAACGGGCCTCATCGGAGATCGCCGCCTACGGCCGGGGCTGGTCATGGTTCACGCTCGGCGATCTCGACCTCGCCACGCACATCGTGCGTACCGATCTGCTGCGAAACGGGTCGACCCTCAGCGAGGCAACCGCGTTTCTCTGCCGACGCTGGCAGCCCGGGGTGCAGTTACTGCCGATGACCGACCAGCCCGTCGAGACCCACGTATGCCTCGCTGAGAATGTGGATGAGCACGCAGCCGGTGATTATATTCATTTTGAGGAATGGTGGGTGCGTTACCGGGCCCGGGTGGCCGTAACCGGTTTCGAGCAGCGCGGGCTGGCCGACGCGGTTGCAGCGCCCGGCGTGCGTGAGGCCATCCGAACGGCCGACCTCATCGTGCTTCCACCTTCAAACCCGGTCGTATCGATCGGCACAATTCTGGCCGTGCCCGGCGTTCGCGACGCCCTGCGTTCCACGACCGCCCGGGTGGTCGGAGTATCCCCGATCATCGGCGACGCGGCCGTGCGCGGTATGGCCGATGCCTGCCTGCGCACGATCGGAGTCGAAACGAGCGCCCTTGCCGTCGGACTGCACTACGGCTCCCGCAATCGAGGCGGGCTGCTGGACGCCTGGCTCGTCGATGAAACGGATGCCGCGGCGCTGCCCGCGCTGGCGGCCGCCGGCATCCGCTCTGCTGCGGCGCCACTGTGGATGAGGGGCCTGACCGCCACGACCGCGATGGCCGCCGCCGTACTCGCCCTGTGAACTACAGCCCGGTGAACTACAGCCCTGTGAACTAGAGCCCGGCGAGCAGCGCGCTCGTGTGCGGGCCGAACCCGAACGCCCGGGCCACGTCGAGGTCGACAACGGTATCGACATCGTGGCGCAGCGTCGAAGTGGACGACAGGTTAAGCACAACGTGTCCGGCGGCCTGGTGCGCGGCGCGTGAGCCGACACCGAACTGCGGCGTGAACACGATGCCAGCACGGGCGAACAAACTCGTCGTTCCCACGCCTTCGGCGTCGGGCACCACAGACCGCGGGTGCTGGGCGGCGAGCGCGAAAGCGTCGTCGAGGTCGGCCGGGCGCAGGGCGGGCAGGTCCCCGGTCAGCACGGCCAGGTGCGCGTCAGGCTGGCTCAGTCGGGCGGCAGCGATGCCCTGCATGATCGCAGTATTCAACCGGGCATGCCCCGTTTCAGCTCCCGCCGCCTCACGCACGATGACCGCGCCGAGCCCGGCGAGCAGCGCGCCCACACGCGCACTCGGGGTCACCACGAACACGCGCTCCACAACGGATGCGGCCACCAGAGCCGCCACCGTGTCGAGCGCGAACGCATCGGCGAACGCTGCCCGTTGGGCCCCAGCCCCGAGTCGGCTCTTCGCTTCCGGGCTTCCCTTGATGGGAACGACGACCACCCAGCTCGCCGTGCCCGAAAGCGCCGACGGCCTTCGGTCGGCTGCGCCGCAGGTCTGGTCCATAGTAAAACGCTAGCAGCGTCGTGCGCACTCGGGGCGCGGTAGCCTCACGGGTCGACTGCAACCATACGACGACCGTTGTCACCCGCGTCGAGGGCAACTTTTCGGGCCGCAGCGTCGAGCAGAACTACCGTTTCACGCTCCACACCGAGAGCGGCCTGATCGAAGCCCTCACGATCTCGATCTAGGCCGTTCCGGCCGCGAAGCCGGCGGCATACCCCTCGGCGTACCCCTCGGCACAGGCCTCCGCCGTGCCGAGACGGAACATGTCGCTGTCGCTCGGGCGTTGCAGCGCCCGAGCGCCGGAGAGCGCCAGGTCACCGACCAGGCGGCCGAGTCCGCGTACCACGGCGACCGGGTTGCCGCTGGTCTTGCCCTTGACCAGATCGGCAGCGGCAGCGATCTCGTCGGCGACGGCCGCGACGGTGACATCGAGGCGGCGGCCGGAGGTATCCGCTGTGCCGCGCAGGTCGTCGAGTACCGCGAAGCCGGCTGCGCCAATGGCCAGGTCAGTCTGGCCTTCCCGCCAGGGGCGTCCGGCGGTATCGGTCACCAGCACGCCGAGCCGCAGCCCGGTGCGCTCACGGAGGGCCGCGCAGATGATGCGCGCAGATGAATCCGGATCAACCGGCAGTAGCAGCACCACGCCATCGGGCGCGTTGCTGGTGTCGACGCCCGCTGCGGCCATGACCAGGCCCTGGCGGTTTTCGACGATGCGAGTGACCCCGCCGGGGTACGCCCGCGACGCCACGACGCGCACCGTCTCGTCGGTGATTGCCTGCTCCCGGTCCACCGCCGCGACGACGCGACCCTCGGCTTTTGAGACGATTTTGCTGGTAACTGCCACAATGTCGCCGTCGAGCAGGCGTGACTGCGCCGCCTCCGCGATCAGACCGGCAAGGTCGTCGCCGGCCTCAATCTCGCCGAATCCACCGAGCGTGAACACCTTGAGGCCGAACAGTTCCATAGCGCCCACTTCGGCGGCGGCAGCGTCGGGCTGCGAATCGTGCGTCATCTACCGAACGAGCTTCGGCAGAACGGATGCCCCAAAAACGTCGATCCACTGCTTCTGGTTGCGACCCACGTTGTGCAGGTAGATGCGATCGAAGCCGAGGTCGACGAACTTTTGGATGTACTTGCGGTGCTCGTCGGGGTCGGCTGAGATGATCAGGCGACCCTCGAAGTCTTCCGGGCGCACCAGCTTGGCCATCTGCTCGAACTCGAACGGCGAACGGATGTCGCCCTTCGGAAACTTCATGCCACCGTTCGGCCACTCGTGCAGCGCGCTGGTCATGGCCTCTTCGTCGCTCTCGGCCCAGCTCATGTGCAGCTGGAGCACCTTGGGCATGATCGAGGGGTCCTTGCCGGCTTCGCGGGCACCGTCGTCGAACTTGCCGAACAGCATCGAGATCTTCTCCAGCGGGGCACCGACCGTGATGAGGCCGTCGGCGAGCTTACCGGCACGCTTGGCGGTGACCGGGCCGGCGGTGGCGACCAAAATCTCGGGGGCCACCTCGGGCATGGTCCACAGCCGAGTCGACTCGAGCTTGAAGAACTGGCCGGAGTGCTTGACATCCTTGCCCGCGATCGACCCGGCGAACAGCTTCGAGATGATTTCGATTGCCTCGAACATGCGATTGATGCGCTCGGGTGCTTCCGGCCAGTAACCACCAACGATGTGCTCGTTCAGGGCCTCACCGCTGCCGAGACCGAGCCAGTGCCGGCCGGGATACATCGAGGCGAGGGTCGCGGAGGCCTGGGCCACCATGGCCGGGTGCCAGCGAAAAGTCGGGGCGGTCACGCCGGGACCGAAATCGCCCGTGGTGCGCTCGGCAATGGCGGCGAGTACGCTCCAGACGAAACTCGACTGGCCCTGGGCCGGTACCCACGGTTGAAAGTGATCGGCCGCCATGACGCCGGTGAAACCATGCTCCTCGGCGTACGCCGAGAGCGCGACCGCCTCAGCCGGTGCGAACTGCTCCAACATGGCCGCGTAGCCAATCTGCAACTGCGTCATTGTGCCCTTCCTGCGCCTCAAGATTTTCTACTGATTCACTCGCACCCTATTCAATCGCACCCTGAGGAGAACTGCATTCGATACCGCGGGGCGGCATCCGCTCGGCGCCTTATAGGCTGGAAGCATGCGCATCGCCACCTGGAACGTCAACTCAGTTCGTGCTCGTTCCGGGCGTATCGTCGACTGGCTGGAACGTGAGGACATCGACGTTCTCGCGATGCAGGAGATCAAGTGCAAGCCCGAACAGTTTCCGTTCCAGGTGTTCGAAGACGCCGGCTACGACCTCGCCATTCACGGTCTGAGCCAGTGGAATGGCGTGGCGTTTGCCAGCCGCGAACCGATGACGGATGTCGTCACCGCTTTTCCGAATATGCCCGGCTTCCAAAAAGGTGCCGTCGGTCCCGATCAGCCGCTCGAGGCGCGCGCGCTCGGTGTGACCGTGAATGACCTGCGGCTCTGGAGCCTGTACGTGCCGAACGGGCGCGCTCTCGGCGACCCGCACTACTCCTACAAACTGGCCTGGTTGAACGCCCTCGAGGCCCACGCAGCCGAGGAACTGAGCCGGCACCCCGCGCTCGCCCTGGCGATGATGGGCGACTGGAACGTCGCGCCCCGCGACGAAGACATGGGTGACCCGAGCTTCGTGCCCGGCACCTCGACCCACATCTCGCCGGAGGAACGCAAAGCGTTCGACGCCTTCGAGCAGGCCGGCCTGACCGACGTCGTGCGGCCGATCGTGCCGGAGGGTTTCACCTTCTGGGACTACAAGCAGCTGCGATTTCCGCGCAACGAGGGCATGCGCATCGACTTCATCCTCGGCTCGCCAGCCTTTGCCGACCTCGTGACGGATGCCAGCATCCACCGCAATGAACGCAAGGGCGACGCGCCGAGCGACCACGTGCCGGTGCTCGTGGACCTCGACCTCGGCGGCGATGACGACGATCGCCCGATGATTTTCTAAATCCTTCGGCCGGCTACGTGCTACGTGCTACGCGGAGATCTTCTCCCGTGCCTGGTACTTCGGGTGGGCCTGTTCGGCAGCGGCATCGAACTCGGCGTCGATGTCAGCGTTGGGCTTGTAGGTCGCGAGGGAAACGACAACGGCCACGATCAGGCTGGCAGCGAAGCCGGGCACGATCTCGTACAGGATGTCGCCGAGCGCGGAGTTGCCCCAGACGAAGACGACGACGGCACCGGTGGTCATGGAGGCCAGCGTACCGGCGGTGGACAGCTTCTTCCAGTACAGGGAGAGGAGGACGACCGGTCCGAAGGCAGCTCCGAAACCGGCCCAGGCGAAGCCGACCAGGTCAAGAATGGTCGAATTCTGCTGCAGGGCGATGAGCCCGGCAACGACCGCCACGACCAGCACGCCGAGGCGTCCGAACGTGACTAGCTGCTTCGGGGAGGCCTCCTTGCCGACGATTCGATACAGGTCCTCAACCAGTGCCGAGGATGACACGATCAGCTGTGAGGAGATGGTGCTCATGATGGCGGCCAGCACCGCAGCCAGCACGAGGCCGGCGATGAACGGGTGGAACAGGGTCTGCGAAAGCAGCAGGAAGACCGTTTCCGGATTCGCGAGCGATAGGTCGGGGTTCTGCTGGAAGTACGCGATGCCGATAAGCGCCGTGGCTACGGCACCAAGAGCGGTGAGAATCATCCATCCGATTCCGATGCGGCGGCCGGCCTTGGCATCCTGCGGGGTGCGCATGGCCATGAACCGCACGATGATGTGCGGCTGGCCGACGTAGCCAAGGCCCCAGGCCGCGGCCGAGATAACGCCCAGAACGGACCCACCAGCGGTGAGGGAAAGCAGGTTCGGATCAACTTCGCGGATGGAGTCGAGGGTGGCGGTGATGCCGCCGGTGGCGTTGAGAGCTACGAGCGGAACCGCAATCAGCGCGACGAGCATGAGCAGGCCCTGGGCGACGTCGGTAAGAGTCGCTCCAAGGAAACCGCCAAATAGCGTATAGAGCAGGGTGACGCCGGCCACGATCAGCATGCCGGTGAGGAATGTGGAGCCGAAGGACTCCTCGAAGAACACGCCGCCAGCCACCATGCCGGACGACACATAGAACGTGAAGAACACCAGGATGATGATGCCGGAGACGACCCGCAACAGGCGCGACGTGTCCTTGAGCCGGTTTTCGAAGAAGCTCGGAATGGTGATCGAGTTGTTCGATACCTCGGTGTACGAACGCAGCCTCGGAGCAACGAACTTCCAGTTCAACCAGGCACCGATGGTGAGGCCGATCGCGATCCAGGCCTCGACGAGGCCGGACACATAGATGGCTCCGGGAAGTCCGAGCAGCAGCCAGCCGGACATATCGGAAGCGCCGGCGCTCAGCGCAGCGGTACCGGGTTTGAGGCCGCGGCCGGCGAGCATATAGTCGTCAAGATCTTTGGTCTGCCGAAAAGCAAAATACCCGATGGCGACCATGCCAGCAAGGTATAAAACGATCGCGATTATCTGAAATGTTTGATCCGTCAATGGGATTCCTTTGTTGGGATGCCCGACGTACAGGACGTGATTACCCGCGTTGCGGGCAAGGTCAAAACTTCAGTCTCGCAGAAATACGGGCTTTATGCCACGTTTGACCACCCATTTGCCTACGTAACCGTTTGGTGACAGAGGGGCTTACCCCCTGCCCAAGGTTGCACTCAGCCCGTCCAGAATGACCTCACACGGCCGACGGCCCCGCAATCCCCTCCGTCGGTTGACAGAATTGGATACAGTATCCAGATGATTGGGAATGTTGACGCAACCCTCACGACCGGGCCGCTGGACGGCATCCGTGTTGCCGATTTTTCCCGCGTGCTCGCCGGGCCATTTGCCACGCTGAGGGTGGAGCGCCGTCGGCACTGACAAACAGTTCAGCACCCTCCTGCAGTTCAGCACCCTCCTGCAGATGGTCGGGCTACCCGAACTTAGCGGCGACGCCCGCTTTGAACCAACGCGAACCGCCTCGTGCACCGCACCGTGCTCAAGTCCTTGCTCAAGAAACAACTCAAGACGCGCTCCGTCGCCCCGCTCGGCGAGCACACCGGTGCCACATTCTTCGATAACCGGCCTTGCTGAGCGCCGCGCAGCCTGACCGATCCTAGAAACCGACCGTAAGCATCCGCTTCACCGACCGAAAGACGACTCATGCCCGCTGCCGCCCTGAGCAATGCCGAACCGACCGAAACCGACCTGACCGATGCCGCCGACCTCGTGGGCATCGATTCCCTGCTGACCGAGACCGAGACCGCTCTGCGGGGCGAGGTGCGAGCGTTCGTCAACACCACCATCAAGCCCAACATCGCCGGGTGGTATGAGAAAGCGGTCTTTCCGCTCGAAATCATTCCGCAGATGGCCAAACTCGGTCTGCTCGGCATGCACCTCACGGGCTATGGCTGTCCCGGACGCAGCGCGGTCGAATACGGACTCGCCGCTCTCGAACTGGAGGCCGGCGACTCCGGGCTGCGCACCTTTGTGAGTGTGCAGGGCTCGCTCGCGATGAGCGCTATCCACAAGCACGGCTCCGAGGATCAGAAGAAGGAGTGGCTGCCGCGCATGGCCACCGGTGAGGTGATCGGCTGCTTCGGGCTGACCGAGCCCAGTGCCGGCTCCGACCCGGCCAGCATGACCACCTTTGCGCGCCGTGACGGCAGCGACTGGGTGATCAACGGCATCAAGCGCTGGATCGGCCTGGCCTCGGTCGCACAGGTCGCGATCATCTGGGCGATGACGGATGAGGGGATCCGCGGCTTCGTCGTGCCCACCGATACTCCCGGTTTCCTGGCGACGCCGATCGAGCAGAAGCTCTCGATGCGTGCCTCGATTCAATGTGAGATTCAGCTGACCGAGCTGCGCCTACCCGACTCGGCGATGCTGCCCCAGGCACGCGGCCTGCGCGGACCATTCGAATGCCTGAACGAGGCCCGATACGGCATCGTCTGGGGCGTCATGGGCGCGGCCCGCGACAGCTACCTCACCGCGCTGGCCTTCTCGAAAGAGCGGATGCAGTTCGGCACACTGCTCGCCGGCTTCCAAATCACCCAGCAGAAGCTGGTGAACATGGCCCTCGAAATCAATAAGGGCACCCTGCTTGCATTGCAGCTCGGCCGACTCAAGGACGCCGGCACGCTCGCCCCGCACCAGATCTCGTTCGGTAAGCTCAACAACTGCCGCGAAGCCATTGCCATCTGCCGCGAGGCTCGTGCGATGCTCGGCGGGAACGGCATCACCCTCGACTATTCCCCGATGCGACATGCCAACAATCTGGAGAGCGTGCGCACCTACGAGGGCACCGACGAGGTGCACACCCTCATTCTCGGCCAGCAAATCACCGGCATCGCGGCGTTTCGCTGAGTCGCCTTATTCGTTGAGTTAGGGTTTTCACCGTGCCTTCCCCCGAGCGAACCCAGCATCCAACAAAGCGCCCGCCGACCGTTCCGGCGTTCGTGCTCGGTGAGCTTCGCCGGCTGATTGCCGTCGGCGAGCTGGTTCCCGGCCAGCCATTGCGGCAGGAAGACCTGGCCGAACGCCTCGGCGTCAGCCGGGTTCCGGTGCTCGAGGCGCACAACACGCTCGAATCCGAGGGCATGTCGTGCACGAGCCGCATTACGGCTACCGGGTGACCGAGCTGTCCCTCGCCGACCTGATCGAGGTCTACCGGCGGTTTCACTTCGTGCTTGTGACAAGCGCCGGGCTTCCGCGGCTCGAACGTATTCTGCGCGCGCTCTGAGATTCAACCGAAGCCTACCGCCGGCTTTACTATGAGGATCCCGGTAACCGGGCGCTGGTCGAAGGCGAACACGCTGGGATCGTCAACGCGTTCGCCGCCGGTGATGGCGAGTTGGTCATCCTTTTGCTGGATGAGCATCGCGGCCATGCAATGACTGCCCTCGGTGCGCTGCTGGAGCATTGAGGCTGCGGTCAGACCACGCGAAAGGTGAGGTCACCGACCCCGTCAATGCCGGCGGTAACGACGCTTCCCGGCTCAATTCGGCCGACACCGGCGGGAGTGCCGGTAAAGATGAGATCACCGGGCCGCAAGGTGACAAACCTCGATAGAGCGGCGATCACGTCGGGCACGGGCCAGATCTGGTCGGCAAGGTCGCCGTCCTGATGGGTCTCACCGTCGACGCTGAGCCAGATTCGAGCCGAAGCGGGATGGCCGATAGCGTTGGCGGTGACGAGCGGCGTGCAGGGTCCGGAGAAATCGAAGCCCTTGGCGAGATCCCACGGACGACGCAGCGCCTTGGCAGCATCCTGCAGGTCTCGCCGGGTGAGGTCGACACCGGCGCCGTAACCGACGACGTGGGTGAGGGCATCCGCTCTGGCGATATCGGCGCCGCCGACGCCGATCGCGACCACGAGCTCCATCTCATAGTGCAGGTTGTCGGTCTCTGGCGGAAAAGGAACCGTGTGCGGAGCGACCTTGTATGCGGAAACGCCCTCGTCGACCGCGAACACGGCGTCGGCTGGCTTCGCGAAAAAGAACGGCGCCTCACGCTCAGGGTCATTGCCCATCTCCCGGGCATGCGCGGCGTAGTTGCGGCCGACGCAATACACCCGGTGCACGTAGAAGCGCTCAGCCGAGCCGACGATCGGCAAGCTCGTGGGTTCGGGTGCCGTGAACGGGCCAGAAGTAGTCATGCGGTCCTTTCGGGACTCAGGCGAGCAGGGCCGCGATCACGAGCAAAGCGGGCATCGACAGAATCGTGGTGAGTAAAACGGTGTCCCGCGTGACAACCAGGGCTCGATCGTAACGCGAGGCGAAATTGAAGATGTTCTGCGCGGTCGGCAACGCTGACACGGCGACTACAGCGAATAGTTCGGCGCCCTCAAGGCTGAAGACGAAGCGTCCGAACAGAAACGCGATAGTCGGCATCAGTACGACCTTGATCAGGGTGGCTGCTACGACCTGTTTGCGTCCGGTTCCGGCCTTCAGCAGTCGTTGGCCGTGCAGCGACATGCCAAACGACAGCAGCACCAGGGGAATGGCGGCTCCGCCGATCAGTTCGAACGGTGCGAGTATCGGGGCTGGAACCGTGATTCCGAAGGCCGCTACGAGCACGCCGGCTAGCGAGCCGAGAATCATCGGGTTTCGAAACGGCTGTGTCACGATCGACCCGAACGAGGCCCGTCCTCGGGTGGTCATGTCGAGCACGGCCAGGATGGCAGGTGCCAGAATCACCAGCTGCAGCAGCAGCACGGGAGCCACATACTGGGCGCTGCCGAGCACGTAGATGGCCACGGGCAGACCGATGTTGTTGGCGTTGACGTAGGTCGCGCTCGACGCACCGAGCACAGTCTCGGCCAGCGGCGTTCGAAAGAACAGCCGCGCGAGGGCGATGTAGATGAGCACGCCGACCACGATGGTGCAGACAATGGTGACCAGAAATTTAGAGAAGAGCACCGACACGTCCGCGTGGGAAAGCACGGTGAACAGCAGCGCGGGAGTTGCGACGAAGAAGGCCATACGGTTGAGTACCCGGCCTGCGCCCACCCCGGCAATGCCGAATCGCTCGACAAAGTACCCGATCAGGATCACAAACCCGATAATCGAAAAACCGACCACAACACCGCCCATTCTGACGATCCTAGGGCGTGCCCGAGCAGGAACCCGCGCGGCCCTTTCGGCCGCGCGATCGACGTTGCTACGCTCAACGCATGCCCCGACTCGACGTTTCTGGCGCTTCCCTCTACTACGAGACCTACGGAGACCCCGACTCACCAGCCCTGCTCCTGTTTCACGCGGGCATCGCGACCCTGCGCATGTGGGACCCGCAGATCGCCGCCCTTTCGGCTCACCACTACGTCATCCGCTTCGATACCCGCGGTTTTGGCCAGACTACGACCGAGAATGTTGAATTCTCCAATCGAGCGGATGCCACGGCGCTGCTCGATCATCTCGGCGTGGCTCGGGCCACCCTGATCGGGTGCTCGCGCGGAGGCACGATTGCCATCGATCTTGCCGTGGAAAGCCCCGAGCGCGTCGCGGGCCTGGTCACGATCGGGTCAGGACCCAGCGGCTTTCCCGATGTGGAGCTCACCGAACGTGAAGACGCGCTGTTCGACAAGCTGGATGCGGCCTTCACCGGCCGCCAATGGCCGCGACTGGCGCGGCTCGAGGTTGCACTGTGGGCGGTCGGGCCGACCCGCAAGGCGGCCGATATCGACCCCGCTTTTCTAGCCCTCGCGCAGGAGCTCAATCTGCGCAACGTCATCCACGCCACGGAAGCGCCGATACCGATTCCGCTCGAGCCCGCCGCGCTCGACCGGGTCAGTGACATCGACGTTCCGGCGCTGGTGACCGTGGGCGAGCTCGACGTCACGTCGTCGCTGGCTCACTACGAATTTTTGTTAGAGATGCTGCCGCAGGCCAGCGGCTGCACGTTCCGCGACACCGCGCATCTGCCGAGCGTCGAGCATCCGCTGGAATTTCAGCGCGTGCTGGTCAGCTGGCTCGCGACCAACAACCTCTGATCCTTCCGTCTCCTCCCCCGCCCTCCGCGTCGACAATTCTTCACCCCCTGCGGCGGGGTCTGCCCAGGTTTTCTGTGCCCGGTAGCCTGTGGGCAGAGTGACCGACCGCGGGGAGATCGATGTCAGAGCACGAGCCAGTCCAGAGCGGAGAATTCTACCTCCGGCATGCCGGTCGCATCATGTGGCCGCGCGATGCGCGGGACCTTATCGATACGGCGCTCTGCCCGGCCTGCCACACACCGCTGAGGTCGCCGGTCTGTTCCAGTTGCCGGCTCGACCTGCAGCACGGGACCGCAACCGAATTACTGGTCAGTTCAGCGGATGCCGCAGCAGCGCTGCAACGTCGCGCCGAGCTGATCGGGCGCATCCGCTACGAAACGGAGACCAGCCGGGTCGCCGTACTTCGGCCTTTCAGCACAGATTCGGTTGCCACGACGTTGGCGTCACCGGTTCTGCCGGTTCTGCCTGTTCTGCCTGTTCTGCCGACAGCCGCTCCCGCCGTACCGCCCGCCCCGCCCACAAAGCCCCGGCGTTCCAGCGTGCAGGTCGTACTTCTCTTCATCGGTGTGCTGTTGGTCTCGGTTGCTGCGATCTTCTTTCTCACCGTTGCGTGGATCGTCGCCGGGCTGGGATTCCGCTTTGTTGTCGTCGCGCTGCTGACCGTGGCGGCTCTCGTGGTCGCCGCCCGGATGCATCGTTCGCGGCTGACATCCACGGCCGAGGGAATCGGAAGCTTCGCAGTGGTGCTCGTGCTTCTCGACGTATGGGGCATGCGGCAGAACAACCTCTTCGGCCTCGCCGCCGGAGATGGGGCGCTCTACTGGGGAGCCGCCCTGATAGTGTGCGCGACGCTTTTTCTCGGCTGGCACAACCGATCGAAGCTGCGCGTGGGCAGTATCGCCGGTTTCGTCGTCGCGGTTCCCGGTGTCGGACTCTTCGCGGCCGGTCTCTTGCAGGGCCAGAACACGCTCACTCGCGTTTTCGTCGGCTTTGTCGGTGCCGCCATCGCAGCCCTGCTGCATCGTGCAACGTTGTCCCGGCCCGCGGATGGGCGCCGCTCGCCGGCCTTCGATCGATTCCCCGAGCGGATACTGCTGCTCGCGCTGGGCGCGCTCGCCCTGGTCACGGCGGCCATCGTCGCGGTCTTCGTAGAGTCCGACAGCCTGATCGCGCCCGTCTGGTGCCTCGGCGCGGTCGCGCTTGTTGCCACGGCCCACGCCGTGCTCGTACTGCGCGCGCCGCGGTCCGCGTTGATCGTTGAGAGCGTCGACGTTGCGCAGCCGGCCCGGCACATGGGGGAATACCACGCTTTCGCCTATCTGGCGGCGTCTCTGGCCGCGTTCGCGGCGGCTGGCATCGCGCCGGTCGTTGCCGGTCGCTCCGACAGTCTGCCGTTTTCACTCACCGTGCCCCTGCTCGTCGCCACCGCTCTGGCCGTGGCACTCGAACTATTCGCTCGTCACCTCGCTGCGCCCTCAGCCGCACGTACGGCCGGGTTGGTGGCAGCCGTTTCGGCCAGCACCGTCGCAGCCATTCCGCTACTCCTCACTGCCGGGTATGCCGCCTGGCCACTCATCCAGGCCATAGCAAGCGGGCTACGCGGCCACGAGGTCGTCCTTGACCTTGCCAACGCCGACAACGTCTGGGCAGTGCTCGCACTGGTCGGAGTCGGCGCGACACTGCTCATCGGCTGGGCCCTGGGCGGTTTGCTGCGCGCCCGGCGCCAGATCGTGACCGCGCTCGCACTGGCCGTTGTCATTCTCGCGGTGCCCCTCTGCCCCTCCATCGGGGTTATCGTCGCGCTCTACCTGCTGCTGGGCGCCGGCGCACTCATCAGCCTGCTCCGCGCTCGATCGCCTGAGCCAACTTCGGTGCCGCCCACAGTGAATGACGCCGGTCGGTTCTCGCTCGGCTTTCTGGCACCGGCCACCGTCGTGTTCCTGGTCGCCGGCGAGACGTTGGGCTATGTCATCAGCTGGGCACACCCCACAACTTGGTGGTTCGGCACGGTATCGCTCGTACTCGCGCTGTGGTTTGCCCGCCTGTTGGTCACGCACAGGGCTTCAAGCCCTGCGCTCACCAGCCCAACACTCGCGAGCGCCTCCCACGCTCACGCCCGCGGAGCTCTGTTGGCCGCGGCGATCGCTATCACCTTGGTCGGGGTTGGTCACGTTCCACTGGCCCTCGCGCCGGAACTGCAGTGGTTTGACGCGATCAATCTGGCCAACGTCACGGCAGCTATCGCCCTCGTAACGGCCCTCCTGCACCTGCTCGTCGCTGCGGCAGCACTTCGGCCAAGGGCGCTCTCCCTTCTCGATCGGCGCTGGGCATTCTTCACCCTCCTCGTTCCGAGCGTGGTTGTCTTCGTCCTTCCGATTCGAATGTGGTCGCTTGCCGCCGGCGAATCCCTGCTGCAGCCCGAACCTCTCGGATCCATCCTGCGCGCCAGTATTCTGGTCGCCGCGTGCTCTTCGTGGATCTTTCTGCGCGCCAACCATGGCGGGCTGCACTCGGAACGTGCAATCGCTGCCATCGCCTTGGCCCCGGCGGTGTACTTACTGACATGCGAGGTTCTCTTCATAACGGCTGCCGTCACATCCGTTTTCACACTCGCCGCACCGGCTGTCGCCCTCGTAGTCTGCTCGCTCGCGCTGTTGCGCGGTACAAACCGTGACGGCGGTGCAACCCTGAGCGGCGGTGCGACCGGCACCCTGGATGTGGATTCGACGGCACGCCGCGACCGGATTGCCCTCGAAATCGGTGCCGCGATTGTGCTCGTGCCTGCCGTGTTCGCCGCGGTAGGCACGGCAAACACGTTAGGCACCGCAGGCACGTTCCGCTCCCTCGGCTGGCTCGTGATCGTGTTCGCCGGCATCGTGGCGCTCATTATGGCGATCGCGCCCGACGGGCTGTTCGGCTCCCGGTCGAATCGCCGCCACTTTGGCTGGCTTGCCCTGTTGCTCGGCACAGCCGGCCTCTGGCTCGGCCTCGATCAGGCAGGTATCGTGGCACTCGAACCGTATGTGCTGCCGGTCGCCGGAATCGTGCTCACCACGGCCGCACTGATTCGCCACTATGGCATAACCGATCGCTTGAGCGAAGCAAGTCCGGTAGCCGGTGTGCTGACTTTCGCCGGGCTGCTCATTGCTCTGGTACCGCTCGCCGTGTCGTCCGAGTCGGGGTCGCTGGTGCGCCCCATCGTGCTCGCCCTCGTGTCTGTGACCCTCATGATCGGCGCCGCACTGGTGCGATGGGCTCCGCCGTCGTCAACCTATCTGGCTGCGGCCGGTCTGGCCGGCTCGATAGCCCTCGTCGTCACAGTCTTTGCACAGACGCAGCGTCTGGTCGGGGCGCCCGGCGCTCCCGATGGGCGACTCGAGCTCTGGCTGGTTCTTCCCACCCTGGCGGCGATCATGACCGCGGTTTTGCTGGTCCGCCAAACGGATGCTGAAACCACGGCGCTGCGACGCGGCACGAGCATCGCGCTTGTACTGGTGTGGGCATCCGTTCTGACCTGGGTCGAACTCACCGTTGTCAGCGCCCCCGCAGATGCCGGGCTGTCAACGCCTCGGGCCGTTCTGCTCGTGCTCGCTCTCTCTGCGGTGCATGTGATCGCTCTCGCGCAGCCCCGAGCGCCGTTAGGGGCAATCACCGCCTGGATCGTACTCGGGCTGGCCGGCTTGGCCGCTATCACGGTGGCCGGCTCTGGCAAGGTCGACCCGTTTGAACTCGTCACCGTACCGGTGGCGTTGGCGCTGATCGGGTCGGGCTGGCTGCGCCTGCACAGCGATCCACGAGCGCGCAGTTGGCCCTGGTTTGGTCCGGGACTGTCGTTGCTGCTGGTGCCGTCGCTGCTGCTCGATCTCACGTATAACGACCTGTGGCGCATCGTCAGCCTCGGAATTGCAGCGATCATTGTGCTTGTGATCGGTAGCACGTGGAAATTGCAAGCGCCGTTCGTGATTGATGCTGTCGTGCTGCTCATCCACGGTGTCGCCCAGCTCTGGCCATGGATCGCCCTGACCTACAGTGTGATTCCGTGGTTCCTCTGGCTCGGTGGCGGCGGCATTCTGCTCATCGTGCTCGCTGCACGCTACGAACAGCGCATCGCGAACCTCAAGTCGGTTGCCCTGCGCATCAGTGCGCTGCGGTAGCCGAGCGGCGCGGCGCGGTGCCGACCGGTCTTCCAAACGGGCGGGGCTGCGAACCCCGCACCTAGAACGGCTGCGGGTTGGGGTCGGTTATGTCCCAAGCAGAGGCTGTCGAGTCGGGCGGGGTAGAACTGGGCGGAGTCGGGTCGAGTGTGGTCGGGTCGAGTGTGGGCCCGGGTTGCAGTGTGGGCCCGGGTTGCAGTGGTGATATGTCGGCCTGTTGTCGCGGCGGACTGATGCGGGTGGCGGGATCGGTGGCGTAGTGCTTACCCGCCGGACTGGTCCAATTCACGGTACCGTCGGGGTCGGCGATGACGGTCCACGCGGAGTAGTGCTTGAGGTTGTGGTGGGAGGGAGAGAGAAAGTGCAGGTTGGTGGCAGTAGTGGGGCCGCCGAATTGTTTGTCGCGGGTGTGGTCGAGGTCGCTATGCCCGGCGGAGCGGTTGCAGCCGGGAAACCGGCACGTTCCATCACGCAGGCGCAGGTATTTCTTCAGGCTTGCTGGCACTCGAAACGGTTCTGCGCTGACGTCGAGCACGATGCCGGTGTGCGGATGCGTGAGGATGCGCAGAAAACTCGTCGCGGTTCCCGCCAGCCGGCGGGCGGTCTCCGGCTCAATCGGCCCGTACCCCTCGAGTTCCCCCGGCTCCTCGCTCTTCCCCATCAATGTGAGGACCGGCACAGTGATGTTGACGTTGGCCGTCAGGCCGGCGCCGAGGCCGGTGCTGGTGACCCCTTGGGCGAGCAGGTCGACGGCGACATCGGCGCGGAGTTGACTGAGCGTGCGGGGCTCGTCGGGGCCCTGCAAGCTGATGGCGGCGTCGGTGACGCGGGTGTAGATGCCGTGGAGGTCCTCACCGGCGGCGCGCAGCCAGAGCGTGGCCATGCCGTCTTTGTCCGGAAAGAACATGACTTTGCGGTCGGCCAGGCACTTGGTACGGCGAACGGTGATGCTGTCAGGGTGGAACCGTTCACGCAATTTTCGGGCCTTACCGTCGAACTGTGCCGGAGTAAGCGTGCGGGCGTGCGGCAGCAACACCTCTTCCAGCTCGGCCCGGGAGGGCTGGGGCACAGAGTCGAGCTGGTCAAGCACCCGCCGCGCATGACGCAGGGAGATCTTCCCCGCACGGAGCGCATCAAGGGTCTGCGGACGCGATTCGACCAACACCTGGCTCTCGTGTAGAAGACCGGACGCGGTGCCGCACGGGATGCGCAGCGCACAGGCCATCTCCGCGACCAAACCCTGCTGGGCGGCAAAGGTGGCATCCCAATCGTGTTCGTGTTGCGGCCCAGCCTGCGGTCGGCCGGTCTCGGCGGTGTTGGTGGTGTAATCCCACGCCGCGGTAAGAACCTCAGCCTTGCTCGCTTGCGCCCAGGCAATGACCCTCTCGAGATAAAGCACCCGGTCGACGAACTGCGCCTGCCGGCGCTGGAACGGGTTCACGTCACTGGGCACGTCCTGCGCGGGCACGTCCTGCACGGGCGGGTCAGCGCGGAGCTGGCGAGCGGTGTACTCAGCGAAGAGAAACTCCTCGCGGAGGTTCTCGTCGAACAGGCGCTCGGGCGGGACGGCAGCGAACACTTCAGCCAGGTCGAGGTCGGCTGGTATGGTCGGACCGTCGGCGAGCTGCAAGTCCTGCTGGATTTCTACCCCAACGGTCGCGGCGGCTTGTGCCGCGACTTCGTCTTCGGCCTGCCACTCGGACAAGCACTGCAGCCGGAACGCGTCGAAGAATGCACGGTCTTCAACCGAGAACGACCACTCGGCGAATTCTGCCTCGGACACCCCGTCGGAGTCGGAGTCGGAGTCGGAGTCGACTAGGCCCGCTTGGGGAGTTTCGCCGCTCTGGCTCATGCTTGAATTCTACCAAAATCAAGGCTATTAGTCGAGGAAGTCTCAGTGTTTTTTAGATTTCAGTACGAAGTTATATTCGGGACATCGTTCGCGTTTTGAGACCGTTTCGCCTTCGTTGACGGAGCCTCGACAGACTCGACCAACGGCGCTCAATTCAGAGTCCCCATTTGTTTCGGCTTGCGTCAACGCTGAAGTGACGCCGGACGATGCGTTGGCGATGAACAAGTCGGTTCAGCACCGGTGCTGGCGTTCCTGGAGCCTGTCACCCTCACCGAAACTGGGCAGCTATCCGCGACCGACCCAGCGGTCCATTGACCGGTAGACACCGAAAACGCGACCGGCCACGGCGTCCCACGCGGCCAACGGCAGCACGCCGCGAAGCACCTTCGACAGGTTCACCGTCCACGGCAACAGCAGTTGCGGCTTGCCGGCCAGCATCGCCCGCCAGACCCGATCAACCACGTATTCCGGCGTCATCAGTGAGGTGAGCAGCGGCCCGCGGGCCCCCGTGAACATGCCAGTGTCGATGTAGCTGGGACACACCGTGGTCACCTTGACATAGCCGTGCCCTTGCTGCACCAGTTCGAGCCGCAGCGAATCGCTCCAGCCGATCATGGCCGCTTTCGAGGCGGCATAGACACTCATCCGCGGGGTGCTGAGGGTGCCGGCGGCCGACGCGATGTTCACGATGCGTGACTCGCGCCATCCGCTCGCAATCATCGCCGGCAGAAACTCGCGCGCGATGTACATGGGCGCAAGCGCATTGATCTGCATGGTCGGGCGGGTGTCTGCACCGTTGTCGTGCTCCCAGAAATACTTGCCCCGCACGATGCCGGCATTGTTGATGACCACGTCGGGGTCGCCGATCTCCGTACGCACCCGCTGCGCGGTCTGCGCGATGGCGCCGAGGTCGGCGATATCAACGACGTAGGGGGCGACCCGCGTGCGTCCGCGGGAACGTTCCGTCAGGATGGCAGTGGTCGCGGCGAGCGCGGCGCCGTCGCGGTCCCACAGGATGACGGTTTTCGCCCCCTCGGCGACGCAACGTTCGGCATACAAACGGCCCATTCCCCGGGCGGCTCCGGTAATCAGCACGCGGGCTCCGGCTACGGTTCGACTCATACCCCCATCATGCCGCCTGCGCCTTCTCTTGCGGGACTACGCTCGGGCTAGCAGCAGAATCGGGGAGGTGCGTATGGACTTTCATACCCTCGCGATCATCTCCGTGATCGCCCTGCTCGGGCCGCTGCTGGCGACACCGCGCCGGTGGAACATTCCCGTCGTGATTGGTCAGCTCGGTGCCGGTGTGATCGTCGGCCGCACCGGTTTCGGCTTTGTCGACGCGGGCGACCCCACGCTGACCCTTCTAGCGGATGTCGGCTTCGCGTTGATCATGTTCGTGGCCGGCACGCACGTGCCCGTTCGTTTCGGCGCAATTCGCGCAGCACTGTCGGCCGGCCTGGTGCGGGCGATTCTGGTGACCCTCTCGGCGATCGCCCTCGGCGTGGCCATCGCGTTGATCTTCGGCACAAATCATGCACTCCTATATATAGTCCTGCTGGCCTCCTCGTCGGCCGCGCTCGTGCTGCCTCTTATTCACTCGCTGGGCTTGCGTGGCCGATCGATGCTCGAGCTCACCGCGCAGGTCGCGATCGCTGATATTGCCGCGATCGTGGCGCTGCCGCTGGCCATTGACCCGCCGAATGCCGGCCGCGCCGCCCTCGGGGCCGTCCTCGTCGCGCTGCTGGCCGTGGCGCTCTACGTTGTGCTGGCCTGGTTGGAGCGAAACGGCTACCGCCTACGACTGCACAAGTTGTCGGCGAACCGCAAATTCGCGCTCGAGCTGCGCATCCAGCTGGCCATTCTGTTCGCACTCTCGGCGGTGGCCGTGTTCAGCCACGTCTCGGTCATGCTCGCCGGGTTCGCTTTCGGCCTCGCCGTCGCGGCCGTCGGCGAACCGCGCCGCCTAGCCCGGCAGCTCTTCGCCCTCGCCGACGGATTCTTCGGACCCCTCTTCTTCGTCTGGTTAGGCGCCTCCCTCGCCCTGCGCGACCTCACCGATCACCCGCAGATGATCGGCCTCGGCCTCATGCTCGGCGTCGCCACCCTGATCACCCACGCGACCACGCGCGTGCTGGGCCTCCCGCTGTCGCTTGGAATGCTCTCAGCCGCCCAGCTCGGCATTCCGATCGCGGCCGCGACCATCGGCACCAAGCTGCAGGTGCTCGCCCCCGGAGAGGCAGCGGCCCTGCTGCTCGGGGCGCTTTTGACCATCGCGGTGATCGCGGTGGCGAGCGGATGGGCCAAGCCGCGCGCGGCATCCGTTTCTGGGCCGACGGGCGGTTAGAGAAACATCAGCACGATACCGGCCACACCGGCGAGAACGCCAATACCCAGCAGCACCAGACCGATCAGGCGCAGTCCCTTGCCGTCGAGGTCGGGGTCGTGCGTGCGGCACTTCTCCGGCCAGCTATTGCGAAACCAGACGCGCACGTCATCGCCCGGCACCAGATGCTGCGTCTCGTGGGTGTCGGCTGGGCACTCGTGCACATCGCCGTCGTTATCAAACCAGCGGATGACCGTGGCGGGCCCCGATGCGGCCGTACGCGATGCGGCCGTTCTCGACGCGGCAATCACGGCGGTCGAGCGAGTCCAGCGGCCACTGATGCCGCGCACGGACAGGCCGACCAGGTAGAGGAGCGCTCCGATGATGAGGCCGACGAAAGTGAGAATCTCGCTCATAATGCCGGCGAAGTCGAGAGCGTGCACTGTCACCGCCGTCCGTTGTCTATCGTCTGCTCGCGGCACTTACCCCGATGGCTAAAGCGTATCGTTTAGCTTCGCACCGGCGGGCCTCTAGGCTGAATCCATGTGATTTGGACTCTTTGTACCTCAGGGCTGGCGACACGATCTGGTCGGAATCGAACCGGCCGCGCAGTGGGCGACAATGAGGGGCCTGGCCGCCCACGCTGATGCCGGTGCGTGGGAATCGATCTGGGTCTATGACCACTTTCACACCGTTCCAGTGCCGAGCGAGCAGGCCACCCACCCACGAGGCTTGGTCCCTTATGTCCGCTTTCGCGGCGACGACGAAACGGGTGCGCCTCGGACAGATGTGCACCTGTATGAGTTACCGCAACCCGGGATACCTGGCAAAGGTCGCCACGACCGCCGACATCATCTCGGGCGGACGCATCGAAATGGGTATCGGCGCCGGTTGGTACGAGCACGAGTGGCGAGCCTATGGCTATGGTTATCCCCGTGCCGGCGAGCGTCTGGCCCGCCTCGACGAGGGCGTGCAAATCATGAAACAGGCCTGGACCACGGGCACCGCCACCCTCGACGGTGCGCACTACCAGATGGACGGTGCCATCTTTCAGCCGCTCCCACTACAAGAGGGTGGCATTCCCATCTGGATCGCCGGCGGCGGCGAAAAGGTCACCCTGCGCATTGCCGCGCAGTACGCCGACTACACCAACTTCGACGGCTCACCCGAGGGCTTCTCACACAAGAGCGCGCTGTTGGCCGAGCACTGCTCGGCCCAGGGCACCGACTTCGATCGCATTGTTCGCTCGGCGAACTACAACACGGTGATCGGTGCGACCGAGGCCGAGGTTACCGAGCGGCTCGACGCGATTGAGGCCCGGGTGACCCCTTATCTCGGGGTTGAAGGGGCCGCCGCGTTCATGGCCGAGTATCGTGACGGCGACGCACAGGGTGTTGGCACGCCGGAACAGATCGTCGAGCGCCTGACCGCGATGAAGAAGCGTGGCCTCGGTTACGCGATCCACTACTTTCCGGAGGCCGCCTACGACCGGTCGGGGATTGAATTGTTCGAGCGGGAGGTCATGCCCGCCCTGACCTAGCGTGCGTCAGCGGGTGGTCAAGGAAGCATCGAACTCCCGTATGAAATCGATGAATGGGGCGTTGGAGACAATGCCGACCCGCCGAGTGTTCATATTGTGTCCTCTTCTCGCGGGGCGAGATAGGCCCGGGATTGTCAGGGTTGGGCCGGCTAGTTTGAGAGACCAGCGCCATCCACCGTGTCGTGGTGATCTCGAATCGTGGCGGCAGTCTGCATGACGTGAGCCATCATGCACACCGCTGCCCGGTCGCCGTCGTGCTCGCGCAGCGCCTCATAAATCTGGCGGTGTTGCTCCCACGAACCGGCGGCCCGCGTCACGACAACCTGGTAGAAATACCATCGGATTCGTCGCTGCAGCACCCCGAGCATCCGCGCAATCACGGAGTTGTCTGCGGCCTCCACGACAATATTGTGAAAACGGTCGTTGAGCTGCAAGAGGTGCTTGGCGTCCTTGGCCGCGATCGCTGCATCACCATGCCCCAGCAGTTCCCGGAGTCGGTCTAAATCAACGTCTGAAATATTCTCGGCGGCCAACCGAGCGCAATCGCTTTCCAGAAGTGAGCGGGCGTGGAAAACCTCCTGCACTTCCTTGTCACTGGGAGCGTGCACGAAGGCACCCTTCTTTCCTAACCGATGTTCGACGAATCCGTCGTGCACGAGCCGCTGAATGGCCTCACGCACCGGGTTTCGGCTCACCCCCAGTTGCCTGGCGACTTCGTCTTCGCGCAGGTGGGAACCCGGTGCGATGACACCGTCGACAATGGATTCTTCCAACACCTCGTAAACCCGTTCGCCGAGGGTTTGCGCAGCTTTGAGCAAGCCCAGCGTGCTCAAATCATCCCCTTTCGACTCTAAGACGTCCCACACTTCAACTACTCCTCTTCGCCCATTCCTACATTGCGGATCGTCATCTGCCGCCGTCCGGCGCGCATAAACATTTGTTGATTATGCCGCAGTTCTCTGGGCGCCTCACTCAGTGCCCCGTGCGACTAGCGCCCGACGGCGTAGCCCTGGTTACCCCGGGGGTTGGCGGCAGCCTTGAGCCAGCCGCCATCGCGCGCCACAGCGCTTACCCGCCCTTCGGACCACGGCCCACCAACCACGACGAGGTGGCCGCGACGCCGCAACTCGTCGAGCACGGCCGGATCAAACCGGCTCTCCAGATGCACCTCAGCTGGATGCGCATCCCGTGGGAAGAAGGAGTTGGGCATGTGGGTGGAGTGAAAACCGGGGGCATCGATGCCCTCCTGCAGATTCATATTCCCGTGCACGAGGTTCAGAAAGTAGTTCAACGACCACTGATCCTGCGCGTCGCCACCAGGGGTTCCGAAGGCGAGCCACGGCTTACCATCGCGCAAAGCGAAGGACGGCGTCAACGTGGTTCGTGGACGAGCGCTAGGGCGCAGTGAGTTCGGCAAGCCTTCCTGCAGCCAAAACATTTGTGCGCGAGTGCTGAGGCAGAAACCCAGCGCGGGGATTGTCGGCGAGGATTGCATCCAGCCACCACTGGGCGTGGCCGAGATCATCATTCCGTTGGCGTCGACAACATCGACGTGGCACGTGTCCCCCCGGGTTTCCCCCGACTTAGCGATTGTCGGCTCGCCGGATCCGATCAAATTCTCATAACCACCTGGGGACGCCGGGTAGCGCGGCAGCCGCGCCTGGACTCCACCGGGGTTACCGGGGCGCAGTTCCACGGACGCCGTGTCGGTGATCAGCAGGCGACGTTGGGCGTTGTATTCCGGGCTGAGCAGTGCGGCCATGGGCACATCGGTGAAGTTGGGGTCGCCGTACCAAGCCTCACGATCGGCAAACGCGAGTTTGCAACTTTCGAGGACGGTGTGCACCCAGTCAGCGGAACCGGGTCCCATCGCGCTCAGATCGAAGCCTTCGAGCAGCGCAAGTTGCTGCAGAAAAACGGGTCCCTGCCCCCATGGGCCCGTCTTGCAGACGGTGTAGTTGTGATAATCGTAGATAAGCGGCTGTTCAACCGTCGGCTCCCACAGTGCCAGGTCAGTGGCCGTCAAGAGTCCACGATGACGTTCCCCTGAGGTGTCCATCACCTCATTGTCCGCGCAGAAGTCACCGATGGCTTCGGCGACAAAGCCGCGGTACCAGCAGTCCCTGGCGGCTCGGATTTGCGTTTCTCGCGACCCGCCGGCAGCTTCGGACTCCGAAATTATCCGTCGCAGGGTCGCCGCCAGCACAGGATTTCGGAAACAGCTCCCCGCTGTGGGCACCTGTCCGCCCGGCATCCAGGTCGCAGCTGAGCTGAGCCACTCGTTCGTGAACAGCTCCTGCATCGTTCCAATTGCATCGGATACCCGTTTGAGCAGCGGATGCCCATCCTCGGCATAGTGGATGGCCGGTTCGAGCACCTGACGCAGCGTCATCGTTCCGTGTCGTTCCAAGAGGAGCGTCCACGCGCCAAAGGCACCCGGTACGACCGCGGGCAACAGGCCCGTCCCTGGCATAACGTCCAGACCCAATCCGGTCACGGCCTTGATGGTTGCCGCAGCCGGCGACACGCCCTGACCACAAATGGTGGATACTTCTTGATCAGTTTCTGACCACACCAAAATCGGAACCTCGCCACCGGGGCCGTTGAGGTGCGGCTCAACAATTTGCAGCACGAAGCCGGTAGCTACGGCGGCATCGGCGGCGTTGCCCCCGCGCTCGAGCACGCTCATTCCGGTGGCGGAGGCGATCCAGTGAGTTGATGCCACCATGCCGACATTTCCAATGAGCTCAGGACGCGTTGTGAACAAAATTCTTGTCTCCTTGGTGAATGAGCGGCGCACCGTTTTCTGCGGTGACGAGGTGGCATGCGCTTTGGTGATCAGGGCCGGTTACACCGAGCAGCAGTGGTGCTTCGCTCGTGCAGCGATCAATCGCAACCGGGCAACGGGCGTGGAACGGGCATCCACTTATTTCTTCGGTCGGACTTGGCAGGTCCCCGCTGAGAATGATGCGTTCACGACCGCGGGCGCTGGCGGGGTCTGCCGTTGGAGCCGCCGAGAGCAGCGCCTGGGTGTACGGATGCTGTGGGTCACGAAACAGCTCAGCTCGCGTTGCCGTTTCTACAATTTTTCCCAGGTACATCACTGCGATGCGATCGCTGATGAATTCAACGACTGACAAATCATGGGTAATGAAGAGGCAGGAGAACCCGAGGTCGATCTGCAAATCGAGAATAACATTGAGAATGGATGCCTGCACCGATACGTCGAGCGCCGAAACCGGTTCGTCCGCGATCACGAGTGAGGGGCCGAGCACCAGCGCGCGGGCCAGTGCGACACGCTGGCGCTGGCCACCGGACAGCTCATGCGGGAAACGGCCCACCAACTCCAGGCTGAGTCCCGTGCGTTCAAGCATGTCAGAGACGGTCCGGTTGCGTTGGGCTCGAGTGCCGCGATGATGCTGCCGCAACGGCTCGGTGACGATCTGGCCGACCGTCATACGCGGATTGAGTGACGAGTACGGGTCTTGGAACACCACGTGCACTTCGGAACGGAGCGGGCGCATCTCCCGTCGGCTCAGGGTGGAGATATCGCGGCCCAGCAGGCGGATGGTTCCGCTCCTGGGCTGCGTGAGCCGGGCAATGCAGCTTCCCACAGTGGATTTCCCGCTGCCGGATTCGCCGACCAGACCGAGAATTTCGCCGCGTCCGATGGTCAGATCAACGCCGTCGACGGCCCGAACCACTGTGCGCCCTCCGCCCCAACGCGAACCGGATTGGAAATGCTTCACCAAGTTGGAAACTTCCAGGATTGGTTGTTCGCTCATAGCATCGCTCCTACTGCGGGGTGGTAACAGGACACGCTGTGCCCCACCGCGACGAGGTCCGCTGCGGGGCGGGCGGCGGTGCACGCGCCACTGGCGCTGGCGCAACGCGGGGCGAATTGGCATTCGTCCGGGTCGGTCGACGGTGAGGGCACCAGGCCGGGAATGTCGGTGAGGCGCCGACGGCCATCCGTCTGCATGACCGCCCGCGATGGCAGCGCGCCGAGCAGCCCACGCGTATATGGGTGGGTGGGAGCTGCGAAGATCGCGACGGTTGGCGCCATCTCCACGATTCGACCGGCGTACATGATCGCGACCCGGTCGGCGATGTCGGCGACAACTCCCAGGTCGTGCGTGATCAGCACGATCGACGTGCCCAGGTTGTCCCGCAGCCGCCGGAAGATGTCGAGCACACCGGCCTGAATGGTTACATCTAAGGCGGTGGTGGGTTCATCGGCGATTAGAACGAGGGGGTCGCACGCCACCGCGATAGCGATCATGACGCGCTGACGCATGCCGCCGGAGAGTTCGTGGGGAAAAGCAGCAATGCGACGCTGGGCATCAGGAATGCCGACCAGTTCAAGTAATTCAACAGCACGCGCCAGGGCCGCTCGGCGGGACAGGCCCTCGTGCCGGAGCAGCACCTCCGAAATCTGGCTTCCCACGGTGTAGGCGGGATTCAACGAGGTCATCGGTTCCTGAAACACGACCGAGATTTCCTTGCCGCGCACCGCCTGCATCCGCTTTTCGGAAAATGCCGACAGGTCGACACCGTTCAGGCGCACCGATCCGCCGAGGGTGACGTTCGAGTCTCCCAGGAGTCGGGGAATGGACATGGCCACAGTGGATTTCCCGCAGCCGGATTCACCCACGAGGGAAAGAATCTCACCCTTCTCCAGCTTGAACGACACGTCTTTGACGGCGATGACCGGTCCATTCTCCGTGCCGAATTCAACCCGAAGGTGTTCGACCGCCAACACACTCATCGGGTCTCCTTGGGGTCGAGTACGTCGCGAAGTCCATCGCCAAGCAGATTGAAACCGAGCGCAGTGAGGGCGATGGCGATTCCGGGGAACAGGGCCAGGTACGGTGCCTGAGCGAGGTATTGCTGCGCGCTGGTGAGCATGATCCCCCAGGACGACATGGGTGGCTGAACACCAAGGCCGAGAAAGCTCAGAGTGGACTCGCCGATGATGGCCGCCGGAATGGAAACAGTCGCCTGCACGATGAACGCGCCCATAGCGTTAGGGGCGATGTACCGGAACATGATCGTCGCGTCCCGAGCGCCGTCGGCGACAGCGCCCCTGACGAACTCCTGTTCCCGAATCGCCATCGCCTCGCCACGTGCAATACGGATCACTTCCGGAACCTGTGACACCGCCAGCGCGATGATGACGTTCGTGAGAGACGCGCCAAGAATAGCGGCCAGTCCGACCGCGAAGATGAGAAAAGGGAAGGCCAGCATCACGTCAACGATTCGCATGACGACGACATCAACCCATCCCCGGTAGAAGCCGGTGATCAGGCCGATGGAGATGCCGATGATGAGTGCCAAGGCCGTGGACATGACGCCAGCCATGAGCGAAACCCGGGCGCCGTTGGCAATCCGGGCGAACACATCCCGGCCCAAATCATCGGTGCCCAGCAGGTGCGCAAACGAGGGGGTCTGGAGGATAGCAGTGAAGTCCTGCTGATTCGGATCGGTCAACAGGATCGGTCCGAGAAGGGCGAACAGTACGAAACTGACGACGAGAATCAGTCCGGTCACGGCCATTGGGCGGCGGCCAAAACGCCGCGCAACGCGCTGCCACCGCGGTCGGGGTGTGCTGCTTGCGGCTTTCAGTTTGGACGTGATCGTTTTCTGGCTCATCGGGCTCCTCCCGCCAGGCGCATACGCGGATTTAGATAGGCATAGGCGATATCGACCGCCAGGTTTACCAGGACGTACCCGGTGACGGCTACGAGCACGGCACCCTGCAGTACGGGATAGTTGCGCGCCGACACGGCGTCAATGATGAGCTTGCCGAAGCCCGGAATGACGAAGATCTGCTCCGTAATGATGGCTCCACCGATCAGCGCACCGAGTTGGAGTCCGAGCACCGTGACGACGGTGGTCAGGCTGTTTCGCAGAGCATGCTTGACTTCGCGACTACGGCTCACGCCCTTCGACCGTGCCGTTCGCACGTAGTCGGCCGATAACTGTCCCAGCAGAGCTGCTCGGGTTTGCCTCATCAAGACCGCCGAGAGTCCGGTGCCGAGTACCAGCGCCGGGAGGATCATCCGTCTCAGGTTTTCGGCCGGATCTTCTGTAAATGCCACGTAACCGGAGGCCGGAAGAATCTGCAGATTGATAGCAAAAAACAGAATAGCTAACATCCCAAGCCAAAAGTGCGGCACGGACAGGCCGATGAGTCCGAACACGTTGGCGGCGTAGTCCGCAAAACTTCCGCGCTTCACGGCCGACACGATGCCCGCCGTCAAGCCGATGAGCACGCCAACCAGGATGGCCAGTCCGGCCAGTTCAAGGGTGATGGGCAGCCGCTGCAACAAAATCTCGGCCACGGGAATGCGATCTCGGGTGGACACACCGAAGTTTCCTTGCAGCGCCTGCCCAACGTAGTTGAAATATTGGATCCATATCGGCTGATTGAGACCGAACTGTTCCCGAATTGCCGCGACAACGGCTGGATCAGCGGTCTCGCCGGCCAGCACTAAGGCGGGGTCGCCCGGAAGGAGGCGCACCCCGACGAAGACAACGATGCTAGCGAGAAACAGGGTGACGATTGAAGTGATCACCTGTTGGAGCATGAAGCGAGCCACTGGTCCAGCCGTTCCGTCTCGGTATTCGGGCTACTTGGTCAATTCGGCGGTCTTGAAGCGCGGGATCGCGTCGGCGGAATATTCCACCCCGGTGATGCCGTCCAGACCGAGGAACCAGGTGTCGTGATACAGGTAGATGAGCGGCTTGATCTCATCGATCCGGTCAAGGACCTGGGCGTAGAGGTCCTGGCGAGCATCCGGTTCGGTGACGGACGCCGCCTCGGAAATCAGGGAATCCACCTCGGAATCAGCCATTCGCGAGTAGTTATTGGTGCCACCGGTAGTGAGCAGGTCATTCAGGTCGCCATCCGGGTCCATGCGGCCCGACCACCCGATCAGGAACATGTCGAACTCGCCAGCACGGCCCAAGTCAAGCGCTGAGACGAATTCGACCGGCTTGATCGTGACGTCGAAGCCAACATCGTTCGCCATTTGCTGAATGACTTCAGCTGTTTTCTGGTCGGTTGGTCGGGCGGGAATCAACAGTTCGACCGGAATCGGAAGCGTCTCGCCCGACGCCTCTACCAACGCACGAGCGGCGTCGGGGTCGAAGTCCACGCACTGGATGTCATCGGGTCGGAACGCCATTTGTTTCGGCAACGGCACGCAGTCCGGAGTGGTCTGACCAGCAAATACCACCGCGTTCAGGGCATCGCGGTCAATACTGAGTTCGAAGGCCTTACGCAACTCGACCGAGCTAGCCAGGGGGCTGGACGACATCGTCGGGTCGATGTTAATGGTCAGACCCTGATAGCCAATGGCGCTGACGCTCCGAACGTCGACCCCGTCGGCGCCCAGCTGGTCGACATCGCTTGCGTTGAGGCGCTCAGCAACGTTGAGATCGGATGAGCGCAGGTTTGCCGCCCGAATGTTCGGGTCGGTGATGAACTTATAGGTCACGCCATCGAGCTCGACCAGATCCTTGTCGTAGTAATAATCAGACTTGGCGAAGTTGATCTCACTGCCGGGAACTCGGTCCGTGAAATCGAACGGACCGACGCACACCGGGTCGGTTCCGAAGTCGAGGCCGAGCGTCTCAAGTGCAGTGGGGGACATTATCGCCCCCGCGCGGTCGGCGAGTTGGGCACCCAGGGGACTAAATGGGCGCGACAGGATCAGGCGAATGTTGTTCTCATCAACGACCTCGACGCTCTGAAGTGCAGCCAGTTCCTTCTTCCGTGACGAGGTATCGAGTGTGAGGTTGCGATCGAGGGTGATCTTCACTGCGTCTGCATTGAACGGTGTTCCGTCATTGAAGAGGATGCCTTCCCGCAGTGCGATATCAACCGTCAGACCGTCAGCGCTAGTGACCGGCAGGGACGCAGCGAGTTGCGGCACCAGCTCGAGGCTGTCGTTGGAATCGTAGAGTTTCTCGCAGAAAGCGGTGAACACGACCCTGGCCACAAACGTGTTGGCGACCGTGGGGTCCAAAGTGTCCGGTTCGTCCGACAGCGCGACCACGGCAATTCCGCCGGCCACGACTTCGTCAGCACTGGGCGAGGCCGACTGCGTGGAGGCACACGATGCCAGCATCAACGACGCCGCGGCCATACAACCTATGTTCAACGCTCTTCGAAGCATCATGTCTCCAGTGGAAGTAGTGAAAAAGTTCGTCTGTTGTTTGGATACTGTATACGGTATAGAGACAGATCGTCTACGAATAGGACACCAACCATGGAAATTGAGATAGGCCTTCTCAATGGCACGATTATCTTCGTGGCGGGGATCGCGGCCGGAATCATCAACGTGGTGGCCGGCGCGGGAACGCTGATCACTTTTCCGACCCTGCTCGCCCTCGGCATCCCTCCGATCACCGCGAATGTGTCGAACACCGTTGGCCTGGTACCGGCCTCAATCACTGGCACCTACGGCTACCGACGAGAACTCCAGGGGCAGTGGCACGCCGTGGGGCTCATGGCCGTCTTCTCTGCCATTGGCGGGATCACCGGCGGCATCCTGCTACTCGTTCTGCCGGCATCCGCCTTCTCCGTTGTTGTTCCGTACCTGCTGCTCCTCGCGGGCGTGCTGTGCGCAATCCAGCCGCGCGTCGCGAGATTCGTACGGCGCAAATCTGACGTAGCCCATGCGGACACCCGCCCGGTGACGATTGGCCTCATCCTCGGCGTGTTGGCGACGGGCGTGTACGGCGGCTATTTCGGTGCAGCCCAGGGCGTCGTACTTCTCGCCCTTCTCGGGATTCTCTGGTCGACCGACATGCACCGCGCCAACGGGGCCAAGAACGTTCTGGCCGGCGTCGCCAACGTCGTGTCGGCGGTGATTTTCATTTCCAGCGGCACAGTCGACTGGATGATTGCCCTTTTGATCGGCGTGGGCTCGGCCCTCGGCGGCTGGGTCGGCGCCAGAATCGGACGGCGCCTGCCCGCTCCACTATTGCGCACGATTCTCGTGATCGTCGCGCTGACGGCCGCGGTCGTTCTGCTGGTTGCCTAACTAATCCGGTCAGGCGTTCTGACAGACTGGATGAAATGATGCTCACCGACAACGATGTCCCGGCCTGGTGGCGTCGCCTCGGCCTACCCGGACTCGTCGACCTGCACACCCACTTTTTACCCGAACGGATGCTGCGGCGCGTGTGGGCCCACTTCGACAAGATCAAACCGTTGATCGGTCACGAGTGGCCGATCCAGTACCGAGACGATCAACAGTCGCGGCTGGCGACGATGCGACGGCTGGGTGTACGCCGATTCACCGCGCTGTCCTATGCGCATCGACCGGGCATGGCGGCTTCCCTGACCGATTTCTCGCTCGGTCTGGCCGCCGAAAACGCCGATTGCGTGCCGAGTGCCACGTTTTACCCAGAAGAGGGCGTGCTCGAGCAGGTTCAATCCGCCCTCGACCGCGGCGCTCGGGTGTTCAAGATTCACGCGCAGATCGGCGCGTTCGACCTGCGCGAACCCCTGCTCGATCCGGTCTGGGGGTTGCTCGCAGACGCCGGAATTCCGGTCGTGATCCATGTCGGCAGCGGGCCGGTGTCGCGGCCGGGAATCACCGGGCCGGACAAGCTTGCGGGGGTGTTGGCACGGCATCCGCTATTGACGGCCGTCGTCGCCCATCTCGGCGCCCCGGAGTACGGGGAGTTTCTCGATCTCGCCGAACGCTATCCGTGGGTGCACCTCGACACCACAATGGCGTTCACCGACTTTTTCGAGCGGCTCGCGCCGTTCGACCCCACGCTGCTGTCACGGCTGGCCGACTTGCCCGACCGGGTAGTGCTGGGCAGCGACTTTCCCAACATTCCGTACCCATACGCGCACCAACTGGAGTCGCTCGAACGCCTACGTGACCGGGAACCGCGCCTCGACGACGACTGGCTGCGCGCCGTCTGCTGGTACAACGGGCTACGGCTGATCGGCGAGTAGGGCGCCGCGCACCTTGGTCAGGCCGTATTTGGGCAACTCCGGGCAAGACTGCCGCTACCGGTAATATGATCCACTTTATTGCTTTATCGAGCATTATTCATCCAACCGCTATGCCGAATTCGAGGACGACCATGACACCGGCCACCGATCTCTCCCGCCGCGCCGTTATTTTGATCGGAAGCGCAGGTACCGCTGCAGCGCTTGCCGGATGCTCGACCGACGCATCCGCCGGGGTGGATGCTGGTAGCCAGACGGCGACGTCCGCGGGCGGGAGTGCGCCCCAGGAGGTCGCCAAACTTGCCGATATCCCGGTCGGCAGCTCCATTTCAGCCACCCTGGACGGGAAACCGATTCTGGTCTCCCAGCCGCAGGAGGGCAGCATCATCGCCTTTAGCGCCATCTGCCCGCACCAGGGCTGTGTCGTCAAACCCGGCAACGGTGAATTCGATTGCCCATGCCATCAGTCACGCTTCAACACGGCGACCGGCGAGGTACTCGGTGGCCCCGCGCCCTCGCCACTGGAAAAGATTCCAGTGCACGTCACCGGCGGCGTCGTGCTCTCCGGTTCCTGAACGTACGGGCGGCCATCCGCGAGTGAGCATCCACAATGGTCTGCCCGGTCAAGAAAGTAATTAACTCTGTGGGAGATCTGCGGACTCAGCGCAGGACACAGCCCGCAAGACAGACCATAGAGCGGGCTACCGACTCGTCTGAGTCGATAGCCCGCTCTGGCGCATCTCGGCGCTAGCCGTCGTTGCTTCTGTTTCTGCTTCTGCTTCTGCTTCTGTTGCCAAATTTGAAGCAGCCGCTGTCACCACCGACATCAGGGTCGAAGTTACTGCCTCACCGTCCTCCGTCGCTGTCGTCCGGAGCGTCGCTGGCATCCGGAGCGTCGCTGACGTCGTGCGCTGGGTCGTGCGCGGCATCATCCGCGGCGTCATGGCTATGATCCGAAGGAGCTTCGGTGCCTGCGGGCGAGGGTGCCGGCTCGTTTGCCATATCCACGCCAACCCCGGCGGTCGAGCGGGAGGAAACGATGACTGCTTCCGGCTTGGTGTGCGCCGCGCGTGCCATGCCGTTTTGAACCGAATTTATCAGCTCATCGCTCAGGAGCGGACCGGTGTAGGTAACGTCTAACTCACCGGCGCGCAGGGTGGTGGAGTAGTTGCCGAGCGCGTCAGACAAGATGCCTTCCTTGGCGATGGACTCCTCCAGTGCGGCCGGGCTGGTCGCCCGAACTGCGAACCGGAGATCGTGCACCAGGACCTCAGCGACGTGGTAGTGGTCCACCTCGGAAACCGCTGGGTCTTGGAAGTAGGCACGATCGACCAGTTCCCCAGCTTCGGCAACGGTACTCCCCGCCGGCAGCGCCACGATCAGCTCCGGCACGAAGTGCTCCAGCGAGGCGGGGTCCAGCACGTCGGGGGAGATATCGATCAGGTTTGTCTGGCTCTGGTTGGCCGCTTTGTCCAGCACAGTGCGGAGCGCGGTGACGTCGGCGTCGGGAGTCGAGTGGATTGCGATCACTACCCGACGTCGAACCATCAGCCCGTCGAAGGTCACGATAGGTCGGTCGTTGCCCGCATCGGTACCCGTCTCAGCGGAGCCGATCAATCCGGTCGAGATGGGAGTGCCGGTAGGGGGCGTAGCCACGGCGGTACATCCACTCAGTGCGAACGCAATGAGTACCGCCGTGACCACCCTGGTGGCATTGTACATCTCAGGTTCCCGGGGCAAATTCCGGCCGGTACACCGGCGGATACGAATCCATGGGGGTGGTGTCCACGACCGGATAGTCCGAGCTGACCGGGTCGTTGTTTTGCCAGTCGCCCACCGAGAACTGCACCATCATGTCGTGATCTTCGTGCACCAGGTTGTGGCAGTGCACCATGTACCGCCCACCAGTGTGAGCACCGGTGTTGAACTGCATCAGCACGGTGACGGATTCGTTCTCTCCCGCATAGAAGACGTCTTTCGGCCCCCCCCTCCCAAGGGAACGGCTTGCCGCCGTTGGTGTTTCGGCCGATGATCTTGCCGTCGATCAGGTGAATGTGTAACGGGTGGAACCAACCTCCCGACTCGTTCGTGATGGTCCACTGCTCAACGGAGAATGGCTGAGTGCTGGCGAAGCACCGGGAGAATCCGGAGGCTTCCACGTCCTCCCAGGTCTCATCGTTGATGGTCCACTCTCCGCCCTGGCGCTTCACCCGAAGTATTCGCTTCGCCACCGCCATGTCCGGCGTCAGCTTCATCACGTCGAGGCCGCCGAGCTCGGGATTCGGTGAGCCGCCGTCGTCGAGAGTGGTCGGGACGGCGGAGATCGATCCGGCCGTGGAACCTGAGTCGGCCACCACCTGGAACCGCATGATCTTATTCGTGTTGGCGTAGTTGACGTTGTTCTTGTTACTCAGGTTGCGCATCTCGATCATCTGGCCGACCTTGTACTTGCGAAAGTCGATCAGGATTTCGTAGCGCTCCGCCGTCCCTTGCCGCCAGGACTGCACCGCCTCCACCTTGGGCGTCATGCCGCCGTCAGTGCCGACGATGTGGAACGGATCACCGGTGGACAGTGTGGGTCGATAGGAGCGTGTGATCGAGGCCACGAGCACGCGGAAGCGATAGATGCGCGGCTTGACCTTCATCGTCGGCCACGGAACCCCATTGACCATGATCACGTCACCCCACAGACCCGCGTGGCCGTTGTCGTTGAATCCCAAAGAGCCGTCGGCATTGAACGTTGCGTCCGAAATCATCAGCGGCACGTCGAACTCGCCCTGAGGCAGCTGCGCCTGCTCGAACTGGTCCGACATCGGGTAGAAACCTGCGAGTCCCGAATACACGTTCTGGCTCGTGACCAGGTGGTCGTGGTCGTGGTACCAGAGTGTGCGCGCGGACTGCCAGTTGGGGTACTGGTAGTTCTTGACTTTGCCCGGAGCAGTGAAGTCGTTGGCATACCCGTCGTACTGGGGCAACGACGCTGAGCCGTGCAGGTGGGTGACGGAGTTGAACGCCGACGCGTGCAGGAGCCCCGTAGCTGGCAAAGCGTTGCGGATGCGTATCTCGGATCGTGTTCCCTGTCGCACCCGAATGGTCGGACCAGGAAAAACACCGTTGTAGCCTGCCAGGGTGGTGGAGAGCCCCGGAAGGATTTGGGCCTGTCCGACCTTCGCGGTGAGGGCGAATTTGGCGAATGGCCGAGCCGGGTCGCCGTCATCGAAGCCCGTGGCGTACGGCACCAGCTCGGGCGGGCGACGGAATACGCTCCGGTACGGCACCGGCTTGTTCGCGGGGGCCAGCACGCTGGGGACCGGGTCCGCCATCTTCGCCATGCCAAGAGCGCTCATCGCACCCGCGGCGCCCACTGCGCCCAACTGCAGTACTTCCCTACGTGTGGTCATAATCACTCCAGAGTGGTGCATCGATATGAGGTCACAGGAAAGAATGCCGTGGCGGCCTTGTGAAAACCTTGCCCGCTGAAGTGAGTTGGTGCACGTTCGGAACCGGCCCCGTTGCCCGATTGCTGGTCACAATCAAACAGCGTTGTCGTGTCTCGGCTCGTCATTCGACAAGTCACGATGAATTCGAGCGCCACTGCGCCCCAGGAGCGACGATTCGTTGCGAGAAATCGCAAGAAAACGCCGGGCATCGCCCGATATTCTGAAGTGGCACGCCCGCCGCAACCGCGACACTCATTCGAATCGGAGGTTCCCATGTCGATATCTGTTGAAAAAACACACGTAGCTAAAGCTCTGGTCGGAGAGCCCGAGGTTCTCGAAGACGGCCTCGCCCGGCATCCCTCCTGGCTCAGCCTCAAGGCAGCGGCGACCTCGCTGCAGGCGGCGCAGTCGCAAGACGGGTCGATTACCGACGCGGGCCGGCACGCGGATGCCGCGGCATCCGTTGCGCGCATCACCGCGGCCGTCACCGACCTCGCCCCGCACTTTGCGCACGACGCCGCGTATCTGGCCGCTCTGGTTGTGGACTTCGACCGCTGGACGTCAGACGGGTTCGGTGTACCCGACTTCTACGACTCCCTGCTGGCCTTCCAGCCACAGCAACACCGCGTGAACGGGCTGCGCCACCTCGTGGTGTTCCCGATGTACACGCAAAACGGCAGCGCCAATCGCCTGGTCGAAGCGATGCTGATCGAAGTCATCTGGCCGGAATTCGTCGGCGAACTCGAAGCCGGGTACACGAACAAGCTGTTCGTGCCGATTCGTTTTCTCGATTTCACCCCCGGATACGACACCAACTCGGCCGTGTTGTTTCCGGAGACGGTCGCGATGCGCGAGATTCCCACGTTCACCTGGGGGGCGATCTTCGCCGACCGCGAAGCCGCCCGTTTTCGCCGGGTCGTACGCGCGGCCGCCGAGATCACGCGGCTCGAGCTGCCCGCCGATGCGGCCCTGCTGCTGAACGACCAGCACCTCACTGAAGAAACCTTCGTGATGTGGGACCTCATCCACGACCGCACGCACATGCGCGGGGATCTGCCGTTCGACCCGTTCATGATCAAGCAACGCATGCCGTTCTTTCTCTACTCGCTCGAGGAGTTGCGCTGCGACCTGACCGCTTTTCGCGAATCGGTCACGATCGAGCGCAGTGAGCTGGCGAGCCCCGAGGCTCGTCGGCACGCGAAACTGGTGCAGTACGCGGTCATCTTCGACCGCATCTTTCGGTTCGCGATCACCGGCAACCGGGTGCGTAACTATGACGGCCTCGGCGGTCAATTGTTGTTCGCCTGGATGCACCAGCACGGCGTGCTGCACTGGACCGACACCCGGCTCACCTTCGACTGGGACGCCGTGCCCGACGTGGTCATCGCACTCGGAGCGCAGATCGACGAGCTGTACTGGGCGTCGATCGACCGGCCGAAGAAGGCGCACTGGCTCGCGGCCTACGAGATGATCTCGAAGACCCTCACGCCGAATCCGGCCTCGGCCTGGGCTCGCGGGCTGCCGCTCGAGGTGCTCGCCGGTTCTCCCAAGGGCTACACCGACCAGGTTCTCGACGACGAATTCCCGCTGTCGATGTTCTTCGAAGCGCTCGAGAAAAAGATGCGCACGGTCATCGAGTCGACGGCCGGTATCACCGGCAGCGCGGTCGACTAATGGGGGCCCGTCCGGCCGTCGCTGGCCGCACCGTGCTGATCGCCGGGGCGTCCAGTACGGCCGGTCTGGCCGTCGCCGCTGCACTGGCGGACGCCGGCGCGCGCGTCGTCGCCGTCGGCTCCAATCTCAAACGCCTCCAGCCGGTGCTGGCCGTGGCACCGGAGGCGGCGCTCTACGAATGCGACCTGACGGATTTTGCCGCAGTGACCGCTTTGGCGGCTCAGCTCTCGCCCATTGACGGGCTCATCCACCTGGTCGGCGGCTGGCGCGGCGGCGGCGGCCTGGCCGGCCAGAGCGACGAAGACTGGGCTTTTCTGCACTCGCACGTGGTCACCACGCTGCGCAACACCACCCGAGCGTTCAACGCCGACCTGCTGGCCTCTTCGGCCGGGCGGCTCGCGATCGTGTCGAGCGTGTCGGTCGACCAGCCCTCGGCGGGCGGCGCGAATTATGCGACAGCGAAGTCCGCAGCCGAAACGTGGGTGTGCGCGGTCGCGGCGGGATTCGAGAAAGCCGGCGACACCGCCGCGGCGGTGATTTTCGTCGTGCGTTCCCTGGACGGCTTGGAAATAGAGCTGGCTACCGGCGTGACGAGTCTGTGGGATGAGTCGGCGGCATCCGTCAATTCCAGCCGGGTTGTGCTGGCTCGAAAGGCCCCCGCAACCTGACGCGTACTCACGTCGAAGGCTTCCTTCACCCCCAGTCCGGCCGGAACGCGTTTCTGGACCGGGTGCATCCCATATGCTGCACCCAGGGGTCTTTGCAGCGCAACAATACTTTGTGGCCAGAACTTGAGCCAGCGGATAGGCGGACTCCCCGCCACGATCAGCTTTTTTCGACCAGTGATTCGCCAACAGCGCGACTTCCACGTTCCAACATCAAGATTGGCTCCAATGACTTTTGCACGTTCTCGTTTACGACACCGTGGCTCTACCGTGGCCCTGACGATCGCGGTCGTACTCGCATTCGGCACACTCTTCGCCGCGCCTGCCAGCGCCAACAGCGCTGAATCGGGCCCGGTCACCATCGTCGGCGACCCGATCATCGGGCAGACCCTGACCGTCGACGAAGGCACCTGGGACGAGGGGACGACCTTTGCGTATGAGTGGCGCTACGGATCGGGCAACCCCATCGAAGGTGCAACCTCAGATTCGTTCGCTCCAACCGAAGCGCAGCGTTTTTACTACATCTACGTTGCGGTGACCGGGACTCTGTCTGGTACCTCTGAGATGGTGGCCTCTGCGTCCGTTAGAGTCCTCCGGCCGCTCATGGCCACGGGCACCGTCTCTGTCTCCGGCTCCGCAGTCGTCGGCAGTGTCCTCACTGCAACGGCGGGTAACGACTGGCCCGAAGGCGCCACTCTCTCATACTCGTGGGAATGGAGCAATGGCGAGTGGGGTGACGGGATCGAAGGTGCGACCGGCACGACGTTCGTCGTGCCCGCAGCTCAAGTAGGCCGGCAGATTGTGGGCGTTATCGAGGCGAGCCTCGATGGGTTCGAGCCAGCTCGGGCCTACGCGTCCACTGCCTTCGTGACCGCAGCCCCCACCCCGGTCGCTCCCGTCACCACCCCGGTCACCCCAGTGACGGCAGCCCCCACCCCGGTCACCCCCGCCTCCTCAACACCGGCTTCCACCGCCGCGGCACCGGTCGCTACCTCGGCCGAGCTCGCCGCATTCCTCACCGCGGCCCGCGTCGAAACGCGCACAGCGGCATCGGCTGGCCTGCCGGCCACCGGCCTCGACGTGACCAAGCCCTACACGGCCACCGTGGACTGGGCCGCCGCCGACGGCTTCGTTGACGTCTACGCCTACTCGACGCCGACCCTCGTCGGCACGTTCCCCGTCGTCAATGGCAAGGTACAGGTCGTTCTGAGCAGCGCCATGCTGGCATTGCTCGCCTCGGGCTCACACACCCTGGTCTTCACCGGCCAGTCCTCGGGTGCCGTATCGGCGGTTGCGTTCAGCATCGCAGCTGTTGCAGCAGCTCCCGCCCTCGCCGCCACCGGTGTCGATCCCATCGTGCCGCTCGGTTCTGCCGCGCTTCTGTTTCTGCTCGGTGCCGCGCTCGTCGTCGTGCGTCGCCGACTCACGCTCGCGTAATACGGCAACAACGTAAAGGGGCGAGGCCAACTAGCCACGCCCCTTTTCTGTGCACGCTAGCGTGGAGTCATGAGCACCACAGACTCCCCCCTCAGCGACGAGTGGCAGAGGCCCAGCCCCAGCGGGCCGAGCCTGCGTAAAGACCTGTGGGTCGCGCTGGTTCTGGCCGGCGCTACTGCCCTGAGCGTGTCGCTCACTCGCAGCGCCGGCGTCTTCACCGAAGCGCCGGTCTGGCAAGTGGCGCTCTGGGTAGCGCTCATCAGCCTGCCGCTCACGCTGCGTCGTCGGTGGCCCGAAATTGTGGCCATCACGGCATCCGTGGTCTTCGCCGCCGGCACAATGCTCGCGGCGAGCGACATGCTTTTCTCCAACATCTGCCTCTACCTGGCCATCTATTCGGTCGGAGCCTGGAGCCGCCACCGTGTTGCCGCCAAGTGGGTGCGGGTCGCGATCGTTGCCGGCATGTTCACCTGGCTGTTCGCGCAGATCATGGTGCAGGCCAACCAGATGACCATGATGCCCGAGCTCTCACGCGACGGATTCTTTTCGCCCTACGCAGCATTCGGGGTGTTGCAGGTTTTCATCAACCTGGTCTACTTCGGTGCGGCCTGGTATTTCGGGGAATCCGCGTGGAACTCCGCCCGCAATAATGCCGCTTTACAAAGCAGCACCACAGAGCTCGCCGCCGAGCGCGAACGCAGCGCCGCCCAAGCGATCACATTGGAACGCGTGCGCATCGCCCGCGAGCTGCACGACGTCGTCGCCCACCACGTGTCGGTCATGGGCGTGCAGGCCGGCGCAGCCCGCCGCATCCTCTCAAGCGATCCGGGCCAGGCTGCCGACGCGCTCACCATCATCGAACAGAGCGCACGCAGCGCCGTCGACGAGTTGCACACCATGCTCGGCGCCCTGCGCGGTGACGACGCTCAGGGCGCCGAACCGACTAGCCAGAGCAGCAGCACGCGCGGCATCGCCCAGCTCGGTGAACTCGCCGACGAAAGCCGCACCGCCGGCGTTCCCGTGCGCCTGTCGGTCATCGGCGACGAACGAATGATTCCTGCGATCATCGGCCTGAGCATCTATCGCATTGCCCAGGAAGCCCTGACCAATACCCGTAAACACGCCGGCCCCGGTGTTAGAACCGAGTTGCGGCTGCGCTACGAAACGGATGCGGTCGAGCTCGAGATCACGGACGACGGAGTCGGCCCCCGGCGTCAATTCGCCGCGACCGGTGCCAGTGGCGCGAGCGTTGAAGCGACCGGGCTCGGCCAGCGGGGTATGCGCGAACGGGTCGCTGCCGTCGGCGGCGAACTGCACCTTGGCGGTCGACCACGCGGCGGCTACCTCGTACGCGCGCGGTTTCCCCTCGTGAACCGAGAGAACGCATGAGCGAGGCGGCCGGCATCCGCGTGGTCCTCGTCGACGACCAGGCGCTCGTGCGCGCCGGGTTTCGCATTATTCTGCAGTCCGAGCCGGGCATCCACGTTGTCGGGGAGGCCGCCGACGGCGCCGCCGCGGTCGATCTGGCTCGAACACTTCAGCCCGACGTCATCTGCATGGACGTACAGATGCCCGGCGTCGATGGCCTCACCGCCACCCGGTCCATCGTCGACGACCCATCGATCCACGCCGCTGTTCTCATGCTCACGACCTTCGACCGCGAGGACTATCTCTTCGCCGCACTGCAACACGGTGCGAGCGGGTTCATCCTGAAGAACTCCACACCTGACGCGCTGATCGACGCCGTGCAGGTGCTGGCCCGCGGCGACGCACTGCTGGCCCCCGACGTCACCCGGCGCGTGATTGAGCGGTGCGTGAACCTGAGCGGGGCATCCGTTTTGGCGACACCCCCGCCCAAAGAATTACACGAGCTGACCGAACGCGAGTCCGAGGTGTTTGCGATGCTCGCCCAGGGGCTGGCCAACGCTGAAATCGCCGCGCAACTCTTTCTCGGTGAGGCCACGGTGAAATCGCATGTCTCAAAGGTGCTGATGAAGCTGGGGCTGCGCGACCGCATCCAAGCCGTCGTCTACGCCTACGAGCACCGCGTCATCGTGCCCGGCGGCGCGCTCGAAGCCTAGCTCCCCCGCCAGGTGGAGCCCGGTTTCACCCGCCAGGCGGATGTTCCACCCCGCTGCCCCGCGCTACCGTGAAGATACGCACGACGAAAGGGCGGGAATGCTTGACATCAGGGCAGTCACCAAGCGTTATGGCACGAGAGAGGTGCTCACCGACGTGAGCTTCACGGTCGGGGATGGCCGCATGACCGGCTTTGTCGGCGCGAACGGTGCCGGTAAGACCACAACTATGCGCATCATTCTCGGTGTGCTGTCGCCGGACTCGGGCACCGTGCTCATCGACGGAGTGCCGGTGACAGCGAACGACCGCCGACGGTTCGGGTACATGCCCGAAGAACGCGGCCTCTACCCGAAGATGAAGGTTGCCGAACAGCTGGTGTACCTGGCGCGCCTGCACGGGCTGGCACCAGCATCCGCCCGGCGCAATACCGACGATCTGCTCGAGCGCCTCGGCCTCACCGAACGCGCCGGTGACACCGTCGAATCACTCTCACTCGGCAACCAGCAGCGCGCTCAGATCGCCGCTGCTCTCGTGCACGACCCCGAGTTTCTCGTGCTCGACGAACCGTTCTCCGGCCTCGACCCGCTCGCAGTGGAGGTGGTGATGAGCGTGCTCACCGGCTACGCCGCGCAGGGCGCGCCCGTGCTGTTCTCCTCGCACCAGCTCGATATCGTCGAGAGGCTCTGCGACGACCTCGTCATCATCGCCGACGGCGAGATTCGCGCGCACGGCTCCCGCGAGGCGCTGCGCGAGCAGCACAGCAGCCCTCGTTTTGAGATTCGCACCGCGGGCGACACCGGCTGGATCCGCTCGCAACCCGGCATCACCGTCATCGACTTCGATGGCGACTTCGCCGTCTTCGAAAGCGAAACGGATGCCGCCAGCCAAGCCGTTCTGCAGCGTGCGATCGCGCTCGGAGCTGTACACACCTTCAGCCAGCAGCGCCCTTCGCTCGCCACCATCTTCAAGGAGGTCATCGCATGAGCAACGTGACACGTCCGGTGCACACCGCGCCCACCTTCGCCCAGAGCGTCTGGCTGGTTTCCAACCGCGAGATCACGGCACGCCTGCGCAGCAAATCCTTTCTCATCGCGACCGGCATTCTGCTGCTCATCTCCGTGGCGTCGGTCATCGTCGGCAGTCTGGCCAGCCAGAATGAAAGCCTCACCAAGGTGGCCGTGGTCGGCACGGCCATCGGCGTCGTCGAACAGACCAAAGCCTTCGATATCGTCGAATCCGACACTGTCGCAGGCGCCGAAGCGCTCGTGCGTGACGGCACCGTCGATGCGGCCGTAGTGCCCTCGGACAGTGCCGATTCGCTGCTCGGCATCACGGTGATCGCCCTGGATTCGGCCCCGCGTGATGTTCTCGGCACGCTCAGCGTGAGGCCCGAGGTGAAAATTCTCGAGCCGGCCTCGCAAGACGGTTTTCTCGCCTACCTCGTTGCCATCGGCTTTGGCATCATCTTTCTCATGTCGGCGACCACCTTCGGCGCCACCATCGCCCAGAGTGTGGTCGAAGAGAAGCAGACGCGCATCGTCGAGATTCTCATGTCGACCATCTCGGTGCGGGCGCTGCTGGCCGGCAAGGTGCTCGGCAACAGCTTGATGGCGTTCGGACAGATCGTCTCCATCGGCCTGCTGGTGTCGATCGGCCTGGCGGTGACCGGGCAACGGGTGCTCCTGGCCGACGTCGGCCCGGCCATCGTCTGGTTCGCCGTGTTCTTCGCCTTCGGATTCGTGTTGCTCGCCGCGCTCTATGCGGCAACGGCGTCTATGGTGTCCCGGCAGGAAGACGTGGGCTCAGCGACCTCACCGGTGCTGTTCCTCGTCATGATCCCTTATTTCATGGTGGTCTTCTTCAACGACAACCCGCTCGTGCTGGCGATCATGTCGTATGTGCCGTTCTCGGCGCCGGTCGGGATGCCGGTGCGCATCTTTCTCGGCCAAGCCGAATGGTGGGAACCCGTGCTCTCCCTGGTCGTGCTGGCACTGTCGACAATGGTGGTGATTTTGATCGGGTCGCGCATCTACTCCAACGCGCTGCTGCGCATGGGCGCCCGCGTGTCGCTGCGCGACGCCCTGCACAAGTAAGACCGTGGGCGGACGGCCAGCCGAATGCGGGAAGATGGAGGAGTGACCCAACTCCATGATCTGTCTTCTCGCGGTTTCGCCTCCGACAACTACTCTGGAATCCATCCGGAAATTCTGGAGGCGATTGTAGAGGCCAACGGTGCCCACCAGATCGCCTACGGCGAAGACGTCTACACGACCCGGTTGCAGGAGGTCTTCGCCCGACAGTTTGGCGAGGGCGTCGAAGCTTTTCCGGTGTTCAACGGCACCGGCGCCAACGTCACCGGCCTGCAGTCGATGCTGCCGCGCTGGGGCGCCGTGATTTGCACAGCCACCGCGCACATTCACAATGACGAGGGCGGCGCTCCCGAGCACGTCGGCGGGTTCAAACTGCTTCCGGTGATCACCTCAGACGGCAAGCTCACCCCTGAGCTCATCGACCAGGAAGCCTGGGGGTGGGGCGATGAGCACCGCGCGCAGCCGCTCGTCGTGGCTATCACCCAGACCACCGAGCTCGGCACCGCCTATACGGTCGACGAGGTGCGCGCGATCGCCGATCACGCCCACTCCAAAGGCATGACGCTACACATGGACGGTGCTCGCATCTCCAATGCGGCGGCGAGCCTCGGGGTGCCACTGCGTGCCTTCACGCGCGATGCCGGCGTCGATGTGCTCAGCTTTGGCGGCACCAAGAACGGCATGATGCTGGGTGAGTGCATCGTGGTACTCAACCCCGCAGCATCCACCGGCCTGAAATTTCTGCGCAAGTCGAACATGCAGCTCTCCAGCAAGATGCGTTTCGTCTCGGCGCAGCTCATCGCGCTGCTTGACGGGGACCTGTGGCAGCGAAACGCGAGCCACGCAAACGCGATGGCCGCCCGTCTGCGCGACGCGCTCGAAAGCGCAATCGCCGAGGGCACCATCACCGGGCTGGCCTTCAGCCAGACCACGCAGGCCAACGCCATTTTCGCCACCCTGCCCGCCGGCGTCGCCGACCGGCTGCGTGAACATTTTCGCTTCTACGACTGGGACGCCAGCAAGAACGAGGTGCGCTGGATGTGCGGCTTCGACACCACCGAGGACGACATCGATCAGTTCGTGGCTGCGATCACCCGGGAGTTGTCGTGACCTTCACGAGTCGGCCGTGGCTCGCCTCGTACGCCCCCGGCGTTCCCGGCACGATCGCCGAGATCACCGAAACCCTCACCGACATGATGGAGACCTCGGCTGAACGGTTTGCGCCGGCGATCGCACTGGACTTCTTCGGCTCCAGCACCACCTACGCCGAGCTCGGAGAACAGATTTCCCGGGCCGCGAACGGCCTGCGCAAACTCGGCGTGAGCCCGGGCGACCGCGTTGCCCTCGTGCTGCCGAACTGTCCGCAGCACGTCGTGGCGTTCTACGCGGTGCTGCGCCTCGGTGCCATCGTGGTCGAGCACAATCCGCTCTACACCGACCGAGAACTGCGCCATCAGTTCGAAGATCATGGCGCGCGCGTCGCGATCGTCTGGGACAAGGTCTACGAGGCGGTGCGCATGTTCCCCAAAGATATGGGGGTAGTGGATATCGTCACCGTCGACCTCACGCGTGCGATGCCGTTCTCGAAACGGCTGGCCCTCCAGCTGCCGATCAAGAAAGCCCAGGACGCTCGTGCTTCTCTGACCGCCGGGCCCGGAAAGGGCGCGATCAGCTGGGAGTCGATCGTGGGCGCCCGCAAACTGCACCCGTCACACCAGCGGCCCTTGCTCACGGATACGGCCGTCCTGCAGTACACGAGCGGCACGACCGGAACCCCGAAGGGCGCCATCCTGAGCCATTACAACCTGCGCGCCAACGCCGCGCAGGGTTCCGCTTGGGTAGCAGGCCTCCGACCCGGTGATGAGACCGTCTACGGCGTTCTTCCGATGTTCCATGCCTACGGCCTCACCCTTTGCCTCACCTTCGCGATGAGCATCGGCGCCCGTCTCGTACTGTTTCCCAAGTTCGACGAGAAGCTCGTGCTCGACGCGGCCAAGCACGCACCGCCCACCTTTTTGCCGGCGGTGCCGCCGATCTACGACCGCTTAGTCACGGCCGCAGCGAAGAAAAAGGTGAGCCTTGCGGGCGTTCGCTTTGCTATTTCGGGCGCGATGAACCTGCCGGTGTCCATCGTGGAACGCTGGGAGAACGCCACCGGCGGGCTGCTGGTCGAGGGTTACGGCATGACCGAGGCGTCACCGATCGTCGCCGGTAACCCGATCGGCCCGAGCCGTCGCCCCGGAACGGTCGGTGTGCCATTTCCGAGCACCGACATTCGTGTGGTCGACCCGGAAGACCCCACGATCGAGCGCGGATTCGACGAGGAGGGCGAGCTGCTCGTAGCCGGCCCGCAGGTCTTCTCCGGTTACTGGGACCGCCCGAGCGAGAGCGCCGAGGTACTGCTCCCCGGTGGCTGGCTGCGCACCGGCGACATCGTGCGAGTCTCGGCCGACGGCTTCATCACCATCGTCGACCGCCTGAAGGAACTCATCATCACGGGCGGTTTCAACGTGTCGCCCTCCGAAGTTGAAGAGACTCTGTTGTCGCACCCCGACATCAACGACGCGGCCGCGGTCGGGCTACCGAGCCCGACCGGCGGCGAAGACGTCGTGGCGGTCGTGGTGCTGCGGCCCGACGTCGACCTCGATGTGACTGCGGTGCGTGAGTACTGCCGTACCCGGCTGTCGTCCTACAAGGTACCGCGGCGCATCGTCGAGGTCGACGACCTGCCGCGCAGTCTGCTCGGTAAAGTGCTGCGCCGCGAAGTGCGTAACCGCCTGCAAGGCAAATAGGCTGCGCGGTCAACACTGAAGCCTTAGGCAAAATAGTACGCACTCCGAATGAGATCGCTCCGGCGCAAGCAAAATGCCCGTTGGCCTCAGCCAAACGGGCATTTTTTGCTGTCGCGGGAGGGTTATGGTCGCAGCAGCACCTTGATGGCTCGGCGTTCATCCATCGCGGCGTAGGCTTCGGCCACCTCGGACAAGGGAAGCTCCAGGTCGAAGACTCGACCGGGGTTGATTTGGCCCGAGAGAACCTCGGGTAGTAGTTCCTCGATATAGCCACGAACGGATGCCACGCCGCCGTTCACGCCCACGTTGCGTCCAAAAAGCGAGCGGATGGGCAGTTCAGCGCCGCCGTTGGGCACGCCGACGTAGCCGACCATCCCACCGGGCCGGGTTGACCGGATGGCCTGATCCATGGATTCCTTGGTGCCGACGCACTCCAGCACGCAATCGGCGCCGATTCCATCGAACAGTGCCTGCACCGCGGCAACACCCTCATCACCACGTTCTTCGATGATGTCCGTCGCACCGAATTCTCGAGCCACGGCCTGTCGATCAGCGTGACGGGACATGGCGACGATGCGGCTCGCGCCGAGTCGCTTGCTCGCGAGTATGGCGCAGAGCCCGACGGCTCCGTCACCGACGACAACAACGGTACTGCCGGCGGTGACGCCGGCAGACACGGCCGCATGGTGACCGGTGCCTAAGACGTCCGAGAGGGTCAATAGTCCCGGAATCAAAGCGTCATCCGGCACCTCGGCGGTTGCCAAGAGCGTGCCATCGGCATGGGGAACCCGTACCCGCTCGCCTTGAGCGCCGTCGGCGAAGCCGCCCATGTCGTCTTTCTCGCCCCACGGAACAAGGTGGAGGCAGGAAAAACTCACGCCATTGCGGCAGTTGACGCAGGTATTGTCACAGTCGTAGAACGGCGCAATGACGAAGTCTCCGACCTTGACGGTGGAAACGTCTGGGCCGATTTCCTCGACGATGCCCACAAACTCGTGGCCAATGCGGTGTGGCTCTTTAGTAGCGGTCACCCCGCGGTAGGGCCACAGGTCAGACCCACAGACGCAGGCCGCGACCACCCGAACGACGGCGTCGCCACCGGTCGAAAGTACAGGGTCAGGAACTTCTTCGAGGCGAATATCTCGTTCGCCATAAATCACAGTTGCTTTCATTGATAAACTCTAACCCGCCCAACCCGGATCTACCCCCCTTTCGGGTCACATTGTCGCGGCGAGCGACGGAGCGGATGCCACGGTGAGCGCGTCACCGTCGGCCGCCAGCGCCACCAACACCGTGTCGCCGTCACGAATATCGCCGGCCAGCAGCGCCCTCGCCAGGCGGTCGTCGATCTCGCGCTGCATGAGACGCCGTAGCGGACGCGCACCGTAGATCGGGTCGTAACCACGCTCGGCCAGCCAGCGGCGGGCATCCGGTGTTACGGCAAGGTCCAGCCGGCGTTCGGCGAGGCGCTTCTGCAATCGGTCGACGTCGAGTTCGACGATTTCGCCGAGCTCGTCGGTTGTCAGCGAGGAGAACACCACGATGTCGTCGAGCCGGTTGACGAACTCCGGCTTGAAAGCCTGCCGCACGAGGCTCTGCACTGCCGCCTCTTTCTGTTCCACCGACAGGGTCGGGTCGATCAGAAACTGCGAACCGAGATTCGAGGTGAGCACGAGAATGGTGTTGCGAAAATCTACCGTGCGCCCCTGACCGTCGGTGAGGCGGCCGTCGTCGAGCACCTGCAACAGTACGTCGAACACCTCGGGGTGCGCTTTCTCCACCTCATCGAACAGAATCACCGAGTATGGGCGACGCCGCACGGTCTCGGTGAGCTGGCCGCCCTGCTCGTAGCCGACATAGCCCGGAGGCGCCCCCACCAGGCGAGACACCGAGAACTTCTCGCCGTACTCACTCATGTCGATGCGCACCATGGCTTTTTCATCGTCGAACAGAAACTCGGCGAGCGCCTTGGCCAGCTCGGTCTTTCCGACGCCGGTCGGGCCGAGGAAGAGAAAGGATCCGGTCGGCCGGTCGGGGTCGGAGATGCCGGCACGCGAACGCCGCACGGCGTCGGCGACCGCGCGCACGGCGCGCTTCTGCCCGATCAGGCGGTGGCCGAGCTCGTTTTCGAGGTTGAGCAGTTTGTCGGTTTCGCCCTGCAATAGCCGGCCGACCGGAATGCCTGTCCACGCGGCGACCACGGCGGCGATATCCTCGCTGGCAACCTGATCGTTCACCATGCGTGGGCCGACGGATTCCTCCTGTTCGGCGTCGGCGAGCGCGCGCTCCATCACCGGAATGTCACCGTAGAGCAGCCGGGATGCCTTCTCGAGGTCTCCCTCACGCTGTGCCCGGTCCGATTCAATGCGGGCGGCATCGAGCCGCTCACGCAGCTCGCCGACCCGGTTCAGCGAGGCCCGCTCGCTGTCCCAGCGTGCTTGCAACTCTTTGAGGGTGGCCTGGCGCTCCACCAGATCGCTGCGCAGCTTCACCAGACGTGCCTTCGAGGCATCGTCCTTCTCCTTCTTGAGAGCGAGCTCTTCGAGCTTGAGCCGATCGACGCTGCGCCGCAGTTCGTCGATCTCCACCGGCGAGGAATCGATCTCCATGCGCAGCCGGCTCGCGGCCTCGTCGATGAGGTCGATGGCCTTGTCGGGCAGCTGGCGAGCGGTGATATAGCGATTGGAGAGGGATGCCGCGGCCACGAGGGCAGAATCGGCGATGGTCACCTTGTGGTGAGCTTCATAGCGTTCCTTGAGCCCGCGGAGGATGGCAACGGTGTCCTCAACCGACGGTTCATCGACGAGTACCGGCTGGAAGCGGCGCTCGAGCGCGGCATCCTTTTCGATGAATTCGCGGTATTCATTGAGGGTCGTGGCACCGATCAGGCGCAGTTCGCCGCGGGCGAGCATGGGCTTGAGCATGTTGCTGGCCGCGACGGAGCCTTCGCCGCCACCAGCACCCATCAGAGTGTGCAGTTCGTCGACGAAGGTGATGATCTGCCCGTCGGCGTCGTTGATCTGCTTGAGTACGGCCTTGAGCCGTTCCTCAAATTCACCGCGATATTTGGCACCGGCTACGAGGGCAGCGAGGTCGAGAGAGACCAGTTGCTTGTCTTTGAGTGAGTCGGCGACATCTCCGGCCACGATGCGCTGGGCCAGCCCCTCGACCACGGCCGTCTTGCCGACGCCGGGTTCCCCGATCAGCACGGGGTTGTTCTTGGTGCGCCGGGTGAGCACCTGACTGATCCGGCGAATTTCGGCGTCACGCCCGATCACCGGGTCGAGCTTGCCGCTGCGGGCGATGTCGGTGAGGTTCACCCCATACAACTCGAGGGCCGTCTTGGCGTCTTGCTGCGGTGGTCGCTGACCGGCTTGCATCGCTGTCTCCTCTAAACTTGAGCCTTACTGACTCAAGTTTAGTACCCCGACCATCTTCCCGGCGTCGAATATTCGCGGGCTGAATATCTCGTCGGCCACAGGCGGCTGACACCAGTCATCCGCCGGTATCGCGGCACTTGTCAGAGTTCGGGGCACCCCGGGTTAGGAGCGCCAACGTCACCGACACGTGCCGCGAGAGCGGCGGAATCAGCGCGGGGCCGTGCAGCCTCCCGTGAGACAATAATCGTTGGTCCCTTTTTCTTACGGAGCTCCCCCACCTATGGCTCATTCCCTCAGCACCCACGAGATCGCCCGCATCGTTGGCAGCCAGTCGTTCTCGCGCGGTGAACGGTACGCCCGCAACGGGCACGTCACCGAGCAGTCCTGGGCCTCGTCGGGAACACACCTCACCGGTCGAGTGAGTGGCACCAGCCCGCAGCCGTACACCGTGCTCGTCTCGTTCACGCTGAATGCTGCCGGCCAGGCTGTGCGGGCCAGCGGAACCTGCACCTGCCCCATGGGCAGCAACTGCAAACACGTCGCCGCCCTGCTCCTGGCCAGCCGCAGCACGCCCGCCGAACTGAACGCTGAGCGCGCAGCCTCGAACATGCGCGCCATCGGCGACCGTCGCACGCCGGTGTTCGAATCGACCTTCGTGCCGGGCGCATACCAGCCGGCCGCCCCAGCACCGGTCATTCCCATTCGCCCGCCGGTGCCCGCCTGGCGCGCCGCCCTGGGGCCGATCGCCAAGTCGACTGCCGGCGCCGCTGTCACAAGCACGGCCCTCGCGCTGCAATTCGACCTGCTCGACCCGGCCTACAGCCCGAGCAAACGTCCGGCCCCCCGCCGTCTCGGCGCACGCCCCATGGTCATGGGCAAGAAGGGCAAATGGATCCGAGGCTCCCTCACCTGGGACAACCTGTCCTGGACCCCCGGCACCTATAACCGCGGCCACCGCAAAATACTGAACGCCCTCTACGCCCTCTCGGCCACCGGCCAGCGCTATTACAGCTACACCGACCACTGGCTCTACCTCGACAACTTCGAGAACAAGGCCTTCTGGGACCTGCTCCACGAAGCACAGTTGAGCGGGCTGCCCTTGGTCTGCGCTACGGATGCCCAGAATCCCGTTCTGCTCTCGCCCACGCCGGCATCGCTCGAGTTGAACATTCGCCGCGACGATGAGGGCCTGCAACTGACCCCGTTGCTCATGCTGGGCGAACAGCTGCACCGCGGCGCGGAATTCGGATTCATTGGCGACCCGGCGCACGGCGCTTACACGTTCACGAGCCCCGCTGACCCGCTCGCAACCGGCAGGCAGCTCGTTCTCGCACCACTGAATGTGCTGGTCAGCTCTGAGATCCGTGCGCTCGCCGTCACCGGGGGCTTTGACATTCCAGCCGACGACGAGCCCTCATTCCTGTCTGATTACTACCCGTTTCTGCAGCAAAAACTGACCCTGACCAGTCACGACACCTCGTTCGAGCTGCCCAGAACGGCCCGACCCCAGCTGGCGCTGACGATCACCCACCAAACGGATGCCCGCATCGCCGTCGCATGGGAGTGGCTCTACGTCGCGCCCACCGAATCGAACGCCGAATCGGTCCCGGATTCGATCAGCACGGACGCGGTCGAACCGGCCTCCGTGCTGTACCGCCACCCCCTGCGCCCGACGCCCGGCGACACCCACTTTCGCGACCTCACCCGCGAACACGACACGCTGCAAGCGGTCAACCGCGAAATCGCCTCGTTCACGGAGCTCTGGCAACCGGCCACACCGATCAGCCCGGCCCGACTCCTCGAGCAGTCGGAACTGCGCAGCGCCATCATGATCACGTTTCTCGGCGAGGCCGTGCCGAAACTCGAGGCCGCCGGCATTGCCGTGCAGATCTCGGCCGACGCCCCGAGCTACCGTGAAGCCGACGAAGCGCCGGTGATCAGCCTCGCCACCACTGAAAGCACCGACACCCGAGACTGGTTCGATCTCGCCGTCACCGTGACGATCGAGGGCGAAGACATCCCCTTCGACGATTTGTTTCGGGCGCTGGCCACCGATCAAGACCTGATGATCCTCGACAGCGGCACGTACTTCAGTCTCGACCGGCCCGAACTGCAGCAACTGCGGCGGCTGATCGAAGAAGCGCGCGGCCTGCAGGAGAGCAACGCAGGCACGCTTGGTCTCAGCCGTTTTCAGGCCGACCTGTGGGACGAACTGCAACTGCTCGGTGTCGTCGCCGAGCAGGCCGCGTCCTGGCGCAGCGCCGTCGAGGGCCTCGCCGCCCTGCACGGCTCGGCTGAGGCCGCGCCCATCGCCCAACGCCCGCTCCCGCCGGCCGTGCACGCCACCCTGCGTGCCTACCAGCAGACCGGATTTGACTGGCTCAGCTTTCTCTACGACCACCAGCTTGGCGGCGTGCTGGCCGACGACATGGGACTCGGCAAGACGCTGCAGGCCATCGCCCTCATCGCCCACGCCCGCGACAGCCAACGCGCTGCGGAAGGCTCCACTCGCAAGCCCTTTCTCGTGGTCGCTCCCACCAGCGTCGTCTCCAACTGGGCCACCGAATGCGCTCGGTTCGCGCCTGACCTGACGACAACAGCCATCACCCAGACCACCGGAAAACGCGGCTCCAGCCTGCTCGATGTAATGGGCCAGGCAGACGTTGTGATCACCTCATACACGCTGTTCCGACTCGACTTCGAGGAGTACAACGCTTACGACTGGGCCGGGCTGCTGCTCGACGAGGCCCAATTCGTCAAGAACCACCAGAGCAAGGCACACGTGTGCGCCCGCCGCCTGCGCACTCCCTTCAAGCTCGCTATCACCGGCACCCCGATGGAAAACAACCTGATGGAGCTGTGGTCGCTGCTCTCCATCACCGCTCCGGGCCTGTTCCCGAGCCCGAGCCGCTTTGCCGACTACTACCGCAAGCCCATTGAAACGGATGCCGACGCCGACCGGCTCGCACAGCTGCGCCGCCGCATCCGTCCCTTCATGCTGCGGCGCACGAAGGCTGAAGTCGCCAGCGACCTGCCCGAGAAGCAGGAACAGGTGCTCGAACTCGACCTGCACCCGAGGCACCGCAAGGTCTACGACATGCACCTTGCCCGCGAACGGCAGAAGGTACTCGGTCTGATCGAGGACATGAACGCGAACCGGTTCGAGATTTTTCGCTCACTCACCATGCTGCGCCAGCTCAGTCTCGACGCGAGCCTGTATGACGCGAAGTACGACAGTATTCCCTCGACCAAGCTCGACGCCCTGCTGGAACTTCTGGAAGATACCGTCGCCGAGGGTCACCGAACCCTGATTTTCAGCCAGTTCACCCAGTACCTCGGCAAGGCACGGGACCGGCTCGACGCCGCTGGGATCAGCTACTCCTACCTCGACGGCAAGACCCGCAACCGGGCCAAGGCCATCAGCGACTTCAAAGAGGGCTCGAGCTCCGTTTTTCTGATCAGTCTCAAGGCTGGCGGATTCGGCCTCAACCTCACCGAGGCCGACTACGTCATTCTGCTGGACCCGTGGTGGAATCCGGCGACCGAAGCCCAGGCCGTCGACCGCGTACACCGCATCGGACAAACAAAGAACGTCATGGTCTATCGCCTGGTGTCCAAGGACACCATTGAAGAAAAAGTCATGGCCCTCAAAGCCACCAAAGCGCGCCTGTTCGAAAGTGTCATGACCGACGGAGCGCCGCAGGGTGCCGCCCTGACCGCGGCCGATATTCGCGAGCTCCTGGCCTGAGACGACACCAACAGTTCATCCATACCCCCTAGACTGCACGCGACGGCACCACGTCGCACACTGCAGAAACGGTCCTATGTCCACCATTTTTGATCGGGTCGACGCCCGCCTTGCTCGCATGCTCACGCCGGCTCGCCGCCTCACACTGCAACGCCCACGCACCCTCGCGCTGGGTTTTCTCGGTCTGCACGCGGTGTTCCTGTTCGCCCTGCTGCCCACCATCCTGACCGGCCGGGTACTCGGCGACCTTCCGCTGTACCGCACCTGGGCGGAACTCGGCTTGCAGCACGGCATCTGGCAGGGTATCGACACCGGGTGGGTGTACCCGATCGGCGCCATGCTGCCGATCGCGTTTGCGGGCATCGCCGGTCCGCTGCTCTACCAACTCCTGTGGTACCTGCTGACCACGGCGTTGAATGCCGTCGCGGTCGGAGCGCTCACCGATTGGGGACGTCGCCGCGGCGGCTTCAAATCGGCCTGGTACTGGCTGTTCGCGTCGTTTCTGCTGAGCCCGGTCGGGCTACTGCGACTGGAAGGACTCACCGCACCGCTCGTCATCGTCGCACTCGTGCTGCTCGCGCGCCGGCCGGTCGTCGCCGCGGTCGTGCTGACCCTCGCCACCTGGATCAAGGTGTGGCCAGCGGCCGTGTTCCTCGCAGTCGCCACCGTGTCGCCGCGTCGCCGCACGGTGGTACTTGTCGGTGCGGCCGTCTCGTCGGGGGTGGCGGTATTCGTCTGGCTGGTGGGGGGCCTGCAATATCTCATCAGTTTCGTCACCCAACAATCTGACCGCGCACTGCAACTCGAGGCGCCCATCACCACTGTGTGGGTGTGGCTGGCCACACTCGGTCACCAGAGCACGTTCATCTACGAGAATTTTGCCATCGCCACCCGTGAGGTGAGCGGACCCGGTACCGACGTGGTCGCTTCCCTGATGACGCCGGTCATGTTCGGCGCCATCGCGGCGATTTTCGTGCTGATGCTCATTGCCCAGCATCGGCGAGCAGATGCCGGCCAACTGCTGCTCGTTGGAGCCCTCGCCCTGGTCAGCGCGTTCATCGTCTTCAACAAGGTCGGTTCACCGCAATACATGTTGTGGCTGGTGCCGGTGGTTGCGGTCGGTGTCGGCCGCAGCTGGGCTGAGTGGCGGGTCCCCGCCACGCTGACGCTGGCTATCTCCGGCCTGACGACGCTCGTCTTTCCCATTTTCTACCTGCCGCTCATCGACGGCGATCTGTTCTCCCTGCTGCTGCTGACGGCGCGCAACGCGCTGCTCGTCGTGCTGCTGGCCTGGGCGATCACAGACCTGGCCCGCTTGGCTGGGGCTCTGCCGAAACGGGAAGCGCGCATTGTGGCCCGCCGCGCACTCCCAGTCGGCCAAGGCAGAATAGATCAGTGACCACGACGACAACCTTCGCCCTCATCCGCCACGGCCAGACCGATTGGAACGCCGCCGCGCGCATCCAGGGCGCCACCGACATTCCGCTCAACGACGTGGGGCGCGGTCAGGCAGCGGATGCCGTCGCCCCACTCTCCCGGTATGACTGGGATTTCATTGTCTCGTCGCCGCTTTCTCGTGCGGCCGAAACCGCTGATCTGATCGGCGAAGAGCTAGGCCTCGACGCGGCCCGCCGCATTCCGGGTCTGATCGAGCGCGATTACGGACCAGCCGAGGGCCTTCGCGCCGGCGCCCAGCTCGACGCCCTGCGTTTTCCGGGCGGATTCCATGGAGCCGAGACCGAGGAAAACGTCGCCGCGCGTGGCATCGACGCCCTGTGCGAGCTCGCCCGAAATCACCCCGGAGAGCGCATCATCGTCGTCGCCCACGGCACGCTCATTCGACTGAGCCTCGAAAACGCCCTGGACCAGTCCATCGGCAGCATCAACAATGCCTCGATCAACCTCGTGCATCACCACTACGACCACGCGGATGGCGCGGCCGCGTGGGAGCTCGAGGTACTCAACGGCGAACTGCTCGTGCGCGCCTGACCACGGCGAAACGTCAGCGGCCGGTCGACACCGTCACCGTGAACTTGGTGTTGCGGCCAACCTGGCGGGTCGAACCGACGATGCGGGTGAGCATCGGGCGGTAACCCAGGTGGGTATTCCACACGGTCCACAGTTCGCCGCCGGGTGCCAGTACGCGCGCCGCGTCGATGAAGAGTTTCTCAGCGAGGCCAGCATGCACCGACGCTCCAATATGAAACGGCGGGTTGAGCAGAATCAGATCAGCCGAGTTATCCGGCTGGCCAGAGAGGCCATCGGCGCGCACGACGGTGACACGATCGGCGAGTGCGTTGGCGTCGATCGTTGCGCGAGCGGATGCGACGGCCACAGCCGACTGATCCGTCGCGAGTACCTGCAGCAGCGGGCGCTGGGCAGCCAGGGCCGCGGCGAGCACTCCGGTGCCGCAGCCGAGGTCGATGGCGCGCTCGGCGTCGGGCTTCATCCGGTCGAGCACCTCAAGCAGCGCTCGGGTGCCGATGTCGATGCTGGTTCCGGCGAACACGCCACCGTGGCCGCGCACGGTGAGGTCGAAGTCGTCGTGCTTTTCGCTGCGTGGCCAGTCGCTCGTCGACGAGGCCAACGGTGCGGAAGCGATGAGCACGCGGGACTTCTGGCGGGCCGGGCGCACATTGAGGGCTCCGAAGTGGCGGCGCAGCACCTCATTCATGCTCACGGTCATGTGCTTGATACGGCCGCCGGCAAAGACGATCACGTCGGGAGCGGCGTACTTGGCGATGGCGCCGGCGATCTCGTCGAGCGCGTCGAGGCTCTTCGGCAGCTGTAACAGCACGACGTGGGCGTCTTTCAACAACTCTTCGCCGAGCGGCAGTGAGCGGTAGGCATCCGTCAGGTTGACGCCGGAGGCATTGCTGTCGAGCGCGTATTCGCCCGAGAGCGCATCCTGGTAGACACGGATGCCGCGGGCGTCGTGCAGGGCAGCGGCGCCGAGGGTCAGGGCGCCATAGCGATCCTCGAGCACGACGACGCCACCGGAACGGTATGCCGCGAGTGCGCCGGCGGCTTCATCGAGAATGAGGCGGTCACTCGCGTCGACGGCGAACAGGTTCTCCGCCTCAATGTCGGGGCGACGACGCAGGCGGTCGAAATCGAACCCGTTCATGCTGTCATTCGACACGGCCCCGAACTCGTCCGACATGGTGTTTTTCGACGAAGTGTTGGCGTTCCGCAGCGCGGACTGGTCATACGCGTCCGATTTGGACATGGATCCCCCTGAGAGAAGTGCTGGTGCAACCAGTTCGTGCTGTGGGGCAGAAACGTGAAGCTTGTTACAGATAACTGACTATGGTCTGGGCTGCCGCCAGATGACAACCTGGTTGCTGCGCCTGGTGCGGGTGCCCGCCTTCATTGAAATAACATCACCAGCCGAGCCAGCCGCGAAAACGCGGCGGCCCGGTCGGTTCAGTAGTTCGTCGGCGAGCGTCGATTCCAACTCGCGCAGGCGATTTTCGAGCCCGCGCACGTGATCCTCGAGTTCGAGGATACGACGGATGCCTTCCAAACTCACGCCTTCAGAGCCCAGTTCCGCAATTTCACGGAGCTTTGCCACGTCGAGCATGGAGTACCGTCGGCTCTTGCCGGGGGTACGTTCTGGGCTGACGAGGCCCAGGCGATCGTATTGACGCAGGGTTTGCGGGTGCATTCCCGCCAGCTCGGCCGCCGTGGAAATCACGAAAACCCGGGTGGTCTCGTCCATAATCAGCCCTTGGCCCGAGCAATCAATTCATCGCGCGGGTTTTCCTTGGGCAGCGCATCGGCGAACGCGGCCAGTTTCTCTTCCGCATCCTTCGACAAATGTGAGGGCACAGCGACCTGCACGACGGCGAGCAGGTCGCCCGTGCCCTTGGCCGTGGTGACGCCGCGACCCTTGACCCGCAGCACCCGGCCACCAGGAGTACCGGGGGCAACGCGCAACTTGACGGGGCTGCCGCCGAGGGTGGGTACCTCGATCGTCGCGCCGAGGCTGGCCTCGACGAAAGTGACCGGTACGGTTACCCGCAGATTGAGTCCGTCGCGTTCGAACACCGGGTGCTTGCGCACGGTGATCGTCAGCACGATATCGCCGGTTTCTCCACCGTCCGGGCTCGGCTGCCCCTTGCCACGCAGTCGAATCTTCTGCCCATCGGCGACTCCGGCCGGAACCTTGACCTTGATCGGTCGACCGTCCTGAGTTTGCAGACTGATCTGGTCGCCCTGGGTGGCTGTGATGAAATCAATGGTCGTCGAGGCGATCACGTCCCGCCCGCGCGTCGGTGCGCCCGAGCCGCGGTAGCCACCGGTCGGGTTGCCGAAACCGCCCCCACCTTGGCCACCTCGTCCGAACATACCCCCGAGGATATCGTCGAAACCGCCCTGCTCGAAGGTGTAACTCTGCTGACGGCTTCCGCCGCCGAACATGCCTCCGAAAGCGTCCTCGAAGCCGCCACTCTGAGCCCGGCCGCCGGGCGCGGCGAACCGCGCCCCGCTGCCCATTGCCCGTACGGCGTCATATTCCTTGCGCTGGGCGGCATCATTCAGCACCGAGTGCGCCTCACTCAATTCCTTGAACTTTGCCTCAGCGGCGGGGTTCCCCGGGTTGGAGTCCGGGTGGTATTTACGAGCGAGTTTGCGATACGCCTTCTTCAACTCGGCCGGCGTGACATCTTTCGATACCCCGAGAACCTTATAGAAGTCTTTGTCGAACCAGTCCTGGCTAGCCATCGCTCGGTACCTGAACGACGACCTTGGCCGCACGCAACAGCGTGGAACCGAGGTAGTACCCCGTCTCCGCGACGTCGCCAACGGTTTCGGTGTCGACGACCGCACTGGGCTGCTGGAAGATCGCCTCGTGCATAGTCGGGTCGAAGGGGTCGCCGACCGCGCCGAACGAGGTGAGTCCAAGTCGCTCAACGCTCGACCGCAGCTTGGCCGCGATCGTGGCGAAAGCCGAGTCGGGCACGAGATCGCCGTGCTTCTCCGCCCGGTAGATATCGTCGAGTACCGGAATCAGTATCTTGACGATATCCCCGGTGACGCGCTCTTTCTCAATGGCACGGTTGGCCTCTGTACGCCGACGATAGTTGGCGTACTCTGCCGTCACACGCTTGAGGTCGGCGAGGTGTTCACTCGTCGGCTCGGCAACTTCGCGCTCTGCCGCGTCCAGAATGTCCTGAACGGTCAGCTCGTCTTCTTCGATCCCGTCGGCCGAGGCATCAGCGTCGGCAGCGGATGCTGCGTCGGGCGTTGCGTCATCGGGCGCGCCCGCGGCGGTGCCGTCATCCGGCACTCCCGCAGCGGACGCGTCGTCGTCTGGATGTTTCTTGTCAGCCATAGTTGCGGCCTACTTCTTTGTCTTGTCGTCTTCGTCGTCGTCAACAACCTCGGCGTCGACAACGTCTTCGTCTTTGTTCTCCTCGGCGGGAGCCTGATCGGTACCGGCTTCGTCAGAGCCGGCTGCGGCATCCGCCTGGCTGGACTTGTAGATGGCTTCGCCGAGCTTGCCCTGGCTTTCGTTGAGCTTGTCGTACGCGGTCTTCACCGCGTCGTCGTCGTCGCCCGCAAGAGCAGACTTGAGGGCGTCGACATCACTCTGCACCTCATTCTTCACGTCTTCGGGCAGCTTGTCGACGTTGTCCTTGATCAGCTTCTCGATCGAGTAGGCCAGTTGCTCGGCCGTGTTGCGGGTCTCGGCGACTTCGCGCAGGCGCTTGTCTTCGGCGGCGTGCTCTTCGCCCTCGCGTACCATGCGCTCGATGTCTTCCTTCGCGAGCGAGGATCCGCCCGTGATGGTCATCGACTGCTCGGTGCCGGTGCCCTTGTCCTTGGCGGACACGTGCACGATGCCGTTGGCGTCGATGTCGAAGGTGACCTCAACCTGCGGAATTCCTCGCGGCGCCGGGGCGATACCGGTGAGCTCGAAGGTTCCGAGGTTCTTGTTGTCCCGGGTGAACTCACGCTCGCCCTGAAAAACCTGGATTGCAACGGACGGCTGGTTGTCGTCGGCCGTGGTGAAGGTTTCGCTGCGCTTGGTCGGGATGGCCGTGTTGCGCTCGATCAGGCGGGTCATGATGCCGCCCTTGGTCTCGATGCCGAGGCTCAGCGGGGTGACGTCGATGAGCAGAACGTCCTTGCGCTCGCCCTTCAGCACGCCAGCCTGGAGGGCAGCGCCAACGGCGACGACCTCGTCCGGGTTGACGCCCTTGTTCGGGTCCTTGCCGCCGGTCTCGCTCTTGACGAGCTCGTAGACGGCGGGCATGCGGGTGGAGCCACCGACGAGAACGACGTGGGCGATGTCGCCGACCTTGACGCCAGCCTCACGGATGACGTCCTGGAAGGGCTTCTTGGTGCGGTCGAGCAGGTCTTCGGTCATCTTCTCGAACTGGGCGCGGGTGAGCGTCTCGTCGAGGTTGGCCGGGCCGTTTTCGGTCAGCGACAGGTAGGGCAGCTGGATGCTCGTCGACATGCTCGACGAGAGTTCCTTCTTGGCCTGCTCGGCTGCTTCCTTCAGGCGCTGCTTGGCGATCTTGTCCTTGGACACGTCAACGCCGGTGGTCTCCTTGAAGCGCTTGATCAGGTGATCAACGATGCGCTGGTCCCAGTCGTCGCCGCCGAGGCGGTTGTCACCGGCGGTCGAGCGCACCTGGATGGTGGAGAAGTCGTCGTCCTTGCCCACCTCGAGCAGGGACACGTCGAAGGTTCCGCCGCCGAGGTCGAAGACCAGGATGAGCTCGTCTTCCTTGCCCTTGTCGAGGCCGTAGGCCAGCGCGGCGGCGGTGGGCTCGTTGATGATGCGCAGCACGTTGAGTCCGGCGATCTCGCCGGCCTCCTTGGTGGCCTGGCGCTCGGCGTCGTTGAAGTATGCGGGCACGGTCACGACGGCGTCGGTGACCTTCTCGCCCAGGTACTGCTCGGCGTCGCGCTTGAGCTTGGCGAGGATACGCGCCGAAATCTCCTGCGGGGTGTACTTCTTGTCGTCGATGGCGACGTTCCAGCCGGTGCCCATGTGGCGCTTGACGCTGGAGATGGTGCGGTCGACGTTGGTGACGTTCTGACGCTTGGCGGTTTCTCCGACGAGAACCTCGCCGTCCTTGGTGAACGCGACCACCGAGGGGGTCGTGCGCAAGCCTTCAGCGTTGGCGATGACGGTGGGTTCTCCACCTTCGAGCACGGCCACCACAGAGTTGGTGGTTCCGAGGTCAATACCTACTGCACGAGCCATGTGGGTTGTTCTCCTTCAATCAGGTGTGAAACGAACTACTAAGTGATCTCAAGACTTGAGCCTCGATGGCTCAAGTATTCCAGCGCTGTCGCGTCCCTGTCAATTTCTGTGGCTGAAAGTTGAGTGTGAGTGACTCAACTTTGCTTCGCGCGGATGTTTCTCCCGGGGCAGTAGATTGTGCACATGACCGAGACTGTCGCCGTAGACACGGGTGCCGTTCCAACGCGTGGTCGGGTGCTGGCCTGGGCGTTGTGGGACTGGGGATCGGCAGCCTTCAACGCGGTCGTCACGACCTTCGTCTTCACCGTGTACATCACCGGCTCTTCCTTCGGCGACGAAGACGTCATCTCGGCCCAGCTCGGCTGGGCGCTGGCCATCGCCGGTCTGGTGATCGCGGTATTGGCCCCGATCACCGGGCAACGCTCCGACACGTCCGGCCGCCGCAAGTTCTGGCTCGGCGTCAATACCCTCATCGTCGTGGTACTGACGGCGGCCATGTTCTTCGTGCAGGCAAGCCCGAGCTACCTGCTCCTCGGCTTGTTTCTGGTCGCGGCCGGCAACGTCTTCTTTGAATTCGCGGCGGTCAACTACAACGCCATGCTCGGGCAGGTTTCGACGCCGCGCACGATTGGCACGGTGAGCGGATTCGGCTGGGGCATGGGGTATCTCGGCGGCATTGTGCTGCTGCTTATCGTGTACTTCGGCTTCATCCAGCCCGAGGTCGGCTTGTTCGGGGTCACCGCCGACAACGGTCAAGCCGTGCGGGTCTCCATGCTGCTCGCGGCCGCCTGGTTTGGCCTGTTCGCGTTGCCCGTACTGTTACGAGTGCCGGAGTATCGGGCACCACAGGCCGCCCTCCGCGCGAAGGTCAGCTTTTTTCGCTCCTACGTCGTGCTCGGCCACGACATCGCCCGCCTCTGGAAGACCAGCCGCCAGACGGTCTACTTTCTCATTGCGAGCGCGGTGTTCCGTGATGGTCTGGCCGGCGTCTTCACGTTCGGGGGCGTGCTCGCGGCATCCGTTTTCGGATTCTCCCCCGGCGAGGTCATCATCTTCGCGATCGCGGCCAATGTGGTCGCGGGCGTGGCCACCATGAGCGTCGGCGCGCTCGACGATCGGCTCGGCGCCAAGCCGATCATTGTGACCGCGCTGGTCGGGCTGCTGGTGAGCGGCCTTCTAGTGTTTTTTCTGCACGACGGCGGGCAGATAGTGTTCTGGACGGCGGGACTGGCCCTGTGCCTGTTCGTCGGGCCGGCCCAGTCGGCCAGCCGCACCTTTCTGGCCCGCCTCATTCCCCTCGGCCGCGAGGGCGAGATCTTCGGGCTCTACGCCACGACCGGTCGGGCCGTGAGCTTTCTCGCGCCGACCGCTTTCGCGATCATGGTCACACTCTTCGGCGAGACCTACTGGGGCATTCTCGGCATCATGCTCGTGCTATTCCTGGGCCTGCTGCTGCTCATTCCGGTTTCGGCGAAGCAGCAGCAGATCCGTTAGCGGTGACCCAGCGCATCCGTGTGCCGGAAAGTCTCAGCGCGCCCGGTTCCGGTGGGCGCGCCATCTAGAGCGGGCGCGCCCACCGGTAGCTGGCGCGCTGACCTCCACCGCCCTACTCGGCTGGGCGCCAAACCGTCTTTCCTGAGCATCCGCTGAAATAAGGCTGTCCCCTCGCTTAGTGGACACAGGCCGGTCAGACTGAATGGCATGACACATACCCAGCTCCAGAAGGCCGAACTTTTGCTCTCGTTGCACGTGCCCGGTGAGCCTCTCATCGTGACCAACGTGTGGGACGCCATCACCGCCAAGGTCGTCGCCGACACGCCCGGCATCAAGGCCCTCGCGACTGCGAGCCACTCCATCTCGAACGTGCGCGGCCTGCAAGACGGCGAGGGCCTCTCCCTCGACGAGGCCATCATCGCTGCTACGATCATCGCCGGCGCTGTCGACGTGCCCGTCTCGGCCGATTTCGAGAAGGGGTACGCACCGGATGCCGTTGGCGTGACCCGCAACGTGCGTCGCCTCATCGAGGAATCCGGCATTGTCGGCATCAACATCGAGGACTCCGTCGGCGCGGCAAAAGCCCCGCAGTTCGACATCGAAACCGCCGCCGCCCGCGTGGCCGCGGCCAGAGCCGGAGCCGACCAGAGCGGTATCCCGCTCGTCATCAACGCGCGCGTCGACACCCTGGCCGGCGGAGGCGACTGGGGAGAAGCCGTGGCCCGCGCCAACGCCTACCTCGCCGCCGGCGCCGACGTCATCTTCTTCCTCGGCTTGACCGACGAAGATAAAGTCGCCCGCGCGATTGAGCAGGTCAACGGCAAAATCTCCGTGATCGGCGCGCCCGGACTTGTTCCGCTTCAGCGTCTCGCCGAGCTCGGTGTCTCCCGGGTCAGTTTTGGCCCGGGCACCCTCGCGCTGACCCTTGCCGCCCTGCAGGCCGCAGCCACGAATCTCACCGCTCTCGGCGAGTACCCCGCTGACCTCGGGTTCAAGTTCGCCCTGTAATCCGCCTAAACACCGAGGCCACCAGTATCCGTTTCTCAGCGGATGCGGGTGGCCTCGTTGTGACTGATGAGTTGCCAGGTAGCGCCCTCGTCGGCGGAGACCCAACCTTCCCATTTGTAGCTGTCGGGGGTGATGGCAGTGAAGTTCCACCGGATCGGGCGACCGTCGGTGCGGGTGCCTTCCTGCCGCACGCCATGCCGGTACGGTGTGGCGACGAGTTGGCAGTATTCGCCCAGGGCCGGGGCGAAGTAGCTCACGCGCCAGGCTCCCGCGAACGGGTCGTAGACGCGCAGCGCGGTGGCGACGGTTTCACGTCCAGACGGATGCGTCGTGCTCGCGACGATCTCGACGTCTTGCACGGCCCGGCCGTCGAGGACGAATTCGACCATCCAGATGAAGTCGCGTGCGATCCATTCATTGGTGGTTTCATCGAGGCGGGACCCCTTAGCAGTCCAGGAACCGACCATCTGGCCGAAGAGGTGCATGCGTCCGGGGTATTCCGGCGTTGGGCCGTGCGCGATGAGCGCCTCGTCGAATCGGGTCGGCATGGAGGTCATGCCCAAATTTTACCCGACGCGAGGTTACGTTCGGATTACCGCCGGCGTACGTTCGGTTCTCTCAGCGCCCGATAGTGGTGCGGTGAAAGTTTTGAAACGAACGCGAGGCAGTCGGGCCACGCTGGCCCTGGTACCGAGAGCCGTATTCACTGGAACCATAGGGTTTTTCAGCCGGAGAGCTGAGTTGGAAGAAACACAGCTGGCCGATCTTCATTCCGGGCCAGAGTTTGATCGGCAGCGTCGCGACATTGCTGAGCTCGAGCGTGACGTGGCCGGAAAAGCCCGGGTCGATGAACCCGGCCGTCGAGTGGGTGAGCAGGCCGAGGCGACCGAGAGAGCTCTTCCCCTCGAGCCTGGCGGCCACATTGTCTGGCAGGGTGACCTGCTCGTAGGTGGCGCCGAGCACGAACTCACCCGGGTGCAGGATGAACGGCTCGTCGGGCTTGGTCTCGATCAAGTGGGTCAGCTCGGGCTGGTCCTCGGCCGGATCGATGTAGGCGTACTTGTGGTTGTCGAATAGCCGAAACAGTCGGTCAAGTCGCACATCAATGCTTGACGGCTGGATCATCTCGGGGTCGAGCGGCTCCAAACCGATTCGTCCAGCGTTCAGTTCAGCTTTGATATCGCGATCGGAGAGCAGCACTGTGCCAGCCTAGCCGCGCGGGGTTGATATGCTGGCAGCGTTCCGGTTGTTGATCATTCACAGCGGGCGCGCGGATGTAGTTCAATGGTAGAACTTCAGCTTCCCAAGCTGATAGCGCGGGTTCGATTCCCGTCATCCGCTCCAGAGTCTTCTCCGGTGTCGGTGCGTACGTCGTGGCGGTGGTGGACAATGTCGTGCAGAAAATACGTCCCGAGCGTTTCTACGGTGAACGATGGGCCGTCGCTGCGGCGCGCGGTACGCCGGCGGGCATCCGTTCGCACCGATGCAAAGCTGTCGGCAACGCGTTGCGCGGCGGCCTGAAGCTCAACATCAACGATTGCCGGATCCTGCAGGTCGTACCGCTGTGACACCGCAGTGGCGTCCTGATCCCAATTTGCCAGGAGCGGGTCGTCTTCATCGAGCAGGCGGTGCAATCGCTCGTCGAATAGGCGACAGACATCGCGCACATGGGCCGCGTATTCGAGGCCGGACCAGGTGTGGTCGTTTGGGCGCGCCGCGACATCCGCCCCCGCCAGCACGGCAGGCCATGCGGCGGCGTTCTCACGAATCAGGCGCGGCAAGTTCTCGAAGTCCACCTCGCTCGCTCGAAATCCACAGTCGGAGCAGGGGCGTTCGAGCACCCAGGTCCAGTCAGACGTGTCAGGGACAATAGGCATGCGTTTATGCTAGCGGCCACCTGTGCACGGCGAACTGTCACGTGCGCCCGATACCGTGGAGATAAGCAAGGAGACAGATGACGATACTGATTGCCGGATGCGGTGACCTCGGCACCGAGGTCGGCTTGCGCTTCGCCGACTTGGGGCACGCGGTGGTCGGGCTGCGCCGCGACGCGAGCGTGCTCCCCAGGGAAATCATTGGTCAGTCGATCGATCTGAGCCGTGAGAAGCCCGTCATTGCGTTCGACACTGAGTTCGTCGTTATGGCGATCTCCGCTGGAAGCCCAACAATCGGTGCCTACCGAGCCGCGTACCTGGACGGCCTGCGCAACCTGCTCGATGCGCTCGATGACGCCGGCATCACGCCCCGCCGCGTGCTGCTCGTCTCATCAACGGCCGTCTACGACATCAACGACGGCAGCCGCGTTGACGAGCAGACCCCCGCGAACCCGAAACCGGGTACCGATTCCATCGTGTTCGAAGCCGAGCGAATGTTGCACGCCCGCATCCCCAGCGCCACCGTTTTGCGCCTGGCCGGCATCTACGGCCCCGGTCGGGAACGTCTGATCACGCAGGTACGAGCTGGCGCCGCACTCTCCGCCGAGTCACGCCACACTAACCGCATCCACCGGGACGACGCAGCAGCCGCGATCGTGCACCTGTTGCTGCGCCCGGAACTGCCAGCGCCTCTGTATCTTGGCGTGGATGACGCCCCGGTCCCCAGCAACGAGGTGCTGGCCTTTCTTGCCGCCGAGCTCGACCTGCCCGAATTAGTTCTGGACCCGTCAGCAGTGCCAGCTTCCACCCGGGAAAGTCAGCGCGGCGGGGACAAGCTTCTCAGCAACCGCTTGCTGCGAGATACCGACTTCACCTTCACCTACCCCACCTACCGCGAGGGCTACCGCGCACTCCTGGCGGGAGCCGGAACGCTCCACCCGTAGGGTGCTACCGGGTTGGCCCGGCCTGGATCAGATCCGCATCCGCATCCACCACGAGAGCCATCGAGGTCAGTAGCTCTCCCAGTCGCACCTGATCATCCGGGCTGACGTCTCGCGCGGCACGAGCGATCAATGCCGCGAAGTCGCTGTAAAGCTTCTGGGTGATCTGTTCCGCGGCTGGGGTCAATACCAGGAGCAGGCTGCGTCGATCGTGCGGGTGGGCCACCCGGGTGACCAGCTCCAATGCCACCAGGCGATTTGAAATCGCGGTCACGGCACCCGTCGTAATTTCCATCGATTCCGCGAGCAGTTTAGGGGTAATGCTTCCCGCTTCAGCGACACGGGTCAGTGCTCGCAGCTCACTCCCCGTCAAGTTGGCTTCCGTCGCCACCCGATTGCGGTTGCGATCCATCCCCCGAAGAAACGCAAGAGCGGATGCTGAGAGACCATCCCCGGTGCGTCTCACGATATCGAGTTTCATACGTTCTCCGACCTCTGGTCTGTCTGTTTCGCCCGCGCCGCAGGCCCGCGAAACGGCCCGTCCCAGCCGCTCTGTCCTGCCAGTGTAGCGGGTAGCTTGATTTCGGAGTTTCTCAACGAATGAGTAGTTTGTTCTTTGAAATATTTCCCGTATATTGAAAGACTCGCTCGTGGTTCAACGCGCTCCCTGGGGGTCAACCAGGTTCTAGCAACCGGCCGATAGTGAGCCGCCGACAGATCGCCTCGAGCGCGGCCATCACCCTGCACTAACGAAACGGACCAAGTAATGCAGAGCTACCGCCTGACGATCAACGACGACTGGTTCTACCTTTCCGGCGATTACAACGTTTCGGCTCTCAAAGCTGCGATGACGGCAGCAGTCCACAGCGGCGGCGGCTTCGTCGACATATTCAGTTCCCTGCGTTCGCAGACCTCCCTTCTGATCACGGCACATTCGATCGTGAAGCTGGAAGCCATTTCTGCCGACGATCTTCCTGACCCCATTGACACAACTGCCCCCCTTGGCCAGTCGTACATCGATGATGACTACTGGCTGGATTGAAGCGTAGTACGCGGGTTTTTTCTTCTCGAACGCCCGGGCAGCCGTTCGGTGAGTTCGTGTGAATCGATACCCCTGCACCAGTGACGGCGAGCACACACGGGTAAGTTCACACGCACGGTGGATGTGCTCGTTCTGAAACGCCAAGTCGTTAGACAGCTGCCAGAACCGTCCAATTATTTCCACAAGCGTGGCACCCGACCTAAGTGCCACGCTTGTGGCGTTTTGCGATAAGTTCATGCGCCGACACCCAAAAGGGGAGATTAGGGGCACAATTGTCACCAATCCGAAGTTGATGGAGCTCCGAACTCACAGCAAGCACGGGTTAGCCGTGCAACAAACAGGAGGCACCTGAAATGCGCACATCACCTAATCGTCTGATCGCCACCGTCTTCGGCGCGGTCTACCTTCTCGTTGGATTACTCGGCTTCGCCGTCACCGGCAGCGTCGGTTTCATCGCCACCCAGGGCGAATTGCTTTTGGGAATCTTCGAGGTCAATCCTCTGCACAACGTTGCGCACCTTCTGATCGGTGCCGCCCTGCTCATCGCCGGCCTCTCTAACGTCACGGCCGCCAAGGCAACCAACAGCACCATCGGAGCCGTCTATTTGCTCCTGGGCATCGTTGGATTCTTCATCGCGAGCACCGCGCTGAACATTCTGGCCCTCAACACCGCTGACCACTTTCTGCACCTGGCCAGCGCGATCGTGCTCCTCGGGGTTGGCCTCACCGCTGACAAGAGGGTTCGCAGCCACGCCACAGCGTAACGACCGACGCCCAGCACCCAGCACCCAGCACCCAGCACCCAGCACCACTCCATCCTTTCGCAGCAGATTCACCCAAGGAGCATCATGTCCCCGGTAACTCGTATTTGGATGGGCTTCGCCGCTCTCGGCGCCGCTCTGATCCACTTGGCCGTGGGCGTAACCGCTCCGTTTCCCCTGTCGGTTCTTCTGGTCGGGTTCGGCATCGCTGAACTCGGCTGGGGAATCGCCACCCTTGCCCGGGACCGCATAATTGTTCCCCGCATCATCGTGGGAGCATCCCTCATACCGGTTTTCATCTGGGGAGCAACCGCCGCCCTCGGCAGCGGTCTCGGCGTCACGAGCGCCCAGACCGGTCTCCCGCTCTACCCGATGGCCGTTGCGTCACTGCTCAACATTTTCTTGGCCGCTACCGTGGCTATCGCGCAGCGGCACGCACCGGGCAAAGCCGCTGCCCCCGTCGGTGCCGCTCTGCACAGCGACGCCACGCCCAGCGGTTGGCGTTTTCTCACCGGCGTCGTCGTGGGAGGCTTCCTGCTCTCGGCGCTCACCACCCCGGCCCTCGCTGCCACCGAGGTCGGCTCCCAAGCCCTACCCCACGGGTCGCACGGAGTGACCGCGGTTATCACGCCGGAACCGGCCGGCCACGGATCGCACTGATCGCACTGATGGCACCGACGCCTTTCGCAGGGCGTGAAACGGGCCCCGCCAGCATGAACATCAAACGGATAGTGCGTTCTAGGGTTTGTTGTTCCCCGAACCTGAAGAATCCAGGCCCGATGCATCCAGGCCCGCCAGGTCAGCTACCGGCGGCACAACCTCGATGCTCATGAAACGCTTGACGTTCTCATCGACGATGATATCGCTCGGCCGCAGCGGGCGGGTGAGGTAGAGCCCGTCCAGATTGGTCAGCCGGCTCAGGGCTACATAGGTCTGGCCGGGGCTGAACACCCGCGCACCAAGATCGACAACAGCCCGCGCGTAAGTGGCACCCTGCGATTTGTGAATGGTGACCGCCCAAGCCAACCGCAGCGGAAACTGCGTGAATTCCGCCACCACATCCCGACTCAGTTTCTTGGTCGCAGCGTTGTAGGTGTACTTGTACTTTTCCCACACCGTCGGCTCGACCTCGAACACGTCGCCGTCGATGTCCACGAACACGGTCGAGGTGACCTTCGTCACCGTTCCAATGCTGCCATTTACCCAACGCGGCCCCCCGTCGAGCGGGGAATCGTTGCGCAGGAACATCACCTGCGCACCCACCTTGAGTTCAAGCACCTCGTCGGCCGGAAACTGCTTGCCGCCGAAATCCCCCGTGATGTCGGCCTTCGCTGTGAGCGATTTACCCGACAGCTTCTTCAAAGCGGATGCGTTGATGCGGTTCACAGCGTCATTGCGGGTCGCGAGAGTGATCACGCCCTCGCTCGGCGGCGTTCGCGCCCCCGCGCCGTTGAGAGCTCCGCCGATCTCGGCAGTGACCTGGCCATGCCGAACGGCATTGAGCATGAGCTTAAAATCGTTGTCACGCTGCCGGTGAATTTCGGTGAGCTCGAAGATGCGCAACTCTGCATCACGCCACACCTTCGCGTCGAAGAACCACATCGAGCGGTAGTGGTCGGCGAAATAGGCACGCTCATCCGGTCCGCCCGGCACCGGAGCCAGCTGGTACGGGTCACCGAACAGCACGATCTGCACTCCGCCGAATACATCGAACGGGCGTTGCCTGGCCTGGCGCAGACTGCGGTCGATCGCGTCCATGAGGTCGGCATTGACCATCGAGACCTCGTCGATGACGAGGGTATCGATGGTGTTGAGAAGCTTGCGCACCTGATCGTTCTGATCGATCGGGCTGTCGGCAATCACACCGATCGGCAGCCGAAAAAGCGAGTGGATGGTCTGACCGCCAACGTTCAATGCGGCGACACCGGTGGGTGCGGCGATCACGATCTGCTTGCTCGTGTTCCACGACAGGTGGTTCAACAGGGTGGACTTACCGGTTCCGGCCCGGCCGGTGACGAACACGTTCTGCTTAGTGCCTTCGATCGCCGCGAAGACCAGCGCCTGTTCACGACTGAGCGGAATCTCGGACACGGCACACTTTCTCTGGCAGGCGAACGCTGCACGGGGTAATCGTTACAGGCAACATTCCACTGTAGTCTCCAGCAGCGCACAGGGCACGAAGCGGGGCTTTGGACGCGATGCCGGCTCACCTCCCCATACAATATTGGAGTGACCATTCCGGCCGAACAGCATCGGGCGAGCGGGCGCCGCGGCAGTTTGCTCCGGGCCGTTCTCGTCATCGTGGTGGTCGCCGGACTGCTCGCGGTCGGCCTCGCTGGCACCATCAATGCTCTCAATCGCACGGTCTACAGCGCCGGCGGCTTTGCCCGGCAATACCTCGACGCCTTAGCCCGGGGCGACACCGTCGGCGCCCTCGCTCTCGGCGGCGTCATGCCCAGCACAACCGACCTGGCTGCCTGGGGACTCACCGACGAGGTCGCGAAAGATCTGCCCGAGACCCTGCTGCGGGCATCTGTTCTGAGCGGCCTCGACAATATCGAACTCGCGGGCACGACCGCTACGCCCGCCACCGACGATGAAACCGCCCAGACCGTGGTGTTCGATTTCGATCTGAACGGTATCGCGTCGAGCATGGCGTTCACTGTCGAGCGGGCGGGCTCATTTGCCGGCGTTTTCAACGCCTGGACGTTCAGCACCAGCCCCCTTTCTGTACTGCAGGTCTCGGTGCTGCACGAACAATCATTCACGGTTAACGGCCTCACCCTGGACACGCGCGCCCACAGTGCAGCGGATGCCCCCGCAACGTTCTCCACGTCCGCCGCGTATCTCGCATTCGCCCCGAACCGCTACACGTTCGAACACGAGTCGGCCATGCTGACCGCTTCGAAGAACACCGTGCGTGTGATCAAAGACGGTCCCACCGCAGTCGAGGTCAACGCCTTACCGAACCAGGCCATGGTGAACCAGGTACAGTCGGAGCTGAACAAGTTCCTCGACGCGTGCGCCACCCAAACGGTGCTCCAACCGACCAGCTGCCCATGGGGAATCCAGATCGACGACCGCATCGAGAGCATTCCGGCGTGGTCGATCACCGCATACCCCATTGTCGCACTCACCGCGGGCGAACGGGCCTTTGAGATGGTCGCTACCCCCGGGCAGGCCCATATCGTGGTGAAGGTGCAGTCACTGTTCGATGGCGACATCAGTACCCGTGACGAAAACGTCCCGTTCACGATGGGGCTCAGCGCAGTCGTGCAGCCAAGCGGTGCCCTCGCCATCCAACTGCACTAGGCACGGCTAGCTGGGGGTTTTAGCGTCACGCACGGCGATGCGAGCCAGGTTCGCGTTGTACTCGATGAGCTCGGCGTCTTCGGTGCGGTCCGCCGTGCGATCCAGCCGTTTCGTGACTTTCGTGTCATCACGGCTCCACATAACCGCGACGACAACGGCCAGCACAAAGGTCGGCAGTTCGCCGATTCCCCAAGCGACGCCGCCACCCAGCTGCTGGTCGGCGAGGGCTGACACTCCCCAGGTGCGGCCCATTGCTCCGTACCAGTCGGCCAGGAGCAGCCCCGTACCGCTCATCAGGGCGAGGCCGAAAAACGCGTGGAAGGCCATCGTCACCAACAGCAACAGCAGTCGGAAGGCGTGCGGCAGACGGTACGGTACCGGGTCGATGCCAATCAGGGACTGCACGAACAGGTAGCCGGTAATGAGAAAGTGCACGATCATCCATAGGTGGCCGATGTGGTCGGTGGTGGCCCAACTGAAGATCGAGGTGTAGTAGAACACCCACAGTGAAACACCGAACAGCACGGCTGCGACAATCGGGTTGGCGACGATGCCGGCAAAGCGCGAGTGCACCGCGGTGAGGATCCACTCGCGCGCACCCCGACTGCCGTCTTGCCGCTTGGCGACCGCGCGCGCGGCGAGGGTTACCGGGGCTCCCGGCACCAGCAACAAAGGCACCAGCATGGTCAGCACCATGTGCACGAGCATGTGGGTGGAGAACAGGTACTTCTCGTACACATTCACTCCACCGTTGGTGATATAGAACAGGGTGAGCATACCCAGAATCCAGAGCACGCTGCGGTAGATCGGCCACGCGTCGCCGCGGCGGTGCAACCGCCAGACGCCGGCGAGGTAGAAAAAGATGCCAAATGCGCAGAACAGAATCCAGGCGAGGTCGAGGTTCCACTCGGTGAAATAGCGTGAGAAAGTAAGCTCCGGCGGCAAGAGTTCACCGGTGAGAATCTGCGCCGGCGTTGACTGGGGAACCTCGGTTGCGACCACCTGGGCGACGGGCGTCGCCGTGCGGGCGAGCGCGGCGGCCACACCGGATGCGAGGCCCATGAAGCCGAGCTCGGTCACGACAAGCCACCAGAACCAGCGACCGTTCGCCGGCCCGCTCCGCTGCATCCGTTTGATAAAGAACCGGCGTTGCACAATGCCGAACCCGCCGAGTGCGACGAGAGCGGCGACCTTCACGAGCACGAGCAGGCCGTAGGGACTGAGCAGGTTATCCCAGCTTCCGATGCGTAGTTCAGCGCTGGCATAGCCGGATGCGGCCACCACGATGAACGAGACCAGCGCGAGCGAGGAATACCGCCCGATCACCTGGCGGATGCGTTCGCCGCCCAGCTGGGTATGCAGCACGACAATGGTGAGCAGGCCACCCAGCCAGATCGCTGCGAAGACGAGGTGCAGCCCGAGGGCGGTGATCGCGGCGTTGTGTCCCGACGCGCCCGCCGAGTGGCCTTGCTGAGCCATGGGCAGCAGCGCGGTCAGGGCCAGTACGGTCACAAAGACCAGTGCGGTCTGATTGCGCACGGCGAAGCACAGTACGGTGACGCCAGCGGCGATCAAGGTCGTCGCGAGCCAGGCCTGCCCCAGTTCGATCTGGCTGAAGAATTGGCCGACCGTGGCGCTGAACTGATCGCTGATGCCGAACGGCACATTGGTGACCTGCAGAAAGGTCAGAAAGCCCGTGACAGCGGATGCGACGGCGAACAGTGCCGACGACGCTGCGGCGAAGTCCAGGGCGGTGTTATATTCACGTTCCCTGGGGCTCAGCGCGAACAGCGTGAGCACCAGCGCACCGATAGTGGCCGCTGCCGTGATGTTGACCGCGAGCTTGGCCAGGGGAAGGCCCCAGCGCACTACCGGTCCCGGGTCGGCGAGGAGCTGGGCTGAAGCGCCACCACCGTAGGCCAACGCGACAAGGGTAGACAATACAGCGACCAGCAGCAGGGCTGCCGGTCCGAGAATGCGGACTATACGGGGCACCTGCCCAGCTTATTCGCCCAGCCCTGAACATTCGTCGCGTAAAGTGCCCGAGAAACCAGAAAGGGGCACCGACTCGCGTCGACGCCCCTTTTCTCACTAAAAGCTACTTGGCGGCAGCCTTGAGCTTGCTTCCGGCGGTCAGCTTGACGCGGTGGCCGGCTGCGATGGCGATTTCTTCGCCGGTCTGCGGGTTGCGGCCGGTGCGGGCGGCCGTGGCGGTGCGCTCGACTCCCAGCCATCCCGGAATGGTGACCTTGCCATCAGCGGCAACGGTCTCGGCCAGGGTTGCGAAGAATGCGTTCAGGACGCCGTCAACGGCGGCCTGGCTCTGTCCTGAGTCAGCGGCAACCTTGGCAACGAGCTCGGTCTTGTTCAGCGACTTGTCAGCCATTGAGTGTCCTCCTCGGACCTTCGTCTGTATACACAGCGATATTCGTAATACGGATGCTCCTCGAAGAGAAGCCCCGCTGGTCGGATCGACCGAGTTGAAATCTAGCATTGATCCGCCAAAAACCCCGGATTTACGGCGATTTTCGATCATTTCAGTGCACTTTCACCCTTTCGAGTGCTCGATTTTCGCTCTGCGCGAAACACGGCGCCGGCGAGAGGATTAAACGAAACGGGATGCCGACCCAGAGTCGACATCCCGTTTGGATGATCCAGAAGCCGATGAAGACGAGCTTCAGCGGTGCCAGAAGAAGTTACCAGCTGGACTTGGTGATGCCGGGCAGCTCGCCGCGGTGCGCCATATCGCGAAAACGAACACGCGAAATGCCGAACTTGGAGAGGTGGCCGCGGGGACGACCGTCAACGGCGTCACGGTTGCGCAGGCGCACCGGGCTCGCGTTGCGCGGCAGCTTCTGCAGGCCCTTGCGAGCGGCTTCACGCGACTCGTCGGTGCCGGCAGGGTCAACCAGGGCCTTCTTGAGCTCCAGGCGCTTGACGGCGTACCGCTCGACGATGACCTTGCGCTGGTTGTTCTTGGCAATCATGCTCTTCTTCGCCATGTTTAGCGCTCCTCACGGAAATCAACGTGCTTGCGGATAACCGGGTCGTACTTCTTGAGCACGAGACGGTCGGGGTCGTTACGGCGGTTCTTTTTGGTTACATAGGTGTAACCGGTTCCGGCCGTGGAACGAAGTTTGATGATCGGACGTACGTCATGAGCCTTAGCCATTAGATCTTCACCCCACGAGCGAGAACGTCCTTGACGACGCTCTCGATACCACGAGCATCAATAACCTTGATGCCCTTTGCGGACAAGGTCAGTGTGACCTTGCGACGAAGCGACGGCACGTAGTACGTCTTCTTCTGAACGTTCGGGTCGAAACGACGCTTGGTGCGTCGGTGCGAGTGCGAAATGTTGTGTCCGAAGCCGGGAACAGCTCCAGTCACCTGGCAAACAGATGCCATGGTTTCCTCCATTACCGAAGGGCGAATGCCCTTCCCAAGATCCCTTGTCGGCGGGCTGCTCATAAATGGACAACCCGCAATGCGCGCACAGAGGCGCAGCAGCCCTCTACGATACGGGTTCCCCAGGCGCAGCGCAAATTCGTCCGCGAATCTCCGTTGAAATTGCGGGACCACCCCGCTTCCACCGGCCAGCATTTCGGCGTGCCGCCGTGTCCATTCGCGTCACTTGGCGGATGCTGCGGCTGTCGCCGTACAAGCGGCGCACAGACCAAAGACGTCGACGACGTGGGCGGCAGCGGTGAAACCGTTCTTCGCGGCGACGTCCTTGGCCCAGGTTTCGACGGCATCCGCTTCGATCTCGACCGTGAGACCGCAGTTACGGCAGATCAGGTGGTGGTGGTGGTCGTTGGTGCTGCACGCGCGATAGAGACTTTCACCCTCTGGCGACTGGAGCGAGTCGGCGTCACCCGTATCGGCCAAATCGGCCAGGGCGCGATAGACCGTCGCCAGTCCGATCGGGGATCCGGTCGAGTGCAAAGCGGAATGCAGCGCCTGGGCGCTGACGAAGCCGTCGTTCGCGTCGAGGGCGCCCCGAACGGCCTCGCGCTGCCAGGTGTTTCGCTTCATGACATCAACCGTAGCGATGTTCGCTGTGGTCGGCGCGCATGGGCTTCACAGGGTCGCCGTGAAGCAACCAACCGCCGCACTAGCAGGGCGAGCAGGAATAGGGCCACCGCAGAGAGGGCAATTGCCGGGCCGGCCGCCACGTCGAGTGAACGAGAAAGCAGCACGCCGGCCAGTCCGGCCAGGGCGCCGAGCAGCGGGGCAATGATAAACATCTGACTGGTCGTTCGCGAGACGAGCCGGGCGGCTGCTGCGGGGGCAGCGATCAGGGCGATGGCGAGGATGGCCCCCACTGCGGGCATCGCGGTGACGACGGTGGCCGTGACGAGGATCAGAGTCAGCACTTCGATCGGCCATTCTCGATAGCCGGCCGCGCGAAAACCGTTCACGTCGAAGGTCGAGAACATGATCTGCCTGCCCAGAAAGACAATGGTCAGCACGGCACACGCCAGCACGATGGCCACGAGTGCGACATCAGTGCTGCTCACCGTGAGAATCGAACCCACCAGGTAGGAGTCAACCTTGACCGGCAGGGACGGATTGAGCCCCTGCAGCAGAACGCCGAGTGCAAATCCGGCGGTGAGCAGAATGCCAGATGCCACCTGTTTTCCCTGACGTTCGACCCGCCCGATCATCGTCATGACGCCCACGATGACTACGCTCGCCACGGCGGCGCCGAGTGGAATGCTCACTCCGAGAATCGCCGCGCCGACCGCTCCCGGAAAAGTCGCGTGGGTGAGTGCCTGAGCGAAGAAGGTGCGCTGGCGCAGCACCACCAGGGTGCCGACGAGGCCACTGAGCGTCCCGATCAGCACTGCCGCCAGGAGGGCCTGTTCGAAGTAGCCCATCAGTGCTCCACCGGTATGGTGCTGCGATGTCGACGCGGGCCGCGGATTCGCTCCAGTGCGAGCCGCACGACCAGTGCCAGCACGTAACCCGCGACGAGCACGAGCACAACAGTGGCTCCGCTCGGCAGGTCGACGCCGCCGTTGACCGATGCTTCGTAGCCGAGCGTCAGCCCTACCCAGGCGGCCAGGGTCGCAAAGCCGGCCGCGACCGGAAAGAGCAGCCACAGTCGATTGGTCAGCAGGCGGGCGACTGCGCCCGGCACGATCAGCACGGCGAGGACGAGCAGGTTGCCCACAGCGCTGCTTGCGGCCACCACAACGAGGGCAATAGCGACATTGAGTACAATGTCAAGCAGGAGCGGCCGGTAGCCGGCTGCCGCCGTGCCTTCACGGTCGAACGCTAAAAAGACCTGCTCTTTCAAGGTGAACCCCACCATGACCAGGGCGATCAGGCAGACCACAACGGTTTGGTTGACCTCGGCCGGGCCGACGGTCAGCAGGCGTCCGAACAGCAGGGCATCCAACTGACCGACATAATTTGTTTCCCGTGAAACTACTATGATCCCCACGCTGAACATGGCCGTGAAGACGATAGCGATCGCGGCGTCCGACGTGACCGCGCGCTTGACGATCACGGTAAGCACGACGGCCGCGATGAGCGCCGCCACCATGGCTCCCACGAATAGCCCGTCGCGGCCACCCCAGACGAATCCGATGGCCACCCCGGGAAAGACCGCGTGGGTGAGGCCGTCACTGATGAACTCCAGCCCACGCAGGTTGACCAGCACACCGACGAGTCCGGCCACGAGGCTCAGAACGACAAGCACGAGTAACGCCCTGGCCATGAACGGCAGGTCGAAGGCGGTGATCAGCGGCGTCAAGACACCCACTCAGTGACCTCCATGACCGGGAACCACGATCGTGTGCTCGTCCATTTCCACACCGGCGGAGCCGAATGCCTGTTGCACGTTGGCGAGGGTCAGCACCGCATCGCGCGGCCCGAACGCCACCTGAGCGCCGTTGAGCAGCAGCACACACTCACAGACGGCCCGAGCGAGGTCAAGGTCGTGGGTCGACACGAGCACCGCGACGCCCTGCCTCTTGAGCCGCTTCACGGTTTCGATGAGTGCATCCCGGTTGACCTGATCGAGTCCATTGAACGGCTCATCGAGCAGAAGCAAGCGCGGGGCGGATGCGACGGCGCGCGCAAGCAGACCTCGCTGCTGCTGCCCGCCTGAGAGCTCACCGAAGCGTGTCTTCGCACGATCGCCCAGGCTGACGGTCTCCAGTGCCTCGGACACGGCTCGGCGATCGGCCTTGGTCGGCATGCGCCACCAGCCCAGAGAGCGGTAGCGGCCCATCATGACGACCTGCTCGAGTGAGACCGGAAAGTGCGGGTCGAGCTGGTCGGTCTGGGGCACGTAGCCGATGTAGCCGGCCGGCGCCGGCCACTGTCCCAGCACCTCGACGGTACCGGACGTGCGGGTGATGAGCCCGAGGACACCTTTGAGCAGGGTGGACTTGCCCGACCCGTTCGGGCCGATCAGGGCGACAGCCTGGCCGGGCAGCACCGTGAAGTCGATGCCGGTCAGCGTGGGGTCCGCGCCGTACGCAAACGACGCCGTCGCCACCCGAAGAGCGGCGGCAACGTTCGCTGTGGGTGTTACTTGAGAAGTGTTCTCGATCACGTGTTAACTATTGCAGGTCAGCGGGCAGTGCAGAGGGCGTGACTCCCCACGAGTCGAGCATGAGCGTGGCATTGTGCAGCTGCGCCTTGATGTAGGTATCGCCAGCACTTCCATTCGGGCCGAGCGAGTCAACGTAGAGGGCATCATCGCCGGAGTAGACGGTCACACCAGCTTCGGTCGCAATCGTCTCGGCGGTTTTGGGGCTGAGGGATGCCTCGGAGAAGACGGACGTGACGCCGGTCGCCGCGATGGCCGCGACGAGGGAGTCGATCTCGGCGGCGCTCGGCTCGGCGTTGTCGTCGAAGCTTGGAATCACCGAACCGACATAATCGATGTGGTACGCCGCGGTGAAGTAGCCGAGGGAGTCGTGGTTGCTCACCAGCAGTCGCTCGCTCTCCGGCACCGTGTCGACGTTGGTGCGGATCCATTCGTCGAGGTCATTGAGTCGCGCCGTGTACGCCGTCGCGTTGGATTCGAAAGTCACCGCGTTGCCTGCATCGGCGGAGGCGAGGCCGGCGGCGATCGTCGCGACGATCGTCTCCACGTTCTGCACGTTCGTCCAGATGTGGGGATCGCCGCCCTCGTGGGCATGCTCATCCTCGGCCACGTCGGTGTGGACATCCGCTTCTTCGTCGGTGTGCTGGTCGTTCATCTGACCCTCGCCCGCCCCGACCTGGGAGATCGCGATGCCCTCATCCGTATCGATCGTGACGCCGTCGAAGCCGGATGCGGCTATGGCGTCATCGAGCCATTTTTCGAGTCCGACGCCGTTGATCACGAGCACGTCGGCGGCGCCGAGCGCGGTCAGGTCGGCCGCGGACGGGTCATAGCTGTGCGCGCTCTGGTTCGGCTGGATGAGCTGGGTGAGGTCGACGCCCCTGGCATCGCCGACCACGTTGCGGGTGAAATCGGCGACCTGGGTGGTTGTGGCGACGATCTTGAGGTCGCTGGCTGCGCCGTCGGCGCTCGCGGTCGTCTCTGCCGAGCATCCCGAGAGGGCGAGTGCGGCTGACGCGAGGAGTGCGGGAACGGCGAAATATCTCGTGTGCATTCCTCGACACTAACCTTGCTGATAATGATTGTCAAAACCATTAGCGGGTGAGCTCCCTATTCGAGCAGCAGCGCCGGCTCCTCGATGATGCTCGCGACGTCGGCCAGAAAACGACTCGCAACGTCACCGTCGACGACACGATGGTCGAAGCTCGCGCCGATCGTCGTGACATACCGAACTCGCACCTCACCGTCGACGACCCACGGCTTCTGCTTGATCGTGCCGAGGGCCACGATTCCGGCCTCCGGCGAATTGAGGATGGGAGTACCGGTGTCCATGCCGAACACGCCGATATTGGTGATCGTGATCGTGCCATTGCTCATCTCGGCCGGGCTGGTCTTACCGTCACGCGCGGTCATGGTGAGTTTCTCGAGGGACGCCGCGAGCTCGAGCAGGCTCATGTCCTGCGCTTCTTTGATGTTCGGCACGATCAACCCGCGCGGCGTCGCTGCTGCGATGCCGAGATTCACGTAGTGCCGCACGATGATTTCCTCATCGGTGAACGTCGAATTCACCGTGGGGTTACGCCGCACGGCCCAGATCATGGCCTTGGCCATGATCAACAGGGGCGACACGCGAATGCCGGCAAAGTCCGTGGACGCCTTGAGTCGCTTGACGAATTCCATGGTGCGGGTGGCATCGACGTCAACAAACAGGCTCACATGCGGGGCGGTGAAAGCGCTCTTCACCATTGCCTGCGCGATGGCTTTACGCACACCCTTCACGGGAATGTGTTCGTCGCGATCGACGGGCCATTCCGGCGTCTGAATGTTGCGGAACACGCTGGCCTGGGTCGCCCCGCGCAGCACATCCTCGCGAGTCACATCGCCGACCGGCCCGGTCGCTTCGACGAGAGAGAGGTCGACACCGAGGTCCTTGGCGAGTTTACGAATGGGCGGCTTGGCCATGACCGGTCCAACGGATGCCGCGCGCCGGGTCGGTTCCAGCGCCTCGACGCGCTCACGCGCCGGGGCTTTCGGCGCGAGTGTCTCGTGGGCCACGCTCGCGGCGGTATGCCGACGCCGACGGGTCGGCATAGCAGCGGCGGCGCCGCGGCCGACGAGCACCGGTTGCGGGGCTTCGTCGATGATGCTGGCACCCGCGTCCACGGTCATCCGGCCGGCGGAATCAGTGCCGGTGGCATCAGTACTGGCGGCATACGCTGCCGCTGAACTGGCATCGGGATTGATCGTGATGATGAGGGTACCCACGTCGACGGTCGTGCCCGCCGCGACTAGAATCTCCGCCACCACGCCAGCGAACGGCGACGGCAGCTCGACCAGGGACTTAGCCGTTTCGATCTCGACCAGAACCTGGTTGATCGTCACGGCGTCGCCGGGCGCGACCTTCCACTGAACGATTTCAGCCTCGGTCAGGCCTTCGCCGACATCGGGGAGAGTGAACTTCGACACACTCATACTGTGCCTTTCCTGCTGCGGGTAAAAGTGAGCATGATCAGTAGGCGAGAACGCGGTCGACGGCTTCCAGCACCCGATCGGGACTGGGCAGAAAGTGCGTCTCGACGGCGGCCGGCGGAAACGGTGTGTCAAAACCAGAGACCCGCAGCACGGGCGCTTCGAGCGTGTAGAACGATCGCTCGGCGACCGTGGCGGCAATCTCACTGCCGACACTCACGAAGCCGGGCGCTTCCTGGGTGACCACGAGGCGGCCAGTCTTCTGCACGGAACCCAGAATCGGTCGATAGTCGATCGGCGAGATCGAACGCAGGTCGATGACCTCGAGGCTGATGCCCTCCGCGGTGGCGAGTTCGGCCGCCTGGAGCAGCACGCTGACCATTGCACCGTGACCGACGACGGTGACGTCGGTGCCGGCCCGAACGACGCGACTGGCGTGCAACGGTGTTCCGCTTTCATCAAAACGCACGTCACCCTTGGGCCAGTAGCGGCTCTTGGGCTCGAAGAAGATCACCGGGTCGTCACTGGCGATGGCCTCCTGCATCATCCAGTACGCATCGTGCGGATTGGAGGGGCTGACCACACGCAAGCCGGGAGTGTGCGCGAAGTAGGCTTCCGGGCTCTCCTGGTGGTGCTCAATCGAGCCGATGTGTCCGCCGTAGGGAATACGGATGACCACCGGCATGATGAGCCCGCCCTCGTGGCGGTTGCGCATGCGTGCGAGCTGGCTGGTGATCTGGTCGAAGCCGGGAAAAACGAATCCGTCGAACTGAATCTCGCAGACCGGGCGAAACCCGCGCATGGCCAGGCCGATTGCCGTACCGATGATGCCGGATTCGGCGAGCGGCGTATCGAGCACCCGCTTGTCACCAAATTCGGCGATGAGGCCCTCGGTGACCCGGAATACTCCGCCAAGGGGGCCGATGTCCTCGCCCATCAGCAGAACTTTGGGGTCGTCGAGCATCGCGCGACGCAGCGCGGCGTTCAGAGCCTTGGTCATCGGTAGCGAGGCGGATGCCACGCTCGTGTCTAGTGCAGGGGTCATCAGTTCTCGCCCTCGTCGAAGGATGCTTCGTATCGTTCCAGCCAGGCTTTTTGCTCAGCCACGAGCGGATGCGGTTCGGCGTAGACGTTGTCGAAGATCACCGATTGCTCCGGACCGGTGATCTCGAGCGCACGACGACGGGCGTCGGCGGCGAAATCGGCCGCTTCGTCATCGACGTCGTCGAGGAATCGCTGCTCGACACCCAAGCCCTTCAGGTAGCGGCGAAAGCGCACGATCGGGTCGCGGGCCACCCAGTAGGCGAGTTCCTCCGGGTCGCGGTACTTGGTCGGATCATCGGCGGTCGTGTGGGCACCGACCCGGTAGGTGAGTGCCTCGATCAGCGACGGGCCGTGGCCGGCGCGAGCGTCGTCCATCGACTTTGCCGTGACGGCGAAGCTCGCAAGCACATCATTGCCGTCGATCTGGGTGCCCGGCATACCAAAGCCAGCGGCACGCAGGTACAGCGGCGTACGGGACTGCCGGGCGACGGGCACCGAGATCGCCCAGTGGTTGTTCTGCAGAAAGAACACCTGTGGCGTCTGGTAGCTCGCCGCGAAAACGAGCGCCTCGTTGGCGTCGCCCTGCGATGATGCTCCGTCGCCGTAATAGACGATGACGGCCTGATCGATCTCTGCGTTGCCGGTCGCGGTCGAACCGTCGAGCTGCATGCCCATGGCGTAGCCGGTGGAATGCAGGGTCTGCGAGGCGAGCACGAGAGTATAAAGATGAAAGTTTCCGTGCTCTTCCGGAACCCAACCGCCGAGGGTGACACCGCGCAGCATCCGCAGAATATCCACGACGTCAAGGCCACGGATCATGCCGACTACGTGCTCCCGGTAAGAGGGAAACACATGGTCCTGCGGCCGGGTGGCGTAGGCGGAACCCACCTGCGCGGCTTCCTGGCCGTGGCTTGGAACCCAGAGAGCGAGCTGGCCCTGACGCTGCAGATTGGCTGCCTCGGTGTCGAACTTTCGCACCACGACCATGTCCCGATAGAAACGTCGGTAGTCAGCTTCGGTGAGGCGTTCGAGGTAGGGCAAAAACTCTTCGGCGGCGGCGCTCGGTTCGAACACCCCGGTCGAGGAAATCATGCGCACGCACGTCTCGGTCCCATCGAGACCAAAAGGTGTTGGCGCTGCAGCAGTGCGTGATGCAATCGCTTCGTTTCGAGTGGCTGACACCGTACTAACCTATCTTCCGAGCTGGGTGGCCGACGGGAAGCGCGTCGACAAGATCCGCGCTCATTACTAAGAGTGTCGCTACAGCCTGCTCTTCACCGATCGAGATCCGAATACCTTCGAGCGCGAAGGGACGCACCACCAGGCCAGCTTCGCTGAGGGCCTCGGCGATACTGGTTGTTTCGGCGCCGGTGGGCAGCCAGAGAAAGTTGCCTTGGGGTACCGGGATGTTCCAGCCCTGGTCGATCAGCGCCTGCCAAGTCGCATCGCGACGCGCGGCGATGATTCGAACCCGATCAAGCAACTCTTTCTCGGCCACGAGGGAGGCGATAGCGGCAGCGGCGGCCTGCGCGGTGACCGAGAGGGGGATCGCCGTCGAACGAGCGGCGTTCAGAATGTCCACTGGACCGAGTGCGTAACCGACCCGCAGCCCGGCGAGGCCGTAGGCCTTGGAAAAGGTGCGAAGAACGACAAGGTTGGGGTAGCGGGCCAGCAGTGCCGGGCCGCTGACGGCATCCACTTGGGTGACGAACTCGATATATGCCTCATCGAGAATGACCAGCAGGTCGGTCGGGACGACGGCCATGAAAGCCTCGAATTCGTCCTGGGTCACGATCGTGCCGGTGGGGTTGTTCGGGGAACACACGATTACGACCCGGGTGTTGTCGCTGATCGCGGCGGCCATTTCGGGCAGGTCATGGGCGTGATCGGGACGGTTGGGCACGCGCACACTGACAGCACCGGCGACGGTCACGAGTGAGGGGTAGGCCTCAAACGACCGCCAGGAGTAAAGCACCTCATCATCCGGTCCAGCAGCAGCGAGAATGAGCTGGGCGAGCAAGGCCACCGAACCGGAACCGATGTGCACCTGATCGACGCCGATGCTGTACTTGGCGGCGAGGTGCTCGCGCAGAACCAGCGCCGAGGAATCCGGGTACCGGTTGTAGGCCGTTTCGGCCGTAACCGCAGCGATAACCCCCGGCAGCGGATCGAACGGGTTCTCGTTGCTGGAGAGCTTATAGGCACTGGCATCGGCCGGTTTGCCTTGCTTGTAGACCGGGAGGGCGACAATCTCCGGGCGCAGGCGGACGGAGGGTCGGTCTGAGAGGCTCACTCGGTGAGTCTACGCCCGGATATATTCGCGATGACGAATGAATGTTTGTCGGACTTTCGCCCGCCGTGAGCCGGTGAGATAGTGGAGCATGGCCAGATTTTTGATCCAACTGATCGTCAACGCGGTAGCCCTGTGGTTCACCGCACTGCTCGTGACCGGCGTGCACGTCACGCCTTACGCGCCGAATGCCGGTGCCAGCGTGCTCACCTATCTGCTCCTTGCGCTGATCTTCGGATTCGTGAACACGGTGGTCGGCGGTGTGCTGCGTGTCGTGGCTTTTCCGCTGTACGTTTTGACGCTGGGTCTGTTCTCACTCATCGTCAACGGACTGCTCCTGTTGCTGGTGGCGTGGCTCTCCGGGTTTCTGGGCTTTGGCCTTATCGTCGACGGCTTCTGGTGGGGCGTGCTTGGCGCACTGGTTCTCGGCATTGTTTCCTGGCTGCTCGGTCTCGTTCTGCGCCCGGTCACAGCGCGTAACTGATCGGGCCGCACCCGAACGCGTCCTACTGTTGCGCAGGTCCACCCGGCAAGCGGATACCGCGCCACAACGTAGCCTCACCCGGTGCGCTCCCGATGATTCCGGTCACAGTGGACCGAAAGCCGCTGAGGTTGTCTTCCGGCGAGGCGTCAATGATGTGCGCCGTCTCCTGATAGGTATCGAGATCGTGAGCAGGCAGCACAGTCCCGGGTAACGGCTCCTGCACGGCAAACGCTTCGCGCCGAACGAGGAGTCGATCGTCGGAATCGATCAAGCTGGCGCCGCCTAGAGCGGTCACAACGTCATCGGTGTGCTCTATGGTCATCGTGCCCACGCCAGGTGGCACCGGAACTCTCGATTCGGGTGCCCCAAAGGTTGCGACCGCCTGCACATTGAACCAGGTGTACGCCGCAACCTGGGTGGCGACCAGCCCGCCCTGAGAATGGCCGGCAAGAACAACCGGATCGGACGGTGCAATTCCAGCCGCTTTCATAGCGTCGATGACAGCCGAGAAGGAGCCCGCATTCTGGCGGGCAACCGCAGCAATGTTGGCCGTGAGGTCCCACGGTTCAGTCGACGCGACAGGGTCCCAATCCACTGTTCCGCCGATGTAGACCGCCCAGGAAGGGTTGTCGAGCGTGCCGTATTTCTCGATGCGCACCTGCGGCGTGCCCGGGACGGATCTCGGTATGCGCGCCGCCAGGTCACCGACCCCTGTTGGTGGTGTCGCTCGCGTTGGCGCTCCCACCGCCGCAGCCGTCACCGGACCTTCCTGAAGCAGACCCAGCGCGCGCGCCGCAGCCACGACGCCGAGGGCGGTCTGGGAAACGCCGATCAGTCCTAATCCCTCGTCGCCGAATGTATGACCAACAATTCGCGGCATCCCTCCGAGACCAGCGGCGGCATCGTCGATTGATGAGGCCGCTATCCGAACGAGCATCACCACAGCCGGGTTGGTGAGCAAGCGAGGGCTGATCTGCACTCCACCGGCTGAGCCGTTCTGCACCGCGGACGGAGATTGCGTGGTTCCGTGAAGGCGCAGCAGTTCGAGGGTGAGAATCATGGTCAGGGTGACACCGAGCGGCGTGTTGTACAGAGCCAACAAACAGGCACGAACAAGACTGCCAAGACCGTGAGCCATGTCTGCGGCACTCAGCAGCGCGAGTTTTAGCGCCAGTTGCTCCGCAAAGCCATAATTTCGGGCTGCTGCCCGGAGATAACTGGCGACGTCCGAACAGAGCGTCGCGAGTTGCTGGAGCCTGCCGGCCGCCTGCAGAAGATCCGGCCAGGGATCCTGTCCAAGCCAGTTCGCCGGCCACATCGGATCCAAATTTCGAATGCGATAGGCGCGGTTAGCCCAGTCGGCGGCATCGTCGTGGAGTGCATCCACGAATTGGGACTGAGCCAGAATGGCATCCGTTGCCACGATGGCGGTGCCACCCACCGAGACAACCAGGTCACCGTCTTCCAAGCCATCACTTACGCTCGACAAATCTGCTCCTCCTCGTGGATGTGACTTCGAACACTGGCGAGCGCCTCATCGAGATAGTGCACAACCACATCGACGTCCCCGAGCATTTCGGCTACACGGCACGAGTATTCGCGCTGGGAGCGCGCACTCCAGGCAGCACTGGGGTCAAGCATGCTCAGGTGTCGACGACCCGCTGTTATATCTGCGTGCAGCGTACAGAGAAGATCGCGCTGGGTGCGCAACATGGCCAGACGTTCAGAACGACTCTGACCGTGCAACAGCATCTCGACACCGTCCATGACACCTCCTCGTCAGGGATGATCGTCGCAGAATGGACGATTTTGTCGGCTGGCCCACGCGTAATCTGTGCACAGACACCAAAAACTGGGCGTGTGGAGAAGACGAAACTGCTCCACAATGGAGGGCATGTCCTTCGCGTCTCTCACCCCCGATGAGTCGACGCCGTTTCGAATCATTTTCGTCTGCACGGGTAACATCTGCCGATCGCCCATGGCCGAGGTCGTGCTTCGCGACCTCGTCACGAAGCTTGGTCTTGGTCGTCTCATCGCGAGCAGTTCAGCTGAGACCGGAGACTGGCACGTGGGTGAGCAAGCCGACGGTCGCACGATCACGGCCCTGGCCAAGCGCGGCTACGACGGCAGTCACCATCGGGCCCGTCAGTTTGACCCGCTGTGGTTCGCTGAGCACGACCTTGTCGTCGTCCTCGACCGCAGCCAGGAACGCATCCTGCGTAACTGGGCAGTGGAGGATCGCGATCGCGCCAAGGTGCGCCTGCTGCTGAGCTTTGACGCCGCGCAGGCCGCCCTGTTCGACGTGCCAGACCCGTACTATTCCGACGATGCGTTGTTTGACGCCGTATTGGGCATGATTGAGAGGGCAAGTCACGCACTTGTGAAACAACTTGCACCCGCAATTCGACAGGGAGTCCAATGAGTCACCTACCCGTACAGGTTCTGAGCCCACTAGATGGCCGCTATCGAGCCGCCGTTTCCGATCTGGGCGAGTTCCTGTCCGAGGCTGGTCTCAACCGTGCCCGTGTGCGCGTCGAGGTGGAGTGGCTGATCACACTCACCGACCGTAGTCTGTTTGGTTCCGCGCCCCTCAGTACCCCGCAGAAGCTCGCCCTGCGCTCCCTCGCGACCGACTTCGGTCAGGCCGAGATTGACGAACTGGCCACGCTCGAGGCCACCACCCGTCACGACGTCAAGGCCGTCGAATACCTCGTTCGTCGACGTCTGGAAACGCTAGGCCTCGGGCACATCAGCGAACTCACCCATTTTGCCGCCACCAGCGAAGACATCAATAACCTCTCATACGCCCTGACCGTTCGTGATGCCGTCCAGACCGTCTGGCTACCTACGCTGAACTTGGTCATTGATGCGCTGCGCAGAAACGCGTTGGAATTTCGAGCGGATGCAATGCTAGCGCGTACCCACGGACAGCCCGCGACGCCGACAACCATGGGAAAAGAACTTGCTGTGTTTGTTTACCGGCTCGAGCGCATCGTGCGTCAGATCAATGCCGGTGAGTATTTGGGCAAGTTCAGCGGTGCTACCGGAACCTTCGCCGCGCACGTAACTGCGGAGCCTTCTGTCGACTGGCCTGCGCTGTCGCGCGAGTTCGTCGAGGGTCTTGGTCTGGGGTGGAACCCACTCACGACTCAGATCGAATCGCACGACTGGCAGGCCGAGCTGTATTCGCGCACGTCCCACGCGAATCGCATTCTGCACAACCTGGCCACCGACATCTGGACCTATATTTCCATTGGCTACTTCCGCCAGATCCCTCAGGTTGGCGCCACCGGTTCTTCCACGATGCCGCACAAGATCAATCCGATTCGATTCGAGAACGCGGAGGCCAACCTCGAACTGTCCTGCGCCATCCTGGACTCGCTCGCGGCGACTCTCGTGACCAGCCGTCTGCAACGTGACCTTACCGACTCGACCACCCAGCGTAATATCGGTGTCGGCTTTGGGCATTCATTGCTCGCACTCGATAATATTCTGCGGGGCCTCGGCGAGATTGATATTGACCGTGCGCTTCTCGCGAGCGACCTCGACTCCAACTGGGAAATTCTGGGAGAGGCGATTCAGACCGTGATTCGTGCCGAGGTCTCGGCGGGGCGCTCATCGATTGAAGACCCATACGCGCTGCTCAAGGAGCTGACCCGCGGTAAGCGCATCACGAGCGCCGACCTCGCCGAGTTCGTGTCAGCCCTCGACATCGGCGCCGAGGCCAAGGCCCGGCTCCTGGCCCTAACTCCGGCCAGCTACGTCGGTCTCTCCGACGCCCTGGTCGATTATTTGCCCTGATCAGCCGCCGGTCACACGAGAGCACCGTTATCGAAATCGATGACGGTGTCTCGTGTGTAGCCGGACGTTGGCTAGTGGCCGTTTTGCTCATCAAGGTCACTCTGCTCCGACGCGTTCGGTTTCATACCGAGCACGAGCATCGCGATCACCACGAGCGCCACGATAAACGTCACACCAAGACCGATGACGGAGAGTATGAGTTCGCGTGTGGTCCCGAGAATGGTCAACCCGACGAACAGGGCCATCCCAGCAGAGATTGCGAGCAATTCGGCCGGCTTCAAGCGATCAGAACGGCTCGGCTGGTGCGCCGGGTCGGGGGTACCAGGAGTCTTTTTGGTCACAGGGAGTCCAAATCATCGGTTGCGGTGTTTGCGGGGGCGGCGTCCGCTGATGCCGTGGCACCAGCACGCTGTCGCGGAGAATCCCCTTTGAGGGACAGCCCGGCAATCGGCAGGAATACAACGAGAAAGACCAGGTAGGCGCCGAACAACCCGACCGAAACAACCGGGTTGGGCGGAAGCAGCAGAAGGAGCAGGGCGAGTACCGCTGCGCCGATGCCGGTGAAAAGCCAGTCCTTGGCGGGCAGGGGACGTGAGCGCACCCGGATGCCGGCATAGATTTCGAGCAGACCCGTGACGGCTCCCCAGACGCTCACGACGAAGAGAAAGAGCCCGTGTCCACCCGTATGGAAAGCAAGGGCCAGCGCCCCAGCGACCATGCTCACGACGCCATGAATGAGAAACAGGCTGCGATCGGTGGTAACGGTCAGGGAGCGGGGCCCGACCAGTACGAGAAAGAGGCCGCTCGCCAGGGCGAATGCACCGAAAACGACGAGACCCAGCTGCGCAGAGTGATCCCGGTTGAATGTGATAATGATGGCTGGGATGACTGCGATCATGGCACGCCCAACGGGCACGGCCCAATAGCGGGGACCGACGCTTGATGGTACCTGCGCGTTTGCCACGCACGACCTCTTTCGTTACAAGGTTGGACAGGCCTAGTCTACGCGGCGACACCGGCCGGATCTGCGAGCGGGCTGCACGCGCTGATGCCCAGAGCGCGGTGCGAACTACCCGCCCGCCACCATATCGGCGAAGCGCGAGTAGTGGCCGTGGAAGGCAACCGTGACGGTGCGCGTCGGGCCGTTACGGTGCTTGGCCACGATGAGGTCGGCCTCGCCGGCGCGCGGGTTGTCTTTCTCGTAGGCGCTTTCGCGGTGAAGCAGGATAACCATGTCGGCGTCCTGCTCGAGTGAACCCGACTCACGAAGGTCGGAAATGGCCGGCATCTTGTCAGCGCGCTGCTCTGGCCCACGGTTGAGCTGGGATAACGCGATCACCGGAACCTGCAGCTCTTTGGCGAGCAGCTTGAGAGCGCGCGAGAACTCGCTGACCTCTTGCTGGCGTGACTCGACTTTCTTGCCACTGGTCATCAGCTGCAGGTAGTCGATGATGACCATCTTGAGGCCGACCCGCTGCTTGAGTCTGCGGCATTTGGCGCGGATCTCAACCAGGGTCATGTTCGGGCTGTCGTCGATGTAGAGCGGTGCGTCGTTGATGCGGCCGCGTGTAGCGGCAATGGTCGTCCAATCGCGCGCCTCAACGGTTCCTTTGCGCATGCTTTGGAGAGGAACGGAAGCCTCCGCTGCGAGCAGGCGCATCGCAATTTCGCTGCGCCCCATTTCAAGCGAGAAGAAGATGCTTGGCATGTTGTGGTGGATGGACGCCGAGCGTGCGAAGTCGAGGGCAAGAGTTGACTTACCCAACGCCGGACGAGCCGCCACGATGATGAGCTGGCCACCGTGAAATCCGTTGGTCAGTTCATCGAGGTCCGCAAATCCTGTGGGGACGCCGCTCATTTGGCCGTCTTTGAGCTTGGCAGCCTCGATTTCCTCGATCGCCGCCGTCACCGCATCGGTGAGCGGAACGTAGTCCTCCGTCTGGGTCCCCCCGGTGACGGCATAGATTTCGGCCTGCGCGGTGTTGACGAGGTCGAGAACCTCCCCTTCTGCGGCGTAGCCCATCTGGGCGATACGGGTGCCAGCCTCGACCAGACGGCGCAGCAGCGCGCGTTCGGCCACGATGGTCGAGTAGAACCCCGCGTTGGCAGCTGTGGGCACCAGGCTCGTCAGCGTGTGCAGGTAGTCCGCGCCGCCGGCCCGCGAGAGTTCACCGACCTTGGTGAGCTCATCGGTGACGGTGATCACGTCGGTCGGTTCGCCCTGGGCATAGAGCGAGAGAATGGCGTCGAAGATGATCTCGTGCTTGGGGATGTAGAAGTCGCCGCCCCGCACGGTCTCGACAACGTCGGCAACAGCGTCTTTGCTGAGCATCATGCCACCGAGGGCGCTCTGTTCTGCGAGGAGATCGTGGGGCAGTGCTCGCTCCGACTTCCAGGCGTCAGCGGGCCGCTCGTTGCGACCGGCTCCACCACTCGCTGACAAACCGTACTCAGTTGACGCTGGCTGATTTGCCAGGCCCAGGTGAGCGATTGACACTCGGCACCTCTTTCTCTGTCGATCTCATAGGTGTATCAGGGCCCACCGACACGACACGGGACACACCAGCCTGAGCGAGATGCCGACACTGGATCACCCTAAGGAGCCAGTAGCACCTGCCACAAACCCCCCTGTGGATAACCCTGTGGATAATCTGCGCGAAACGCCGTGGAGATTGTGCAGAACCTGTGCACTCACCTGTGGACAAATATTAAAATTTGACGAATAAAACCGTTTTGATCAGGCTTTTTAATTATCAACATGGCTGTGAGTAAAGTACCTTCAATAAACCCTTGAACCTTGCCGATACGAATGCTCACCTGTGCACAAAAGCAGCGGGTCAATCCCCCAAAACGATTGTTAACCTCCCGTAGCGGGGGATTCCCTAGGGAATCCCCCGCTACGGGAGTAGGTGAAAGCTGCCGGCCGTACAGCACCGGGCCCACCGAGGTGCGGTGTTACTTGGCGGCGACGACCACGAGGGTGATCGTGGCGCTGAGCTCGTCACGAAGACGAACCGTTGCCGTGTGCTCACCGGTCAGCTTGATCGCGGTGAGTTCGATCTTGCGCTTGTCGACCGTACCGAGGCCAGCGGCTGCGACGGCGTTAGCCACATCCGTGGTCTTGACCGAACCGAACAGGCGCCCGCCGGCGCCGGCCTTGACGACCAGGGTGACCTTGGTGTTCTCAAGCTTGACCTTGAGTGCCTCAGCCTCTTCGAAGGTGGCGTGCTCGCGCGCTGCGCGGGCGGCCTTGATCTGCTCGATCTGCTTCTCGCCACCACGGGTCCACGCAACAGCGAAACCCTTGGGAACGAGATAGTTACGAGCAAACCCGTTCTTGACGTCTACGACGTCGCCGGGTGCACCGAGGCCGGAGACCTCATGCGTCAGAATCAATTTCGACATTTGGTTTCCTTACCGGCCTGAGCCTGCGTAAGGCAGCAAAGCCATTTCGCGGGCGTTCTTGACGGCACGGGCGATGAGGCGTTGTTCCTGAACGGAGACGCCTGTGATGCGGCGGGCGCGGATCTTTCCACGCTCGGAGATGAACTTGCGCAGGGTGGGGACATCTTTGTAATCGATGACACCAACCCGAATCGACTTCGCGGGAGCGGCGTTCTTGCCACCCTTAGCTCCGCGAAGCGGCTTGCGGCGGTCGCCGCTCGACTTTCCAGCCATGATTTCCTTACTTTCTCAAAAAAGATGTTAGCTACGCGCCAGGCGTGGCTTAGAAGGGGGTCTCGTCGCTGAAGTTGCCTGGACTGTTCCAGACGTCTCCGCCGGACGCTGCGGGCGCAGCCGTCTTGGCGGGGACGCTGGGTGCCCACGGCTCATCATTGCCCTGACCACCAACAGCGGGAGCGCCGCTGCGGGGGCCGGACGACTGCGCGCGAGTGAGGGAAGCGGTGGCGTAGCGCAGCGAAGGACCAATTTCGTCGATCTCGAGCTCCATGCTCGTGCGCTTTTCACCTTCCTTCGTCTCGTACGAACGCTGCTTGAGACGCCCGGAAGCGATGACACGCGACCCCTTGGTCAGTGAACCCGCCACGTGCTCGGCGAATTCACGCCAAACGCTCGCACGCAAAAACAGCGCATCGCCATCTTTCCACTCGTTAGCCGCACGATCGAATGTGCGCGGAGTGGAAGCGATGGTGAAGTTGGCAACCGCCAGCCCGTTCTGCGTATAACGCAGTTCCGGGTCGCTGGTGAGGTTTCCCACCACGGTGATTACGGTCTCGCCAGCCATGGGCTACTTGTCGCTTGCCTTGTCGGCAACAGCGGCCGGAGTGGCCTTGGCAGCAGCAGGCTTGGCGGCAGCAACCTTTGCGGAGGGGACCGCGGTGGAGGCGGCAGCAACCGGAGTGGACACGTCGACCTTGGCGGCAACCGGAGCAGCAGCGGCCGGAGTCTCGACTGCATCGGCAACGACAGGCTTCGCAGCAGCAGCAGCAGCGACCTTGGCCGCAGGAGCGGCAGCAGCTGCGGCAGCAGCTTCAGCCTTGGCCGCGATAACCTTGGGGTTGGCAGCCTTGCGGGCAGCCTTCTCTGCGGCCAGCTTGCTAGCGACGACGACCTGGGCAATGCCCTCTTCGGCGCGGAGCACCTTGGTGCGCATGACTGCCTCGGACAGGCTCAGCTGGCGGTCGAGCTCGACCGTGGCTGAGGCGTTCGCGGTGAAGTCGACGACGGCATAAATGCCTTCGGTCTTCTTGTTGATCTCGTATGCGAGACGACGACGACCCCAGACATCAACCTTGTCAATGGTTCCACCATCGTTGCGAACAACGTTGAGGAACTTGTCAAGGCTGGGAGCTACGGTGCGCTCATCGATCTCGGGATCGAGGATAACCATTAGTTCGTACTGATGCATGACTAACCCACCTCCTTCGGACTAAAACGGCTACAGACTTTCTGTAACAGGAGGGTTGTGCATGTGCTGAACGCGGAGGCCAGGAATCCGGCACGCAGGCAACCTGCCCAGACTACCGGATACCGACTCGTTGCGCCAGTTGATCCGCCGGTCTACTCGGTCAGAGTCGCGTTTGCCGCGTTCTGGGCGGCGAGCACGCCCTGGTGCACCGGGATGCGACCGAGGAAGACCTCGTCAAGCAGTGGCCGCATGGCGTTCTCGGCGGCCGGCCAGCCAGCCCCGCGCGGCGCTGGCGCCGTTCCGGCAGCCAAAACATCGTAGAACGGGCTGATGTCGACCTTCTCGGCGGCCCAGTAAGCAGCGTATGCAGGCTGCGCGGCCAGCACGGCCGGAGACGCTGCACCAGACGCACCGATGTACTCGGAGCCGGCCGCGCTCCCGAGCCATTCCAACACGCGCTGAGTTTCCGCCGGGTGCTCCGATGAAGCATTTCCGGCAGCAGCAATGCCATCGACCCCGCTGATCGAGCCGGCAGGACCGCTGGGAAGTCGCACGATGCCCCAGTCGAAGTTCGCCCCTGCACTCACATTGGCGAGGTTGTACACTCCGCTCTGGAACAGGGCCATCTTGCCCTGCAGAAACTGCTCGCGGCTGAAATCGCCGTTGGTGTTCGTATCGGCGGCCGACGGAGCGACGTGCCATTTGTTCATGAGATCGACGAGGTACTGGAATGATGTGAGGCCCGGGTCAGACGCAAAGGCATACTGATTCGATTCATCCTGGAACTGGGCACCACCGGAAGCCAGATAATTCAGCACCATCGCCTGCAGGTCGTAGCCAGCGTTGTAGCCGTATTGGCTGAGGTCGGAACCGTCGAACTCTGCACTGTCGGCCGTATTCCCGTTGTAGTCCTTGGTGAGTTTCTGCAGCACGCTGATGAGGGTGTCGTTGTTCCCGGTGGGATCCCAAGTGAGCGCAGATACGTCTTCGGCGGTCAGGCCGGCATCACCCAGCAGGTCGGCGTTGTAATAGACCGCGATGCCGGGGTCGGCCAGCTGCGGTACTCCCCACAGCGTGGCATCCCGGGTGTACTGGGCCACGACGGCGGGAACCCAGCCGGCCTGGGCATCCGCTGGAATGGCAGTCGTAATGTCGATCAGGGCGCCCGCGTCGGCATAGGCAGGATAGCTGCCGCCATCGACCCAGAACACATCGGGGGCACTGTCACCGGCAACGTCGGTGCGCAGCTTCTCGAAGTAATCGTTCCACGGCACGATCTCGACGTCGACATGGATGTCGGGGTTGTCTTGTTCGAAGGCGGTGAAAGACTCTTCGTAAGCGGCAGCGACCTGTTCGTCCCACAGGCGCACGGTCACCGTGGTCGCCGTGCTTCCCTTGTCAGAGTCGAAGAAATTCAGTGCGGCGACAGCCCCGGTGATGACGAGCAGCACGGCGAGCCCGCCGGCAGCAATGATGGTGGAACGCTTGGCCATGATGTCCTTTGTTGACGGATCGAACCTCCCCAGTGGACTAGCCTACGCAGATCCCGTGATAGTGATCGACCGCACGAAGCTGCGCTGGAACATCAAAAACAGTGCAAGGAGCGGAACGAGCGCGAGCGTGGTGGCCGCCATCACGAGTGTCCAGTTGCCGTTGAACTGGCTTTGCAGGCTCGCTGTGGCCACGGTCACAACCCGCCACTCGGTGCCGGTCGTGACCACGAGCGGCCACATGAAACTGTTCCAGTGGCTCACGATTGTGATGAGGGTCAGGGTGGCGATGATCGGGTGGGACAGCGGCACGACGATCTCGACCAACACGTCGAGGGTGTTCGCCCCATCGAGCCGGGCCGCATCGATGAGTTCCTGGGGAATTCCGCGAAAATATTCGCGCAGCAAAAAAATCGCGTAGGGGGAAGCGAACGCGAATGGCAGCACGAGACTCCAAAACGAGTTGCGCAGCCCGGCCTCGGTCATCATCAGGTACAGCGGAACGACAAGCACGACCGGCGGGATCATCAGGGTCGACAGATACACCCAGAACAGCACCCGGCGACCCGGAAAGTCGACCCGGGCGAAGGCATAGGCGGCGAGGATCGAGCAGATTAACTGTCCGACCAGAATCAGCACGGCCGCAAGGACCGTGATCAGGATGGCGCGCCCGAATTGGGCCGGACCGTTCAGCAGCAGCGCAAAATTCTCCAGGGTGAACGGGTCTGGCCAGCTCAGCGCCGACTGCTGCGCGAATTGCTCACGCGTCTTGAACGCGGTCAGGATACTCAGCAGGAACGGACCAAGGGTGAATACGGCGCCCAGGACCAGCACCGAATAGACAGCGGCCGTGGTGGAGAATCTAGCCCATCTCATAGGTGACCCTCCGGCGAAAATAAAGCTGCTGGGCGAGGGTGATGACAACCAGGATGACCAGCAGAACGACGGCCATGACGGCCGCGCGGCCGAGATCGAAGGCGTCGAAAGCTTCGTAGTAGATGCGCGCGGCCACAACATCCGTCGATCGTGCCGGGCCGCCCTGGGTGAGCGCGTACACCTGGTCGAAGACCTGAAAGGCGGAAATAACGGTGGTGACCAACACAAAGAACATCGTTGGGCGCAACAGGGGAAGCTTGATGTGCCAGAACATCTTGACCGCGCCGGCCCCGTCGATGCGGGCCGCCTCGAGAATCTGCCCGGGAATGTTGAGCATCCCGGCCATGAAGAACAGCGTGACGTAGCCGACGTTGGTCCAGATCACCACGGCAGCCACGGCCGGTAGCGCCAGAGCGGGGTCACTGAGCCACTCGACGCGCTGCCCGAGCAGGGTGTTGAGTGCCCCGTCGGTGGGCGCGAGGATCCATTTCCACACCACTCCGAGAGCGAGTGGTGCGCAAATCCACGGCAGTACATAGACGGTGCGAAACCAGGCCGACCCCGGCAGGCCGCGCGTGAGCACAGTGGCCGCAGCGAGTCCGATCAGGGTTTGAATCGGGACCACGAGTGCGACAAAGATGAGCGTCACCAGCAGTGAATTGCCAAAGACACCGTCACTGAGAACGGATCGGTAGTTGTCGAGACCGACGAAGGTGATCGGGCCGATCAGGTCCCAGCTCTGAAAGCTGAGCCAGAGCACGACGAGCACCGGCAGCAGGAGAAAGCAGACCACGCCGAACAGACTGGGCGCGAGCAGGGCATAGCCGGTGATCGCACTGCGTCGACGCAGACTGCCTTTACTGGACACGCTCCGCCCACCAGTGAGTCAAACGGCGGGTGGCTTCTTCCTCGCCCAGCGGGCCGTCATCAAGTCGTTGCTCAAGCAGGTAACGATAGGCCTCGCCTACCTCGCGCCCCGGTTTCACGCCAAGCACGACCATGATCTGTTCACCGTCGAGGTCGGGGCGCACAGCGCCGAGCTCTTCCTGCTCGTTCAGCGCGGCAATACGCTGTTCCAGGTCGTCGTAGGCGAAACCGAGCCGGTCTGCCTTGCGCCGGTTGCGGGTCGTGACGTCGGCACGGGTGAGAATGTGCAGCCGTTCCAGCTGATCCCCAGCGTCGCGCACATACCGGCGTACGGCAGAGTCGGTCCAGGCCCCCTCGGTGTAGCCGAAGAAGCGCAGGTGCAACTCGATCAGGCGAGCGACAGCGTTGATGGTGTCATTGTCGAAGCGCAATGCGCGCAGTCGCTTCTTCGCCAGCTTCGCCCCGACCACGTCGTGGTGATAAAAGCTCACCACTCCGCCCGGTTCAAGTTTGCGGGTGGCCGGCTTGCCAATGTCGTGCAGCAGGGCGGCAAGGCGCACAATCAGGTCGGGAGCCTCCAGGTTGCCGCGTGATTTCTCATAGCCCATGGCCTGCTCCAGCACGGTCAGGCTGTGCTGGTACACGTCCTTGTGATGGTGGTGCTCGTCGATCTCCAATTGCAGGCCGGGAATCTCGGGAAGCACGATCTCGGCCAGGCCCGACTCCATGAGCACTTCGATACCGGCGCGTGGGTCCTTCGAGACCATCAGTTTCGACAGTTCGTCACCGATGCGTTCGGCCGACACGATACGAATACTGTCCCGCATCTTCTCCATAGCCAGTGCGGTGTCAAGGTCCAGCGTGAAACCCAGCTGCCCGGTGAACCGAGCCGCGCGCAGCATCCGCAGCGGATCGTCTCCGAAAGAAACCTCCGGAGTGCTCGGGGTGCGCAGTCGTTTGGCTAGCAGGTCGTCGATGCCGCCAGCTGGATCGACGAGCGTCAACTGCGGCAGGCGCAATGCCATCGCGTTGACGGTGAAGTCGCGGCGCAGCAAGTCCGCTTCGAGGTGGCGTCCGAACACGACGTCGGGCTTGCGGGTGGTGCCGTCGTAGCTGTCGGCTCGATAGGTGGTGATTTCCACGGTCTCACCGGCCAGGCTGGCACCGATCGTGCCGTACTCGCGGCCGATGTCCCACTGCGCTTCCGACAGTGGCTTGACGAGCGCGAGGATCTGGTCGGGAGTCGCATCCGTGGTGAAATCCAGGTCGTGCAGTGGACGATCAAGGAACGCATCGCGCACCGGGCCACCGACCAGAGCGAGTTCATGGCCGGCTACCGCAAATGCGTTCGCCAGACGGGATACCGTGGGAGTGGCAGCCAGGTCGCCCAGTCGTGCGAGGGCTGCCGCGACGCTCTGCATAAGCCCCATATTAGTTGGCATCCTGAGGCGCGCAGTCGCGGTGCAGACCGCTCTAGGCTGGCACGCCGTAGAATCCACTTATGGTGGCCGAGTCAGATTCCGCGCATCGGCCCGCGCTCCCGGTTGCCGCGTGCGCTGCCGTGCGCCCGGCCGGACGCGGGTTAGGTCATCGGGGATCGCGTGCGATCGCGGCGTTTCTGGTGGGATTGCTCACCCTGGCTTCACTGATTTTTACGCCGATATTCGCTTCTCCACTGGCCCAAGCCAACGCGGAGAACAGCACGGTCACGAGCGCAGCAACGCCCGAAAACACCATCAGCGTCACCGTATCTCCGACCACTTCGCCGCAATTGTCGCCTGGCCAGGATCTGATCCTGACGGTGACCGTGCACAACAACACGGACGCTGACATTCCGACCGGCCGCGTCGACGTGTACCTCGCGCAACTCGCGCTCACCACACGAGCTGCGCTCGAGAGCTGGTTGCGGCCCGGTGAGGACACAAACTCCGGCGACCGGTTGGTGGGCGTGCCAACGACAGAAGTTATTCCGGCTCGTGCCAGCACGAACCTCAGCATCACGGTTCCGGCCGATGCCGTTGGATTGACCGACCGAAACGCATGGGGATCTCGGGGGCTCGCCGCGACCCTGAGTGTGGGTGACGTGATTCAGGCGCAGGGCCGCGGCACATTTGTCTGGTCGCAGGGCAGCGCCATCACCCCGGTCGAGTTGGCTTCCATCGTTCCCATCACGACCCCGGAAAGCGGGACCGGGCTGATCACCTCGAAGGCGCTCGAGGCGTACACCAGCTCGGTCGGTCTGCTCTCTCGCCAACTGGATGCCGCCATAGATACCCCCACGGCAACGATCGCCCTTGATCCGCAGATCATCGCCTCGATTCGCGTGCTCGGCACCGCCGCTCCGGCGTCGGCCGTGGCCTGGCTCGACCGCCTGGCCGGGGCGGGCAATGATATCTTTCCCCTCGGCTACGCGGATGCTGACATCGCGTTGCAAGCGCAGGCCGGGGCCACGACGCTACTCGCGCCAACCTCTTTCCTGTCGGCGATCGATGCCAGCCTGTTTGTCGTGCCCTCGGCCGCACCAATCCTTGAACCCACGACCAGACCAACCGATATGCCCAGCATCACGTCCCGTACCAGGGCCACAACTACCCCCTCCCCAATGCCCACCCCAACGCCCACGTTGGAACCCGGTGCAACGGTCATTCCCTCGACCAGTGACCTGTTGGCGTGGGATTACACGAGCACCACGATCGGGTGGCCGGTCGCCGGGCACGTTGCGCGCACCGACCTTGGCGTGTTTGCCGCGAGCGGCCAAACCACGACCATCCTCTCCAGCGGCAACGTTGAACAATCCGATCTCTTCACCCCTAATGCAGCGTTCACTCTTCCGGGCGGGCTGGCCCTCGTCAGTGACACCGTGCTCTCGACCGCCGTCCGCGCCGCCGCCGAGGCAACGACCGAGGACGAGTGGCGGGTTGACATCTCCGAGGCTGCTTCGCTCTTGGCGATCGTGTCTGCGGAGAACCCCAACGCGGCACGCACGATGTTGGTCACTTTCGATCGCAGCAGCCCGGCGAGTGCCACCCGGATCGCTCAGACCGTCGCGGCGCTCGATTCTACGGCCTGGTCGAACGCGGCTCCGCTGCAGTCAGCCGTGAACTCCGCCCCGGCCACCACCGTGACGTTTCACGACCAGGCCATTGACAGCAACCGGGTCACGCTCGCCCGGTCCCTGTTGCAGCGCGAGGGGGCGATCGCTGAATTCGCCACCATTGTGGCTGACCCTGGTGCGTTCACCGCGCCGGCACGACTAAATTTGCTGGCCCTTTTGGACACGACCTGGGCTTCGCAGCCCGCGGCCTGGGATATGCAGGTCCAGGCGAGCCTAGCTGCGTCCTTCGACCTGATTCACGCTGTGACCGTCACCACCCGTGGACCGATTATTGTGGTGGGCAGCAAGGTCGACCTCCGCATCACGCTCAATAACGCTTTAGACCAAGCCGTCACGGTGCGCGCCGAGATTGTGCCCTCCAACGGTCGACTCGTTGTCGGTGACACCCTCGAAACCATTATTCAACCCAACTCCGCGCAGGCGGTTTCCGTGCCGGTCAGCGCTGCCGTCGGCAATGGCGACGTCGTCTTGCGAGTCACTTTATTCACCCTGAACGGCATTCCGCTGGGCCAGCCGGCCCCTATCGACGTCAGCGTGCGCGCCGACTGGGAAGGAGTCGGCGCCAGCATCTTCGCGATCCTCGTGGTCGGCTTCTTTGGTTTCGGCATCTGGCGTAATATCGTGCGCCGGCGCCGGGAACGCGCCGGTGAGGCATCCGCTACTGCAGGCGACACGGTGTTGCCGGAGGCAAAATCCGATGACTGACACCGTGACCGGAACCGGCGGAATCGGTCGAGCGAGTGCGTTCCTGGCCTCGGGCACGATCGTGTCGCGCATTCTCGGCTTCGTCAAGGTCATTGTGCTCGCCGCCATAATCGGCCAGTTCGGCGCCGCTGCCGACACTTTCGCGATCGCCAATCAGCTGCCGAATACGATCTATGTGATCGTGGCCGGCGGAATCCTGACGGCCGTCCTGGTTCCGCAAATCGTTCGAGCCAGCCTGCACACCGACGGCGGTACGGCGTATATCAACAAACTGCTCACGCTGGCTTTGGTCGTGCTGTGTGCGACGACCCTCGCGGCTACCCTGTTGGCCCCGATCATCACCGGGTTCATCGGCTTGAACCTGCCCCAGAACGAGAAGGCGCTGGCCGTGGCATTCGCCTACTGGTGCCTTCCGCAAATGTTCTTCTATGGCCTTTACACGCTGCTGGGCGAAGTCCTCAACGCCCGCAAATTCTTCGGTCCATTCACGTGGGTGCCAGTGCTCAACAACCTCGTCGCCATCGCGGGCCTGGTCGTTTTCGCGACGCTGTTTCGCCCCGACCCTTTCGGTGATCGTTCGGCTGCCGAGATCACATCGGCCATGGTCGCTGTGCTGGGAGGCAGTGCCACGCTCGGGGTGATCACCCAGGCCGTCGTGTTGTTCTATTTCTGGCATCGCATCGGTTTGCGCTATCGCCCGGACTTCCACTTTCGCGGCGTCGGTCTCGGGGCCGCAGGAAAAATGGCGAGCTGGACCTTCGGCATGCTGCTGCTGACTACTTTCGCGGGCATCGTCGAAACGCAAGTCGTGACGCTGGCACACGGTGAGGCATCCGTTGCCGTTCTTGCCACCGCCTGGCTGATCTTCATGCTGCCGCACTCAGTCATCACGGTGTCGGTCGCGACGGCGTACTTCACCCGCATGAGCGAACATGCCACACGCGGTAATTGGACTCTGGTGAAAACGGATGCCTCGAGCGCGATTCGGGGAACGTCGCTGGTGATCGTGCTCGCTGCGGCCGTCATTGCGGTCTGCGCCTACCCTTTCGCTGCCGTCTTCGTGGCACCATTCGACCAGGTTCAATCCATCGGCAACGTCATCATTGCCTTTATTCTGGGGCTCGTGCCGTTTTGCGTGTTGTTCGTTGTGCAACGAACTTTTTACGCTCTCGGCGACACGCGCACGCCGTTTTTCTTCACCCTGTTCCAAGTCGTTCTGCTCGTCTGCGCCGTGGTGGCCTGCGCGTGGCTGCCGACAGACTGGATTGCAGTGGGCATCGCCGGTTCGATCACGGTGACCGGCACATTGCAGGCCATTCTGGCCGCGCTGCTCCTGCGCCGACGAATGCGCGGCATCGACGGGCAGCGCATCCTGCGCAGCCTGGTGAAATACTTGGTCGCCGTCATCATTCCCCTGGCTGCGGGTCTGACCCTCCTGATGATCCTGGGGGGAAATGTCGAGAATGGCTTCGCGGTGTCCTCGAGGCTCACGGCCATGGTCTCCATGGTTCTGATTGGTATGGTCATGGCCGTGAGCTACTTCGGCCTACTGCTGCTCATGCGCAGCGACGAGCTCACAGCGTTCCTGACGCCCTTGCGTGCGCGATTGCGCCGCTGAGTACCACGATGGGCGCAGTCGCCCCAGCGCCGCGGTGAAGGCTGCACCAGGTTTTCCCTCACCCTGCCGGTGCCGGTGCCGGTGCAGCACACATCCAAGCTGAGAGGCTATGGAATAGCAGCGGATTAGGATGTGTTGTATCGAAACGTGAGGCGGGATATTGCCCGTCTCGCCCATTACTGCAAGGAGCGTGCGCGTGCGTCAGATCATCATCATCGGTTCCGGACCGGCCGGCTACACGGCCGCGATTTACGCCGCCAGAGCCAACCTCAAACCGCTTCTGATTGCCAGTTCGGTGGAGGCCGGCGGTGAATTGATGAACACGACCGATGTAGAGAACTTTCCCGGTTTCCCGGAAGGCGTCCAGGGACCCGACCTGATGACCAAAATGCAGGAGCAGTCGGAACGCTTCGGCACCGAGGTTGTCTACGACGACGTCGAATCTGTTGATTTGTCGGGACCCATCAAGACGGTCACCCTCGGCAACGGTGACGTTGAGCAGGCGCTCACGGTCATTTTTGCTACCGGGTCCGCATATCGCAAGCTGGGCCTCAGTGATGAAGAACGTCTCTCCGGCCGCGGCGTCTCCTGGTGTGCCACCTGCGACGGTTTCTTCTTCCAGGGCAAAGAAATCGCCGTGATCGGCGGTGGCGACTCCGCTATGGAAGAAGCTACGTTCCTCACCCGATTCGCCTCGAAGGTGCACGTCATCCACCGTAAGGGTGAATTACGCGCGTCGAAGATTATGCAGGAACGTGCCTTCGCAAACGACAAGATCGAATTCATCTGGAACTCCGAGGTCATCGGCATCACCGGTACCGACGCTGTCGATGGTCTCACCCTGCGCGACACGGTTTCTGGAACCGAGACCAGCCTGCCTATTGGTGGCGTGTTCGTGGCGATCGGCAACGATCCACGCACGCACCTCGTACACAAGCAGCTCGATCTCACGCCCGAAGGTACCATCGCCGTCGCGGGCCGATCCTCGCTCACCAGCCAGGCCGGCGTGTTTGCGGCCGGCGACGTGATCGACTCCAGCTACCGTCAGGCGATCACTGCGGCTGGCTCCGGCTGCGCGGCCGCTCTCGACGCAGAGCACTACCTCAGCACCCTTCCCCCTGCCTTGCTGGCCCAAGCCGGCGACACCGAACTCGCATCAGTCAACTAAGGAGCATTACATGACCGCACGATCCGTTACCGAAGCCAACTTCGAGCAAGAAGTCATCAACAACGAGAAGACCGTTCTCGTAGATTTCTGGGCCGAGTGGTGTGGCCCTTGCCGCGCCGTCAGCCCGATCCTCGACCAGATTGCAACCGAGAACGCCGACAAGCTCGACATCGTCAAGCTCAATGTCGACGAGCACCCCGCCTTGGCCGCGAAGTACCAGATCACCTCCATCCCCGCGATGAAGGTCTTCCAGAAGGGTGAGGTCGTCAAGACCGTCATCGGCGCCAAGCCGAAACCGCAGCTCGAGAAGGACCTGGCCGACTTCCTCGTCTAAACCAGTTTCCCCACGATCAAACCCGTCCGGCATCGACTGGGCGGGTTTTTTCCTGCCCGGCGCCACCCCATACGATAAAGACCACAGTAGAACGGATGTGACGTGACAAATCAGGGTTCCCCTCAGGCCGGCGCTGTGCAGACAATTACTGCACAGGGCGGCAACAACCTCGACCCGTGGTACCACCACTACGCCGACCGAGCCGCCGGGCTCAAGGCATCCGAAGTGCGCGCACTCTTTGCCGTGGCTTCCCGCCCCGAGGTGGTCTCACTCGCCGGCGGCATGCCGTACGTCGCTGCCCTGCCACAGGACCTCGTCATCGACGCCATGGACCGTGTCATGCGGGAAACGGGTACCACCGCCCTGCAATATGGCTCTGGTCAGGGAGTTCCCTTGCTACGAGAGCAGATTCTCGACGTCATGGCACTCGAAGGCATCAAGGCCAATGCCGACGACGTGGTCGTCACGACCGGCTCCCAGCATGCCCTGGAACTAGTGAGCAAATTGTTCCTGAACCCCGGCGACGTCGTCATCTCCGAAGGTCCCAGCTACGTCACCGCCATGGTGATCTTCAAGTCGTATCAAGCCGAGATCGACCATGTGCCGATGGACGAGAACGGCCTGATCCCCGCCGCACTGATCGAGCACATTGCGGCCCTCAAGGCAGCCGGACGCACCATCAAGTTTCTGTACACCATTCCCAGCTTTCACAATCCGGCGGGCGTAACCCTCAGTTGGGCCCGACGCCTGGAAATTTTACAGATCTGCCGCTCGAACAACATCTTGGTGCTCGAGGACAACCCATACGGGCTGCTCTATTTCGACAAGCCTGCACCAGATGCCATCCGCTCCCTCGAGCGCGACGGCGTCGTCTACCTGGGCACCTTTTCCAAGACGCTCGCCCCCGGCTTCCGGGTGGGTTGGGCACTCGCCCCACACGCGATCCGCGAGAAACTCGTGCTCGCCAACGAGGCGGCCGTGCTCTCTCCCAGCTCCTTCACCCAGATGGTCATCTCGGAATACCTCTCTACGGCCGACTGGAAAGCGCAAATCAACGCGTTTCGTGGTGTGTACCATGAACGCAAGAACGCCATGCTGGATGCCCTGGATGAGTATCTCCCCGACCTGAGCTGGACCAACCCAACCGGTGGTTTCTACGTCTGGGTGACCCTGCCCAAACAACTCGATTCCAAAGCGATGCTTCCTCGTGCGGTCAAGGAACTTGTCGCATACACGCCCGGAACCGCGTTCTACGCTGACGGTGATGGACGGCAGAACTTACGTCTCGCCTTCTGCTATCCCACCCCCGACAGCATCCGACTGGGCATACGCCGACTGGCTACTGTGATTCGCGGCGAACTCGACCTATTCGATACGTTCGCGGGCACAGGATCACTGGGCGCTGCCCCAGATCGGCCTGGAGTCCAGAATCCGCGTTTCGGCGGTCCGCCAGCAAATATCTCCTAAATTCGCCTCACCACCCAGACCCAGCTAGGAAAAAACCTGATCATGAGTGAATTCTCCGCACTGAAAATTATTGTGTTGGCTGGTGGCATCTCTCACGAGCGTGACGTGTCGCTGCGTTCTGGCCGGCGCATCGCGGATGCCCTCACCGATGAAGGCCACTTCGTCACCGTGCTCGACCCTGGCGCCAACTTGCTGGGCACGCTGGCAGAGCAGGTCCCCGACCTCATCTGGCCCACCCTGCACGGCGCCACCGGAGAGGATGGCGCGCTCCTGTCCCTGCTGGAAACCACCGGAATTCCTTTTCTCGGCTCGCGCGGCCCCGCCGCCGCGCTCGCCTGGAACAAAGCCATCGCCAAAGAGCTCGTCCTGCGGGCTGGTTTCGCTACTCCCCCAGCCATTGCCCTATCGACCGAAACCTTTCGCGACCTCGGTGCCGCGAGCGTACTCGAGCACCTGGTGAGCGCTATCGGCCTACCGCTCGTCGTCAAGCCAGCCCAGGGCGGTTCATCCCAGGGCGTCACGATAGTTCGCACTCCCGCGGACCTCCCACGCGCCATGGTCGACGCGTACACCTACGCCGACACCGCCCTGGTCGAGGCCTACATTGACGGGACCGAAGTTACGGTCGCCGTACTTGACACCGGAGACGGGCCAACGGCTCTGCCAATCGTGGAAATCGTCCCCCTCAACGGCGTGTACAGCTTCGAAGCCCGTTATAACGCGGGTGAGACGGACTTCTACGCACCCGCACGCCTGTCTGACAGTATCTCCGTCACCGTCGCCACGGCCTCTGTCGCCATTCACACCCTTCTGGGGCTGCGCCACCTCAGCCGAATCGACCTTATTGTCGACGCCGCCGGCACCCCTTGGTTTCTGGAGGCCAACGTACTGCCCGGTCTGACCGAAACATCCCTGGTTCCGCAGGCCATCGAAGCCGACCGCCGTACTCTCGGCGCTACCTACTCGGCCCTGGCAGTAAACGCTCTAGCCACTCAGTAGTACGCCGTTTCACGTGAAACGTGTTGCACTTCCCTGGGGTGATCTTCACGTTTCACGTGAAACTCTGCCGTGTCCCGAATGCACGATCCGCTCGTTTCACGTGAAACCCTGACTCAATATCCGAAACCGTGTCATATATTCCATGTTTCACGTGAAACATGCCGATACCGGTAGATACGCGCGATCACGACCAACTGATGAGCCACCGTACCGAAACGAACCCGAGCAGAAGGCACGTTTGGGACGGCCACCGACGCCGGGATTTCCCGTAACAGGACACGCCATCACCGCAGTACACCGTTTCACGTGAAACGTGACGCGGAACATGACGCGGAACGCGTCTCCGATTAGCTGGCGCTAAAACCCGGTTCACCGAGAACCGTCAGGATGCGATTCAAATCACCTATGGTCGCGAAATCGACTGTGATCTGGCCTTTTCTTACCCCCAGATTGATCTTGACGCGAGTGTCCAGACGATCTCCAAGATGCTCTGCGATCTCGTCAAGATGCCCCTGGCGTCGACCCGGCAGCGGTTTGGCTTTCACAGCCCGCGGAACCGCAACCGCCGCGGCCTCAGCGGCACGAACGGACAAGTCTGCCTCGACGATTTTATCGGCTAGGCGCAGCATACCGGCCGGGTCACCCACCGACAGAATCGCTCGCGCGTGACCGGCCGACAAAACACCCGCTGCAACACGCACCTGCACCGATTCCGGCAGTTTCAAGAGACGCAGGGTGTTGGTGATCTGCGGACGCGATCGACCGATGCGCTTTGCCAGTTCCTCCTGCGTAATGCCAAAATCTGCCAACAACTGCTGATACGCGGACGCTTCTTCCAACGGATTCAGCTGGGCGCGGTGCAAGTTCTCCAGCAGCGCGTCCCGCAGCATATCCACGTCGGCGGTTTCGCGTACGACAGCCGGAATGGTGTCGAGGCCGACCTCTTTGGTGGCGCGCAGTCGACGCTCACCCATGACGAGCTCATACTTGCCCGGTTCATCGGCCAATGGCCTCACAACGATTGGCTGGAGCACCCCAACCTCGCGAATGCTGTGCACCAGTTCCGCAAGATCGTCCTCGTCAAAAATGGTCCGTGGCTGGGCCCGGTTGGGAACAATGTCTTGAGGATTCAGCTGCGCCAGCCGGGCGCCTGCAATCAGTGGGACGTCGGAAAGAACTTCGAGGGAGGCATCCGCTAAAGCGGTTACACCGCGCGGAAAAAACACGTCGACCGGGCGGGGCGCAGACGCGTCGTCCTGCACTGGAATGAGTGCGCCGATACCGCGACCGAGGCCGGTTCTTTTCGCCATTAGTGCTTTTCTTTCGTTTGGGGCTTATTTTCTGTTCGCGGTGCCCCACGATGGGCCATTTCTGCTGCTGCTTCAAGGTATGAGAGCGATCCTGCCGAGTTGAGATCGTAACTCACAACGCTCTGGCCGTAGCTCGGGGCCTCAGAAACGCGCACAGAACGCGGAATAGCGGTATTGAGCACTTGCTCCGGAAAGTGATCGCGCACTTCCTTGGCAACCTGGGTGGCCAAATTGGTGCGGCTGTCGTACATGGTAAGCAGAATGGTCGAAACGACGAGATCGGGGTTGAGGTGCTTTTCAATGAGAGCGATGTTCTTGAGCAGCTGACTCAGCCCCTCGAGTGCGTAATACTCGCACTGAATGGGAATGAGAACCTCCCGCGCGGCGACGAAAGCGTTGATAGTCAGCAGACCGAGCGACGGCGGACAGTCAATGAAGACGTAATCGTACGGTTCGATCGCCTCGACGAGGTGCAGATCAAGAGCACGGCGGAGTCGCTGCTCGCGGGCGACGAGCGACACGAGCTCAATCTCGGCGCCCGCCAGATGGATCGTAGCCGGAACACAGAACAAGGCACCGAATTCAGGGCTCTTCTGGACGACCTCATCCATGGGCATGTCATTGATGATGACGTCGTAGACGCTGGGGGTCTCGGCACGGTGCTCAACACCGAGGGCAGTAGACGCGTTGCCCTGCGGATCCAGGTCGATCACCAGAACGCGCGCGCCCTGGCGAGCGAGGGCGGCGGCGAGATTGACCGCGGTCGTTGTCTTGCCGACGCCACCTTTTTGATTGGAAATCGTCAACACCCGGGTTTGATCGGGTTTTGGCAACTCACCAGCAGCAATGACCTGGCGGCGACGCGTCAGTTCGGCAATTTCGCGGGCCAGCGGTGTTGTCCCGTCGAAGCCTGCCGCCTTGCCGGTGTGCTGATCTTCAGCAGGATGTTTCACGTGAAACCTTTACGCTCGACGGTTGATGAGCCACCCGAAAGGGACCCCCGAACACCAAATCCAGTGCTAATCGGGACTACTCCACTGTAGCTCTGATGACCCGGGTTACCTCAGGCAGCACGCCAGCGCCGAGGGTAATTACCTCAACCTTGCTCAGGTGATATTTACGCATCGGTTTCGCGGCCGCCTCGATCTCACGCTCGGCCCCCTCACCTTTCATCAGAATGAGCTCACCACCACTGCGCAGCAGGGGAGCAGTCAGCGGAATCAGCTTGCTGAACGCACTCACCGCTCGAGCAGTCACCTGATCGAGTGGCTGCGCCAGGCGTGTATCTTCGGCACGAGCACGCACCACGGTCACATTCGACAACTGCAGGGCAGTAACCTGGTCATTCAGCCAGGCAACCCGACGTTCCATCGGTTCGATCAGCACGAAGTTCACGTCGGGCCGGGCGATGGCCAGCACGACACCGGGAAGACCAGCACCGGAACCAACGTCCCCCACGCGGCCGGGGCGTAACAGCGGCGCCACAATGGCGCAATTGAGAATGTGACGTGACCACAGGCGCGGAAGTTCTAGTGGACCAATTAGCCCCAAAATTTCGCCCTGATCAGCTAAATTAGTCGTGAACGCCCGCATAAGATCAATTTGCGGACCGAGAAGGCTGATCGCCGCTAACGGTTCAATCTCCAGTGTGACCGGATCAGGCGCGCTCCCTGACGCCGGCATGGATCCCGGCGTGTTCGAAGCAGCACGGATCGGCTCCGGTGTTACAGATTGCGACATAAGCAACGAGTTTACGCTGCGGTGATGACGGTGTGGCGATCGCGGCCTTCACCGGACGACTCTGACCGGTACCCATTACTGGCTGCCACGATGTCGTGCACGAGTTTGCGCTCGTAGGAGGACATGGGCGGCAGGTCGGCCGCGGTCGCGCCGCCCTCGATCCGCTCGATAGCGTGGGCTACGAGGGTGGCGAGCTCAGCTTCGCGCATCTCGCGAGATCCACCGATATCCAGGATCAGGCGCGAGAACGAGCCTGTCTTATTCTGCACCGCGAGGCGAGTCAGCTCCTGCAGGGCGTTGACCGTATCTGGTTTGGAAAGCACTCGCAGATTGTCGGCGTCCGACGCTTTGACCGCTAAGTAAGCCCGTCCATTGCGGGCCTCGATGTCGATGTCGCCATCGAGGTCGCAAATATCGAGAAATTCCTCGATGTAGTCGGCGGCAATGTCGCCCTCACGCTCAAGCTGATCGGTCGTAAGGGGGGCCTCGGTTACGCTCTTCGTTTCGGAAGCGCCGGATGAGGAATCCGTTGTGTGAGAAGTCACATCAGCAGTGTCAGCAGTGACAGTGCCCACTTCGGTGAGGTCGGTTTTGTCCGTCACGGTGATCTCCACTACTTCTTCGGGCCGGTTTGTTTTTTGGCGCGGGCCCTACCGACCGGCTGCTGGCGCTGAACGGGCTTGGCAGGCTCCTCCACCACAATGATGTCACCATCGGTCGCGATGAGCTTGCCTTTACGCGCCAAACGCTCTTCGCGCGCCTTGGCGGCTTCGCTGCCAGGAGTCGGCATGTTTCGAATGACCAGGAACTGCTGAATCATGGTCCAGATATTGGAAGTGAGCCAGTAGAACATCACGCCGAGCGGGAACGCAACACCGGAGAAGGCGAAGACGAGGGGGAGGAGGTAGAGCATGATGCGCTGCTGTTTGAACATCGGACTCGCCTTGGTTTCCGGCGACATGTTCTTGGAAACGATCTGCAACTGCGTGATGAACTGCGACGCGGTCATCAGCACCACCATGGTGGCCGCAATGATCATGACGGTCCCGTTGAAGGGGTCACCGGCGGTCCACAGTGACCACTGGGAGGCAAAGGTGTCGTGCAGCGGCGCATTGCCGAACAGTTTGGCGTTACCGAAGCTCTCGGCAAGGCTCTGGTTGAGCGGGCCGACACCGGCGTTGGACTTCTGGGCGTCGTTCAGCACCGAGAACAGGGCGAAGAAGATCGGCATCTGCAAGAGCAGTGGCAGGCAGGAGCTGAGCGGGTTGGTCCCGGTCTTCTTGTACATGGCCATGGTCTCGCGGGACATCGCCTCGCGGGAGAACTGGTCTTTTTTCCCCTTGTACTTGTCTTGGATCTTCTTGAGCTGCGGAGCCACCTCGAGCATCTTGCGCTGGCTCTTGATTTGCCGGACGAAGACGGGAATCAGGGCGGCACGCACGACCAAGACGAGGCCGACGATGGACAGCACCCAGGTGATGCCGTCGTTGTAGCCCATCCCCAAGCTGGAAAAAAGCCCGTGGAAGGCGACGAGCAGCAGCTCGACCACCCATTTCAGAGGCCAGAGGATCGTACCTATGAGGTCCATACTGTGGGTTAGCCCTTTCCGTGGCTAGGTGCGACAACAAAACCGAACGACGTCAGACGAAAGCGGCGATTGCTTTTGAGTGGTACATCATCAATGCCGCCTGGTGACCACGGATGACAATGGCTCAGCCTGCGCGCAGCAAGAGCGCAGCCCCACGCTAGTCCGTGTTCCTGAACGGCCCCTAGTGCGTAGGCCGAACACGACGGGTAAAACCGGCACACATCTCCATAGAGTGGAGAGATCACGGCTCGATACACGCGAAGAACCACGACACCAACGTTGCGGGGTATCAAGATAATCGTCGGGAGTATCGAATTCATCGGCCCACGCTGTTCTTTCGCGCAGATTGCGGGCGGGAGAGGGAACGGTGGACTTCGTCGCGCAGCGCCTGCCACGCGATCTTGCTCGCCCCCGGCAGAGCACGGATGACAACATCCGTTCCTGCCGGAACCAGTGGGAGCAGTTCGAAGGTGACTGCCTTGAGGCGACGCCGAACGAGATTGCGTTTCACAGCGTCACCCACATTCTTCGCGACGATAAAGCCGAAACGAACCGGAACACCGGCAACATCGGATTGATCTCCAGCGCTTTTTCGCACATAAAGAACGGTATGCACGCCAACAATGCGCACACCTCGCCGAACGACGCCTTGATAGTCACTGCCGCTCGTAATGCGATTTACGTGAGCGAGCACGAGAACCCGGCGACCACGAAACCTACGCTGAGAGTTCGGTGCGACCCTTGCGACGGCGAGCACCGAGGATGGCGCGGCCCGCACGGGTGCGCATCCGCAGGCGGAAGCCGTGCACCTTGGCGCGACGGCGGTTGTTCGGCTGGAAAGTTCTCTTGCTCATAATTCAATCTCCACGTATTTGAATCACCGCTGGCCAAATTCCCTTCGGCCAAACAACAGCGCGCACAGAGTATGGAAGCCCACGGGATGGGGTCAACTGATTAAAACTACGGCCTCGGCCACGCCTGGTCAAACTCAGAGTCCGAATCGGGGGATTCTGCACAATAATGACTCCAACGTAAATGCCGAAGAGAGGATGCGTAGCGCCCGATGAATTCGCCTCGCTGCACGGCAGTGACTACCGTAAAGTCAAGTTATCCACAGGTTGGACACACCAACCTGAGAATTCAGCTGATTTTGTACACAGGCGGTGGATAACTTTAACGATGAGTTCGGACCAAGAAACTCACACGGACGTCCGAAACTCGCCTCACGCGGGCCGGTAGGGCCGGCGGCCGGTGTGCGGCATGAAGCCACCCGCATCCGCCGGTCGCCCAACAGTGAAAACTCGAAATGCACAGATTGTAGGAACAATGGCAGACGTAGAAGCGCCGATAGCTGAAACATGGCGGTCTGTTCTGACCACGTTGGAATCCGACGCCACCATCACACCCATGCTGTACGGGTTTCTCAGCCTGGTCGAGCCGAAGGGCATCGCGGCTGGCACCTTCTATCTGGAGGTCCCCAACGAGTTCACGGCAAGCATGCTCAACCAGCGGATGCGCGTTCCCCTGCTGACAGCAATGGGCCAGCTCGATGAAGCGACTGCCGTGTCAACTTTCTATGTGGTCGTCAACCCCGAACTCGAGCAGGAATCGTTGCGACCGGTGCAGCAAACAATGACCCCGCCGGACGTCATCACTCCCGCCCCCGCGCAATCGGTTTTTGAAGGCGCCGTCCCGGCACAGCCCCACGAAACCCGGCTCAACCCCAAATACAGTTTTGACAACTTCGTGATCGGACAGTCAAACAGATTTGCCCATGCTGCCGCCGTCGCGGTGGCCGAAGCACCGGCCAAGGCGTACAACCCGCTTTTTATCTACGGTTCATCGGGCCTCGGCAAGACACATCTTCTGCACGCGATCGGCCACTACGCCATGAGCCTGTACCCCGGGATCCGCGTGCGCTATGTCAGTTCGGAGGAGTTCACCAACGACTTCATCAACTCCATCGCCAACAACCGCGGCTCGGCTTTTCAGGCTCGATATCGAAACATCGACATTCTCATGATCGATGACATCCAGTTTCTTCAAAACAAAGCGGAAACCCAGGAAGCTTTTTTCCACACTTTCAACACCCTGCACGACCACAACAAGCAGGTAGTGATCACAAGCGATCTCCCTCCCAAACACCTCACCGGCTTTGAAGACCGCATGCGCAGCCGCTTTGAGTGGGGCCTGATCACGGATGTCCAGGCTCCGGACCTGGAAACCCGCATCGCGATCCTGCGAAAAAAGGCGCAGAGCGAAAAACTGCAGGTGCCACACGACATTCTCGAGTTCATGGCGTCGAAGGTCTCGTCCAACATTCGTGAACTTGAAGGCACTCTGATTCGGGTCACCGCGTTCGCTAGCCTCAATCGCACGCCGGTGGATATGGATCTCGTGCAGACCGTGCTGAAAGACCTGATCACCCTGGACGAGGACAACGTCATCGCTCCAGTTGACATCATTACGAACACGGCCAACTACTTCAAATTGTCCGTTGATGACCTCTACGGATCGAGCCGGTCTCAGGCCATCGCGACAGCCCGCCAAATTGCCATGTACCTGTGCCGTGAACTCACGAATCTGTCCCTGCCCAAAATCGGGCAATTATTCGGTAATCGCGACCACACGACCGTGATGTACGCGAACAAGAAGATCAGTGAACTGATGAAGGAACGTCGCTCGATTTACAACCAGGTCACCGAGTTGACCAACCGCATCAAGCAGGATCACCGGTACAAGTAGGGCACACCCATCTATGCGGGCACGTGACAACCGGCGCTGCGACATGTCAGTTTGAGCGGTCCCTCCGGACGTTTTAAGCAGGTTCGACCTGTTTAGACCCGGAGGGGCCGAATTTTTTTTCAGTTTTCACACCTGTGGATAACCCTGTGGAATTAACTCACACAACCGGTCATCGCCTGTAGAAACTCAAGGGCACCCTGTGGAAACGTGTAATTCCTCCGCGCCGCGCTTGCCCAAACGAATGACAAACTTCCACAGCTCGCCCACAACTTACAAACGTGTAATTCCCAATGCTTGAGCGGTTTTCACAGAGTTATCCACAGTTTCCACAACGGTTAAGAAGATTAACAAGAATTTCTTAACCTTGATCTAGCCGACAACCTTGACGGCTGGCGCCGATCAACCACGACGGTAACGAACCAGCCCATGAACACAGCTAGCATTGAGGACCACCCATCCGCCCATCGAACGCAAGGAATGTTTCGTGAGATTTCAGGCCAATCGGGATGTCTTCAGCGAAGCAGTGTCCTTCGCGGTCAAACTTCTACCCCAGCGCACCACCCTGCCAATCCTTAGTGGTGTCCTCATCGAAGCCACCGCCACCGGCTTGATTCTCTCGTCGTTCGACTATGAGGTCTCTGCTCAAACAGAGATCCTGGCCGAGGTTGAGGAGACCGGCAAGGTTCTCGTGTCGGGCCGCTTACTCGCTGAAATTGCCAGCCGTCTGCCCAACGCACCCGTACGTTTTTCCACGGAAGACTCCCGCATCAAGGTCAGCTGCGGCTCTGCGAGCTTCACCCTCTTGTCTATGCCGGTTGAGGAATACCCCAGTATCCCTATCGTCACGACTCAATCCGGACTGGTGCCGGCTGAAGAATTCGCTGCGGCTGTCGCCCAGGTCGCTGTGGCGGCGTCACGAGATGACGTCACCCCTGTTATCACCGGTGTACAGCTTGAGGTCACCGAAAACAGCCTGAGCCTGGTCGCCACCGACCGGTACCGCGTTGCGGTTCGAGAAATTGACTGGGACCCGGGCAGTAACACCGAAGACGGCGCCCCAGGTACCGTCACGGCCCTTGTACCGGCTCGTACCCTGCAGGAAGTCGGTAAGACTTTCGGCCACAGCGGAACCATCTCAGTCTCCATCACCAACAGCGACGATCGCGAACTGATCGCGTTCACCGCGAACAAAAAGACCGTGACCTCGTTGCTCATCAAAGGCAATTTCCCTCCGGTTCGCCGACTGTTCCCCGCCACCGTTGACAACTACGCGGTGATGAACACGGCTGACCTCATCGAAGCCACACGGCGCGTGCAACTTGTCCTCGAACGTGAAGCCGCACTACGTTTCACCTTTGCCACTGACGGGGTCACCCTGGAAGCCGTCGGCTCCGAGCAGGCACAGGCCTCAGAAACCATCGATGCCATCCTGTCCGGGACCGAGACCGTCGTTTCACTCAAGCCACAGTTTCTTCTCGATGGGCTCAGCGCTGTCCGCTCCGAATTTGTGCGGATCTCCTTCACGAAAACAGAGAATCCGAATAAACCCGGGCCGGTGTTGATCACCAGCCAGACCTCGCGCGAGCAAGCCGGAGTGGACAGCTATAAGTATCTGCTCCAGCCTAACCTGCTGCTGCGCTAACGCCGGTGCGGGTTACCCACCTCTCACTAACCGACTTTCGAAACTACTCGAACGCCGAGGTTGCTTTTGTTCCGGGTCCGAACCTCATCGTCGGGCGAAATGGACAGGGAAAAACCAACTTGGTCGAGGCCCTCGGCTTTCTCAGCACGCTAGGGTCGCACCGAGTCTCCACGGATAAGGCCATGATTCGAGCCGGCCAGGACGCCGGCATAATTCGAGCCAGACTCGAATACAACGGCCGCGATATCCTGGCCGAGGTACAGCTCAACCGCTCCGGTCAAAACCGGGCGCAGGTCAATCGGTCGGTTATCAAGACTCGTGATCTGCCTCGATATTTTTCAAGTGTGGTCTTTGCACCGGAGGATCTCGCCCTCGTACGGGGCGACCCATCGGGGCGTCGCAAGTTTCTCGACCAGCTTTTGGTGCTGCGCAATCCGCGCCTGGCTGCAGTGCTCAGCGATTATGACCGTGTGCTCAAGCAACGCAATACCTTACTCAAATCGGCTCGAGCATCGGGAGTGCGCGGTAACCAGCTCTCGACCCTCGAAATTTGGGATGAGCGGCTCGTGGAGTTCGGTTCTGAAATCATCGACGAACGCGCCAAACTTGTGCGTCAGCTCGGTGAGCCGTTGCGCGCGGCGTATCGAGCCGTCGTCAATGAAGACCATGGTCCGGCATTGGTCGCGAGCTTGAGCATCCTTGGTGCTGATGAAGACGCCGATCTCGGCTTGGTCGCCCCCATCGGCGCCCAACCGGCGGCGTCGGTGGAATCATCCACCACTGAGGTTTTTCGCGCGGCGCTGGTCGGCCTACGAAAGCGCGAGCTGGAGCGAGGCATCACTCTGGCTGGACCGCACCGCGATGACCTGGTTTTCATGCTCAATGCCTTGCCGGCCAAGGGATATGCCAGCCATGGGGAATCGTGGTCGTTCGCGCTGTCGTTGAAACTTGCATCCGCTTCGTTGTTGCGGCAGGAGTCAGCCAGCGGCGACCCGGTGTTGATCCTCGATGACGTTTTTGCCGAGCTGGATCTGGACCGCCGGGCCAGGTTGGCCACCGCGATCGAGTCGTACGAACAGGTTTTGATCACGGCCGCGGTTCTCGAAGACGTTCCCGCAGCGCTTGTGGCACACACCATCCATATTCATGCCGGAGTCGTCACTAATGGTTGACGAAAATGTTCCACGTGAAACAACCGGAGTCGACGATTCGGTGGAATTTAGTTCCAGTGAAGCTACCAACGTCTACCTGCGTTTCAAGAGTATTTTCGGCGATCCCAATGCCAGGCGTGTGCGCGGTCGTAAGCGAATTGCGCCGGTTGCCGGCTCGAGTGTCCCGTTCGGGATCGGACGTGACCCGCGCGGTCTCGGTGACACGATCAATTCGCTGACCCTGCAGTTGGGGTGGAACTCACCGTTGGCCCAGTCTGAACTGCTCGCGACGTGGGCAGAGCTTGCGGGCGAAGAAACTGCCAACCATTCGACCCCGGCCGGAATCGACGACGGGGTGCTCACGGTGCGCTGTGAATCCACCGCCTGGGCGACCCAATTGCGACTCATGCGCAATGTGATCATGGAACATATTGCGAATCGCTACCCGCATGCTGGTATTCAGTCAATTCGTTTCCAAGGACCCAACGCACCGTCCTGGAAAAAGGGTCCCAGATCAATTCCAGGGCGTGGTCCACGCGATACCTACGGGTAACCCCACATTTAAGGTCAACCCCTTGAACAAAACGCCTCAAACGGCGATTATGGCCTGTTCGTCTTCCCCTCTTTGGTAGACTGAAGGGTCGCCCGTGCGATGGTCAGGAGCCTAATTTCAGATGACAGTTGAACCGACGCCCGAACGCTCGTCCCCAGATATATCCCCAGTCATTTCCCAGCAACAGGGGGAGCGGGAACCGGAGCATGAATACGGTGCCGATGATATCCAGGTGCTTGAAGGCCTGGAGGCCGTTCGTAAGCGACCCGGAATGTACATCGGGTCCACTGGGCCACGTGGGCTACACCATCTCGTGTATGAGATCGTCGACAACTCCGTCGATGAGGCTCTTGCAGGCCACTGTGACACCATCGACATTCGAATCCTGGCCGATGGCGCGATTCGCGTCGAGGACAACGGCCGCGGCATACCAGTCGACATCCATAAGGCAGAGGGACGCTCGACCGTCGAGGTAGTACTCACCGTGCTCCACGCCGGAGGTAAGTTCGGCGGCGGAGGCTATTCCGTCTCCGGTGGTCTGCACGGCGTGGGAAGTTCCGTCGTCAACGCCCTGTCAAGCCGTCTCGAGGTCGAGGTACGCCGCCAGGGATATATCTGGCGTCAAAGCTTCGCTAACGGAGTTCCGAACGCTCCCCTCGAACAGGGTGAAGCCAACGATGAAACCGGAACGACCATTACGTTCTGGCCGAGTGCGGAAACTTTCGAGACCATCGAGTTCGACTACGAAACCCTGCGCGGGCGTTTTCAGCAGATGGGCTTTCTCAATAAAGGCCTGCGCCTCACCCTCACCGACGAGCGTGAAGACCACCAGACGGATGATGGCAAAGCCATCAGCAACACCTTCAAGTATGACCAGGGCCTCGTCGACTACGTCGAATACCTCAATCGCGCCAAGAAGGCCGACCTCGTCAACGATGAGATCATCTCGTTCGAGTGGGAAGACCAGGAACGCAAGATGGCCCTCGAAGTGGCCATGCAGTGGACCACTGCCTACACCGAGAGCGTGCACACCTACGCGAACACGATCAACACGCACGAGGGCGGAACGCACGAAGAAGGTTTCCGCGCCGCACTGACCACGCTGGTGAACAAGTACGCCCGTGAGAAAGGCATCCTGAAAGAGAAGGATGACAACCTCACCGGCGACGACGTTCGCGAGGGTTTGACAGCGGTCGTATCGATCAAGCTCGCCGAACCACAGTTTGAAGGCCAGACCAAGACCAAGCTCGGCAATACCGAGGCGAAATCTTTCGTACAGAAGGTCGCCAACGATCAGCTCACCGACTGGTTCAACCGCAATCCGAACCCGGCCCGCGAAATCATCCGCAAGTCCCTGCAGGCATCAAACGCTCGAATGGCAGCCCGAAAGGCCCGCGAAACCGCGCGCCGCAAAGGATTGCTCGAGGGCGGAGGTATGCCAGGAAAGCTCAAGGACTGCCAGAGTAAGGACCCGTCACTCTCCGAGATTTTCATCGTGGAGGGAGACTCGGCCGGCGGCTCGGCCGTGCAGGGGCGTAACCCCGAATTCCAGGCCATCCTGCCCCTTCGCGGCAAGATCCTCAATGTAGAGAAGGCGCGCCTGGACCGTGCCCTCGGTAACAATGAGGTTCAAGCGATGATCACGGCCTTCGGCGCCGGCATGGGGGAAGAATTCAACCCCGACAAGGTTCGGTATCACAAAATTGTTTTGATGGCCGACGCCGATGTCGACGGCCAGCACATCACCACCCTGCTTCTCACCCTGCTGTTTCGCTACATGCGCCCGCTGATCGACCTGGGCTACGTGTACCTCGCTCAACCGCCGCTGTACCGTCTCAAGTGGAGCAACTCTGCCCACCAGTACGTGTACTCCGACCTAGAGCGCGATGCGCTCCTGGCCGACGGAGCAGCGTCCGGCAAGCGCATCCCGAAAGACAACGGCATCCAGCGCTACAAGGGCCTCGGTGAGATGGACTACAAGGAACTGTGGGAGACGACCATGGCCCCCGAATCCCGCACCCTGCTGCAGGTCACCCTGGACGACGCGGCATCTGCCGACGAGATCTTCTCCACCCTGATGGGTGAAGACGTCGAATCACGACGCAACTTCATTCAGAAAAACGCGAAGGACGTGCGTTTCCTTGACATCTGACGACATTACGGGCAACTCCGACTCGACCAACCCGGACGCGACGGCTGCAACCGCGGCCGCTGCGGCAGCCCACCTCGTGCAGCACGGCAAGATCGACCAGGTCGACCTTCAGCTGGAAATGCAGCGTTCCTATCTCGACTACGCGATGAGCGTCATCGTCGGGCGCGCGTTGCCCGACGTGCGCGATGGTATGAAGCCCGTGCACCGACGTGTGATATACGCCATGTTCGACGGCGGTTACCGGCCGGACAAGGCCTTCTCCAAGTGCGCCCGCGTCGTCGGAGACGTGATGGGACAATTCCATCCGCACGGTGACTCGTCGATTTATGACGCGCTCGTGCGTCTTGTTCAGCCGTGGAGCCTGCGGTATCCGCTCGCCCTCGGCCAGGGCAACTTCGGTTCCCCCGGCAACGATGGTGCTGCAGCCCCTCGGTACACCGAGACCAAAATGGCCCCCCTGGCCATGGAAATGGTTCGGGACATCGACGAGGACACCGTTGATTTTCAGGACAACTACGACGGCCGTACGCTCGAGCCGACCGTGCTGCCGGCCCGTTTTCCGAACCTGTTGGTCAACGGCTCGGTCGGAATCGCGGTCGGTATGGCCACCAACATTCCACCGCACAACCTGCGTGAGGTTGCCGCTGGCGCTCAGTGGTATCTGGAGAATCCCGACGCTACGCGCGATGAGTTGCTTGAGGCGCTGATTTCTCGCATCAAGGGCCCGGACTTTCCCACCGGCGCCCAGATTCTCGGTGTCAAGGGTATTCAGGACGCCTATCGCACCGGGCGTGGCTCGATCACCATGCGGGCGGTCGTGAGTATCGAAGAGTTGCAGGGCCGCACCTGCCTCGTTATCACCGAACTTCCCTACCAAGTGAACCCCGACAACCTCGCGATCAAGATCGCTGACCTGGTCAAGGATGCCAAAGTCACCGGCATTGCGGACATCCGCGATGAGACCAGTGGACGCACCGGCCAGCGCCTTGTCATCGTGCTCAAGCGCGATGCTGTTGCCAAGGTCGTGCTGAACAACCTCTACAAGCACACGCAGTTGCAGGAGAACTTCGGTGCGAACATGCTCGCCATCGTCGACGGCGTCCCGCGTACGCTCGCCCTTGATGGTTTCATCTCGACCTGGGTCGCTCATCAGGTCGAGGTAATCGTTCGGCGCACCCAGTTCCGGCTGAACAAGGCCGAGGCGGATGCGCACATTTTGCGCGGCTACCTCAAGGCGCTCGACGCCCTCGATGAGGTGATCGCGCTCATCCGTCGCTCGAACACGGTCGACGACGCCCGCGAGGGCCTCATGGCCCTGCTCGACGTCGACAGGTTGCAGGCCGACGCGATCCTCACCATGCAGCTGCGGCGCCTTGCCGCCCTCGAGCGTCAAAAGATCATCGACCAGGCTGCCGAACTCGAACTGCAGATCGCGGAATTCAAGTCGATTCTGGCCAGCCCTGAGCGTCAGCGAACGATCATCAGTGAAGAACTCGCCGAGATCACCGCAAAGTTCGGCGACGATCGTCGTACCGAGATCATGTTCGGTTTCGACGGCGACATGTCGGTGGAAGACCTCATCCCCGAGGAGGAGATGGTGGTTACCGTCACGCGTGGCGGCTACATCAAGCGCACCCGCAGCGACAACTACCGCAACCAGCACCGCGGCGGTAAGGGAGTCAAGGGCGCGCAGTTGCGCGCGGACGACGTGGTCGAACACTTTTTCGTTACCACTACGCACCACTGGCTGTTGTTCTTCACCAACACCGGTCGGGTTTACCGGGCCAAGGCCTATGAAGCCCAGGAATCCGGCCGCGACGCCAAGGGCCAGCACGTGGCCAATCTGCTCGCGCTGCAGCCGGGAGAGGAAATCGCGCAGATCCTCGATATTCGCGACTACGAAGTGGCCCAGTATCTGACCCTCGCTACCCGAAACGGCTTGATCAAGAAGACGGCGCTCAGTGAGTACGACACCAATCGCACCGGCGGCATCATCGCGATCAAGCTGCGTGAAGGCGACGAGCTCGTGTCCGCCCTGCTCGTTGAAGATGACTCCGACCTGCTATTGGTTTCTCGCAAGGGCATGTCGATTCGTTTCACCGCGACCGACGAGGCGTTGCGCCCGATGGGGCGCAGCACGTCCGGCGTGATTGGAATGCACTTTCGCGGTGAGGACAACCTGCTGGATGCATCCGTTATCAACGATGATGGCTATGTCTTCGTGGTGACAGAGGGTGGTTACGCCAAGCGCACCGCCGCTGACCAATACCGCCTGCAAAATCGCGGAGGCCTTGGGATCAAGGTGGCCAAGCTCAACGAGGATCGTGGCGACCTCGTCGGTTCGTTGATTGTCAACCCCGAGGATGAGGTCCTTGTGGTTCTTGCCAGTGGCAAGGTGGTACGCTCTGACGTCGCTGAGGTTCCGGCCAAGGGTCGGGACACGATGGGCGTTGTGTTCGCGAAGTTCGCGGATGACGACCGAATCATTTCCATCGCGAAAAACATCGAACGTAATCTGGTCGCCACCGACGAAGAAGGTGTTACGGATGCCGATACACCAGCTGGTGCCATCGACACCACTGCTGCGGAGGACGCTGTTCCAAACGCGGATTCAGGGAAAGTAGAGACACCGAATGAGTAGCGTTGCCGAAAAACTCGCCAAAAAGTCCACTCGCAAGACCGCGAGCAAGCAGGTTCGCCTCAAACTGGTCTACGTTGACTTCTGGTCGAGCGTAAAACTGTCATTCCTAGTGGCGGTCTGCCTCGCCATCGTCACGATCGTGGCGACGTTCCTCACCTACACCGTTCTGGTGCAGACCGAGGTGTTGACCACGGTTGACGAGCTGTACGCAACCGTGGCGGGAGAATCGGCCGATCTGGCCGCCATCCTCTCGATCGGCAATGTCATGGGCTTCGCGGTCGTCGTGGCCGTGCTGAACATTGTCGTAATCACCGCTCTCGGTGCCATCTACGCCGTGCTGTACAACTTGAGTGTCAAAATCACCGGCGGCCTCCTCGTCGGCTTCACCAATAACTAATCATTTTTTTTGCGCGATTGAGGGCTGTTTTCACCCTGAAACAGCCCTCGTAAGCCGAATTCACGGTGTTTCTCCCCCGGGAGGATGACTCGATTTCAGGTTCCGGCCAGATTCCGGTAGTCTTCAATCTGCTCAAGAGGGGGATATAGCTCAGTTGGTTAGAGCGCTTCACTGATAATGAAGAGGTCCCAGGTTCAAATCCCGGTATCCCCACGCAGTACCAGATTCACTTCGAACCCAGCGCTTGCGCTGAATGTTCGGCCTGAGAAATCGGGGCCATAGCTCAATTGGTAGAGCGCCTGCTTTGCAAGCAGGAGGTCCGGGGTTCGATTCCCCGTGGCTCCACAGTTCAGGCACAAGGCTCGTCTTCGGACGGGCCTTTTGTGTACCGTGCGGTGTCGCGGTGTTGTTCGCCAACGGTGGGCAGGCATCTGTAGTGCTGCTCTACAGCCCGCAGCAGGGGCCGTGTTGGCTGATACCGCGCTTAACGCGGCAGGACCCACATCCGATGGATGCGGGCCCTGCTCGAGCTGGTGGCGTTCGCCTAGTCTTCTTGCGTGCCCGGTTCGACCTCATCATCGGTGACCCAGAGCTCGTCGTCGGCGCGAAAAGTCTGCCAGACGGCGTACGCGACGCCTACGGCGGCGACGACGGCCAAGCCGAGGGCGAAGTACGTACCGGCCCCGGGGCCCTTCGGTTCGACCACAACGGGCTTCTGAAAGCGGATGCGGCTCAGCGCAGCCCGCACGCGGGCGTCGCGTGCAACGTCCCCGACGGACATGACCGTTCCGATCGCGGTCCCGATTCCGGGTAGGACGTCGTTGACCACGCGGCGTCGCACACCGTCGGCGACGTCGTGGGTGGCATTCACGCTCGGGCGAACGTAGTGGTCATAGCCCTCGCGAACGCGCGGACCGACCTCTTCGCGCGCGAGAACGCCGGCGTGGTGACCGGCTTGGCGAGCGAGAACATTGGCCCGCTCCAAAACCTCTTGTTGGTGGCTCCATAATTCGTCTGCGCTTGTGCGCAGCCGAGTGAGTTCCTTGCGGCGCTTGCGTGACAGGCTCATCTAGACCCTCCATCGATGTCGTGTGGCGAATGTATATCCATCTTGCCACTGAGTGCCCATCATGCTACTCAATCTTCGCCTTACCAGCGAATGCACTGGGAGCGCACGCTGGGAGTCAGATTCGGTGGAGATTGCTGTGCAAGAATCGGGGGTATGTCTAAGCACACCGCTGTCGCCACCCTGAATACCACCCTCGGACCCATCAAGGTCAACCTCTTCGGCAATCACGCGCCGAAAACGGTGAAGAATTTTGTCGGTCTTGCGACCGGCGAAATCGAGTGGAAGCACCCCGCAACGGGCGCCGCCTCCTCTGCACCGCTCTACGACGGAACAATCTTTCACCGCATCATCAAAGACTTCATGATCCAGGCCGGCGACCCGCTCGGCCAGGGCACCGGTGGCCCGGGCTACCAGTTCGATGACGAAATCAGCCCCGACCTCGACTTCACCCAGCCCTACGTGTTGGCCATGGCAAACGCTGGGATCCAGGGTGGCCACGGCACGAACGGCTCGCAGTTCTTCATCACTGTTGTTCCGACCACGTGGCTGCAGGGCAAGCACACCATCTTTGGTGCTGTCGAAGACGAAGACAGTCGCGCAATCGTCGCCAAGCTCGCCACCGTCGCCACGGATGGCCGCGACCGTCCCCTCGAGGACGTTTCCATTCAGAGCGTTTCTGTCGAGTCCGTCTAACCAGTATCCCCGTACAGAGAATGAGTGATCTGCCGGTCTCGGCGGCGAATTTTTGTTACCGCCATCCGGGGCGGCAGAGCTTCATTCTGTGTCAACGTTGCGGTCGCACCATCTGCACCGAATGCCAAACCCAGGCTGCAGTCGGGGTTATCTGCCCTGAGTGCATGAAAATCCAGCGTAAGAACGCCCCCCGCACCAAACCAGCCGTGCTCACCAGATTGACCGGCAGTGGCCAGCCGACGGTCACCTATGCCCTCATCGCGCTGACCGTATTCATGTTCGTGCTGCAATGGATCCCGGGCCTCGGGATCACCCAACGATTCGCTTACATACCCGCGCTCACCATCGTTGAGCCCTGGCGCATGTTGACCAGTGTCTTTCTGCATTCGCAGGGAGGGCTGCCGTTTCACGTACTGCTGAACATGTACGCGCTGTGGCTATTCGGTCCGATGCTGGAGGGAATGCTCGGACGCGGACGTTTTCTGGCCCTGTATCTGATCAGCGGGTTCGCTGGTTCGGTCGGCGTTCTGGTTCTGGCGCCGTTCACCTCCGTTGTCGGGGCATCAGGGGCTCTATTCGGCCTCATGGGTGCATTCCTGATCATTCAACGCGGTCTGGGGGGAAACTCAAAGCAACTGCTGGTGCTCCTCGGTATCAACGTCGTCGTGAGTTTCATTCCCGGTATCGCATGGCAAGCCCACCTCGGCGGCATCGTCGGGGGCGCGCTGATCGGGTTCGTGCTCATGCGCACCCGTCGACCCAACCAAAAAGGCCTGCAGATCGTTTTGATCGCGGCAGTTGCCGTTCTCTTTGTGGCTATTGCCATACTCAGGATTCTGAGTCTGCTCGCACCGGTGGGATAGCGGGCGGCGGGTTCGCTCCCCGTTTCCACTCTGAGTTATCCACAGGTTTATCCACATGGGGATAATTACACCGTTGTCATTACCGCCACTACAAGGCCTCGGTGACCGGGCCGTGAGCGTTCGATGAACAGTTCGCGAACGGTTGCCGGTCGGACCGGAGAGTTAGCGCCAGCGGGTGGTCATGAGAAAGCCGATGAAGGCGATTCCAAACCCGACCAGGATATTCATGGCACCGAGCCCCGCGATGGGAAGTTGGCTGCCACTGACGTAGAACACGATGATCCAAGCCAGACCAAGCAGCATGAAACCGAACATGACCGGCTTGAACCAGACGGCGTTGGGCGCGTCCTCGTTCGAGCGGGCAACGTCGGTGCGGACGGACCGGGTGCGAGGATTCTTACGTGCCATTCTGCGATCCTAGCGTCTTCGCCTGTTTGAGTGGATGTGACGCGGGCCTCGATGCCAATCCGGTCGGTAGACTGGTTGCATGTGTCCTCAGGCAGATGATCCGATCGAGATCGTCAGCATGCGCCCACGCCGGGCGAAATCGGGCAAGATTACCGTCATCGGCGTGCTGGGCGAACTTCTCGTCACCGCAGGCATCCTCGTGTTGCTTTTTCTCGGCTGGCAGCTGTGGTGGAATGACATGATCATGGCGAACTCACAGACCTCAGCTGCAAGCGAGATCAGCCAGGACTGGATCGACCAAAACACGTCAACACCGATACCAATTCCCATCGTCGATCCAGCCAAGCCGAGTACCGAACCGGTCCCCGTCGACAACGGAGCACCGATCGTGCCCGCCGTTCCAGCTCACGCCACAGCTTTCGCGGTGCTGTACGTTCCCCGTTTCGGAGCTGATTATCACCGCACCATTGCCGAGGGCACCAGCCACGACGTCTTGAACAGCAATCGACTGGGCATCGGGCACTATGAGGGCACGCAAATGCCGGGGGAGGTGGGCAACTTCGCCCTTGCCGCCCATCGCAGCGCTTTCGGCGGTGGTATGCATCTGATCCATGAACTGCAGCTCGGAGATGCCATCTACGTTCAGACGGCCGACGGCTACTACACCTACCGGTATCGCGATACCGAGTACGTGGCGCCCTCGCAGGTACAGGTGCTGGCATCCGTTCCGAACCATCCCAACGCGAGCGCCGTCGACCGCATCATCACCCTGACCAGCTGCAATCCGCTCTATTCCACCGCGGAACGTATCATCGCTTACGGCGTGTTCGAATCGTGGCAGCCGCTCGCGGTCGGCGCTCCCGCCGAACTCGCACCGATCATCGCAGCACAGGGCTAGGAGGCTTCCATCTACGCAGCACTATGGCGTGTTCTTCCCGGACCAATCTGGGTGCGCATTATTCTTGTTCTGATCCTGCTGATGGCGGTACTCGCCGTACTCGTCACTTGGACGTACCCGTGGATCGACGGCATTCTCAACAATCAGGAAGCGACAGTGGGCGGCTCATGACCCGTATTCTCGTGATCGACAATTACGACAGTTTTGTCTATACGCTCAACGGTTATCTGATGGAACTCGGCGCGGATACCGAAGTCGTGCGCAACGACTCCTTCGAAAAAGCGGATGCCGTCTCCCGCCTCGCCGACTTTGACGGTGTTTTGATCTCGCCGGGTCCTGGTAAGCCGTCGGACGCTGGTGTGTCCATTGCCGTCGTCGAAGCAGCACTGAGCACCGACCTGCCCCTGTTCGGCGTGTGCCTGGGCCATCAGGCCATCGCTGAAGCATTCGGTGCCACGGTGACCAATGCCGAAGAACTCATGCACGGTAAAACATCACTCATCACGCACGACGGCAGCGACTTCTACGGCGGTGTACCGCAGCCATTCACGGCCACCCGGTACCACTCGCTCGCCGTCGTCGCGTCGACGGTTCCGAGTGACCTCATCGTGACGTCACGCACGCAGGGCGGCGTAATTATGGGGCTGCGGCACGCATCCGCTCCCATTCTGGGCGTGCAATTTCACCCGGAGTCGGTGCTCACCGAGGGCGGCTACCTCATGCTTGGTAACTGGCTGGCCTTGGCCGGCCTGGAGGGTGCGCGGGAGACCGCGAAGTCTCTGCATCCGCTGTTACGCCTCACCTGAGTCCATCCCGCGAGTTTTGGCCCTAATCCGGGCAGGCGCGTGTTTTGGCCCTGATCGGGGCAGCAAAGACGCTGGAGGCCCCCAAGGTGGCGGCGACGACCAGGCTGCGGGGCCAACCCTATAGCCACGGGCCCAGGTTATAAACTGGGCCCGTGGACGGGGCCCGGGCCCCGTCCACGGGGTGCTAGGTGCCGGCGCAGTAGGTCAGGATGATCTCGGAACGTTGCGGGACGTCGCCGGGCGCCAGGGACTGAGTCTTGATCGGGGAACCGGATTGCTGGGCGCAGGTGTAATCCGGCTGAGAATCCGGCACGAGGCTTTCATTGTTGACGAGGTCGATCGCGGCCACGAGGGACTGGCCGGTCAGGTCGCCGAGGGTGACGCGCCCGCTTGAGACGGTGTAGTTCACGATCACGCCGGAAAACTCGGATGCGGCGGCGGCCGGATCGGTGCGGATGACCACGTCGATGGCCACGGTCGGCGAATTCTCAGCGGTGACCGATCCGGAGACGAAACCGAGCCCTTCGATCGCGGCCTGGGCATCTGCTATGGGTTGGTTGGTGACGTCGGGAACCACAACGGGTACCGGGCCGGTGGAGACGAAGACCTTGATCACGTCCGAGGGGTTGACGATGGTGTCGGCCGGAGGGTCGGTGCGAATCACCTGATCGGCGGGCACCGTGGTACTCGACTCCTCAGCACGGGTGGCCGCGAGATCCAGGTCGAGAAGCGTGTTTTGGGCCTCATCGTAACTCTGGCCAGTGAGTGAGGGCACCTTTCGTGAGCTATCGGGCAGTTCCACCGACGGTTGCAGGTTCGCCACCCAGATCATGACCGCCACGACGATGACGACGACGCAGACGATTCCAGCCCACACCCAGATCACCGGAGGACGCCGCTGCGTGCGCACCATAGTCGGATCTTCGGAGAGCTGCTTGAGGGCCAGGGCCGAACCGGTCACAGCGGTGGGCGCGGCGCCGAAAAGTCCGGCGCCGACCTCTTCGCCGGCGTGATGGAGTGGAATCTGGCCGGATCCGGCGGTCTCGACATCGCCTCGAAACTCGACGGCGCTCTGATAACGGGCGAATCGGTCCTTGGCCAGGGCGTGCAGCACGACCGAGTCGAGGGCCGGCGACACTTTCGGGTTGAGCGCAGACGGTTTGACCGGCATCTCACTGACGTGCTGGTAGGCGACTGCAACGGGCGTATCACCGCGAAACGGCGGTCGACCGGTGAGCATCTCGAACAGCACCACACCGGTCGAATAGAGATCGGTGCGCGCATCGACGGACTCACCCTTGGCCTGCTCGGGGGAGAAATAGGCAGCGGTGCCAAGGATTGCCGTGGTCTGGGCGACCGTCGTGGCCGAGTCGGAGATAGCGCGGGCGATGCCGAAGTCCATCACCTTCACCCGACCGGACTTGGTGATCATGATGTTGCCTGGTTTGATATCGCGGTGTACGACGCCTGCCCGGTGCGAGTATTCGAGAGCGGTCAGAACCCCGTCGATGATGCGCACAGCCTCTGCGGGTTCGATCGCACCCTCACGGATGATGTCCTTCAGTAGCCGACCGTCGACGTGTTCCATGACGATAAACGGAACCTGCGAGTCGTGGCCCGACTCATCGGTCACGGTTTCCTCACCGGCATCGAACACACGCACAATCGTGGGGTGCGCCATCCGCGCGGCAGCCTGCGCTTCCTGGCGGAAGCGCGTGCGAAACGCGGGATCGGCCGCGAGGGTCGACTTGAGCAGCTTGATCGCCACCGTGCGACCGAGCCGGGAATCGGTGCCGATGTGCACATCGGACATGCCACCACGACCGAGCAGGGCCCCGACACGATAGCGACCGGCGATCAAGCGACCAGAGTCAGCCACGTACGTACTCCCCCACAATCAGACACCGTATTCGGGTTGGACACAGTGACCGCTACTTTACCTCACGGAATTGGGGAGTCACCCTCCGAGGGCAGTGTCGCCAGTGACGAGTACTTCGGCAGCCGGGGAGAATGCAGAACTGATCTGGCCGCAGAAATAGCGGAACTTTACCGTGAATTTTTCTGTACCAGCGGTGATCGTGGCCGTAGTCGTTTGAGCGTTGGTCGGGTTTGCCGAGGTGATCACGGCGGCACCGCCCTCCGTGGCTACCTCATAGCCGGCCAGTGTTTGGCCGGTCGGGCAGGTCTGTGTGTTCCAATTCACCGTGACGGTACCTGCCGGAGCGGCCGGTGACGGTGTGGCGGTCGGGGCTGTTGTTGGCGTGCTCGGCGTGGCAACCGGCCCGTAAGCGGTGAGGGTGATCGTTGAGCCGGCCGGAACGGGGCCTCTGGGGTTGACCAGGTACACCCGATCGACGTCTTGCTCGGTCGCAGCGGCATTGCCGGGTTCGACGTCAGCTGCAAATCCCATGTCGACGAGCAAGGCGGCGGCCTCGGCGCTTGGCTTTCCGATGAAGTCGTCGGGATTGACCGATGTATTGGTCGGTGTCGGTGTCGGTGTCGGTGTCGGCGTCGGCGTTGGGCTCGGCGTCGGTGTGGGCGATGGCGCCGGTGTACTCGACGGCGACGCCGACGTCTCGGCCGGAACCGGGATCTCATTGTTCTGGGTGAACAGGGCGATGAGCGTGCCGGTGAGTACGATCACCAGCAGCGCGACGAGAGCGATGAGCGGCCAGGTCCACTTGCTGCGCTTCTTGTCCTGTGCCTCGGCCGCTGCAGCAGCGGAGGCGCGGGTGGTGGGGGCACCGTTGGCCGGAAGAATAGTCGTGGCCGAATCAGCGTCGGTGCCGGGCATGAGCATGGTGGCACTGGTGGCCGTGAGACCGCCCAAAATCGAGGGCACGGCCACGGCGGCAGCGGCCACATCACCACGACGCAGAGCGGATGCCGCGCGCGCCAGGTGGGCCGCCGATGCCGGCCGGTCGGCCGGGTTCTTGGCCAAGCAGGCGAAGACCAGGTTGCGCACCGGTTCGGACACGGTTACCGGCAGGTCGGGCGCGATCTCGTTGATCTGTGCCATGGCGATGGCGACCTGCGACTCGCCAGTGAAGGGACGTCGGCCAGCGAGGGACTCGTACGCGACGATGCCGATCGAGTAGATATCGGTGGTCGGCGACGCCGGGTGGCCGCTGGCCTGCTCGGGCGAAAGATACTGCACGGTACCCATGACCTGGCCGGTCGCGGTGAGTGGCACTTGGTCGGCGATACGGGCGATGCCGAAGTCGGTGATCTTCACCCGACCCTCTGGCGTGATGAGCAGGTTGCCGGGCTTGATGTCGCGGTGCACGAGCCCTGCGGCGTGGGCGGCGTGCAGGGCGGCCGAGGTTTGCGCGACAATGTCGAGCACCTTGTCCGTCGGCAGTACGTGTTCGCGTTCGAGAATGGTGGACAGGGCTTCGCCGGGAACAAGTTCCATAACGAGGAAGGCGCTGCCGTCTTCCTCGCCATAGTCGAAGACATTCGCAATGCCTTCGTGGTTGACGAGCGCCGCGTGGCGGGCTTCGGCGCGGAAACGCTCCAGAAAACCGGGGTCACCGAGGTACTCGTCTTTCAAAATCTTGATGGCGACGCTTCGTCCGATGACGAGGTCGGTGGATTTCCACACCTCGCCCATGCCGCCGATCGCAATACGCGACTGCAGCTCGTATCGTCCCCCGAAGGTGAGGCCTGCTGTGGGTCTCATTTGTTAAGCACCGCCTCTAGTACTTTCTTTGCGACAGGTGCGGCAAGTTTGTTGCCGAACCCCGTTTGTCCTTCTCCCCCGCCGTTCTCTACGAGAACGGTGATGGCGTATTGCGGATCGTTCGCCGGTGCGAAACCGGTGAACCACAGTGTGAACGGATCCGTTGACCCGTTTTGCGCTGTGCCTGTTTTTCCCGCCACGTCAACCCCATCTATTCTTGCATTGCTTGCCGCACCATCCTGAACGCCGTTGACCATCATCGCGGTGATCGTTGCGGCGGTTTCTTCGCTCATCACCCGCCCAAGTTCGGTCGCTTCAAAGGTTTGGATGGCGCTGAGGTTGGGGGCGAGGATCTCCTGAACCAGGTTGGGCGCCATCACAACACCGCCATTGGCGATGGCGCCGCTGACCATGGCCATTTGCAGCGGTGTCGCCGTCACGTTGAACTGGCCAAACGCCGACTGCGCGGTCTGAGGGTCATCGAGCCCGCGCGGGTACGTGCTCTCGGAGACGGTCATGGGAATGCTGTGGGTGCTGTTGAAACCGAATTTCTCGGCGGTTTCACGAATGGTCGTGTCGCCCATCTCGACACCGAGTTCAGCGAAGGGAATGTTGCAGGACAGCCGCAGTGCGGTCGCGAGGGTAACCGTCTCGCCGGCGCCGCAGGTTCCTCCGCTGGAGTTCTCGATCACACTCGTTGTGCCGGGCGCCGTGTAGACGGATGGGTTCAAAAAAGTGCTTTCCGGGGTGTAGTTGCCCGATTCGAGCGCGGCCGTGGTGACGACGAGTTTGAATATTGAACCGGGAGGGTTGAGCGAATTGATCGCCCGGTTGATCAGCGGATTGTTCGGGTCGGCCACCAGGGCGTCGTAGCTCGCAGTGACCTCGGCGTTGTTGTGCACCGTGAGCAGGTTCGGGTTGAAACTTGGTTTGGAGACCATCGCCAGGATGCGACCGGTGGCGGGCTCGGTGACGACGACGGATCCGGTGTAATCGCCGAGCGCATCCCACGCCGCCTGCTGGGCCACCGGATCGATGGTCACCTCGACGGCGGCACCCTTCGGGTCCTGGCCGGTGACGAGGGCGCTGATCTTGTCGAAGAATTGGGAGTTTGACGCGCCGGTGAGCTCGCTATTGAGAGCGAACTCGAGCCCGGTCGGTTCGCCATTGATGGGAATATACCCGGTGATCGGCGCGTAGAGCTCAGGGTTGGTATAGGTGCGCAGAAATTTGAAATCATCGTCGGCCGGCATCGACTGCGCGATCGGCTTGCCTTTGACCAGGATGGCACCGCGTTCGACCTGGTAGCTGTCGTAGAGCGTGCGGGTGTTGCGTGGATCGGCCGACAGGTTGTCGGCCTGGAAAGCCTGCACGACCGAGGTGGAGCCGAGAAGGGCGACGAACATCAGCATCACGACGATGCTGACGCGCTTGAGTTCGCGGTTCACTTAGACCACCAGCCTGGGTTGATTGCGCACGGTGTCGGAGAGTCGCAGCAAGAGGGCCGCGATGATCCAGTTGGCTACGAGCGATGAGCCGCCGGCGGCCAGGAACGGGGTGGTCAGACCGGTGAGGGGAATGACCCGGGTGACACCGCCAATGACAATAAAGCACTGGAGGGCCACGACGAAGGCGAGGCCGACAGCGAGCAGCTTGCCGAAGTCATCCTGTCCGGCGAAGCCGATGCGGAATCCGCGGGCGACGAACAAAAGATACAGGGCGAGGATGGCAAACAGACCGGCGAGCCCAAGCTCCTCGCCGAGACTCGCGATGATGTAGTCACTCTGAGGTACCGGGGTGATCTCCGGGCGTCCCTGGCCCCAACCGGTGCCGAGCAGGCCGCCCTTGGCGAGGCCGAACAGGCCTTGCACCAGCTGAAAGCTGCCGCCCTTGGCGTTATAGACATCCGGGTTGAGCGCATCGAGCCAGTTGGTGAAGCGTCCATTGACGTAGTTCAGGGTCTGGCTGGCAATGACGGCGCCACCCAGGAACAGGCCCAGACCAAGGATGACCCAGCTGAGGCGGCCGGTGGCGAGGTAGAGCATGACCAGGAACAGACCGAAGTAGAGCAGGGCGGTGCCGAGGTCGCGCTGAAAGATGATGACCGACATCGACAGGGCCCAGACGACGAGAATCGGGCCGAGGTCACGGAAGCGGGGAAAGCGGGCACCGAAAATCTTCTTGCCCACCATTGAGAGACTGTCGCGATTGCGCACGAGGTAGCCGGCGAAGAACACAGCGAGGGCGATTTTGGCGATCTCACCGGGCTGGAAGGTAGCGAAACTGCCAAAGTGGATCCACACCCTGGCACCGCTGATCTCCTGGCCAAGGCCGGGAATGAGCGGGAGAAAAAGAAGGAGCACACCGACGAGGCCGGCGATGTAGGTGTACCGAAACAGCACTCGGTGGTTTCGAATAACCAGCAGCACGACGATGGCGCTGAAAATAGCCAGGGCGCTCCACACCGTCTGGCGTACGGCGGCACTCTCCCAGCCGCCCTGCTTGTTGGCAATGTCGATGCGATAGATCATGGCAATACCGATGCCGTTGAGCACCGTTGCGATCGGCAAAATGAACGGATCGGCATCGCGGGCGACGAACCGCAGCACGACGTGCAGGCTGATCACCAGAACGGACAGACCAGCGCCGAGCAGCATAAGGGTCGGGTCGAGTTCACCGAGCGCGCCGAGTTGCACAAGCACGACCGCGCTCGCGTTGATGAAGCACGCGATCAGGACCAAAAACAGTTCCAAGTTGCGCAGCTTCTGCGGCAGGTGCAGGCGACGAACCGGCCCGGTCGCTGGTTGTGCCGAAAGAGCGGATGCCTTACTCAACGATTGCGCCCTTCAATCGTTCAATGATGTCCAGGGCGTCTTCCAGAGAGCCGGCGTTGATGGTTTGTTCGACCTGCTGGCGGTCGTAGACGCGCAGGTCAGAGAGATTGAGGTCGGTCTGTTCGTAGACACCAGACAGTTTGATCGGGCCGATGTCCTGCTGCACGCCCTGATAAATAGCGACGTTGGAACCGTCAGCGCCCACGAAGTAGCGAGTCTGGGTCCATTGGTAGCCGAGAACGGTGGTCGTGACGATGCTGAGCACCAGCAGAATGACAGCGACCAGCCAGGTGACCTTGCGGCGGCGGGCGCGGCGGGCATCCTCTTCGATCAGCTCGGACAGGTAGTCCTGAGAATCAGGCTCGAAATGCGTTTCACGCACCGGATGGAGGCGGAGGGCCGGGATGCGCAGGGCCCGATTGCGGCTGGGCTCCTCACCGAACGCGAGCGGATTCGCTGCGGAGCCGACAACGACCGGGCTGTCGGTGCGAGCAACGCCCGCACCGATGTCGACGATGACGACGGTCACATTGTCGGGAGCGCCGCCGTCGAGGCTTTCTTTGACGAGAAGGTCGGCGACATCTAGCGCATTCGCCCCGCTCGCCAGAGCTGAGGCCATGGCGTTGTGGGAGACGACGCCGGTGAGACCGTCGGAGCACAGCATCCAGCGGTCGCCGGCGATGGTGGCGAGGATGGACGTGTCGATCTCGGGGCTCGCCTCCACGTCGCCGAGAACGCGCATGAGTACGGAGCGGCGCGGGTGCACCATGGCTTCAGCCTCGGTGATGCGTCCGCTGTCGACCAGACGCTGCACGAAGGTGTGATCGACGGTGATCTGGGACAACTCGTTATCGCGCAGCAGATAGATGCGCGAGTCGCCGATGTGCGCAATCGCGACCTCGTTTTCGAGTACGACAATAGCGCTGACGGTGGTGCCCATGCCGGTGAGTTCGGCGTGCTCGAACACGGTCTCAGCCAGCTGGGCATTGGCGCCGATGAGGGCGGCCTGCAGGGCGAACTCGGCGTCCTGAGCGCTCGCGTATGGCTTGTCGGCCTCAATGATGCGCTTGGTGGCGATCGCCGATGCGACGTCACCGCCGGCGTGGCCGCCCATGCCGTCAGCGACCACGAACAGGGAGTGTCCGGCGTAGCCGGAGTCTTGGTTGTTGGAGCGAACCTTGCCGACGTGGGACGCGGCTGCGCTGTGACTTACCGTCGCCATGACCTACCGCCGAAGCTCGAAGCTGGTGGCGCCGATCTTCACGGTGGCGTTCAGGGGAATTTTGGTCGGCACGGTGACGCGGGAGCCGGCCAGGAAGGTGCCATTGGTGGAGTCGAGGTCTTGCAACATCCACTCATCGTTCCAGAGCATGAGGCGCGCGTGGTGTGTGGAGGTGTAGTCATCGCGGATGACCAGGCTGGAGTCGCTCGAGCGCCCGATCGTGATGGTGTCGGTGCCCAGCGGAAACTCGGTACCGGCTTTCGGACCGCTTGTGATAATCAAACGGGTGGTGTTGTGTGCGGTAGCCAAATCAGAGTCGGTAGCCGGACTGGCGCGCGCTACCGGCGCCGTGAAGGCGGCGGCGGCGGCGGGGACTGCAGCGGGAACAGCGGATAACGAAAAAGCAGGCGCGGGGGTGGCATCCGTTTTCAACTTGCGCACGCGCTGCCCGAACAGGTCGCTGCGCAGGGCATAGACGATGCCGAAGATGAACATCCAGAGCAGCAGGAGGAAGCCGAAGCGCAACACCAGCAGGGTGAGTTCACTGACGTTCATGTCGTTGGCCCCCAGAATCCGCCCATGTCGTGGCGGTCGGTGCCCGGATCGACCGGTGGTGCGGCGCGCGGGTGCTCCTGGGAGTCTGGCGAAGCCTGGGCGAGGACGCGAAACACGATGCGGGTGCGACCGATCGTGACGATCGAGTCGGGCTCGAGAATGGCTTGGCTGACGGGAGCGCCGTTGAGCTGGGAACCGTTGGTGGAGCCGAGGTCGCGCACCTGGGCGCGGGCGCCGTCCCAGAGGATTTCGACGTGGCGGCGCGAGGTGCCGGTATCTTCGACGGTGATATCGGCGTCAGAGCCGCGCCCGATCACGGTTCGAGACTTGACCAGCGGGTGCCTGGTGCCGTTGATGTCGAGTACCGGGGTCCAAGCGACGCTGCTTTTGACCGAGCTGGAGTTGATCTGCACCATGCCCTCGCTGAGGCTGCGGTCGTCTTGCAGGGTGATCGTGATGCCGCCGGTGAACTGGTAGCGCTGTTCGGCACCGTGTTTTTGCACGAGGGCGGTGAGCTCGTCGAGAAGGGTGACTCCGAGCGCGCTCATGCGGGCGTAGTCCGCGTGGGACATGCGCACGGTGAAGCGATTGGGCGCGAGGATGCGATCCCGCGAGACTACTGCGGCCGTGGTGTCGAGCTCACGACGCAGCGCGGAGGTAATTTCCACCGGCTGCAAGCCCGATCGAAAGGTCTTGGCGAATGCTCCGTTGACGGCGCGTTCCAAGCCCTTTTCAAAGTTATCCAGTATGCCCACAGGTCTCCCGATCCGGTCCGTTTGGCTATGAGCATGTTACTTGTCTCGGATGACAACCCACCTTGGGGGGCGCAAACGGCACGAACAGCCATACTACCCGTGGAGCGTGCCTGACCGAATTCCCCGCGCGTTTGGCGCATTCCGTGGGACTTTTTTGTAGGGGGCGGGCGTGGCCACACGGGTATCCGTTGGCGGCGATGGTGTCGGCGCGCCAACTACGGGCAGGGGCGCCAGGTAGGGGTGGCGCGGCCACCGGCATCGGGCGCGCTCACGCCGGATACGGCCCGCACGGGTGAGTGACGGGTGCCCGAATGGCGCTGACCCCTCTCGTAGTGTTAGCATTCCTAAGTTCGCGCGAGTGGCGGAATTGGCAGACGCGCTGGCTTCAGGTGCCAGTGTTCGAAAGGACGTAGGGGTTCAAGTCCCCTCTCGCGCACAGCGGATGGGTGCGGATAGCCGCACAATCCATGCGAACAGGCAGGGCCTTCGAGAAATCGAAGGCCCTGTGTCGTTGACGGGCCTATCGTCCACGGCCCATGCTCAGCGCGACACTGAGAGCCGGAGCTTGCCCTGCCGCCATGCCCACGAAGTTGCCGCGTCATACCCTGACGGAAACACCCGATGTAGCGAGCGCGCTCGACGCCGCCGCCAAGAAATGGCACGATTTTGCTCACGACCCGCCTCGACGCACCCTTGTTCTCGACGCGAGTATCGCGATCGCCTTTCTCGATGCGAGGGATGAGCGCCACGTGTGGCCGTCTCCCTACGGGTAGTACACGCCGTCGCTGGCTTCGCCACGAGCGCACTCACCGTCGCGGACACTCTCGGGTCTTCCCGCCAAGAATGGCGCCCTCGGCGCGCACCTGCTCGCCTCGCTGCGATCCACGACCGGCCTGCGCATGCCGGACGTGCGTGTGCTTCATGCCGCGCCGGCGGCGGGCGGGGCCTGGGCCACGATGGATCGCCGCCTTGCCTCGGTTGCGCGCAGGCTGGGCTTGACGGTCATTGATCGGGAGTCCAACGAGGTCACCTGAGTATCAGCGGTCGAGCGGCGCCGCCGTGATTGTGACGCCACTCCAGGAAATTGCCGAGGAACGGATGTAGTTATCCGGCTCCCAATCAAAGTTTAAACCCTTTCGAATCGACCCAATGGTGGCCTGGTACGAGCAACTCAGACTAAACGTGGCGGGGGCTGACGTTGAATATAGGATCACTTGGGTCAGGTCTATCGATCCGCCATTGGAGGTGAACCGCAGGGGGGGTTGGGAGGACTGGGGCTCACTCAGCATGCAGCTGACGGCATTCACCTCAGGCATATAACGCTCGTAGTATCCTTCGTCAAAAACTGGCAGTGCGACGACAGCCGGCACCGTGATCGCCCCCGCCAGCTGCACTGTGTACGCCCCTGCGGGCACCTCGAGGATTGTGAGGGTCGTCGATGTCGGATCTAATTGCGCGCTGGCCAGAGTGACAGTGCCGGTCAAGCCAGTCGTTGACGCGAGGGACGCGCTCTGCGTGAGGTCGAGCCCGGCTGCGCCGGTGGCACCCGTCAGTCCGTTCAGGCCGGCGGATCCGGCAGTACCCGTCGCGCCTGTGGCCCCGGCAGCTCCCAGAGCGCCCGTCGTACCGCCGGTGGCTCCGGTGGTTCCGGTGGCACCAGCACTACCAGTCGCTCCCACTGCACCGGTTTGCCCCGCAGCGCCCGTCTCGCCGGTTGCTCCTGCAGGCCCGACAGCGCCAGCGGCCTCAGCGACGATTGCTTCGACCTGACTGACCGAGGTCTGATTGACCGCCGAGGCTATACCCCAGCTGGACAGCGCAGAGAGCCCCAGCGTCGCCACGGCCCCGACAGCAAGAATCGATACGAACTTAGTCTGCAGCACAGTGCCCCCAGTTATTGCGGACACATGTTAGTCCATAATTTAAACGTAGCAGCACGGCGTGGCTAAGCGCGGGTACTCCAGAGACCCAGTACGGGGGGATAGCCGCCCCGCCAAGGGACAGCGGTCGCGCCGCACGAAAATACGGGGCACGTAATGTGACCTGCCGCGTCAGGAATCGACACCGCTGCCAGGCAGACAAGTAGCCTTACGAAGACGCTGCGGGTTTCCGCCCGGGCGAGAACGGATCGCGATGACGACGGGTGCTTCCCGGCTGAACCTGGTGCGGCCGAACCGGTGGCTGCGGCTGGCCTGGATCGTACCGGCCATGCTGGTCGCTCTGACCCTCGTGGTGCTCGCGGCGAACGGGCTGCGCACACTTCCGGTGGTGGAGTCGTTCGTACTGACGCACCCCGGAACCTCGACCCATCTCGCCGCGACCCCGGTGGGAATACCGGCCTGGCTGGCCTGGCAACACGGTCTCAATGCCTTCTTCATTCTGTTCGTCATTCGTACCGGCTGGCAGGTGCGTACAACTAAACGTCCGTCCATTTTCTGGACGCGCACGAACACCGGGTTGTTCCGCACGAAGAATCCCCCAATTCGAATCACCCTCAACCTCTGGCAGCACATCGTCTTTGACACCCTCTGGGCTGTCAACGGCATCGTGTTCTATGTCCTGCTGTTCGCGACCGGCCAATGGCTGCGCCTGGTGCCCACCAACTGGGACGTCTTCCCCAACGCGGTGTCGGCCGGCCTGCAGTATGCCTCGCTCAATTGGCCGACCAGCACCGGCTGGGTGCACTACAACGCCCTGCAGCTGCTCAGCTATTTCGTCGTGGTGTTCATTGCGGCGCCGATCGCGCTCGTGACCGGCCTGCGCATGTCCCCGGGCCTATCCGCCCGGTTTCGCCGCCTGGATCGCGTCTTTCCCTTGCCCGTTGCGCGCAAACTGCATTTCGCGGTGCTGATCTTCTTCGTGGCGTTCATTGTCATTCACGTGACACTCGTGCTCACGACCGGTGCCCGCGCAAACCTCAACCACATGTATGCCGCGCGCAATGATGACGGATGGACCGGTGTCTGGATCGTCGTTGCCGCGCTGCTGGTCACGGCCGGAATTTGGGCGGGCGCGCGTCCGGTGGTCGTGCGTGCAATCGCGGCTCGCAGCGGCCGCATCATTCACCGGAAGCGTTAACCCGCTGCACGTCTCGACGCGAGCAGGTCCCGGCTGAGCATGGCCGCGCCGGCCGCCGCCGCGGGCATCACGATGACGGCCGCGCCGGGAATCAGGAACATCAGGTAGGTGAGCACCCCAAAACCAAGGCTGCGGGCGCGGCCTGCGCGGAGCATCCGTCGTCGCTGTTTCAGGGTGAAACCGCGCGCATCGAAGGCGAAGCCGGTGAGTTCGAGACAGAGGATCCAGCCGCCAAACAGCGCTCCGAGAACGAGCGCGAGCAGTTGGCCGAGTCCGGGGATCAGGCCGCAGAGCAGCAGTATGAGAGCGCCCAGAACGGCGAGGCTGACCAGTCGCAGGGCGTCGGCCACGGAACGCAGCAGGCCGCGCGGGGTTTCAACCGGCGCATCGCCGAGGTTGGTTTCGACTGCGCGCCAGATGCGCTCATAGAACGGGTCGCCGACGGCGAGGGTCACGGCCACGTACGTGTACGCCAATAAAAGGATGCCGGCGGCCGTGATCGCCGCGGCGGCTACGACCCGCATACCCGTGCGCCACGGTTCCCCCCAGCCGCTTGCGAACGGACTGATGGCCACAGCGATGGTCTCAAGGTTGATGAGCAGCACCACGATGCCGGCGAGGTAGGCAATGCCGACGATGAAAGCCGGAAGTGCGCCGAGCAGCATGAGGCGTGGTGACGTGATCCACATTTTAAGACCGCGACCGAGAAAACCGGCCCCGGCGAAGAACTCGCGCGAGGCGCTGGGACTCGTCGAAGGCGGCACCCTGAAACCCTAGCGCGAGGTCTGCCGGGCCGGGCTGCCGTGAACCGCCCGTGTTGCACCGGCTATCGGTGATTTCGGCGGCCCACGCTGCGAGCCGGCGGCGGGACGGAACGACCGTAGCGTTTGCGATGTTCCGGTGGGTGCCTCGGTTCCGTACCCTGTACCCGGTACTCTCGAGGGAACAACAGTGAGAGGGGGCAGTCGTGACGCACGCGCATCGGTTGCATGTCGACCTCGAGGTGTCCTGCCTGTGCTGCCTCGCGCCGCAGCCCTTTCACTTCACCTCGTTGAGTGACCAAGTGGTCTGCGCGCTGTGCGTGCACCACCTGGGGGCCGAGAAATCAGAACGTCGCGATCTCGAGCATGTTCGACTGTGGGCCGCTCGGTGGGCGGTGTCCGAGACCCGCCACGCCGATTACGTCGCCGAAACGGATGCCCTGCTCGTCGCCCGCGACGTCGATCTGAGCGCACTGCGCGATCAGGTCGCTGAGCTCACCGCGGTTGTGGCGGGCCAGTTCACGGCCGGAATCGACGGGGTGCGCGGTCTGCTGCAGAACGACCTGGTCAAGCGGGCTGAACGCAACACCGAACTGGCCCGGCGCCAGATCGATTGGGCCATGGCCGGCATCTGGCGCATCGAAACGCTGCACCACGACTCAGCGACGCAGAAGTGTTCCTGCGGGCGCACGGCGGGCAGCTGCGCCGAGAGCGCCGCGATCGACCCCCTGCGTCAGGCGCTGCGCGACTGGGAGAAGAAGAACATCGCGCTGCTGCATAACGGCCGGCGCCACGGACTGCCCTCGGACCACCCTGCAGCGCTGGCCCAGCGCATCCGCTGAACCGGCGTGCTGTGCCGTGCAGGTGCGCGGGCTAGTGCCCGATCGGTGCCGGTGCATCGAGCGGTGCACGCCGCACCAGGAACGCCGCAGGAATCGCGAACAGCGAGATGATCGCGCCGCACAGGAACGCATCGTGAATACCGGATGCCGTCGCCGAGACCTCGGAAGCGCCCTGGGTCATGAGAGCGGCCGACTCTGAGGTCATCACAGCGATGAACAGTGCGGTTCCGACGGCGCCGGCCAGCTGCTGGATGGTGCCGACAACTGCGCTGCCGTGGGAATACAGCTTCGGCGGGAGCGATCCAAGACTTGACGTGAATAGCGGCGTGAACAGCAGCGACAGGCCGACACTCATGCCAATGTGGGCGACCATCAGCATCCACGGTTGTGTGCTCTGGCCCATCATGGTCATCGCCCAGAAGGCTGCGCTGACGATGATCGACCCGGGAACGAGCAGAATGGTCGGGCCGCGGCGGTCGTAGATGCGGCCGACGAACGGCGCGAGCAGGCCCATGGTCAGCCCTCCCGGAAGTAGCAACAGCCCGGTGGAGAGTGCGGACATGCCGAGCACGTTCTGCATGTACAGCGGCAGCAGAATGATGGTGCCGAACAGGGCGATCATGCTGATGCTGAGCATCGAGATCGAGACGGTGAACGTGCGTGCGGTGAACACGCGCAGATCGAGGAGGGCCCGATCGGTGCGCTGCAATTGCAGCTGGCGCAACACGAACACGATCAGGGCGAACACGCCGATGCCAAGCGGCAGCCATCCGCCAGCGGGAGCAGCGCCGAGGTTGCTGAGTCCGTAGACGAAGCCGCCAAAGCCGAAGGCCGAGAGGATGACGGAGAGCACGTCGAGGGGAACCGTGCGCGGCGTCGTCACGTTCTGCATGCGCGAGGCACCGAGAATAAGCGCGCCGACAGCGATCGGCAGCACGATGATGAACATCCAACGCCAGTCCAGCAGGCTCAGGATGATGCCGGAGATGGTGGGGCCGATGGCTGGGGCCACCGAGATGACGATGGAAATATTTCCCATGGTCTTGCCGCGGGAAGCGGGTGCGACGAGCGTCATGACGGTGGTCATGAGCAACGGCATCATGATGGCCGTTCCGGTGGCCTGCACGATGCGACCCACCAGAAGCACCTCGAAGCCGGGCGCGACAGCGGCGATCAGGGTGCCGGTGCTGAACAGTGTCATCGCGGCGATGAAGATCGGCCGCGTGTTGAAGCGCTGAATCAGAAAACCGGTGATCGGGATAACGACGGCCATGGTGAGCATGAACGCTGTGGTCAGCCACTGCGCCGCGGTCGCCGTGATATCGAGGTCGTCCATGAGGTTCGGCAGCGCCACACCCATGATGGTCTCGTTCAAAATTACAACGAAGGCCGAGACCAACAGAAGTCGGATCACCAGCTGGTTGCGCTTGGCGTCCGGGTGCAGGTCGGCCTTGGTGGTGGGCGCGCTTGCTGTTGCGGTCATAGCTGATCCTGACGGTCGTGCAAAAGGAGGTCGTGCAAAAGGAGGTCGTGCAAAAGGAGGTCGTGCGAAAGGGAAGGTGCGAAAATGAGCGGGTCGCCCGCCCCGTGAGCGCCCTCGTGACGGCTCGCTGTGGGCGCCTCCAGGTGAAGCGTTGTGCAGGGTATGAATTATTCCGCCGCACCAGAACAGACAAAGCCGCCACTCGTTCAGGCACTATTTATTGGAATGAACCGCAGGGAAACCGAAGAGGGGGGTGCGGGGAAGTCAGGCGAGGCGGCGGGCCAGGTAGGGAGCGGTGCGGCTGGTGGGATGGGCCGCTACCGTTGCCGGAGTGCCGGCGGAGATGATGCGGCCGCCCTGGTCACCACCGGAGGGGCCGAGGTCGATCACCCAGTCGGCGGCGGCGATCACGTCCATCTCGTGTTCCACTACGACGACGGTGTTGCCAGCGTCGACCAGGCGCCCGAGCTGCTGCATGAGCAGCTCCACGTCGGCCGGATGCAGCCCGGTTGTGGGCTCGTCGAGCAGGTAGAGCGTGTGGCCGCGCCGTGCGCGTTGCAGTTCGGTCGCAAGCTTGATGCGCTGCGCCTCGCCGCCGGAAAGCTCGGTGGCCGGTTGGCCGAGACGCAGATAACCCAGTCCCACCTCGCGCAGGGTCTCGAGGCTGCGCGCGGCGACGGCGACGTCGGCGAGGAAGACCAGCGCGGCATCCACTGTGAGGCCGAGCACCTCGGCGACGTTCTTGCCATGATAGGTGGCCTGGAGGGTTTCGAGGTTGTAGCGCGACCCGCCGCAGGTCGGGCAGGGCGCGTAGCTTCCCGGCAGAAACAGCAACCCGACGGCCACGAAGCCCTCACCGAGGCAGGTTTCACAGCGACCGCCAGCGACATTGAAGGAAAATCGACCGGCGTTGAAACCGCGCTGACGCGCTTCGTCCGTGGCGGCAAAGGTTGCCCGAACGGCATCGAACAGCCCGGTGTAGGTGGCGAGGTTTGACCGCGGGGTGCGCCCGATCGGTTTTTGATCGACCTGCACCAAACGATCGATGGTCTCCAGTCCGGTGACCTGAGCGATGGAAATTCGCTCGCCGGACGCCGCATCAGCAGCCGCTTCTGCCGCGGCTTCTCCGGCGGCATCCGGGTCACCGAGGTCGAGCGCTGGCTCATCGTCGCGAGTTGGATGCAGATGCAGGCCTACCGCCTCGGCGAGCACGTGGCTGACCAGGGTCGATTTGCCTGACCCCGAAACGCCGGTAACGGCAGTGAGCACCCCGAGCGGAATCTGCGTGTCCAACCCTCGCAGATTGTGCCGGGTGATATTGGTCAGGCCCAGCCACCCCACCGGATGCCGCAACTTTGCTCGTGGTGCCAAATCGCGGTGGTCCGCAAACAGGTACCGCCGCGTCACGGAAGTCTCCACCTCGGCCAGTCCAGCGGTCGGCCCGCTATAGAGCACGTCGCCGCCACCCTCACCGGCCCGTGGCCCCACGTCGACGACCCAGTCGGCGCGGCTGACCACGTCCATATTGTGTTCGACCACGAAGACCGAGTTGCCCGACAACTTGAGCTGCTCGAGCACGAGAAGCAGAGGCTCCGCGTCGGCCGGGTGCAGGCCGGCAGAGGGCTCATCGAGCACATAGATGACGCCGAACAGCCCCGAGCGCAGTTGTGTGGCGATGCGCAACCGCTGCATCTCTCCCGGCGAGAGCGTGGGGGTCGAACGGCCGAGGGCCAGATAGCCAAGCCCGAGCTCGAGCAGCACATCGATACGGCGCAGCAGGTCGCTGGCCAGGGTCATAGCCACCTCCGACGACGCATCACCCGCTACGATCGGCCGCAGAATGTCGGCGAGGGCAGTCATCGGTAGGGCATTCAGAACGGCAATCGAGCGGCCGGCCACAGTGACAGCGAGAGCGTCGGGCTTCAGTCCGCTGCCGCCGCAGACCGGGCAGGGGCCGGTGTCGACATAGCGCAACACGCGTTGCCGCACGTTGGGGCTTTTGCTGTCGGCGAGCGTGTGCAGCACGAAGCTCTTCGCACTCCAGAATCGGCCTTGATAGGGCTTGGCGATACGATCGCGCTGTGGGACGACCTCGACTACCGGCTGCTCCTCGGTGAACAGAATCCAGTCCCGGTCGGCGCGGGACAGTTCCTGCCACGGCACATCGATGTCGTAGCCGAGCACGGCGACGATGTCACGCAGATTCTTGCCCTGCCAGGCGCCCGGCCAGGCAGTGATTGCGCCGTCACGAATGCTCAGCGAGGCGTCGAGCACCATCGACTCCTCGCTGACGGTGTGCGCCATACCCAGGCCGTGGCAGCGCGGGCAGGCTCCCATGGCTGTATTGGGCGAAAATGAATCCGATTCGAGGCGACCGTCTGCATCCGCCGGGTATATGCCGGCACGAGAATACATCATGCGCAGGGAATTGGAGAGCGTCGTGACGGTGCCGACGCTCGAGCGCGAACTCGGCGTTCCGCGGCGTTGCTGCAGGGCGACGGCCGGTGGCAGCCCGGTGATCTCGTCGACGTGCGGGGTATGCCCTTGTTGAATCAATCGCCGTGCGTAGGGCGCGACCGACTCGAAGAAACGGCGTTGCGCTTCCGCGAAGATGGTGCCGAAGGCGAGCGAGGACTTGCCCGAGCCGGAGACCCCGGTGAACGCCACGATGGCGTCCCGCGGTACGTCGACGTTCACATTGCGCAGGTTGTTCTCGCGAGCCCCGCGCACGCGTACAAAACTATTGCCGGGCCGGGTTACCGGGGCGGGATCATTCGTCTCTTCCATCAGCATCCATGTAACAGTAGTTCGTTCGGTGGTGCGTCGCCCGATATCGGAGAATCGAATTCAGGTCAGGTTCTCGACCTGCCTGACGTCGGACAGATGCGGCACGTCTCACGCAGTCTCACAAACCGCACTACGACACCGCCGGTAAAGTGACTTCTTCCGGAAGATCGCGCAGCACGACCTTCATGATCTTGCCCGTGGCCGTGCGCGGCAGGGCATCGACAAAGGTCACGTAGTCGGGAACTTTGAACGCCGCGATAAGGTACCGGGTGTGCGTCAGCAGGTCGACATCGGTCACCAGAGAATCAGGCCGCAGCACAACGTAGGCCTTCGGCCGCTCGCCCCACTTGGGATGAGGCATGCCCACGACGGCCACGTCGAGCACGGTCGGGTGGGTGAGCATCGCGTTTTCGACTTCAATGGTCGAGATATTTTCGCCGCCTGAGATGATGATGTCCTTCGCGCGGTCCTTGATCTCGATGTACCCGTCTGGATGCATCACGCCGAGGTCGCCGGTGTGGAACCAGCCGCCGCGGAAGGCATCCGCTGTGGCCTGGCGGTCTTTGAAGTAGCCGAGCATGACGTTGTTACCGCGCAGCACGATCTCACCGATGGTCTGCGCGTCGGCCGGAACGTCGGCCATGGCCGCATCGACGATGCGTGCCGATTCGGCCTGCACCATGCCAACGCCCTGGCGGGAGACCTTGCGGGCGCGTTCGTCGGCTGGCAGGTCGTCCCACTCGCGCTGATATTCGCAAATCGTGTACGGGCCATAGGCCTCGGTCAGGCCGTAGACGTGCACGACCGTGATACCGAGGGCGTCCAGCTGTTCGATCACACTCGGCGATGGCGGGGCACCGGCCGTGGTGATGGTCAGCGGCGTTTCGAGCACGTGCTTCATCGGCGCGTCGGCGATGACGCCGCACACCGTCGGGGCGCCGCACAGATTGGTCACACTGAGGGTGTCGATGGCCGACCAGACCGATTCTGCCCGCACCGTGCGCAGGCAGACGTGGGTGGCCCCGGCCGCCGTGACCGCCCATGGCGTGCACCAGCCGTTGCAGTGGAACATGGGCAGGGTCCACAGGTAGACAGAGTCGCTCGTGAACTTATTGTGGAACACCTCGCTGAAGGAGTTGAGGTAAGCCCCACGGTGCGAGTACATCACGCCCTTGGGCTTTCCGGTCGTGCCCGAGGTGTAGTTGATTGAGATCACCGCGCGTTCGTCGGTGACCTCCCAGGCCAGCGGTTCCTCGGAATCGTTGTCGGCCTCGGCCAGAAAGGACTCGAGCGTTTGCTGGCCGACAGAGAGGCCGCTCTCGGTGAGGCCGAACTCATCGTCAGCGATTTCGATCACGCCCTTCAGTGAAGCGGATGCCGTAAATGCGTCTCCCACGCCGCTCACCAGCTCGGCGTCGATGAACAGCAGGGTCGCCTCGGAGTGTTGCAGCACGTAGAACACCTCCGCACCGGCCAGCCGGGAATTCAATGCGACGAGTACCCCGCCGGCCAGCGGAACGGCGTAGTGCGCGATGAGCATCTCCGGTATATTCGGTGCAAGGAATATAACCCGGTCGCCTGGTGTGATGCGTGAGCGGATGGCGTGGGCCAGCTCCTCAGCTGCCTGCGCGAACTGCCGGTAGGTGTAGCGACGAGCGCCGTAGACGATCGCATCCTTGTGCGGGAATACTTCGGCGCTGCGTTGCAGAAATCGCATCGGGGTCAGCGGCGAGTCGTTGGGTGAGCCGGTCGGCATGTTCGTTGTTGCAGTCACGTGGGACTCCTTTGTCCAAGCTGGTTTCATCAACAGTGTGCCGGGTATAGCGAGAACCCGTCGAATCTAGTGGAAGGCGCTGACCCCGGTCAGGTCGCGACCGATGAGCAGAGACTGGATGCTCTCCGTGCCTTCGTAAGTGTGGATGGATTCGATATCGGCGAGGTGTCGAATGACGTGGTTTTCGAGCAGGATTCCGTTGCCGCCGAGCATGTCGCGGGCGAGAGAGGCGAGAGAACGGGCCGCGCGGGTGTTGTGAAACTTGGCGAGGCTGGCCTGGATGGGCCGCAGGGATCCGGCCGCGTCGAGTTCGGCCAGGCGCATGCAGTGCAACTGCATTGAGGTGAGCTCGGAGAGCATGAGGGTGAGGCGTTCCTGCACGATCTGAAAACCGGCGATCGGCTTGCCGAACTGCACTCGTTGCTGCGCGTAGTTGAGGGCTGCTTCGAAGACTGCGGTGGCGTGTCCAAGTGCCGACCAGGCAACACCGAGCCGGGTGGCGAACAATATGGCGGCCGTGTCTTTGAAAGTGTGGGTGCCGGGCAGTACAGCATCGAGCGGAATCCGTACGTCGGTCAGCGTGATCCGGGCCTGATGTACTGCGCGCAGGGAGCCCTTGCCCAGCATGGTCTCGCCGTGGTATCCCGGCAGGGACTGGTCCACCAGGAATCCGCGCACGTTGTCGTCGTTATCGCGCGCCCAGACTATGGTCAGGTCGCCGACCGAGCCGTTGCCGATCCACTTTTTCTCGCCGTTGATGACCCATTCGTCGCCGTCTCGATGGGCGGTGGTCTCAAGGCCCACCGCATCCGAACCGTGATCCGGCTCGGTCAGGGCGAAGGCGCCGATCTTCTCGGCGCGGGCCAGCGGTACCAGCCAGGTGGCTTTCTGCGCATCGCTACCGAACATGGCGATGCTGCGCAGGGCGAGTCCGCCCTGCACGGCCACGACGGTGCCCATTGAACCGTCACCGCGCGAGATCTCCATGTTCACGAGGCCGGCGGCGAGCGGTGACATGGGGGTGAGCCCAGGCCCCTCGACGCCGTCGGTGAGTAGGTCGAGTTCGCCCAGGCGGCGAGCCAGGTGCAGTGGGTACTCCGCTTTGTCCCAGGCCTCGCTCAACTCGTCGAGGGTCTCCACTGCAAAGGTACGGGCCCGGCTCCAGAACGCTCGATCAGCTTGGGGGACATCGGCGAAAACACCGTAGTAATCGGTATCGAGCGGGGCTGAGACATCGTAATCGGGCATCAGTGCCTTTCGCGGTAGCGGGGGTGATACCAGTTTTATCTGACACTGAGTCTCAGGTCAAGTGACACGAAGTGTCAATCAACCGTGGATCGAAGCCTATCCTCGATCACGCGGGCGACGTCTTCCGGCAGGGCCGAGGCCGGAAACACGGCAACCAGCAGCTCGCTGGCCCGCGGTACCGGGTCTGTGGCCGGCGAACTCGCGGAGGGATCGAAGCGATGGCGCACGGCGTGGAGCTCGGCCGCGAGCCCGGCTGTGAGCCCGGTCGTGTCGAGCAGCCGACTCGAGTCGGCGGCGCGAATCATGCGGCGCAGTTCAAAATTGTGCGTGGCGGTGACGGCCGCCGCAAATTGAATCGCAATGACCGGGTCGACAGCCAGCAGTGAGCGTCGCAAGTAAGCCGAAAAGATTTTTTCGTACCGCGACACCATGACGGTTTCGCGGTCACGCAGAACGGATGTCTGGCGCACGACCAGATCGCGCGCCCGCACGATCTCGAGACGCTCCCGAAATCGCTCGAACACAAGCGCGGCCGCGTCGCAGACGGCCAGCCAAGGATCGTCGTGCTCGACCGTGAAGTACCTGTCGATCTGTTCCAAGAGTTCGTCGTGGTCGGCGAAGATCACGTCGTCTTTTGACCGGAACTGGCGAAAGAAGGTACTGCGGGACACTCCGGCGGCAGCGGCGATCTGAGTGGTGCTCGTGGCTTCGTAGCCCTGGGCCTGGAAGAGGCGAACGGCGATGTCGGCCACGTCGACGCGGCTGCGGGCATCCGCTAGCCGAGCGACCGGCGGGCGGATGAGGTTGGGGCGCGCGGATGCTGTAGACGGATCAGGCATTATCAGGCGAAATTAGCACGAAATCAACGGGGGAATCAACGGGCAGCCCGACTGGCGAATGCCCAAGGTTTCTATAAGGTCTACATCGCACTCTTACAGCGTTTACTCACCCTGAAGAGATAGGTGCGTCATGAGCAGGTTCAAAATAAAAGGAATCGTTGGCAGCACAAGGGGCATTACCGGAATGCGTGGTAGTCCATCTTCGCCGGGTGTTGAAAGACCCACCCATGCCCCCCGAGCGCTTATCGTACGATTACCCGCGTCGTCGCTGCGGGGATGGCCGTCGTGCTCTACGCCGGACTCGGAATCGGGTCCGCGATCAGTGCTAGCGCGGTCGTCGCGCCGGTCGGTCAGGGCTTTACCGTGACTGCCTCGGATCTCGCCTACATTCTCAAACAGATCAAGATCGCCGAAGCCCACGTGGCCAACACCACATCGGCTACCGGCCCGTGCGGCGCCCTCGTTGGTACTGGTGCCAATCAAATCGCCAGCCCGCTGCTCTCGTTCGGACTGCGCACCGTGGACGGTTCCTGCAACAACCTGCAGCCGGGCCAGGATCAGTTCGGTGCCGCCGACCAGGTCTTCCCGCGCCTCGCCAATCCGACCTTCTCTCCAGCGGATGTCACTCCTTCCGGCTTCGGACCGCCAAACCCGACCACCTATACCCAGAAAAAGGGCCTGGTCTTCGACAGTGAACCGCGCACGATCAGCAACCTGATCGTCGACCAGACCTCGACCAACCCAGCCGCCATCGCCGCCGCCGGAAACCCGGTGCGCACCCAGGGCAATGAGGGTGTCGTGGCCTGCACGACCGACCCGAGCCCGGCCGTGCCGTTCGGCGTTCCCGGGGGCTGTATTCCGTCTAATGAAACGTTGTTCATGCCGAACGTGACGACGGATGTCGGCCTGTCTCCGCCGTACAACTCTTTGTTCACCCTCTTCGGCCAGTTCTTCGACCACGGTGTCGACCAGACGGTCAAGGGCGGCGGCACGGTCTTCGTGCCCCTCAAGGCGGATGACCCGCTGCGCGTCTCCGGCCCCGACGGCATCGCCGGCAACGGCGACGAAGTACCCGCAAGTCAGGCTTTCATGGTGCTGACTCGGGGGCAGAACCAGCCCGGCCCCGACGGCGTCACCAGTGACGACCCGGCCACCGCGGCCGATGAGAGCGCCGATGATGTGCAGGACGCCCTCAACACCGATTCGCCCTGGGTCGACCAAAGCCAGACCTATACTTCGCACCCTTCGCACCAAGTGTTCCTGCGCGAGTACGTGACCGAGGGCGGTCATCCCGTCGCCACCGGCAAGATGCTCGGGGGACCGGCCGGTCCTTCTGCGGGCGGCATGGCCACCTGGGCCACCACCAAGGAGCAGGCCGCGAACGTGCTCGGTCTGCTTCTGGCCGACAAAGATGTGCTGAACATTCCGATGCTCGCCGCGGATGCCTACGGCAAGTTCATCCCGGGACCCGCGCGCGGCATGCCGCAATACGCCACCGCGACCGGCCTGGTCGAGGGTGACACGGCCAACCCCGTGCCGGTTCCGGCTAACGCACTGTATTTCAAAACCCCATTCCTGACCGACATCGCGCACAACGCGGAGCCGAAGGCTGGACTGACCCCGGACAGCAACACCACGGCCTCCGCGGACTTCGCCAACCAGCCGGCCGGGACCTACGACGATGAGATGCTCAATGCTCACTTCATCGCCGGTGACGGTCGCGTCAACGAGAACATCGGCCTGACCGCTATTCACCAGGTCTTCCACTCGGAGCATGACCGCCTGATCGACACCATAGAGAACACCCTGACCAATGACACCTCCGCCAAGGGCATTGCAGCCCTGGCCGAATGGAAACTGGCCAGCGGAGCGGCCGGGTGGAACGGCGACCGCCTGTTTCAGGCTGCTCGCTTCGTCACCGAGATGGAGTACCAGCACCTCGTGTTCGAGGAGTTCGCGCGCAAGGTGCAGCCCGGTATCAATCCATTCGAACCCTTCGCATTCACGCAGACCGAGATCAATCCGGCAGTCACGGCTGAATTCGCTCACGCGGTGTATCGCTTCGGTCACTCCATGCTGACCGAAACCATCTCGCGTCGCAACGAGGACAAGCCCGGCACTGACAAAGTATTCGGCACGAGTGACGACGTTCTGGGCACCCAGAACGATACCTCGCTGCTCAAAGGGTTCCTCAACCCGCCCGCCTATACCGACGGTGGACCCGATGGTCAACTGACCTCTGAAGAGGCGGCGGGCAGCGTCATCATGGGCATGAGTGACCAGGTCGGCAACGAACTCGACGAGTTCGTCACTGACACCCTGCGCAACAACCTGCTCGGCCTGCCGCTCGACCTGGCATCGGTCAATATGGCCCGTGCACGTTCGGAAGGCGTGCCGCGGTTGAACGTTTTTCGTCGCGATCTGTTCAACAAGACCAACGATGGCGCGCTCAGGCCGTACACAAACTGGATCGACTTCGGTGAAAACCTCAAGCACCCGGAATCGCTGATCAACTTCGTGGCCGCCTATGGTCAGTTCCCCACCATCACCGGCGCGACCACGCTCGAGGGCAAGCGTGATGCTGCCCGACTGATCGTCAGTCCCGACGCCCTGGCCGGAGAGTCTTCTCCAGACGGTGCCATGGACTTCATGAACAGCACGGGAACGTGGGTGAACTCGGGCACGCACTCGATCACCGGTCTCGACGACGTCGACCTCTGGGTCGGCGGCCTCGCTGAGATGACGACCCCGTTCGGTGGCCTGCTCGGCACGACGTTCAACTATGTGTTCGAGAAACAGATGACCGACCTGCAAAACGGAGACCGGTTGTATTACCTCGCCCGCACGCCCGGCATGAACCTCCGCACCCAGCTGGAGGGCAACTCTTTCGCCGAACTCATGATGCGCAACACCACGGCGCACACCCTCAAAGCCGACCCCTTCGCCACGGCCGACTGCAAGTTCGAGCTGAAAAACCTGGCGGGAACCGTCGCAGGGTTCGCGGCGTCGGGCAACACCGTCGCCAACGATCCGCAATCTGAGTGTGATGAGACGGCTCTTCTGATTCGCATGCCCGACGGCACGATCAAGTACCGTGCCCGCAACGCGGTCGACCCTGCCGGAATCAACGGTCAGGCCGTCTACAACGGTACGGGCCAGGTGGATCGGATCTACGGCGGCAATGACAACGACACCTACTGGGGTGGTCTCGGTAACGACCTCATCGAGGGCGGAGGCGGTGCCGATGTAGCGCTCGGCGGTGAAGGCAATGACATCATCACCGACGTTGCCGGAGACGATGTACCCAAGGGCGGTCCTGGCAACGACGCGATCGATGCCGGCCCCGGGCTTGACATCATTATGGGTGGCGAAGGCAAGGACTTCACGAACGGTGGAGCCAATGCCAACACAACCTTCGGCGGCGCCGATGACGACTTCATCTTGCTCGGTGAAAGCCTTGATGCAGCCTTCGGTGACGGTGGCGACGACTGGGAAGAGGGCGGCAATCAGCCGGACCTCATGATCGGAGACAGCAGCAACCTGTTCTTCCTGGACGACTCACAGAAGCCCGGGAACGACTTCATGATCGGTCAGGGCGGCGACGACGACTACGACATGGAGGGCGGTGACGACATTGGCGTCGGTGGCCCCGGCATTGAAAAGGTTGCCGGCGGTTCCGGCTACGACTGGATGATCGGCCAGGGTGACCCCCAGGCTCAGGACTCCGATCTGGCTATACCGATCGCTCCGCTGGACATCCTGCAGGTCGGCGTACGCGACAAGTACAACGAAGTCGAGGCACTCTCGGGCTGGAAGCTGAATGACACCCTCCGCGGTGACGACCTGGTTCCCAGCGCCGTGGGCGGCGGTGGCTTTATCGGCTGTGACGTTGTGGACCAGGCCGGAGTAGACCGCATCGCGGGCCTCGACGCGCTGATTCCAGAATTCACGACCACGCTGGCATCGGTTGTCGCACAGTCGGCACAGGGCGACTGCCCGATCCTGACCGGCCCGAATGTCTGGGGCGCCGGCAACGTGCTCCTCGGCGGCGCGGGCAGCGACCTGATCGAGGGACGAGGAGCCGATGACATCATTGACGGTGACGCGTACCTCAGCCTGCGACTGAGCGTTCGGACCAACCCGAGCGACTCGGCGACGGAGATCGGCAGTGCCAGCATCACCGGCACGAACCAGAGTGCAATGGCCAGCCAGTACCTCTCCGACGGCGCCGGTGGATTCTTTGGTCCGACCCTGCAGCAAGCTGTCTTCGCTGGCTCGGTCGACCCGGGTGACATCGTGGCGGTACCCGAGATCCTCTATGGATCTGGGGGCATCGACACGGCACGGTTCTCTGGACTAACCAGCGACTATGTGGTCACCACCACCGGTGGCGATGGCACGCTCGGCTCGGCAGGATCGACCACGACCGTGCTCGACAATCGCGGCACCGACGGTACCGACACCCTGCGCAACATCGAACGCCTACAGTTCAGTGACACCGTTGCCCCGGGAACCCCCACCACAGTCTCTGCGGTCGCCGGAAACGGTCAGGCGACTGTCGACTGGGTACCCGCCCCGACCGGCATCCCCACCAGCTTCTCGGTGAAGGTGCTCGATTCGGCCGGAGTCCAGGTGGACGCGCTGCGTCCCGCACCGGGAACCGCCATTAACCTTGTTGTCACCGGGTTGACCAACGGTTCCAGCTACACCTTCCAGGTATCGGCGACCAACGCGGAAGGAACAAACGCATTCTCGGCTTCGTCCAACGCGGTGACACCGTCAGCGCCGGTCGTGCAGGTCGTGCCCGGCGCACCAACGATCGGTACCTCGGTCGCTGGCAATGCCCAGGTCACCGTGAACTGGCTGGCACCGGGCGTGGTCCCCAACGCCCCGCCGGTCACCAGCTACGTCGTACGCACCTTCATCGGAGCGGGCGCGACGGCTACCGGTACCACGACGGTGGCTGATGTCACGAGCACGGTGATCGGGTCGCTCACCAACGGAACCGGGTACACCTTCGATGTCGCCGCGATCAACGCGGTCGGGACCGGAGAGCCCTCGGCTCGGTCGGTGGTCGTCACACCGACCGCGCCGGTTGTACAGGTGGTCGCGGGAGCTCCTACGATCGGAACCTCGGTCGCGGGGAATGCGTCGATCACCGTGAACTGGGCTGCCCCGGCACCGGTTGCCACTGCGGCACCGATCACGGGGTACCAGGTTCGCACCTTCATCGGTGCCGGCGCTACGGCCACTGGCACCACAACGGTGGCGAACGTGACCGCCGCGGTGATCGGGTCACTGACCAACGGAACCGGGTACACCTTCGATGTCGCTGCGATCAACGTGGTCGGTACCGGAGCAGCCTCGGCTCGCTCGATTGTCGTCACGCCGCGCACGGAGTTCGTGCTGCCGACCGTGACAACGCGCGCCCCGGCATCGAGTGCTCGTTCGGTCAGCCAGACCGGCAACCTGACGGCAACGTTCAGTGAACCGGTCACGGGCGTCAGCCGCACGACGTTCGTGCTCCGGCTTGGCACCACGGCGGTCTCTGCCTCGGTGTCGTACAACGCCACGACTCAGGTCGCGACGCTGAACCCGGGCGCGACCCTGCTCGCCGACCGCACCTACACGGCCACCCTCTCGGGTATCCGTGACGTGGCGGGCAACACGATGGTGGCTAGCTCGTGGACCTTCATCACAGGCCCGGCTCCGAGGATCCTTAATAGGACTCCCGCACCCGGAGCTGTCGCGGTACGCCGAAACGCCAACGTCATCACAACCTTCAGTGAAGACATCACCGGAGTCAACGCCACCACGGTTCGCATCACGCGGGTCTCCACCGGGGCGGTCGTCACAGCGGCGGCAGCGTTCAATGCCACCACCAACGTGTTGACCATCAATCCCTCGGTGAGCCTCAGCTCCAACGTTCAATACCGGGTAACAATTACCAGCGGCGACACGGGCGTTCGGGACCTGGCGGGCAACCCCCTGGTGACGAGTACGTGGACCTTCACGACCGGCGCAGCGCTCTAACCGACCACCAGCAACAACCCGAAGCCGGCCGGCGATTGGACCTCAGTCGCCGGCCGGCTCTCCCCACGTTCTGCAATACAAAGAACATCAGTGGAAAGCCTTGAGGAGAAGTCATGACATCACGCAGGGACGCTCTCCAGCTGGGCGCACTCGGTGCGCTTGGCCTGGACGGAATGGATGATTTCGGCGACAACGGCAGTCTGATCGGTACCGGAATGCCGGGTGGAGGCGGCGTGGACATGGCCACAGAGCCCGAGCCGGCCGCGATCGCCGTCGCCGGTCGGGGTCACGCTTTGCACGGCCGACGCCGGGCGGTCGACTACCGCGAGCGAACCGTCGCCGCACGATCGAGGGTAGCCATGACGGAGGTACCGTGGCCTGCCCAGGAGCGAACCTCAAGCGAGCCGCCGGCAACATGGACGGTGTCGCGCATGATGCGCAGACCCAGATGGTTGTTGGGAGGATCGGTGCTCAAGTCAAAGCCGCAGCCGTTGTCATGAATGAGCAAGATGGTGCAGTCATCGTCTTGCATCAGAGTGAGCTCGAGAATGCTGGCCTTGGCATGTTTAACTGTGTTGGCGAGCACTTCCCTGGCCACTCGGTAGAACATCGCTGACCGGTTGCGGTCGAGGTTGCAATTGGGAGGCACGGTCAGCTTCACCTGAATTCCCTGCTCGATCAGCGGGGCGGTGAGGCGGGCCAGGGCTTCGGGCAGCCCAAGTTCTTCCAGGTCGGGGGGATACAGTTCGGTCGTCATAGCCCGGAGGGTGCGCACGTTCTTCTGGAGTATGGCCTTCGCCTGGCCAAACAATGGACGATTCTCGGGCGCGGAGTGCATCTCCTCGGCCTCGAGGGCATAAGACAAGCCGGCCAGATCTTGAATGACTTCGTCGTGCAGGTCGCGCGCAAGACGCTGGCGTTCGAGATCAGACGCGTCGATCGCGTGCTGTAACAATTTACGCTTGATTGATTGATGCTTCTGGATGCGGCGAGCCAGTTGCACCGCTGGAACGAGCTGGGCAATTTGAAGGGCACCCAGCGCAAGCAGGAACGCCGGGATGAGCCCGAGCAGAAGGGAATCCTGTTCCTGACGCACACCATCGACGTTGAAGTAGGCCTCAAGAACAAACGTTTCACCAGTGGAGGCGATTGTTGGCACGTAGACCTCGACGAGTTCGCCCGAATCGGCTTCATATCGGTCATCGGGAGATGTCTGCTTCTCCAAAGTGGCCCGTCCCTTACCATCGGCCAGCATTTCGGTGGCCCAGCTGGGCAAGGGGACGGTCTGACCGATCAACAACGGCAGATCGGAATAGACGATGGTGCCGTTGGCATTCCACACTTTGACGCGCACCATAGAACCGTCGGCGATGCGCGGGGCGAGCCGTTCGTCGAGCTGTCGACGCGCACCGGGGTCGCCGTCAATGACGGCATCGGTGATCAGCGGCCCGATCGAGTAGTCGGCCAGCCGGTGGGTGAGCAACACCGCGTTGGACATGGCATTGTGTGCGGACTGCGCGCGCACCCAGAGCGACACCGGCACAGCGACCAGCACCATCGCGATGAGTCCCATGAGTAGAAAACGCTGCACCGCGGCGCGAACGCCGGAGCATTCGGCGGCCTGAGCGTCGTCGTGCCAATTGGGCAGCGACGAGCCCGACCGCCATTTAGACATGCTGGGCCGGTACCAAGCCGAGTCTGGTCGCGATCACAACGGCCTCCAACTGCGAGTGTGCGCCGAGCTTGCCCAGGATTGCCTTGACATAGCCACGGCAGGTGTTTTCCGAGATGCCGAGAACTTTGGCGTTGGCGCGCACGTCGGAACCTTCGCCCATGAGCCGAAGCACGGCGAACTCGCGCTTGGTCAGCTCGGGAAAGGGGATCTCTTCGCTGCGCTGGCGGCGGCGGGCGCTGAGCAGCCCGACAAGGGACGGATGCACGATAAAGCCACCGTTGCGCGCGTGCCGCAGGGTGTCAAGCACCGTTGCGAGGGATCCATCCTTGGGCAGGAACGCGCACACCCCGATCGCGGCGGACTGTTCAAGGGCCTCGAGGGCAGGGTCGCCTGTGAGGATGACGATGCGGGTATTCGGCGCGCGGGCGAGAATGGCGGCGGCCGCGACGAGGCCACTGCCGTCGGGCAGGTGGTAGTCCATGACGACGACGTCGGGGAGCAGCTCTAAACAGGCAGCGATGCCGCTGGCCACGCTGTTGGCCGAACCTACGCTGCACAAATCGGGTTCGCGATTGAGGGACCCGATGAGCAGTTCGGCGAACGTAGTGTGGTCATCGACGATGAGGATGCGGATTTGTCCCGTCGTCGTTTCAACCACAGGGGGGGCACCGGTCGGGGATGCGGTAGCAGTAGTCCCCTGCGCGCTGGGTTCGCTCGGAGACATCTGCGCGGTCATTTGCGGGGACCTCTCTGCCCGTTCGTGAGCTTGCGTGCCGTGGGAGAACGAAGTGCTTTTCCACTTGACGCAGTCAGTATCAGGAGGAGTGCAGTTTTTGTCGAGGGCTTACTCTTTGCCCCCCCATATGGTAGGTCGGCGCGCGCAGGTGCGGCTGGCTCAAGCGTAAGCGACGACGCGTCGCAGAAATGACGTGACAACATCAGTAGCCTCTCGGAGGGAATTCTCGACCGGTTCTGGGCGAGGATGATGAGTGGTGGCACGGCGCAAGGCCGAGCCGCTGGTGGATGACACACGGAGTTGGTCGTGCAACGTGATCAGGGCCGAAAGCACGTCGGCCAGGTCGCCGTCCCCATCAGCTGTCGCATGCAGTAACCGAAGCTGGGCGGCGCGCAGAATCGGGCCGGGAGCGCAGCCCAACTCGTCTTGCATGGCGCGGCGACACCGGTCATAGGCTTGGAGCCCTTCGGCGTGACGCCCGCTGGTCTCTAACCCCAAAATGAGGGCCGTCCATGCCCGCTCGTTCAGTGGGTCGTCGATCAGCGCGAGATTCGCGAAAACGACGGCGTCATCGATGCGGTGCAGGACGGCGGCGGTTTCCGAGGTGAGAATGCGGGTGCTGGTTAGGCGAGCGGCGTGCAGGTTGCGGGCTTCTGACGCCCAGGCCGGCATGAGCTCGTCGCCGAGAAGTGGTGCGTCGGCGAGGTCCAACGCTCGCAACAACAGAGGGTAGGCGAGGGCGGGTTCGGCCCTCTGCGCTCGCTGCAACAGCACGTCGAACTGGTCCAGGTCGACGTCGACCAGGTTCCGGTCTAATACGTAGCCGCCAGTCGTGGTTTTGAGCGGACCGAATTTTCCCGCGCCCGGCTGCAGATGCCGACGCAGAACACTCACGTAGCTTTCTAGGGTGGGCAGTGCTTCGACCGGAGCGTTCGCGCCCCAGAGCATTTCAATCAGGCGATCTTTGGAAACGGGCAGCCCAAGGTGAACGAGCAAAATTTCGAGGATCTGGCGGGGCTTGGGTCCGCCCAGCTGGTGAGCGTGCAGTACGACCGGCCCCCGTCGAACGCTGAGGTTTCCGAACACATGCACGTTCAGGTGGATCATGGTTCTTGCGGTTGGCTGCTTTCGTATGTCGAATCCGGTTGTCATTACGACCTCCACTGTTGGAATACGACCATGGTGCCCGCTTGTCGATTGGCGGGGGTAGCCGCGTGTGGAGTAGACATTTACCCCCAATTTGAGGGAGGTTTTCTCAGAGTGCCGTGTGGTGCCCGGTTTCACGAGGTAAATGTGCCCCGGTGAGCCCGAGTAGCACGCGGACCGAGCAGCACGTGACTTGGACGCGCATGCGCACCCGCATGCGGAGGCGCGTGCGCGTGCGCGTGCTCGTGGTCGCGCGATCAGCCTCCAGCCAGCACCAGTGTTCGTGCGGCGTCAGCACCCGGAGCGGCAGGTACTGCTGCCCTGGATCGGCCCGGGAGTGACGGTTTGGAGGATAAATGATTCATCAATTGTGCGCATTGGTTTCGATCTTCCTACGCCGGCATTACCCGGACAGGTTCAACGGTCGACGGCCCTGGCCGTCCTCTCAGCTCGCTGGTGCGAGCTCCCGTGGTGGTGTGTTCTTCTGACTCGAGCACCGTAGCGCGGATCGCGGCGCCAGGTACGGGTGGGTGCGCCAGTTTCAGAGCGGGCCAGGAGCGATAGCTGGCGCGGTAAACGAGCGCGGGGTGTTGCTCAGCGAGCGAGAGCGGCCAACTCGGCACGGGTCGAAGCGCCCACCTTACGCAGCAGATTGGCCACGTGAAACTTCACGGTGTTCTCGCTGATCGTCAGCGCCTCGGCGATCGCTTTGTTGCGTGCGCCCGACGCCACAAGCTCGAGCACGCCGCGTTCGCGCGGGCTGAGCCCCCAGGCTGCAGCGGCAGAAACGGATGCCGTGGGCGCGTCCAGCGGAAGTGACACCGCCATCTCGGACCCCCAGCCGGCGGTCGCCTCGACGTTCAGGGTACCGCTGAGCGCAACGACACGGGCGGCGAGCTGACGCACACTGGGAACCTCCCCGTTGAGGTCGCCTGGTCCGTCGTCGCGAATGCGAATAAGCAGGTTGCTACCGTCGCAGTCCCATTGCACGCGCACCCGGGCGACCCCGGGCTGTTCGACCAGGGCGAGCACGGCGCCGCGCACGATGGCGCGGGCTTCGTGGGCGACCTCACCGGGAAGGGCACGCCCATTCACCGGTGGTTCGATGAACTGCACGTCGAGGTCGCCGAAACGTACGAGCGGACGTAGATCGTCGCGCAGGCGTTCGAAGGCCTGGGCGACGGGTTCCTCGGTAAGGCTGCGATCGAGGTCACTCACCGCGCGCAGTGCGACCATCGCTGCGGCGGCAAGCTCGGTGGCTGTCTGGCGGGCGGCCGTGTCACTCGTGCTTTTCGAGCGCAGCACGGCCAGCAGGGTTTCCAGCGTGGTTGCGTGGGCATCGGTCAGATCGGCGATGAGTTTGGAGCGTTCGGCCGCCGCGGAGCGCGCCGTCTGCGCGGTCTGCGCCGGCTGCGCCGTCTGCGCGGAGGAACCGGCAGGGTGGGTGCCGGGGTCGGGGGAGGTTGCGAAGATCGTCATAGGTATAGCCTACCCGGGCCATTCCTGATACCCGCTCATAGCCATCCGTTTGGATAGTTAAACCATCCTTTTGGTGGGCAGCACTCCCGCTCAAAGGAGTGGAGTATTGACCCATGACCGAAATGACCACCACCCCCTCGGCAGCAGATGCCCTCGGCCTCATTTTTGATGAGAACAGTCACGTTGTGAGCGCGCTGCGGTCTGCATCCGCTTCCTCGCTGGACGAGGCGGCCACCGCACTCGCTGCGGCTCCCCGCATATTCGTGCTGGGTGCCGGTCGCTCCGGACTGGCGTTGAAGATGACCGCGATGCGGCTGATGCATCTGGGACTCGACGTGCACGTTGTCGGCGAGGTGACCAGCCCGGCGATCGCTTCTGGTGACCTGTTGCTGGTCGCGAGCGGCTCCGGGACGACGGGCGCCATTGTGCGTGCCGCCGAGACGGCGCAGAGCGTGGGCGCGAACATTCTCGCGCTTACCACGGCTCCCGAGTCGCCGCTCGGGCGCCTTGCCGCGGTGACCGTGGTCATTCCGGCCGCGGCCAAGCAGGACCATGCCGGACAGGTGTCGGCCCAGTATTCGGGCGGTCTGTTCGAACAGGCCGTGTTACTTGTCGGCGATGCACTGTTCCACACGCTCTGGCAAGCGAGCGGGGCCACGGCCGAACAGCTCTGGCCGCGTCACGCCAACCTCGAATAGGGCCCGCACCCTTCCACAAACTTTCCACTCTTAGTCACTAACAGAAAGCAAAAACCCATGAAGCTCCAGGTAGCAATGGACGTACTGACCACCGAAGCAGCACTCAAGCTGGCTGCTCAGGTTGCCCCGCACGTCGACATCATCGAGCTCGGCACCCCGCTGATCAAGGCAGAGGGCCTGCGCGCCGTCACCGCGATCAAGGCCGCGCACCCCGACAAGATCGTCTTCGCCGACCTCAAGACGATGGATGCCGGCGAGCTCGAAGCCGACATCGCATTCGCCGCCGGCGCCGACCTCGTGACCGTGCTCGGCACGGCTGGTGACAGCACCATTATCGGAGCCGTCGCCGCCGCAACCAGGCACGGCAAGGGCATCGTCGTCGACCTCATCGGCGTCGCCGACAAGGTCACCCGTGCCCGCGAGGTCACCGCGCTCGGCGCGCAGTTCGTAGAGATGCACGCCGGTCTCGACGAGCAGGCCGAGCCCGGCTTCTCGCTCGCAACACTGCTCAACCAGGGCGAGACAGCCAAGGTTCCCTTCTCCCTCGCGGGTGGCGTGAACCTGTCGACCATCTCTTCGGTGCAGCGCGCCGGAGCAACGGTCGCCGTTGCCGGCGGAGCAATCTACGGCGCCGAGGACCCGGCCGCTGCTGCTGCCGCCTTGCGCGCCGCGATCATCTAGTCCCAGCGTTTGATCTGGTGCCGTCCCGCTTCTGCGGGGCGGCACTGTCGCGTTAAGCGGAGGCCCGCACCCGCCTGCAGACACGGACGGGGCCCGGGCCCAGTCCGTGGGCCCAGTTTATAAACTGGGCCCGTGGATCAGGCCCGGGCCCCGTCCAGAGACGAAACTGCGCACCGGCGCAATGCACTTATGCGCAAAACGGATGCCGGCACACCGCCTGTCGGTGGGCACAGTTAGCCTGGTGGCACTCGGGACAATCGGGGCACTGTTGCCGCGAGAGGACTCCAGCACGACGAGCCGCCACGCATGAGCTGCACGATTTTCGACCGAGCCCGGCCCGCAGCATCCATCGTTGCCGATTCGTTCGTCGGTACTCGGCAGAGCTCCTTCTGGTTCGATAACCTCGCTCTGCGCGCGAATTATCCGCGTCTCTCGGGCAACCTCAGCTGCGACCTCGCGGTCGTCGTCGGCGGCTACCTGGGCCTGTGGAGCGTTGTGCTGGCCAAGCAGCAGAATCCGACGGCGCGGGTTGTGTTACTGGAGGCGCGCACTGTTGGCTGGGCAGCATCCGGCCGCAATGGTGGTTTCTGCGAGGCGAGTCTCACGCACGGCGAAGAGAACGGGTGCCGCCGTTGGCCGCAGGAGATCGAACGGCTGATCGAACTCGGTCAGGAGAACCTCGACGACATTGAGTGGGCGGTGGCCGACCTCGGACTTGACCGCGGAAAACGTAATTCGCTCCTCAAAAGCCTCGACGCGCTGGGCCTCGGCTTCGACTCCTGGCCGCAAGGGCTTCAGCCGAGCAGTAACCGACCCAGTTGGTCGGACGAATACACCACGGCTGTCGCGGCTGCGGCTTCGGCGGGAGAGCCGTAGCCCCACTCCACGAGAATGGCGGGAATGCCGTTGGCCTGGGCGCCGATGGCGTCGTAGCTGCGGTCGCCGACCATGACGGCGCCACTGGTGTCGACGCCGGTCGCAGCGAGACGTGCCAGGGCCTCGGCGACGATGTCGGACTTGTGGCTGCGGGTCTCGTCAGCGGAGGCACCGACCGTTGCTGTGAAGTGCTTCGCGAGATCGAAGTGCGTGAGAATGGCGATCGCACTCAGTTCGGGCTTGCTGGTGGCCAGGGCGAGGGGGATGCCGGCCGCGTGGATGCGCTCGAGCAGGCCCGCGATGCCGGGAAAGACAGCTGTATCCAGTGAGGCGGCACCGTGGTACTCGGCCCGGTAGACCGCGATGGCCTCGTGGGCTTCGTCGGGGGTCATGCCCGCGTATTCTTGGAAGGCGTCGAGCATGGGCGGGCCCACGTAGGCGAGCAGGTCGGCAGCCGAGGGAACGGGGCGGCCGAGCAACGTGAAGGTGCGGGCCAGAGCGCTGGTGATCGCCGGGGCGGAATCGGTGATGGTTCCGTCGAGGTCAAAGAGGATGGCGCTCCAGGTGCGCGTTAGAGTGGGATTCACCTAAAATAGTTTAGGCGATCACCACGCAGTTCCCCCATTTACCCATTTTTTCTCAGCTTTTGCCCGGTTAGTATGTGCCGGCTTGAGCTGCGCGGTGAGTTAGAAGAGCTTCGAGGCCGTGTCGTCGAGTCCGCGCATGGCGTCGTAGTCGAGCAGCAGGCAGCGAATACCGCGATCTTCGGCCAGCCTGCGGGCCTGTGGCTTGATCGTCTGCGCGGCGAAAACCCCGCTGACCGGCGCCAAATGCGGGTCACGGTTCATCAAATCGAGGTAGCGGGTGAGCTGTTCGACGCCGTCGATGTCACCGTTGCGTTTGAGTTCGACCGCGACCGATCGGCCGCTCGCGTCCTGCGCGAGAATATCGACCGGCCCGATCGCCGTCATGTATTCGCGGCGCACACAGGTGAAGCCCTCACCGAGTAGATGGATATGCTCGGCCAGCAACTTCTGCAGGTGCGATTCGGCGCCGTCCTTGATCAGGCCGGGGTCGATGCCGAGCTCGTGCGCCGAGTCGTGCTGAACGTCGTAGACGCTGACCACGAGTTGATCGGCGGTCTTGGCGTGGGTGACCGTCCAGAGAGCGGTGATGCCGGCATCCGCTTGATCACTGTCGGGTTCGGAGATGGTGACCGAACAGGGCGGGCTCATCCAGTTGAGCGGTTTGTAGGAGCCGCCGTCGGAGTGCACGAGCACGCTCCCGTCGGACTTGATCATCAGCAGGCGGGTGGCCAGCGGCAGATGCGCACTGAGACGCCCGGCATAGTCAACGGAGCATTTCGCAATTACAAGGCGCACTGGACGAGTTTACGGCCTCAGGTCGTTCGTGACAGTCAGGATCTCGCCGAGGGAGATCGCGGAGGTCCAGCTGAATCCGCCGGCCGCGCAGCCGGGGCTGCCAGCCCGGCTAGTACCATCAGCGCCAAGATCAGGTACAGGGCATTGAGGATGCCCCAGGCCTCGCCAAGTAGGCCGAGCACGGGAGGCCCAACCAGGAAGGCGAAGTAGCCGATGATGGCAACGGCACTCACCCGGGCCGCGGCGTTCTTGGTGTCGTCGGCGGCCGCGGACATGCCCACCGGAAAACCGAGCGACGCGCCGATGCCCCAGAGAATCGTGCCCGCGATCACGAGCGGAGTGTTCGGCGCGAGGATGAACAGCGCGAGCCCCGCAATGCCGATTCCCGCGCAGGCGCGCAATACCAGAACCCGGCCAAAGCGATCGAGCACGGGCCCGCCGATGACGCGCCCCACGGTCATCGCGGCCACGAACACACCGAAGATGATTGCACCGTCGGTGTTGCTGAGGCCGTGACCATCGACCGAGGCGAGGGCGAGCCAGTCGTTGGCCGAGCCCTCGGCAAAGGTCATGCCGAGCACAATGACACCGATCAGAAGCAGTTTACGGTCGCGCCAAACGGTGAGACTATCTCGCAGGCGGTCGCGCCAGGCTGGCGTGGGGGCATCCGCTTCAGTGCTTTTGACGGGCGCCGGAAGAAAACGCACGGCCACGACGATCGTGCTCAGAACGAGCACCGCCACGATCATCAGGTGCCAGAAGACCGAAACCTGGCCAGCGGATGCGGCGGCGCCACCGAGTGCGCCGACCACAGTGCCGAGGCTGAAGCAGGCGTGCATGAGCGGCATGAGTGTGCGACCGATGGCACGTTCAGCTGCGGCGCCCTCGACGTTCATCATGACGTCGACGGATCCCATGCCGATTCCGAAGACGGCGAGGGCGGCGAACACGAACGGCGCCGAGGGCACGACGCTGACGCCGACGCCCATGAGTACGAGCCCGCAGGCCGACAACGAGACGCTGAGCAGCATGGCCCGGCGGGCGCCGAGGCGATGGAGCAGGCTGGCGGCGATCAGCAGGCCGACGACCGAGCCGGCGGAGAGTCCGAAGATGAGCAGGCCAACCTGAGCGGTGTCGAGCCCGAGGCCGTCGCGTACGGCGGGAACCCGTGACATCCAGCTGGCAAGGCAGAAGCCCGACACAAAGAACGCCGCGAATACGGCATTGCGCCAGCCGATCAGGGCGGGGGGCGCAATGCCGACGGCGGAAAGAGTGACGCTGGAGTCAACGGGGTTAGCCACAACTGGCCTCACGGTTCATGAACGGGGGCGGACGGCCTCGACTCGAGACGAGCGGATAGCTCAAAGATACAACGAGTGCCACCCGAACGGTTTGCCTAGATGCTGCGGTGGTCCCGTACCGCAGACTCTAAATCTGCGAGCCCGGGGGCCATCGCGGCATCGACGGCCATGGGGTCGGAGGTGTTGAGCTCCTGCATGCCGCGCCGGTCTGCGGGGGCCGTGTTGATTTCGTGGTCGCCAGCCTCGAGCCCGGCCAGCACATCGGCAATGACGTCGTCGAGGGATCGACGCTCCCAGCCCAAGTCGGCGCCGGCGTTTTGAGACGTCATCATGTCGGTATCTGTCGCGCCCGGATAGACGGTCGTCACGTGCACTCCCGATCCGATCAATTCACGCCGCACGGATTCTCCGAAACGAGCGAGGCCGGCCTTGGTGGCGGCGTAGACCGAATAAAACGGCATGCCGACGAGGGCGATTCCGCTGGAGATGTTCAAGACAATGCTGTCTCGGTCGGCGCCGGCACGAAGACGCGGCAACAGAGCCCGGGTCAGGAGCACGGGGGCAACGAGGTTGAGATCGATCATGGATCGAATGTCGGCCTCGCTGGTCAATTCGAGCCGGCCGGCGCGCACGTTTCCGGCATTGTTCACGAGCAGGTCCACCGTGGCCCACGACTCTACGGCCTCAGTAACTCGGTCGACACTGGTGGGCAGGGTGAGATCCTGCGTAAAAACTTCGGCCGTGCCGCCGGCGGCTTCAACCAGCCGGGCTGTCGCGACGAGCGTTGACTCTTTCCGGCCGACCAGGAGCAGGTGTGCTCCTCGCGATCCGAATTCGACAGCCAGGGCACGCCCTATTCCCTGCCCTGCTCCGGTGATAATGCCGTATCGGTTGGTTAGATCCATAATAGTCATTCCTTCGAATTAGGCGAGACGGGCATCGAGTACTCGACTGGCATTGATCAATGGGGCCAACGGTCTGCTGACGCGGGCTATTCCCCGCTCGCTCCGCCGCGCATCGGGCGCACAGCCAACCGGGCCTCGGCTTGCCCGTGTCGAACGGACTCACGATTCGCTCCATCGACAAAGTTAGCGTAGCCTTACCTTAGCAACCGTTCGCCACGTCTCTGGAGCCTTATGCGCATCTCCCTCTCTGTCGCCGCACTCGTTGCCGGCGCCACCGTTTTCGCCCTCGCCGGGTGCACGCAGGCCGCCGAGCCGGCAGCAAGCTCCGCAGACGGCGCCTTCACGCTCTACTCGGGGCGCGACGAAGCGCTCATCCAGCCGCTCATCGACCAATTCGAGAAGCAAAGCGGCATCAGCGTCGAGGTGCGCTACGGCAACACCGCCGAGCTCGGCGCGCTGCTGCTCGAAGAAGGCGCAGCCACTCCAGCCCAGGTGTTTCTCGCGCAAGACGCCGGAGCGCTCGGAGCCTTGAGCAACGCCGACCTGTTTGCGACGTTGCCAGCAACGACCACCGACAAGGTTCCAGCCGGATTCACCTCGACCGATGACACCTGGGTCGGCGTCACCGGCCGTGCTCGCGTGATCACCTATGACAGCGAGGTGATGAGCGCGGCCGAGGTGCCGTCAAGCGTTGATGCATTCACCGACCCCGCCTGGGCCGGAAAGTTCGGCATCGCACCGGCCAACGCGAGCTTTCAAGCCTTCATCACCGCCTATCGGGTGCTGAACGGCGAAGAGGCCGCAGACAAGTGGGTTGCCGCCGTCGCCGCCAACGACCCGGTCATCTTCGACAACAACCGCGCGATCCTCGCCGCCGTCAACGACGGGGTCATCGAGGCCGGACTCATCAACCACTATTACTGGTTCGCCCAGGCCGCCGAGACCGGCGAGGCCAACATGCGCGCGCAGCTCTCCTATCCCGAGGCTGGCGATGCCGGATCGATTGTGAACGTCACGGGGGCCGGCCTGCTCGCAGGTGCCGCAGCGGATGCCGACGCGCTTGAGTTCATCGACTATCTCGTCGGCACCGATGCCCAGCAGTATTTCGTCGATGAGACCTACGAGTACCCGCTCATTGCCGGCATCGATGCTCCGGCCGGACTGCCTGCGCTCGACTCACTCGTCAACCCCGACCTCGACCTGGCCGACCTGGACACCCTCGCCGACACCCAGGCACTGCTCGGCAAGCACGGCCTGATCTAACATCGCAGTAGTGAAGGCGCGGTTGTGGGCTCGGGTCGGTGGCCGCGTCCTACCCTGCGCCGGGAGTCTCTCGTGACCGAGCTTCTCAGTCCACCGCTCGAAACGGATGCCCCGCTACCGCCGCGCGCGCCTGGCCGGCATCGTTTCGGCGCGCCGCCTTGGCTGCTGGTGCTCGCCGCGCTCTGCGCGGCGACTGCCGCTATACCGCTGGTCTACCTCGTGGCGCGCACGACCGAGGCAGGGCTCACCGAATTGCTCGATACCCTGATGCGCCAGCGCGTGCTGCAGCTCACGGTCAACACGGTACTGCTCGCTTCGGCCGTCACCCTGTCGTGCCTCCTGCTCGGCACGGTCTGCGCGTGGGTTCTCACGCGCATCCGCTTGCCGCTTCAGCGCACGTTGCTGCTGGTCTCCGCGCTGCCGCTGGCGGTTCCAAGCTACCTGGCCGCTTACGGCTGGCTGGTCTGGTTTCCCCACCTCAACGGGTTTTGGGCCAGCTGGTTCGTCATGACCGTGGTCTGCACCCCCTACGTGACGCTGCCGGTCGCGGCGGCGCTGCGCGGGGCATCCGCAGATCTGGAATCGGTGGCCCGCACCCTCGGTCGTGGCCCGTTTCGCGCGTTCGCGGCCGCGACTTGGCCGCAGATTCGCCCGGCCGCGATCGCCGGGGCGCTGCTGGTATGCCTCTACTCGCTCAGCGATTTCGGGCTCGTCGCGATGCTACGGTTTCAGACGCTCACCTGGGGAATCAACGCCGCGTATGGTGCGAGTTTCGACCGCAACCAGGCCGCGCTGCTCGCCCTCGTGCTCGTCGTGCTCGCCCTCGTGGTCGTGGCCGGCGAGCGTCGCAGCCGCCGCCAAGTCTCCAGTGTTCCCGGTCGCAGTACCATGCCCATGCGCACGCCCGGCCGGACCTGGCCCGGCTATATCGCACTGCTCCTCGTCGCGCCGATTGCTGGGGTCGTCGTTCCGGTGGTCGGATTGCTCAGTCGCCTGCTCGAGGCTGAAACCCTGCGCGCAATCGACGTGTCGCGTTTGGTCGAAGCGATCGGCGCGACCCTCGGGCTGGCCCTGGCGGCTGCCGTGATCGCGGTGCTCGTGGCACTGCCGATCGCCGCGCTCGCCGCCCGGTACCGCGGAAGGCTCGTCGCGGCAATCGAGGCCGTCGGCTTTCTCGGCCATGCCCTGCCCGGTATCGTCGTGGGTCTTTCCCTCGTGTTCTTCGCGCTCGCGGCGGTTCCGATGTTCTACCAAACCTCGCTCGTGCTCGTTTTCGCCTATGTCGTTCTGTTCATGCCGCGCGCCATCGGCAGCGTGCGCAGCGGCATCGCTGCGGTGCCGACGAGCCTCGGCGACGTGTCGCGCATGCTCGGCCTGTCACCGTTTCAGGCCTGGTGGCGGGTGACTGCACGCCTCGCCCTGCCCGGCATCGCGATCGGCGCACTGCTCGTGGCCATCTCAGCCATGAAAGAATTGCCAGCGACGCTACTGCTGCGGCCGACGGGCATTTCGACGCTCGCGACCGAGTTGTGGAGTCGCACGGCCCTGTTCGAGTTTGGTGCTGCGGCGCCCTATGCGGCGGCGCTCGTGCTCGTGGCGATGGTGCCCGCGGTGCTGCTTTCTGGTATTCGCGGCACAGCAAGGGAGAACTAATGGGCTGGGTAACGATCGAGGCGCTGAGCGTCTCCTATGGTGACACGCGTGTGCTTGACGACGTCAGCCTGCACATTCCGCGCGGCTCGCTCGTGGCTGTTCTCGGTCCCAGCGGATGCGGCAAGACCACGCTCCTGCGCGCGGTTGCGGGTCTGTTGCCGGTCGCCTCCGGCACGATCACCGTCGGGGGGCGCCTGGTCACCGGCCCCGGCGTGCTGCGAGCTCCGGAGAAGCGCGGCATGGGCTGGGTCCCGCAAGATGCCTCCCTGTTTCCGCACTTGTCGGTGGGTGAAAATATCGGCTTTGGTCTGCCGCGCACGAAGCAGAACGACGATCTCTACTGCGAACCCGGCGAGACTCCCGGCAGAGTCGGCGGACTGCTGGCCGGACTCACCCGGCGCGGTCGCGCCAACCGCGCCCGACCGACGTCTCTACTGGCCGGTACAGCGGCGCACGCGAGCCCCCTCGCTGCAGTCCCGATCAGCCCCGACCGCGGTCGCCAGAGCAGCCGCGCGGCTCGCATCGCTGAGCTCGCTACCCTCGTCGGCCTGACCGAACTCGTGGATCGCGCCCCCTCGCAGCTCTCCGGCGGCCAGGCCCAGCGGGTGTCGCTGGCCCGAGCGCTCGCTCCTCGCCCCGACCTCATACTGCTCGACGAACCGTTCGCAGCCCTCGACCCGCTGCTGCGATCGGCCCTGCGCACCGAGGTCGCTGCCCTGCTGCGTGGCCAGCACAACACGAGCCTGATCGTGACGCACGACCAGGAAGAGGCGCTCTCCCTCGCCAACTTCGTGGCCGTGATGCGCGGAGGGAAGATTTTGCAATTCGGCACTCCGGCGGATGTCTACGAGCGCCCGGTCGACCCCTGGGTCGCTGGATTCGTCGGCGACACGGTCGAACTCGACGGCCAGTGGCGGGACGACCGGGTGGAGTGCGCCCTCGGCTCTCTCCCCGCGGATTGGATGGGCACGGCATCCGCCCCCGCCGACGGAACGCCGGTGCTCGTGCTGCTCCGCCCGGAATGGCTGACCCTGGCTCTGCCATCGACCGAGCGACAAACGGATGCCGTCACCACCGCCATCGCTTACGCCGGCCACGACGCACTGGTGAGCTTCGCCCTCCCGGCAGGGCTCATCGTGCGCGCCCGGGTGGCGGCCCCCGACCTGCCCCGCATCGGCGACCGGCTCATCCTCGGGGTGCGCCAGAATGCTCTCGCCTACCCGCTGGGCTAGTGATTTGGCCGCGGCCCCGGGTTCCTGCCGGTAGGGGTGAAAGCCTCTCACGCGCCGCGCCGCGCCGCCGCATCCGCTGACCCGTGCGGCAATCAGCCCGAAAAGCCACTCTTTGCGCGAATTGCATGACGTTAGCTCACGCATGTGCCACCCTTAGGACTGGTGAGAGCTCCGAGCCGTGCGCACGGAGCCCGCCCGAAACTCGGCGCAAGCGCGCATAAAACGGTCGAAGCCAAGCCAATGGAGGCTAAATGAACGAGCGGAATTCCAATTCGGTCATGCGGCGCAAACCCATTACCGACATCGGCGACGAGACCGCCAAGAACGGTCTCTTCAAAAGCCTCGGACTCTGGCAGCTCACCGCGATCGGCGTCGGCGGCATCATCGGAATCGGCATTTTCACTCTCGCGGGACTCGTTGCAAACGGCGGTCCCGACGGCGAAGGCGCCGGTCCGGCCGTGCTCATCTCATTTCTCATCGCCGGACTCGCGAGCGCGGCCGCCGCCCTCAGCTACGCAGAGTTCGCCGGGATGATCCCCCGCGCGGGCTCGGCCTACACCTACGGCTATGTCGCCCTCGGTGAGATTGTTGGCTGGTTCATCGGCTGGGACCTGCTGCTGGAGTACATCGCGATCGTCGCCGTCGTCGCGATCGGCATCTCGGGGTACTTCACCGAGTTCATGAGCGGCATCGGCATCGACGTTCCGACCTGGATGCAGGGCACCCCCGACACCCTCGACGGCGGCCTGATCAACCTGCCCGCCATCGTGGTCTGCGTGCTCGTGACCTTCATCCTCAGCCGCGGAACGCAGACCTTCGGCCGCTTTGAGCTCGTCGCTGTCGGGCTCAAGGTGTTACTGATCCTCGCAATCATCGTTCTGGGGTTCTTTTACATCAACACCCAGAACTACATTCCATTCGTGCCGAATGGGTTCGGCGCGGTCTTCACCGGCGCGGCCACGGTCTTCTTCGCCGTCTTCGGTTATGACGCTATGAGCACCGCCGCCGAAGAGGCCAAAGATGGCAAGAAGCACATGCCGAAGGCGATTTTGCTCTCGCTCGCCATCGCCATGGTGCTCTACGTGCTGGCCACTCTCGTGCTCACCGGCATGCAGAATTGGCAGGATATCGACCCGACCGCCGCTTTCGCCGTCGCATTCCAGTCCGTCGGGCTTCCGATCGTCGCGACCGTGCTCTCGGCCTTCGCCGTTATCTCGATCCTCACCGTCATGCTGACCTTCCTCCTCGGCGTCAGCCGGGTCTGGTTCTCGATGAGCCGCGACGGCCTGCTTCCCAAGTGGTTCTCCGGCACCGACCGGAAGGGAACTCCCGCTCGTGTCACATGGATTGCCGGCCTTGCCGCGGCTCTACTGGCCGGGGTCTTCCCGATCCGGCTGATTGCCGACCTCACCAATATCGGAATTCTCGCCGCCTTCGTCGTGGTGTGCGTCGCCGTGATTGTGTTGCGACGCACCCGCCCCGATGTTCCCCGCACCTTCAAGCTGCCCTTCATGCCCTGGGTGCCCGTGTTCGGGGTGCTGTCTTCTGCCTTTCTCATCATGCAGCTGCACTGGGAGACCTGGCTGCGTTTCGGCATCTGGCTCGTCATCGGCCTGGTCATCTACTTCTTCTACGGTCGCCACAACTCCGTCATGAATCCGGAAAGCCCTCGCTACATCGAGCATCCGGTCGATCCGCACTAGAGCCGTTCGGGCAGCGGATGCCGGTATGCGGCCGGTCCTGTTTCTGCGGTGTGAAGTCAGCGCGCGCCGACGATCATCCAGGCCAGACTGCGGGCGCGCAAGCTCAGCGTCAGGGCGCGGGCGCCGAGGTAGCCGAGGGCGAACGCCGCCATGAGCAGTGCGAGACCGACTGGTCCCGCCGGCGCAAAGACCAACACGGCAACGGCCAATGGCACGAAGGCGGCGAAGTTGAGCAGCCCGGTCAGGGCCAGGTAGCGAGCGTCGCCGGCGCCGATGAGCACGCCGTCGAGGACGAACACCACCGCGCCGAGGGGGACGGATGCCCCCAGCACGATCACCGTCAGCGGCAGCAGTGAGGTCACCGCGTCAGTGTTCGTGAACGCGTGCCCGAGCACGCCGCTCGTGCCGATCACGACCGCGGCGAGCACGAGGCCGACCAGTACGCCCCATTCCAGGCAGCGGCGCAGCACGGCGTGCACGTGAGCTATGTCGCCGGCGCCGAGGCCGCGCCCGACGAGAGCCTGGGCGGCGATCGCGAGAGCGTCGAGGGCAAAAGCGAGTGTTGCGAACAGGGTCATGGCGATCTGAAAGGCCGCGAGCTCGGGAGAGCCGAGCTGGGCGGCCACGAACACGGCGAGCAGCATGGCAGCGCGCAGGCTGAGCGTGCGCACAAACAGCCAGCCGCCGCTGCGGGCGCCGAGGAGCAACCCGGCGCGATGCGGGCGCAGCGGAGCGCTCTGGCGCCTGGCATGCGTGGCAACCACCACGAGGTAGACCAGGGCCATGCCCCACTGCGCCACGACCGTGCCGATGGCCGACCCGGCAATGCCCCAGCCGAGCAGGTAGATGAAGACATAGTTGAGCGCGATGTTCGCACCGAAGCCGATTCCGGCGACGTAGAGCGGGGTGCGGGTGTCTTGCAGTCCGCGCAGCAGTCCGGTGGCGGCGAACACCAGCAGCATGGCGGGCAGGCCGAACATTGAGATACTGAGGTAGGTGGCGGCATCCGCTGTCACGGCCGGTTCGGCGCCGAACGCGCCGACGAGTACCGGGACGGCGAGCAGGCCGCCGGCCGCGAGAACGACACCGAGGCCGATGGCGAGCCAGAGCCCATCGATGCCGACGGAGACGGCTTTGCGCGTGTCGCCGGCGCCGAGCCAGCGGGCCACGGCCGGGGTGGTGCTGTAGGCGAGAAACACCATGAGGCCGATGATGGTCTGCAGCACCGCGCTGGCCAGGCCGAGTCCGGCCAGCGGGGTGGTGCCGAGGTGGCCGACCATGGCCGAATCTGCCAGCAGAAACAGCGGTTCGGCCATGAGGGCGCCGAGCGCGGGCACGGCGAGCCGCAGAATGTCGCGGTCGATGGGCTGTGCCCGCAAAATGTTGATGGTTCGACTCTACGGCGGACCGCCGGTCAGTTCTGAGTCGTGCTGCTGCTGCTGCCTGACTTATTCAGCGTTGCGTTGCGCCTAAGACTGGCAGCGAAGGTGCCGGCCATGAGGTTTCTGTTCATTGTGGGTATGGTTTCATCATGTATCGCATCAAAATTGTCAGCGCATTCGTCGGTCGTTGGTTTGCCGTTATTGTTTTGGCTGCGGGAGCGTTGGCGCTTGCTGTTCCCGACGCATTTTCGGGCTTGACCGTGGCGATCCCGTGGTTATTGGCCGTGATCATGCTGGGAATGGGTATGACGCTGCGCCCGGTTGACTTCGCGATTATTGCCAGGCGGCCGTGGGCGCTTCTGCTCGGTGTTGCGGTCCAGTTTTTGGTGATGCCGTTGCTTGGCTTGGGGATTGCCGTCGCGTTGGGGCTTTCGCCGATGCTGACGGCCGGCATGATCTTGGTCGGTTCGGTGCCTGGAGGGACAGCGTCCAACGTGATGGTTTACCTCTCTAAGGGCGATACCGCGTTGTCTGTGGCGATGACGTCCGTTTCGACGTTGTTGGCGCCGGTGCTGACGCCGCTTTTGGTGTTGGCGCTCGTGGGAGAGTCCTTGCCCGTCGATGCTGGCGCCTTGTTTGTGTCGATTGTGCAGATCGTGCTGGTTCCGGTGGTGCTCGGGCTCCTGCTGCGCATGATCGTGCCGCGCCTGGTGGAGCGCTTTCTCGATGTTTTACCGCTGCTGTCGGTGGCCGGCATCACCGTCGTGGTTGCAGCCGTCATCGCCGCGAGTGCCTCTACGTTGTTATCGATTGGCGTGCTTGTGGTCGTCGCCGTGATCTTGCACAACTCCCTCGGGCTGACGCTGGGGTACTACATCGGGCGTCTGTTCGGGCTTCCAGTCGCTAGTCGCCGAGCTCTCAGCTTTGAGGTGGGCATGCAGAACTCCGGCCTGGCCGCAGCCCTGGCCGTGGCGCATTTCAACCCGGTGGCCGCGCTGCCAGCGGCGATTTTCTCGGTCTGGCACAATGTCTCGGGTTCGGTGCTCGCCAGCTATTGGGCGCGCAAGGGTCTACCTTCCGATAAGGTTTCCGAGTCTTTGCCGGTCACCACCCGAGCGTGATTTGACCGGGGTCATTGGGGTCAGGAAAGCAACGGTGCTACTGAATCCGGACTCTGTGCCTGGAGACCTTCTTCGGGTGCAGTCTGACCCGTCTGGAGAGGTGGGCGTCGGCCGAAGCCGACGCGTCATACAGCGAATGGCACGCCAGCGCGGGAGTGTGCGAACTCGGATGAGCGTGCTGTCCACTACTAGCTGTTGGCAACTCTCTGTCGCCTGATCCGTTTTAGCACAGAACGGATGCTGAGAATCTGATCTGCGGGTCGGCTGCCTCCGAGAGATGCAACACTTTATTGAGTTTTTTCGTGTGCGAATGCGGCTTGTAGGGCTCTGGAATAGTCGCGGAGGGCAATCTCCACATACGGCAAGGGGGACGATTGCTCGGAATGGAGCCACTTGCGAAAACCGACGAACATGGCGTGCCAGTAGCCGTGGCCGAGAACTTCCGGCAGAGTGTCCTCTGGGTCGAGTCCTTCTCGGTCAGCGATGAAGCGCGTGATCGCATCCCGCCACGGTCGACCCTGCATGTACGCATAACTCTGTAACGCCGGAACCGCCTGGATGAGTATGACTTCGGCGCGCATGATGGGCAGAGCAGCAGGATAGGTATGCAAGCCGGAGAGTACCGCTGCTACGACCGCGTCGGTGCTGACGATGTCGGCTGGAGCATTCTCCAGCGCATGGATGAGGTCTTCAAGTTGCCGGTTGAAACGGTTCCAGACGATGTCGGCTTTGTTGGGAAAGTAGTTGAACAAGGTCTTGCGTCCGATGCCAGCGGCACTGGCGATATCGGTCATCGTTGTCTCGTCGAAGCCGTTTTTTAAGAACAGTTCCAGACCGATCTTTGCGACGGCATCCACTGACACTGTCGGGGGGCGTCCTCGCCCTCGACTCTCTCCGGTATCGGGGGTAGAAGCCATTGACTCGACCCTACTCTCTGGCAATACTTGAATTAGGACACTTGGTGTAATAAATAGAGTGTCCTCGACGCACGAACAGGTGCGTCCGTTGATCATCCACAAGGAAGAGGAAGCTCAGCATGATTTTTGACTACATTATTGTCGGTGCTGGAGCGGCAGGATGTGTCCTGGCCAATCGATTGAGCGAAAACCCGGCGAATCAGGTTTTGTTACTGGAAGCCGGGGGCTCCGATCGAAGTCCGGTGATTCTCGTGCCGAAGGGGTTCTATTTCACGATGACGGACCCGAAATACACGAAGAAGTTCGCCACCGAACCGTTTGGAACCGGTTCCGTAGAGCAGTGGTCGCGCGGCCGCATGATCGGCGGTTCCACTGGCGTGAACGGTATGGTCTGGAATCGCGGATGGAAGCCCGATTACGACTCGATCGAAGCTGCGGGAAATCCTGGCTGGGGATGGGACACCTTTGTGGGTGCCTATAAAAGCATTGAAGACCATAATCTTGGTGCGTCGGAAACTCGCGGTACCGGTGGTCCTGTTGGGATTTCCGTGGCTTCCCCTCCCGAGGAGGTCAGTGAGGCTTTCATCGATGCCGCGGGGAAGTTGGGTATGAACCGGGAAGACGACCTGAATGGGAGTGACAATGAGCGAGTCGGATACGTGTCGTCGAACATTGCAAACGGCTTGCGAGTGAGCGCTGCGGAGGCGTATCTGCATCCGGTGCGGCAACGCTCCAATTTGACGGTGTTGAGTCATTCGGAGGTTGGCTATGTTCTCTTCGACGGGAAGCGTGCCACCGGCGTGCGCGTTGAGCGCAAGGGCGTGACGGTCGACTACTCCGCCCGTCAAGAGGTGCTTTTGGCTGGCGGTTCGCTCGACACTCCGCTGCTCCTTGAACGCTCCGGCATCGGAGATCCAGCTCAGTTACGTTCCGCCGGGGTGCAAGTCGTCGTGGACAGCCCCAACGTCGGAGAACGGTTGCACGAGCATCACGGCACCAGCTTCCAATTTTCGATGCAGGGCGCAGATGGATACAACAAACAGCTCTCCAACGTCTCACGGCAGATGCTCACCGGCACAAAGTACCTGATGCAACGGGACGGCGTCATGTCATTTGGCGGCTACAACGTGCTCATGTATTACAAGTCGGATCCGAAATCCGACCGGCCGGACACGCAGGGATTCTTCACACCCATTTCTACGGCAGCGGCATCGTTAACGTCAGGCAAAGTAAAGGTCGACAAAAATCCGGGAATGATGTTCCTGACGTATCCGCTGCGCCCAACGAGCACCGGATCCATCCATATCACCGGCAACTTGCCGTCGAACAAACCGACGGTTGTCGCGAATTTCCTCACCACCGAACACGACCGCCACCTAGTCGTTCTCGGAGCGCGGAAAGGACGCGAAATCATGGCCCAGAGCCCGATCAGTCGACTCGTTCGTGCGGAAACCCTCCCGGGCACTAATTTCACAACGGATGAGCAGATACTCGAAAACGCACTCAACCGTGGCGGAACTGGCTACCACACGCTGGGCACGTGCGCGATGGGCCCCAATGACGACGACGTCGTCGACGCACGGCTTCGTGTTCGCGGGGTGGAAGGACTCCGAGTCGTGGACGCGTCTGTCTTTCCGCACATGCCATCGGGCAATAATAATGCCCCCACTCAGGCTCTCGCCTGGCATGCGGCACAACTTATCCTCGAAGACAACTCGTGAACAACTCCCCGAGACGCTTCACCACACCGAGGTAACGGCGTAACTCGACCGGTTTTTTCCGCCTGCTGGAGGTGACTCTGGCAGCTCTGCGGTTGCATGCCAAAGATGGTATCGGCCAGTTATCGGAAACCATCTCCAATAACTGGCCGACTTTGCCGCTGCTTGTTGCACGGCAGGTCTGTGTCATCGTCGTGATCGCGGAGCGAGCGGACGTAAACGACGGGCCGTTTTGGCGACCGTCCGCCGGCCCTCAACAACGAGGCCTAGCGTCGCAACGTCCTTGCGCGGTGTTTAGAGGTGATCAACAAGTGGCGCGGCATAGCCACCGCTACGACAAGCTCGGCCCGGCTTATCGGGCGGCGTTGTCGGCCGAGCGATAATCATCTGGTCACAAGCATTAGGAGAAACGCCCCCCGGGCGTTTAAAGAAGCGTTGTCTCTTAGGAGATGGGAACACGGAACGCCTGGGAGATCGGGCAATTCGCCTTAGCGTCCTCAGCGACAGTGGCGAACGTTTCCGGCAATAATTCAGGGACCGAGGCGCGCAGCAGGATATCGCTGCCGAGCACTCCATCCCCTGGCTGGAAGCTGACGGTTACCGTCACCTCGAGAGTATCGGGGGTATAGCCCGCATCTTCCAAGCTGTGAGACAGGGCCATGGCGAAGCAAGACGCGTGAGCAGCTGCCAGAAGTTCCTCCGGAGTGGTAACGCTGTCGCTTCCGGCGGAACGAGCTTTCCAATTTACCGGAAGTTCAGCCGCGCCTGACGTACGTAGCCGGGTGGGGCCTCTTCCCTTCGGGCTTCGGGCTTCGGGGTGCTGGTCGCGGGTGGAGACCCGGACGTATCCAGTTCTCGTACCAGTAACGCATCGCCAACCTGGTAGCAGGTTACATAGACGAGTACACGGCCAGCCTTACAAAAACCACCCCCGTATTTTCGCGACCTACTGATCCTGCTCCAGAATGTCTTACGAACGATCGTGACCAAACACCACCCGTCACAGACCTGAGCGTCGGATGTTCAACGAATTCGCAAGCGGCCCCGCAGAGACCGTCTCTATCGGCTGTGTTGCGTATCCTCAGGTTTCTCCGCATCGACGAGTTCTCGTGCCATGGCGCTTGCTTCGCGAACGAGAGCAGCGTCGCGGCCGACTTTCGCTGCGGTGATGGCCGCGTCGTAGAGCAAGACCAGGCGAGATACTGCTGTGGAGGCAGCGTCTGCACCGAGGAGGTTGGCCAGATGCGTGCGAACGACGGCGCGGTAGTCTTGCGCGACGGTGCGTACCGCCGCGCATTCCGGCAGTTCAATCACGGCGTTGGTGAATGGGCAGCCGTGGAACGTGTTCAATTCGACTGAGCGGGCGAGGGCCTCGAATAGGGCGGCGATCCGCTCCCGGCGTGGCGAGAGCGGATTGTCCAATGCGTGCGCGTCTCTGCTCCAGCCGTCTAGTTGCTGCTCCAGGTAGGCCACGACAAGAGCTTCTTTGTTGGCGAAGTTGTTATAGAGGCTGGCTTTGGCGACGCCCGCGTTACGCACGACCAGGTCGATCCCCGTTGCATTGATGCCGTGTTCGTGGAACAGGCGGCCCGCGGACGCGAGTAGGCGCTCCTTGGCGCTCACTATCGGGGTGATGGTCGACGAGTGCATACCTTGATATTACCAGACTGATCGGTATAGTTAATGGTGGCCAGATCGGTCTAACTAGGAGGTAACTATTCATGTCTGAATCTAAAATCGCCGTCGTCATTTATGAGCCCATCGGCTCCGACACCTCACGCGTCTATCGCGGTCTCAAAACCGCCCTCGAATTCAAGGATGCTGGCGATGACGTTGTCGTCGTTTTCGACGGATCGGGTGTTGAATCCCTCGCCGCCATCTCAGACCCTAAGCACAAGATGAACCCTCTCGCCGTCGCCCTGCACGACAACATCCGGGGCGCCTGCGCATTCTGCGTCGCATCCCACGGGGTTACCGACGCTGTCGAGTCCGGCGGGTGGCCGCTACTTGCGGAGTATAAAGGCGAAGCAAGTATTCGTTCTCTCGTCGTAGAGGGCTACCAGATCCTCAACTTCTAAGCACCACGTCCACCCCCGTTCCCCCGCTTGAATTGGAGTTTTCATGGCCCTGACAGTTCTTCTTGACCTTCGATTGAAACCGGAAGCCGTTCTCGGTGCGCCGGCCATGCTGCGAGACATCATTACCGGGACCCGAGCGTTTGAGGGGTGTCTGGGTGTTGACGTGTTGCTGGATTGTGACGATCCCGCCCACATGATCTTGCTGGAGCGGTGGGCGTCGGCCGACGCTGACGCGGCCTATCGTGAGTGGCGGGCGGGTGCGGGTGCGACCGAACTGGGCTCATTGCTAGCCAGCACGCCCCAGGTTTCAATGTTTGAGACTGCCAGCGACATCTGACTGCGCACGACAGCACGCACCCGAGATCATGTTCCCGTTCTCGGGTGCGCGCCGTATGTTTCGTTACAACGCCGGGTTGTGCGGTCGACGCGAAAGCAGCGGCTGAAGCCAGTGCCGATTCGGTCAGAGGAATCACCTGGAAGCATATTCCTATGGAATCAGTCGCGGCTTGCGACGGCGGGCGCGTCGGGACGCTGCTCCGCTGCGCCCGTAGACGAGGTACATAGCCAGGCTCATAATGATCATGAGGAGCACGGTGTACACGAAGGTGATCGACATCGAGTCGAGGTTGTTTTCGCCCTCGGTGCTGGCCTTGATAGCGATTCCCAGTGGTTGGAATAGCGGGTGGTACAAGAACACGGCCGCATCGTAGTCATCGAGCAGGCTGTTGAAGTTGAGCGCCGTGATCGCCGCTGCGGTCGGGATGACAAGGGGAAAGAGCACCTTGCGCAGGGTGAACATTGATCCCGCTCCGAGAATGCGTGCGGCGTCTTCCAGCGATTCCGGCACCGACGCGAATGCCGCTTTCAATAGCCGTAGGGTGAACGGGATTTTCACAACGATGTAAGCCACCAAGAGGAGGCTGGTGGTTCCTGTGAGGACCTGGCCACCGACAAGCGCTTGTGGCCGGTCAAACGTCATGACCAGCGCAAGCGCGATCAGGATCGTGGGTAGGATCCACGGGATATGGAGCAGGTATTCGAGCAATCCCGTCACCGGATTGCGATATTTCTGTAACACCCTTGCGACGAACAACATGCCGACCACCACGATCGCCGAAGCCAGCGCGCTGTAGATGACGCTCACTACAAACGGGCGCAGCACCGACGGGGTACCGAAAACGGTTGCGTAATTCTCGAAGGTCAACGCATCCCAGGTGATCATCCCGCGCAGGATGGCGGTCGAGTCGACAAATGAGAACAGCACGATGAGCAGTACCGGCGTCGCGTAGACCACGAACAGGGCATAGGCAAGCACGTGCACGACGCCGTTGGTGACCCGATTGGGAATCTTCTGCTTCTGAAGCGGCGTGGCCACCTTGGCCACAGAAAAATACACCCCGGACTTCTCGGCCCGGTTCATCATGGCCAGCAGCACGATCGTGGCCAGGCCCAGGATGATGGCGAGCAGCGCGGCCAGATCCTGCGAGCTGCTGCTCTTCGAGAACGTCAGAATCATCGGGGCAATCGTCTGAAAGTCGGTCCCACCCAGCACGATCGGGGCGGTCAGCGCACCAAGTCCAGTGAGGAACGTGAGCACTGTCACCGCGAAAATCATCGGGCGCAGGGCCGGCAGCACGATCCGCCACAGAATGCGCACGGTTCCCGCCCCCATATTCCGGGCCGCCTCGATCGTCTGGTAGTCGATCTTGGCGAGTGACGAACCGAGAAAAAGCATGTGATTGGTGGTCGTGGCGAGGGTCATTACGACTACGACGGCGAAGTATCCCGAAAACCAGTCACGGTCAATGTCGGGAAACCAGTTGCCCACCGCGTTCGTGACGAACCCGTAACGTCCGTAGATGAAGTTGTACCCGGCGGCGAGCACGATGCCGCCGTAGATGAGGGTCGTCGCGTAGCCGAGCCACAGTATCCGCGCACCCCGAATGGCAAAATAATCGGTGACAAGCACGATGAAAATACCCACCACGTTCACCGTCACGGCGAGCGTGCCGGCCAGTAGAAAGCTGTGCCACAGGCTGTTCATGGCTCGCTCTGAGCTGGTCAGTTTCTCGAACGCGCGAAAGCTGAGCTGGCCGTCGGGGAAGAACGTGCCGATCAGAAGGGTGGCACTGGGAAAGATCAGGAACGTGGCAATGAACCACACCGTCACCAGGGCCACGACCAGCACGAGTGGCGAACGCAGCATAGAGCGCCAAGAGGAGGTACGCATGCTAATACTGCAGGATCGACGAGGGGGCAATGTGCAGCTCGGCTCGCGACCCGGGCGTGAGCGGCGCCGCGCCGCTCTCGGGTACGAGCGCGCGAATCATGCTGCCGGAACAGTCGATCGTGTACGTGCTGTGTGCGCCGTGGTACGAGCGTTCAGCGACGATTCCCTCAAGACGGATGCTGCCGCCCGCGTTTGCAGGAGGCTGCAACGACACCTTCTCGAGCCTCAGGTACGACGCCTTGTTTGGGTGCAGAGCGGTGCCGCCGCCACGCTGCAGCCGCTGCACCAACTCATCCGACAACTTGTTGATAGCGCCCACGAACGTGCACACAAATTCTGTGCTCGAGTGGTTGTAGATCTCCTCCGGAGTTCCCACCTGTTCCACCACGCCATGATTGAAGACGGCTATGCGATCACTCATCGTCAGGGCTTCCTCCTGGTCGTGGGTCACATAGACCGTCGTGATGCCGAGCTCGCGCTGCAGGTTCTTGAGCTGTGCGCGCAGCTGCACCCGCAACTTGGCATCGAGGTTGGAGAGGGGTTCGTCGAGCAGCAGGATGCGCGGCTTGAGCACGAGCGCGCGTGCGATAGCCACGCGCTGCTGCTGGCCGCCGGAGAGCTCGGACACGTTCTTGCCGAGCTGCTCCGAAGTGAGCTCCACCTGCCCAGCTATTTCCGCGACGAGGGCACCCGTCTGCATTTTCTTTGTTTTACGCACCTTCAGACCGAAGGCGATGTTCTCCCATACGCTCATGCTCGGGAACAGGGCATAGTTTTGGAACACCATTCCCACGCTGCGCTTCTCACTCGGCCGTTTCGTCGCGGCCTGGCCGTCGATATAGATCTCGCCCTTAGTCGGTTCGATGAAGCCAGCGAGTGTGCGCAGTGCTGTGGTTTTTCCGCATCCGGACGGCCCGAGCAGGGTGAAGAACTCACCCTGCTTCACCTCCAAATTGAGTTCGGGAATGGCGGTATGTTCGCCGAAACGTACTTCGATATGGTCGAATCTAATCATGTGAACTCCCACCGGGTGCGGCTGTTGACGAAGCTGCACCCGGCGACTTGAGGCGGGTGATGGAGGTCGATGTCCGGCGGCGCGGAGGAGCGTCAGGGTAGGTACCCGAGCTCGGTCTTCTCAATCCACTCGCCGATATGCTCTCGGGTCAGTGCCCAGTCAATGTCTTGCTTGGGCAGTGATTCGATCAGCTCGACGACCGCGGGGAGCGCCTGAACGCGGGCTTTTTCATTCACGGGGTAAGCGGCGAATTTGGCCGCGAACTGGCCCTGCACATCGGAGCTACCGAACCAGTCGATGAACTCTTCGGCCCGGTCCTGGCGCGGAGTGCCGTGAATCACGGCGATCTGCTCCGTGACGTACGGAACACCGTCTTGGGGGCTGATGACTCCGGTGACCGTGCCGTACTCGGCATCACGACTCGTGATTCCGCTGCTTGGGATCACGCCGAAGTCGACCTCACCGCGGATCAGCCGGGCATACAGGTCGGTGCCCTCGACAGCAGGGGAACCGTGCCCGAAGTACCCCTGCACCTGGTCCCAACCCTCGTCGGAAATACCCAGGTCGCCGTCCTCGTCCGCATAGGGAGCCAGAAGACTCGCGAGCATCAGCTGTGGCGTCGCCTGTCCGAGGGCAGTGTTCACTTCATAGTTACCGGTGTGCTGATCACCGTCCCAGAGGTCAGCGATCTCGGTCGGGACATCCGCTGCGTTGACCGTGTTGGTGTCGTAGACCATAACGATGGCCTGTTCCACCAACGGCCAAAATGCGCCGTCCTCCGTGTCGCCGGCGGTGCTGTCGACCTCATCGGACCAGGCCGGCGTGTAGGCGGAGACGGCATCCTCGGCCTTGAGCGTTTCAAAGAACATGTTGTTCAGCCCGAAGACCACGTCACCCACGGGGTTATTCTTCTCAGCCACGATCCGGTTGGCGAGGTCGGCACCGCCGAGGCCCACAATCTCGATATCGAGGCCGGCAGCGGCGGCCTGCTCCGTGATCCACTCGCCACGCCCATCAGAGTTGGAGTTCGTATACACGATGAGCGTTCCGCTGGCGTCGCCAGAAGCCGCGATATCGGTCGCGGCACTACACGAGGTCAATGCCACGGTGCTCAACAAGACGAACGCGATGGAACTCGCGGTAACGGTGCGCTTATGCAATTGGTTGTCCTTTTCCGGGCCCGGTATAACCCAAAAAAGTCGCCCCGGGCCAAACCTGTGATTTTGACATTGACGACACCACGCTACGGCTGGAAATCACCCGACCCTGTCGTTATGACACAAATTTGGCCCACTGTTCACGTGATGTGCAATTGCGTCCCCCGAGGGGATGCTCCTGTTGATGTCAAGCGACTTTTTGTGTCTCCGATCGCCCAGGAAGGCCTGTAGAGACATATCCATCTTGGCCGGCGCCAGTATGCACAACCTTCTCGACGCGAAAGACATGACTCGGTTCGGCTGTCCCGTTCGCAACAATCGAACCCAGATACTTGTTCGAAGTGATGCTGCGTTGGCGGGCAACGTTTTTAGGATCGAATATTGATTCGTGCACTCGGCTTCCACCGACTCCGCCCAGATAGGCTGGGGCCATGACTGAGCTGGCGAGTGCATCCGGAATCAACCAGAACGAACTTGACCCGGAGGTGCGCCCACAAGACGATCTCTTTCGGCACGTGAACGGCAAATGGATCGCACGTAGCGAGATCCCCGCCGACAAGGCCCGCTGGGGTTCCTTCACGATGCTTGCCGAAGACGCCGAGAAGGCCGTGCGTGAGATTATCGTCGAGGCGCAGGCCGCGTCAGAGGGCAGCCTGGAGCGCAAGTTCGGCGACCTCTACACGAGCTTTCTCGACGAAGAGCGCATCGAAGCGCTCGGGTCCACCCCGCTGCGCGACGACCTTGCCGCGGTCGACGCGGTCACCACCATCTCCGAACTCCTCTCGACCCTCGGCCGCCTCGAGCGCGGCGGCGTCGCCGGTGCCTTCCACCTCTACGTCGACAACGACCCGGGCAACCCTGAGCGCTACCTGGTCTTCATCGCGCAGGGTGGTATCGGCTTGCCAGACGAGTCCTATTACCATGAAGAAAAGTTTGCCGAGATTCGCATTAAGTATCAGGATTTTCTCGAGCGGATGTTCACCCTCGCTGGTTTCTACGGCGCCGCCGAACGCGCAGCGCGCGTCTTCGACCTCGAAACCGAACTGGCCTCGCACCACTGGGACAAGGTAGCCACCCGCGACAGCGAGAAAACCTACAACCTGCGCACCTGGGGCCAGGTTTCGGCGCTCGCAGCGGGTGCCGACGTCGACCTCTGGCTGGCGGGCCTCGACGCCCCAGCCGGCGGCTTCGAGGAGGTCGTCGTGCGTGAGCCCAGCTACATTGCGGGGCTCGCGACCGCCCTGTCAGACGACCGCCTCGAATCGTGGCAGGACTGGCTGCGCTGGCAGGTCATCCGCTCGAGTGCTGCGTACCTGTCGGGTGAATTCGTGGAGGCGAACTTCGACTTCTACGGGCGCACCCTGAGCGGTACCCCGCAGTTGCGTGACCGCTGGAAGCGCGGCGTCTCACTTGTGGAGGGCGCTCTCGGTGAGGCCGTCGGCCGCATCTACGTGGAGCGTCACTTCAAGCCGAGCGCCAAGGAGAGCATGGACGTGCTCGTGGCCAACCTCGTGCAAGCCTACGAAAACAGCATCAGCACCCTCGACTGGATGACCGAGGAGACACGCACGAGAGCCCTCGACAAGCTGCGCAAATTCACGCCGAAGATCGGCTACCCGGTGAAGTGGCGCGACTATTCCAGTCTCGAGATCGCAGCTGACGACCTCATCAGCAACGTCAAGGCCGCTGGCGAGTTCGAGTTTCAACGCGAGCTCGGCAAGATCGGCAAGCCGCTCGACCGCGACGAATGGTTCATGACGCCGCAGACCATCAACGCCTACTACAACCCCGGATTCAACGAAATCGTTTTTCCGGCCGCCATCTTGCAGTTTCCGTTCTTCGACGATGCGCGTGACCCGGCCGCCAATTACGGCGCGATCGGTGCGGTCATCGGCCACGAGATCGGACACGGCTTTGACGACCAGGGCTCCAAGTACGATGGCGATGGCCGCCTCACCGACTGGTGGACCGCCGAAGACAAGGCCGCGTTCGAGCTGCGCACGACCGCGCTCATCGCGCAATTCGAGGGCCTTACGCCGCAGGCCATCCCCGGTCACACCGTCAACGGCGCACTCACGATCGGCGAGAACATCGGCGACCTCGGCGGGCTCTCCATCGCGTGGAAGGCCTACTTGCTCTCGCTGAACGGTGCAGAAAGCCCCGTCATCGACGGACTCACCGGTGCCGAACGATTCTTTCTCTCCTGGGCCCAGGCCTGGCAGATGAAACTGCGCGACGCTGAGGCCATCCGCTTGCTGGCTATCGACCCGCACTCCCCGAACGAGTTTCGCTGCAACCAGATCGTCAGCAACATTCCCGCGTTCTATGAGGCGTTCGAGGTCGGCGAAGCGGATGCCCTCTACCTCGCCCCCGACCAGCGCGTCACCATCTGGTAGCGCGACTGTCCCCCCGTCGGGGTTACTGTAGGAACAAGCTCTTCTGAGCTGGGGATGAGGCAGACGCGGGGCGTATGCCGAGGAAAGGATCGAACCGAGTGATCGTTTCCAGGCGTGACGCCGACGGCGCCAGTGCTGCTTCCAGCCGAGCGGATGCGGTGACTGGCCGTTCGCGCCACGCGGCGCTGCCCGGTGGCAAACACCGCACAACAGATTCGCCCGAGAATTTCGCCCGTGGCTTTGCCTGTCTCGGCGAACTCGCCCTCAACGGTGTGCAGGTCTCGGCCCGGGCAACCGATCTTTCGACTGGACGCGTGCTCTTCTCGGTCGACGATCATGTGTCGATGCCAACGGCGAGCGTTGGCAAGGTGCTGCTGCTGATCGAGGTGGCGGCGCGCCTGAACGACGCCGAATTCGGCCTGGCCACGATGCTCGAGCGGTCCGGCGCGGATGCCGTGACTGATTCCGGGGTCTGGCAGCACCTGCAGATTTCACGACTCGGTGTCGCTGATCTTGCCGCCCTCGTTGGCGCGACGAGTGACAACCTCGCCACGAACGTGCTCATCCGTGCCGTGGGGCTGCACTCGGTGCGTGCCCGTACCGAGCAGCTCGGACTCAGCCGCACGGCGCTGCTCGATCTGGTGCGCGACACACGCGGCCCCGACGACGCGCCCCAGCTCTCGGTGGGCAGCGCCAAGGAACTCACCTGGCTGTTCACGTCCCTCGCCCGCGGCGAGATCGTGGATGCTGAGACGAGCGCGCGAGTGATCGGCTGGCTGTCGCTCAACACCGACCTGTCGCTCGTGGCCAGTGCCTTCGGCCTGGATCCGCTCGCGCACCGGGAGAGCGACCACGGTCTGCTCATGGTCAACAAGACGGGAACGGCTGCGGGCGTTCGCAGCGAGGTGGGAATCCTCCGCGGTCCGCGGGCCGGCGTCACGTACGCGGTGTCGATGCTGTTCGACGATGCTCGGCTCATGACCCGGCTCGCGGTGCTCGACGGCATGCGCTCGGTGGGGGCCGACCTGCTGGAGTACGTGCACTAGCTGGCGGTAAGTTGTGCCATCGTAAAGGTGCCGGGCATCGACGCCCGTCACCGACGCGAAGGAGCTACGCCATGGCGGTCATCGGATGGATTGGGCTGGGCCACATGGGCGGCCCCATGACGGCAAACCTAGTGAAGGCCGGGCACAGCGTGCGCGGCTTCGACCTGAGCGTCGAAGCCCTCGACGCGGCGGTGGCCGCCGGCGTCACGCGCGCGACGAGCATCCAAGAGGCCGTAGAAGGCGCCGAAGTGGTTTTCACCATACTGCCCAGGGGTGAGCATGCCCGCGCGGTGTACTTCGGCGACGAAGGAGTGTTTGCCCACGCCGACCCGAAAACCCTGCTCGTGGAGTCCTCGACCATCGACATTGAATCGTCCCAGGCCCTGCACGATGCCGCGGCGGCGGCAGGCTTTCGCCTGGTAGACGCCCCGGTCTCCGGCGGCATCACCGGTGCAGAGAAAGGCACGCTCACCTTCATGATCGGAGGCGCCGCGGATGCCGTCGCCGACGCCACCGAATACATCAAGCCGATGGCCGCGAATATCATTCCGACCGGTGGCGCGACGACCGGCCAGGCCGCGAAGATCTGCAACAACCTGATGCTGTTCATCAGCCTCGCCGCGACGGCTGAAGGGGCGGTGCTGGCGGATCGGTTGGGACTGGACGCGCAGGTGTTCTGGGATATCGCATCCGTTTCATCGGGCGATAGTTGGGCGCTGCGCACCTGGTATCCAATTGCGGGGGTGGTGCCATCGGCGGCCGTGAACCGCGACTTCGCGCCGACTTTTACGACCGACCTCGCCCATAAGGACATCGGCCTGGCGGTCGCCGCTGCCGCTGCCACCGACACACCGCTGGAGATCGGCCAGCACGTGCAGCAGCTGTTCCAGCGCCTGATCGATCAGGGCCAAGGCGGTAAGGACTGCTCCATGATCGTGAAACTGGTCGACGGTACTCTGGCCTGACGCGGCGGGCTTTGGTGCCATCAAGGGTGGCACGCTCCATCCGCTGCTCACCCGCTTCGAGGCGGGGCTGGATCGCCGGCGAATGGCGACCGGGTGCCGGGGGACCCGGTCGAATCATAATGACCAGCAACCCGGGTGATCACGATTGCAGCGGTTCTCGTCTGTCCGGTTTAGGCCGCGCTACCGCGAGCAGCGTCTGTTCGGTGCGCCGCTCGGGCGCTAGCTGTCTGGAGTTGCGCGGGTAGCCGACTTCGGTGCTCGAAGATGCTGTTAGCGATTAGGCTGATCACACCTAAGTTTCAAAGGAGATGCGTTGGCACTGAATCGTCGCGTGGTTGTCGGAGTAGATTCCTCGACCCAAAGTTGCAAGGTAGTCAGTGTCGACGCCGACACCGGAGAGCTGTTGCAGCTGCGCAGCGCACCCCACCCCGATGGCACGAGCATCAACCCCGAGCGCTGGCGGGAGGCTTTCGAGCAAGCCGGCGGTACCGCAGCCGCTGAGGGTGCAGGCAATGTGCTCGCCCTCGGCGTGAGCGCGCAGCAGCACGGCATGGTCGCCCTCGACCGCGAAGACACGCCCGTTCATGACGCCCTGCTCTGGAATGATGTGCGCAGCGCCTCGCAGGCTGCAGCGCTCACCGAGAAGTATGGCGCCTCGATGTGGGCCGAGGAGGTCGGTGTCGTGCCGGTCGCCTCGTTCACCATTACGAAGCTGGCCTGGCTGCACGAACACCGGCCCGAACTCGCCGCGCGCGTCGAGCAGGTAATGTTGCCGCACGACTGGCTCACCTGGAACATTCTCGGGCGGCCCGCCGAAGCCACGACCGACCGCAGCGACGCCTCCGGCACCGGGTATTTCTCGGTGCAGAGCAATGAGTATCGCCTCGACCTGCTTGAGGCCGCTCTCGGCCGTGCCGCCCGGGTACCGCGCGTGCTCGGCCCCTCGGAGCGAGCTGGGCTGACTCCCCGCGGCGTCATCGTGTCGGCCGGCGCCGGCGACAACGCAGCGGCAGCCCTCGGCCTCGGAGCCGAGGAGGGCGACGTTGTTGTATCAATCGGCACGAGCGGCACCGTATTCGCCAGCACTACTGCCCGCATAGTGGATGCCTCCGGCTCGGTCGCCGGGTTCGCCGACGCTGCCGGCGGCCAGCTTCCCCTGCTCGCGACCATCAACGGTGCCCGCACCCTCGTGGCGACGGCCGGCCTGCTCGGCGTCGACATCGCGCGATTCGGCGCGCTCGCCCTCGCTGCCCCGATCGACGCTGACGGCCTGCTCATGCTGCCCTACCTCGATGGCGAACGCACCCCGAACCTGCCGGATGCCACCGGTTCGCTCACTGGAATGCGCCGGGCCAATATGCGCCCCGAAAACCTGGCCCAGGCATCCGTTCTGGGTCTGCTCTGCAGCCTCGCCGACGCGCTCGACTCGTTGCGCGGCCAGGGCGTGCCGGTGCGGCAGGTCATTTTGATCGGTGGTGGCTCGCAGTCGCCCGCCGTGCAGAAAATTGCCGCGGATGTCTTCGGTGTGCCGGTCGTGCTACCAGTCCCCGGCGAATACGTGGCCCTCGGGGCTGCCCGGCAGGCCGCCTGGGCGCTCGATGGTGACTTTCCACTGTGGAAGCGCGAGATCGCCGCCGAACTCGAGCCCTTGGCCATGAGCGACTGGGCTATCGACGTGCGCGCACGCTACGCGGAGCAGCGCGGACTCATCTACGGGGTTTGACCGGCGCGCGTCAGGGGTATCCGATGAACCAGAGCAGCACAATGACGACCGGCTGCAACGCGATCGACCCGACGAGCAGCCCACGGCGCAGCGGCTTCGACCGCGCGATCGCCGGATCACCGAGCAGCGGCGCGAGCGGCAGCAGCAAGCGAAACAGGCTCTGCTGCGGCAGGAACACTGCCACCAGATAGAATCCGTAGCTAGCCGAGTAGGCCACCACCTCCGGCCGAAGCGGATACAGCGCGCGCCGCGACAACCACCACCCAAAACCTGCCGCGAGCACGAGCACGAGAGCGATGCCGGCCAGGCCCAGGTACTTTCCGGCCATCAGAAACCACGGCGTGAGCGGAACGAACGAAACCCGACCGACGAAGCCGGTCCACCAGGACAGCTCAGTGACCAGATAGGCGTCGTGAACGCCCGTGACAGCGCCAGCAATGAGCGGCTAAAAAGGCTCTCGGCATAGGCCGCCTGCAAAATGAACGACAACGGCCCGAAACAGAACAGGGCGACCGCCCACAGCGCTGAGTGAACACCCACCCGAGGTGATAGCAGGCGGTACAGCGCGAGGGCGGCCAGGGCGCCGAGCAGGGTGGCCACGAGCACTCCGGCGACGTAGAATTCGATACCGGTCAGGGCAGACACACCGCGCACGAGCCACGGAAACACGGGCAGAAAGGCCCAGGCATTCGGCAGGACGTTGCCAGCTACGTCTGTGGGAAGTTCGGTCGGGTAGCCGCGCAGTGCGATCTGCCGGTAGAACGAGCTGTCCCACGATCCCGAGAAGGTGAAGAAGTTCGGGTCGCTGCGGTGGCTCGCAAAGTTCCAGTCGAGTCGGGTCGCGACGATGAACAGGCTCGCCAGCAGGGTCGTTGTGAGCAGTCGAGACGTCGCCCAGATCACCAGCACCAGGCCCCACGGCGGCAGGCGTCCGAGGTGGGGGCGGAGCGCGCTGAAGCGTTCCGCCCCGCCCCGTTCGTTATCGCCCCAGACTAGGTGCCCGGGAAGGAGCTAGCAGCAGCGCCCCTGCGGGTTCTTATCCTGGCGGTCGGTCTGGTCTCGCCAGAATTCGCGCTCGGTGAGTAGCGGATGTGGCGCGCGGTCGAGGCCAGCAGCATCCGTTTCGCAGGTGGCGGCGTGGTGCGCCACGTACTTCTCGTAGGCATCCTCGCCGAGGAGGCCTTTGAGGTACCAGACCACGCCGCGGGCGCCCGTGCGGACGCCCGCCCACAGGGTCATTAGTGGCCCGTGACCTTGATTTTTTTCTCGACCGGCAGGGCATCCCACTGCGCCTGCAGCACCTTTTCGGGCGGGGTCATGATGAACCCGGCCGGGGCATAGGTCTGCGACTGCACGGCGTCATCCTCACTCGTGGCGTTTGAGCGCTGGCGGTACGCGCGCAGGGTGGCCTGGATCGCGGTCAGGATAACGATGATCGAGAGCACGACGAAGATGATCGACAGCACACCCTGCACCATCGTGTTGCGCACGACCGCCTCCATCGCCAGCACGTTCGGCGCGGTGCCGAAGCTCGTTTCGCTGGCGGCCAGCGCGTTGGCGAACGCACGGTTCTGGGCGAAGTAGCCGATGCCGGGAGTGGTCGAGAAGATCTTCAGGAACGAGGCCGAAATGGTGACCACGGATGCGAAACCCAGCGGCAGTGCCACCACCCAGAGGTATTTGAACAGACCACGTTTGGCGACAATGGCCATACACACGGCCAGGGCGATGGCCGCGAGCAGCTGGTTGGCGATGCCGAACAGCGGGAACAGCGTGTTGATGCCCCCGAGCGGATCGGTCACTCCCATCAGCAGCACGGCTCCCCAGGCGGCGACCATGATCGCCGTGGCAGCCCAGGCGCCGGGGCGCCAGGAGGTGTTCTTGAACTTCGGGAAGAAGTTGCCGAGGCTGTCCTGCAGCATGAAGCGCGCTACGCGGGTGCCGGCATCCACTGCGGTGAGAATGAACAGCGCCTCGAACATGATGGCGAAGTGGTACCAGAAACTCATCATCGATGTACCGCCGATGAGCTGCTGCATGATGTGCGAGAGCCCGACGGCCAGCGTGGGAGCGCCGCCGGTGCGGGAAACGATCGACTCTTCGCCGACGTTGGCGGCCATGTCGGTCAACATGCTCGGGGTGAGGTTCACGCCGGTCAGGCCGAGGCCGTTCACGAACGCGACCGCGCCCTGCACGGTGCCGCCCGTGAGGGCGGGGGAGGCGTTCATGGCGAAGTAGATGCCACGGTCGATCGACAGCGCGGCGACGAGGGCCATGATGGCCACCAGCGACTCCATCAGCATGCCGCCGTAGCCGATGAACCGGGTCTGGCGTTCCTTCTGAATGAGCTTGGGCGTGGTGCCCGAGGCGATGAGCGCGTGGAAGCCGCTGAGGGCGCCGCAGGCGATCGTGACGAACAGGAACGGAAACAGCGTTCCGGCCACGACGGGACCGGTGCCGGTGGTTGCGAAGCCGCTGACCGCCGGCACGTTGATCTCGGGGCGGATGATGACGATCGCCACGGCGAGCATGCCGATCGTGCCGATCTTCATGAAGGTCGACAGGTAGTCGCGCGGTGCCAGCAGCAGCCACACGGGCAGGATTGCGGCGATGAAGCCGTAGATGATGATGCCCCAGGCGATGGTCACCTTGTCGAGCAGCAGGTAGGTCTGGCCCCATTCGGTGCCGTTGACCATGCCGCCGCCGACGATGGCGGCGATGAGCAGCACGAAGCCGATGATGGAGATCTCGGTGATTTTGCCCGGGCGGAAGAAGCGCAGATAGCAGCCCATGAACAGCGCGATCGGGATGGTCATTCCGACTGAGAAGACGCCCCACGGGCTTTCGGCGAGGGCGTTCGTGACGACAAGGGCCAGGATGGCCACGATGATCACCATGATCACCAGGGTCGCGATGAGGGCGGCAGTGCCACCGATCACGCCGAGTTCATCGCGAGCCATTTGGCCGAGCGAGCGACCGCCGCGCCGCATGGAGAAGTGCAGCACGAGGTAGTCCTGCACGGCGCCGGCGAGTACGACACCGACGATGATCCAAATGGTGCCGGGCAGGTAGCCCAGCTGGGCGGCCAGTACGGGGCCGACCAGTGGCCCGGCACCGGCAATGGCGGCGAAGTGGTGGCCGAACAAGACGCGGCGATCAGTGGCGGCAAAGTCCTTGCCGTCTGCCTTGTACTCGGCCGGCGTGGCCCGGCGGTCGTCGGGGCGAACGATGTGCTTCTCGATGAACTTCGAGTAGAAGCGGTAGCCGATGAGATAGGTGCAAATCGCAGCGAAGACGAACCAGATGGCGTTGACGGTCTCGCCGCGCACCACGGCGAGCATGACCCAGCTGAGGCCACCGAGCAGCGAAATAACAGACCAGATGATGATTTTGAGGGGTGTCCACTGGCGATCGTGGGCGTCATGCTCCTCGGGATCCAGGGCGACGGCGAGGTCGTGCGGAATCCGTTTCAGAGCGGTCGGTTCTGCGGTCGTGCCGTCTGACATGGTGGACGCGGCGCCCATTTCTCCTCCTTGAGCCAAGGCAGATGCTGTAAACCTGCTTCTTTACGTTACCGCGACGCGAGAATGGCTCAAACCCCGAGCGGGAACTGGGCATGGATCGATCACGTAAAATAGAAATTTGGGCACTCGCCCAAATTTTGCGCCCTCGACCATTGGAGCCACCGTGGCGACGCCCACTCATCTTGATTCCGTCATCGCCCTCGCCCGTCATCGCGGCTTCGTCTTTCAGGCCGGTGAGATCTACGGCGGCTCCCGCTCCGCCTGGGACTACGGCCCCCTCGGCGTCGAGCTCAAAGAGAACATCAAGAAGCAGTGGTGGCGTTCCATGGTCACGAGCCGCGACGACGTCGTGGGCCTCGACTCGTCCGTGATTCTGCCTCGCCAGGTTTGGGAGGCATCCGGTCACGTCGAGGTCTTCAGCGACCCGCTGATCGAGTGCACGAGCTGCCACAAGCGTTTTCGCGCCGACCACCTCGAAGAGCAGTATGAGGAGAAGAAGGGCCGCCCGCCCGAGAACGGGCTCGATGACATCGCGTGCCCCAACTGTGGTAACCGCCACATCTGGACCGAACCGCGCGCCTTCTCCGGCCTGCTCAAGACCTACCTCGGCCCGGTCGATGACGAGGCCGGCATGCACTACCTGCGCCCCGAAACCGCCCAGGGCATCTTCGTCAACTTCGCCAACGTGCTGCAGGCGTCACGCTCGAAGCCGCCGTTCGGCATCGGCCAGATCGGCAAGAGCTTTCGCAACGAGATCACACCGGGCAATTTCATCTTTCGCACCCGCGAGTTCGAGCAGATGGAGATGGAATTCTTCGTCGAACCCGGCACCGATGAGACTTGGCACCAGTACTGGATCGACACCCGCATGAAGTGGTACACCGATCTCGGCATCAACCCCGAAAACCTGCGCCTGTTCGAGCACCCGGCTGAAAAGCTCTCGCACTACTCCAAGCGCACCGTCGACATCGAATACCGCTTCGGCTTCACCGGCACCGAGTTCGGTGAGCTCGAGGGCGTGGCGAACCGTGGTGACTTCGACCTGTCAACACACGCCAAGGCATCCGGCAAAGACCTGACGTATTTCGACCAGACCAAGAACGAGCGCTGGACGCCCTGGGTGATCGAGCCCGCCGCCGGCCTGACCCGTTCGCTCATGGCTTTCCTGGTCGACGCCTACGTCGAAGAAGAAGTTCCGAACGCCAAGGGCGGTGTCGACAAGCGCACCGTGCTCAAGCTCGACCCACGCCTGTCACCGGTGAAGGCCGCGATCCTGCCCCTCTCGCGCAACGAGAAGCTGTCCCCGATGGCGCGCGAGCTCGCGGCCAACCTGCGCCAGCTCTGGAATGTCGACTTCGACGACGCCGGAGCCATCGGCCGTCGTTACCGCCGCCAAGACGAAATCGGTACCCCGTTTTGCATCACGGTCGATTTCGACTCCCTCGACGATCAGGCTGTTACCGTGCGCGACCGCGACACGATGGCGCAGGAGCGTGTGCCGCTCGTCGACCTCGAGGCCTACCTCGCGGTGCGCTTGCGCGGCGCCTAACGCCTCAAAAGCGCATGCCCGGGCGGGCATCGTGCAGACTGTGACCATGAAAGCGGTCTATTTCGAAGAGTTCGGTGTTCTTCCGGTGCTGCGCGAGGTGCCCGAGCCGCAGCTCAGCGCGGCCGGTGTGATCGTGCGGGTGGAGGCCACCGGTCTCTGCCGCAGTGACTGGCACGGTTGGCAGGGCCATGACGTCGACATCGCCCTGCCACACGTTCCCGGTCACGAGCTGGTCGGTGTGATTGATATGGTCGGGCCGTTGGTTCGCCGGTTTCGGGTGGGCCAGCGGGTGACCGTGCCGTTTGTCTGTGCCTGTGGCGACTGCCCGGAATGTGACGCCGGTAACGGACAGGTCTGCCGTAACCAGACCCAGCCCGGCTTCACTCACTGGGGCTCCTACGCCGAACGGGTCGCGTTGCACAACGCCGACGTGAACCTCATCGCTATCGGCGACGACCTCGACGCGGGCGCCGCGGCGCTGCTCGGCTGTCGTTTCGCGACCTCGTATCGCGGGCTCGTACACCAAGCCGCCCTTCAGGCGGGCGAAACCCTCGTGGTCATCGGCTGCGGTGGAGTAGGCCTCAGCGCGGTGATGATCGGGCAGGCGCTCGGCGCCATGGTCATCGCCGTCGATATCAGCGCGGACGCGCTCGATGCGGCGACCCGCGTCGGGGCAGCGCACGTCGTCAACTCGGCCGGGCTCGGCGACGCTGAGGTGGTCGAACACATTCGGGCCCTGACAACCGACGGCGCCCAAGTGAGTCTCGAGGCGCTCGGCCGGGAGAACACGGTGGCCATCGGCATCCGCTCGTTGGCTACCCGTGGGCGGCACGTGCAGATTGGCCTGCTGGCCGACGACCCGCGGGTGCCGCTGGGCACGGTGATCGCCCGGGAACTGACCGTGCTCGGCAGCCACGGCATGCCAGCTCACGACTATCCGGCCCTGCTCGACCTGGTGCGAAGCGGTCGACTGCGCCCGCAAGACCTGATCAGCCGCCGCATCACCTTGGCCGAAGCGCCCGCAGCCCTTGCCGCTATGCCGACTTCCGGCGCACCCGCCGGCGTCACCCTGATCGAGCTGGGTTAAGAGGCGATCGCGCCGGTGCCGGCGGCATCCTCCGCGCCGACAGCGGGCAGCGTCACGTCGATACCGAACAGGGCGTCCAACCCGGTGAGGTAGGCATCCTGCTCGCCGGCGCGAGCCAGTTCGCGGGCACGAACCATGGGGGCGTGCAGCAGTACACCGGCCAGGTGACGCAGAGCCGCCTCGGTGGCTTCGCTCGAGTCGCCGCGGCTGCGAGCCCGGGCGATCTCGGCGTCGCGCAGCTCAAACACATAGCTGCGCAGAGCGACGACGGCCGGGGTGAGGCTTTGCTCTTCGGCGACGTCGGAGAACTTGCGGGCGGCCTTGCCCACGATCTCGCGGGCATCGGATGTGGCATTGAGCTCTTCGAGCGGCGCATGGATGCTGATCGTCTCGAGGTCGAGCAGTTCGACACCAGGTACCAGGGTGACATCGGGTGCCACGTTGCGGGGCAGGCCCAGGTCGATGATGAGCTGTGGCGGGGCTGCGGGGCCCGTATCGGCCGGGCACAGGCGGGCCGGGGCGTCGGCGGTAGCGCCGGCGATCTCGAACGGGTCCACACCGATTTCGGTGCGCCCGCGGGTGATCAGGGCTGCATCGATGACGTGGTCATCGCGCAGAGTGCAGGTGACGACCACGTCGGCGCGGGCGACCTCGGCGGCGAAATCCTCGGTGGGAACGGCCTTGATACCGTGTGACGCTGCAAATCCGACGGCGCGACCGGAGGGCGAGTAGACTCGCACGTTCTCGGCTCCGCGGTCTCGCAGGGCGGCGAGGGAGGCCCCGGCATAACGACCGGTGCCGACCAAGAGCACACGAGCAGTCGACCAGTCACTGACCCGACTTTCGGCCAGTTCGAGGGCAAGGCGCACGATCGATCGACCGGCCGAGCCGATTCCGGTGCGGTTTTTCACACCGCGCGATGTCTGGGAAGCCCGCTGAAAGAGGCGCTCGAGCTCGGGGCTCGTGGTGCCGTTGGCGCGAGCCTGCTCGAGCGCGCGGCGCACCTGGCCGGCAATTTCGACCTCACCGACGACGACAGATTCGAGGCCGCTCGTCACGGCGAACAGGTGTTCGGCGACGCCGTTGCCGTGCACGAGGGTGAGATTGTCGCGCAGCAGGTCTGCGTCGAGACCGCTGCTGGCGCTCACAGCCTCAATAGCGGCGTAGACGGCGGGAAGAGGCGACACGCCGTAGGGCTCATTGAGGTCGAGGTAGGCCTCGAATCGGTTGCAGGTCGCAACGACGACGGCACCGCTGAGCGGCCCGTGCTGTGCCACCATACGGGTAGCCGAAGAGCCCCCGCCCACAGACAATTTCTCCAGCACATCGAAGGTGGAGTTTTTATGACTTGCGGACAAAAGAATTAGCACTATGCAATTCTACGACTCAATGCTGTACGCTCCCGGCGCACGACGCCAGGGATGTTTGAGAGAATGATCGAGATGATCCTCGACGCGCAGCATCCACTCTCCTCCGGCCTCACCGCCGATTCCCGCCTGATCCAGGCCTATCAGGGCACCCGGCCCGCCGTGACGCCGGTGTGGTTCATGCGTCAGGCCGGCCGATCGCTACCTGAATACCGGGAGTTGCGCGTCGGAACGCGCATGCTCGACGTGTGTCTCGATCCCGAATTAGCAAGCGAAATCTCGCTGCAGCCGGTGCGTCGGCACCAGGTCGATGCCGGAATCTTCTTCAGCGACATCGTCGTGCCGTTGAAGCTCGTCGGGGTCGACGTGTCGATCGTGGCCGGCAAGGGCCCCGTTCTCGGCAAGACCGTGCGCACGCCAGCGGATGTCGACGAACTCACCGCCCTCGATCCCGCCCTGCTCGATACGGCCCTCGCGCCGATCAGCGCGGCCGTTGGGCTGGCGGTTTCCCAGCTGGGATCGACCCCGCTGATCGGCTTCGCCGGTGCTCCTTTCACGCTCGCCGCGTACCTGGTCGAGGGCGGTCCGTCGAAGGATCACATCCACGCCCGTACCCTCATGCATGCCCAACCGGAAGCTTGGGCCAAGCTCATGGCCTGGACTGCCGACGTCACCGGCCGGTTCCTGCGCGCTCAGGTGCTCGCCGGGGCGAGTGCCGCCCAACTGTTCGACTCGTGGGCCGGAGCGCTCTCATTGGTCGACTATGCGGCATCCGTTGCCCCAGCGTCGGCCGCGGCGATCGCCCACGTGCGCGACCTCACCTACACCGTGCCGGGCCAGGGAGAAGAATCGACCGACCGTAACGTGCCCATCGTGCACTTCGGCGTGGGAACCGGCGAACTGCTCAAAGAAATGCACAACATCGGCGCCGACGTCGTGGGCGTGGACTACCGGGTGCCGCTCGACGAGGCCAACCGCCGGCTGGGCGGCGCCGTCCCTCTGCAAGGCAACGTCGACCCCGCGCTGCTCGCGGCGCCGTGGTCGGTGCTCGAGGCGCACGTGCGCGACGTGCTCGGACGTGGACGCACCGCGCCGTCGCACGTACTCAACCTGGGCCACGGCGTTCCGCCCGACACCGACCCCGATGTATTGACCCGGCTGGTCAGCCTCGTGCACGACGTGAGCGCGGCCGAGTAGGAGCAGCAACATGACCACACCCATCGACGTACTCGTGATTGGCGCCGGAGTGGCCGGCCTGGTCGCCGCCCGTGAATGCGCGCAGGTGGGGCTGAGCGTCACCATTATCGAGGCTACCGATGCCGTCGGCGGCCCGGTAGCCGGCCACGTTCTCGACGGACTCAGCCTCGATAGCGGAGCCGAAAGCTTCGCCGTGCGCGGCGGCACCGTGGACTCATTCATCGAGGACCTCGGCCTCACCGACCAGGTCGTCGTTCCGAACGTCGCCGGCGCCTGGCTGCACCTTCCCGCTCTCAAACCGAATTGCCCAGTCCAGTCCCACAGCGAAGGGGATGCCTCGGTCAGCGTTCCGTTGCCCAAGGCCGGCGTACTCGGAATTCCGGGCTCCCCGCTTGCCGACGACGTGCGCCGCGTCATCGGCTGGAAGGGGTCGCTGCGCGCCTACCTCGACCGGCTCATGCCCGTGCTCACCATCGGCCGAGAGCACAGCCTCGGCGACCTCGTGAAAAAGCGCATGGGTCAGCGTGTGCTCGACCGCCTTGTCGAACCCGTCGCATCCGGCGTCTACACGACGAGCGCCGTCGACCTCGAAATCGACGTTGTCGCCCCCGGACTCAACCGAGCCCTCACCACGGCCGGCTCGCTCTCCGGGGCCGTCTCGGCCCTGAGATCCGGCGCGCCCGCCGGTTCCAACGTGGGCGGACTGCTCGGCGGCATGGCCCGCCTGCCCGCCGCCATCGTTGCCGCCCTCGAACACCACAACGTGACCATTGTCACCGGCACCACGGCGCGGAGCCTGGCTCATTCCGGCACCGACAACAAGCCCACCTGGGCCGTCACCGTCAGCCGGCGAGCGGATGCCGACCCCGCCGCTCCCGCCGGCCAAGACGCTGCACAGGCTGAGCCCACGACCGACACCCTCACCGCCCGGTATGTCATCGTCGCAACCCAGGGGGCGCAGGCCCTGCGACTGGTCAATTCGCTCGGCGCCCGGTTCGACGCGCTCGCCGAACTCGACTGGCCGGCCCCGACCGCCGTCACCCTCACCTCGCTCGTGCTCGACGCACCCGCACTCGATGTGCACCCGCGCGGCACCGGTGTGCTCGTGTCGATTGATGCTCCCGACGTCACCGCGAAGGCACTTACCCACGTCACAGCAAAATGGGCCTGGGTCGCCGAAGCCGCCGGCCCCGGCCGCCATGTCGTGCGCCTCTCTTACGGGCGGGCAGGAGCGCCGAACCCGACCGACGACCTGACCGACGATGAACTCCAGGCCCTCGCGCTGCACGACGCATCTGCGCTACTCGGCGTTCCTCTGCCGGCCGGTTGCGTGCGAGCCTTTGCCCGCACCGAGTGGCGCGACGCCCTGTCGCCTGCCACTCTCGGTGCGCCCGAACGTACGCAGCGGGTGCGCGAGGCCGTCGCCGCAACCCCCGGGCTGGAGATCACCGGAGCCTGGTTGGCCGGAACTGGACTTGCCTCCGTCATTCCGCATGCACTCCAGGCTGGCGACCGAATTCGGCACGCCGCCCTCGGCCTTACTATCACCGCTCCCGAGCTCTAACCGAAACTGTGCACTTCCTGTATTGGGACGATCGCACGGGGACATGCCCGGGCGCCTGAGACCGAAACGGCGAACCGGGTTACTCTGGGGGGACCTTACGAAAGTGGAGACTCAATGCGCGGAAAGCTTCTGTTCATCACGGGCGGACTCGTCGGCTATGTGCTCGGTGCACGCGCTGGCCGTAAACGCTATGACCAGATCGCCGCCGCTGCCAATGATCTCTGGAACGCCAAACCCGTGCAGCGCCGGGTGACTGAGGTGCGTGATGCCGCCCTCGAACTGGTCGGCGACATTCCCGTCAACCTGTACAAGGTCGGTAAAAAAGCTGTCTCGCAGGCTGCGGCGAAGAAGAAGCAGGCCGCCAGCAAAACGAAGACCGCCGCCGCGACGCCGGCAGCGAAGGCCAGCACCACCACGAGCCGCACTACCGCAGCACAGCCCAAGCCCACGGCGACCCCCACGACGGGCGACGATTCCGCGGCGCAGTAAGCGCGCAACAGCTCGTAGAATTCAGACATCTGAAACACCGATACCCGAGCACAGGGAAGGCAATCCGTGACTAGCAGTGGATTCAACCCGAAGAGCAAGCGCCCGTTGCTCGCACTGATCGGGGAGCTGCCCGGTCAGATCAGCGCCCTCGTCAAAGCCGAACTGGACGCCTTCAAGGCCGAGTTCGCCGCCAAGGCCAAGAACTTCGGGGTCGGTGCCGCCCTCTTCATCGTGGCCGCTGCTATCCTCTTTTTCGCCCTCGGGGTGTTCGTCGCCCTGGCCGTGATCGCCCTGGCCCTGGTACTGCCGCTGTGGCTCGCCACACTCATCGTGGCGGTCGCGCTGGTGCTCATCGCCGTCATCCTTCTGCTCATCGGAGTCAGCCGGGTGAAGGCGGCTACGAAACCCGATCCGGAGGGTGTGCACGCGAGCATCCGTCACGACGTTGATGCGTTCAAGGGAGTTGGCGAATATGACCACAAATAACCTCGAGCTCACCGGGGCTGGCGGCGACAAGCGCGGCATCGGTGATCTGCGCGCCGAAGCGCGGCACGCGCGCGCCGAGCTCGCTTCGACCCTGGATGCCATCGAGTACAAGTTCAATGTGCCCAAGCAGCTGCGCATCAATCGCCGTCGCCTGACCCATGCCCTGCGCCAGCTCGGCGAGGACAGCCCGGCCGCCCTCATGGGAATTGCGTTGGGTGCGGCCACCGCTGTCGGCGTTATCGTCTGGTTCGGTGCTTCCGCGGTAGCTAAGAACCGCTAGTTCCGATCAAACCAAGCCGGGTCGGTTCACAGGAATCGCAGGGTTCATTTTGGTGCCGGGCGCAATAAAGAGCACACTAGAGCCATGACTCACCCGGCTGCCGGAGAGGCAGTAACCAGCGTTCAGCCCACCCCCCCCATCGATTCCGAGGTACCCGCGGCCTCGCCGCAAGGTTTCACTCTCTTTACCGTTCTGCGAAAAGATCCGCAAAACCCAGATGACCTCGATGGCCGCGATGTTCCGCACGCGGTCAACGAGCTCGATGACGTGGTTGCCCTGATCGAAGCCGAGGGCGTCACCGTACGCGGCTTCTACGACGTCTCCGGCTTGAAAGCCGACGCCGACGTCATGATCTGGACCCACGCCGACGAGGCTGAGACGCTGCAATGGGCCAACCGTGAGTTGCGCCGCAGCCGTCTGCTTAAAAGCCTGCTGCCCACCTGGAACGCCATGGGCGTGCACCGCGAAGCCGAGTTCAACAAGAGCCACGTGCCCGGATTCCTCCGCGGCGTAGAGCCCAAGGCCTGGCTCACGATTTACCCATTCGTGCGCAGCTTTGAGTGGTACCTGCTGCCCGACGAGGAGCGCAGCAAGATGCTCGCCGACCACGGACGCAAGGGCGCCGCCTTCCGCGGAGCCCTCGCCAACACCGTCTCGGCCTTCGCCCTCGGCGACTACGAGTGGTTGCTGCCGATCGAGAGTGACGAACTCACCGAGTTGGTCGATCTGATGAGGGGCCTGCGTGAGACCGAAGCGCGCCGCCACGTACGCGAGGAGATCCCGTTCTACACCGGACGGAGAATCTCGACCGCCGAGGTCGTCGAGGTGCTGCAGTAATGGCACAGTATGACGCCGTTCTGTTGGCCGGTTTCGGCGGACCAGAAGGCCAGGACGACGTGATTCCGTTTCTGCGCAATGTGACCGGAGGCCGCGGAATCCCCGAGGAACGCCTCGAGGAGGTTGCGACCCACTATCGCCACTTCGGTGGCGTCAGCCCGATCAACGACCAGAACCGCGTGCTGAAAGCTGCGCTTCAGGTCGAACTCACCCGTCGCGGCATCGACCTGCCCGTGATCTGGGGCAACCGCAACTGGGCGCCATACCTGAAAGATACAATTTCGGACGCCCATAACGCCGGCCAAAATCGTCTGCTCGCGATCGCGACAAGCGCCTACAGCTCCTACAGCGGATGCCGCCAGTACCGTGAAGACTTCGCCGCAGCACTGACCGCCAACGGCCTGAACGACACGGTGCACATCGACAAGATTCGTCAGTTCTTCGACCACCCCGGCTTTGTCACCCCCTTCATCACCGGTGTGACCAAGGGCCTGCAGGACGTTCAACGAGCCATCCCCGGCATCGATGTGGACACCGAGGTCGAGATTCTGTTCTCAACTCACTCGATCCCCATGACGGATGCCAACAAGAGCGGGCCGGCAGAGCGTGGTTTCGGCGAGGGTGGCGCCTATGAAGCGCAGCACCGCGCCGTCGCCCAGGTCATCATGGACTCCCTCGTGGAACCGGACGCTACCGAGGCGCCGCTGAAGACCCAGTGGCAGCTCGTCTACCAGTCCCGCAGCGGCCCACCCAGCATGCCGTGGCTCGAGCCTGACATTAACGATGCGATCGCCCTGCTGCCGGCCCGCGGCATCCGTGCCGTCATCATCGTGCCGCTCGGTTTCGTGAGCGACCACATGGAGGTCATGTGGGACCTCGACAACGAGGCGATGGAGACCAGCGAGAAGTTCGGGATCCACGCCGTGCGGGTGCCGACCCCCGGGGTCTCGCCCGATTTCGTGAACGGCCTCGTCGACCTGATCGAGGAACGTCTGAACGATACCGCGGTTGAAGATCGCCCGGCGAAGACCACGCTCGGCCCCTGGTACGACGTGTGCCGCCCCGGCTGCTGCGAAAACGTGCGACTGGGCTTCAAGCCGGCCGTCGCGGGAATGGCGCCATGACCGTGATCCGCGTGGGTACCCGCGCGAGCGCTCTTGCGCTCGCGCAGACCCAGACGATCGTCAACCGCATCGCGGCTTCGGCTGGTGTCGAGGTGGAAATCGTGCGCGTCACCACGCACGGTGACACTTCGACCGAGCCGCTCTCGAGCCTCGGCGGTACCGGTGTCTTCGCGAGCGCCCTGCGCGAAGCCCTGCTGAACGACGAGTGCGACGTCATCGTGCATTCCTTCAAGGACCTCCCGACCGCGCCTCACCCTGGCTTGCGCATCGGTGCAACGCCGAAGAGAGCGGATGCCCGGGACGTGCTGGTGGCACGAGCCGGCCTCACTCTGGACACCCTGCCTGAGGGTGCCCGAGTCGGCACCGGTTCGCCTCGCCGGGTCGCGCAGCTGCGTGAGCGTCGGCCTGACCTCACGATCGTGGACATTCGCGGCAACATCGACACCCGCGTCGGGCGCGTCGCCGAGGGGGACCTCGACGCCGTCGTTCTGGCTGCTGCCGGACTCGGCCGCCTCGGCCGCCTCGATTCCCTGGCGCCGGAATTTCTCGATCTGTCCGACTGGCCGACCGCCCCCGGCCAGGGCGCGCTCGCGATCGAAGTGCGCGATGGCAAACCCGATCGCCTGCTGGGCGTGGCGCTGGCGACCATGAACCATTCCTCGACCGAGGCGACGATCACTGCCGAACGCACGGTACTGGCCCGCCTCGAGGCCGGCTGCGCCGCACCGATCGGTGCGACCGCGGTCATCGACGATGGCTTGCTGTTTCTCACCGCCACCGTGTACAGCCCGGACGGCTCGCGCAGGATCACCAGCTCGCACGCGGCAACGCCCGATTCCCACTCTGCCCTCCACCTCACCCAAGCCGCGCTCGACGTGGCCGAACGAGTATCCATAGATCTTCTGGCCGGTGGTGCGGCCGAGTTCGCTCCCCTGAAAGTGACTGAGTGACCACGTGATCAATCGACTGACCAAGCCCCTCACGGGCTGGCGAGTTCTCGTTCCGCGCGGCGGACCCTGGGGTGACCAGGTGGCAGCCAACCTGCGCGCCAAGGGCGCGCATCCAATCGTCGCTCCCATGATCAATTTCGCCGCAACCGACGACGCCCCGGCCCTCGACGCGGCGCTGGCCCGTCTCGCCGCCGGCGACTTCGACTGGATGACCATCACGAGCGCGACGACCGTCGACGTCCTGTCGTCGCACCGCGCCGTGGTGGCGCCGGGAACCCGTATTGCCGCGGTCGGTGAAACCACCGCCGCCGCGCTCGTCGCGGCCGGCTACCACGTAGACATCGTTCCCTCCGAAGATAATTCAGCCCGCGGCCTGCTGGAGGAATGGGAGACGGCCACCGCTGGCGTCATCCCGCTGCGCGTGCTGACACTACGCAGTGAGATCGCCAAGCCGTTGCTCAGTGAGGGACTGCGCCGCATTGGCCATGACGTCGAGTCGGTCGTCGCCTACCGCACCATCGGAGTTCCGGTCAGCGACCAGGTTGTCGCCGACGTCAAAGCCGGTCTCGTGCACGCCGTACTCGTGACCAGCGGTAGCGTTGCACGTCAGGTGCGCGAACAGTTTGGAGACATTCCCGAACGCACCCTGGTAGCGTGCATCGGTCCGCAGACCGCCAAAGACTCCCGGGCTCTCGGACTGCGCGTTGACGTGGTCGCCTCTGAACGCAGCGCGGAGTCCCTCATCGAGGCACTCATCGATACAGCACTGGCCGGAGCCGCACCGGCGCTCTGATCATGCAGGTCACGACCGGATAACGAAACGCACAGCCGAGCGGCGTAGGGTACAGGAGTGACCAACCCCGTTATTCGCCCACGACGCTTGCGCACCAGCGGCGCACTTCGAAGTCTGGCCAGTGAAATTCGTGTCCACCCGGCCGAGCTCGTGCTCCCCATGTTCGTGCGTGAAGGCGCTGATGCGCGCCCGATCACGTCGATGCCCGGCGTTATGCAGCACAGCATCGACAGTGCACGCCGGGCCGTTGTGGAGGCGGCGGAGGCCGGAATCGGAGGCATCATGCTGTTCGGGGTACCCGAGGTGCGTGATGCGATCGGAACCGGTGCGACCGACCCCAAGGGCATTCTCAATGTCGCCACTCGCGCTCTCGTCGACGAGATCGGCGACGCACTCGTCGTGCAGACCGACCTGTGCCTCGATGAATTCACCGACCACGGTCACTGCGGCGTGCTCGCGGCCGATGGCCACGTCGACAACGACGCCACCCTCGAACGCTACCGCGATATGGCCCTCGCCCAAGCCACGGCCGGTTCGGCGCTGCTTGGCCTGTCCGGCATGATGGACGGCCAGGTCGCCGCCGTGCGCGAAACCCTCGACGTCAACGGTTTCGAAGACACCGCCGTGCTCGCCTACTCGGCCAAATACGCCTCCGCATTCTATGGTCCGTTCCGTGAAGCTGTCGCTTCGACCCTGGTCGGTGACCGCCGCACCTACCAGCTCGACCCGGCCAACCGGCGGGAGGGCGTGCGTGAAGCGCAGCTCGATATCGACGAGGGCGCCGACATCGTCATGGTCAAGCCGGCTGGCGGCTACCTCGACGTGCTCGCCGCCGTTGCCGCCATGAGTAATATTCCCGTTTGGGCATATCAAGTGTCCGGCGAATATGCCATGATCGAAGCCGCTGCCGCGCAGGGCTGGATCGACCGTCGCCGTGCCGTCGAAGAGTCGGTGTTGAGCATCCGCCGGGCCGGTGCCGATGCCGTACTCACCTATTGGGCCGTTGAACTAGCCACCTGGCTCAAGGAGGAGCGCGCATGACCGACACGATGTCAACTCCGGTTGAGCACGTCGCCACCCACAACGACGAACTCTTCGACCGTGCCCGCCGGGTGATTCCCGGGGGAGTCAACTCGCCGGTGCGTGCCTTCGGCTCGGTCGGCGGCACTCCGCTATTTCTGGTCAAGGCTGCTGGCGCCTACGTCACGGACTCCGACGGCCGAGAGTATGTCGACCTCGTCAATTCCTGGGGCCCGGCAATTCTGGGGCACGCTCATCCCGAGGTCGTGAAGGCCGTGCAGGATGCTGCCGCGCTCGGGCTCTCCTTTGGCGCTTCGACTCCGGCCGAGACCGAACTTGCCGAACTCGTCGCCGAACGGGTCGGCGCGGTCGAAAAGCTGCGCCTCGTCTCGACCGGTACAGAGGCGACCATGACCGCCATCCGCCTGGCCCGCGGCTTCACCAATCGTGACCTGCTGATCAAGTTCGCCGGGCACTACCACGGCCACTCCGACGGCCTGCTCGCCCAGGCTGGCTCCGGGCTCGCCACGCTTGCCCTGCCCGGTTCGGCCGGCGTTACCGCAGCCACCGCCGCGCAAAGCCTCGTGCTGCCGTACAACGATCTAGAGGCTGTGCGGGCCGCTTTCGAGGCTCACCCTGGCCGTATTGCCGCCATCATCACCGAGGCCGCGGCCGCCAACATGGGAGTTGTCGCCCCGGACGCTGGCTTTAACGCGGCCTTGGCCTCGATTGCGCATGCGAACGGTGCCCTGTTGATCCTCGACGAGGTGCTCACCGGTTTTCGGGTGAGCCGCGCGGGTTTCTGGGGGCTGGAGACCAGCAGCCTGGAGTCGGCCGGTGAAGAGTTCTACACGCCCGACCTGCTCACGTTCGGCAAGATCATCGGCGGCGGACTGCCCGTTGCCGCGCTCGGCGGCCGAGCCGATGTGATGGACTATCTCGCACCGACCGGCCCGGTCTACCAAGCGGGCACGCTGTCGGGGAACCCGGTGGCCGTCGCCGCGGGCATCGCAACCCTCAACCTGCTCGACGAGGGCGTGTATGACCGTCTCAACGCCACCGCCATAATCCTCTCCGAGGCCGTTTCGGCCTCGCTCACCGCCGAGGGTGTTGCCCACCGGGTGCAACGGGCCGGTAACCTGTTCAGCTTCGTGTTCGGCGACGAGGCACAGAGGTCGGCCCCGCGCACCTACGCCGACGTGCAGCGCCAGGAGGCTTTTCGCTACGCACCGTTCTTCCACGCCATGCTCGATGGTGGCGTGTCGCTGCCGCCGAGCGTGTTCGAGGCCTGGTTCGTCTCCGATGCGCACGACCAGAGCGCCATCGGACGCATCTTCGAGGCACTGCCCGCTGCGGCGAAGGCCGCCGCTGCCGCGACGCCGCGGGGCTGACTCGGGCAAGCGGATGAGCGTAACCGAGTGAGCACATCCACTGCCGTTGGAGAGATCCTGCGCTGGGACGTTACTGCTTTGTGAGATTCAAACAACAGATTTGAAGCCCTGACCGGGCAGACTGGAACAATGGCTTCCCTGAGCGTGCATTCTGACCGGCTCGAGATCCACCTGACGCGCGCAGAAAGAACCCTCGCGCTGCGAAGGGAGTCGATCGTGGTGCAGCGGGAGAACATCCGCTCGGTGATCATCACCGAGGATCCCTGGATCTGGTTGCGCGGAATTCGTGCCCTCGGCTCGATCGTTCCGCTCGTCCTGGCCGCGGGAACCTGGAAATTTCATGGCGGCAAGGACTTCGTCTCGATCAAACGTCACCGCCCTGCCGTGGTGATTGACCTCGTCGACGAAGAATTCGCCCGCGTCATCCTCACCAGCCAGCACGCGACCGATCTCATCGACTCGCTCAAGCTGCCAGCTTGATTCGGCAGCGGACGCTGCGACTGCGACTGCGGCCGCGACTACGGCTCCGTCACCGCGATCGCAGAGAGATCATCGAAGGAGACCGTCATGGGTGTCGTGGCTGATCCGCTGGTATACGCGGCGAGCCCAATCGATCCGGCCCGCTGCAGGGTGGCTGTTGCGTCTGTCCGGCCCAGCGGCCAGGTCGTAGGCTCCGTGGTGCCCGCAGCCCACACTTTGGCCCGGATCGTCGTCGGTGCCGTCCCGAAAACCTGCAACCGCACGTGCAACTGATCGTTGGTGGCGTAGCTCAGCCCGGCGATAGTGCTCGCTTGCAAAGTGGTGCCGCCGCGCATGAGCTGCAGCTGCACGGCACCCGTTGCGAGAACTTTGACCCGTGCCCGATAGTCGTCGGTGCCAACGCGTCGACCGATCAGTGAAACATAGGTGCCGGCTCCCGTCGTCGCCTGTTGCAGTGACGTGGTGACCGTGACATCGGTGCTCTCCGACGAGACGCCGACCAGATAGCCGTTCGCCGTTCCTCCGGCGGCCACGCGCAGGTGAGCGGCGCCAGCGGCCACCGAATAGTTGCTGACTGTGCCGGTCGTGGTCCACGCGCCTCCGACATCGGCCGAGCCGAGTCCTGAGCTGACGTCGCGAGTGAAGACATCCGTCGCGATCCCGGTGGGAACCGGCATCGGGGCTGAAACGGTGACGGATCGAGTAGTCGTGTTGGTGGCGCCGTCGTTGTCGGTGACGGTCAAGCCGATCGAATAGGTTCCGGCTTCGGCATAGGTATGCTGCCCGGTGGCGCCGTCACTGACGCTATCGTCACCCCACGACCAGGCGAATCCGGTGACGGTCCCATCGGAATCTGCCGATGATGAAGCGTCCGCTGAGACCGCCAGCTGATCGGTGGCGACGGTGAATGCAGCGGTCGGGGCTTCGTTGCGTGGAACGGCTGTAGCGGAGCCCAGTGAGTAGTGCTGCGAGATCACGTCGCCGCTGAGTGGACGGGGATAAACGGCGACATCGTCGATCGTGCCGACGAACCACGGGCTTGACGAGGTCCACGTGTTGTCCCCACCGATACGCCAGTAGCCGAAATACGCCTGGGCGCCCGCTTGGGGATTCGTGCCGACGAGCGCGCCATCAACGTAGAGCGCCAGTCCATCAGCTGACTGCTGCGCGAGCACATGGTGCGCGGCTCCATCGTTATAGGACAACTCGGTCACGATGGTGTTGGCCTGCCCGGTCCAGGTACCGAATACCAGGCGACCGTCGTCTTGCAGGTAGACGTGCCGGTCATAACTGTCCGACAATCCAGTCGACCGGCTGCCGAAGCCGATGATCTTTCCACCCTGCGTTGTCGTCGTGCTGAACCAGGCCTCCAGCGCATAGGTGCCGGGAGCCTCGATCAAGGTGTCACTGCTGACGATTCCGCCGCTAAACGACGCGGCTGTGTTGCTCGTGCCGCTGAGCAGTCCGGCAGCGCCCAGGGTGACCTGGTCGGAGTAGGTTCCGGGCTGGTCGGAGGCCGATGAATCGTTCGCTTTCGTGCCAGTGCCTTCACCCAGACGCCAATACAAATCAGGTTCAGCACTGTAGACGGCCGCGCCATAGGCGTCGGTAGGAGCCGAGGTGATGGGACTGGTCCGGCCGGAGGCGACGAAGTGTGCCAGAATCTGCTTCTGCGTGAGGGGAGCGGAGTAGACGGCGACCTGGGCGATGTCGGCGGCGATGAAGGCGCTTGGGGGCTGGCTGGGCCAGCCAGTGATGTTGTCTCCTCCTATGCTCCAGAAGCCCTGGTAGTCCTGACCCGAGGTAATGCTGGCGCGCTGCGCGACCTTCTTACCGTCGATTATCAGCGACATGCCGGAGCTGCCCAGACTGGCCACTATGTGATGCCACTGGCCGTCGTTGTACGAAGCGGGCGATGTGATCGTCTGCACTCCGCCGGGGTGGACGCCGAACCAGACCCGACCGGCCGTGTCCATGTACACATGCCGGTCATACCCGGTGCTTTGGCCGGTATTACTGTTGCCGAACCCGATGATCTTGCCGCCCTGTGTGGTCTCGGTTTTCACCCAGGTCTCGACGCTGAACGAATTCGAAGGGCTCTGGGCATCGTTGGTCGCGGCGAATCCGGTCGCCGTGCCGTCGAAACGGCTTGCCGTGATGGCAGCGTCTACGATCGCTCCGGAGACGCCGGGGCTGACTCCGGCCTTTCGGGTCAGGTCTGCGCCGCCGGTCCAGTCGAAAGCCGGGGCACCGGATGCCTCATTCAGCGGCCAATACGACTCGGGAGAGTCTGCTAAAACGCTCGCGGAATAGTCGCTGAGCGTGTCGGATGAGATGGTGACAGTGGTCGTGCCACCCGTTTGCGTATTGCCGAACGGGTCGGTGACCCGAATTCGATAGGAGTAGCTCTGTCCCGGGGTGAGTCCGGTGTCGGAGAAGGACAGCGACGGTCGGTTCCAGTCGGAGGAGAGCCCCTGAATTCTGGTGACGGAGACGCCGTCGCGCAGCACGTCATAGGTGAGGCTCTCGTTGTCGCGATCGTAAGCCGACTTCCAGCTCAGACGCGCTGTTCCGCTCACGAACGAGGTGACGGAGGGCAGGAATGCCGATGGAGCGAACGAGGCGTTGGCAACACGCGGTCCTTCCTTATTCGGGGCAATGCCCGGTACGGCGAACCGGGCCAGGCCCTGTTGCCGTTTGTTGTTCACCGTCGTGAACTCTCCGCCGTAGAGCAGATACTGGGTGTCAGCCGTCACGTGCCACGGACCCTGGCCCTGCCCGGTGAAGGTACCGGTGTTGATGTCGGGATAAAACGCCAGCAGGTTGGGCCGAGGTGTGCCCTCAAAGTTGTAGTAGCCGTGCTTGTCGGCAGTGATGACGCCACCGACATCCATGCTGAAGGCAAGGGTGCGGTGGTAGGTCCACGGCTCGGTTTGTTCGAAGCCGTCAATGTTGCCGCAGTAGTGCGCATGCTCGGCCGTGTAGACCTTGTCGCCAGCCGGCACCGCAGAATAGGTGTCGCCATGACAGTCCTCGACCCAGATCAGACTGCCGTCCTCCCAGCTGGCACGGAATGTTCCTTCGAGGTTACCGCCGTCGCCGAACACGTAGCCGGTGCCGAACACCCCTTCGGCCGATCCGGTCAGGCTGAGGATGGCCGCCTGGACGCCGCCGTTTCGAATCAGGCCGTTGACTTTCCACGGCAGAGACGCGCCGGTTGTAGCATCGGTTGCGGCCATGCCGTATCCAGGGTTGGAACTGCCGTTATAGGTCGTGAAGGATCCGCCAATGACGACCTTGCTGCCGTCGGGTGAGGCGACGATGGCGTTGATGCTGCCGCCGGCCGGCGTGCCCGCCCAGGGCAGCAACGCCCCCGTGGAGCCGTTGAAGGCCGCCATCTTGACGCGGGACTGACCGCTAGCCGACGTGAACGTGCCGCCGACGTATACGCTGTTGCCCGCGAAGGTGAGCGCCTTGACGCCCGCGTTGAGAACCGGCGCCCAGCCGGGAACAAGAGCGCCACTCTGTACGTCGAAAGCGGCAACGCGATACCGGTTGACGCCGCTGACGTTCGTGAAAGAGCCACCGGCGAACAGCCGTGATCCGTCGTCAGAGACGGTCAGGGCGCGGACAGCGCCGTTGACATTGGGATTGAAGGAGGCCACAAGAACGCCGGTGGTGAGGTTGTAGGCCAACAGGTTATTGCGCACGACCTCGTTCACGCCGGCGGCAGAGCCGGCGGGTCGCGAGCGGGTGAACTCCCCCCCGACATAAACGGTGTCGCCCACAATAAGTTGGGCCCAGACGACCCCATTGATCTGCGCGGTGGGGAGCGAGTCGGCCGATACCGTCACGGGAGTAGTAGCATCCGTGGGGCGGCTGTCGGCGACGGCGGTCAGTGGCACTGCAAGAACGCTCACAACGAGCGCCGCAGAAGCAACCATGGCCACGAGCCAATTGCGGGTATTCGTTATTTCGCGCACCACCAGAGAGGCCTCACTTTGACTTTCTTCGCAGTCGCAGGGTCGCCACCGCACAGCTCGGAGCTTAGTGAGAGATTCTCAGGGGCAAACTCCCCCATGCGGGGGTGGAACGCCCACCGAATGAGGGAGTCTGGCTAGGTGACGTCTTTTTTGCAGCTCACGGCAGAGCCGATCAGGATCGGACCCGGGCATAGAAAAACCCGGTGCCCCAACCCGGCGGGACGGTGAAGGAAAGTTCGTTGACCGCGGCGACTCCCTATACCGGTGGCAACCCGGCGTGTGCATCGCAGGCCGGCAACGCCTGGGCTACACACTCGAGACAGATCACGAGTTGTTCCCGGCAGGAAAGATCTCCACAATTGGGCATGTTCGTGGTCGGCGCGGCACAGATTTGGCAAACGCCCAGCACGGCAGCGCCGGGAGCGAAATCGATGGACATCCGCTGGTCGAAGACGTAGAGCGAACCAGACCACAGGCCTTCGTTGCCGAAGGTCTCCCCGTAGCGCACAATGCCGCCATCGAGTTGGTAGACCTCGTCGAACCCGCGCGACTTCATCAGGCCGCTGAGTACCTCACACCGGATGCCGCCGGTGCAGTAGGTCACCACCGGCTTGCCCTTGAGATGGTCGTACTTGCCGCTGTCGAGTTCGGCCACGAACTCGCGCGTGTTCACCACGTCGGGTACGACCGCGTCGCGAAAATGGCCGATTTCGGCCTCGAACCGGTTGCGCCCGTCGAAGAAGACCACCTCGTCGCCGCGCTCGGCGACCAGAGCGTTTAGTTCAGCCGGCTGCAGCTTGGTGCCGCCCCCGACGACTCCCGCGTTATCGACGCGCAACTCGCCGGGCGCGCCAAAGCTCACGATCTCGTCGCGCACCTTGACCACGAGTTTTGGAAAGTCCAGACTCTGGCCGCTTCCGTCGAGGCCGGTACCCTCGCTCCACTTGAAATCGATGTTCTTGAACGCGGGGTAGTCGCGCGTCTTACGGATGTACTTCTTGATCGCGGGCAGGTCGCCGCCGACTGTACCGTTCAGGCCATCTTTTGAAATGAGGATGCGCCCGCGCAGGCCGAGCCCGGCGCACAGGTCGCGTTGCCAGAGCCTTACCGCATCGGGGTCGGCCAGGGGGGTGAAGATGTAAAAGAGCAGAATCTTCGAAATGGCCATGGGCTTATTTTACGAGAGTGCACGCATCGTGTGAGCGCACAGCAGAGGCGCCACGCTTCGCTAGAGTCGTTCCCAGTGGCGCCTGCTCGGAAGGTTCCCCGGGTTTGTCCCTCGCTAGCGGCATTCTTGAGCGTGCACAGGAACCGGCGGCGTAGGCTGACGGAGCGCCACAACCAGACGCGCATTCAGGAGGCCATTGTGACCAACGACCCGCTCGCCCGCTTCGGCGAGGTGCCCCAGTTTTCACTCACCAGCAGCGACATGATTGATGGCAGTCCGTTGCGGTCAGCGCAGTACGGTGCCGATGCCGGGGGAGCGGATGTTTCCCCCCAGCTCTCCTGGCGGGGTTTTCCAGCCGAGACCCAGAGTTTCGCGCTCACCGTGTTCGACCCCGACGCGCCGACCGGTTCCGGGTTTTGGCACTGGGCTGTAGCCAACCTGCCGGTCTCCGTCACCGAGCTTTCTGCTGGAGTTCAATCGTTGCCGGCCGGCTCGCTCGTATTGCCGAATGAGCTGCGACTCACCTCATTTTCCGGCGCCGCACCGCCGCCGGATACCGGTACCCACCGCTACCAGTTCATCGTTCACGCGCTCGACGTGCCAACGCTTGACCTCGACCCGCAGTCCACACCGGGCGTCCTGGGCTTCAACCTGCACTTTCACACGCTGGCGCGTGCAGTATTGGAGGCGACCGGGGTCGCGGGTGGGGCATCCGCTGCCTGAACGCCCGGGGTCCGACCCACCTGAAACCGGAAATCAACCCCAAATGGGATTGTTCCCAGCGAGGATTCGGGGGAGTCGACTTATCCTCAATTAATGAGTCAAATCAGCACCACGTTCGACCGGGATCGTCGCAACCCCCCGCACAGTAGTTTCCCGTTGTTGCCAAAACGCACCACGCCAGACCGCACCACGCCAGAACGCACCACGCCGGTACCGGCCTGGCTGCACGGTATCCGTCTACACACCGATGGCCTCACCGTGGACCGGTCGACTCATCGGGAGACCGGGATCCGTCGCCTGCCGGTTTGGGCGTGGCGTGCGCTCATGCTGCGACGGGCGGCTCCGGTGCATAAATTCAACCTGCACCCGATCGATTCCGTCAAGTACGACCTCGATCTGGACTACGTAGGCGACGGCCAGAAGATTCACCGGCTCGACGTACTCGCTCCCAAACGCGCGGATGGTGCGGAACCGTTGCCCGTCTACGTGTACTTTCACGGCGGCGGCTGGACCTCGGGCGATAAAGATCCGCTGACCAAGTACTGCGCGAGTCAGGCCGCCGAAGGCATGATCGTCGTCAACGCCAACTATCGGATGGCGACGCGGTTTCAGCTCAAGCACATGTTGCAAGATGGCAACGCCGTGCTCGACTGGGTGGCCCGCAACATCGCCGCCTACGGGGGAGACCCGACACGCATCGTGCTCGGTGGTGATTCCGCCGGCGGCCACATTGCAGCGCTGCTCACCGCGGCGGCGTTTGAGCCAGAACTCGCCACACACTATGACATCGCACCGCCGGTCGCCCCGCGAAATCTGCGCGGCTTGGTGCAGCACTGCAGCATCGCCGATTTCTCGGTGCTGTTCGACCGCGGGTTTGTACTGAGTCTCAATTTCGTCAGGATGCTGTTGCCCGATCGGGGGCGGGGACTGCATTTGCGCACGGCCGCACGTTTTATGTCGCCGATCGAGTGGCTCAACCGCGGGTTTCCGCCGGTCTTTGTCACGACATCGGAGCGCGATTACTTTTACCGCGCCAATCTCAACTTCATCGAGGCGCTGCGGGCGCGCAAGATTCGCGTCGATACCCTGATTTATGGCCGACAGAGCGTCAACACCAAGCACACCTGGCAGCAAGACGACACACATCCGGAATCGCAGGAGGTCTACCGCCGCCTCGGAGCATTCGTACGTGCTGTCGCGCCGCGCGCGGTCGCTGCACTCTAGGTCAGGACCCGCACGGGTCACCGCGATCACCCCGCCGGTGACTGTGGCACATCGTGCACGCACCCCCTGCTGGGGCAGCGGATGCTGGTGTTCACCCACAACGGACACCGCGCTGAGCGCCGATTTCGTTAGCATCGAGTCGTGCATATGTTCTTCAGAACCCTCCTCCATACCCTGCTGTCAAAGTTCGGCCCTCGGCTCGGTCACTTCGACGTTGCTCGCACCAACTTCGTGACGATGCCGACCGACCTGGATATTTTGCGGCACATGAATAACGGGGTCTACCTGTCGATCATGGACGTGGCCCGCTTCGATATGCTGCACAGAACCGGCGTCTGGGCCATTTTGCGGGAGCGCGGCTGGTACCCGGTCGTGGTTTCTGAGACGATCAGCTTTCGCAAGTCGCTCACGGTCGGCCAGAAGTTCACGGTGGAGTCGCGCATCCTCGGCTTCGACGAGAAGGCCGTATATGTCGAGCAGCGTTTCGTGCGACCGGATGCCGATGGCTCACCTGAAATCTACTCTCACGGCTACATTCGCGGCCGTTTTCTCAAGCGCACCGGTGGAGTGGTGACGATCGACGAGCTGCTTGAGGCGATCGGTGTCGCCCCCGACGATGTGACGGTGCCCGAGTGGCTGCTTGAGTGGAGCCGCAATGCCGCGGCTCCTGCCACGCGAGCCCCCGCGCCGAGCATCTGGAACTAGCTGAAACGGTAGCGCCAACCGCGCCACCAGTAGCGTCAGCTGCGCCAGGGTGGTTCGAGGCTGGCGGTATTGGCAGAGCGTGTCCCCACTGTTGCGTCGTTCTTCATCCCGGTTGCACCAATAGCGGCAGCAGGCGCATGACTAGGCGACGCTCGTAAGGGGTTCGGCTCGCGGGCTCGTGTGCAGCCTTCGAGCCAATGCGTGCGGGTGTGCAGTTGTGGTGAATTCTTGGCCGCCAGCTCGACCGGGCAAGCCGTAGTGATGGAAGATGTTCCCGATTCCCGATTCCCGATTCCCGATCCCCAGGTTCCCGAGCGTGCCCGGCGGCGGGCCTACACCGCCAAGTACAAACGCGACATTCTGACCGAGTGATGAAATCCATGATTTGTCCGTGCCTGGAGGGTTTTTCATGGGACAGCAGGCGCCCCCGATCGCGCCGCCGCCAGGCCGGGTTCAGAAGGGTTTGGTGGGCAGGTATTTTCCGTCGAGGGTGATCACGGCACGTGAACCGCCGTCGGGGTCTTCAACTTTCTTGATGTCCAGCTTGAAATTGATGGCGCTGATGATGCCGTCGCCGAACTGTTCGTGGACCAGGGCCTTCAAAGTGGAGCCGTAGACCTGCATCATTTCGTAAAACCGGTAAACGGTGGGGTCGGTCGGGATACCGCCGGGGATGCTGCCGCGCAGCGGAATGGTCTGTAGCAGCATTGCGGCGTCCTTGCCTAGACCCAGCCGCTCAGCGACGAGTTCCGCAGCGGCTTCGGGCAACGGATGCTGACCGAGCAGGGCGGCGGTGACGAAAACTAAGCTCAGACCGGTGCCATCGGTCAGTTCCTGCCAGGAGAGGTCCTTGCGCATCTTGGCGTCGATGATGGCGGCGGTCAGTTCCTCGCGCGGAGCTGGGGTGTTCTGGGAATGAATCATGGTGTTTTCCTTTTCTTTTGGTGATACGAGGTGGTTAGGCGGCCAAGCCGGATACGGCCGGCGTGGCATGGTCCGGCGAATTGCCCGCGAGTGGGACAAAATGGCCGGTGACACCGTCCAGGGTGTCAATGGAGCCGGTTTCGATGTCGTAGACCCAGCCGTGGAGGTTCAGCCGGTTCTGATCCAGGGCCAAGGCAACGGAGGGATGGGTCCTGATGTTGGTCAGCTGGGCGATGACGTTCCCGCGGACCATGGCCTTCAACGCCTCCTGGGCCGATACGTGGGTGCGGGCGGCATTGACGGCCTTCGCCGCATCGGCGTGGGCAAGCCAATTGGCCACGGCCGGCAAGTGGTCCAGGTTCATGTCCGTCGAGATGGCAGTCATCGCTCCGCAGTCGGAATGGCCACAGATGATGATGTCCGTGACGCCCAGGACGGCGACCGCGTACTCGACTGTCGCGGAGACACCGCCGGGCTCCGGGCCGTAGGCGGGCACGATGTTACCGGCGTTGCGCATGACGAACAGGTCACCCGGTTCCTGCTGGGTCAGCAGCTCTGGCACGACCCGGCTGTCCGAGCAGGCAATGAACAAGGCCTCAGGGTTCTGGGCGGTGGCCAGCTCCTTGAAGAGTTCGGAACGCGCCGGAAAGGCCTCCCGTTGGAATTTCAGAAAGCCATCGATGATGTCTTGCATGGGCTGTCCTCTCGATGTTTGGGGGATAAGTCAAGGATGACGGAAACTATTTATAGTGTCCAAGACCTCTTTATGATGGAATCAATAAGTAATTTCTATAGTTGGAGAATCGTGATGTTGCGCCACATTCGTTACCTGACCGCGGTGGCGGAACACCAGAACTTCACTCGCGCGGCCGAGTCGCTCCGCGTCTCCCAACCGACGCTGTCGCAACAGATCAAGCAACTGGAGAACTCGTTAAACGTTCAGCTCTTGGACCGGTCCGGACGGACCGTGCGGCTGACAGACGCTGGCGAGACCTTCCTGCGCTACACCCGCCGCGCCCTGCGCGAACTCGACGCCGGCACCCGGGCCATCCACGACGTGCAGGACCTGAGTCGTGGATCGCTCCGGTTGGCGATGACGCCTACGTTCACCGCGTACCTGATCGGTCCACTGGTCGAACGCTTCCGCACCCGCTATCCCGGCATCGCCTTGAGCCTCCAGGAGATGACCCAGGACCGCATCGAGGTGGCACTGGCCGAGGACACCCTCGACCTAGGCATCGCATTTGCCGAGGTGCGTTCGTCCGAGATTGAGACCCAGGCCTTGTTCGTCGAAACCCTCAGCCTGGTTGTCGGCAACAACCACCCCCGCGCTGGACAGCAGGCACCCATGACCCTGCGGGAGTTGGAACAGGAGGAGCTTGTGCTGCTCAGTAGCGACTTTGCTACCCGGCACCACATCGACCTGCATTTTCGGGACCACGGCGTTGCCCCCCGCATCGCGATCGAAGTCAACTCCGTCAGCGCGATCATGGAAATCATTCGTCGTGGCCAGCTCGCCACCGTGCTGCCCGAAGCCATTGCCCGCGAACAGCACGGGCTCAACCCGGTTGCCGTGCTGCCTGCTATTCCGCACCGCACCGCAGCCCTGCTCAGAAGGCAGGGTGCGTACATGAGCGCAGCCAGTAGGGCCTTCACCGAGCTGATATCGATGTGGAGCTAGCCGCCTGGCCCCGCCACGGCCAACGAAGTCACCGTCAAAGGACCTGTCCAACACCACCGATTCGTTTTACAGAAAACCAATGCAGTGCTCGTCGGCCATCGCACTGTGGTGCGCGACGGCGCCGGCAGTGGCGATCAAGCCGGGCAAGACGTTGACCACCCGCACGCCTTTCGGCCCGACTCCGGCGGCGAGAGAGCGACTGTAAAAGTTCAAGGCCTCTTTCGATAATGCGAGAACGAGGTTAAAAACATGCCCTTCGTTGGTTCCCGCGTCTGCGTTCGCGATCACGATTATCCGGATCACTGCGTTTGCCAACCAGAGCACGACCATTGCGAGGCTGAGTCCGACTTGGTGTCTGTCAACCCACAAAATCATTCGTCCGCAAGTCGGGGTGTCGATATCTAGGTGACCTCCCAATTCCTACGAGTTTGATGGAAGGCTCCACTCGCGGTCGTTTTTCTGACGGCCGTGATGCCTCGCTGCAGCGCAACCGCGGCCGTCTTGTCAGCAGGCGAATCCGATCGCGGACTGCGAGAATCAATGTATGACTTCCACCGATCCCGCGGCGATACTCGTTGGGCGGGGGAAGGCCTTCGAATGGATCACGCTGGGGTGGAACCCCATCGGTGTCATCGTGCTGGCTTTCCTCGCGACCGTGGCGGCTTTGGTGGTCGTGGTTACCGAAAGACGGGTGGCGTTCATCGACGGTCTCCTTGCCAGCGCGGTGCTCCTCGGATTGGTGCTCGATCTGACACGCGGATGGTGGTGGGCCGACCCGCTCGCGGGTTGCGTCATCGTCTATTACGCGACTCGCGAAGCCCTTGGTATCTTTCGTTTGAACGGGGGCAGCTCATGACAACCTGGTGGACCGTTGTCCTGAACGTGCTCGGCGGATTGCTGGTGCTGTGGCTGGCCCTTGTTCTGGTTCTCTGGGTCGAGCAACGCCGGCAGCCTGGCGGTGCTTCACTTCGTGATCTGCTGCGCCTCGCGCCCGACGTCGCACGGCTGCTCAAACGGCTCGCCGCCGATCGAACCGTGTCGATCGGGGTTCGGATCTGGCTCGCGGTTCTTTTGCTCTACCTGCTGTCGCCGATCGATTTGATTCCGGATTTCATACCCGTTCTCGGTTACGCCGACGACGCCATCGTTGTCGCGATCGCTCTACGATTCGCGTTTCGTCGGGCGGGCAGCGATGCGGTCAAGCGACATTGGCCGGGAACACACGAAGGACTCTCAACCGTGCTCCGACTAACTGGCTTGAAACCCGCGACTTAATGCTCGCGTTCGCTCAAGAATGCAAAGTCGCGCACCTCCAAAGGTTTCGGGTCATGCAGGTTGGCGCTGTGCTAGGGAAAATGAGGTCCGGGCGGTGTAGTGAGTGATAGCGCAGGTCGTGTGGCAATTTGTTCGAACGCATCATGAACTGCAAAGAGCGCAGCATCGCGATTGCCGGAGTCAAGATGAGCTGGTCCGTACGTGACGATCGGTTCCAGAACGTCGTAGCCGACGAAGCGGAGCATTCCCAGATGTATATGGAATAAGTGCGTCTTGAGGACGCCGAATTGGCGGCCCTCACCGAACGAGTCCGGCGATCCTCCGGTAGTGATGAGCAGGACTGCTTTGCGACCTGCAAGGGCAGCCTGGTCGAAGAGGCCGTGATCGCCGCCGAAGACGGTTCCCATGACAAAGACGCGATCAATCCACCCTTTGAGAATGGCAGGGAGGGAGAACCACCACAGAGGGAACGACAACACGAGAAGATCGGCGTCCAGCAGCGCTTCGAGGTCTGCGCGAACTTCAGCCGCGAGAGTTCCGGCGTGTGCTGCGGCCATCTGTTCGGCCTGCGGCTTGAAGTATGTCGAGGCCGACGAGAAGTCTGAGCGATCAAGCACGGGCGACCAGCTTTTTTCATATAAATCTATTGTTTTGACGTCATAGCCCTGGTCTTGCAGGGATGATCGTGCAGACCGCATCTGCGCATTACTGAACGAATTTGGTTCGGGATGAGCGTGCACTATCAAGGCTGTTCGCTTCTCAGTGTGCTCGGCAACGTCCAGAGGTGAGGTCAGACGCACATCGTATCTTCATATCGAAAAATTGCGATACGAGGGTATGAGGAGTAGGAAGTCGGCCATCCGTGGCTTTACAGGTTTCGTCCCAAGGAAATCACGAGCTTCTCAATCTGCGATTCATCGCGACGGTAGTGCGTCCACTTGCCGATCCGGGTTGACCGGACGAGACCAGCCCGTTCGAGGATAGCCATGTAGGCCGAGACGGTGGACTGCGCCAACCCTGCCTTTGCCTGAATATGACTCACGCACACGCCGACCTCAGCACGATCTGCGATCGGCTCATAGTCGGCGAAATCGACCTCAGGATTCTTCAACCATCGAAGTATCCGGAGTCGAATCGGGTTACCCAGGGCCTTGAAAACCTCAACCAAGTTTTCATCTGGCATGGGACCCGGATCCGGCGGCATAAACGTCCATCCAACGTGTCGACATTCCTCGATATTTCGCTTTGATCATACATATTCGTTATGAGATATCTCCGACAGGTACGTAACGACTTCATCGCATCGCAATTGACACCGCAGCCCATGAGCAAGCGCTGCTGTCATGATCAGTCGATCGGGGAGACACGAATGAGGTTGCCATCCGGGTCGGCGACCACAAATGTGCGCCCGAAGACGTCGTCGTGCGGTTCTTCGATAACAGTGGCACCCTTGGCCGTCCACGCGGTGAAGCAGTCATCGACTCCGGATGCTGATCCCGGCAGCATGAGTCCCAATTCGCTGGTTCGCGGCGTCGCCGTCGTGGCTGAGTCGCTGTGGCCAGACCAAAGAGCGAAGAGCACTCCCGGGGCCACCTCGAATGGGACATATCGCGGGGTGATAGTGGCAGGTTCCATCTCGAAGAGGTCGCTGTAGAATCGGGTGGAGCGCTCGACATCGGTGACATAAATGAGGAATAGGTTGGGGGTTGCCATGAGGATCTCCTTGGTTGACGTTCTCGGCCTTACCAAGCCTTTCATCAAATGAAGGACAGACCTTGTCTGGTATCCGTCGATAGTGGTGAGATGACGTCCCGACGCCTGTTTTCGATCATGTTGCTATTTCAGATGCGCCACTAGATGACGGCGCGTGAGATGGCAGAGGAGTAGGGAATGTCGGTCCGGACGGTACTTCGCAACGTCGTGGCACGAGGCGCTTTTTTCCGCTGCCACGAGCGACCGCAGCACGAAGTGACCGATTAGGCGGTGCGCACCGGAACGATGAGGTCCTTGTAGAACTGCGCGTGCGCGGGATAGTAATGCTCCCACTCGGGCAACGGCAGGCCGGCGCGGGAGGCGACCAGTCGATCGAGGTAGTAGTCCCAGCCCGGCCCCATCGTGGCAACCTCTGAGGGGGAACGCAAGCGCTGCCCGAACGTGAGGTTGGTCATGCCGTCACCCTCGACCAGGTGGAACAGCGCGCGCCAGGAATCCTCGCCCTCGCCGAAATCACCGCTGAAGCGGTGCGGCGCCTGGCACTGCCGAATGCTCACGTACTCCCACTTGGCTTCCGGCTCCGCCGTCATTCTGAACTTGACGGCGCCGGTGGCCGGCGAACCGGTGTAGGTGCCGATCCACTTCTCGAGCTCGGCCGGGCGGGTCAGGCTTGCCCACACTTTTTCAATCGGCGCGTTGAACAACCGATTCAGCATGAGATACAGGCCGTCCTCGCGGTGAACGAGGCGTCCGGTGGGCTTGGCTGACATGGTGACCTCCACTGTGAGTGAAACGCGAGTCTTACCTCAGGCTAGGCCACTTTGCGCCCCTCGGCTATGTGTCACAGGCCCTCCAGAACAGACACGGCGGTGATCTGGCCGGCCGGCCCGCTGACCCTGCCAGTGACGGGCTCCGGCCCCACCGAGTTGGGTTTCGATGCGGGGGTGACCGCGGGTGAAAGAGGTCTACGGGATACGGGTCGGTTTCATCGGTACCGTCCCCGCGCAGACCGCTTCGATGGTCTCTCCGGCCGGCATCGCCGACATTGAGTTCGGCGACCAGCTCGAAGCCGCCAACCGGGTGGCCGCGCAGCTTCAGGACGGCAACACGGTCAACGGCGAAGCCGATGTCCTGGTGCTGCTCACCCACGAGGGCGGCGTCGGAACCGACTGCGCCGCGATCGGGGCCGCTGACACCCTGTACGGCGACCTCATTCGCGGCGCATCGGCGAATATCGACTCGATCCTCTCCGGCCACACCCACGCTACCTACAACTGCTCCTACCCGGTCGACGGCTGGACCGACGGACTCGAACGCCCGGTGATGCAGAGCGGCCAGTACGGCATGAACCTCGACCGGGTGAACATCACGGTCGACCCGGCCAGCAAGGCGGTCGTCTCGCTGACCAGCTCCCTCGTCAACCTGAACGACGGAACGACCGGCCTGTTCCCGGCCGACCAGACCGTTACGCAGGTCGTAGCGGATGCGGCGACCCAGGCTGCTCTCGTCGGGTCGGTCGAAGTCGGGGCCATCAGCGCCGACATCACCCGGGCTTACACGGGTGTGGCGGAAGATCGCGGTTCAGAATCGACCCTCGGAAACCTCGTCGCCGACATTCAGCTGTGGGCAACCTCGAACGCGGACTTCGGCGGCGAGCCGGCCGAGATCGCCTTCATGAACCCCGGCGGCGTGCGCACCGACCTCAGCTTCGGTGAAGACGGAAAGGTGACCTACAAAGAGGTCGCCACCGTGCAGCCGTTCGCCAACACCCTCGTCACGATGGACCTCACCGGCACCCAGCTGCAAGCGGTGCTCGAGGAGCAGTGGCAGCCCAGCCGATCCAAGCTGCACCTCGGTGTCTCGGAGGGCTTCAGCTACCTCTACGAGCCCGACGCCGCGCAGGGCGAGCACATCGTCGGCATGTCCCTGAACGGCGTGGCGATCTCCCCGACCGCGGTCTTTCGCGTCACGACGAACTCGTTCCTGGCCACGGGCGGCGATAAATTCACGACCTTCGCCGCCGGAATCAACGCCACGGATACTGGCCAGGCCGACCTCGCAGCCGCTGTCTCGTACTTCGAGCAGCACGCACTCGTCGACCCGGCACCGCTTGGCCGCGCCGTGCTGGCGGGCACTGACTGGGCCAGTGTTGAGGTCGGCGACGCCGTGTTCACCCCGGGCGAGCGGGTCACCGTCACGGTCTCCGGGCTGAACCCCGGGCAAAAGATCACCGGCGCGCTCTACTCCACACCGGTGCACCTCGGCACCTTCGCGGCCAACGCCGCCGGAATTGCCACGTTTTCCGCGGCGATCCCGACCAACACGCCGGTCGGGGCGCACACGCTCGTGATCACCGCCATCGGTCTCGAGCCGATCAGCATCGCGGTCGCGGTCGTTGCCCCCGGCGCGGGCGCGGGCACGAGTGGCGTGAGCGCCCTCCCGGCGCTCGGTGCGTCACTCGCCCCGGCCAGTCTCGCTGCGCTGCTCCTGCTGCTCAGCGGTGGCCTGATCCGGGCCCATCGCAAGCGCCAGGCCCGCTCGGCCTAGCGTCAGAGAGACGGATGGCCCGGCTGTCGTGGCCGGGGCATCCGTGTCTGATCGCGGCGGCGTGTCACACCGGCGCGAGCGGCTCGAACGGGCGTGGCGGCTCGAGCGGGTCGGATTCGGTGGGCGTGGCCACCTTGCTCACTGCCCGGTCGAGGGCGCCGCGCACCGCCACGACGCCCGGACGCCCGGCACTCGAACGACGCGCGGCCGAAAACAGGGTGCGATGTGGTGTGCCGGGCAGGTCGTGCAGCTGCACGGCCGGCATACGACCGGCCCAGACCAAATCGGGCAGAATCCCGACGGCGTTGCCCGATTCAATCAAGCGGATGTGTGCGATTAGGTCGGCGGTCTCGAACCGAACGTCGGGTTCGAACCCGGCCGAACGGCACAGCTGCGTGGCCCACTGGCGCGAGGCAGTGCCGACCGGTTCCATCACCCAGGGCAGGCCGGCGGTGTCCTCGAGCCTGTCGGCGCCAACTCGCGAGTTCTCCGCGGGCGGCACCGCGAGCCGTAAGGCGTCCGTCGCGAGATTGATCCGGTCGAGGTCGGGCCAGTGCGCGCGAGTGTGGCCGGGATATTGCTCGGCCAGTACGAGGTCGAAGTCCCGTGCCGCGACGTCGAACAGGCCACGCTCCGGCTCACGCTCGGTCACTTCGACCCGCAGCGCTGGAAAATCCTCGGCGAGAAAGGTGAGCGCCCGCGGAATCACGGCCAGGGCCGCCGACTGGAACACAGCCACCCGCACGGTGCCAGACACGGTCGTCGTGCTGGCGCGCAGGTCGGCCTCGGCGAGCTCGAGCCGCTCCAGCAGATGCGTGGTGTGCTCGACCAGAATCTCGGCCTGCGGGGTGAGTTGCACCCGGCGGCCCACTTTCTTGAGCAATACGACGCCGGCCTCTTTTTCGAGCAGCGCGAGCTGTTGCGACACCGCCGACGGGCTGTACGCGAGGGCCGCGGCGACCCCGGCCAGGGTGCCGCGAATCTTCAGTTCACGCAGCAGCCGCAACCGCCTGACATCCAGCATGTGTTCCTCCGAACACCTTTCAGCTCAACGAAAGCTAATCATTAGAAATTGTATCGAATACTCTGCACAAACAATTGCTTTTGCTAAATATAGGCTGGTCCCAGACTTGACACACCAGAGCACCCCATCCGCGAACGAAAGACTAGTCTCGTGACCATGACCAACGCCTCCACCCGCCCCGCCAACGAGGATTTCAGTGCGGAGGTCGTCAAGCTCGTCAAGAAATGGCTTGACGAAAGCGCCACCATCCCAGCGGATGCCGCGGCCGAGCGGCTCGCCGGCGTGCTGAAAGACCCGAACGGCCTCGACTTCACTGTCGGCTTCGTGGACGGCGTGATGCGCCCCGAAGACAAGATGGTCGCCGGTTACAGCCTGCAAAAAGTTGCCAGAAAGGCGCCCGGCTTTCTGCCGGTGCCCATGCGCGCGGCCATCGGACTCGGCGGCATTCTCGGTCCAGTGCTGCCCTGGGTAGTCATTCCTGCAGCCCGCACGGTGCTTCGCCAGATGGTCGGCCACCTCGTCGTCGACGCCACTCCCGACAAGCTGGGGCCCGCACTGGCTCATCTGAAAGAGGGCGGCAACCGCCTCAACATCAACCTGCTCGGCGAATCGGTGCTCGGCGAGAAGGAAGCGCGCGAACGGCTCGAGGGCACCAAGCGCATCCTCGAACGCCCCGACGTCGACTACGTCTCGATCAAGGTGTCGTCGATCGCCAGCCAGCTCTCAATGTGGGCCTTTGACGAGACCGTCGCCCGGGTGATCGAACGGCTGACGCCGCTGTATGAGTTCGCTGCGGCATCCGCTACCCCGAAATTCATCAACCTCGATATGGAAGAGTATCGCGACCTCGACCTCACCATCGCGGTGTTCGAGGGGCTGCTCGACCAGCCGCAACTCGCCCAGCTTGAGGCCGGTATCGTGCTGCAGGCCTACCTGCCCGACGCCCTCAGCGCCATCCAGGGTCTGACCCACTGGGCCCAGAACCGCCGTGCAGCCGGGGGAGCTGCGATCAAGGTGCGCCTCGTCAAGGGCGCCAACCTCGCCATGGAGCACGTCGACGCGGCCGTGCACGATTGGCCGCTCGCCACGTTCTCGACCAAACAGGACAGCGACACCAATTACAAGCGGGTGCTCAACTGGGCGCTCACCCCGCAGAATACCGACGCCGTCAAAGTCGGCATCGCCGGCCACAACCTGTTCGACGTGGCCTGGGCGCATTTGCTCAGCGTCGCCCGTGGCGTCGATGACCGGGTTGATTTCGAGATGCTGCTGGGCATGGCCACCGGCCAGGCCCAGGCCGTGCGGCAGGACGTCGGGCAACTGCTGCTCTATACCCCCGTCGTCGACCCCTCGCACTTCGACGTGGCGATCAGCTACCTCATTCGCCGCCTCGAAGAAAACGCGAGCCAGGAGAACTTCATGTCGGCCGTGTTCGAGCTGACCAGCAGCCCGGAGCTGTTCAACCGCGAGAAGGCCCGTTTTCAGGCCTCCCTCGACGCTCTCGATGATCGGGTTCCTGCCCCCAGGCGCGTGCAGAACCGCTCGAGCAGCTATGACCTCGATCGCCTCGCCGCCGCCCACCCGGATGCCCGCCGCCAGAGCATCGAGTCCGCCTCCGATTCCGACCCGCAGCTGACCGAAGCCCTGCTCGGCATCACCCGCGGATCGGTGCCCGCACCCTCGAGCTTTCGCAATGAGCCCGACACCGACCCGTCACTGCCCGCCAACCGGGCCTGGGGCCGCGGCATCCTGGCCCGCGCCGACGCATCCGTTCTCGGCACCGACACCATTGCTGCCGCCGCAGTTGCCGATGAAGCCGCCCTCAATTCCATCATCGACGGCGTGCTGTCCGCCGGGGCAGCGTGGGGCCAGAAGACCGGCGTCGAGCGCGCCGCCGTGCTGCATCGCGCCGGACTGGCGCTCGCTTCCAGGCGCGACCGCCTGATCGAGGTCATGGCGAGCGAGTGCGGCAAGACGATCACCGAGGGTGACGCCGAGGTGAGCGAAGCCATCGACTTCGCCAACTACTATGCCGAACGTGCCAAGGACCTCGACCGCGTGCAGGGCGCCATCTTCGTGCCCTCCAAACTCATCGTGGTCACCCCGCCGTGGAACTTTCCGACCGCCATCCCGGCCGGTGGCATGCTCGCCGCCCTCGCCTCCGGTGCTGGCGTCGTCGTCAAGCCCGCCACTGTCGCCCAACGCACCGGTGCCGTCGTCGTCGAGGCGCTGTGGGAGGCAGGCATTCCGCGCGAACTGCTCGCGCTCGTCAACCTGCCTGACCGGGAGCTCGGCGCCAAGCTCATCGTGCACCCTGCGGTCGACCGGGTCATTCTCACCGGCGGCTACGAGACGGCCGAGCTGTTTCGCTCGTTCCGCCACGACCTCCCGCTGCTCGCCGAAACCAGCGGCAAGAACGCCATCATCGTCACCCCGTCGGCCGACTTCGACCTGGCCGCCGCTGACGTCATCAAGAGTGCTTTCGGCCACGCCGGCCAGAAGTGCTCGGCTGCGAGCCTGGTGATCCTGGTCGGATCGGTCGCGAAGTCGGAGAGGTTCCTCGGCCAGCTGGTCGACGCCGCGACCTCGATCAAAGTGGGACCGGCCAGCGATCCGGTCACCCAGATGGGCCCGATCATGTCGCCGGCCGACGGTAAACTGCTGCACGCGCTGACCACACTGGGCGCTGAAGAAAAGTGGCTGGTCGAGCCGAAGCAGCTCGATGAGACCGGCAAACTCTGGTCACCCGGCATCCGCACCGGCGTCGCGCCCGGATCCTACTTTCACCTCACCGAGTTCTTCGGCCCGGTTCTCGGCGTGATGCACGCGCGCAATCTGGAAGAAGCCATCCGCTTTCAAAACGCCGTCGACTATGGCCTGACCACCGGGTTGCACTCGCTCGACGCCGATGAGCTGGCCCTCTGGGTTGACTCTGTTGAGGCTGGCAACCTCTACGTCAACCGCGGCATCACCGGCGCGATCGTGCAGCGCCAGCCGTTCGGTGGGTGGAAGCGCTCCGCTGTGGGGGCCGGAACCAAGGCCGGCGGACCGAACTACCTGCTTGGCCTTGGCAGCTGGGTCAGCGAACCGGGCCGCAACAGCTCGACACTGCACCTGCGCGGCCTCGAGCAGCGCGTCACCGACATCATCGAGGCCAGCCAGCCTTTTCTCGACTACACCGACTTCGATGTACTGCGCCGCTCGGCGGTGAGTGACGCGCTGGCCTGGCGCGAGGAGTTCAATGTCGTGCGCGACGCGACCGGCCTCGGCGTGGAGCGTAACCTGTTCCGCTACCGCGCGTTGCCGGTCACCGTGCGCCTGACGGAAACCGGCACGCTCGCCCAACTGCTGCGCGTGATCGCCGCCGCGACCCTGTCACGATCGCGTTTCGACGTGTCCAGCGCCATTCCGGTGCCACCCGCCGTGCGCAATATCCTCGCTGAGCGCGAGACGCCAGTAGTCGTCGAGAGTGACGAGGAGTGGCTCGACCGGGCCCGCTCGGGCACAATCACGGCCAGCCGCGTGCGTCTCATCGGCAGTGACCCGGTGCTGGGCGCGGCGGAGGCGGCATCCGCTCTTGCTGAGGCGACGAACGGCAGCCCGGACGTTGCCGTGTATTTCAACGCTGTCACTCAGGCCGGCCGCATCGAGGTGCTGCCGTTCCTGCGTGAACAGGCCATCTCGATCACCGCGCATCGGTTCGGCAACCCGAGCACGCTCTCGCAGGGCGTCATCTGAGAAGCGGCCGGTGCGCCTCGCGTGGGCGCACCGGCTATGTGCTCCTGGCATAGTGTTGAGTGGGGCAAACTGGTAGGGGACGTATAATTACCGCTGTCCACAATTCGACAGGGGTTGACGCTTGAACGGAAATGCGACGACGACGCATCGAAACGTCGCTTTGTTGTCGGTAGCCAGTCTCATGGCACCCCTCATTACGACGTCCGAAGAAATCGACCGACGGTTGAAGCCTGTTTTGACGCGCCTCAAGCTGCCCACCGGGCTGCTGCAGCGTGTGGCCGGAGTGTACGAGCGACGCAACTGGGGCCCGAACGAAACCTTCGACGACGCCGCGGTCAAGGCCGGTGAGATCGCGTTGAGGGAGGCCGGCATCAAGCCCAGCGACGTTGGCCTGCTGATCAACACTTCGGTCACTCGTAAACACCTCGAGCCCTCGGTCGCTGTGCGCATCCACCACGGACTCGGCCTGCCGTCGTCGGCCATCAACTTTGACATTGCAAACGCCTGCCTCGGTTTCGTCAACGGCATGACCCTCGCAGCGCAGCTCATCGACTCCGGCCAGATCAAATACGCAGTGATCATCGACGGCGAAGACGCTGACGAGATTCAGTCCAACACGATCGAACGCCTCGGCCGCCCGGGTATCAAGCGCAAAGACTTCATGAGCGAGTTCGCAAGCCTCACCCTCGGCTCCGGCGCAGCCGCCGCAGTGCTCGGCCCGGCGGATGCTCACCCCGGCGGGCACCGCATCCTCGGCGGTGTCACCCGCGCGGCAACCCAATTCAATGACCTGTGCGTCGGCAGTGTCGATGGCATGTTCACCGACGCGAAAGCGTTGCTCAGGGGCGGTATGGAACTCGTCGTTTCGGCCTGGACCGAAGCCAAGCGGGACTGGAGTTGGTCGAACATGGATCGCTACATCCTGCACCAGGTCTCAAGCGTGCACACCAACGCCATCATCAAGGCCACCGGTATGGACAAGACCAAGATTCCGCTGACCTTTCCCACCCTCGGCAACGTTGGCCCGGCGTCGATTCCGATCACGCTCGCGCAGGAGGCGTCGACGCTGAAGTCGGGCAACCGGGTGCTGCTCATGGGCGTCGGCTCTGGCCTGAACACCGCCATGATGGAACTCGTTTGGTGAGGGTGGGCCCCCGGCGTCTTCCCGTCGCCATATCGGACCCGGCCGCATTGCCACCGGCAGGCCTGCCCGGGCTGAATCCGGTGTGGTCGCGACTGACCGAGGTCACGGAGAGCGGCAGCGCTGGCGGCGTGACCCACGGCTGGCACCTGCTCGATAACGGCCCAGAGCTTGACGCGCTCGGCGTGATTCCGGTCGGCACAATTCTGTGTGTGCACGGTAACCCCACCTGGTCCTACCTCTGGCGCGGTCTGCTGGCGTCGGCGACGGAGGCCGCGGCGTCGGGCGCGCCAGCCTGGCGCGTGATCGCCGTCGACCAGCTCGATATGGGCTTCTCGGCACGCACCGGGAGGTTTCGCCCGCTGGCTCGCCGGGTGCAGGACCTTGGCGACCTGACCGACGCGCTCGAACTGACCGGTCCGGTGATCACTTTCGGCCACGACTGGGGCGGAGTGGTGTCCCTCGGCTGGGCCGTCGACCACCCCGAGCTACTGGCCGGCGTCATGCTGCTGAACACTGCAGTGCACCAGCCGGCCGGCGATCCGATTCCGGCGCCGCTGCGGCTCGCGCTCGGGCGCGGCATCCTCGGCCCGGCAACCGTTGCCACGCCCGCCTTCCTCGCCACGACGCTGGCCCTGGCGCATCCGCCGCTATCTGCCGCGGTGAAGCGCGGCTACCGCGCGCCGTACCGAACGAGCGCGCGCCGCGGCGGCATCGGCGGTTTCGTCGCCGATATCCCGGTTGCCCCCGAGCACGAGAGCCGGGCTGAACTCGACCGCATCGCCGAGGGCGTGCGCTTGCTCGCTTCGCCCACCCTGCTGCTGTGGGGACCGCGCGACCCGATCTTCAGTGACCGCTACCTCGACGATCTGGTCGAACGGATGCCACACGCCCGCGTGCACCGGTTCGAAGGCGCTGGCCACCTGCTCGCCGAAGATGCGGACTACGCCGCCGCCGCGCTGCTCTGGCTGGGCGATGCTGTCGTGAGCGCTCCACTCGAGGGTTCGGTCTCGGGTTCGGGTTCGGCTTCGGCCTCGGTCTCGGTCTCGGTCTCGGTCGAGCCGAGCGAGACGCCCGTCTCGGGGGGCCTGGCTGCGTGGGCAGCAGCGGGGACGCATCCGCTGTGGCATTACCTCAACGAACTACAGGCGTCCGACGACACCGCCCTCGTCGACATGCAGCCGGCCCCTCGCGCCGTTAGCTGGCGACTGCTCTCGCTGCGCGTGCGGCAGATTGCCGCCGGACTCGTGCACATCGGCGTCAAACCCGGCGACCGGGTCTCGCTGCTCGTGCCGCCAAGCGCCGACCTCACCGCGGTGCTCTATGCCTGCGTGCGCATCGGCGCCGTCGTCGTCGTAGCGGATGCCGGCCTCGGCCTGGCCGGCCTCACCCGCGCCGTGCGCGGCGCCCGCCCCGACTTCGTCGTCGGGGCCGCTCCCGGCCTCCTGGCCGCCCGTGCGCTCGGGTGGCCGGGGCGTAAAATTTCGGTCGCAGGCTTTCCGGGCCCGATGGCCCGGCTGATCGGCGTCGAGCACACCCTCGCCGAACTGATCAGCCTGGGCCAGGCTCGCCTCAGCGCCGGCGACGCGCTTCCGGCTGAACCCGCGCCGAGCGATGCGGCCGCCGTGCTGTTCACGTCCGGTTCGACCGGCCCGGCCAAGGGAGTCGTCTACACGCACGGCCAGCTCTCGGCCGTGAGCCGCGCGCTCTTTCTGCAGTACGGCGTCGGTGTCGGCACCGGCCTTGTCGCCGGATTCGCCCCGTTCGCGCTGCTCGGACCGGCCCTCGGTGCCCGCTCGGTCACCCCCGACATGGATGTCACCGCGCCGAAGACCCTCACCGCATCCGCCGTCGCGTCCGCCGTCGCCGCGATCGACGCGACGGTCGTCTTTCTCTCGCCCGCGGCGCTCGTGAACGTCGTCGCGACCGCCGCTGCGCTCACGCCGGCCGATCATGCTGCCCTCGCCGGGGTGCAGCATTTTCTCTCGGCCGGTGCGCCGATCTCCGAGAGCCTGCTTGCCCAGGCCGCGGCGCTCATGCCGGAAGCGACCGCGCACACGCCGTACGGCATGACCGAGGGCCTGCTCATGGCCGACATCACGCTCGACGGTATTCGGGCTGCGGCGGCGAGTGTCGCACAATCGGAGGCGGTGCCGGCCGTCGCGCGCGACGGCGAGTCGGTCCCGGCGCCGCCGAACACGGCGAACCTGCCGGCGCTCGATACGGCGAACCCGGCCGGGGGAGTCTGTGTCGGCGGGTCGACTGCGACCACTCGCATCCGCATCAGCGCGCTCGACGCGAGTGGGGCATCCGTTGGTGACCTCTCGGAGGAACCCGACGTGACCGGCGAGATCGTGGTGTCGGCGCCGCACGTGAAGGACCATTACGACCGCCTCTGGCTCACCGAGCGCGGCTCGCGGCGTGGCGGAATACCGGGCGAACGTTGGCACCGCACCGGCGACGTCGGCCACCTTGACAGCGCAGGCCGCCTCTGGGTTGAGGGCCGCATGCCGCACGTCATCGTGACGGCCGACGGCGTGGTCACCCCGGTGGGTCCGGAGCAGCGGATCGAAACCCTGCTTGATGTTTCTCGTGCAGCGTTCGTCGGCGTCGGCCCTCTCGGCACCCAGCAGCAGGTCGCCGTGCTCGAAACCGTGCCGCCCGCCCGCCGCGCGCACCGGGCACCCGAGGCGCTCGCCGCTGCCGTGCGCTCGATGGTCGGCACACCGGTCGCCGCAGTGCTCGTGGTTCCGGGCCTGCCGACCGACATTCGACACAACTCCAAGATCGACCGCAGCCGATTGTCGCGCTGGGCCACTGGAATCCTCTCTGGCGGTCGCTGGGTCAAGCCATGAGAGTGCTCGTCACGGGTGCCAGCGGATTTCTCGGCCGGGCCGTAGCTGCCCGCATCAGCGCGGCCGGGCACGAGGTGCGCACCTTTCAACGCCGGCCATCCGGCGTGCCCGGCGTCGAAGATGTGCACGGCTCGATCACGACACCCGCCGACACCCCCTATGCCGGCCTCGCCTACGCCGTGAACGGTATGCAGGCGGTCGTGCACCTCGCGGCAAAGGTATCGCTCACCGGCAACCCGGCCGATTTCGAGGCGGTGAACGTCGGCGGAACGCGCACCGTCGTGCAGGCCGCAGCGGATGCCGGCGTCGTGCGTTTCGTCTACGTCTCCTCGCCGTCCGTTGCCCATGCCGGCCGTTCGATCATGGGTTCTGACGCCCTGCCGGCCGCGCCCGGGCAGGCTCGCGGCGACTATGCCCGCACCAAGGCGCGAGCCGAACTGCTCGCGCTCGCCGCCGATGCTCCCGAATTCAGCGTGGTCGCGGTGCGTCCGCACTTGGTCTGGGGCCCCGGGGATACCCAGCTGATCGACCGGATCGTCGATCGTGCCCGTCATGGGCGGCTGCCGCTGCTCGGACACGGTGCGGCGCTCATCGACACGACCTACGTCGACAATGCAGCCTCCGCGATCCACGCAGCGCTCGATGCCGCCGAGCGTGTGCACGGGCAGTCTTATGTGATCACCAATGGTGAACCGCGCCCAATTGCGGAACTCCTGGCGGGAATCTGCGGCGCGGCCGACGTGCCCGCGCCAGCCTGGCGGGTGCCGGCATCCGCTGCCCGCGCCGCCGGCTCGCTCATCGAGGCTATCTGGCGCGCTCGCCCGGGAACGGATGAGCCGCCGATGACCCGGTTTCTGGCCGAGCAGCTTTCGACCGCGCACTGGTTCGACCAGCGTCGCACCCGCGCCGACCTGGCCTGGACGCCCGAGGTGTCGCTCGACGAGGGCTTCGCCCGCCTGGCCGCCCACTACCGCCCGGCCCCCTAGCCTCCCGCCACCGCACCACTGCGGACGGGGCCCGGGCCCCGTCCGGTTGGTGCGTCCCGCGCGCTACAAGCGGATGCCGAGGGCCGCGCGCGCAAACGCGAGCGCTTCCTCGGGCTCCACGCCGAGCTGTCGCGCCTTGCCGGCGAATGTGGCGGCGGCAACCTGGACCTGTTGCTGGGCGGCATTTCCGCTCGCGGCGATGAAGGATCCGTTCCGGCCCCGCGTCTCGATGACCTCGTCACGCTCGAGTTCACGGTACGCGCGAGCCACCATATTGGCGGCGAGCCCCAGATTTTCGGCAAGCCTGCGCACCGTTGTCACCTTGTCGCCGGGGGCCAGATCTCCCGAGCGCACCGCGGCGAACACCTGCACCCGTAACTGTTCGTAGGGCGGTGTCGCAGACAACGGATCGACCAGCAGCATCATGCGGAAGCCTGTGTTCGGTTGCCCGGATCGGGCCGATCGCCGGCCTGATCATCGGGCCGATCGCTACCACCACCACCGGCGGCGCGCGTGCGACGGTGGTCGAGTTCGATGGCCGTCTCGGGCCACAGCCTGCGCAGAAAGTGCGTCGTGCTGCGATTGCGCATGCTCGTCAGGCTCCAGCTGACCAGCACGACGAGGAGTACCGGGCCCATGATCGTGAACGAGCCGGCCAGAATCTCGTCGATCGAGCCGGGCGCCGGCAGGTTGATCGCCTCGCTCAAGGAGAGAAACAACACGTAGGAGCTCGTGGCGGCGATGATCCCGGGAATCTCGACGAGGCTGCGCAGGGTGGTGCTGCGAAAAGCATCACTCCAGGCAAGTTGGATGTACGTGTCGGCCGGTTGACCGCGGCCGAGCAGAGCATTCGCCGCCGCCCAGGTCACCAGGCTCGCAGCGGTTGCGAGCGCGAGCAGCAGCCCGGCCGGCCAGAGAATCGTGCGCACCGAGACGTCGTCGAACACCCGATCCGGGTTGATCGCAATGACCCCAAGCACGGCGATGTAGCTCAGGGTGGCGAGGCCCAACAGGACCAGTGAGAACGCGCGGTGCATCCGGGTGACGTAGTCGGTCAGCCAGGGAGAGGCGCTGCGCGCCAGTCGTGGCGCGTCAGCGACAGGGGCGAACGCCAAGCGGGAATCGTCACCGATGACCGCGACCGTCGATCCGACCGTCATCGCTACAACGATCAGAAACCCGTTCCCCAAGTTCTGATTGCCGTCCGTCACGACGAGCGCCGTGACGCTCAAAACGAGTCCGACCATCGACCCGACCACCCCTGCGCGTTCGCGGCGATGGATCCGGCCCGACAGCTCGGGAACGATCTCAGGGACCAACGCGAGCCCGACCTTCCGGGAGTAAGCCTGCAGCATCCGCCTGCGTGGTTCGTCTCGTGCGCTATGAATCAAGCGGATGCCGAGACCCGCCAGTACCAGCGCCGCCAGGATCAGTACGACCGTGTCCACAAAACCTCCCTTTTGTGTCAATTCTGTACCAGGGTAACAATGCACATGCGCGACGCAAGGCCGCTGGTCAGGCGTCGGAACGGCGGTTCAGCGCATCGGTGACCAGGACGAGCGCCGCGGCCGGGCTCAGGCCGAGCTGCTCGATCCGTGCCGCGAACGCGTCGGCAGCAGCCTGCGCGTGTCGCTCGGCCGAATCAACATTGGGGGCGACGAAAGATCCGAATCTGCCCCGCGTTTCAATCACACTGTCCCGCTCCAACTCGCGATAGGCACGCGCGACGGTGTTCGTGGCCAGGCCGAGCTCGGCGGCCAGGGCGCGCACGGTGGGCAGGCGGGTATCGTGAGGCAGCTCGCCGGAGCGCACAGCAGCGACGACCTGGCTGCGCAACTGCTCGAATGGTGGCGTGCTCGATCGGGAATCGATGGCAATAAAGGATGTGGGCATGGGACCCTCCGTTCGACGTCATGAGCAATTTTGCCTCGCTACAACGAAAGCTGCAACAGCATACCAACGGTACGTTCTCCGCGATGTTTCGCAGAATCGGGTAACGAGTTGCTTCAGCTCCAGCGAAACAACCATCTCTGCGCTCTCGCGTGGCCGCGTAGGCTCGAGCCATGACTTTTCCGGCCGACCTCCCCGCAGAATTGGCCGGGCTGCTGCCGACCCTGGTCGGTGTCGTGCTGCTTCTCGCGGTGGTTGTGACGGTGCTGCGGGCCTATCGCACGCAGCATCCGTTCGCCCCGGCACTCGCTTTGCTGCGCGGAACCCTGCAACTGGCCGCGATCAGCCTCATTCTCAGCGGCATCATCAACGATCCGCTCTGGGTTGGCGTCGGACTGCTCGTCATGTTCGCAGCGGCCGTCATGACCGTCACGCGGCGCATCGGCTTCAGCCGCCCACATCTGGTGCGCGTGGCCGCGGCGATGGCGCTCGGCGTGGGCGTCACGCTGACCATCGTGTTCACGACCGGGGCGATCGAGTTCTCGCCGCGCTACGTGCTCGCGATCGGCGGGATCATCATCGGCAACGCCATGTCGATCGCGACGCTCAGCGGGCGCCGCTTCTCGGAGGCGGTCGGCGATCACTGGGACGAGGTTGAGGGCTGGCTTGCACTCGGGGCCACGCCGCGGCAGTCCACCCGCGACCTGGCCAGGCGGGCGGTCTACTTCGCGATCATTCCGTCCACCGACCAGACCAAGACCACGGGGCTGGTGACGCTGCCGGGAGCGTTCGTCGGAGCGATCTTCGGGGGAGCCTCACCGCTCGAGGCTGGTCGGTTTCAGATCGTTGTGCTCGCCGGAATCCTCTGTGCCGGGTCGATCGCCGCGGTCACCCTGCTGCACCTGATCTCTCCGGTGCAGCACAAGCCGCTGCCCGGGTAACAGTCCGCTATTCGATTGAGCGATGGATCAGGCGGGAGAGCACGATCGCGCTGCGGGTGTGGTCGACGTTGGGGGCGAGGCGCACCTTTTCAAGGGCCGCCTCCAGGCCGGGAATGTCGCGGGCGCGAATGTGCACCATGGCGTCGGCGCTGCCGGTGACGGTTCCCGCATCGACAACCTCGGGCACCCCCGAGAGAATACGCAGCAATTCGTCGGGAGCCACCGTGCCGCGGCAGAACAGCTCGACGTAGGCTTCCGTGCTCATACCGTCGACCGCCGGGTCGACCTGGATGGTGAAGCTGCGAATCACCTTGTCGGCCACCAGGCGGTCGACTCTGCGCTTCACAGCGGATGCCGACAGCCCCACCACCGAGCCGATGTCACCGTAGCCTGCCCGCGCGTTCTGGCGGAGCAGGTCGAGAATGCTGTGATCGAGGTTGTCCATGGGGCGAGTCTAGGGGGCGGTAATACGTAAAATTGCGTCAATACCGTTCATCTCGAAGATTTCTTGCGCAGATCAGCGTGAAACGTCGAATCATGCTGTGTGAGACTAAGAGCGGCGTCCCGGAACGATCACTGCTGTTCGTGCCGGGCTCACGTGAGCGACCTGGTCCGCCATTCACCCGATTTCCGAGGGTCGACAGGCCAGCGGATCCCCGAAGGAGCCTCATGTCGATCGACTCAGCCATCCCCGTCCTTGCCGAAGACCTGGCCGTTCCCGTGCGTATCGCTACTAAGCGCACCGTGCTGATGTGCAAGCCGCAGTTCTTCACCGTGGTGTACCGCATCAACCCCTGGATGGACCCGGCCGTGCCCACCGACACCTCGCTCGCCGTCGCCCAATGGCAGACCCTGTACGACACCTATGTCGGCCTCGGCTTCGACGTGCAGCTGATCGATCCGATCGACGGCCTGCCCGACATGGTCTACGCGGCCAACGGTGGCTTCGTGATCGACAATCAGGCCTATGGCGCTAAATTCACCCATGTCGAGCGCCAGCCCGAGGGCCCCGCCTACATGGACTGGTTCGGTGCCAACGGCTTCGACGTGCGCGTACCGGTCGAGACCAATGAGGGCGAGGGCGACTTTCTGCTGGTCGGCGACGTCATCCTGGCCGGCACCGGCTTTCGGAGCGACTCCAACAGCCACGTCGAGCTTTCGAACATCGCCGGGCGCCCGGTCGTCACCCTGCGCCTGATCAACCCGAGTTTCTACCACCTCGACACCGCCGTCGCCGTGCTCGACGACACCAATATCGCCTACCTGCCGAGCGCCTTCGACGCGCCGAGCCTCGCGATCCTGCAGGAGCGTTACCCGGACGCGGTCATCGTCACCGAAGAAGATGCCGCCATTTTGGGCCTCAATTCATATTCCGACGGCTACAACGTCGTCATCGCGGCCCGTGCCAAGGATTTCGAACGCCAGCTGCGCGCCCGCGGCTACAACCCGATCGGCGTCGACCTGTCCGAGCTGCTGCTGGGCGGCGGGGGCGTCAAGTGCTGCACGCTCGAGCTGCGCCGATGACACTGCGCCCCCAACACCGCGCCTGTCAACACCGCGAACACTAATCTGAAGGAGCACGCTATGACCCCGAACCTGACCGACGCGAAGACTGAAGCCGCCGCATCCGTTTCGCCAGCAGCAGCCGCCCTGATCGCAGAGGAGAGCGCGCACGCCGCGCACAATTACCACCCACTCGAGGTCGTTGTTGCATCGGGTGACGGCGCTTGGGTAACGGATGTCGCTGGTCGCCGCTACCTGGACTGCCTGGCCGCGTACTCGGCGGTGAATTTCGGGCATTCCAACCCGGTACTGCTCGACGCCGCCCGTACTCAGCTGGGCCGCATCACCCTGACCAGCCGGGCCTTCTACAACGATCAGCTCGGCCCGTTCGTGACCGCGCTTGCCAAACTCGCCGGCAAGGACATGGTGCTGCCGATGAATACCGGCGCCGAGGCGGTCGAATCCGGCATCAAGGTGGCCCGCGCCTGGGGCTACCGGGTGAAGGGCGTCGCGCCCGACCTGGCCAACATCATCGTGGCCGCCGGTAACTTTCACGGCCGCACCACCACCATCATCAGTTTCTCCGATGACGAGTCTGCCCGGGCCGATTTTGGCCCGTTCACGCCCGGTTTTCGCACCGTGCCCTACGGTGATGCCGCGGCCCTTGAAGCCGCGATCGACGAGAACACCGTGGCCGTGCTGCTCGAACCCATCCAGGGTGAGGCCGGCATCGTTGTACCGCCAGCGTCGTATCTGCCGGCCGTGCGCGAGATCACCAAACGCCTGGGCGTGCTGTTCATCGCCGATGAGATTCAGTCGGGCCTCGGTCGCACCGGATCGACCTTTGCCTGCGACCTCGTGGGAGTCGTGCCCGACCTGTACCTGCTCGGCAAAGCCCTCGGCGGCGGCATCGTTCCCGTCTCGGCCGTGGTCGGCAACACTGACGTTCTCGGAGTGCTGCACCCGGGCGAGCACGGCTCGACCTTCGGCGGCAACCCGCTCGCCGCTGCCGTCGGACTGGCCGTTGTGAACCTGCTGGCCACCGGCGACTACCAACAGCGCGCGACCGAACTCGGTGCGCGCCTGCACGCGGGGCTTTCCGCACTGATCGGCCACGGCGTGATCACCGTGCGCGGCGTGGGGCTCTGGGCCGGCATCGACATCGACCCGTCGCTGGCCTCGGGCCGGGTGGTCTGCGAGGCCCTTCTTGCCCGCGGCGTACTCGCCAAGGACACGCACGGGTCGACTATTCGCCTGGCACCGCCGATCGTGGTTTCTGCGGAAGATGTGGACTGGGCCGTCGAGCAGCTGCGTCTCGCGCTCGTCGACCTCGCCGCAGCCAAGTAGGCTCCTGCCCCGCGCCAGCTGCCGCCCGGCCGTGCGGTGGGATGACCGTGCGGTGGGATGGCCGCGCGGTGGGGCGGCCGAAAAGGGGGTGTCGGTGCGTGACGACTGGCCGGGGCGCGGCGGCCAGGCACCCTAGGCTGGCAATCATGTACACCGACCTGTCTGAAGCCGAACTCCGCGCCTATCGCAGTGGTCAAGTCGACCCCGCTGATTTCGACGCGTTTTGGGCAGACACGCTCCTCGAGGCCGACCGGTATCCGCTCAATACCATCGCCACACGGGTCGATTGCGGGCTGAGCACGCTCGACGTCTTCGACGTGACGTTCGCGGGGTTTGCCGGGCAGCCGATCAAAGCGTGGTTACGCGTTCCCGCTGGCACTGGCGCTGCGTTGCCGACCGTCGTGCAGTTTCACGGCTACGGACGGGGGCGCGGGCAAGCGTTCGAGAACCTGCTGTGGGCATCCGCCGGATACGCGCACTTCGACATGGACCTGCGTGGTCAGGGATTCAACGGCAGCACCGGGGACACGCGCGACGATGCGGGCAGCGGACCGCAGGTACCCGGTTTTATGACTCGTGGCATTGAGTTCCGCGAAACCTACTATTACCGTCGGCTGTTTACCGATGCGGTGCGCGCCGTCGCGGCGGCCCGCAGCCTCGAGCTTGTCGACTCTGCGCGAGTGGGCGTAGTGGGCACCAGTCAGGGCGGCGGTATTGCGCTCGCTGTGGCTGGGCTCGTGCCCGATCTGGCCGCCGTGGTCGCGCGCGTGCCGTTTCTCTGTGACTTTCCGAGGGCATCCGTCATCACCGATGCGCTGCCGTATCGTGAACTCGGCCAGTACCTCGCGACCAATCGGCTGAGGGCGACGCAGGTACACGACGTACTGGCCTACTTCGACGGTGTCAACTTTGCCAAGCGCGCCACCGCGCCGGTGACGATGACGGCAGCGCTGATGGACCCGATCTGCCCGCCGTCAACAGTGTTCGCTGCCTACAACAATTACGCCGGACCGAAGCAGATCACGGTCTGGCCGTACAACGGGCACGAGGGCGGCGCCTGGGAAGACGACGCGCTCGCCCTGCGGGCCTTGAGCGAGCGTCTCGCCTGACGCGTGCGCCGGTACCTGGGGGACGCCCACGCGCGTCAGGTGACTGTGCGGTGCGCGTTGCATGTGTGAGATGCCGACCTGCTGACGGATGCACTCCGTCTCGCCTACTCTGTCGGAGCCGCCTTCTTCGGCGCACGCTTCACCGGAGCGCTCGTGACGACAGCGGATGCGCTAACCGTCTGCTTGGGCGCAGCGCTCGTGCGTACGGGAGCTCTGCGCGCCGGAACTGCCTCGGCGGCATCGACCAGGGGCGCGGCCACCGGCTGGAGCCGCGAGAGCTGGGTCACGTGGCCGGGGTTCAGTTCTTCGAGTGCGTTAACACCGAGCAGACGCATGGTGCGGGCCACCTGCTCCGACAGAATCGCAATCGTACGGTCCACCCCGGCCTCACCGCCGGCCATGAGGCCGTAGAGGTAGGCGCGGCCGATCATCGTGAAGCGGGCGCCGAGGGCGATCGACGCGACAATGTCGGCCCCCGACATGATGCCGGTATCGAGGTGCACCTCGGTGTGTGCGCCGACCTCGCGGGCGACCCGCGGCAGTAAATGGAACGGGATCGGCGCTCGGTCGAGTTGGCGACCGCCGTGGTTGGACAGGATGATGCCATCAACGCCGAGATCGACGAGGCGTTTGGCGTCGTCGATGTTCTGCACGCCCTTGACGACGACCTTGCCGGGCCACTGCGCCTTGATCCAGGCGAGGTCTTCAAAGTCGACGGTCGGGTCGAACATGGAATCGAGCAGGTCGGCGACGGTGCCGCTCCAGCGATCGAGACTCGCAAAGGAGAGTGGCTCGGTGGTCAGAAAGTTGATCCACCACTCCGGGCGCGGCAACGCATTGACGACGGTACCGAGGGTGAGCGCCGGCGGAATCGAGAAGCCGTTGCGCTTGTCGCGTAGGCGGGCGCCGGCGACGGGCACGTCGACGGTCACCAGAAGCGTGTCGTACCCGGCTTTCGCGGCCCGGTCGACGAGCGCCATCGAGCGGTCGCGGTCCTTCCACATGTACAACTGAAACCAGTTGCGCCCGTTCGGGTTGGCGGCTTTGACGTCTTCGATCGAGGTCGTGCCCATGGTCGACAGGGCGAAGGGGATGCCGGCCCGGGCCGCGGCATGCGCCCCGGCAATTTCGCCCTCGGTCTGCATCATTCGGGTGAAGCCGGTGGGTGCGATGCCAAAGGGCTGAGAAACCGGGGCACCGAGCACGTCCCAGCCGGTCGACACGCTCGACACGTCGCGCAGAATCGACGGGTGAAACTCGATGTCCTCGAAGGCCTGGCGAGCTCGGCCCAGCGAGATCTCGGCTTCGGCTGCACCCTCGGTGTAGTCGAACGCAGCCTTCGGCGTGCGCTTCCTGGCGATGGTCCGCAAGTCGGCGATCGTGAGCGCCGCATCGAGGCGGCGCTTCTTCGCGTTGAGCTCGGGGGTCTTGAACCTCATCAGCGGGGCGAGGTCTGCGATCTTGGGGATGCGTCGTTGAATCATGGTCGTCCTTATCTAGTGTGCGGTGAGGTGGGTCTCGGCGTAGTACCCCGAAATGTGGGCCTGCACGGCGAGGCGGGCGGCATCGGCTTGACCGGTCAGGATGGCACGGAGAATGCTGCGATGCTCGAGCATGAGACGAGCGGATGTTTTCGGCCAGCTCGCCAGACCCAGCGCGCCAGCCCGTGCGTACCCCTCGATGGCGCTGCGAAGGCCGGCCATGGTCGCGGTGATGACCAGGTTGCCGCTCGCTTCGGCGAGAGAGAGGTGAAACTGGGCGTCGAGGGCGAGGAATTCGGCTTCGGTAAGGGAATGCTCTTCCATGGCGGTGAGGATTTGCGCGGAGCTGGTCAAATCGGGAGTGCTGGTGCGGCAGGCCTCGGCCAGCTCGGCGACGATGAAACCTTCCAGCACGAGGCGGGTCTTCACCACGTCGGCTACCGGAAACCCCTGGGCTGCCACCTGCAGGCGCATGAGCGACGACATGCCGCCGCCGGGGCGAGCGACGATGATCGCGCCGGCCGAGGGTCCGGAGCCGGCGGCGGTGCGAATGAGACCCAAGACCTCGAGCACCCGCAGTGCTTCCCGCACGCTCGATCGACCGACACCCAGGTCGGCGGCGAGGGTGCGTTCGGGCGGCAGGTGATCGCCTGGGCTGAGACGTCCCTCGAGCAGGTCGAGTTCGACGGCATCGAGCACGACCTGCCAGGCACGAAGACTGATCGCGGTCACGGGTCCTCTCGGTCGACGAGCTGTGGTCTGACCACACACTATACGACTTTACGAGATTTGCGGGATACAGTTTCAGCCAACCCGGGAGAGACCATGACCGCTGCACCCCAGCTCATCGACCTGAAACTGCCCGACGGACCGGGTGGGAGCGCCGGCCTGAAAGCCGTGCTCGCGATTCCCTCGGGCGACGGCCCGTGGCCTGGTGTCGTGCTCGTGCACGAGGCATTCGGCCTCACCGACGTCATGCGCCGCCAGGTGATCCGCATGGCGGAGGCCGGATATCTGGCCCTCATGGCCGATTTGTTCACCGCGGGCGGTCCGCGCACATGTCTCGTGGCTACCTTTCGCGCCCTGTCGGCCGGTGCCGGCCGGGCCTTCGTCGACATCGAGTCGGGCCGCACGTTCCTCCGCGGGCGCAACGACTGCACTGGTCGAATCGGCGTGCTGGGCTTTTGTATGGGGGGCGGTTTCGCCCTCGCCACGGCCACGCGCGGCTTCGACGTCGCCTCGGTCAACTACGGTCGGCTGCCGAAGGAACTCGACGACCACCTGGTCGGTGCCTGCCCGATCGTCGGCAGCTTCGGCGGCGCCGACCGGTCGCTCATCGGCGCAGCGGCCACTCTCGATTCTTCCCTCGATCGGCTGAAGATCGAGCACGACGTCAAGGAATACCCGGGCGCCGGTCACTCCTTTCTCAACGATGCCGAGACCGGGCCGCGGGTGCTGCGCCCGGTGCTGGCGCGCATCCTCGGCGCCGGCCCCGACCCGGTGGCCGCTGCCGACGCCTGGAGGCGCATCGAAGCGTTTTTCGGCGAGCACCTCGCGGCGTCTTCATAGTGTTGCTAGCGGGCGGCAACTGGTAGCCTCCAACAAGAACAGGGGACACCATCGCCAAACGCTCAACCATTATTGCCATGGTCACCGTCGCATCCGTTGTCGCCATCGGCGGCGTCGCCACTGCGCTGGCGCTGACTCCGCAAACCGGCTCCGACACGACGCTGACAGTGCGGGTCTGGGACGAACAGGTCGCGCAATCCTACGAAAAGTCGTTCACGGCGTTCGAGAAAGCCAATCCGGGCATCGATGTCGCCGTCAACGTTGTACCGTGGGCCGACTACTTCACCAAGCTGCGCGTCGACGTGGCGGGCGAGACCGCCGACGATGTGTTCTGGGTGAACGCCGGTAACTTCGCGGACTATGCCGTCAATGGCAGCCTGATGAACATAACGGATGCCCTCGGCTCCGATGCTCAGGTCAACTGGCAACCCAGCGTCATCGACCAGTACACCCTCGATGGTGCGCTCTGGGGAGTGCCCCAGCTCGCTGATCCCGGGATCGGACTGTATTACAACGAGGAACTCCTCGCGGCAGCCGGTATCGACCCGGGCAGCGTCGGCGACCTGCACTGGGATCCGGCCACCGGCGACGACACCCTGCTGCCCGTGCTGCAAAAGCTCACCATCGACGCCAACGGCAATACCGCCGACAACCCAGCGTTCGACCCCTCACAAATCGTGCAGTACGGCTACAACGCCGCCAACGACCTCAACGCCATCTACCTCAACTACCTCGGCTCGAACGGCGCGGCCCTGCAAGACGGCGACGAGTTCGTTTTCGACACGGCCGAGGGACAGGAGTCGTTCCAGTACGTGATCGACCTGATGAACAAATATCACGTGGCCCCGTCGGCCGCCGACACCAACCTCAACGGCGACTTCGCGCTCGACCAGTTTCTGCAGGGCAAGATGGCCCTGTTCCAGAGCGGCGTCTACAACCTCAGCAACGTGAGCGATGGCGCCGGCTTCGAGTGGGGGGTCGCGGCAATTCCGTCGGGTCCGGCCGGCGCGATCAGCGTCACCAACGGCGTCATCGCCGCTGGCAACGCCGACTCGAAGCATCCGGGACAGACCCGCAAACTGCTCGAGTGGCTCGGCAGCACCGCGGGCAGCGCGGCTATCGGCGAAGACGGGTCGGCATCGCCGGCCGTCATCGGTGCGCAGGCCAGTTACATCGAGTCGTGGCAGCAACGGGGCGTCGACGTGACCGCGTTCATCGATGTGCTCGATAACGGCACAGTGCAGGCGCCGCAGGGCGCAAGATGGGCCGAGGCCTCCGACGCGTTCGAGTCGACTTTCGCCGAAATGTTCCTGGGTCGCATTCCAGTCGACCAGGCCCTGCGCACCGCGCAAGCCAGTGCGAACGCGGCCATCGACGGCTGAACAGGTTGACGCAGCGACTAACTCTTCAACACGACGTTGAGCGGGGTCTCGTCGCGCAGCATCCGTTCTATCTGCTCACGCACCAGCCGAGCCATGCGCGGCAGCATGGCGCTCGAGGCGCCGCCGACGTGTGGTGAGATGAGCACATTCGGCAGGGCGAAGAGCGGATGCCCCGCGGGCAGCGGTTCCGGCTCGGTCACGTCGAGTGCGAGCCGGAGGCGGCCGCTCGTCGCGTGCGCGAGCAGGGCGGCCGTATCGGCGACCGGGCCGCGGGCAATGTTCACGAGCAGGCTATCGTCACGCATCTGGGCCAGGAACGCGTCGTCGACCAGGTGGGTGGTTTCTGCAGTCAGTGGAATGCCGACGACGACGATGTCGGCCTGTGGCAGCAGCTCGAAGAGGGAATCGAAGCCGTAGATCGCGCCGCGCTCATCGCTGCGGGCCGTGCGCGCCACGCGGATGACCGTGGTCTCGAAGGCGAGCAGCCGGCTCTCGATGGCCTGACCGACACCGCCGTAGCCGAGCAGTAACACCGTGCGGTCGGCGAGGCTCGGGTGATGGGCCGGCGCCCATTCGCCGGCGTCGGCGGCGCGCACAAAATCGGGGATGCCGCGCTGGGAGGCCAGGATGAGGGCGAGGGTGAGCTCGGCGGTGGAGGCTTCGTGCACGCTTGCAGCATTGGCGAAGACGTGCCCGGCTGGGAGGACCTGATCGACACCGTCGTAGCCGATGGACTGGCTCTGCACTAATCGGGTCTCGACGCCGGCGAGGTGCGCGAGTCGGTCGGTCCCGCCCATATACGGCGTGACGACGATGTCGAACCGCGGTCGGGGGGCCGGGCCGTCGAGCGGCCATTCGACGACTTCGACGCCGGCGGGCAGTTCACCGACCGCCTTGTGCAGGTGGGAATCGGGCAGGCTGACCAGCAATGGATTCATTCTACGAGCCTACTTCGCCCGTACGCGCCGTCCGGAGGTCTGGGCGAACCGCCAGCCAGACCGGTGCCGGGAGTCTCCCCACCGAAGTGGTGCGGGGTCAGGCTCGAGGAAAACGCGTCTGCGCCTTTGTCAGATATTCCGCACTGCTCAGCACGGCCGAGCGAACTGCCTGATTGCCGTGGGCGATCACCAGAGGCGTCCAACTGCGGATACCTGCGGGATCGCTACCGCGGTTGAGAAACAGCTCGTAGACAATCGCGATACGTTCGGCGGCTGACTCTTCAGAATTCCAGATTCCGTTGACGGCCCTGGCCGTTCCGTAGAGCCGCACCTGTTCAGCCCAATAAGACAATTCGCTGGGGCCAGCCGCCCGCACCAGGAGATCCTGGTACAGCACAGTCGTGAAGCCGGAAGGGGTAGAACCGGCGCGTTCGTAGTATTCGAGGCTCTTCATGAACGTCATCTGCACTTCGTCGACGGTCGCAGTTCCGATATGGATGCGATTGAGCCAATCGTTGAGGCCAGCCTGATCGTACTCGCGGTGCAAAACGGTTCGATACGCCAGCTTGATCTGGCCGACGAGATATTCATCACTGTTCAGCACGGAATTGGCGACCCGCGTTACCGGCCAGCCCTGCTCCAGCAGGGAGTACCGCCAGGCGTTCAAACCGCCAGCATCGGGGGTGCGCCCCAGCACGTCGTCGTACACCGCGTAGATTAGCGCCGTGGCGCTGTCAGACGCGGTTGGGGGCGTCCGGGCCGGAGTCGTCTCCGGCCCAGACGCGGTTGGGGGTGTCTGGGCCGGAGTCGTCTCCGGTGTTGTTGTGACAGCAATGGGCCCGCCCCACGTGCCGGCACCAATGCGGTTCACGGCGGCGACCCGGTAGAAGTACGTTGTATTTGCCGTCACCGATGCCATCTGGTGAGACAGGCGCACGCCGGATCTTTCGTCCAGCACCGTGGACCAGGTCGTCCCGTCGGTCGACGCCTGCAGGCGATAGCCCAAAACCGTGTTGCCGGTCCCATCTGCCGTGTTCCACTGCACCAGCCCGCCAGAGGATGCCGCCAGCCCACCGGGTGCGCTCGGCAGGAACGGCGTTCGCAATACGAGGTTGGCTGACGTTGAGCTGGCTGCGGTCGCGTATCCCGACCCAAAGCGAATTGTTGAATTCAGCGGCTGATCGCGGGTCGACACGAGAACGTCCCTCTGGGCGGATGACAGCAGCGCCGAAGTCGTCTCGGAGGGAGTGGCCGTGGGGTGCTCAGCCAGGTAAACCGCTGCCGTACCGGCGGCCACCGGGGCTGCAAACGAGGTGCCGCTCACTACGGTCTCGCGAGAATCAGTGGCTGACGTTAGCACGCCCAAGCCCGGCGCAAACAGATCGACGCAGGAACCCGCGTTGGAAAAGTATGCCCGCCCTTCGAGGCCAACGCCACCGACCGCTGGGTCAAGGGCGCCGACCGTGAACGCCGTCGGTACACGGGCCGGTACAACTTGGCAGGCGTCGGGAACGTCTGCACCATCGGTAACGTTTGGTCCATCGGAGGCGTCTGCGTTATAGGCATCGTCTGGGACGACGGCATCGTTGCCTGCTGCGATCGTCACAAAGAACCCTGCCGCGACGGCATTCTCAACGGCACTGTCCAGCGGCAGGAAGTCGGGATCCTTCGTTGTGTCGAGGGCGCCGAGGCTGAGGTTGATGACGCCGGGGGTGCCAGCTGGATGAGTCGACATGATCCAGTTGAGGCCTGCGATGATGTCAGATCCGGCACCGACTCCGCTGCAGTCCATTACCCGAACGGGAACGACCGTTGCTCGCTTGGCCGCTCCGTACACGGTGCCGGCGGCCGTGGCGGCGACGGCGGTGCCATGGCCGTTGCAGTCCGTGCCGCTGATGCCCGCGATCGCGTCAAATCCCGACGTCACGCGTCCTGAAAGATCAGTTATATTCCGTTGCACCCCGGTGTCGACGACGTAGATGCGAACGCCCACTCCTGCGGAGGCCGGATACCAGTACTCCTGATTTGTGCTCGCGGCGTGTGTCGTTGCCAAATATTGATCGAGGCGGTCGAGTTGCCACGGAGCGTCGCTTTGTATATCACTGATCGACAACGTCACATCTTTGGCGACGACCACCCCCGGTTCGGCATCGAGCAGGGCTGCCTGATCGGGCGTGAGTTCCACAATGGCGCTCACCACCTCGTTCAGAACCTCGGCGTCGGCGGTTGGCACGGCGGCAAGAGCCTCCTCCAGCACAACCAGCGAGGTTGCGTCTACGAGATATCGCTCGGGCTCCGTGGTTGCAGCCGCGGGGGCTCCGACGCCCGCCACGACAACGCCGGTGCACAACAGGATCGCCGAGAGCATCGGCCGAATTCGGTGGAACATGGAAACTCCGACTGCTCAGGGGCACTCAAACGGGTGGCCAACGTTGCGACACAGCGCTTGAGAAGTCTACCGACCTGCTTGCGAAACCATCAGAGACCAACGTGAATGTCTTCATTGACATGCTCGCCAATAGCGCCGTGCCGGCGCCGCGGCGCGCGCAAAATAGGGGATGCCGCGCTGGGGGACCGGGGTGGGGGCGAGGATGAGCTCGCCCGTGCGCGCCATCCACCTCTCGGGTATTCGTCTCCGGCCGGTAGTCGGCGTGGTTGGTACCATTGTCTAATGAGTAAAGTCGTCGGCCGCGCTGCTGTCCATGAGGACCGAGCCTTCTTCGGGCAGCCGCGATCACTCGCCAATATCTTCGGCGTCGAGATGTGGGAGCGTTTTTCGTTCTACGGTATGCAGGGCATCCTCCTGTTGTACCTGTACTTCTCGGCCGCCGACGGCGGCCTCGGCATTGCCCAGACCACGGCAGCCGGCATCGTGGGCGCGTACGGTGGTGGCGTCTACCTGTCGACCATTCTCGGCGCCTGGGTCGCCGATCGTCTTCTTGGCTCCGAGCGGGTGCTGTTCTATAGCGCCATCGTCATCATGCTCGGTCACATTGCCCTGGCCGTCGTGCCGGGGGTCGGCGGTCTCATAACCGGCCTCCTTCTGATCGCCGTCGGCAGCGGAGGGCTCAAGGCCAACGCGACGTCTGTCGTCGGTGCGCTCTACGCCCCGGATGACCCCCGGCGAGACGCCGGTTTCTCGTTGTTCTACCTCGGCATCAACCTCGGCGCGTTTGCCGGACCGATCCTCACCGGGTTGCTGCAGACCAAGATCGGATTTCATTATGGTTTTGGACTCGCCGCTGTAGGTATGGCGATCGGTTTGACCCAATACTCGTTCGGCCGCAAACGGCTGCCGGATACTGCCCGATTGGTACCGGATCCCCTCCCGCGATCCCGCTGGCGCGGCTATGCCTACGGGGCAGTACTGACGGTCGTCGTCATCGTCGTGCTCGTGCTGATCGGCGTGATCACCGCACGCAATCTGGTCACGATCGTGATTGGGTTGACCGTTTTCGCCGCGGTCGCTTATTTCGCGGTGATTCTCACAAACCGGCAGATCACTCCGGTAGAACGCAAACGTGTCTACGCCTTCATCCCGCTTTTCGTGGCCAGCACCGCGTTCTGGTCGCTGTACCAGCAACAGTTCACGGTCGTCACGATCTATTCCGCAGAGCGGCTTGACCGGGCTCTGTTCGGCTGGGAGATGCCGGTGCCCTGGGTGCAGTCCATCAACCCCGTCTTCATCATCGTGCTCTCCGGCCTCTTCGCCGCTCTGTGGACCAGGTGGGGCTCGAGGCAGCCGTCTACGCCGATGAAGTTCGCGGTCGGAACCGCGGTCATGGGGGCCGCTTTCCTGTTGTTTCTGCCGTTTGCCGGCGGCGCGGCGAATTCGACGCCGCTACTGGCGATGATTGGCATTTTGCTGGTCTTCACGGTTGCGGAGCTTCTGCTTTCACCGGTTGGGCTCTCCATCGCCACCAAACTCGCACCCGCGGTGTTCAAAACCCAGATGGTTGCGCTGTTCTTTCTCTCGGTCGCGCTCGGCTCTGCCGTGTCTGGGGTGCTCGCCGCCTGGTACGCGACGGCGCCCGAGCGACTTTACTTCGGCGTTCTCGGCGGCATCGCGATCGTGCTGGGGCTCATGCTCGCCCTGGTCGCCCGCCCGGTGCTGCGCTTGATGGGCGGGGTGCGCTAGTGCCCGCTCGCCGAAATCGGCGGTGTGAGGCCGGCACCCGGCAACGGTACCCACGCAGCGGCTAGCGCGGCACTGTGGCCTCGACGATGGCGATTTCTCGCGTCGCGGTTTCGCGGTTGCGTTCGGCGGCGTGCTCGCGGTCCAGGTCTGGGGCAATGTCCAAGGCGGCGTGCTCGTCCTCGTGCTTGGTCGCAGCCACCGCACGCCCGTCGCCAGCATGCCGCACGCGCACCCGTGGTGACGAGAACGGATGCAGCTGCACCCGCAACCGGCGATAGCGCACCATCCAGAACAATATGACGGCTGCCGCCGACAGGCCGGAGAGCGCTGCGAGGCCGAGCGCCCAACGCGGGCCGAAGGCATCCGCTACCCAACCGACGAGCGGCGCGCCGAGGGGAGTGCCGCCGACGAAGATGGCCATGTAGAGCGCCATCACCCGGCCGCGCATCTCGGGCCTCGTCGTGGTCTGCACGTACGCGTTCGCGGTCGTCATCAGGGTGAGTGAGGATAGACCGACCAGTGTGAGAGATATGGCGAAAGTGGCATATGTTGGCATGATCGCCGACAGTGCGCACGCAATGCCGAACAGAGCGGTGCCGAGCACGATGAGGCGCAGCCGGGCACGGCTCCGTCGGGCAGCGAGCAGAGCGCCGATGACGGCGCCGATGGCCATGATCGAACTGAGCAAGCCAAATTCCGCAGCCCCCCGGCCGAACTCGATTGTGGCCATGGTCGACGTGAAGATGGCGAAGTTCAGGCCGAACGTGCCGATCAGAAAGACTGCGATCATGACGACCACGATGTCGGAACGTCCGCGCACATAGCGGAAGCCAGCCAACAGCTGCCCACGCTCGCGGGAGATCGTCGGTTGGCGACGCAGTTGGTGCGTGCGCAGCAGGGTCATCGCGAAGACGGTCGCTGCGAAGGTAACCGCGTTGATCATGAACACCCAGCCCGCACCGACGGCAACCGTGAGCAGTCCGGCGGCGGCCGGACCGATCAAGCGTGCGCCGTGGAATGAAGCGGAATTGAGTGCGACAGCGTTGGACAGTTGGTCTTCAGCGACGAGTTCGGAGACGAAAGCTTGGCGGGCCGGCGCGTCGATCGCCGCGACGATGCCGAGGCCGAAGGCGAAGAGGTAGACGTGCCAGAGCTCGGCCACCTCGAGCACGGTCAGAATACCCAGGCCGAGGGCCAGCAATCCCATCAGGGTCTGGGTGAGAATGAGCAGCTTGCGCCGGTTGAACCGGTCGGCGATCAGCCCGGACCAGGGCATGAGCAGCAGCATCGGGCCGAGTTGCAAAGCCATAGTGATGCCGACCGCGGTCGCGTTGTAGTTGGTGAGCTCGGTCAGCACGATCCAGTCCTGGGCGGTGCGCTGCATCCAGGTACCGATGTTCGACACCAAAGCTCCGGCGAACCAGATGCGGTAATTGACGACGCTCAGCGAGCGGAACATGGCACTCAACTGTCGGCGAGCTCCTTCATTATCAGGGTCGCCGCGGCGAGAACGCGGTGCTGTTCGGGGCTGAGCCGGGCGACGCGCTGCACCAGCCAGGCATCTCGCCGCTTGCGCGTTTCGGTCATCATCGCGCGCGCGGCATCCGTTGTGGCGAGCACGATCTTGCGGCCATCGAGCGTGGAATCGGTGCGGGTCACGAGGCCGGCATCAACGAGACATTTGACCGTGCGGGTCATCGAGGGCGGGGTGACCCGTTCGAATTCGCTGAGCTCGGTGAGCGTCAGTGGGCCGTGTAAGTAAAGCACGCCGAGTGCCGAAAACTGGCCGCTACCCAACTCGTTTTCGGCCTTCTCCTGCCGCAGGCGGCGAGCTAGGCGCCCATTGGCCAGCCGAAATTCGTGGCTGATCTCCGAGGTGTTATTCGCCGCCTGGTCAGAGCGTGCCGATGGCTGGGCCTTGACGACGCCCAGGGCTGCGGTTTTCGGGTGTATGCGCGATTCCATATATCATTAGCATAGCAAATTAGCCTCGCTAAGTACATTATTGCATTGAGCGTGCGGGGCACAACGGGGCAGACTAGCCTCGTGCCCACATATACGGATGCCGCCGGTTTGGTTATCACCTACTACGTTTGGCCGGTCCCGGCCCCCCGAGCCGTGATCCAGCTCGCCCACGGTGTCGGCGAACACGCCCAGCGGTACGCGGCGCTCGCCGCCGACCTCAATCGGGCTGGTTACACGGTCTACGCTGACGATCACCTCGGTCACGGCCAGACCGGACTTGCCCAGCACAGCGGCGATCACACCAGGCTTGGTCGGCTCGGCGCCGGCGGGCTGCGCTCGGCAGTGGCCGGCGTCTACCAGTTGAGTGGAATCATCCGCTCGGAGCAGCCAGCCCTGCCCCTCGTGTTGCTCGGGCACAGCTGGGGATCGTTCATGGTGCAGATGATCGTCAACGAGCACGCGGCCGAGTACGATGCCATCGTGCTCTCCGGAACCGCCTACCGCTGGCCTGGCTACCTCGATGGCGGCGACCTGAACCGCAGGCATAAGGCACTGGGCACTACCGGGGTCGAGTGGCTCAGCCGTGACCCGGCCGTCGCCGCAACCTTCGTGGCCGACCCGCTCACCACGGCGACGCCGCTCGTGAAGCTGTTCGGCATTCGCGAGGCCGCGCGCCTGTTCGGTCGCCCGGCGCGTGGTCTGCCCGGTGGCCTGCCGCTGCTCGTGCTCGTCGGCGGTGACGATACCGTCGGCGGGGAACGCAGTGCGCTCAAGCTGGTGAACTCCTACATTCAGCGTTCCGGGCTGCGGGACGTACGCGTGATCGTGTACCCGGGCGCTCGGCACGAAGTTTTCAACGAGATTAACCGCGACGAAGTCATCGGCGACCTCGTGGACTGGCTCGACGAGCGCTTGACCGCCGTAGGCTGATTGCATGCATGGTGAATATAAGGTTCCGGGCGGCAAACTGGTCGTCGTTGATCTCGATGTCGTCGATGATGTCATAACCAACTTTCGTCTGGCCGGAGACTTCTTTCTTGAGCCCGACGATGCCCTCGAAGACATCAATTCCGCGGTGAGCGGCCTCCCCGTCGGCAGTGCGACGGCCACGATCGCCGCTACGGTGCGCGGTGCGCTCCCCAGCGGTGCCATTCTGCTCGGATTCTCTCCGGAGGCCGTGGCCGTGGCGATTCGCCGTTCGCTGGCCCAGGCGAGCACCTGGCGGGACTACGACTGGCAGATCATCCACTCGCAGGAGCCCGTCGCGCCCGTGCTGCAGATGGCCCTCGACGAGGTGCTCGCGACCGAGGTTGCGGAGGGACGCCGACAGCCCACACTCCGGATCTGGGAGTGGAACGAACCGGCCGTCGTGATCGGCAGTTTTCAGTCGCTCAAGAACGAGGTCGACCCCGAGAATGCCGCCAAGTATGGCTTCACCGTGGTGCGGCGCATCAGTGGCGGCGGCGCCATGTTCATGGAGGCCGGCTCGGTCATCACGTATTCCATCTACGCGCCGACCGACCTCGTGCAGGGCATGAGCTTCGCAGACTCCTACGCTTTTCTCGACGAGTGGGTCATCACCGCTCTCAAATCCCTCGGCATCGACGCGCACTACGAGCCGCTCAACGACATCACGAGTCCCGGGGGCAAGATCGGCGGAGCGGCCCAGAAGCGTCTGGGAAGCGGAGCCGTGCTCCATCACGTCACCATGAGTTATGACATGGACGGTGAAAAAATGGTGCAGGTGCTGCGCATTGGCCGCGAAAAGCTCAGCGATAAGGGCATCACGAGCGCCGCCAAACGCGTCGACCCGCTGCGCAGTCAGACCGGTCTCACCCGCGCTGCGATCATCGACCGTATGAAAGAAACCTTCACCGGCCTGTACGGCGCCAGCGAGGGTGACGTCACCGCCGAGGAATACGCCAAGGCTACCGAGCTCGTCGCGAACAAATTCAGCACAGAGGCCTGGTTGGCCAGGGTTCCGTAAAGCGCGCCGAACGGATGCTCGCGGCGCGCCCGCCAGCATCCGCCTGCCACTACCGCCCGCGCGTCAGCAGGTCTTGGTAGTCAACGTGAGTGTCTATCCAGTGCGCCACGTACGAGCAGTCCGGCACGACGGCGAGATCGGTGCGAACGCGCACGTCGCCCAGCGCCTGCTCGACCAGGATGCTGGCGAGACCGTGTGTGCGTTGTGTCGGATCGACTTCGGTGTGGGTGAAGTGCACGGCCGTTGACGTCGTGGTGTAGTCAGCCCGTCCCACGGCCTCGTCGTCGAGCCACACCGTGTAGCGGCTCTGCCCTGGGTCGTGGCGTACTTCCACAGTCCCGGCATCGGCCAGGTTCTGCGAGTGGATGGTCGTCGATTCAGCAGTCATCCGATCAGACTAAGCCGATGAGCGGCGCGCAGGCTGAAAGAATAGACAAATGCCAAACGCGTGGACACCGACCAGCCCGAGCCGTGTCATCCACGCCAACAACCTCGACGTGTTGCCGGGCCTGCCCGATGGTGCCTTCACCCTGATCTACCTCGACCCGCCGTTCAACACCGGCCGCTCGCAGAAACGGCAGAGCACCACCTCCGTACGGTCGGTCTCCGCCGACGGCTCGCACGCGGTCGGCACGATCACGGGGTTCAAGGGCCAGCGTTACGAGCGCATCAAGGGTGACCTGCTGGGCTACGACGATCAGTTCGAAGATTATTGGGCCTTTCTGGAACCGCGCCTGATCGAGGCCTGGCGCCTGCTCACCGACGACGGCACACTCTATCTGCACCTCGACTACCGCGAAGCGCACTATGCCAAGGTGCTGCTCGACGCCCTGTTCGGCCGGGAATGCTTTCTCAACGAACTCATCTGGGCTTACGACTACGGTGCGAAATCCAAGAACAAGTGGCCCACCAAGCACGACACGATTTTGGTCTACGTGAAGAATCCGGCCCGGTATTACTTCGACTCCACGACCGTCGACCGGGAGCCGTACATGGCGCCGGGCCTGGTCACGCCCGAAAAAGTGGCCAAGGGAAAACTGCCGACGGATGTCTGGTGGCATACGATCGTCTCCCCCACCGGCAAGGAGAAAACCGGCTACCCCACGCAGAAACCGATCGGAATTCTGCGTCGCATTATCCAGGCGTCCAGCCGTGAGGGAGATTGGGTGCTCGACTTCTTTGCCGGCAGCGGCACCACCGGCGCGGTTGCTGCCGCGCTCGACCGACGCTTCGTGCTCATCGACCAGAACCGGGAGGCGTTCAACGTGATGCGGGCCAGGTTTGCGCCGGTTTCCGGCGTTCAATTTCTTGAGACAACCGCCCGGAACCACTGAGATTTCGCAGTCTCACCGAGCCCTGGCAGGGTGCAACGTACGACGACAGCTCTCGCGGCACTCGGTAGAGATGCTGGCACCCCTACCGCAGAGTGCCGCGGTCGCTGGCGGGTGCCGCCATCGCTGGGGAGTGCCGCCAGAAGCGGATGCCGCGAGTAGGCGATATCCGCTCGCCTGCGGCCGCTCAGCCCGCGTGTGCCGCCCGAATATGCGCCGCGAACATGCGCCCGCTGTCTTTCACCGTGCGCTCGAGGGTGTCGTAGTCGACCCGCACGATGCCGAAGCGCTTCTCGTAGCCATAGGACCACTCGAAGTTGTCGAGCAGCGACCAGACGAAGTATCCGCGCACGTCGGCGCCGGCCGCGATGGCCTCACCCACCTTGTTGATGTGCGCCACGATGTACTCCGTGCGCTCGGCGTCGTGCACGACGCCATCGACGCCCACCACATCGTCGTAGGCGGCGCCGTTCTCGGTGACATAGAGCGGCGGGAGCCGGTCGTACTCCGTGCCGAGCCGCACGAGCAGCAAGCGCAGGCCGTCGGGGTTGACCTCCCAGTCCATTGCGGTGCGTGGCAGTCCGCGGCTGGGAAAGCTGATGTACTCCGAGCCGACCCACGGCGACCCGACCGAACGCGCGGCGCCGCCGGCGTGCGAGTCGTTCGCCGAGGCAGCTGCGTGCCCGCTCACGAGGTCGTCGTGATAGTGGTTGACGCCGAGAAAATCGAGCGGAGCGGCGATGATCTCGAGGTCGTCCGAGTGGATGACCTCGGCCAGGCCGAACGGCTCGAGGTCGCGCAGGGTGTCCTCGGGGTAAGCGCCATGCAGCAGAGGGTCGAGAAAGATGCGGTTGGCCAGCGAGTCGAGCCGCCGGGCCGCCTCAATGTCGACCGGGTCGGTGGCATCGCGCGGCACGGCGTTGGTGAGGTTGAGCGTGATCCCGAGGTTCTGGGCGCCCGCTGAGCGCAGCGCGTTGACCGCGAGCCCGTGCGCGAGATGCTGGTGGTGCACGGCAGCGATCGCCGCCCGACCGTTCCGGCGGCCCGGCGCGTGCACGCCCGATCCGTAGCCGAGCAGGGAGGAGCAGAACGGTTCGTTGAAGGTGGTCCAATGGGTGACTCGATCGCCGAGCGCGGAGTAGACATCCGTTGCGTAGTCGACGAAACGGTAGGCGGTGTCGCGGTTGGCCCAGCCACCCTTCTCCTCCAGCGCCTGCGGCAGGTCCCAGTGATACAGGGTTAGCCAGGGCAGAATACCCACGCCGAGCAGTTCGTCGACGAGCCGGGAATAGAAGTCGAGCCCTTCTGGGTTCACGGCGCGGTCGCCCGGACGCACCCGCGCCCAACTGGTGGAGAAACGGTAGGAGTCGAGGCCGAGTGAGGCCATAAGGGTCACGTCGGCGGGCATCCGGTGGTAATGATCCACGGCGGTTTCCAAATCGTCGCCCCCCGCGATGGCGCCCGGAACCTGCGCGAAGGCGTCCCAGATTGAGTCTTCCTTGCCGCCGGCATGGCCGGCGCCCTCGATCTGCGCGGCGGCCGTCGCCGACCCCCAGAGAAATCCGTGCGGCCAGGGGAACGGTGTGGGTGCGGTCTGCGACATGACGTCACGCTACCCTGCCGCGCGGCCTCCGACCAACGTTGTGGGCCTTCCCGGCCAAGCCCGCGTACCTCGGTGCGAACATTCGGTCGAAACGGGCCTGCACTCGGGTGGAACTGGAATTCTTGCCATATATCTCCGCAGTTGTGCACGCGGCGTCCAGAACTCTGATAAGCGGCGCAGCTAAGCTCGAATCATGCTGCAGAACAACGAACCCACGGAGGCCGACCAACGGCGTCTCCGCCGCCGGTTTTTGATCGGCGTCATCATCGTCGGAGTGATCGTCGCCCTCGCGGCGATCGGGCTCTATCTGACTGCCGCCTTCAATGCTTAGGCAGTCCACCATTCCCAAAAAAATCGAAGTGAGTGCACAGTGCAGCTAACCCGGTGGCAGCTACTCGGCCTCACGGCGGCCGTCGGAGCCGTGCTTGCCGTCGGCGCGACGGCGCTCGTCGTGCAGGCCCTTGAGGGTTCCGCGGACTCTGCGCAGACCGCGCCGACAACGGATGCCGCCTCTCCCGTCGCAACAAAACAACCGGCTCGCCCCACCCCCACCGAGTCTGCTGTTGCGGCGCCGGTCGCGGCAACACCGGCTGTAGGCGCCGCCGTAACGGCCCAGCTGGACTACCTTCTCACGCACTGGAAGCTCGAAAACTACAACTCCGCAGAGTGGGGAGTGCTCGGCGAGAATGACTGCGTCAACTTCGCCAGCCAGGCCATGATCGCCCGCGGCTGGACCATGGACGCTGTCTGGTCGAGTCCGAAGAACGGCAACGCGTACGACTCCACAGCGGCCTGGCGCAGCTCAACCGCCTTCATGAAGTACATCGCGGCGACCGGCAAGGCCGTAGCCCTGACCGATCAGCAGCGCGACCAGGTCAAGGTCGGCGATATCGCGCAATTCGACTGGGACAACACCGGCGACCGCGACCACACCGGGATCGTCACCAAGGTCGAGAAGGTCGGCGACACGGTTTCGATCTTCTTTGCCGGGCACACCTTAGATTCCGACTACCGCTCGGTCGACACGGCGATCACCGTGGATCACCCGGGCGGCACTGCGTACTACTGGAGTGTTCCCTAGGCGATCGCGTCGTCGACTATGGCTTTGGCCTCGGCCTGCACCATGGCCAGGTGCTCCGGGCCGAGGAAGGACTCGGCGTAGATCTTATAGACGTCTTCGGTGCCGCTCGGCCGGGCTGCGAACCAGGCGTTCTCGGTCGTCACCTTGACGCCGCCGATGGCAGCGCCGTTGCCCGGGGTGACACTGAACGCGCCGGTGATCTTCTCGCCGGCGAGCTCGGTGGCCGTGATCATCGAGCCGTCGAGCTTGGCCAGGGCGGCCTTCTGGGCGGGCGTGGCCGCGGCATCCACTCGGGCATACGAGGGCGCGCCGAAGTGCTCGGTCAGTTCCGCGTAGCGCTGGCTTGGGGTCTTGCCGGTCACCGCGAGAATCTCAGAGGCGAGCAGGGCTAGCAGAATGCCGTCCTTATCGGTGGTCCAGACGGTGCCGTCGAAGCGCACGAAACTCGCTCCGGCGCTCTCTTCGCCGCCGAAGGCGACGGAACCGTCGATGAGGCCGGGGACGAACCATTTGAAACCAACGGGCACCTCCCACAGGTCGCGGCCGAGAAAGCCGGTCACCCGGTCGATCATCGTCGACGAGACGAGGGTCTTACCGACCGCGGCGTCGGGCTTCCAGCCTTCGCGGTGGCTGTACAGGTAGTCGATGGCGACGGCCAGAAAGTGGTTCGGGTTCATCAGGCCACCGTCGGGCGTCACGATGCCGTGCCGGTCGGCGTCAGCGTCGTTGCCGGTGAGAATGTCGTACTCATCCTTGTGGGCGACAACGGATGCCATCACCGACGCACTCGAGGGATCCATCCGGATCTTCTCGTCCCAATCCAGGGTCATGAAGCGCCAGGTCGGGTCGACTTTCGGGTTGACCACGACCAAGTCGATCTCATAGCGGTCACGGATGGCGCCCCAATAGCCCACGCTCGCGCCGCCGAGCGGGTCGGCCCCGATACGGATTCCGCTGGTGCGGATGGCCTGCATGTCGATGATGTTCTCGAGGTCGTTCACGTAGTTGCCGCGAAAGTCGTAGGTTTCCAGGGCGCTGGGTTCGCTCATCAGTACGCCATCAAGACCATGAGCGATGAGGTCGTTGGCCCGGTTAGCGATCCACGAGGTGGCATCGCTGTCGGCCGGACCGCCGTGCGGCGGGTTGTACTTGAAGCCGCCGTCCATTGGTGGGTTATGGCTCGGGGTGACGACGATGCCGTCGGCCAGGTCGCCGTGCTCGGCGCGGTTGTAGGCCAAAATAGCGTGCGACAGGGAGGGAGTGGGCACGTAGTCGTCGAACTCGTCCACGAGCACGCGCACGCCGTTGGCGACGAGCACTTCGAGGGCGGTCGTGTAGGCCGGGCCGCTCAGGGCGTGCGGGTCGGTGCCGATGAAGAGCGGGCCGGTGATGCCCTGGCCGGCGCGATATTCCACGATCGCCTGCGTCGTGGCACTGATGTGATCCTCGTTGAACGCGGTGTTCAGTGAGCTGCCACGGTGCCCGGACGTGCCGAAGGCCACCCGTTGGGCCGGCACCGTGACATCCGGTTTCAGATCGTAATAGGCCTTGACCAGCCCATCAACGTCGATCAGATCAGATTCCAGGGCGCGGGTTCCTGCTCGTTGGCTCATGAGCACAGTCTGGCACCCCCGGTAGGCTGTCAGCCATGCCCGACTCGCCGAATCCGCTCCAAGCCCAGACTTACAGCTATCTGGGCCCGGCCGGCACCTTTACCGAAGCGGCCCTCGCCCAGGTACCGGGCGCTCGCGGCCAGATCTGGCGTCCGGTCAACAACGTCGGTGAGGCCTTTGCCGATGTCGTGAGTGGTCGCAGCCTGGCGGCAATGATCGCCATCGAGAACTCGGTCGACGGCGGAGTCACGGCCACGCAGGATGCCCTTGCGAGCGTGCCGAACCTGCGTATAATCGGCGAATACCTGGTGCCCGTGAACTTCGTGCTGGTCGCCCGCCCCGGCACAACGTTGAACGACGTGCGCGTCATCAATGCGCATCCGGTCGCCTACGGGCAATGCCGCAATTGGCTCGAACGCACCCTGCCGAGCCATGAGCACATCCCTGCGTCGAGCAACGTCGCCGCCGCGTCGTCCCTCCTGGACAACACGCAAGCGGATGCCGCGATCGCCCCGCCCGGCATCGACAAGCACCACGACGTCGTTGTCCTGGCGTCAGAAATCGGTGACAACCCCAACGCGGTGACCCGGTTCGTGCTTGTCGCCCGCACCGCCGAGCTCACCGCGCCGACCGGAGCCGACAAGACCAGCCTCATCATCGAGCTGCCGAGCGACCGCTCCGGCGCGTTGCTCGACATGCTCGAGCAGTTCGCCACCCGCGGCGTGAACCTCAGTCTCATCCAGTCCCGGCCGATCGGGGATTCCCTCGGCCGGTACCGCTTCGTGGTCGATGCCGACGGCCATATTCTTGATGAGCGCGTCGCTGATGCACTGCTCGGACTGCGCCGTTTCAGCCCCAAGGTGATCTTTCTTGGGTCCTATCCGCGGGCAGACCAGCGCAAGATCGAGTTCACCTCCCGCTACGACGACGGCATCTTCATCGAGGCCCGCGACTGGTTGCGCGGGCTGATCGCGGGGGAGCCCGCCCAATGACCGAGCCGCGCTTTGACCCGGAGCACGATGCCCGCTATCAGCGCGGCTATAAGCCCGGCGACTCGGCGGATTCCACGAGCGCGGCGATGACCGAGCTGTTCGCGCCCACCCCTTCCAACCAGCCGGAAGCATCCGTCGAAACAGACGGGCGCAACTCGGGCGAGAACCCTGTGCCTGCAGACGGTGCAGCTGACGACGACGAGCCCCTCGACCATTTCGAGCCGCGTAATCCGTTCATCATTGCCCTGTGGATTATTGGGCCAGCCCTCCTTATCGGTGGGCTGATCCTGCAGGTGCGCACGATCACGACCACCTATTTCAGCTCCGGCTTCTCGGGATCCTCGAACGCGGAGGTGCCGATCGAGATGGTGATGCAGCAGTTGATCTACAGCCTCATATCCCCGATGATCTCCACCGGTCTGCTCACCGTTGTGGGCCTGCTGTTCGTCCACGCCCTGCGGTGGCGTTTTCGATCGCCGCGCCCCTAGTCAGGTCAGCTATCTGACTCAGGCCGGCACGCGCACGATGAGCGCGCCGGCATCGGCGTGCAGGCGCACCTTCTGCACCAGACCGAACTCATCGCCGTCGAGTTCGAAATCCTGCGCGTGCTCGAGCGCGATACGAATGTCGGGCCCGCGCAGGGTCGTCATCACCCGCTCATTTGACGACTCCGTCGCCGCAATCATGCGTCGCCCCACCGCTGAGCGGCGCAGCACCCCGTTCTCCCAGGTCACCCGCCGCCAGATGGTCAGCCAGCCGAGCATGCCCTTGGGCTGCAGCACGGCAATGTCCAAAATGCCGTCGTCGAGGCGCGCATCGGGCAGAAACTGCAGGTTGCCCGGCAGTAGCCCGCAGTTGGCAACGAGAATGGCGCTCACCTGCGCCGGCCGGTCTGTGCGCCCAGCAACGCTGTAGCGGATGCGAAAGGGCCGCGCTTTCGGCAGTGCCCGCGCTACCCCGTCGACGTAGGCGAGCCAGCCCATCTGCTTCTTGAGGTCGTCGCGTGTGTGGGCGATCATCTGCGCGTCGAGCCCGAGCCCGGCCATGACCAGAAAAATGTGCTCTTCCACGGCGCCGTCATCGGTGGTCACGATAGCGACGCCGAGGTCGATGGGCTTGTCGACACCGCTGAACGCGATCGACGTGGCGGCGTCGATGCTGCCGAGCGGGAGCAGCAGATTGCGGGCGAGCAAATTGCCGGTACCCGATGGCACGATGGCCATGCGCACGCCGGACTCTCGCAGTGCCTCGGCGACGGCCCGTACCGTGCCGTCACCGCCGGCCGAGAGCACCATAGCGGCGCCGGTATCGAGGGCTCGTTTGGTCGCTGCCTGGCCGACATCGTCGACAGTTGTTTCAAACCATTGCGTCGGACCCCATCCGGCGGACTGCTCCGCTTCGGCCACGCTCGCCCGCAATTTGGCGAGGTCGACCTTGACGGGGTTGTAGACGACGGCAGCATGCTGGGCGAGGTTTTCGGAGGCGCTCACGAGGCCTAGGCTACTGGGTTGGCCTCGCGATTGCCCAACGGTCGTCGCTTGTAGACTGGCCGGGTGATTGATCCGGTGCTGTTACGCGAAAACCCTGACCTCTTCAAGCGTTCGCAGGAGGCCCGTGGCGACTCCGTTGAAGCGGTCGATGCCGCGCTTGCTGCCGACGCGGAACGGCGGTCGACGATCACGGCGTTCGAAGACCTGCGCGCCGCGCAAAACCTGTTCGGCAAGCGGGTCGCTGCGGCGCCTGGCGCTGAGAAAAAGGCCCTCGTTTCCGAAGCGCAAAGCCTTGCCGCCGAGGTGAAGGCTGCTGGAGTCATCGCCGGCGAGGCCGACGCCCGCTTCACCGCGGTCGTCAAGACCATCGCAAACCCGATCATCGACGGCGTACCGGTGGGCGCCGAAGAAAACTTCGCGACCCTGCGCACCCACGGTGAGGCCCCGATTTTCGACTTCGAGCCGCGCGACCACCTTGAGCTCGGCGAACTGCTCGGGGCCATCGACATGGCCCGTGGCGCCAAGGTCTCCGGAACCCGTTTCTACTTCTTGAAGGGCATCGGCGCCCGGCTCGAGATCGCCCTCATGAACATGGCGCTCGACCGAGCGCTGGAAGCCGGCTTCGTGCCGCTCATCACCCCTACCCTGGTGCGACCCGAGATCATGGACGGCACCGGCTTTCTCGGCGAACACAATGACGAGGTCTACTACCTGCCGGCCGACGACCTCTACCTCACCGGCACGAGCGAGGTCGCGCTCGCCGGGTACCACAAAGACGAGATCCTCGACCTCTCCGAAGAGCCCTTACGGTACGCCGGCTGGTCCACCTGCTACCGCCGTGAGGCCGGCTCGGGCGGAAAAGACACCCGTGGCATCATTCGCGTGCACCAGTTCAACAAGCTCGAAATGTTCACCTACGTACTGCCCGAGAACGCCGAGGCCGAGCATGATCGCCTCGTCGCCCTGCAGGAGGGCATGCTGCAGTCGCTCGGCCTCAGCTACCGGGTTATCGACGTCGCTGCCGGTGACCTCGGCTCGAGCGCCGCTCGCAAGTTCGACATCGAGGCTTGGGTGCCCACCCAGAATGCATACCGTGAGCTCACCAGCACGAGCAACTGCACCACCTACCAGGCGCGCCGGTTGGACATCCGCTATCGAACCGAATCGGGCAAGACCACGCCGGTCGCCACCCTGAACGGTACGCTGGCGACCACTCGCTGGCTCGTGGCCATGCTCGAAACGCACCAGCAAGCGGATGGTTCGGTGCTCGTTCCGGTCGCGCTGCAGCCCTACCTCGGTGGCCTCGAGGTACTCACGCCGCTGCCCGTGAAGGGAACGAAGTGACCGTGGTATCCATGGCCGAGCGGTGGCTCGTCGCCCTCGACATCGACGGGACCACGATGCACGAAGACGGCTCGATCAGCCAGGCCGTGATCGACGAGGTCGCCCGGCTCACCGCCGCTGGACACGAGGTCATGCTGGCCACCGGGCGTTCCGCCGCAGCAGCCCTGCCGGTGCTCGATCGACTCGGCATCTCACCGCGCTATGTGGTCTGTTCCAACGGCGCCATCACCATGCACCGCGACGCCGCAGCGCCCATGGGCTACCGCCGTGAATGGGTTGAAACCTTCGACCCCAGCGACGTGCTCATATCGATTCGCGCGCACCTCGGGTCGGCGCGGTTCGCCGTCGAAGACGAGCACGGCTTCTACCGCTATACCGAGCCGATTCCCGATGCCACTATCGGTATGGACAGCGAACGGGTCGATTTCGACGAGCTTCTGAAGCACCAGGCAACCCGCGTGGTCGTCATTTCCCCCGACCACGACATGGAGGATTTTCTCCAGGTGGTCGAGCGCATGGGACTGAACCGGGTCAGCTACGCCATCGGGTGGACTGCCTGGCTCGATATCGCCCCCGACGGTGTCAATAAGTCCACGGCGATGGAGCGAGTGCGGGTGTCTATTGGTGTCCCCCGGGACCGGGTGATGGCCGTCGGAGATGGTCGTAACGACATCGACATGCTGCAATGGGCCGGTGAATTCGGTCGCGGTGTAGCCATGGGGGAGTCACCCGATGACGTTCTTGCCGCCGGATCAGAGGTCACCGGCAACGTGGCCATCGATGGCCTCGCCACGGTGTTGCGCACGCTCTGACGGGTATCCAGCCGTTTTTCAGCCGGCTCTGTCAGCCTGAGCAGTCTGCCATCGGCTAGAATCGGGCCAGTTCGCCCAATTGTTTCTGCGTTGCATTTTGCGTGGGGACACGGGCAACCGGGAGGGCTGTCCGAGCGGCCGATGGAGCCAGTCTTGAAAACTGGTGGGCAGAAATGTCTCGTGGGTTCGAATCCCACGCCCTCCGCAGCACCTGTGAAATGCACAACCACCGGCGTACAGCGACTGTCGCTTCAGGCCGGTCCGGCCAGCAGCCCGATGAGAGGACATGAGTGAGCGACCAACTTCGCCCCCGCACGAACGGTTCACAGAACCTCAAAACCGTTGCGCGTCATGGCCGCCTGAAGAAGTCGAATGCTGCCGTCACGGTCGCGAAGTTTCTTGCCGGCAGCCTGGCCGTCGTCCTGGTCAGCGGTTTCTCGGTCGGCGCGATCGCAACCTATGACGTCGCAGCGAGCGTGCAGCCGAGCGTGCACCTTGCCAATGAGACCAACGGTCCGGTCCCATCGATCGGAGCCATCGACGGCGGCGTGAACATGCTCATCGTTGGCAGTGACAGCCGAGTCGGGCAGGATGCAGCCTTCGGTCCGAAAGACTCCACCGGCGACCTCAACGACGTCACGATGCTGCTGCACATTTCCGAAGATCACAGCAACGCGTCGGTCATCAGCTTTCCCCGTGACATGTTCGTCTCCATCCCCTCCTGCCCCGACCCCGAGGGCGGCTCGTTCAGGGCCATGAGCAGCCAGAAGATCAACACCACGCTCACCTACGGCGGGCTCGCCTGCACGGTGCTGACCGTTGAAAAGCTCACCGGCCTCTCCATCCCGTTCGCCGCCGAGGTGCAGTTCAGCGGAGTCATGTCCATGTCCTCCGCCGTCGGTGGCGTGCCGGTCTGCGTGGCCAGCCGGATCGAAGACGAATATACGGGAACGTTCCTCGACGCCGGCGAGCACGTGCTCGCCGGCTACGACGCACTCCAGTTTCTGCGCACCCGTCACGGCGTCGGCGACGGCGGCGACTTGACCCGCATCAACAACCAGCAGTTGTTCATGTCCTCGCTGGTGCGCACGATTAAGAGCGCTGACACACTCTCGGACCCGGCCAAGGTGTACGCCTTGGCCAAGGCAGTGACAGGCAACATGCGGCTTTCCGACAGTCTCAACAGCGTGACGACCCTCGCGTCGATCGCCGTGGCACTGAAAGACATCGACCTCGACCAGGTCGTCTTCGCGCAGGTGCCGACCGGCAGCACGACCGGAGGGGTCAAGGCCGTTCAGCCGGCCTTCGACAACCTCTTCGAGGCCGTTGCTGCCGATCAACCCCTCGCGCTGAGCGGAACCACCGGCCGCGGCACCGTCGCCGACCCCAATGCTCCCGTCGAAGCTGCTCCCGTCGAAGCTGCTCCCGTCGAAGCTGCTCCCGTCCCGGCTGCGACCACAGACCCCACCGCGACCGAAGTTCCAGCCGCGACCGATGCGCCGGTGGCCACGGAAGCCCCCGGAGTCGTCCTATCGGAGTCGGTGACCGGCCAGACCGCCGACGAATACACCTGCACCAAGGGACGTACGCTCGAGAATCAGTAGCCGGGCGCGGGCATCCGTTTTTCTGACCACGGTTGTCATGGTGAGAGTGGATACCCGTGGTACGGCTAAGATGATGGAGTGTGTTTGCGCAAGCAGATGCCAAGGAGACGTCGCATAGTTCGGCTTAGTGCACCACCCTGCTAAGGTGGAGTACCCTTTACGGGGTACCGTGGGTTCAAATCCCACCGTCTCCGCAGCGCTTTGAACCCCTGAATCCCATATAAACCCTGGGAGTCAGGGGTTTTCCTTTGCCCGAAAATTCTGTTTGGCAACATTTCAAAAAATAGCGGCCTGATTCAAACGGTCTACAACGGCGTCCAGGTCGTCATCGAAGAGGTCCGCGTAGGTGTCGAGGGTCATCGCTGCGGAGGCATGACCGAGCATCCGTTGCACCGCTTTGGCGTTTGCGCCGACGCTCACAGCGAGACTTGCGGCCGTGTGGCGAAGGTCGTGAATTGTCGGCCGTGGCAGGCCTGCAGCCGTAAGTGCCGTCAGAAACCAACTCCGCGTGCCAGGCTTACCTGGGTGCATTTGAGGTGGTTTCCGAATCGGTCGGCGAAGACGAGTGTCGTTGCCGGCACCAGGCGTGGGATGAAGTTCCCGCCCCGGTCCCTGGGGATGTCTAAATCCAGCTCGCCGACCTCAGCGTCGACCAGCTTGGGCGTGGAGCCATTGCGGGAGTTCGGATAGAACCGTACTTCCGGGTCGCCCTTCTCAAGCCGAGGTGCTCGGTCAGCTCCACCTGCAAGCCGCGCTCGAGGGCCGCCTTGATGAGGCCGGGCACGAACCCGCCCTCACCCGTGAGTTGCAGCTCACCCGCATCGATCTTCGAGAACAGCGAATCCAAGGCGCCGCCATCACGGAGCTCATCGATCGCTTTCGCCGCCGCCAACTGCGCCCGGGACCGCGGTGCCTTGCGCAACATGTTTCGATTCGTCATGACCATCAGTGTCACTCCTTCGAGTAGATCCGCAACCCCTTACACAAAGCATCTGACACCCTCTTCCGCTGGGCAGCGAACTGGTAGAACCACCCCGAAGCTCTCGCCCGCATCGACGCCGTCTGGCGAGAATGGGAACACCTCAGACTCGACGGCGCCACCGGATCAAGCACCTGGTGGATCGAACACGCCGACCACCACATGCCAATCCTCCTCAGCACAGAAGGACCCTTCGCAAAATCAGAAGACACAAACCGGCCCGGCGAACCCCTGCCCAACACGCCACCACCAGAAGGACTCTTCCCCGACATGCGAGAAAACTGAGCTACGTACGCAGGGAAGGGGCCGCACGAATTGTGCGGCCCCTTCCCCTTGCGCCTTCAGCGGCCCACTGCCGGAGCGATACCTCCGACGACGACAGCGTAGAAAATGCGAAACTCACCGGCGATCAGCGTGGATCCATAACCAGCGTAAACAAGTCTTCTGCACCAAGGGATGTGGTTCCTTAACGCCTTAGCTCTGGAATCGACGGCACGTATCAAATGTGATGCCGGCTTCAACGAAAAAGTTGAATCGACCCAGGCGGGCGTGTGTCGGTGGCCGTGACAAACTAAGCGTTTCTAGCCATAGTCGGCATCTTCGTGCCGGCCCGGCGGCGCGGCACCCGCGCCGCGGCGCAGACACCGCAGGAGGTGGGGAGTGTTTCGGGAGACGTGCGGCGATGCGATATCCGCCGAGGCTTCGGGAGAAAGCGAGAGGTCTAGATGACACCATAGGATGGGACGCACCAGGCTCGACTTGGCAATATTTGACGGGATGAACGCACATGGATACCTTCACTGACGCTACCGGTACCGCCGACGAGTCCACCGAGTTCGTTATCCTCCACCTCACCGACACTCACCTCATAAAAGATGCAGGTCTGCACTACGGGAGTGTTGACACCGTCGCAGCTCTGGCGCGCGTGCTGCGACGGGCCGGCTCACTCGGGCATGTTGACGTGATCGCGTGCTCCGGGGACCTCTCCGACGATGGCTCGGCCGAGTCCTACGCTTTGTTGCAGAGCCAGCTCGAGCCGTGGGCGGGCGAGCGCGGTGCCGCCATTGTCTACGCGATGGGAAATCATGATCGCCCCGAGGGGTTCGGGCAGGTTCTCGGCGACGGCCATGATGCGTTTGCAGACCGGGAGGCGTCCAACGGACTGTATGGGGTGTCCAACGTCAGCGGCCTTCGCGTCATCACACTCAACAGCACCGTCGCTGGCAAGGGCTACGGAGCGCTCGATTCCGCTCAGCTACTCTGGCTGCGCGGTGTACTGGCTGAGCCGTCAGCAAACGGCTCCATGGTCGTACTCCACCACCCGCCGGTCGCGGCCGAAACAGAACTGCTTGGCGCTCTGCAGCTGCACGATCCCGAGGCACTGCGGGATGCCCTCACCGGCGGTGACGTGCGGCTGATCCTGGCCGGGCACTACCACTACCCGATGGTGGATCAGTTCGCCGGTATTCCGGTTGTCATTTCCGCCGCAGTGTGCAACCTCGCTGACATCTTCGCCGAGGCCGGCACCGAGAGCGCCTTTACCGGCAGCGGAGCGAGCATCATCCGACTGCCCAGAAACGGCGGGACCCCCCGTATACTTCCCTTCTCTGCCATGGACGCGAGCGATGCGGGAGACGGCCGCCGGGTCTTTCACTTCAATTCAGAGACTGTCGCGCGCATCATCGCCGCTGCCGGCTGAAGCAAGCCAAGCACCGCACGGCCAGAGCCTGACCCTTCATCTCACTCTGCGTAGCGCAACACAAACTTGGCGGTGTCCCCGCGCATCCGTCGTTGCACGAAGAAGGCGGCCCGCCCGTCGGCGACAGCGGTGACGCCGTCCCGCACCAGCAACGCGCTGCCGGCGGCCACTTCCAACCGGGCGGCTTCGTCGAAGTCCGCGGCGGTCGCCGAGAAGGCACGCCAGCGGTAGTGCAAGTCCAAACCGAGGCCCGCCGTGAGAGCCAGCACCACGAGGCCGTGCTCGGGCATGTGGTCGACGGCGACGGCGAATTCAGCGGGCAGCCAATAGCTATTGAGAATCCAGGGGCGCTCGTCGCGGATCATGACCGTGTCCAGACGGTAGATATCGCCGGCATCGGTATCGAGGTGTTCGGCGGCAACGGCGGCGGCAACCCCGCTCGCGAGGCCGAATGACTCAACCTGTTCAATCACGGTGCGCAACGGCTCACCGGACACGGCCGATGGCGCACGTGCGATCAAGGCGTCGAGAGTGCTGTCGCTCTGTTGAGCTCGCACCGGGAGAGTGGAAACGACCTCGATGAGGTCAGGTGGTTGGGCAACGAACGTGCCGATACCCCGCCGAATTTCTACGGCACCGACGCGCTGCAATTCGGCGATCGCTTGGCGCACGGTGAGCCGGTTGACCGAAAACTCTTCGCTCAGCGCGGTCTCGGTCGGCATCTGTTCGCCTGCACGCAGCACCCCCGTGCGGATTCGTTCCCAGATTTCGGAGGCAATTCGACGATATAGAGGCTGGTTGCCAAGGAGAGAGGGCATCAAAATCCTTTCGTTCACTTCGAGGCTACCCGCCATTCGCATAGGAGGTCTACATGTATAGATGTCCTGGACATTCCGGGGTGTTCCGCCACACGCGTGCATTTGAAAGGTATCCCATGCGCCGCTTCCCCTCGATCACCGCCATCGCGCTCACCGGCCTGATCGTCACCGGGTGCTCGACCACCGCCGGGGACCTCGACGCGGCACCGGCCGCCGTCGAGTCCAATTCCGACGCGACCATCGACGTTCAGTTCACAATCGAACCCACCAATCTCGACATCACATCCACCTCGGGGGCGGCCCTGCAGCAGCTGCTCATCAGCAACGTCTACGAGGGCCTCATCTCCAAGAACGCCAACGGCGAGTACATTCCGGCTCTGGCCACGGACTGGACAGTCTCGGACGACGCTCTCACCTACACCTTCGAACTGGCGGATGCAGCGTTCCACGACGGTTCCCCGGTCGTCGTTGGCGACATCGTGGCGTCTCTCGACGCGGCCCGCGGGGCCGAGTCGGTAAATCCCGACGCGAAGCGCATGATGCTGGTCGAGACCGTCAGCGCCGTCGACGATGACACCGTCGAGATCACCCTCAGCGACCGGGACACTTACTTTCTCGATACCCTGGCCGTCACCTCCGCCGGCATGATCGTGCCCGCGGACGACGACACCGACCGGGCCAATACCAGCAACGGAACAGGCCCGTACACGGTCGCGCAGTGGAACAAGGGCTCCACGATCACACTGGAACGCAACGACGAGTACCGCGGCGACGCGCCCATGAACAAAACCGTCGTCTTCCACTACATCGCCGAGGCGACCACAGCGATGAACGCGCTGTCCACGGGCGAGATTGACGTGCTCACGGCGGCATCCGCTGAGACGCTGGCCTTCTTCGAGGGCGACGACGCGGTCGATATCACCGCGGGCGACTCCACCAGCTGGATGACCCTCGGCATGAACAACGCCAACCCCGTGCTCGCCAACGCCGACGTGCGCCGCGCCATCAACATGGGCATTGACAAGGCCGGCTTGATCACGGTCATCGGCGGCAACGCCGTCGAGGTCGGCTCGATGGCCGTGCCCAGCGACCCCTGGTATTCCGACCTCACCGACATCAACGCCTACGACCCAGAGGGCGCCCGCGAGCTGCTCACCGATATCGACCCGAGCGAGCTGGCCTTCACCTTGACCGTCGCCAACACCTACGACATCAAGATCTCGGAGTACATCGCCGCCCAGCTTGGCGAAATCGGCATCAACGTCACGATCGACACCGTCGAGTTCGCGACCTGGCTCGAGCGCGCGTACAAGCAGAAGGAGTACGACCTGACCATGGTGCTGCACGTGGACCCCACCACCCTCACCTACTACGGCAACCCCGCTTACTACTGGAACTACGACAACGCCCAGGCCCAGCAGCTGGCCTCCGCCGCCAAGTCCGCCGCCAGCACGCAGGATCGCGACGAGAAGATGGCTGAATTGGCCGAACTCATCGCCGAGGATGCGGCCAGCGGATGGCTCTACTCCCCCCAGACGATGGTCGTCGCGTCGACCGACGTTTCCGGCTACCCCGTCGACCGCATCGCCAACCGGTTCCCGGTCAGCGGAATGACTGCAGTCAACTAGCCGTGGCCGCCCCGCTCACCGCGGTAGCGACGACCAACGCTGCGCCCGCCGGACTTCCGCGAGCGCAGCGCCTGGCAGGCGCCGTCGGCCAACAGGTCGGCGTGCTCGTCACCTCGTTGCTCATCGCGAGCCTGCTCATCTTTCTCGCGCTCCACTACCTGCCCGGTGACGCGGCCGCGATCCTCGCCGGGGCCGACGCCACCGCCGCCCAGGTCGCCCTGCTTGAGCAACGCCTCGGGCTCGACCGGCCCGTGGCGGTGCAGTACCTCGACTGGGTCTTCGGTGCGGTGCGCGGTGACCTCGGCACGTCGATGCTCGACGGTCGCTCCGTCGCCGGGCAGATCGGCGAAAAACTGCAGGTGACCGTGCCGCTCTGCGTTGCGGCACTCGTTATCAGCGTGCTCATCGCCGTGCCCCTCGGCATGATCGCCGGCGCCCGGCACCGCACCTGGTACGGTCAAGCAATCGGCGCCCTCACCCAATTCGGTGTGGCACTGCCGGTATTCGCCGTGGGCCTGGCGCTCGTATCGGTCGTGGCCGTGCAGTGGCGCGTACTGCCGGTTCAGGGTTTTCCGACCGATCGCTGGGCCGACCCGGTCGACGCCCTCCGCTCCCTGATCTTGCCCACGATCACACTCGCGATCCCGCTCACTGCCGGCCTGGTGCGTTTCGTGCGGTCGGCGACGATCGACATCGTCGGGGAAGAGTGGGTACGCACCGCCCGAGCTCAAGGCTGGTCGAATACCGCCGTACTCATACGGCAGGGATTACGCAACGCCGCCTTGCCCCTCGTCGCGATTGTTGGACTCGAGCTTGCAGGCCTGCTCATGGGCTCGGTTCTCATCGAGCAGGTGTTCTCCCTACCCGGCATCGGGCAGATGCTGCTTAAAGACGTCGGCAACCGCGACCTCGTCTCGGTGCAGGGCACCCTGCTCACCCTCACGAGCGTCATCATGATCGTCACGATCGCGCTGAACATCATCTACACCCTGATCGACCCTCGACTGCGAGGCTCGAAATGATCGCCCTATTGCGTAACCCAAGCGGCCTGATCGGCGCGGTGCTCGTGACCGTCGTAGCGACGGCTGCACTCCTCTCCCTCGTGTGGACACCATCTGATCCCCTCGCAGTCGATCCGACCGCCAGCTGGCTCGCCCCCTCGGCGGCACACCTGCTCGGAACAGACGCTCTCGGTCGCGATTCCTTCAGCGCCCTCCTCGTGGGCGCGCAGGTCACCCTCGGTTCAGCCCTGCTGGCAACTACCGTCGCCGCGATCCTCGGGCTGCCACTTGCCGCATTTATCGAACTCACCCCCTCAGTAGTCTCGTCATTCCTGCAGCGTTTTATAGACATCATGATCGCCTTCCCCACATTGATACTCGCTGTGATTCTGGTCACGAGCTTCGGATCATCGACCTGGACGGCGGCCATCGCGGTCGGGCTTGGCGCATCCGTTGTCGTGGCGCGCACGGTCGCGCCGGAGTTGCGGCGAGCACACGCAAGCGACTATTCCCTGCTCGCCCTGGCCGCCGGGGCCTCGTCGGGGCGCATCATGCTCCACCACGTCATACCCAACGCCGGGTCCACCATCATCGTGCGCCTCACGCAGGTGCTCGCTGGCGCGGCTCTGGCCGAAGCCGGGCTCAGCTACCTGGGCTTCGGCACCCCGGCGCCCACCCCGTCGTGGGGCCGCACCCTCGCCGAGATGCAACCCCAAATCATGACTCGGCCCGAGGTGCTGCTAGCGCCAGCCCTCTGCATCGTGATCGTTGTGCTCGGGTTCAATCTGCTCGGCGACGGACTACGCGACACCCTTGATCCCCGAACCAGAAGGAGCAACCGATGAACGTTCTCGAAATTCGTGACCTAACCGTGCGCATCGGCGGGCGCACCGTCGTCGATTCAGTCAACCTTGACGTGGGTCGGGGCGAACGCGTCGGCCTACTCGGCGAGTCAGGGTCCGGCAAGTCGCTCACCTGCATGGCCACGCTCGGGCTTCTCCCCCACACCGCGCGGGCTACCGGCAGCATTCGGCTGGTTGGTGAGCAAATTCTGGGCGCCACCGACCGACGGATGCGGGCCTTGCGCGGGGGCCAGCTCGGCTGCGTGTTCCAGGAACCGCAGAGCGCCCTCGACCCCCTCGCCCGGATCGGTGACCAGCTCACCAGCCCGCTTCGCGCTCGGGCGCGGATATCGCGGCACCAACGCCATGAACTCGCCGTCGACCTCGCGGCACGGGTGGGCCTGCCCGACCCGCAACACATTGTGCGCCGATTCCCACACGAACTCTCCGGAGGCCAGCGACAGCGCGTCGTTGTGGCGATGGCGACCGCCGCCGCCCCGGCGCTCGTGCTCGCCGACGAGCCGACCACCGCCCTCGACGTGACGGTTCAAGCCCACATCCTCGAGCTGCTCGGTGGGCGAGTTACCGAGACCGGCGCCGCACTGCTGCTCGTCACGCACGACATTGCGGTGGCAGCGACCACCTGCGATCGACTCGTCGTGCTGCGCGGCGGCATTGTGGTCGAACAGGGCCTGACCGGTGACGTCCTGCGCCGCCCGGCGCACTCGTACACGCGCGAGCTCGTCGACGCCGCCTATGCCACCAGTTACACCCGACCCCTCGTTTTGGAGACTGCATGAACACCCTGTTTGCCGTCGAAGCCGTGCGCAAGCGCTACCGCGGAGCCGACCGTGATGCTCTCGGGCCTGTGTCGCTCAGAGTCGAGGCCGGTAGACACCTCGCGATCATCGGCGAATCAGGATGCGGCAAGACAACGCTGAGCCGCATCATGCTCGGACTGTTGCCGGCGTCCTCCGGTTCGGTGCACTACCGCGGCGCTCCCGTGCACGGTCTGCGCGGCTCTGCAGCCCGAGACCTGCGACGCCGAGTGCAGCTCGTGCTGCAGGATCCGTTCGCGTCGCTCAGCCCGCGCATGCGCGTGGGCGATATCGTCGCCGAACCACTCCGCATCCTGAACCGCGGAACACCGGTGCAAGCCCGGGTCGCCGAACTGCTCGCCGCCGTCGAACTAGACCCAGCCTTCGCCCGCCGTTTTCCGCACGAACTCTCCGGCGGTCAGCGCCAGCGTGTGGCGATCGCCCGGGCACTCGGGCCGCGCCCCGAAGTGCTCGTGGCCGACGAACCGGTAAGCGCGCTCGACGTATCGGTGCAGGCACAGGTGCTGTGGCTGCTGCGACGCCTCGCCGAACACGAAGGCCTCACCCTCGTGCTCGTGTCGCACGACCTCGGTATCGTGCAGAACCTCTGCCACACATCCGCTGTCATGCACCGCGGCGTGATCGTCGAATCCGGCGCCACGGCCGCCCTGCTCGCCTCCCCGCAACATCCGTACACCCGCGAACTGCTCGCGAGCGTTCCCACTCTCCCGCAGCGCCCCCAGTGATTGTCGATACCCCATGACCCTGATCCAGCCCCTCCACAACTTCCGCGACGCGGGAACCCTCGAGACCCCGAGCGGGGAACTACGCCCCGGTATGCTGATGCGCTCTGCCGCTCCCTTGGGCCTACTCACCGACATTCAAGATTTTCTCACCATTCGCGGTATCGAGGTCATCATTGACCTGCGCGATGAGGGTGAGCGGTCCCACGCTCCCTGGACAGGGTCTGCGGCGCGCATCCTGTCGATGCCAGTCTTTGCGGGTGAACTGCGCACGCTGCGCTTTGACTCCCTCGAACAGCTCTACGAGATCATGCTCGACCGGTTCGCGCCTGCGCTGGTGGCGGCAGTCGGCGCGGTCGCCGACAACAGCAACGTACCGTTGCTTGTGCACTGCACCGCCGGCAAGGACCGCACCGGCGTGGTCGTCGCCCTCGTGCAGGAGGCCCTCGGTGTCGACCGGCACGCCGTGCTCGCGCACTACGCCGTCTCGCAGGACGTACTCGGCGAGGACTACCTGCGCGACCTGTTCCGCGGCATCGATCCCGCCGACCTGCCCGGCGCCGACGCACACCGCGCCATCTCATCCCCGCCCACGCTGCTGGCGACACTACTCGCAGCCGTAGACCGGGAATACGGCGGAGTGGAACAGTTGCTGCTCACCCACGGCCTCACCGCGCAGCAGCTCACGCGCCTACGCGGGGCGTACATCGCGTGACACCCTCGGGTTTTGATCCCGAGGCTCTCGACCAGCTGACCATCAGTGACCTTCGAGCACGCGGTAGCCGGCGCTGGGCCGACGCGCACGACGGCGAGATCGCGGCCGGTCTCGCCGAAATGGACCTCGGAGTCGCCCCGGTGATTCTCGACCGAGTGCGCGCCCTGAACCGCTACGGCTACGTGACTTCGGCCGAGCTGGTCGCCGTTGCCGGCGCGTGCAGTGAGTGGCTGGCCGCGCACCGGTCTTGGGCGGTCGAGCCCGACCGCATCGCGGTAGTGCCCGACGTCGTCGACGCTGTGCAGCGCCTGGTCGAACTGCAGACCGGGCCCGGCGACGCCGTCGTGGTGAGCACGCCCTCGTACGCACCGCTCGCCGCCGCCGCCCGCCGCGCCGGTCGTCGGGTGGTCGAGGTGCCGCTCACTGCGGTGGGGCGGCTGAACCTGGCCGACATTGGCCAGGCCCTGCGCGGCGGCGGCCGGCTGGTGATGCTCTGTCAGCCGCAGAACCCCACCGGAACCATCAGTGGACCGGTCGAGTTGGCGGGGCTCGCCGAGCTCGTGCGGCAGCACGGGGCCCAGGTGCTCTCAAACGAAGTGCACGCGCCGCTTTCCCGGGTACCGCTGCACGCCTATGCGAGCGTGCCGGGGGCATCCGCTCACTCGACGACGATCGTGTCCGCGTCGAAGACCTTCAACCTGTCTGGTCTCAAGTGCGCCCAGCTGATCTTTGCCAGCCCCGCGGAGTGCGCCCAGTGGCGGCGGGCCTTACCGCGCCTTGAAAGCAGCGTGCCCGTTCTCGGCGCCGTCGCCACGACCGCCGCCTACCGCCTCGGCGACCCTTGGCGCCGCGACTTGCTCGACTATCTCGGCCGCTCCGACGCGCTGCTGCTGGCTGCCGGACTTTGTGCACCGCCGGCCGGCTACTTCGCCTGGCTGCGCCTCGCCGACCGCATCACCACCCCCGATTTGCGCCGCCGCGCCCAGGTGATCGCCGCCGACGGCGCCACCTTCGGCGCCTCCGGATGGGCCCGGCTCACCCTCGCCACCCCCACTCCCGTCGTCGCCGACCTGCTTCAGCGTGTAACCCCCTTCCTGGCCCGGCACAGCAGTGGAGCTTCGCTGGTGCCGTCGACTTCGCCGGGCACCTCGCATCACAAACCGCCATTTAGCGGATGCTGGCGCGCATGAAGCTCTGAACGAACTGCCGCTGAAAGATGGGAAATGCGATCAGCAGCAGCGGGGCGACGACCAGCACTGTCACCGGCGAGAGCAGGGCCCAGCCGATGCGCGACTCGGTGCCGTTCTACACCTGCAGGCCGACGGTGAGCGGCCGGGCATCCACTGAGTTGGTGGTGATGAGCGGCCACAGAAAGTTGTTCCAGTGCGTGCTCACCGAAACCAGGCCAAACGCCACGATGGTGGGTTTGGCCAGCGGAACGTAGATGCGCCAGAGTCGTCCGGGATACCCAACTGACAGAAATCGAGATAAAGATCGTCTCGGAATCGACCGATTCTCCTTGATCAACTTTATCTGGGAATTCTTGTCGGCAGTGATCCAAATCTGAAGAGCAAAGTCATGCCAAATTCGCCGCTCTTCAGCGTTGTTACCGGGAGAGCCCGCCGCGGTCCCTCTGTTGCACGCTGCTCTTGCTCTTGCTCTTGCTACTGCGGTGTGGCTTGGCTGCCTTGCCCGGCTGGGACATGACTGCCTCTCTGGGGCGTTTGGCGTTTTCACCGTCTGCGAGGATTCGCACGTTGATCGTCTTCTGGTCTGCTTTGCCGTCAAGGCTGGCGGCGAACCTTTCGCGTCGCTCTGAGCTGTCGTATTCCAGTTCCCCGAGCCGCGCTCGACGCGCACCTGGTCGGTGGCTTCTGCGGCGTGCTTGCGCTCTTCATCGCGAGTGTTGCGGTCGGTACTGTCGGCTCCGTTGAGGTCGCTGGTATTCCAGTCGCGATTGGCCGCCTCCTGAGCGTCACGTTCGTGACGGTCGGCCTTGGCGAAGAGGAGCTGGCCCGCGGTGAGGTCGTCACCAGCTCACTGCCGCTCGGTAACAGCCTCGGCACGGTCGCGCTCAGCATCCCGCAGCGCCGAAGTAACGGCAGCAGGATCCGCTCCGGGGAGTCGATGTCGATGCCATAGCGCTCCTGTACCTCGTGCTTGATGATGCCGCTGGCGTCACGGGCAACATCGTCGAAGTCCCGCCAAGCCGTGGCAGTCTCATGCCCGCCAGCGATGTCCTCAGGGCTGGCCCGGTCCCACCACTCGGGCTGCGCGACAGGTGCGAGGCTGGCTCGGGCGGCTCCACGCTCAGCCTCAAAGCGTGCTTCCAGCTCGCGCGCCTCTTGAGTTGCACTCGCTTCGCGCTGTCGTGCCAGCTGCTCGCGCAGCCGAGCGAAGCGTTCTCCGAACTGTGACGCGATGGTCCGTGCGATGCGCAGCGAATCGTCGAACGTCTCGCCAACACCGTCAGTTCCTTCGGCCATGATCTTCCTTTCATCTAGTCTCGGCCCAGGCCGTTACGCACGCGCGGAGTGGCTGGGGTCTTGCGTTTAGTAGGTTGCAGCGTGGTAGGCACCGGCGAACCGGTGCCCGGCGCCGCGAGCCCGTCGGTCGCCCGTCGCATGACGACCGGAACGTCAGCTGTCTGTGTCCGTGAGTCCGGATCCGCGGACTTGCCAGGCACCGCTGGCAGTCGATCGGTGACCGCGGCGAATTGGTTGCGCAGCATCATCGTGACTTGCTCGACCCAGCGGGCGTCACCGACCGTGCTGTGCATGTCAAGAATCGCCACTGACACACGGCCCAGCTGCCGGAGCATGATCGCCTCAGCCATCGTTCCTTGACCACCGCTGGCTGCCTGCATGAGGATCATGGCGGCGTTCGACGCTGACCCCAGCTGGGCGGGTTTCGGCCGGGACTGGTAAGACCGAAGATGCGCCGACCGGGCCAACTCCCGAGACGTCTTCGCGAGTGGTCCTGGTGTCGCCTCAACGCGCTGCGACCACGCGGCAAAGGCGCCGGCCGTCTCCCGGGCAACATGCGCCCACGTAGCCCGATCCATCACGGGAACATCGCGGAGCTGCTTACGGAGCTGCCCGATCTCGTCGCTGTACTGCTTCCACATCTCCGGAGAAAGCGTCGACTCTTCCCTGCCCGGTGCGACAGGTCGGTACTCCCACGGGTTCTTCGCCGTGGCCCGCCATTCGTCCACGGCCCCTTGTGCCGTCTGAGGGTTGTCTGGCCAGCCCTCCCAGAGCCTGGGCAAGGTGAGGTCACGGGCCAGCCGGCCACCTCCATACCAAATCGGCTTCTCCCCAACCGTCGGCCGCACCGCTACCGAATAGCCAGCAACAACGTCATCGCGACCGGCCGCGTAGCGAGGCCGGATGAGTACGCCGGCACGGCGCAGCCGGCGAACGAATTCGCCCTCGTCAACGGATGCGGTCGCCGCGGCCCGAACAGAACGCTCCATCTTGTGAGCGTCCACCTCAGCGGCACTCGAACGTGCGGCACACTCCCGCTCAGCCGGCTTCACTCCGCGCTCTCCGAGCCCCAGGCCACGGCTCTCCAACTGCTCGAGCCCATAGTCGCGCTTGAGGTCGCGGCATACCTCTCGGGCGCGCGTGAAATCATTGTGTGTCTTTGCTTTAATACCGTCCTCACGCACCAAAGACACAGCTAGGTGAATGTGATCATGGGACTGCCCCGGGTTCAGTTGACTCAGAGGGGTTAGTGGTGTCGGGCGGCCTTGAGGGCCATGTTTATTGTCTCAAACTCGATCGGGGTGAGTTTGCCAAGGCGGCGTTGCCGACGCTTTCGGTGGTAGGTCCGCTCGATGCAAACGACCATCGCCAGGAAGACGATCTTGACGATGCCGCTGACGTCAATGGCCCAACGTTTTCACGCCGCCATGATGCAGAGCCACGGTGGCGGTATCCATCAATTTCGTCGCCGTACCGAAGCGCACCCAAGAGACGCTTCAGAAGGCCGAACAGCGAGAAAAGGGTGACTGAGTGTGGCAAGAACTCACGCGCTGTATGAATAACCAGCAGAAGGTCCGCAGCTTTCAAGCTGATCAAACCCAATATTGCATGATTATCAGACTTGCCGGGATACCCACAAGGGGCATTAATGCCGACTTGTGACTCTTGTCTCGGATCCCCAGACTGAGTGCAGCAGAATCCAGCTCCGATGAACCGGAGGAGAGCGGATCAGATTCAAGTCAGTTTTCCCGGTGGAAGCGAAAATCGACTTGCGTCAGTCCCACGCTAGAAAGGACCCGACATCTTTTACCCTCCGATCGCAGGTTACGCGGTCGTGTCGCTGGCAATGATCGGTTTAGCGTTCATTCAACACCGAGGCGGCCTCAGCAGAAATATGGCCATTGGCATCAGGACAAAGCACACGTTGGCGTCCGACCAGGCTTGGTCAGCGGCGCAAGAATCTGCGACTCCGTATCTAATCGCCATAGCGACAATCGCTGGCAGCCACGCAGTCGCACTCTTGACAGTCCAACTCGGCGGTTATTCGGAGACTCTCGGGCACATTCTCGCCCTCAGTGGCTTCCTGATTATCGTCGCAATTGCCCTACTCGCCATGAGGGCGGCGAACCGAGCCGCAAAACCTTCCGGATAGGGCACGCTAAGCAACCATTCACCACGCACAATCTCAAGGGTGGAAAAATGAAAAATCACATCAGACTCATCGCTGGCGCGGTCTCAATACTGATCGCGCTTTCTGTTCCAACGACTGCCCATGCTGCGGGCGACGTAAGTTCTGCTGAGTTGAAGCCCTACGCGGTCACGGGGGACGACCGTCGCGCCAGGTTGATTGACTCAAAGGCTGAGGCGAACGACCGGCTCGGCTCGGACGCCTTGAACGCGGAATCCGACATTGCGACCGATGCAGAGCTGGTTGCATTCCTCCTACTGGCCAAAGGCCCTATCGCGGATCGCAATCCCGATGCTGTCGCCGCGGCTGAGGCCCAAATCCCGGCCCTTATTGAGATCACCGAGGCTCAGGCCCTTGACGCGTCGCAGCAGTACGTCGACGCGAGCAGCGTCTTCGTCTCCGAAATTCGCCCTGGCCTACTGAGTTCGAATCCCATTTACGTGCAGGACGCCATCGACCGCTTCGGGCAGGACTTCGTCAGCTACGTCGACTCTGTATCAGAAGGAATTTCAGAGTCCGCCGAAGGGCTCGTCGTCCGGGCGAGCGGCTGCAACGGATCATTCTGCGTGAAGCAGACGGCTCTGGCGCTTACGACCGCGGTGGTGGTCTGGCAGGTAGCGGGACTCCACACGGTCGCGGCAGTCACCATCGTCCTCGCAGCCGCTGTGTTTGTCTACCTGCCCGGTAACGAACGCATGGGACAGGTGGATGAGCAGAAGTTCGTGTCCAGCTTCATGTCTAACATTCGAGCGTAACCATCGATCGATCAATGGTGACATGGCCTGAAAAACGTTGGCGCGCCGCTAAGCCGTTCACAAAAGCGAAAATCACGTTTCGCGTGTCACTCATCGCGTTTGTTGCGGTTATCGCTTGCTCTATTTTTGTACAACTTCCAACGACCGTGATGGGTGGGAGCAATAATGACGTGCGGAAAGCGTGGTCGACGCTGTACCCGCAAGGTTGGCAGTTTTTTACGAAAGCGCCTGACGACGCCGAAGCAACGGTGTACTCCGTTCAGGATGGAAATATTGATTCCATCAGTGAGTTTCCGAACTCGTTGACGAGTAATCTAGGGGGTTTCGCCCGGGGTCAACGTGCTCAGGGTACGGAGCTGGCGAGTGTCACGCAGCAATCGACCAACTGGGTTGAGTGCGGCACGGTCGATGGCGACTGCCTAGTCGAAACGGCAAAATTGGCTGCCCCTGAAAAGGTCAAGAACCCATCTGACCTACCAACGATTTGCGGGACTGTCATCGTTGCGATGACAGTCCCAGTTCCTTGGGAGTTCCGTTCTCAATTCGATGGGTGGCGGGTCGATGACAGAGCGGTACTGCTCGAGGTGGAATGTTAATGCAGTCTTCGCCAAACCAAGCCACACGGCCCTCAGTTTTTTTGCGCACCCTTCGCTGGTGGACGGTCGACCGTTGGTTCATGCTCAGTCGGGCGATCATTGCCCTTGCTCAACTTAGTATTTTTGTATTGACGCCTCTTTCACGCCTCACTGCGCAAGTCGGTGGGGTAACGAGAGAAGAGCACTGCACCGGTTCCTTGCGGGCGTGGAACATCGTGTGCAGCGGCCTCCCCGCAGAGGCCATTCAAGCGGTAATCGTTGTCTGCCTTCTGCTCGTGATTAGCGGCCTGGTTCCCTGGGTCACCGCGCCGCTGCACCTCTATATAGCCATCTCTACTGCCACCGGGCTCACGCACATTGACGGTGGGGAATCAGCCGCTGTGGTCGCACTGGTTTGGATTTCGATCCTGTGCCTGTTTGATCGGCGCTGGAACGGTTGGGCATTTTACGCTCCGACTCGGGTCGTCGTCGGCGACGCACCATTCTGGATAGGTATTCCGCAGGCTGCTGCGATCGCTCTAAAAGTGCAGTGCTCCGTTATTTACCTGCATTCGGCGACCGCCAAGTTCGGGACGGAGGCGTGGATTGACGGCTCAGCGATCTACTACATCACCCGTATGGAGATGTTCGGGGTATCCGGCAATTTAGCTCCCCTTGTGCTAGCTATTACGTCCATTCCCGCCGGATCGTTCTTCATTACGTACGGAGTGATCGCTTCGGAAATTCTGATAGCCGTCCTCATCTGGCTGCCCGGGCGGGGCCGCCTTATCGCGGTAGGGATATCTCTCGCGCTGCACGCCTCTATCATCGTCCTGCTCGGCATCGGCAGCTTCGGGCTGATCATGGTGGGCGTCGTCCTGGCCGCGGCAGTCGCGTACGAGACTGTTGCCAATCCGCGCAACTCCAAGACCGATCATGCCCCCAATACCGCCGCCACCGACAGGCACCAGCTTTCTCAATCATCGGCGTCGGCCGGGGGCGCGACCGCTATTCCACGATGACCGACGGTCAGGCGCACTCGAACGGAAACTCCGTCAACAAGTAGCTGCACCTGCCGGAAAAGCAGGCGCGGCATACGATCAACGAAGCATCCCAATTTCATAGCCCCGTTCATCGTTGTGCTTCTTCCCGGTTTTCCCGAGACTGAGTGTTGCCTTCCACTCGACGAAGTGCTGCTCGTCGGACGGGTGCACATCGATCACGGCGCGAATGAGGGTGCGGAGTTGCGAGTCGGAACGCAGCGTGCGCAAGGGGCCGTTGTTCAGCGCCGCGAGCCATCGTCGCAGGAAAGACCGACAGCGGGAGGGTGTCTGTCCAATTCGCAAAACTCGGCACCGTGTCCACCGACCTGATCAACGAAGTCATCCTCGAACGCCCTATCCCTTCCGAGTAACGCACATGTGCACCCAGCGCAGCCGCGTTGCAACTCTGAGCGACAGAAGACCACGAGCTCAGTGCAAATGTTCCTCGCGAACGATTCGTTGGAGAACTCTCCTGCACAGGACTTGATCACTCGTCCGTCGCAACGGATCACCATCTCCGGATTCCGTTAGGGGGAAGCTCTGCCGGGTGCTCTGCTTCGCACTATTAAGGCATCGTGAGGCTGAGCCATCGTTCTTCGATGGCATAGCCGAGATGTTCGTTCATACGGATGCTGCCGGTGTTGGCCTGAGCGCCACCCGTGCCGAAGATCCTGACGCCGTCGTCGGCCAGGGCCATAATCGACGCCGCCTTAACGGCAACGGCAAGCCCCCTGCGTCGGTACGAAGGGTGGACAGACGTGAATTCGGTTTCTCCGCGTGCGGTGGTCCGGCTGATGACGCTGATTGCCACGAGTTGCCCGTCATCGATGGCGCCAAAGAGGCGGTAGCCGGATCTCCAGAATTCGAGCACGTCGGACTCGTCGCGGTGCGGCGTTCCTGTCGCTGGCGTGTAGGGGTACTCGTCGTGGTTCAGGGCTTCGAGTGTAGTGACCTGAGGCGCCCAGCTGGCGTCGAGTTCTTGGATTAGGAGGGCTTGTTCCGTTGCCGCGACGACGGTTGCGTTCAGTGCTGACAGGTCGGGTGGATCGCTGAGGCGCAGGCGGGCACCCCACGATTCGCCGACAATGACGTATCCGGCCTGCATTAGATGCTGCACTCGCGGATCGTTGAATTGGATTATCTGTATCTCCTCGGTCACCAGCACAGTTTGTCAGAGTGATGGTTGATCTTGCGACTGTGGACGAAATAGCGCGCCACCTTGCCGAAGTGCCCTCAAGTCGGACGGTGAGCGGGACGCCCGAACACGCACGGAGCGCCGACGATAATCCGCAGAGTTTCGAGGATGCCCCATTTTCGTATGCCCTGCTCCGGAAAATGTCTGGTGAAAAGGGAGAAACGGTATGCTCTAGCATGACCGGAATGCTCATCGGCTACGCCCGCGTACCCACCAACGACCAAGACCTCCCCGCCCAAAAGAAGAGCGCCTGGGGAGAAACGGTCGAACGGGCGGGTTATCGATGTGATGCGATTGAACGCTGCAAGTAGCGGTGGCCGTATTGCAGGGCCTCTCGGTGTGTATTACACCGACTCTCGCCGGGCCATCATGATTCACAACCACAGCACCCGTCCTCTTGAGAAGGACGCGACACCGCTTCTCAAGGAGCCAATGCCGATATTCTCTCGCGTGGCCCCGAACGTCGAGACGGGGTACTGGTGTGCACGCGTCGTCTCTCCCGAGGCCCTACCGTTTGCACTTCCGGGAAAGGGCGCGCACTGCGACCATCCCCTACTACGCGACGTCACGTTGTCTATGCCCGACGGACTGCGGTCGGGGGAGTATTCCCTTGGATAAGACACAGCGCAACCTTTGGAGCGGTGGCTTTCGCCAGCTCTTTGCCGCTCAGTCCATCTCGGCGATCGGCGACAGGCTGAGCTTTGTCGTTCTTCCCTTCCTCATTCTCGGCCACGGGGGAGACGCCGTCGCCGTCGTGCTCGTGTTGGGTGCTCGAGCGGTCGGTTTCTCCGCCAGCGTGCTGGCGGGCGGCGTCGTTGCCGACCGAATCGGGCCGAGGATAACTCTTGTGCTGAGTGACTTGTTGCGCGCCGTCGTACAAGGACTGGTCGTTGCGCTTTTCATCAGCTCCGATTCGTTCGTTACTGCGCTGGCAGCGCTGATGGTTGTTTACGGGGTAGTGGAGGGCGTAGCCATTCCCTCGTCCCGGGCGCTGCTGCCGCGAGTGGTACCGGACGCGGTGCTCGAACGAGCGAATGGGTACATGTCCGCCGCGTACACAAGTGGGCACTTAGTTGGACCTCTGCTAGCCGGAATCTTCGTGGCGCTAGACCTCAGCGTGCTCGCAATCGGTATTGACGCCGCGTCCTTCGTAGTCTCGGCCATCCTCATCTGGACGACGAGGCCGAGGTCCTTGCCTGAGGAGAGCAGCGGGACCGTTCTTAGTCAGTTCGTCGAAGGCTTCAAGACGCTCCTTGCGCGACGGTGGCTGCTGTGGATGATTGCTGCGGGTGTTGTGCTGCACCTCACTACTCTGCCGGCAGTATACGCGCTGGGGCCGGTGTGGGCCGAAACCAATCTGGGTGGTGGCGCGGGCTGGGGCATCTTGATGTCTGCCTTCGGCGTCGGCGGCGTGCTCGGAGGTTTGGTGGCGACACGGTTGCGGCCGCAGCGACCAGCGATTTGGTATTTCGTGGGTCTCATCGTTGTGGCGGCGCAACCGATCAACCTGGTATCGGGCGCCCCGTTCTGGCTGGTGGCTGGGCTGCAGAGCGTTGCGGGGTTTGCTTTGGCGGTCCTGGGCGTCATGGAAGATCTGAGCGCACAGCGCGGCATCCCCGGAGCTCTCCTCGCTCGTGTTGGGTCGTTTGCCGTGTTCGCATCTACCGTCGCAACCCCGGTGGGTTACGCGTTGGTCGGAGGGGTTTCGGCTTGGGCAGGTGTCGCTCCCACGATGTATGTCATGGGAGCTATCTGTGTCATCATCGTGGCATTCGGAGTCTTGCTCCCCAGCGTGCGGAAATTCGCTCCAAAGCCATCTGGGGCCGCACTACAGCACAAGCCGACCGTCGTCGACGTCGAGAAGTCGCCGACGTGACCTGGTGCTGTCAGGGCAGGAACCTCGAAGTTGACCAAAGCGTCATCCTGCAACATTCGACGCCCTGGAGTCGCCTCGCTCGCCGCTCGACTGATGAGTGGATAAAGAGTAACCGCGTTCTATCGAAAGGTATCCCTGCAGCACTGGTGCTTCGTGAGCATGCCGTATTCGCTTAGCGTAAGTTTTATAACATCTGAAGGGGCCGCGAGACTATCAATCAGCCATGTTTGTGATGTCGACGGTGATTTAGATATGCTGCTGGTTTGGAAGGGAATTAGCAAACTTGGTATGCCGACACGTTACTCTGAAGTTATTCAATATCTGGCGAGATCTTCAAGCACAATGCCCGCGGAAGTCTCTGCAAGGTTCGAGCTGGAGATAGATGACGTGATGCAATTCTGGTCGTTCGGATTTCAGCAAGGCCTGTTGCTCACGCCGGTAATGTGATGCAATCCACTGCAAAGAGTACTTTTCAGCCCTTCCGACTCGATGGGTTTCGCAGACTCGTTTCGGCTGCGTTTGTATCGGGCTTGGGCGGGTCACTCATACCTATTGCGTTCACGCTGGAAAGCCACAGGATCGAGCCGTCTGGTTGGGGTCTAACGGTCGTTCTGCTTTCGTTGTGGGGAGGTCGTTTCGTAGGCATGTTAGTAGTGCAGCGATCGGGACCAGCACGTAACCCGGTTCGAATGATGATCGGCTCCGATGTTGTGCGGTTTATCGCGCAGGCTGGTCTGCTTGCCTGGCTGGTATTGGGCGGGGTTGCAAGTGACGGTCCGGGGCCGGCCATCGCGGCGATGGCTGTTTCGTCGGCTGTGTACGGGATCGCGACGTCCTTCTTCCAGCCGGCGAGATTCACGGCGATTCCCCGCATTGTCCCTGCGAAATACCACGGGCAGGCGAATGCGTGGTTGTCCATTCTGGGCGATGCTTTCGCCATTGCCGGACCGCTAGCCGGATCAGTTGTGGTTTTACTGCTCGGATTCAATGCGGTGCTTCTTATTGATGCGGTCGGTTTTTTGATCGGGATCATATTACTTGCAGGTGTGCGCATTCCCGCGTCTGTCGAAGTCGTAGTGCCCTCGACCGACGAAAAGATAGTGAAGACAGAACGGGTTCGCACGTATCTTCCTCGGTGGGTGAACGTGGGGCTGGTTACCTGGCTTTTCGTTGCGCTCACGATCGGGCTCCTCGGCACCGCGGGGCCGACTTTAGTGATTGAAAGGAACTCTCCACAGATCTGGGCGGTGACTGCGGCGTGTATGGCTGTAGGGTCGCTACTTGGATCGGCATCGTCGCTGCTAGGTGTTCTGAGGAAGGTACCGTGGAAGTATCTTCATCTGTTGTGCTGCGTGGGTATTGCATTGCAGTTGTTATGTTTCCTCTTTGTCCCCATACCCTTAGCGATTTGGGCTGCTGGTTTCATCGGTTCCGCGCTGACTACTGTCTCGGGAATTCGGTGGGATACTTTGGGGCAGTCGATCGGCGACGAGGTTCGTGTACATACTTTCGCCGCTCGTGACCAGATAGTGAACACCGTGGGTATCCCCGCAGGCATGCTAGTTTTCGGTGTCGCCAGCGCGACCGGTACGACCACAGTGGCCGTGATTACGATCGCAATCACGGTCGCGCTGATGGGCGCCTTGGTGCTCTTCTCTGGCGGGATTAGAAAGGAAAGTGAACAGGCGAGCCTGGTAGCGGAGGGCGTGCGGTGATCACCGTCGTTTTCGACTCGCTTTGGTCATCTGCTTCCACTGTTTTTGTTGCTCTGCCATAGCAGCAGGATCATGACGTCGATCGTGATGGGATAACTCCCGCTGCACAGCACGCCAACTCTCGAGCCGCCGAGCGGAGATCTCGCCCGAAATAACCGCGGCAGCGATGGCGCAACCGGCATCGCCATCGTGTGAGCAGTCGCGGAACCGACACCGCTTCGAGGCTTGAGCGATCTCCGTGAACGTCTCGGCCATCCCCGCATCGGTAGCGTGCAAGGACAGGGAGCGGATGCCCGGAACGTCGAGCATGACTCCTCCGTTTTGCATTGGGTACAGCCGCCTGGTCGTCGTGGTGTGACGGCCTTGGCCGTCACCTCCTACGTCTGCCGTGGCAGCGTGGGTGCCCTCCATCGCATTGAGAAGGGACGTCTTTCCCGCACCGGACGCTCCTAACATGGTGGTCGTTCCCACCGAGATCCGGTCGCGGAGCGCATCCAGCCCGAGCCCGTCACGGGTACTGGTCAAAAACGTTTCGATGCCAACTGCAACAGGTGCGACAAACTCGAGCATTTCTTCCGGATCCTCGTGAGCGTCAGCTTTGGTGAGAACAAGCAGCGGTATCGCACCAGAATCCCAGGCCATGACTTGCAGACGCTCGATTGCACGCAGGCTAGGCAAATGATCAATCGCAACCACAATCAGAACGGTGTCCACATTCGCGGCCAATACTTGCGTGCGGGTACCGTCAGGGTCGGGGCGAGTGATAGCGGTACGCCGGTCACTCACAGCAACGATCTGGCCGCTCCTGACAGCCACCCAATCCCCGGCAACTGGCGTGAAGTTTAAACCCGTCGCAAGGTGGGTATCTTCGTTCACCAGCCCGCCGGAAAATGCTACCTCAGCTCGGTTGCCATAAGCAATGATCACCCGAGCAAGTACTGCTCCGGGGTGACTCCCGACAAATGTCGCATCATCGCTTGCGGTCCACCCGAGCTGTCCAAAGGAATCAGACAAGCTACCCCGTACCATTTCGTGCTCCCCACCCGTAAATGTTGAACTCCCCAGCGGCCGATATGGCTGGCATTGCATAAACTCGCGGCGCCACCGATTAGATACCGACTACGTGTAAAGTGACTCCGACTCTAGCGCGTCGGGCTCTACTAAGGCACCTCGCTCGTGATCGCGCCAGTCCCGCTCTGTCCAGTACAAACGCGACATTCTGACCGAGTACGACACCTGAATCGGCAGGGCCGTGGTGCGCTGTTCTACCGAGAAAAGCTGTAGATCTCCTTGGTCGGCAAGTGGCGTGAACAGGGCGACACGGCAATGCATGGCAACATGCCGCCGGAAAGATCTGAACGTAACTACTACTACGCTGAAATAAACGGCCCAAGAAATATCGAAGCTCCCAACAAAATGGCGGCATGAAACTTGGGACGATTCATACTGACTCAGCGTGGTGTCGGCGATCCTGATACGCGCTTTCGCACCAGAAAGACAACTTCTTGATCAAGTATTTGATACGTCGCTTCGCCGGCTGGATGCTCATGATCGTGGTCGCGACGAATCTGACGTACTTTTTAGCCTGGGGCTTTCTGGACCCGCGCAACAACTACGTTGGACGTCGCCCACCGCTGTCAGAGGATCAGATAGTCCAGCTTCTTCAACCACGAAACCTCAGCGATACCGTTTCGCTTTTGGAGCGTTGGTGGAGCTGGTTCTCTGGCATCATCTTCCGCTGGGATTGGGGAGTAAGCCCGGTCGGCCAGTCGGTGAATGATCAGGTGGCGTATCGCATGTGGGTGAGCGCAGAGCTTGTACTTGGCGCCACGATACTCGCCACCGTCTTGGGCATCGCCCTGGGCGTGTACACCGCATCCAGACAGTACAAGCTTGCCGACCGCATCGGTCAGGCCACCTCAATCATCACGATGAACATCAATATTGTCGTGGCGGCTCTCGGAATCGTGTTGCTGGCGATCGGCTTCAACAACATGGTGGGAACGACAGTGTTCTTCGTCACCGGCTCGGCGAGTTCGGATGTTACGGGGTTCTTCCCCATCATCATTGATGCCTTGCAACATCTCATTTTACCGACCGTTGCACTCGTGATCATTGGTTACGCTGGCACCCATTTCCTGCAGCGGTCACTGCTGCTCGACAACATCAACGCTGACTACGTGCGTACCGCCCGCGCCAAGGGCCTGACGAAGGCGCAGGCCATTCGCAAGCACGCGCTGCGCACCTCGCTCATTCCGGTCGCAACACAGGTGGCCTTTACAATCCCCACCGTTTTTATGGGGGCAATCCTCACCGAGTCGATTTTTGGATGGAACGGCATGGGCCGCTACTTTCTCGAAACCATTGCAAAGAATGACATCCATGGAACCGTCGCGATTGCCGCGTTTGGCGCGGTTCTCACCGCGATCGGCGCGCTGCTCGCCGACATCGCCGTCGTTGTTCTCGATCCGAGAGTGCGGGTGAGCTGAAATGCCGAGAAATTCAATCCAACCGGCCGTCGGACCAGAAACGACTGCCATTCGGCTTCCCAGAAAACGGATGTCGAAGTGGGAGCTCTACTCCAGGCGTTTTCGGCGCAATCGTCCGGCGGTCGCGGGCCTGGTGATCTTCGCCGTCCTCGTGCTGTTCGCGGTCGTTGCTCCCCTGCTTGCGCGCTACGACCACATCGAGCTCGATTTTCTCAACCTCGGTGAGCCGCCGAGCGGCGAACACTGGCTTGGCACTACGAGCGCGGGCAACGACACCTTCGCTCAGGTGGCAATTGGCCTGCAACGCTCACTCATGATCGCCGTCGCAGTCTCGGTGGGAACCACCGTGATCTCTGCAGTGGTTGGCACTGCGGCCGCATATTTCAGTGGCATGTTCGAGCGGTTGACACTGCTGCTCATTCACTTTTTGATGGTCGTGCCCACATTTCTGCTTCTGGCGATGTTCTCCAACGACTCTGGTGGAGACTGGCGCACTATTTCGCTCATCATGATTCTCATCGGGTGGTTCTTCCCCGCTCGCGTGATCTGGACGATGGCGCTCTCACTGCGTGAACGTGAATATGTGCACGCCGCCCGCTACATGGGCGTGCCGGGTATGAAAATCGTGCTGCGCCATATGCTGCCCAACATCGGTTCGCTTCTGGTGATCAACTTCACTCTTGGTGTGGTTGCCGCGGTAATGATCGAGACCGGTCTGTCGTTCCTCGGCTTCGGGGTCAAAATCCCTGATGTCTCGCTCGGTTCACTGATTGGCTCCGGTGCGAACACCATCACCAGCGCGCCGTGGTTGTTCTATTTTCCTGCCGCCGCGCTCACGCTACTGACAGTCTCAATGGCCCTGGTCGCTGACGGCCTGCGGGACGCGTTCGATCCAACTTCTGCCGCTGGAGGGCGAGCATGACCAACCCATTACTTTCTGTTCGTGACCTCAAGGTCAGCTTTCCCTCGGAGACGGGCACCGTGGACGCTGTGCGCGGCATCTCGTTCGACCTCAAGGCGGGTCGCACACTCGGCATCGTCGGCGAGTCGGGCTCGGGCAAGTCGGTCACGTCGTTGGCGATCATGGGGCTGCTAGACGAGAACGTCAGGATCTCTGGATCAATCACCTTCGACGGTCAAGAGCTACTCGGCAAGTCTGACAAGCAGCTCTCCGCGATTCGGGGTAACGGTTTGGCGATGATCTTTCAAGACCCGTTGTCCTCGCTCACCCCGGTCTTCAGCATTGGTGACCAGCTTATTGAGGCGCTCACCGTTCATCGCAAGCTCTCGAAGCGTGCAGCGTGGGCTCGTGCCGTCGAACTGCTCGAGACCGTGGGACTTCCCAATCCCGAACGGCGAATGAAGTCCTTCCCCCACGAGTTCTCTGGCGGGATGCGCCAGAGAGTGGTGATCGCCATTGCGATGGCGAACAAGCCGAAACTTATCATCGCTGATGAGCCGACAACCGCCCTCGATGTGACGATCCAGGCCCAGATTCTCGACCTGATCGCCAAAGCCCAGAGCGAGACCGGTGCCGCCGTCATCATGATCACGCACGACATGGGAGTCGTCGCTAAGACCGCGGACGATGTGCTGGTGATGTATGCGGGCAAGGCGGTCGAGAAGGCTCCCGTGCACGAGCTCTTCCACCGCACGCGCATGCCGTACTCCATTGGCCTCCTTGGCGCGATCCCCCGGGTCGACAAGGCCGAGAAACAACCCCTCGTACCGGTCAAGGGAAACCCGCCGCTGCTGATAAACCTTCCCGATGCGTGCCCCTTCGCGTCGCGCTGTCCAATCGCTATCGATGCCTGTCACGCGCGCGAACCTGATCTCGTGGACGTGGGCAACGAAAAGATGGGCGAACACCACGCTGCCTGCATCCGCTCCCACGAAATTACCGATGGCGGCCTCATCGATGGGCGCCGAGTGTTTCCCCTGCCAGACGTGGCCGAGCGCGCGCTAGCGGGCGTCCCCCGTGAAGATCGGCCGGTGACGCTCGAAGTACGCAATATGACCAAAACCTTCCCACTGATGAAGGGGGCCTTCCTCAAACGCAAGCTTGGTGAGGTCCATGCAATCCGCGGAATATCGTTTGACATCCGTGAGGGGGAGACGATGGCGATCGTCGGCGAATCGGGTTGCGGCAAGACCACTACGCTGCTGCAAATCATGGATCTGGTCGAACAGGTTGACGGCGACATCCTCATCGGCGGAACGAGCGTCGCCGATGTGCGCGGCGGCCACGCCGAGCGCACTCTGCGGCGTGACATCCAGATCGTGTTCCAAGACCCGATGGGCGCCCTTGACCCGCGCATGACAGTGGCCGACATCATCGCCGAGCCCCTACGTGCAATCGGGACCAAGAAAGCTGAGAGCGAAACGCGTGTCGATGAGCTGATGGACCTGGTCGGCCTCGACCCATCGCACAGCAACCGCTTTCCGTCCGCGTTCTCGGGAGGCCAACGCCAACGCATCGGTATCGCCCGAGCATTGGCCACCAACCCCAAGGTTGTAGTGCTTGATGAACCCGTCTCGGCTCTGGATGTATCCATCCAGGCCGGCGTGATCAACCTGCTCGATGAACTCAAGGCCAAGCTGGGTCTGTCCTACCTCTTCGTCGCGCACGACCTCTCCGTCGTTCGACACATCGCCGATCGAGTGGCCGTCATGTATCTCGGCGCTTTCGTCGAGCAGGGCAGCGTCGACGAGATATTCGAAGACCCACAGCATCCCTATACGCAGGCTTTGCTCTCGGCGATTCCCATCCCGGATCCGGACATCGAGCGCACACGCGAACGCATCGTGCTCACTGGTGACCTAGCAAGCGCCACCGATCACATTGGTGGATGCTCCTTCGCCAGCAGGTGCCAACTCTTCAAGGTTCTGCCACCAGAGGATCAGGCCCGTTGTCTCGGCGAAGTGCCGCCGTTGACCGGGCCAGAGAACCATCGCAATGCATGCCACTTCAGATAGAACGTCTCAGCTCAGTGACCATCGCTCCCGTTCGGGTGCCAAGGCTGCTAGCCGGAGTGAATCTCCCCCCATCCAAACCCACAAAGTAAGGAACGGTATGAATCAGCATAGAAAACTGCTTGGAATTGTCGCACTGGGCGGTGTTCTCACCCTCGGTATCAGCGGTTGCACCGCGGGAGGTGACCCCGGCGCCGATGGCGGAGGCACCATTGCTGTCTCGTCAGCCGACTACAATCCCCAACCACGCGAGAGCCTTCAGCAGGGTGGCGAGGTAGTCTTCCCGATCAACGAGATCACCCCGCAGATGAACCCTCTCAACGGCGACGCGAGCGCGGACACCTCACGCCTCGCTTCGTGGTACACGCCACAGATTCTGCTCATGGAAGAGGACGGCACGCCCTACAAGAACGATGCCTACCTCGACAACTGGGAATTCGGCACTGCGGACGGCAAGACCTTCGTCAACTTCACCATCAACGACGACGCAGTCTGGAACGATGGCACACCCATCGACTGGAAAGCGTTCGAAGCAACCTGGATCGCCAACCGTTCATCCGAAGAGGGCTATAGCCCCAATGCCACCGACGGTTACAAGGAGATCGAGTCGGTCACCAAGGGTGAGACCGAAAAGCAGGCCGTCGTCACCTTCAAGGGCGAATTTGCGTGGCCCCAGATGCTCTTCACCACTGTGCTCAACCCCCACGTGAACACGCCCGAAATCTTTAACGAGGGCTTCATTGACGAACCGCATGCCGAGTGGGGCGCCGGGCCATACAAGCTCAGCAACTTCGACATCAACGGTGGAACCGTGGTGTTTGAGCCAAACGAGAATTGGTGGGGCGAGAAGCCGCTGCTCGACAAGGTGACCTTCCGTCAGCTGGACCGCGCAGCATCGATCAACGCTTTCAAAAACGGCGAGATCGACATGACGAGCACCAACACCAAGGACCGCCTCGAGCAGGTCAAAGATATGGAGGGTGTCGTAACCTACCGGGCTCAGCAGACAGCCAATACGCTTCTGCAGGTCGACGCCGACAAGCCACAGTTCCAAGACATCAATGTTCGCAAGGCATTCTTCATGGCCATTGACGTGGAGCTGCAGAAGAAGGTCGTGTGGAACGGTCTGAACTACGAAGAAGATCCCGCTGGTTCGTTCACGCTCTACTCTTTCCAGCCCGGCTACGTCAACGCGCTCGAAGAGGCCGGCTACACGTTTGACCTCGAAGGCGCAAAGGGTCTGCTTGACGAGGCCGGCTGGGTCGAGGGCGAGGATGGAATTCGCGAGAAGGATGGCGTCGCCCTTGCGGTGACCTACCCCATCTTCAGCGACGACCCCGTGCAGGAGGCTAGCGCCAAGGCGTTGCAGCAGCAGCTGAAGGCCGCCGGTTTTGCTGTCACCATCGACACGCGTTCGCCTCAGGACTTCTCGACCGATTACACCACGAAGAACTGGGACATTTTTTCGCTACGTTTTAGTGCCTCTGACCCCTTCGGCGCGGCTTGGTTCTGCCAGTTGTACTGTTCCGACAGTGGGCTCAACCTCTCGGGAACGGGAACTCCCGAGATCGACACGAAGATCCACGACCAGCTCGAGACGATCTCCGACCCCGAGGCGCAGACTGCCCAGGCCATGAAGCTCGAAGCTGAGATCATCGCCGAGACCTGGGGCATCTTCCCGATGTATAACGGACCAGAAATTTGGACCGTCAAGGAAGGCCTCGCAAACCTTACGCCGGAGCCCTACGTTGGCTTGGACCTCTTTGGTGTGCAGCCCGTCGAGAACATGGGTTGGGAGAAGTAGGGTCTGACCTTCTAAACCCTGTCGGGCGGGTCGGGTGCTTCGGCATTCGACCCGCCCGTTTTTTGTTGTGGGCTGGGCCTAGCTGAGCCGAGCCAATGGCCACAATTATCGAACTGCTCGGCTTGTGATGAGGCCGTCACCGCGTTGGCGATTGACTGAACTAATCTGCATCACTTGTTTTAGAGCGCATACCCGACCTCCAGGTGCGTGCCCTCTGCAAAGAACTCGGCGTCACCAGGCAGACGATGTATCGTCATGTCTCCTCATTGAGGGAGTTACGACTTGACGGTGCGAAGTGGCTCTCCCAGTTGTAATTCATCCGAGGCGTGCGCGCCGCGTTCAGTAATTTTCGGAGTGCCGCCAAAGTCGGCTTCGTCGCGGCGCGCTGCAGGATCAACTTCCGTGTTGAGCCGCCGAGGGCCACACGTCATCCTCGGCGAAAGCTGCCGCCCAGTAGTAAGGATTCACGGCAAGCAGAGGACGACTCGACCAACCCGACGAGCTGCTGGGGTCACTGACACCGACCTCCACAGTCGGACCCCAGATGGCGAGCCTTTCCTGGCATGCTCCACAAGGTGACAACACCGTGAAACCATCCCTGCCAGGTTCGCGGCTCACACAGATCGACGCGACGATTCGCCGGCCCTGGGAATAGGCCTCGCAGATGGGACCCGTTTCGGCACAAAGGTTCATGGCCGCGTTGAAGTTGTCTAACGAAACCCCCGTGAGGACAGACCCGTCATCCAAATAAACCGCCGCCGCCACCGCTTCGGAAGCATCTGGCCAGCGGAGCGTCATCTGATCCACGGCACGGTCAAACAAATTCTGGTCAGCTTTCATCATCCAAGAAGTCTCCCAGAGATCCCCGCCCCGCCAGCGGCTCCGCTCAGCCTCGACCAGTGGATCGAGGCTGAGACATTATCCTCCGTCCTCGAGTGCGCATTTATGTGTGCGCGTCGATGTAACGGTCGATTTTCTCTATGCTGGCCGTGGCAGCATTTGAATCAAAAAAACTTCACATTCAACTGGGCTCAGATGATTGGAAAAGTCGCGTAATTCCGCGGATGTTGGGCCGGTTCCGCTGCCGGGTTGAGGCGGTACCAAGGTTCAAATCCTTCCGTCTCCACACTCTTGAGGGCGAACCTTTTCGGCCGGGTACGTCGCTCTGGCGGCATTGCTCGCTGGCTGTAGCGCTTATACCGCTCGACATGATCGCAGTACTGTTTTCCCAGCGACTGCACAGCCGTGTCACACGTATCTGTCATAATTGACTCATGACCACATCTGATCATCAGGGGGATGGCTCTATCGAGCCACGACCGGATTCCACACAGCCGCCGTCCGCACCTACTTACCCGGCAACAGCGGTGCTGCCGCCTTCCCCGCCGGTGAAGCCAGCGAAAGGTCTTGCTCTGGCGGCGTTGCTCGTCGGCATCGGTGCGTTCCTCTTCGGTCTCATCCCTGTTTTCGGAGCGTTGGTTGGCGTTGCTGCTGTCATCCTTGGAGTCCTCGCGTTACGGAAACGGCAGCCAAAAGGTTTTGCTGTCACCGGGATTGTTCTCGGTGGTATTGCCGTTCTCGCTTCGATCAGCATGACAATTGGGAGCGTCGCGTTGGTGAACAGTGCTTCGGACGTTGCACCGGCTGCGGTAGCTCCGGCAACGACGAAACCTGTTGAATCTGCGGAATCTGTTGAGACGCCAGCGACTGTTGAACCAGCGGAACCGGTGGAAGAGACGGTAGCTCCGGAACCTGCTGCGGCGGCCGTCCCCGCTGATTACAAGTCGGCGCTCTCCCAAGCGAAGCGTTATTCCGACAGTATGCATATGAGCAAAGCCGGCCTTTACGGACAGCTCATCTCAGAGTACGGCGGGCAGTTCACGGTTGAGGCTGCGCAGTACGCGATTGACAATGTTGAAGCGGACTGGAATGCGAACGCTCTCGCCAGCGGAAAGTCTTACCAAGAACTGATGGCTATGTCACCGGCGGCAATCCACGACCAGCTGACGTCAGAGTACGGCGGGCAGTTCACGGTTTTGGAAGCAGACTATGCGGTCTTGCACTTGAACGACTGAGCAAGTTCTTCGAAAAAGAACCTCACTGATTTGGTGAGGTTCTTTGTCCAAGGGTGTCTTTGACCTGTTAACTCCAGTCGTCGCGTCTCTTCGCAGTCTTCGCTCCACCAGCTGTTGCTAGCACTCCCAATACGAAGCCACGATATTCGACATCCGCTTTGTACGTTCCACTGCCGATTCATCCACCGTTTGTCCTCTCGAACATAAAGTTCATATTAGGGTTTGATTCCCACCGTCTCGGCAGCCACTCGAACCCCTGAGCCCCATGTGCAAACTGGGACTCAGGGGTTGTCCTGTGCCCCAAAGTAAGCGTCTGCTATCTGCCGTCGGCCGGCCGAGTGCAATCGGCTCAGGACGCCGCTGGAGCGATGAGTTTGGCTACGGTGAGCAAGATGACCNCGGTTCAATCTGCTTTAATCGCTCGCGCGCCGGTCGGCAACGACAGGACGCAACTGTGAACGCGAGCGTGCTCTTGTTGCTCACCAACCACGTGTTTATCCGCCTGTGTCCACAGGGTTTGCACGATTTCTAGCGGGGGTCGTGTCGCCACATTGCGGAAGTCAGGACACCACGCGATCGTGCTGAGGGTTGAGCGCGGCTGAAGCGCACCGCCAGAACTTCGGGCTTCGTTCGATGTAGCTCACGATGAAAGTGTCGGGCTGGCTCTGCTGAAGTTCCGCCAGCATCCGTTGGGGGTGCCCCTATGTGTTTCGTCAAGTCGCGAGTGGGGTTCTAATTTCGTAGAGGGTGCCGTCGCGGCGCCTGGCGTAGAGCACGTCGCAGCGCCGACGGTTTCGGGCTGGTTGACGACCAAGAGTACGGTGCCGTGGTCTTTGAGCTTCTGGATCACGGCCCGCAATTTGGCCTCGTCGTTCGGGAGCGCCTTGTCGTAAAGTCGCTTTCCGGAGAGGGCGAGTGCGACCGCGTGATGTTCGCTTTTTCCAACGTCAACACCTATGAACACGTCAACGCTGTCGTAATTCTCATTCATTGAGTTTCCCTGTCAGTCATGCGGATCGGTTGGCTGTCCACGGCATCAAGTCTCGGCGTCCACGTTACGTTCGGCCAAGAAAGCTTCTTCTAGTCGAGTCCCTATTAGCGATCACCCAATACCAGCCAGGCCCGGTGACAACACCCCTGGATCATCAACGACTGGGGGCAATAACCCTACCGGGCCTAACAGCCCAACACCCTTCAGAAGCAAGCTTCAAGAGCTACCTACGAGGTAACGGGGTCGTGCGGTTCGATCACATTTCGGGCGAATCCCGGCACAACGGCGTCGATCGCCCCGAAGACGTCCGCGTGCCGGATAGCGTGCGGGATAGTGCGGGCGTCGAGCACGATGTTTAGTCCTCGGGGTCGTCCCGTCAACGGTCCTATCTGCCGTCGGCCGGCCGAGTGCAATCGGCTCAGGACGCCGCTGGAGCGATGAGTTTGGCTACGGTGAGCAAGATGACCGCGTCCTCGACAGCCTCCAGCGAGTTGCGGCCCGGCGGCATCGTGATCAGGTCCCCGCGCCATCCAGACCACGATGCACCATCCGAGGTGAGAACGACCCTCCCCTCGAGGACCTGCACGGTCGCTTCGGCCAGGTTGTCGTGTTCTCCGAGGTGTTGACCGGCACGCAGAGCGATCAGCGTTTGGCGGAGGACGTGCGCGTGGCCGCCGTATACGGTCTCCGCGCTGCGACCACTGGATGCGTCCCGTGCGTGATTGAGATGGTGGCGCACGAGTGCGGTGAGCGACTTCTTTTGCATGTCGTTCTCAACTTTCATTTCCCTCATGCTCCGCTACCGCTGCGCGCATGTCAACGGTACTGTGATCGTCGTGTGTGGCTGGCTGGTGCGGCCGGTTAGGGCGCATAGCGCCGTTAGTCCTGGGGAAACCAAACGGTGCGGGTCTATTTGGTTTCCACGGGATTGACGGCTCCGCGCGCGCTCCGGGTGCGCAGCCACGGGATGAGGCCACCGACGAGGAGCATTTCGATCTGCCGGGTCGAGAGTTCGTGGCGCACGGAGTAGACCTCGTCACGGGTTGTATTGCGCACGAGGATCTCCGTTCCGGTGGAGAGGGCCTCCCGGATCCCGTCGAGCACGAGCACGTCATCCTGCGCGATGCGATCGTGATCTGCCGGATCCGCGAACTGGAGCGCTAGCGCGCCGAAGTTGGCCAGGTTCTGCCAGTGGATGCGTGCGAACGAGACGGCCAGCACCACCCGCAGTCCGAGAAAGCGCGGGGTGATCGCGGCGTGCTCTCGAGAGGAGCCCTGCCCATAATTGGCCCCTGCAACGATCATGTGGCCGGTCGTATCCCGGGTGAGGGCGGCGCGAGTCGGGTAGGTCGGGTCGACTTGGTCGAAGGTGAACTCGGCGAGCTTGGGAACGTTGCTGCGGAAAGGAAGCACGCGCGCACCCGCCGGTAGGATCTCATCCGTTGATATGTCATCGCCCACGATCAGGGCGACGGGTGCCTCGATGCGCTCGGAGAGCGGTTCGAAGACCGGCAGCGAAGAGATGTTTTCGCCCTTGATCAGATGCACCCCGATGGATTCCTCCGGCGGTAAGGGCTTCTCGAGCATCGCCAGGTTCACGCTCGACACCGCCGGAAGGGTGATCTGGGGATATTCCAAGCCGAAGAGCCCGGGCAGGTCGCGCGGATCGGTGATCTGTCCGGTCAGCGCGGCGGCGGCTGCCGTCTCCGGCGAACACAGATAGACCGAGTCTTCCTGGGTGCCCGAGCGACCGGGAAAGTTGCGCGGCATCGTTCGCAGGCTGATGCTGCCATTCGCCGGGGCCTGGCCCATGCCGATGCAACCCATGCAGCCGGACTGATGCAGCCGGGCGCCCGCCCCGATCAAATCCAGGGTGGCCCCCATAATGGTGAGGTCCTGCAGAATCTGCCGGGAGCTGGGATTGACGTCGAGGGACAGGCCGGGAAATGCCTGCCGCCCCTTAGTGATCGCGGCAACGATCGCGAAATCACGCAAGCCCGGATTCGCGGAGGACCCGATCACGACTTGTTCCACTGGGCGCCCCGCCACTTCGCGTACCGGCACGACGTTGCCGGGCGAGCTGGGAAGCGCAATCAATGGCACGATCGAAGCCAGGTCGATCTCCTCGGTCACGTCGTAGGTCGCATCCTCGTCCGCGAGCAGTTCGGTGAAATCCTGCTCGCGCTGTTCGGCGCGCAGAAAGGTGCGCACTTGATCATCGGCCGGGAAGATGGTGGTGGTCGCGCCCAGTTCGGCGCCCATATTGGCGATCACGTGCCGATCCATCGCGGTCAGGGTTGCGAGGCCGGGGCCGTAGTACTCGACGATCCGATTGACGCCGCCCTTGACGCCGTGCCGGCGCAGCATTTCGAGGATGACGTCTTTGGCGCTGGTCCACGGCGGCAATTGTCCGGTGAGCTTGACACCCCAGATTTCGGGCATCCTGATGTACAAGGGCTCGCCGGCTATGGCCAGGGCTACCTCGGTGCCGCCGACGCCGACGGCCAGCATCCCCAGTGAGCCGGCGGCCGGGGTGTGGCTGTCGGAGCCGACCATGGTCTTGCCGGGGATACCAAAGCGCTGCATGTGCGTGGGGTGTGACACCCCGTTGCCGGCCTTCGAAAACCACAGGCCGAACCGCTGGCAGGCGGAGCGGAGAAAGTCGTGGTCTTCCGCGTTCTTACTATCGGCCTGCAACAGGTTGTGGTCGACGTACTGCACAGAAACCTCCGTGCGAGCGCGATCCAGTCCCAACGCCTCCAACTCCAGCATGACCAGGGTGCCGGTCGCGTCCTGGGTCAGGGTCTGGTCGATGTGCAGGCCGATTTCGGTTCCCGGCACCAGCTCCCCGGAGACCAGGTGTGATGCGATGAGTTTCTGTGCGACGTTGTATGCCACGGTAAGCTCCCTTACTCGATAGCGGCGCCCGCCGACAT
>NZ_PJJL01000050.1 GCF_002929505.1 Cryobacterium sp. Y57
TTCCGTTCATGACCCCACCGACCCGGTCGGAAGGCTCCTCTTCAATGTGCTCGCGATGGTCGCTGAATTCGAAGCCGACCTGATCCGTGCACGCACCCGCGAAGGGATGCAGGTCGCCAAAGCGGCCGGTCGGCTCCGCGGCAAGCAACCCAAACTGTCCCCGGCCCAGGAGAAGCACCTGGTCGAGGTCCACCAGCGCGGCGAACACACCACCGCGCAGATCGCAGAACTCTTCAGCGTCGCCAGATCCACGGTCTACCGGGCAATCCAACGAGCCGGGGACACCGCCGCCTGAAGGTGCGTCGTGCAGAGGAGTGCAGACAAGCCAATGTTCACACTCGTCTGCACAACCCCGAAACGCCATGGCCGTTGTGCAGACGACTTTGAAAATGACAGATTGCCCTCGGCGCTCTTGATCCGAGCGGGTGTCCCGGTCACCGTTCCCCTAACGAGAGGGTGCAAAACGAGCTGTCTCGGCCTTGGACAGACCGCGCCGCTGTGGAGAATTGATGTGAAACGTGTGCTCCCTGCCCTGCCACTCGTTGCTCTCGTCCCATCCTCCGCGCCACATGATTGATATTCGCCGTTCAATGTCTCCTTGTGTCGACCAAAACGCAGCGGTCAACGGCGCGCTGGCCCTTTGCTCTATTCACGACGGCCAGCGGGGATCACCGCGTGGGTACAATACCGGTAGCCGAAGACTGATGCCGCAGCAACGATCAGCTGACTGTTAGGTTCGAGCGTATGCGCTTCGATATTCGTCAGATGTCAATATTTCCACTTGCTGGGGCGTTCGTGCTCTGCTCCAGTGGATGCATCAGCGCCCCACTCCCGAGCGTTGACTCTCTCGCTCCGTCGTCTGCGCCGTCCGCGCCGGTGCCTGTGGCGACGCCAGCTGAGGCACACCAAAACGACTCACCCCAAATGAGCGCGTTCGAGCAGCAACTCCCGCTCACCGGGCAATTCGTGACTCAATGGACTGAAACGGTTGGCTCTGTCGAGATCGCGCGTGACAGTGACGGCACGATCAAGGCGACTCTCACCGACTTCAGTACAGGAACCTCGCCGAATCTGAGGCTCTATCTCAATGAAGGCGACCTGGTCACCAATGCCGATGGAGCTTGGACGACCGATGCTGGTCTCAGTTATGAAATCGCCCCCGTCATGGCATCAGCCAGTCCGCAGGAAGTTGAGATTCCTGGCAGCAACTTCATGAACGAGATTAACAGCGTCACAATTGTTGATTGCACGAGTCCCGACTTCCTACATTTTGGCTCGGCGCCGCTGGGATAACCGCCGGAATAGGGGCCCTTGACGTACACCGCTGTGAAACTCGGTCACCGTGGATTTATCCGACGGGCGCAGAGAGCGTCGCGTGCCCTGTGACGGCCAGGACAAATGGAGAATGGTGTCTCGATACAGTTCAATTCCCGTATGAGGTTCCTCATCTGACACCATCGAGGCCGGCAACTTGTGTAACTCTGCCTGTCGACGACAATTGAAAATTGAGCCACTTTCGACGGTGAAAACTGAGCCCTTGTTGTGTGTTCTATTGTGCCGCGTTCTCGGCGCGGACTGAAGGTAAAGTTTCGATCCCGGTGTTGTGCAGTCGGTAGCTGGCGCCTTTGAGGGTGATGACGTCGGCGTGGTGGACTATGCGGTCGATCATGGCGGCAGCGACGATCTGATCGCCGAACACGTCGCCCCAGCGGGCGAAGGCCAAATTCGACGTCGAAATCAGTGAGGCGTGTTCGTAACGGGACGAGACGAGTTGGAAGNACCGACTTCGTCAACGATGATCAGCCCGTAACGGCGCAGTTTCACGAGTTCTTGCGGGAGCCGTCCGAGTTGGTGCGCGGTTTGGAGCCGGGCCACCCATTCGACGGCGGTTGCGAACAGCACCCGGTGGCCGGCGTGGGCGGCTTTGAGGCCGAGACCGATCGCAAGATGCGTTTTTCCGGTGCCGGGAGGGCCGAGCAACACGACGTTTTGCGCTTCAGCCAGGAACGATCCTGTCGCCAGGTGGGCGATGGTGTCGCGGCGCAACGCGGGCTGGTGGTCGAAGTTGAAGTCTTCTAAAGATTTCCGAGCCGGGAACCCGGCAGCTCGGATACGGATCTCAGCCCCGGACGCTTCTCGCGCAGACACTTCCCGGGAGAGGACCGCGGCGAGGTGTTCCTCGTGAGTCCAGACGGCCTGCCGGGCTTGCTCGGCCAGCCGGGTGGCGGCGTCGCGAATGCGCGGCGCTTTGAGCGCTCGAGCGAGATACTCGATCTCACTGCTGGTCGAGTCGCCCATCACACGGCCTCCTCATCCACGCCGAGGGCATCAAAATCGACGCCGAACGCGGTGTCGTAATCGGCCAGATCCCGCAGCAAGTCCGCATCCGCCGGCGCAGCCGGATGTTGAAATGCCCGGCGCAACCGACCGGCCTGAACCACATGGGCGGGATCGGTGATGGTCTGCGCGGTCGACCACACCCGCTCATGACAGGCCACCACACGCTCCTCCAACCGCAGCGTCACCTGGGCCAGATCTGCGGACACGTCGACCAGCCGGCCGATCGCGGTCGGGTCCACCGAGTAATCATTGCTGGCCACACGCACGTAGTAGTCCCGCGGCGCCAACTTCGAGATTCTGGGGTCCCGCAGACCTCGGAAAGCTCTTCGGTCGCGAGTGACCCGCGCGTACCGGCCGAGACTCCCCGGGCCGACAGCCCCGGCACTAGCATCCCTGCATATATACGCACGGGTACTCGCTCGGGTCGGCTATGCGAGGTGCTCGAGAAGGTACGCGGCGATCTGCTCGGGTCGCATCGACTCGGACAGGGAGACGCCCTCGGCTGACCAGGCCTCCGCCGGTTGCGGCTCAGTGCCCGGGTCGCCGCCAACCGAACGCGCGACAGCGAAGAACGAGCTGCGCACCACGTCTTCACCGCCGCCGTGGCCGCCTTCATCGAGGTGTCCGTGGTCGGTTGTGATGCCGACCAGCCAGTCTTCGTCTTCGCGCGCGGCACGTGAGGCGATGGCGTGCAACAGGGTGCCGAGGTGCTCGTCGACTCGGGTCACGGCCATGAGGTATTCCGCCGAAGCCCCACCGTAAACGTGCCCGGCCTCATCGACTTCGCCGAGGTACACGAAACTCGCATCCGGGCCGCCCTGGCTCAAGTACAACTGCGAGATGTCGGCCACCTCGGAGTCGGCGCGCCGATAGCCGTACAGTTCGCCGTCGCGCACGATGACCTTGTGGACCCCGGCGTTCTGCTGGTCAAGGCGGGGGCTGATCACCGGGCCGGGGCCGGCCGGGTCGGCCAGCGGGGGCCAGCCGCTCGCCACGTAACTGGTCACCGACTGGTCGGCGAAATACGCGCGGCTGAGCAGGTCGGCATTGGCCCGAAGCGTGTGGCCGTGGAAGGTGTTGTCGAACACGTTGTGCTCGGCGTGGGTAGCCCCGGTGAGAATCGACGACCAGCCGGGCCCCGAAATGGTGGGCACCTCCATGGTCATCGCGGCTAGATGACCGCGTTCGATGAACGCGCTGAGGTTCGGCGCCGACCCGGAGCGCAAAGCCCGGTCGATGATGAGGCCGTCGATGCCGATCAGGCAGAACTTGCGGCGGCTCATGCTGCAACCCGTGCAGTCTGGTTGACCGCGGCTGTGTCGATCAGGGCATCTTCGGCGTGCACGGTGAGGCGCACCCGATGCCCGCGCTCGAACAGCTGGGCCTCACGCGACGGCAGGTCGACCCGAATCGGGTTGGGCAGTTCGGGAAATATCACAGTCAGGCTCGAGATAGCACCGCGTAGCGTGAGCGCGGTCACGACGCCGGTGTCGATCGTGGTCGCGCCGGCTGGCCGGTCGCTTTCCGGGCGGATGCTGATGTGCTCGGGTCGCACAAGAAGTTCCACGAGGTCGCCGGTGCTGTATCCGGCCGTGGCCAGGTCAAGTTGCTGGGTGAGCGCCGACACCTGGCCGGCTCCCGTGACTCGGCCTGGAATGCGATTGACCACCCCGATGAATGACGACACGAAGGCGGTCGTGGGTTGGCGATACACCTCGTGAGGAGTGCCGACCTGCTCGATTCGACCGGCGCGCATCACGGCCACTCGGTCGGCCATGCTCAGCGCCTCCTCTTGGTCGTGCGTGACAAGCACGGTCGTGGTGCCCATTTCATATTGAATACGTCGAATCTCTTCCCGAAGCTGCACCCGCACCTGCGCGTCCAGCGCCGACAGCGGCTCATCGAGCAGTAGCACGCGTGGTTCGATGGCGATTGCCCGGGCCAGCGCCACCCGCTGTTGCTGGCCGCCGGAGAGTTGCTGGGGATACTTTGCCCCGTGGTCGACTAGGCCGACTAGTGCGAGCAGTTCGGCCGCCCGGGTTGTCCGGCGGGAGCGGCTGGCTCCTCGCACCCGTAGCCCGTATGCCACGTTTTCGGTCGCCGTCTGGTGCGGAAATAGCGAGTAGGCCTGAAAGACGATGCCGATGCCGCGCTTGTCAATGCGCCGGTGAGTCACGTCACTGCCGTCGATGTGTACGGTTCCACCGTCGGGGCGTTCCAGCCCGGCTATCACCCGCAGCGCGGTGGTCTTGCCGCATCCCGACGGGCCAAGCACGGCGAGCAGTTCGCCGCCCCGAATCGAGAGGTCGACGTCATTCAACACGCTCTGGCGCGCGTAGCTCTTGCTGATGGAACGAAGGGTGACGTCTGCACTGGTGCCGGTCATGAGGCAGTCCTTAGGTCAGGGGAACGCGGGAGGGAAGTGCGGTGCTTTGAGAGCCCGCGGCCGGTGAGTGCCGACAGCACCAGCCAGGTGCCCACAATGGTGATTAGCGAGAGACCGGCCGCCGCCCGCGGGCGGTCCTGCCCGATCTGCACCAAGAACACCGGGAACGTCGAGTGCAGCAGCAGAGTGGCAAGTACGTATTCACCCAGCACCATGGTGAACGACAGCAGCGCCGCGGTCAGCAGCGCCGCCCGCAGGTTTGGCAGGATGATGCTGAAAAACGTGCGCACTGGTCCCGACCCGAGACTCGCACTCGCCATGCACAGGGTGCGCAGGTCAATGGCCCGAAGCCCCGCATCGAGCGCGCGGTACACGAGCGGCAGCGTGAGAATCACATAGAAAGGCACCAGACTGTAGACGCTCGTGAGAAAGCCGGGCGTGGTGACACGAAATGCGAGGTTGGCGCCGTTGACGAGTGCGACTGCGGGGACGACGAATGGAATCACCGACAGTGCCTCCGCGAGCGGCAGCCAGCGCCGCGCGCGCAGGTGCAGCCAGACGAGCGTGGGAATGAGCAGCGCAAACGATGCCACGATGGTGAGCAAGGCGAGCGTCAGGCTCTGCAGCACCTGCGGGGCAAACCCCGAGTCCGCCACGGCATCCCGGATCGGTTCGAGTGATAAGCCCTGCTCCGGCAGCGTGAATCCGAACGAAGCGGATGCCACGAGCGGCACCGCAAATAGGAGCCCGGCCGTGACGAGAACGATCCCCTGCACAATGCTGCGAGAGCCTGTGCCGATGCGGCTCGTGCCGCTCACTGCAACCACCGCGTGGTGCGCCGTACGAGCAGGTGGCGCAGCACCATGGCAAGCGTGATCACGAGCATCATTCCGGTCGCTAGGGCGGCGCCGAAACTCTGATCGGTGAGCACGTTGCCCGAGATGAAGAAGCCGATCAAAATCGGCACCAGGTTAGCGCCGCCGCCGCTCAAGGCATACGCGGTCGCGTAGGCGCTGAACGAGTTCGCGAAGAGCAGCAGCACTGCGCCTCCAATGGCGGGGGAAAGAATGGGCAGCAGAATGTCGGTTAGGTAGCGCCAACGGCCAGCCCCGAGGCTCAGTGCGGATTCGCCCCATTCCCGGCGGATGCCCATGATGGCCGGCAGCACGAGAATCGCCATCAACGGCACCTGAAAGTAGAGGTAGACCACAACGAGTCCCCAGAACGATGACACCGCGAAGATCTCGGTGAGGTCCCACCCGGTCGCGTCGAAGACGGCGATCGTGATCAGGCCCTGCGAGCCGATGGTCGCGATGAACGCAAACGCCAACGGAATGCCACCGAGCTGTGACGCAACGACCGAGTACGAGAGCATGATCGAGCGCAGCCAGCGCGGGTGCTGCAGCGTGGCCAGGGCCCAGGCCACGAGCAGTCCGAGCGCGCCGCCGAGAACAGCGGTGACGGCGGAGAGCGCCATAGTGTTCAGGAACGCGGAGAGATACTGTTGCTCACCGAGTTTGACCATGGACTTGAGCGACCAGGCGCCGGAGTTGTCATGCAGGCTGGTCCACACGTTGGCCACGATCGGCAGTAGCAAAAACACGCCTATGAAGGCGAAGTAGGGAAGCAGGCCCAGGGCGTTGCGACCTGGAAGTCGCGCCAGCAGCAGCTGCCGGCCAGCGGATCCCACACTCACCGGCTGCGACACCGCCTCAGCGGCCCGGGCTCGCCCCCGCACAAGCAGGTCACTGGCCTGCGACACGAGCACCCCACTGGTCAACGATCAGCTCAGTCGCCGCAGCAGCCTGGTCAAGCGTGGGAAATTTGATCTGTGCAAGGATGTCGGCCGAAGGAAGGGCGTCGCGGGCTTCCTGGGGAAGGGTGCCGGCGGCATCCATCGCGGCGTACCGGGCGGGCACGGCACCGCTCTTGGCGTAGCTGATCGCGCCCTCGTCGCTGAGCAGCCACTCCACCCACAGGCGGGCAGCGTTCGGCTGCGGGCTGTCGTTGGTGATTGGCTGGGCGTAATAGTTGCCGAACACGCCGTCGCCGGGTACCAGAACCTGCAGGTCTACCGCCGACTGCGTCATCTCGGCTTCGAGGCCGCTGTAGTTATAGTTCCAGTCGAAGGTCACGGCCGCTTCGCCGGTCGAGAGTGCGGCAGCGTTCGAGACCGAGTTGACGAGGTATCCGCCAGCCGCGAGATCAGCGAAGTAGTCGATCCCGGGCTGGATGTTGTCGAGGCTGCCGCCGTTGGCTAGCGCCGCCGCGAAGACCGTGGCAAGTGAGGAGGCGCCATCGCGCGGGTCGCTGATGGTGATCTTGCCCTTGTACTGCGGGTCCTTGAGGTCGGCGAACGAGGCGGGCACGTCGACCTCGTCGGCATTGACGCCGATGCTGAGCACGCCGTAGTACGCGCCGACCCAGTAGCCCTCGGGGTCTTTGAGACCGTCGGGTACCTCGGCGATCTGGGTGGGCACGTAGATGTCGAGCAGGTCCTGGTCGATAGCCGGCTGCGTGAATGAGTAGCCGATGTCGAGGACGTCGGGTTGGGTGGACTGGCCCTTGAGGTTCTTCACGGCGGAGAGTTCCTCGCCGCTGGACGCGTTCGGGCTGGCCACCTCGACCTTCACGCCGTACTTAGCTTCAAAACCCGCGAAAGACTCGCCGTAGTTTGCCCAGGTCTCCGGGTAGGCGATGAGCTGCACCATCCCCTCCGCCTGAGCGAGCACGATGATCTCGTCGAGGGTCCCCCCGATTTCGCGGGCCTCGGCGGCCGGCGCGGAGCAGCTAGCCAGCAGCGGAAGGGTGACGGCGAGGCCGATGGCCGCCGCTACCGAGCGGATGCCAGCACGGCGTCGCGCAGACGAAGATGCAGACGGCCGAGACAAACGAGAGAAAAGGGCAGGCATAGTCGCGCTCCAGAAGAAGTGGTGGGTGGGATATTTCCAGCGTTGAGCACCGAGGTGTCTGGCAAATGAACTGTGCGTGTCCGTCCGTTGAATTTGGTCTAGACCGTTTTTTGAGTACTTCATAGTGGATACTTTGCGCACCCAATACAAAGGACGACCGAGATGGCAGAACAGCGGGGGACACCGACAGCCGGCTGGAGCATGGCCGAGATGCAGGGTGTACTGCTCGATTTCAATGGCACCCTGTCTGACGATGAAGACCTGTTGAGTGACTTGATCTGCGAGCTGGCGCGCGACGAGCTGGGCGTGCAGCTGAGCGCCGACAGGTACACCGCCGTGTGCGCGGGCCTCAGCGATCGCGCAATCGTGACGCTGCTTGCCGCTGAGAGCACGCGGCCCCATGCATCCGTCGATATGTTGCTGACCGAGTTGACCGAACGATATCAGCGGGAGGCTGCTCGGGTTCAGCTGATCTCGCAACCTGCCCGGGACTTTGTGCGACAGGCCGCTGGGCTCGGCCTGGCCCTGGCCGTGGTCACCGGAGCGGGCCGGCAGAGCGTCCTGCCCGCCTTGCGGAACGCCGGCCTGCACGAACTGCTGGGCACAGTTGTCGCGGAAGAGGATGTGGCCGTGGGCAAACCGCACCCCGAGGGCTTTCTGCGCGGGGCGGAGTTGCTCGGGCTCAGCGATCCCATGCGGATCGTGGTGCTGGAGGATTCACTTCCTGGGATTGCGGCGGCGCGGGCGGCTGGCATGCGAGTGCTCGCGATCGCGGGGACGCACTCTGCGAGCGAGCTGGCATCGCACTGCGACGGGGTGCTGGAGTCGCTCAGCCCGCCAGCGTTGATCCGGCGCTTCGGTTCGGCGGTGGAGAATGTGGTGGGCTGGTCTGCGACGGCTCGCTGAGGGAATCCGTTGCCGAACTGACGCGGCCCGAGACGGTTACGCGCAGCGTGTCGGAGCGGAACAGGTCGCGGGAGAACTCCACCGGCGTGCCGTTGCCCGCGATCGATGTGCGGGCGATGCTAAGAATCGGGCTGCCTGGGGCGGCATCGAGCACGGCGGCATCCGCCGGGTCGATGATGATCGCGGTTAGTTCCTGTGTGGCGGAGACCGGCCCGAGTGCGTAGTGCCGGCGCATGATCGAATACATCGACCCCGTGAGGTCGAGGTCGAGCAGGTCAGCAAATAGGGCAGTGGGAAAGAACGAGCGTTCGAGTACTACGGCCACATCGTCGGCGAACCGCACTCGTATCACGTCGAAAACGGTGTCGTCGGGGCCGAGCCGCAGCGCCGCGCGGGTGGCGTCGTCGGGAACCTGCACGGTGGCCGAAATGAGCCGGGAGGATGCCGTCATGGCCGACTGCAACAGTTGGGTGCGCAGGCCGACCAGGTTAGAAATGTCCACGTCGGAGCGGTGATTGGCGATCACGGCGCCGCCGTGGCGGCCGCGGGTGCGGGTGAGCCATCCAGCGGTCTGCAGGCCTTCAAGGGCCTGTCGCAGGGTCATTCGGCTCACGGCGAGGGCTTCGGCAAGCTGGCGTTCCGGCGGTAGCTTGTCGCCAGCGGTCAGGTTGCCTGAGGTGACCAGGCTGCACACCCACTCGGCGATCTGCAGGTGCACGGGTGACGCGGGGTGCCAGCGCGCCCGTCGCTCGCGAGCGAGGGAGAGGACGCATGCCAGCGGTACCGTGGGGGTCGAGGGGGCGGGGTCAGTCTCGCCGAAGTTCAGTGTGCTCATGACTCGGATGTCCTCTGGGTCAGCGTGGCAACGGTGTGCCCGAGCTTAGCCTCAGCCCACCGGTCGGTTGCTGACGAAACCGTGATTTCTTCTTATCCCGGTTCTGGTGATTGCGGCGTGATTGACGATTAGTCCCGCCCGTTGACTGTTTCGATTGCAGTCAATACGCAGCCTCGTTCGTCTCTTGCCGCAGGCTTTCCTCCGTGCTAGCGGAGAGTTTTTTTGACGTCGAGGGTAGGGATTTCGAGGCGGTTGACAACCTCATCGCGGGGCGTTGAGTGCGAGCATGGATGCAACGACGCATCGAAACAGCACCCGCCGACCAGGCGCCGGTGTCAGCGGCCGACCGTCCTGCAGTACCGGCGTGGATTGCCGATCGGCGGGTGCTCGATGCTGCCGGCACCGACCCCGCATGGCGGGACCACCTCGCGGAGCGGTACGAGTACTTGGCCGTCCGCCTCGAGGAACGCGGCACAGCGATCGCCACCGAACAGCCCGACTGGGCACAGCAGCTTGGCGATGTCCCGGCCGAGAGCACCCTTCGCCAGGAGTGGGTGCGCCTCGCTGACGAAGTCGACGTGTTCCGCGATCGGTACAAGGTCGACCCGGCCCAAACACAGGCTATCCCTGAGGCGTACCGTGAGCGCGGTGTTGGTGCGGAGCTTGCGGCCCGCGTGGCGGCACTGCAGGAGACGGCTTGGGCTCAGAGCGCCCGGCTGAACACCTCCGAGGCTGGGCGGCAGAAGCCACCCACCGCGCTCAAGGCGATGCGCGCCGCGAACCGGGCCACGGACGACCGGCAGCGTGAAGTGCAGCGCGCGGCTGGTCTCATGATGGATTTTGAGCTCAGGACTCCGTAAACTTGTGTGTGCGCTTTCAGAAAATCGACGGTGACTGGCTTGCTAGAAAGGGACTGCCCCGGGTTTGGCGGCTGTGTTCCCAGCAGCGGCTCTGGAGTGTGTTCGCGAAGAAACGCGGCCTGACGCGGAAGGCCGGGCCGCCGGTGCACGATGACCTCGTTAAACGGAAGTTCACCGCGACCCGTCCGAACCAGCTCTGGCTGACCGACATCACCGAGCACCGCACCGACGAGGGCAAGATCTACCTCTGCGCCATCAAGGACGTCTACTCGAACAAGATCGTCGGCTACTCCATCGACTCACGAATGAAAGCGTCGCTGGCCGTCGCCGCCGCCCGCAACGCGATCGGGCAGCGGACCATCGAGGGGACGATCCTGCACTCCGACCGCGGGTCGCAATTCCGGTCTAACGCCTTCGTCCGGGTGCTAAAGAACAACAGCATCACTGGATCGATGGGCCGGGTCGGCGCGCGTGGCGACAACGCCGCGATGGAGTCGTTCTTCGCGTTGCTGCAGAAGAACGTCCTCGACCGGCAACGCTGGGCCACCCGGGACGAACTCCGCCTGGCGATGGTCGTGTGGATCGAACGGACCTACCACCGCCGGCGACGACAACGCCGCCTTGGTAAGCTCACCCCGATCGAGTTTGAGACAATGATTATGGCCCTCACGACCGCCTGAAACCACTAACCCTATGAGTCAACTGAACCCGGGGCAGTCCCGAATGATCGGAAGCTGCGCTCCAACCAGGGCAAGGACTTTGTCGCGAACGGAGACCTCTGGACGATCCTGGGCGACGAGGGCGGAGACCTGAAGGTGAAGAGCCTTCGGCACGGGGGAGTGCTGACCCTGCCGGTCGAATACGTGGCCACATACGTGGAGCTTGGGTAGGCGGCGACGATCAATCGAGTGCAGGGCATGACCGTGGACACGTCCCACATTCTTGTGGACCCGCAGTCGACGTCACGGGAGCAGCTCTACGTGGCGGCGACCCGCGGGCGTGAGTCCAACCGGATGTATGCGGTCGTTGAAGAGACTCTTGAGGCGGATGCGCACGCTCCCGATCACCTGCGCACCTCGATCATCGATGCGCTCACCGCGGTGCTCGCGCGCGAGGGCGTTGAGCGGTCTGCGACCGAGGAGATCCAGCGCGAGCAGGATGCCGCGGCGAGCGTCTCGACATTGCTGCCGACCTACGAGGATGCTGTAGCACGGGTCTACGACCCGGACCAAATCGGGCGGATGGAAGCAATCGTGACGGATGTGCTCGACGCTGGCATCGCCGATCGGGTCGTCAACGACGAGGCGTGGACACATCTTGCGAGTCGGCTCAGTACAGCTAGCCGCTGCCTCGGTTGAAGCCCAGCTCAGCCGAGGCACCACTCACGTCAGCAAGCCGCTCCAGCAAAGCCAGAAAAGTCGGTCGAAGACTCATCAAGCAGGTTTGACCTGGTCCTGCAAACTCCCAAAATCTCTGTACTGCAACGATTGCTAGAACCCAAGGCATTCTCGGCCCTATTTTCAGTCGGCTCTAACACGGCGTGACCAAATCGCACTCCCGCCCGCATACGAGCAACGACAATCCATTTTCGGAGTCGCATTTCAAGATTCTGAAGTACATTTCCGAGTTTCACGACCGGTTCTACAGCCTCGCTGAGGCACGCTCATGCTGCACCGAATTCTACGACTGGTATAACGGTGAACATCGTCATTCGGGCATCGGGATGCATACGCCGTTCAACGTTCACTACGGCCGCGCACCCTTCGTCCAGTATGCCCGTGCGCGCGTCCTCACGACGGCATACGCCGATCACCCCGAACGCTTGGTTCGGCAGCACCCGCAGCCGCCAACGTTCCCGACGACGACCTGGATCAACGAACCCGAGAAGGCGAAAACGAACTCTATGACCGGCTAAGGGAACTGACCCATAAAAGTTGACATCTTCTTCCGGGGGGACATGATCAAGACTGCCCTCAATAGGACCACTTCGAACACTTTGCGATCCATTCCTAATCCCTTGTCAAGGTTGGGTGGCGCTTGTGCCATGTTGTTTTTGCTTGGAACGCTGCAGCCAGCCGTATAAGCGTTGCCTCGTCGAAATCCGACCCGACAAACTGGACCGAAACTGGTAGTCCATCATCGCTGTAACCGGCCGGAACAGTCACAGTCGGCAGCTGCGACATTGTAAAAGGCACGGTATACCGATGTACCTGGGTCACGGTTTGTTCGTCCATACGTACCATGTCCACTGCTGGAGGTGCAGGGAAAGGCAATCCCGGAATGAGTAGGGCGTCAATATCATTAAGAACTGTTTGAGCGCTTCCCCGGAAGTGTGCGCGACGGAGCAGCAGCTCCTGATATTCGGTTCCGCTAAGTTTTCGACCCCTCTCGATAAGCGCAGCAAGAGCGGGGCCGTAAGACCCTTTATTTGCGGCGTACCAGTTCCGATGTGCCACAGCGGTTTGCACTCCACACACGTCGAACCAGTCTTCAACGATCTGCCGTGAATCCGGGAACGAGACAGGTACGATTCGCGCTCCAAGGTGCGTCAGCACGTCGAGGGTGGAATCTAGTGCTCTGCTCACCTCAACCGACACGTCGTCGTATGCCCATCCGATATCGATCCCGATGCGGACACCATGCAGTCCGTGAGGTGAAACTGCGGCGTAATCGGGCACGGGGAGTAGGCTCGCCGTTGGATCGAGTAGGTCCCGCCCAGCGATCGCTGACAGCATGATCGCTCCATCGATTACGGACCTGGTTAGGGTTCCCACATGGTCGAGCGTCGCGGCCAACTCGAACACTCCTGCGCGGCTGACGCGACCCCAGGTTGGCTTGATACCTGTCACGCCATTGGCGGATGCGGGCATCCGGATTGAACCGCCAGTGTCTGAAGCAAGGGCTCCGAAGACTAGACCCGCCGCAGATGCGACACCGCTCCCACTCGACGAGACCCCCGTCCACTTAGAACGATCCCAAGGATTAAGAGGAGCCTCGAATGGGAACGTGTGCTCAGCGTAAATCCCTTCCGTGGTGTGCACCTTGCCGACGATTATGGCTCCAGCAGAACGGAGGCGCTCGACTACCGTTGCGGTGACCGTGGATACATCACCGATCTTGCTGGGCATTCCCATCGATGCTGGCCATCCAGCAATTTCGTAGATATCCTTGACAGCAAGCGGTACTCCGTGTAGCGGTCCCCGCCAGAAGCCCTCCGCGAGTTCCTTGTCTCGTTCTGCCGCAGCTGCGCGCGCACCGCTATCGTCGATAAACTTAAAGCTTTTCAGCTCGGGATCGAATTCTTCTATGCGTGTGAGTTGCGCTGCGAGGAGATCAGTAACCGAGATACTTCGGCGGGCTATGAGTTCTGCCACCTCCGATATCTCTGCATAATGGAGAGGATTTCCCTTGGCCAAGGTAGCGTCTTCTGGTTTGATGAATATTGATTTACTCTGCATAAAAGTTTCCTCTGTCTTTGTCGTGAACGTATGACTTTGAAAAATACTGCACAGGGGTTCTATTCGGCGTCTTGATCGAAAAGCTAAGGTGCCGGATACATCTTCATACTCCTAAGTCGCAAGGTCCCGCTTCCCCCCAATTCTCGAGAACGCGATTCCGGCCGTAATTGTCGAAATTAATCTCGCGCTACCAAGTCGTTTTCTTTAATTTCTCATGCATGCCTTTCATGGCCACGACATTCTTCAAGAACGCTTTAGGCATTTTGCAAACGACCGTGTAAGCCTTGTCACATGCATTCGCCACGGGGGTAAGTACTGTCTGGGTCACAAGTTGGTAGGCATCCATTGTAGAAATTTCCAGAAGTTCAGACATCCAACGAACCATTTCAACATGGGCAACCCGGAATGCATCTTCCATTGGCTTGGAGGACCCTGTTGTCATTAAATATTCATCGGTTTCGAGTCTCGGCCAAGGAGTTTGCATGTGCTTAATTAAATCGACCACTATCACTGAATCCATGGCGCACTCAACGGCAACGCCGCAGGTTTCTCCTTCGGACTGCCTGGCATGACCATCACCAAAAGAAAGAAGAGCTCCCTCAACGTTTACGCCTAGATAGCAGGTCGCCCCCACGCGCATCTCCGGTGTATCCATGTTCCCGCCCCAGCAACCTGGAGCTAGCGATGATCGGACTTCGCGCAGTGGTGGCGCCACTCCGACCGTTCCGTGCATGGGATCCATCGGAAGGTCCAGACCGAACTTGCTTTCCCGTGCTTCATACCGGACCAACCTATTTACTTTGTCTAACTCATAAATCCACGTCATTTCGGGTAGCGCTTCTTGCAGCATGGCCGTTTCCGGCGTGGAGGTTAGCCCGCCAAAAAAAGGTATCGACGCACTCACCCCCCACTTGTACCGTGGTTCAATTTGAATGAAATGAACAGCCAGGGTGTCACCGAGCTCTGCACCCTCAAGAAAGAAAGGGCCCGTCTGCGGGTTCAGGTAGCGGCTGTCACAGACTTGAGAGGGCAGCTTATCTATGGAATTTAAAACCCCCCCAAAAGCATCCAATGTTGTCGCTCTGATCACAGTCCCCGGTCTAATCGAGAGAACCGGCTCGACTCCTCCGAACGTATAAACCAGTTTCGACCGATCTGCATCCTCATCGGATTCGAACTCGATGAATTCACCCATTTCGTTTCTACCTCTCCTAAATATTAAAAAGTAAAACTCTAAACTTAGAAGGAGGCCGTAGGCGTGAGCAAGTCCGCCTCCTTAGCACGTTGCTCGCCTCTCTTGGAAAAGTAAAACCTACCCTTCGTTGCAACGGTCAGCACAACGTAGACGCTAGGACCGATAGCCATAGCAATAAACGATGCGTAGTAAACGGGATACATTCCGAAGACGCCGGCTGCACCGATCGCAACGGCGAGCCCCATTGCTACGAGTCCACATGGATTCCAATTTCTGATCACCCCGTCTCGGTATTCAATCACTTCGGATTTAGCCAATTTCAGTAGCTTCCTGCATATGAAGTAATCGGCCAACAAGATAAAGATCCAAGTGTTCGTCATGACGCCCGTCACGGCCAGGAAAGTATCCGTGTACTGGAGAACGTTCGCCGGGTATAGCAGTATGCCGACTATGAGAAGACCGACCATCCACCAGTTTCGTCGAATTTTACGTTTGGATATGACGTCCCAGGTGTTTGCGAATGCCAGAGAACCAGAATATAAATTCATGACATTGATGCGTATTTGTGTAATGATTGTAAAAATCACTCCTAACAAAAGCATAAACGTAGCAAAAACGAATCCCGGGTCAGTTGCTAGGAGTTCGTCTCCTTCAAGGTACGGAAGAATGGTAAATGCGATGAAAGCTCCGAGAAATAGGACGATCGCGATCATAAGCATTTCCGCGAACATGATACGGCCGGTGCCGATGTATCCTAGCGTCTTTTTTGTGAATCGACCGTAATCAGTGGCTAATAGTGCTTGAAATACAATTTGTCCATTACAGAGGCTAAATGCCTGCCACATGGCTTGAGAGCCCAGGTCGTTTGTGGCATCCCACTGGCCAGGGCCAACAAGAACATATCCATCTGCCAGCATTACCATTCCGATAATGAAGAGAATCAGGAATATGGGCAGCCCAAATTTCTGCAATATATTCATTGAGTGCATGCCGCGCCATGCGAACCATAATGCTATAGCACCGACGATGGCGAAGACGAAACTTGCACCCGGTGAGTTTATGCCAATGCCAAAGTATTGGCTGAGTGCATGAGAAACGATACTGCCTTCAAATATAAAGTAAAAAACATAGTTGATGCCGTAGACAACTGACGCAATTGCCGATCCCTTCGCACCGAACCCTAAACCACGCGTAAGAAGGACCATGCTTAAGCCTTGTTTGTTCGCTATGCGCATTATCAACGCGCCGAGAACGGTTGCAGTAGTTATCAAATATAGGATTGGAATCAACATTTGTGGCCAACCGACGAGGAATCCTAGTTGCCCCCCGAGGGTAAACCAGAACATGGCCGTGACGTTTCCCGTGAGAACCAGCAAAATTGCTAATGACGGCCATCTTTGGTTACCTGGAACTCTGCTGGTGGCGTAGCTTTCCATCTGGTCGTCGAGGCTTGTGGCTGGTCCTTTAAAATGTTTTGAGAATCCCATGCCTTATTCCTTTGCTGTTACGGTGAGTATCACCTGGATGTGGGTGTTCTTATGTGATAGGAACTGTTCTTTTGAAATGCATGAGCTACCTTGAAAAGGGTCGCCTCACCGAATGGTTTTCCGATTAATTGCATCCCGATGGGTAAAGTGTTGTGATCGAATCCGGACGGCACAGAGAGTGCGGGTAATCCGGTTAGGGAAGCGATCCCTGTATAACGCATTATCGCCTGAAGTGTAGCTTGTTCAACCCCGGTTTCGAGTTCGATCGTTTCGGTGCCTATCATGGGTGCAGTGAATGGGGTCGTCGGAAACACAAAGACGTCTATTGAATCGTTGAAGTGGTTTATAAATATATCTCTCAAAAGGCTGCGATAACGCTGCGCTTGTATGTAATGACTCGCAAGATAAAGCTCACCCTGCTCCAACATAAAGCGAACGTCGTCACCGTAATCCTCAGGTCTTTCACGCAACCACCTCTGGTGATACGCCGTTGATTCTGCGGTCTCAATTGTCATGAGGGCTGAAATATTATATTCGAGTTCGGGTATATCGATTTCCTGCACAATGGCACCTAGATCACATAGCTGCGCCAAGGCCTTTTTAGTAGCGGCGAGAACGGCTGGCTGAAGTTGAGTGAAAGCATAATCGGGAACCACACCGATTCTGAGTCCCTGCACGCCGTTGTTGAGAGTTCGTAGGTAGTCGGGAACAGCGACTGTGGCCGTCGTCGAGTCTCGACGATCATGGCCAGCGACTATTTGGAGGAGGAGGGCGTTATCTTCTGCGGAATGCGTCATTGGTCCGCAGGTGTCGAGACTCCATGCGAGTGGAATTATCCCATGGTTGCTGACACGACCGATTGTGGGTCGAATCCCCGTGATCCCTGTTGCGCTGCTAGGGAGGCGAACTGATCCGCCCGTGTCAGTACCGAAAGCACCAGGTATCAACCCTGCAGCGACAGCAGATGCTGATCCACCCGATGAGCCGAAAGGAGTTCTATTCGTGTCCCAGGGGTTTTTGACTTTTCCGTAGTGCGGATTTTCGGATGTTGCTCCCCAAGCGAACTCATGCATATTTGTGTTCGCGATGATATTCGCACCGGCACGCTTTAGACGGGATACGATTGTAGAGTCCTCCGAGGGAATATAGTCTGCGAGTATTTTGCTCCCCGCGGACGTCTTCCGCCCAGATAGAGAGATGTTGTCCTTAATCGCAATTGGGACACCGTGCAAGGGCCCTAGAGTGTAGCCGGCCTTGATCATTGATTCTGAAGCTGTCGCTACCGCGAGGGCTTGGTCCGGATGCGTAGAGATGAATGCCGATAGACCGGTTCGTGACCTTTCAATGCGGTCTAAAAATGCCTCCGTTATCTCGACTGGGGACAATTCTCGGCTTGAAATTTTTTTGGCGATTTCGAGAATGCCCATTAGGGCAAGATCGCCCTCCGCAATGGTCATTTCTCGTGGTCCATAAAGTCGGTATGTGAGAAAGTTGTGATAGGAGTAACGTCCCGGTTTTCTACGGATGTCATAAATGCGCTTAGTCTATTTGCTTCCGACCTAAGCCTCTCGTGTTCCCCCTGATGCAGTTGTAATACCTCGTGCAAAATTTGGATACCTGAAACGCCAAAGATTGTTTCCACGGTTTCAGTAGAGTTTGTCATGTATACCGCTCCTTATCATGAGGTATGTGAGTTATTGTTACCGAAAAAAGTCAACCGGAGACGCCTATAGAGAAAGTATGCAGGGCGTTATTCGTATTGAAAAAAGACGTGAGACTAGCATGCCTATCCTCATCTTCAATAGGACTATCTGCGTATTTGGTCGGGTGTTATGCGTGGTAACTGGAACGTTTTCATATAAACATGCGAACCAGTTTAAATGAACGACAAGTTAGGACTTGTAGACCGTTGGATCTGGAGCCAGATCTGCACGGAGACTCGGACCGGTGTGGTTTCGAAGTTCCTTCCGCATGATTTTCCCCGTCGCCGTCATTGGGAGTTCTTCTAGATAGGTAATCGAACGGGGATACTGATAAAAAGCGAGCTTGAGCTTGACATGGTTCTGCAGGTCTGTAGAGAGCGTCTTAGACGGGACGTAGCCTCTTGACAGGACGACGAACGCTTTCACAGATTCTCCCCGCAACTCATCGGGAATGCCGATCACGGCGGCCATGGATACAGCAGGATGAGACAGGAGGCAGTCTTCAATTTCGCTGGGGCCTACACGATAGCCAGCAGTCGAGATGACGTCATCGGCGCGACCTTCGTACCAAAGATCTCCATTGGTGTCGGCTTTGGCGAGGTCCCCGGTATGGATCCACTTGGCGTAGATCTTCTTGGCAGTCTTGTCCGGATCGTTCCAGTATCTAAGCATCTGGCCGGGGTTACCGGTACGAATACAAATTTCTCCCGCCCGCCCGTCCGGGACAGCATGCCCGCTTGGGTCGAGCAATGCCAGTTCAAAGCCGGGAAAGGCTCGTCCCATGCATCCGGGTGGGGTTGTTCGGCTGGTTCGGGAAGTGCCGACAGTTAGATTCATTTCTGTCTGGCCGTAGAATTCGTTGATCGGCGCCCGGAAAGTCGTCTCCACCCACCGTTCTATGACTTCTCCGAGAGCTTCGCCGCCCGTAGCCAAGGTTCGGATCGTGGTACCTGCTGCGGCGTCGGCATCGATCCCCGAGCTTCGCATTTGCTTGAGTGCGGTCGGAGGGATGAACGCGCAGGTAATTCGGTGCCGCCGGAGTAGATCGAGGGTGCGCTGTGGATCGAACTTATCCGGAGTCGCCACAACGGGGCAGCCCAGCGATAGGACCGTAAACAGCACGTCGAAGAGACCGCCGATCCATGCCCAATCAGCCGGAGTCCAGAAAACATCCTGCGGCTGCGGAGCGTTTCCAAAACTAGTTCGAACTCCCGGCATGTGTGCCAACAGAATCTGGTGACCGTGAAGAGCGCCCTTGGGGCTTCCCGTCGTACCCGAGGTGTAAATGATGATGGCTGGTGACCGCGGCCCAGTGACCGCGGGCGCCGCCGACTCGGCTTGGTTCTCCACTTCCGCGCGATAATCCAGGATATGAGCGTCAATACTGGGGTCACGCGTCACGCGCCGGCCGACGACGACGACGTGCGTTAGGTCAGGTGTATCGGCAAGGGCGTCCTTGATTCTGTCATAACAATCGGCGTCAATGACGAGAGCCTTCGCCCCCGAGTCTCGAAGCCGGTAGGCAACTGCCGTCGCCCCGAACTTCACGGACATCGGAACTGTGACAAAGCCACCACGAAAGCTGCCGAGATGCGCAGTGAGCACCTCGACTCCTTGGGGAACCATAATGGCCACGCGATCGCCATGGTTTAGCCCCCAGTTCTGCAGCAGTCCCATGAATTTCCTGCTAAGCACGCCGAGCTGGCCGAAGGAGTATGTTGTAAGTGCGTCACTGGAATCGACGATCAGCGCCGTGTTCCCTGGCGTCTGAAGATCCGTGCAGGCCTCGGCGATGTTAAATGTTTCCGGTACGTGCCAACGGAAATCTGTCGCCTCTAGATCTTGCCACCATGCATGGGCTGTCGTGGCGATCAACGGACCCCCTTCGCTTCCGCGATCGGCTCTGCGAGTGCGCTTGCACGTCCAGCCACGAGTAGGGAGAAATCTCCGGTCAGCACCACCACACCGTCGTGATTGATGAGTTTGGCCGCGCTCGTCACGATCGCTGAATCGCCGTCCTTACGAGGATCCACCGCCAGGATCTCGCAGACTACGGAGACCGAATCTCCAAAGTAGCTCGGAGCCTTGAACTTCACGTTGTCGAGGCTGTAGAAGCACAGTAGGTAGCTGGGGTGCATTTCCACCAGCCCGAGCAACGTGGATATCATGAGGGCCCCATGCGCGATCTGCTTCCCGAACCGAGTGTCTCTCGCGTATTGTGGGTTCATGTGCAACGGGTGTTTGTCTCCGGTGAGCTCCCCGAATGCCCGCACATAGTCCTCGGTGATGGTCCGCGAATCTGTTGTCGAAATGTCGGCGACTTTGATATCTTCGAATGGTTTTGAGATCAAGGTGCTTCTCCTCTGCAAATTTGGGAAGTCTCGGACGAGGCGTTGGAAGTGTTCTCGTCTAGGGGATGACAGACCCGGTCATCGTCGATGTTCATGCAGCGGCTGCCGTGCTCATAGGTCAGACTTGCGGACGAAGTACACGCGCACGAACGAAACTAAAATCAGGAATGTAACGTGAATGACGACAGCCAGAGATCCGACCGTTAAGTGGATGGGACAGGCTCCGATGGCTCTGCACAAGGGCACGCGTCCAAGAATTGATGGATGCCATGCTGAATGAAGCGGACCCGCCTAGAAAAGTTCAGCGATGAAGTAGTCTGCGGCCCGTGGTGAACACTCGGAATGCGCGCCCCTCCTGACAGAACGTCGATGTTTAAACCTAGACGTTGCCAGGTTCATGGCCATGAAGGTTGCGCCATGATCTAACTGCTCCGACCTGAAAGCCTCGAGCAATGCTTCTTTACAGGCTCAGACCATCGGTTTATCTACCAATGTGTGTTCGGCGCTGTACTGAGCTAATTGCGTCATGTGACCAGTGCTCCTTAAGGGCGTTGAGGTCGGGATGAAGCGAGATGCTTCGCCTGAAAAGGACCATAGTATGTAGGCAACAACTTAGTCAAGAGAATTCGATCAATCGATTGATAGAGAGCCCATTGATTCTGGTCATTGTCTTGCGTTTTCGATCGATCGCTCGAAAATATTAATACTCGTGTTACGAAAGTGGAATGGATGAATCTAGAGCGAGTTCAGCGCGCGGGAGTGTCCCTGTTTGCTACGAAGGGATTTGCCGCCACCGGCATCCGCGAACTAGGCAGCGAGGCGGGAATTAACTCCGCCACGTTATACCATTACGTAGGTAGCAAGGAAGACCTACTCGTGAGTATCATGCGGGCCTGCCTCCAGGAACTCATCGATGCTGGCGCCAGCGCCCTTCGAGGCAGTTCCGAACCCGTCATCCAGCTCGCAGGTCTCGTTTCTTCTCACATCGGATTTACTGCAGTCAATCAACTGACCGCGAGAGTCGCCGAATATGAGATGCGCGCCCTTTCAGAGAAAAACCGCCCGGCCTTGCAGGAAATGCGCGACGAATACGAAGGTCTCTTTGCTCAGGTCATAGAACGCGGTCACCGCGTCGGCGTCTTCAAATCTGCGGACCTCACCATGGCCCGGCTCGCCATAATGGAAATGGGCACCGGCGTCGCCCATTGGTACCGGGCCGATGGCCGACTTGAACTGTCCACCGTTCAGCAGTTCTTCGTTGACGCCGCCTGCAAGATCTTCTCCGTCGAGCCTGCAGCTCTGGAAGGGATTGATTATGTGAAGCCACCAAGACGGCTGGTCAGCGAACCACGCAGCCTCTAAGCGGCGAAAGCCGTAGGTCCCCTTACAATACTGGGCTCGGCAAATTCATCCCCTAGCAATGCCTCAGTAGGGATGGACGTAGTGAGCAGCCGCGCTGACCCGTCACAAGCCAGCCCGCCGACCTCAGCGTCGACCAGCTTGGACGTGGGGTCGTTGCAGGAGTTCGGGTAGAACTGTGCTTCCGGATCGCCCTTCTCTTAGCCGAGGGGCTCAGTCAGTTCCACCTGCAAGCCGCGCTCGAGGGCCGCTTGGATCAGACCGGGCACGAACCCGCCCTCACCAGTGAGTTCCAGCGCACCCGCATCGATCTTCGAGGACTGCGAATCCAAGGCGCCACTAGCTCCGAGCTCATCGATCGCTTTCACCGCCGCCAACTGCGATGGAGACCGCGGTGTCTTGCGCAACATGTTTCGACTCGTCAGGACCATTAGTGACACCCCTTCGAGTAGATCCGCAACCCCTTACAGAGACCAACTGACACCCTCTTTGGCAACGTTTGAACGAGATCGCATCGTTTTCTAACATGACGAAATGATTGAAAAACCGTGTAATCATACGGATCTGAGACTGGTTCCGTCTTCTCATAGGGGGCGCTTTAGGTTTCAAATCCCATCTGTACAACCAAGGATCGCGCAACCAGACTTTTACAGTTTCGGAACAACTTTTCAGGCAAGGCCGCCTCAGACGAGATCCGCAGCTTCCGAAAAATGGATGACCAATGATGAATCAACCAGAGCCGGCGCGAGCATAGAAGTCAGCCTCGGCCTCGCGCCGCTGAGCGACGTCGTCGACTACGAACTGCACGAAGTCCTCGTCGCGGTCGCCGATGACGATGTCTTCGACGCTTTCCGCGGGTGGTTCTCCTGGCCATGAAGTTTGCCGGGTCTGCCGGTCTCGCTCCAGTCGAGTCCCCGACATTGCCACCCAGTCGCGGAGGCGCTGGCGGGCATCCGCAAAATCGCGATGCCAGCCGAACGGGGCAGAGCCGTGCTGGTCTGGGTCGTAGGCGCCGAGCCAGTGCAGGTGCAGCGCTGAGAGTTCCCAGACGAGCTCTGGGTGCCGATGCCAGAACGGCGGCACGACGGATGCGGGCAGCCCATAGGTGCGTCGCAGCCAGTTCACCCAGCGGTTGAGCTCGATCCATTCGGCCTCGGCGTCGTCAGCGCTGAGTAAGTTCCAGTTGATGGGATGCGGCGGCTCCGTAGTGAGCGGCCCGTCGAGGTCGTCCAATGAGGTCTCTTGGAACGCGTCATCGTGATCGCCGGATGCCCACTCGACTAGGGACTCTGCCATTGCCGTCGTCACATCCCCAGAACGGGTGCGCTGGCGCGCGCGTGCACGGGCGCCGCCTCCTGGGGCATCGCATTCTGCGCGGCCGGGCTGTCGTGCTCGGCAGCCACAGCTGAGTGGCGGGTTCGGTCGACCTCGTAGTTCGTTCGAGCGAGGTCGTAGCCGATCTTCTTGACGACGAACTGTTCCCGCTCGAGGGTCTCGCCGTTGTGCTCGACTTGGTAGGTGCGCACATAGCCCTCAGCCACGAAGCTGTCGCCCTTGGCGAACAGTGTAAGAGCTCGGTCGGCCGTGGCCCGGTAGGCGACGAGGTCGTGAAAGGTCGGTTCAAGTACAGTGAAGTTGCCCGTGGCTTCGTGACGGAAGTGTGGCTGGCCGACGCGCACGTAGAAGCAGGTGTCGCCGTTCTCGGTGACCGACTGCTGCGGTTCCGAGGCGATGAAACCGGACAGCGATTGCTGGGTGTGAAGTGTCATGGGACTGAACCTCCTGTGATGTGGCCGGACCGTCGTGATCCGCGCTCACTGAGAGGTGCGCCGGACGGGCCTTGCCGGTCGTGCGGCCAAGGGGGCCTCGTGCCATCGCCACAAAGACTGGACTCGGCGTGCCCTGCGCAATCCAGTTCGAGGGCGGAAGCTCAAGGGTCTACGCCGGCGGCATCTAGTGTCGGGTGTTTTTTCACGAATAGGCTCGGCGCCATGGCGCTTCGACTGGTTCAGGTGAATTTTAAATCTTGGGATGACTCGGCGCTCGGCCGCTTCTGGGCGGACGCGCTCGGTTGGGGCGTGTCCAGCGAGGGGCCGGGTGTGACGAACGTTGAACCCTTGGGATTGGTCCTGCCCTGCCGCCGTGTGCGTTGATGTCGTCACCGGGCCAGATCCCGAAACGGTGAAGTACCGCGCACACCTGGATCTCGCCACATCTTCCTTGGCTCATCAGATGAAATTGGTGGCGCGGTTGAAGGAGTTGGGCGCAACATCCGCTGATATTGGCCAGGGTGACGTGCCATGGATCGTTATGGCCGACCCCGAGGGCAATGTGCTCTGCGTGCTCGAGCCGCGAGCGATCTACCAGGACACCGGGCGGATCGCCGGGGTGGTCGTCAGCTGTGCGGATCCACGGACGATGGCACGATTCTGGAAGGAGGCGATGGATTGGACCGTGCATGAGGTGACCGACGATTTGGCGAGGCTGGGGTCGGCCGCGGGTGTCGGTCCGTATCTCGAGTTCATTCGTGTGCCGGACATCACCGTTTGGACCCGTATCCATCTCGACCTGCGGCCGTACCTCCGTGACGACCAGGCGGCCGAGGTCGCCCGGTTGCGGTCTTTGGGCGCGGTCGATGCTGACGTTGGGAAGGGGGCGTGCCGTGGGTGGTGCTCATCGACCCCGAGGGCAACGAGTTCTGCGTCCTCACGCCGGGCTGACGCATCGGCTTGGGAGGGGCTGCGCTGGCAGAGCGGATGTCTGCAGCCCGGTAACGACACCTCCGGATGTTAAGGCCGGGAGCCGGAGCGTCGGGCTCGCTGTCACTCCGGCTCTTTGACCGGCGCGGTTGCGGGCGCGTCTTGTTCCGGCGTCCGCATCAGCCCTTCAACTTCTTCGCGGTTCGCGCGCAGCTCCCTGGCATCGGGGTGTGTGGTCCGCATTTGAAGTCTGGCGATGATAGGTGGGGCCGCGCGTAACATGATCGGGCCGGTGCCGAACGGCAGGGTACGGATGGTGTCGGGCGGCATGATCGGCACGCAGCGGATGGAACGCTGCGATGACCGTGACCCGCGATCGCCGATCGTTGTCGAGTCGGTGGTTTTGTCGCGGTCGCCGATCAGGGTCGAGAGATCGTGCAGGTCTCGAGAATTGGATGCTCCGCCGAGCACGATTTTGACGATGGAGGAGTCCCAGATGGTGCTGGCCGCGTTGTCGCTCCACTTTGTGCGCGCGTGCTTGCGCGAGTGACTCCAGCACCGGCATGGTCGTGATGCCGGTGCTGCCGCCCTTCGCCATGAGGGTGGGAAGTGAGGGGAGCGGCGCGAGGTTGCCGATCTCGTTGAGGGCGAGCAGCAGCGGCGGGTTGAGCCTGGAACCCGCGCTTCGGGCCGCGATGCGGCGGGCGGTCTCCACCAGGTCCTCGACGAACGCCGACACGAGAGCGGCCGAGTTGTTCGATCCCGCGCCGGTGTCGAGCAGATACAGGGTGCCATTGCTGCGCAGGAACGCTGCGGGGTCAAACTCCTCACCCTCCGGCGGGGAAAGAGCATCTAACATGCGAGGTTCGGCTAGGGCACCCAGCGACAGCGAGACACCCTGCCAGATGGAGTCGCGCGTGCGGGGGTCGGCTTCGAGCATGGCCCGGAGGGCGTCGCCCCAGCCGGTGGCAGCGGCAGGAATACTCAGCAGGATGGAGACGTCGTCGTGGGCGGCGGCCGGGTCCAGGGTCCACCGAAGCAGCTCGGCGGGAGGGCAATGGTCGCGCGCTGCGACATGTAGCAGCGACTGCAAAGTCGTGCGGGTCTTGGCTTCCCAGAATCCGGTGCGGCCGGCACACCTAAGCAATCACAGGGGAGCAAATGTGACGTGGTCGCCTCGCACTGTTGAGTCGCCGGATGGCGTTCTCGGAGGGGTTTTTGATGGTGTGATCAATTGTTTAACCTAAAAAGTCCCGGAAACTCGTGAGTTTCCGGGACTTTTGGTCGGGATGACAGGATTCGAACCTGTGACCCCTTGCAGAATCGGGGCGATTCTGGACCTTGCCGAAAGTCTCGGGAACTCGTGATTTCCCGTGATTTTGCAGGGAGCCGGGCAGTTCGCTTGATCTGATTTTACGCGGACGTTGTCGGTCGGTCAGAGTTCATTCAGATGGGTAAATGGTGGGCATCTGCGTGGAGGCGCATTAGAACGTGACACGGATTGCGGAATCCGCGTTGATCGCTCGTTTCTGTGATGGACGTGGATTCCTCATCCGCCGCGTTAGCCACCACGATCCAGCATTCGATCCCCGAAACGACGCCCTCTCAGCCAGTTCGGGATCTGATAAAATATTTGTATGAACTTCGTAGTAAAGCCGGAGCGCGAACTTTTGGGACATGTTGTAGCGTCTGCGATCAGAGACGAGATCTTAACCGGTGGGGTTCAACACGGAGAGCAGCTGCGGCTTGCACCTTTGGCCGAAAAGCTGAACCTGAGCATCACGCCCGTACGCGAGGCACTTCTGTTGCTTGCGCAAGATGGTTGGGTCGTTCACGCTCCGAACCGGGGGTTTCGCGTTGCGCCAATCCGGCGAAACGATGTCCAAGACACCTACTTTATTTGGGCCACGGCAGAGGGAGAGCTCGCTGCTCGAGCGGCGGCTCGCGTCACGCTCGATGGAATGGATGCCCTCCGGGAGGTAGACCGTGCCCTTCATCAGCTGGAGGACCACCGCAGCGCCCTCGCGCTTACCCTGAACGCCAAGTTGCACTCCACGGTCCACGCAATGGCGGATGCTCCCAAGCTCCTTTGGTTCGCCGATTCGGCCCGGCGGTTGGTGCCGCTGCAATTTGACTCTGCGTTCCATGGCGTCCCAGGCTGGGAACAGGTCAACAGGCTTGGTCACACCGCGATCATTGACCGAATCGAGTTGGGCGATGCAGACGGTGCCCGATCCCTAATGCGGGACCACATTTTGGCCACCTGCAGTTTGCTGCTTGCCTGGTTGGACTCGCTAGCGTTCTGGCAGGAATGAACTGCCGCGCACCGCGATGATAGCTGCGCAACTTTGCCCTTCACATCCGCAAGCTGACTAACCTCGATCCGCCAGCTCGAATGCTTTCAGGTGTGATTTTAGGTCGAAGCCACTGTCGGCGATCTGCTCTGGACTAATTGGAAAGCCACTGGTAAGAACCCGTCGTGCGGTCATGTGGTCTGCCGGACTGTTAACCGATTCGACCCCAACTAGAGCTGTATCGCGAAAACAGTAGATCGAGAACTTGTTTGCTTGCAGATTGCCGCGAAGGACAGACTTGTCGTGACCGTCGGTGATGCCAGCGATCTGGAGTTTGATGGGACCTTGCTGCGACCAAAACCAGGCGAGGCTGTCGTAGTTGGCGGGGTAGCCGGTGAGGGTCTTGGCAAGTGTCTTTGCCTGATCGGTCGCATTCTGCACAGATTCCAGCCGGGTCATAACACCCGTCTGAGCGTGCGGGTACCGTGCACAGTCTCCGAGGGCGAAGACGTCTGGGTCGGATGTCTGGAGCGTCGCATTGACGATGATCCCGTTCTCGCTGTCGATCCCAGCGGCCGACGCCAGCTCGTCGTTGGGAATTACTCCCACGCCGACCAATACAATATTTGCTGGATACTCTGTTCCGCTTGTTCCGATCGCACTGGTTATACGGCCCCCGTCACCTCCGAATGCTGCGATGCCTTCGCCCAGTTTCATGGAGATGCCATTTCGGGTGTGAGCCTCGGTGAAGTAGCGGGACATCGGCTCTGACAGAACACGGCCCATCGGCCGGGGGCCAAATTCGAGCACGGTTACGTCCAGCCCGCGCTGGCGGGCGGCCGCGGCGAATTCCAGACCGATGAAGCCTGCGCCGACAACAACCGTTCGGGTGGCCTGGGCCAGTTCTCCGCGCAACAGCGTGGCGTCGTCAAGAGTGCGCAGGTAGTGGATCCCCGCGAGATTGGAGCCCTCGATCGTAAGGGTGCGGTTTCGCGCTCCAGTAGCGAAAACGAGACTCGAGTAATTTGTCGAAGTTTCATCGCTCAAAGTGACCGTCTTGATGCCGAGATCGATGCTCGTGACGGAAATGCCCGGATAAAAGTCCACGGCGCGGTCGGCAAAGAATCGCTCCGCCCGCAGCGGCAAGGCAACCGCATCGGCCCCCTCGGCAATGAAGTCTTTCGAAAGGGGCGGCCGCTGATACGGCAAATGCGTCTCACTGGCGTAGAGCGTGATCGCGCCGACGTAGCCCTCGGTTCGAAGCGAGTCACAGAGTTGAACGCCCGACTGGCCGCCTCCGATGATGACGATATTCTCGGTCATTACTGCACCTGCATCGGCGGTACGTCGACGGCGATCTCGTTCAGGGAAGTCGTGATCTTGAGCTGGCAGCCTAGGCGGGATCGCACCTCGTCGCGCGGCGAGGCCGTAATCTCCAGCATCTCTTCTTCGTCATCACTCATCTCCGGCAGCAGGTCGAGGAACTCCTCGCGCACGTACACATGGCAGGTCGCGCACATGGCCTGGCCGCCGCATTCGCCGATGATGCCCTCGACACCATTGATCACGGCAGCGCGCATCACGGACGTACCCGCGACCGCCACAATCAAATCGGTGTGGCCATTTTCGTGGTGATAGGTAATCATTGACATTTTTGTGTCCCTACTTTTCTCGGCGGCCAGCGAGGATGCGTGCCGGATTCGTGACCATGATTTGGTGAATGGTTTCCTCTGCAATGCCCCGCTTGCGAATTTTTGGCAAGATGCGATCAGAAATATTGGCGTGGTGCCAGTTCGGCGCATTCTTTGTTCGCCACGACGGCGGGGTGTTGATACTGAAGAACCCGGCATCGTGCGACAGCGTCAGCTGCTCGGCGTAGCCCAGTTCGATGAGTTCGACGAGAGTGTCAACTCGAAGGTCATCGTTCAAAACTTGCTCCATGCCGAACCGGTCGAGACCGAGGGTGGACCCGTTGTCTAAAAGCTCACGCAGGTAGGTGATATCGGTGCTGTCGCCGCAGTGCCCGATAACCACGTTTTCCAGTGGCACGCCGTTCTCGCGAAAGAAATTTTGCTGGTCACGGCCCGTGTAGTGGGCGACGTGCGTGTGGGTCGTGATCGTCACGCCGGTCTCGAGATGAGCGATAGCGGCGCTGCGCATAACGCGCTCGACGTCGGTCGTGATGCCGAACTCGTCGGTGGCGACCTTGATCATGGCGGCCTTCACTCCGGTATCGCCGACGCCGACTGTGATGTCGCGAATGAAGAACTCCTCGAGCGGTTCATCTCGCTCGACCATGCGCCCGGGGCCCGTGGTCTGAAAGAAAGTCGGCAAGTCCTTGAAGGTGTAAAAGCCTGTCGCTACGACGATATTGAGATCGACCGCTGCGGCTACGGTTTGAATACGAGGAATAAAGCGACCTAGGCCGGGAACCGTCAGATCGACGATCGTCTCGATGCCCTTGGCATGGAGCGCATTTAGCCCGTCGATAGCCGTCTTCGTCGCGGCGTCCTCGTTCCACTCGGGATGGGGGTAGCTCTGCTCTAGCTCGGGGTTTTTTGTGAAGATGTGTTCATGTGTGAGGGTGACACCGATGTCTTCGATCGGGATCGGGCCTCGGACGGTTTCAACCATTGTCATGATCTATCGCTCTCTATCATTGGTGATGTGCTTATGAACCGGCCAGGACGGCGTCCAGGCGGCTGATCTCCGCAACGGCCGACCGAATCAGCATCGCGTCCATCCCGGCGGTGACCATGCCAAACCCTGCCGCACGCATGCTGCGGGGGTCGCCGCTGGTGCCGATGACGCGATCAGCCCGCACGCAGGCCAGCCGGATTCGCTCGATCGCTGCCAGTTGCCGCTCATCCGTTGTCTGTTCAAAGGCCAGGGGCGGGAATCCGAGACTGATGCCTAAATCGGCGGGGCCGAGATAGATGCCGTCGACGCCGGGAGTCTGCACGATCTCATCGACATTTGCCAGTGCTTCGGCGGTCTCTATCATGACGAGACAAAGCACCTCACGATTCACCGCGGCCGGATCCGTGCCGAGCCCGTATTTGGCGCGGATGGGTCCCCAACTTCGCCGACCCTGCGGGTAATAGCGGCATGCTGCGACGGCGAGCTGTGCCTCCTCTGCATTGTTTACCATGGGCACGATGATGCCTTCGGCGCCGGCATCCAGCGCCTGCCCAATGAGGCCGGCATTGTTTTGGGCAACCCGCACCAGCGGTGTTGTCAAGCTTCGGGCAATGGCGCGTAGCATCTCGATCATCGTGTCCTGAGAAGTCAGACCGTGCTGCTGGTCGATGTAGATGTAGTCGAACTTCGCCAGAGCGAACTCCTCGGCAATTTGGGCGCTTCCCAACGCGCAGGACAGACCAACGACAGTCTCGCCGCGAAGTATTTTCGCTTTGAGTAGGTTGATGTTCCCCGCGGGGCTCACAGTTTGTACCACGCCCGGGCCGTCTCCGACATGAGTTTCGATCTCATGGTCTCGGGCACCAGATCGAGAAGCTCGTCGATGCGGTCGTCGTGGCGGTGCGGGTAATCAGTGGCAAACATCAGGAGGTCATCAGAGCCGAGCCAATCGATGATGCGTTGGGAGTGCTCCCGTGGGCCGAGGTCGGCCGGCGCCACGGAAAAACGTACGTGGTCACGAATGATGTCCATTGGCAGCCGGTCAACCCACGGGGTTTCTCGGCGCAGCCCCTTCCACTTCTTGTTCATGCTCCACCCCCACATCGGTACCCAGGTGAAGCCACCCTCCATCACCGCGACGCGCAGCGTCGGGAACTTCTGGAACGTACCCTCGAACACCATGCTGGTGAGCTGTGCCAGGTACATTTGTGTCTCGGCGGCGTATTCTTCGGCGTACCAGGAGGCGTAGCCGGTGGGCGAGGGCGCGTCCTCCGACGTCCCGCCCCATTGCAGACCGACGACCAGGTCGTTTCGGGTCGCGGCCTCGAAGATGGGGTAAAAGATGCGCTGCCCGTACAGACGCTCGGACCGAACCGGAAGCATAACTTGTACGAAGCCCGGATGGGAGCCGACCCGATCGATCTCGGCGGCGGCGGCGATGGGATCTCGGGCCGGAATGACGAGGGATGCTGCGAGTCGGGGGTCCTTGTCGAGCCACTCCGCAATGATCCAGTCGTTCACCGCGCTGGCCAAGGCAGGAGCCCAATCGGGATGCCGCAGCGAGTCAATCCCGTAGTAGCAATTCAGAACCGCTCGATCAACCTGCCACGGGTCCAAAATGTCCTTTTGCAGCAGGGACAGTTGAGAAGCGGGCATCTGGCGGGCCGGGCGCCATTCATCGCGGGCCGTTGTTGCGGCTCCCGGTGGGTAGCTCAGCCGCGGTCCGGTCGGGCCGTGCCATCCGCGCTCTTTGGTGCCCTCGACCCAGACTGGGTCGAGGTAGTTGAAGAGAGTCTCAATGGTGGGGACGTTGGCATGCACATCGCAGTCGATGACGGAACCCGTCCAGAATTGGCGTCTTTCGGTTTTCGCGAGGAGCGCGGTTGTCATGAGATGACTTCTTCCATTTTGTTGGTGGCGGCTGACGGAGAGCCGCAGGGGTGAAGAGCCGTGGCGTCATTCTGAACGAGGCCGGGAGCTTGCGGCACCGTGAACAGTACGATGTAGTCCGATTCCACGGCCACTTCGATCGTCTCTGCCTTATAGGGCCCCTTGATCAGTCCGACGGCGCCGGCCTCGATCTGTTCGGCTACTTCGCTACCCGCCTCGACGCCAACCGAAAAGGGCCGAGCCTTGAGGTGCGCCGGATTCCAGAATGACTGACCCGTCTTGATATCGAACTCCCAGTTGTGCCAAGGGCAGGTGATGAGGTCTTTCGAATTGTCGAGAGTCAGATTGCCCGGGCCGGTCGAGGTGACCGCGTTGACGAGCTGGCCTTTGACTAGCGGCCCGCCAAGGTGTGGGCAGCGATTGAGCACGGCATAGAACCTGTTCTTGATCCGGAAGATCCCGATCTCGCGACCCCCGAGGTCCACGATCATCCGGCCGCTCTCGGGGAACTCGTCGACGCGACCGACCACGTATTTCTGGTGCCGTTTGGTACGGCGGACATCCTGGTTCATCTTCAGATTCGCTTTCTCATTGGCGTGCGGCAACGGCGCGACCCAAAGGTCGTTCAGCTACCCACGTGGGGTCAAGGTGGTCGACCGATGGGCAGCCGAGCAGCCTCATGGTCCGAATCATTTCGGTGCGCAAAATCTCGAGGGTGTGGCTTACCCCGGACTCCCCGGCGATGGCGAGCCCCCAGGCTGGCTGGCGACCGATGAGAACTGCTTTGGCTCCGAGCGACAAAGCTTTCACGACGTCACTGCCCCGTCGGATGCCGCTGTCCAACATCACGACGACGTCGTCCCCTACGGCCTCAGCGATCTTGGGCAAAACGCTGATCGTGGCGGGGGCCCCGTCGAGCTGGCGACCGCCGTGGTTGGACACGATAATGCCGTCGACACCGATGTGCCTGGCTCGCTCGGCATCGGCCACGTTGAGGATACCTTTGACGATCAGCGGGCCATCCCAATTCGTGCGCATCCAGGCGATGTCCTCCCACGAGGGGGAGTGCGAGTCCTTGCCGACGCGCGTCATCTCGGTGAGCTCCATCGGCTTGCCGTCAACGGTGAGGTCGGCGGTGTTAGGTAGCTGAAAGGGCATGCCGTCGCGCATGAACCGGTAGACCCAGCCCGGCCGTGAGGCCATCTTTGGTGCCATCTTCACGACGTTGGCTAGGTTGATGCGCATGTTGTAGCTGAAGCCGTTGCGAAAGTCTTTCTCTCGATTGCCTGCCACGCTCGTGTCGATGGTCGCGACGAGACCTTCGAAACCGGCGGCCTTGGCGCGGTGGATGAGCGTCTTCATTGCCTCCTGATTGGAGAAACGGTAGGCCTGAAACCACTGCGGGCCAGGAGTCTGCGCAATCTCCTCGAGAGAAAAGCCCGATGCGGAGGTGGCCACGTGTGCGATTCCGGCTTTCGATGCGGCTGCCGCGATGCCGATGTCGCCATCTGGATGCACCAACCGCATGCCGCCGCAGGGTGCGGTCAGCACGGGCATCGACAGATCGAGGCCGAGCACCTTCGTTCGCAGAATTGGGTTTGCGATCCAGGTTCCACCGCGAGGCTCAAACGCTAGATCACGAAACGCTTGAGTATTCCATCCCAGAGTTACTTCGTCTTCCGCGCCGCCGTCTACGTAGTCAAAGATCGCCTGCGGAAGCTGACTTCTCGCGACGCGTCGCGCATCGTCAGAGTTGCGAACACCCGACATGCGGCGCTTCGCCATCTTTTCGCTCAGTGTCGACATTGCGTTACGCGGCCGTCGGCGAGGGCAATCCGCTGTTTTCCCGAAGCGGGATTCCGTAGAGCTTGCTCGCGTTCTCTCCAAGGATGCGGCGGCGACGGGCTTCGGGGAAGCTTTCCGGTACAGATTCGTAGGGGGAGTCGTAGTCCCAATGCGGGTAGTCGGAGGAGAACATGAGGCGCTCGCCGAAACCGGACTCCTCGAAGATTCGAAAGACGTCCTCGGTCTGGTCGGGACGCTCCGGCTCTTCGAGAGGCTGGGTACTGAACCAGAAATGTTCCTTCAAATACTCGGACGGCTTTCGCTGAAGATGACCTACCTCATCGCGCAGCATGCTCCAGGTGGCATCGAGACGCCAACTGAACGGGACGACCCAGTCCCAGCCCATCTCGAGGACCGCGACCTTGAGCTTCGGAAAGCGGTCGAAAACGCCCTCGAAGATCATGCTGGGAAGCATGGCCAAGGGCAGTACCCCGAATGCCGCGTGGGTCTCTGCGTAAAAGTTCTGCCGCCCGGCGCCCGTGGGTTGGCGCCCGAGGCCCGGAACATGAAACGAAATTGGGATGTCGTAGTTCTCGCAGGCCTCGAAGATCGGCCAGTAGCGCTGCTTACCGATCGGATCCTGGCCGGACGGGGAGATCAGCACCTGAACGAACTTGTCGCCAGATTCGCCCTCCTTGCAGCGAATGATCTCTCTCTCACCACCGGGGATATCGCGCGCGACGGTCACGGAAGCACGGAAGCGGTCATCCGCTCCGCACCAGGTCTCCGCTAGAGCATTGTTATAGGCGCTGTAAACCGACTTGGCCAAATTTTCGGGCATGTTCGCCCCGCCGTTTGTGATGATGTAAGCCTGAGGGCACGTCAGTACGGCGGCGGTCATGTCGAACGGATCCAATACCTGTTCTACCGCGAGAAACGGGTCCAGGCCCACTCGGCCGTTGGTATCGATGGCGTCGAGTCGATGCGTGAACTCTCGCTGGGACGGGAAGACGCCGCCGCCCATGGCGCCTAGACCGTAGCGGCTGATGTAATCGCGCCACTGTTGAGGGATGTGCTTGGCGACCTGGGGGTCGGTGGGCAGGGGCATCGGGTGGAAGTCGACGTCGATCACACCGAGCTTTGATGCTGCCTGAGTTGCGGCTGGTGTTTGGAATTCTGTGATGGTCATGGTTCTCCTCTGCTCGTGGGAGCGTGAGTATCGGTTAAAGCTTTGACTTGTAGGTCTCTTTGGCCATGCGAACCCCGATGAGCGAGAGCAAGCTAATGGCGCACATAAAGACGGCAATAAAGATCGAATTCGGTGCTCCTCCAGACCACAAGAGAAGTGCGACGCAGAAGGCCGGCGTAAGTCCGCCACCGAGAGATCCGGCAATTTGGTAGCCCATTGACGACCCGGTATATCGCAGATGCGTCGGGAACAATTCGCCCAACCAGGCGGCTAGGGGGGCGTAACACATGGCGTGGGCGATGGCGGCGAAGGTCATCGCAAGGTACATCCCGATCAGGCTGCCCTGATTCATCTGCTCAAAGAGAAAGAAGCCGCTGATCGACTGCAGCACGAGTCCCCAACCCACGACCTTCTTGCGGCCGATGGAATCGGACCAGGTCGCAAACACGGGCTGGCCGAGAAAGCCCAGGGCCGCAGCGATCATTGTTGCCGTCAACATCTGGGCCGCGGTGAAGCCGACCTGAAGGCCATAAGCGGTGGCAAACGTGAGGTAGATGGCGCTGGCCGCGAACGGTCCGATGACGAGCAGGATCGTGATGATGAGCATTCTGGGGTGACGGAACACCTCGATGATCGGGGCCTTCTGCTTAGCAACGGTCTCGCCGTTGCGGTCAGCGACGGCGGCCGCCAAAGCTGCCTTCTTTTGGGCAGCAACAAAGACGGGACTCTCGCTCACTCCAAGTCGAATCCACATGCCGATCACAACCAACACGCCGGACAGGAGGAACGGTACTCGCCATCCCCAAGTCAGCAGGTCTTCATCCGGCAGGAGAGTCATAAGGGCGAATACGCCGCTGGCCAGGAGAATTCCGCCGGTCAGCCCCATCTGTGGGAAGCTGCTCGAGAAGCCGCGTTTGTTGGGGGAATGCTCCATCGCCATGAGTACGGCGCCGCCCCATTCGCCGCCCCCGGCGAGGCCCTGGATCAAGCGGAGAAATACCAGGAGGATCGGTGCCATTATGCCGATCTGCTCATGGGTAGGTAGGAGCCCCATGGCCGTCGTGCCGATGCCCATGGCGATAATGGACAGTACGAGCATTTTCTTGCGGCCTATGCGATCGCCGAAGTGACCCCAGATGGCGCCACCTATGGGGCGGGCGAAGAAGCCGACCGCCAGTGTGGAGAAGGCAAGGAGCGTACCGACGGTGGAGTCGAATTCTGGGAAAAAGAGCCGATTGAAGACGATCGCGGAGGCAATGCCGTACAGGTAGAAGTCGTACCACTCGATGAGCGCGCCGATAAAGCTGGAGATCAGTACACGGCGACGTTCCTTAGGGGGAGTTACCGCGACATCCGGATCGATCTCGGAGTCGGTCTGGTTCAAGCCGGTCGACGGTAAGCCGCTCATTTGTGCCCCTTTGTCAGCCACTTCGGTGTGGCCTGCACAAACGCTAACATTTTATTTTTTATAAAACAATGCTCTACAGCGCTGAAGAATGGAGGTGTGAGCAGATGGCGACACCTTCAGCGTCGGCGGAGCGCTCGGAGCTCATGGGCGCACACGTGCAGATGGGGTCGATCTGCGAATGCAGGCAACGAGCTAGTCAGCGATGTCTTCAGGCTCGTCTGGACCGAGGGTCGACGCAATGCGCCCCGTCGCTTCTGTGGCCGACTCCGGTATCTGGCGAATTTTCTGCGGTCGCGGTCGTGGCTGACCACAGCCGAAAGTGAACCGAGCGTCGAGGGTATTCACGTCTCCGTCTATGGTGCCGTGGAGGCACGGGCTGGGGAACCCCTCGCGTCCGTTTACCCTTCGGGAAGCGTCATCGCGCGCGGAGGCGAGGTTCCCCTATCGAGTTTCCGGGGGCTGGCAGCGCAGAACGGCAAGATTGCCGTCGACGGTGAATTCCCCCAGCGCGTGTGCCAGGAGCAACGTATCTCCAGCCGACAGCGGGGTCGCTTGAGACCCGGGTGCGGACGCTGTCACCATTCCGGTCCCGGACAATACGACCAATACGCTGAACCCGGCCGCGAATGTCGTCGGAGCTGACACATTGACCCGGGATGCACGAAAATATTCTGCCGAGGAGTCTGCGAGCGTGTGATCACTAACCCCGCCCCGAACCACCAGCGCACTGATCTGCGCTGAGGTCCAAGCACGTGTATCCGTGGCATCAAGAGCAGCCCGGAAGCCGATTCCGAGGTGGCCGTCAGCGGGGCCATCGATGGCATAGTCCTGCCATTCAAGCAAGATAGATAGGTCCTCGGGTTGCTGTACCTCGATGAGGAAGATGCCGGCGCCGATTGCGTGCGGCATTCCCGGTGGCACGTAGATGCTGTCTCCAGCGTGAACCTCAACGGTGTGCATTGCCGCCAAGATCGCGGTAACGTTCTGGGCGTCAACCCAGCGGCCAAGTTCCTCTGCTTCGATCGCGCGTGTGAACCCGAGGTGCACGGTGCCGCCCTCGAGGATGTACCACGCTTCGGCTTTGCCATGTTGGGTGCCCACATGATTAAAGGCGAAGTCATCCGTGGGATGCACGTGCACGGGCAGGCGCTCACCCGCGTCGAGTAGTTTCACGAGCAAGCGGGTGTCGGTGCCGAATGCGGCCACATGCTTCGGACCCAGCCAATGCTGCGGATGCTGCTCCACGGCATCGCGCAGCGTGGTTCCGTTCGCGAGGCGGCTGAGACCGACCCGAGCATCCCCGAAGAGGGTCGTGGTCGACCCGACCCAGTCTTCGGGAACATGATCGCCTGTTGCCGCTCCACCATCGGACGAGCGGAAGCTGCGAATCTTATTACCGCCACGGTAGAACCGGTCGGCCGGCTGGTTGCTCTTGAGGTGCTCAAGCGTGGTCATTCTGGCTCCTTCTTGTCGGTCACTGGAAATTTTGAATGCCACGTGGGCATAGTTCGGTCGAAAGTACGACGGTCACAGGGTCGAAGATCTCACCGCTGATGCGACGAAACAGCAGCTGGGCGCCTAACGTGCCGAGCGCTCGGTTGTCGTAGCGGAGAACCCGAAAGGGTCGGGGCATGAGCTCCGCAAGTTGGAAGTCGTCGAAGGCGACCAGGGCTTCCGTGCGTCGCTGTTCCCACAGGGTGCGCAGTGCGCCAATACTGGATCGGTTGTTTCCGCAGAAGAATGCAGTGGGCGGCCGCGATAGGGATAGTAGGCGTTCCACTGCGATGCTGGCTTCCGCGGGGCCGCGCACGTTAGTGGACACAAGCGTGTCATCCCAGGGGAGGCCTGCCGCAGCGAATGCGGCATGAATGCCCTCGACGCGTTGCCGCATGGTCGGCATGTTGAGCGTGTCGACGAGCACCCCGATGCGAGTATGTCCTTCGGATATCAGTGTCAAAGTGGCGTCGCGGGCGCCGGCATAGTTGTCGATGACCACGCTGTCAGCGTCGAGGCCGACCGGGTTGCGGTCAAGGAACACCATCGGGATGCCGAGGTCGATTTCGGATCGCAGAGCGGAATGGTTGCCACCGGTCGGCACGATGAGGAGTCCGTCGACCCGGCGCCGGCACAGGTCAAAGATGGCTTCCATCTCGTCTTCGGCATTTTCGCCGGAGTGCGCTGTGATGAGCTGAGTCTGGTGTGCCCTGGCCACCTCGGCAACGCCGGAGGCGATGGTGGCGTAAAACTCGTTGCTCAGGTCCTTGATCAGGAGGCCGATCGTTGCGCTCGACGATCCCGAGCGCAGGGTGGAGGCCGCGAAGTTGGCGCGAAATCCGAGCTGCCCGGCCGCGTCGCGGACCCGGGCGGCCATGGCTACATCGACGGTAGACACACCGTTGATAACGCGGGACACGGTTTTTAAACTCACTCCGGCGCTGCGAGCAACGTCGGCCATGGTGGGTCGACGCGGAAACGCGCCAGATGCCGTGGCGTCCATCAATCCTCCTGATTCTGGATGTCGGCTAATACACGTATCCGACTAGACAACGTTGTCTCAGTGTATATAGTAAAGCTAGACAACGTTGTCCCGGCGATCGGGACAATGTTACATATGGGCGAAGGAGCCCGGATCGGTACGCGATGTGTGCACCTGCTTTGGTGCCATGTGCAGCGTCATTACAAAGGAGTAGGAACCAATGAAGATTCTCAAGACTTTCGCGATGACAGGCACCCTGGCCATCGCCGCTTTCTCATTGACTGGATGCACGAATGAGATCGTCACGAGCGATTCCGGGGCTTCGAGCACCGAGGTGACTAGCGTCGGGCTTATGGTGCAGGACCTCGGCAACCCATTCTTCGCGTCGATGAACAATGGTGTGAAAGCTGCAGCCGAGGCACTCGGGGCTACCTACACAGCGCAGGATGGTCGCCAGGACCTCGCGGTGCAGAACGATCAGATCGATGCGTTCATTCAGCAGGGTATTGACGTGCTGCTCATTAACGCCGTCGACTCGGAGGGCATTGGCCCGGCCGTGCAGCGTGCAAAGGACGCTGGCATCACCGTCGTCGCCGTCGATGTCGGTGCGAAGAATGCTGATGCCACCGTAACGACCGACAATCTTGAGGCTGGCCGTCTCTCCTGCGAGAGCCTGATCGAGCAGATCGGCGGAGCCGGCGAGATTCTCATCGTGGACGGAACTCCGACCACCTCGATCCAGGATCGGATGGCTGGTTGCGAGGAAGCACTCGCGGCTCATCCCGATGTAACCGTCGTGGGTACTCAGAATGGTGACAACGGTCGCGAGCGAGCCCTCACTCTGACAACCGACATGCTCACCGCTCATCCCGACGTGGTCGGAATCTTCGGCGTCAACGACCCGACCGCACTCGGTGCCACCCTGGCCGCTCAGCAGGCTGGCAAGTCCGACATCGTGATCACCGGTGTCGACGGTTCGCCCGAAGCCGTCAAGGAAATGTCGTCAGCATCGTCGATGTTTAAGGCGACGTCAGCGCAGGATCCGAACCTGCTGGGGGCCACCGCACTCGAGATGGCCGTGCAACTGCGCGCCGGCGAGACTCTCGACAGCGACACCATCCTTGTTCCGAGCTCCATCGTTAACAGCGAGAACGTCGCAACCTATGAGGGTTGGGTTTAACCACTCAGCACGACGACGGTAGCCCACGCTGCCGTCGTCGCCCCTGTGCGAGACCTCAAATGATCATGACTGACCAGCAACTAAGGCTGCGGACTATGACACCACCACTACTGCGCATGACCGGCGTCAGCAAACGATTCGGCGGCGCGAAAGCGCTCGATGACGTGCACCTTGACCTGCGCGCCGGCGAGGTGCACGCGTTGATGGGAGAAAACGGGGCCGGTAAGTCCACGCTCATGAAGATTCTCTCGGGCGTGTACACTCCGGACGCTGGAACGATTGAGATCAACGGGCAAGTCACGACCATCCAGAATCCGCGGGATGCCCTCGCCCAGGGAATCGCCATCATCCACCAGGAGCTGAATACAGTTCCCGAAATGACGATCGCGGAGAACTTGTCGCTGGGGCATGAGCCTACGCGGCACGGGGTCCTCGACCGGAAGGAGATGCGGCGCTCGGCCCGGGAGAAGCTGGACCGTATCGGCGTAGATATTTCCGTTGATGTGCCGCTGGGCCGACTCAGTGTCGGTATGCAGCAGCTGGTTGAAATCGCGAGGGCCGTGGCCGAAAACGCAAAGATCTTGGTTCTTGACGAGCCGACGGCATCGCTGTCTCAGAACGAAGCCGAGCGTTTGTTCACCCTGGTCGACGAAATGCGGGCACGCGGTATGGCTTTGGCATACATCAGCCACCGCATGGAAGAAGTGTGGCGGCTGTCAGATCGCATCACCGTGTTGCGTGACGGAAAATGGGTGAGTACGACAGCCCGCGAGGATGTCACACCTGCCCAAGTGGTGAACCACATGGTGGGGCGCGACGTGAATAACCTCTACGTGCACGAGAATCGCTCCGCTGGTGAAGTCGTGTTGGCCGTCAGCGAGCTTGGTAATGGCCGGGATGTTGGCCCCATGAACCTCGAGGTTCGTGCCGGTGAGGTCGTTTCGCTGGTCGGACTTGTTGGCGCAGGGCGCACCGAATTGGCGCGCATGATTTTCGGCGCCGATCGCGCGAAATCCGGCCAGGTGAGTATCGATGGCACGCCAATTTCGGTGCGTAGCCCGCGAGATGCAATTCGCCACCGCATCGGTTTGTTGCCAGAGAGCCGCAAGGAGCAGGCGCTGTTTTTGGACATGTCGATTCGCGATAACACCGTGATGAGCAGTATGGACAATTACGGTACGGGTGGAATTCTGAACCTGCGCGCGATTCGCGATGCCGTCGAGCGTGAGGTAGCGGCCCTCCGGGTGCGCAGCACATCGATCAGTCAGAACGTTTCCGGTTTATCCGGCGGTAACCAACAGAAGGTCGTACTGTCGCGGTGGATTCTCGTACAGCCGAAAGTACTGATACTCGATGAGCCCACACGGGGCGTCGATATCGGTGCCAAACAGGAGATCTATCGCATCATTAATGACCTCACCCTGCAAGGAATGGCCATCCTGATGATTTCATCGGACCTGCCGGAAGCGCTCGGCATCAGCGATCGCGTGCTTGTCGTTCGCAACGGCCTCATCGCCAAGGAAATTAGTCGTGCGGAAGCGACAGAACAAAACGTCATGATGTACGCCACCGGTGTCGCCGCCGATGAGCACCGCATCAAAGAAGAACGCACCGAGACACCCATCGCGGGGGAGAAAAAACGATGACCTTGACGGAGAAGACGGATCTGAAACCCTTGCGGTCGCCCAAACGTGAGTCCGGTGTGGACGTAGCCAGTTTGTGGGACCGTTATGGCATCCTCGCGGTGCTGCTATTGCTCGTCGCCCTGATGAGCGTGATTGCACCGAACTTTCTGAGCGTCAATAACGGGCTAAACGTTGCCCGGGCGGTGTCGATAAACGCGATTCTTGCTGCCGGAATGACCCTAGTTATTCTTACGGGAGGCATTGATCTGTCCGTCGGGTCCGTCGTAGCCCTCACCGGCGTCAGTTCAGTGCTTCTCTGGACCGCGGGAGCCCCCGCCATCGTCGCGGTCGTCGGTGGCATGCTCGTGGGAGCAATCACAGGTCTCATCAATGGAACTCTTGTCGCGTATCTCGGGCTGCCCTCATTCATCATCACGCTCGGGGCGCTCACCTACATTCGAGGCTTCTCTTATTCGCTAACGGATGCCCAACCTCTCATCGCCAGCGACCTCGGCTATCGAGGTCTTGGTAATGGTGCTGTGGCCGGCATTCCGACCCCGGTTGTGATCATGCTTCTGGTCTACGTGATCCTATGGTTCGTGTTGGAGCGGACGAGTTTTGGTCGGCACATCTACGCGATCGGTGGCAACCGCGAGGCGGCCCGTCTCGCGGGCATCAAGGTCAAATGGACCCTCGTGCGTGTCTACTTGATCATGGGCGTGTGTGCTGGACTGGCCGGAGTAATCTTCTCGGCCCGCGTCGAAAGCGGACAGCCCAAGGCCGGTGAAGGCTATGAACTGGACGCAATCGCCGCTGTCGTTCTCGGCGGAACGGCCCTCGCCGGCGGACGCGGGCGCATTTACGGAACCCTGGTGGGCGCGCTCATCATTGGCGTACTGAGCAATGGCCTAGTTCTGATGAACGTCCCGTTCTTCTACCAGCTCATAGTGAAGGGGGCCGTGATCGTGCTCGCCGTCGGTATCGACGGGTTGAAAAACCTGAAGCGCACATAGAACCGTCGGCGACTTATCGGAGCGGTGGACGGATGCAGCTACTCAGCTCGAATACCTTGTCCAAGATTGTGTCAAGTTTGAAATGAAAAGGGTCACAGACCCCACCGTCTCTGCTCCGTCCCGAGCCAGTCGTAATGTGAACATGGTGCCCGCGGTATCTCTGGACTCCCACCTGCGATACTGCTCGAGGCGGTGGACCCTGAGAGAGACAAAACCCTAATTCGTCCCACCAATCAGCGCACCGCACCCACTGCACGCAGTCACACGGGAGACAAGGCCTTCTTCGCCGCCGGCGGTTTAGCCCACGAACGTTCGTACCATGCGACTGCCTGGTAGGTCCCAGAAAGCGTCAACCAGGTAATCGCGGCCGCGAGGAGCTCAGCGGATGCGTGCCCAAAGAAGTCTCCCCACACGAAGAGCGACGCCGTTAGGACATAGGCGGACAGGGGCAGGACATTTGCGGCCGCCCAAGCATCATCTTTCCACGAGAGATTCTCGGTGCCAGAACGACGGAGCTTCAGGTAAGCGCGGCCGTGACGGTATATGAGACATCCGCCAAGCGCGGCCGCAAGTACCACGAGTCCCGAGGCTGTGAACGAACCCCGGATTATGACAGCGATTGCGAACATCGCGCTGGCGGCAAGCTCGTACGTGACGGCGACTGAATCCCACTTGGTCACCAGGGTTGCATCGCTGTGAAGGGCATCGCTCTGAGTTGTGGGCATGAAGGCGTGGGGCACGATTTGTCGTGCAGCCAGGGTTACTGCGAAGACCGTGCCAGCGAATGCAGCAAGTCCTAAGAAATATGGCTCCCAATTCATGAGTGTCAACCTAGCGCACCCGACGTCGCGGTGGTGGGGTCATCTAACGGCGCAGCGAGCTGGGACCGTCGCCAAATCGGACCAGATGCGGCAGTTGACAGCATGTCCGTGGGCCAAGACTTCGATACGCCGGACTCTAGTCCTCGGCTTCAAGTGCGACCTGTTCCACCACGGTCATCACTGAAAGTCCCGTGGACTTCACCGCAGTCGCAAGCCAAGTGTTTGCCCCCACGAAGACCAGCCCGCTCGCGCCTTTCGGGTCGACTCGCAGGAGCTGAACCGGCGCTCCTCTCCGAGCACCTGCCTGAATCGCCGCTTTGGGATTATCGCTGAGGTGAACGTAGAGCCTCGACATCGGACGAAGTCCTGCGCGTGCCTCGAAAATCGAAGCCAAACGGTCACTCGTGGTTGCGTGGTAAAGCTGCTTGGGAGCTTTCGCCTCACCGTACTCGATACGCATATCGACGGAGTGACCATAGAGAGCGCGAATCTCAAGACCATCTAACTCGAAACGTTTTTCCCCCATTGCACCTGCCACAACCAGGAGTTGGCTGGGAGTCACCCGATGACCACTGGCTTTGAGCTTTTCGGCCAGGTCCTCCGCGTACATCCATCCCCCCGAACAACAAATGCATCTGCATCGTGCCTAAGGTGAAAGGCCATGGCCTTACTGATTCGCACCTTGTCAGCTGGCGAAATCGGGTTGTAGCGCGTCGGGTCTGAAAGTCCGGTCTTCACCGACCACGCGACAGCGATGTCATCCGCCCATGCCGCAACGTCTGCGAAATCGGACGACGCCGAAAGTTCCTTCAAAAGCTTGAATCCGTGTAGCCGAAGGGAGTTTGTTCCGGTGGGGTCAGTCAGGAGGCTGACTGCTCGCGCAGCGGTGCACGCTTGATAAGCCTTTCTGCTCATTTCATAGTCAATCTCTATTCCGAGATTTTCGAGAACTCGGACGTAGTGCGAGTGTAACTCGTTGCGACCCGACCAATCGTCTGGGGCATAAATCGGCGAATCGTCAATGAGTTGGGCCAGCTCATACATTGCGGGCCTTGAACCCACCGTCTCAAGGTCAACTGCGAGTATTCGAGCATCAGCATCGACTAGCCAGTTGAGGGAATGTGCGTCTCGCCGCGGTAGCGCGGGCATCGAATCTACAAGCGACCACCACTTGGCGAAGGGGTCTTCGCTATTCGGCGTAATTGCTGCGGCGAGAGAGATCCTCGGAGTTCGCGTCAGAGACCTCGACACCACAACCGATGACATCCACGTAATCGTCTGGGAGAGCCGGCCACGCGTCGTACCCCTCAGCCCCCAGTGGGACCGACCCCTCCGGCGAATCCTTGGGGACCTCATACCCACTGATTGGCTCTTTCGCCCCGGCCGCATCAGCGCGACCTCTGGACAAGTCACGGATTTTCTCCTGCGCGCCCGCACCGACCTCGACGTTCGGCCCAGTCTCATGCGCGCGACGTGGCTCGGGGAGCGCCTCCGCGACGGGACACCACCGCAGGAACTCCTGCGAATCTCCGGCCTCAAGAATCTGGCAGCCCTCGACAGACTTGCCGCCTTCGTGCCCCGAACGGCGGTTTCTGCAAAAGTTTCTCAAAGAAATTTTAATAAGGTCTGATCAGGGTTTTGGTGTGCCGTGATCATCGAGGATAGGGCAATTGGGCGGATTTTGACCCAGTCTCTAAAATTC
>NZ_PJJL01000054.1 GCF_002929505.1 Cryobacterium sp. Y57
TCACTCCTTATGAGAATGCATGAGAAATTCACACACAAGTGCACTCTCGTCCCGGGACCTTGGAGAAACCATGATCATCCAATCCCGACATTGGTGGTTAGAAGTGGCGCCTTGTCTAGCGTCGGATTCAGTAAAGGTTTGTGATCACCAAAGAAGTGGAAAGTCACCGAGAACGATCAAACTCGTCACCTCGAATTCGGCCGATAAATCAATTCTGTAACACGACCAGTCGATATTGACCCGCGACGGCCACAGTGCGTGATCCTCTCCCGGCGTTAGGCGTCACACTTCTGTAAGAAATGATCCCTAGTCTCGCTCCCCGGTGCGGGATAACGTACCGACATCAACCGTATGAAAGGGATCGACAGCATGACTATTTCTCGGCGGCAAGTTTTGTTATTAGGTGGTGTAGGCGCGGTGGGAGCGGGCTTATTGACGCTGCCCCTGCGGAATGCGGAAGCGGGAGCGGCGAGCGCACTTGCTCCAAGCGAATTGCCCCGACCGTATCAAACACCATTCGTTCAGGCGCCCATTTTGCGACCTGATCGATCGGGCATTGACCCGGTCGATGGGGCGCCCACGCAGTATTACACTCTCGCGGCGATGGCGGCCAGTGCCGCTATTCTTCCCCGGCTAAAGACCCCGATTCTTGGGTATAACGGTATTTTCCCTGGCCCTACCATCAGCGTCGAACAGGGAACAAAGGCTGTGGTGCGCATGCGTAACCAGCTGCCCGCCACGCATCCGTACGACGGTCACCCGCTCTACTCGTCCACGCACCTTCACGGATCGGCCTCGCTGCCGCAATATGACGGCTACGCAAACGACATCACGAATCCGGGATTTCGCAAGGACTACGTGTACCCCAACTTTCAACCGGCTCGCACCTTGTGGTACCACGATCATGCGGTGCATCACACCGCGATCAACGTCTACTCGGGCCTAGCCGCGCAGTACCACCTACACGATCCGCTGGAACGAGCGCTCCTTCCCCAGGGAGAATTCGATGTAGCGTTGACCATTAATGACGCTATGTTCGCCGTCGACGGATCGCTCGCTTTCGACGACAACAGCCACTCCGGGCTCTGGGGCGATGTGATTTTGGTAAACGGCAGGCCGTGGCCGGTCATGAAGGTCAAGAAGCGCGTGTACCGGTTCCGCATCGTGAACGCCTGCATTTCCAGGTCGTTGCGTCCGACCCTCAGCACGGGCGATCCCGTCACAGTTGTCGCCACCGACGGCGGGCTGATGCCCGTATCCCAGTCTGTGGCGAGCTGGCGCCACGGCCCGGCCGAGCGCTATGAAATCCTGATCGACTTCCGGAAGTACAAGGCGGGCCAACGGATCGAGCTGCGCAACCTGTCCAACAAAAACAACATCGACTACGAGTTCACGAATTCGATTATGGCTTTCGACGTCGTTCCGGACACGGTCGACACGACCGATCCCACCTGGAACACGATTCCCGTGCAACTTGCCCCTAGTGAAGTGATGGCGCTCAAGCCTTCCGCAACGACGATTCAGCGCCCATTCAAGATAGCCCGCAATAACGGTTTGTGGACCATCAATGGCACGACATGGGAGCCGATCGTTGCCAGCGGATTCCGTGACGTGGCGGCGAATCCAGACCTGAACGCGGTAGAAATTTGGGAATTTCACAACCCAGGCGGCGGCTGGTATCACCCCATGCACATCCACCTGATCGACTTTCAAGTTCTCAGCCGAAACGGGCAGGCCCCGTTCGCATACGAGAAGGGTCCGAAGGACGTCGTGTATGTGGGCGAGAACGAGAAAGTGCAGGTGCTGATGAAGTTCGGGCCACACACCGGGCGGTACATGATTCACTGCCACAACACCGTGCACGAGGATCACGACATGATGGTTCAGTATCGCGTTGGTCCCGAGGACGTGGTCGATACCGTCACGAATAATCCGATAACGGCGGCGCCGGCACAATGGGACACCGGACTAGCCTGACCCAGATGGAAGTGGGGCGTAGTGTGACGGTTGGCCACCGTGGTGCGAGCGCGACGCGCGTTCGCACCACGGTGGCAGTCCTCGTGACGTTGACCTTGCTTTTAGGGTTGCGTTTGTGGGTTGTCGAACCGCTGGTCGTGTCGTCCAACAGCATGGAACCTACAGTTCTTCGCGGAAGCATAATTTTTCTGCTGAAGACCGCGCCGACAGCGGATGCTTTCACCCCCGGGCGGCTCGTGGTCTTCCAAAACCCCAAGGACGGTCACACGACGATCAAGCGAGTGATCGCTGTCGGAGGCCAGCGGNATCACGTCTTCGTTCTCGGCGATAACCGCGCTGTATCCATCGACTCGCGCGAATTCGGCGCTATACCGCTGGAAAATTTTGACGAGTCATTATTGTGGCCCCAAGAGTAGGCAATGGTGCTCGCCGCTTAAGTCGTACTATAAAACCACCGGATGGTAATCGACGTGATCTTGGCGCTCATGGCCTCATCCTAGTGATGTGACTTCAGTCGGTGGGGTAGCGTCGTGCACCTTATGGTTATGGCATGGATATAACTCAGCGGCGGCAGTATCGATCGGCGGCCGGGTTGCTCCTGGTTCAAGGCGTACTTATGGAAGGGGTCGTCTTCATTGGCGCCCTCGTTCTTATCGTTATGAAAATCCCGCAGACATCCATTGTCGAACACGCCGATGTTTTCGCCCTCCCCTACTTGCAGGACAATCTTTATCTCATGATGGTTATGAGTGGAGTCTTTGCGGTTCTGCGTATATTCGGCGCGGTCGGGCTGCTGCGAAACCGACTATGGGGACTGGGGCTTTCTCTGGTCAATTGCATGGTGACGCTAACGCTGATGATCTTTCTGCTTCCCGCTGGTATCTTGGACGGGCTGTTATCGGGTGCCGCGCTTGTACTGTTGCTCTTCGCTCGGCTCGGCCAGAAGCGCGAGATCTATCGACCTGGTATCCCGGCGACGGACCGGGAGATACGGCGAGGGGATGCTGCCTCCGGCGTTTCGCAGCATGTTCGGCTCACGAAGGCCTCATGACTCTGCCATTCTCAAAGGATGGATTGGCCCACAACTGAACCCATTATTTCTGCGCGACTTGTGTTGGAACCGCTGTCGGTGGAGCATGGAAGCCGGTGGGGTTCGTACAGGCAACCGTCGAAGACGACGGGTCGAGTCTGGTGGCTGACATCGCCTGGGTGATTTCACCGAAATGGCAAGAACAAGGGATCGCTTCTGAGGCCGCCCAGGCGATGGTCACCTGGTTGCGATCACACGGAGTCCACCGTTTCACAGCGCACATTCATCCACACCATCGGGCCTCTATGAAGGTGGCACAAAATCAAGCCCTCCATGCAACCCCATCGAAGAGGGATGGTGAAACTCGCTGGAAATCCCAGCAACCGTAGCGTGGCCGCTGGGGGTCCCCGTCGGGGGATGGCCGATTCGCCTTCCAGCTATCGGTAGCGGGCTGGGTGGATGACGGTGGTGCACGACTGATGTTTCAGGGCCTCGGCCGGGCAGTCTCAGCGCACTTCACGTCGTACCACTCGCAGGGCACCCAATATCAGCGGTAATAGCACCCACACCGCAATCGAGACCGTGATGCGTTCGAGGTCATCAGCGGTGGCGCGGCCATCGAGTAGTGGTGTCGTGGTGGTGCCGATGTCGAGCCACCCGGCGATGGCGGCTCCGGCCGTGCTGGAGATGGCAATGAGGCTCCAGGCCATGGAGCTTATGGCGACGATAATGATTGCGGTGGGGGCATTGAGGATCAATGTGCCGAGTGCGACCCCACTGAGCACGAGTATCATGTTGACGACGAACCAGCCTGCAGTGGCCGCCGGATTAATAGTCCAGTCGGCGGCGACGCCCCGAGCAGCAGCGACGGCTCCGGTAATGACGAAGGCGACCGCGACGAGTACGGCGCAGGTCAGCGCAGTCGCGATCACCGGAGGGAAGAGTTTCGCTGCGACGATGCGCACACGTCGGGGTTCGACGGCGAATGTTGTCGAGGCGGTGCCGTGGCTCCATTCGCTTGTAACGGCGAGGATGCCCATGGCCGGAAGGAGAATCGAGAGAACCGCTCCGGAGATCATGATCACGCCTTGCACTGTTGGCTCCATGAACCAGGCAAATCCAGTCATGATGCCTATTGCGAGCACAATCGTCACGACTGTGAGCACCTGCCCGACGAGTGTGTCGAAGAACTTACGGGTCTCAACGTTGATGAGGCGGTGGAACGGGATTGACGAGCTACTGATGCTGATGGCCGACGTTGAAGAGGCTGTTCGGGAGATCATGCGGCGCTCCGATCGGTGGGGGTGGTGAGCTGAAAATAGAGGTACTCGAGGTCGTGCCCGGCAGCGAGTTCGCGGGTGGGGCCCACGGCGAGCACGCGACCGTTGCCGATCATCACGATACGGTCGGCGACCTGCTCGACCTCATGCAGAAGGTGTGAGCTGAGTAGTATCGCGCAGCCGTCATCGGCAAGCGATCGGACAAGTGTGCGCAGCCATGCCATGCCCTGCGGGTCGAGTCCGTTGGCTGGTTCGTCCAGGACGAGCACGCGGGGCTCGCCGAGGAGAGCCTGAGCAATACCGAGACGCTGTCGCATACCGAGCGAGTACCCGCGCACACGGGTCGTACCTTCTCTCCGGGTCAGTCCGACTCGGTCGAGGACCTCGTCGACATGGGAGATGGGCACGCCCATCATCCTTGCCGCGAGTCGGAGCGTTTCCCGGCCGGTCCGGCCCGGATGAACAGCTCCCGCATCGAGCAGACTTCCGACGTGGCGACCCGGATTGTGAAGTTCGGCGTACCGGGAGCCGAGGACTGTCGCGGTGCCAACGGTCGCTCGGGCGTGGCCGAGGAGAATTCGCATCGCCGTCGTCTTGCCAGCTCCGTTAGGGCCGAGAAACCCGGTCACGGAGCCTGGCGGCACAGTGAAGCTGACATCGTCAAGAGCAATGCGGCCGCGGTAACGTTTAGTGATTCTGGTGAATTCGATCATGCATCCAGTTCAGCCCGTCGTTAGCCGCAGCACATCGTGCGAAGGTCGAGAGGGTGATGACCGTATGGCGCGACGGTGACGCCATACTGTGTACTTTCTTCTATGGAGACGTAGACGAAGGTCAATTCTTCATCAGGCGTCGCTCACGTAGGCTCGAAGCATGGACCAGTCAAAGTGGATGCGCGCGGTTCCCTACGCCGGCGCACTCGCCGTCATGGGATTCTTTAGCATCATCCTCGTCTGGATCGCCGTGACCGAACCCGAACGCAGATGGTGGGTGGCCGGTGATCTCGCCGTCGGGATCAGCGGACTGGTTCTCCTCCGAGCCCGACACCGCGCACCCTTCGTCGTCGCGCTCATAACCGCTGCCGCTGCGCTCCTGTCAACCACCGTCATCGGGCCAGCCTTCGTCGCCTACGTCTCCTTGACCAAACACCGCCGTTGGGGCCGCATCGCGCTGGCCGCCCTCCTGCTCTGGATCGCCACCGCCGTTTACTCCAGCGGTGATGGCCTCACCCAGCAGCTGATCCTCGCCGTCTCGACGATGACATTGTCGATCATCGCGCTGACCGTCGCGGGCCTGTACCTGCGCAGCCGCCAAGATCTCGAAACCGAACGCGCCAACCGGCGCGCAGAGGAACAACGTCGCCAAATCGAACAGCTCGAGCAGGCCCGACTGAGCGAACGAGCCCGCATCGCGCGCGAGATGCACGACGTGCTCGCCCATCGCATCTCGCTGCTCTCCCTGCACGCCGGAGCGCTTGCACATCGAACCGATCTCAGCGCCGCAGACGTGCGCAGGGCTGCAACCGTAATTCACGAAAGTGCGCGTCAAGCCCTGACCGAGTTGCGCGCGACCCTCGGCAGCCTTCGTGACACGTCGTCGACCGCGCCACCGCAACCATCGTGGACAGAACTCCCCGCGCTCCTCGACGAAGTTCGTGAGGCCGGCCAGATCGTCGAAGTCAGCGACGAGGTGACCGATGCTGCGCAATTACCCGCGCAGATAGGGCGTCACGCCTACCGCATTGTGCAAGAGGCCCTCACGAACGCACGCAAACACGCACCAGGCGCGCGTGTTGACGTGCTGATGCGCGGGAGACCCGGGCAGGAACTCCATCTGCGCATCAGCAATATGCAAATGTTGGGGCGAGACAATCCGTCTTCCGGTGGCCTCGGACTGATCGGCCTGACCGAACGGGTAAAGATGGTCAGCGGTACCCTGACGAACCGCGTCGCCAATGGGGAGTTCATCCTCGATGCGACACTGCCCTGGGAGATGCCCTCGTGATCCGTTTGGCGATCGTGGACGACGATGCGCTGGTGCGCACAGGGTTACGGCTCATTCTCGGTGGTGAAACTGATATCCAGATCGTCGCTGAAGCAGCCAACGGCGTGGAGGCCGAAAAACTTGCCGGTGACGTCGACGTGATGCTGATGGACATCCGCATGCCGGTACAAGACGGAGTAACGACGACAGAGAAGCTCATGGCGCACCCCACAGCGCCGGCCATCATCGTGCTGACCACTTTCGAAGCGGACGACCTCGTCCTTCGCGCTCTGGGTGCCGGCGCCGCCGGCTTTCTGTTGAAAGACACTTCGCCCGCGCGGCTCATTGCAGCAATCCATGCCGTCGCAGCCGGCGAACCCATGCTGTCGCCAACGATCACACGTCGGTTGATCGCCGCAGCCACCAGCACCGCTGCAACAGCGCTACTGGACTCTGCAGCGTTAGCGTCACTCGCCACGCTCACCGACCGAGAACGCGAAGTCGCTATCCAAATTGCACGCGGGCTGCCGAACGCAGAAATAGCCACTCATCTGTTCATGAGTGTTGCGACCGTAAAAGCAACGATCACGCACATTTTTCAGAAAATCGACGCCACCAACCGGGTACAGCTCGCGATGGTGGTGCGCAACGCGGGGCTGCTCTGATCCCCGACCGGTGCCTGCCATCGTGAGCCAGTGCGCGCATCACGGCCCGTCGTTCTGCTTTTAGGACATTCCTCCGCAGTCGCCGCTGCCGCCCTTCGGCTGGGGAAAACCACGGATGTGGCCGCGATTCGCTACGAATGACCTCCTGATGCAGGATGGATCTGATGAGAAAAAGAACTGACGCGGCGACCCCGGGGGATCGCCGCACCCCTCGCGAACATGCTGCTGCCGCGTTTGCGACATTAGGCCTCCCCGTACGCGTGTCCATCCCGAGCCTCGTGTCCCTCGTCGAGCAGTCACGGAAGACCCACATCTCGATCGCCTCCACGCCGCTGCTGAATGGAACCGAAATTTGCGGGCTCTGGTTGTCGCGCGACACCGACGACCTGATCTTTCACGTCGAAACGGATTCGGAACATCATCGGCAGCAGATTGTCTGCCATGAGTTGGCGCACATGATCTTGCGCCATGACGAGGTCGCCGGCCCGACGTTGCACGGACTGCTCGGAGCGGACAGTCCGCTAATCGCGTTCGGCCGGTCCGATTTTCGCGACGAGTTCGAGCTGGCCGCCGAGGCGCTGGCCGACCTCCTGACCGGCGCCATCCGCACCAGCACCAAGGAGCCCGCAGGCTTCGAGGGAGTTTTCGGATGATGCAACTGATCGTCGCCCTGGCCCTCTGGGGACTCGTAGGTGCGCTGTCCCTCGGTACCCGCCGGCGTACTGATCAGAGCATTCTCTATGCCGCCGTCATGATTGCGGTTTCGCTGACCCTGAACATCGACGCGGTGTACTTCGCAGCAGACGGGCTTCTCGGGGGCCGTAATTACGCGGACCTGCCCGCAAACCTGCTCCTTCTCCTGGGTATTTATTTCCTGTCGCGGGCCATTTTGCGCGCATCGTCGCCCAGCCGCGCGAACGCGTCGGCCAGGCCGTTTCGGATCGGGGCCATCATCACGGCCGGCCTCATGGTGACGACCTTTGTCTTCATCGACGCGCCCACAACCTCGGGAACGTTCATGCAGGACTTCGGCAACCAACCCGCAGCTGCCGCTTACTCCCTGATCCAGTTCATCTATTTGGGCATCGTCATGGCCCTGACTGGAACGATCTGCCTGCGCTTTGCCGCACGGATGAGCACCCCCGCTCGTCGACTCGGGTTCCGCATCGTGGGCGCCGGTTGTGGCGCGTCCGTTCTCACTGTGCTCAGCGTCGTGGGCATGGATCTTGCGCATGTCTTCGGAGCGATGTCGCTGCTTGCCCTGTTTGCGAGTGCCTACGACGTGCTGAACCTGGCGGCTATTTTGCTTCTCTGCTTCGGATTATCTCTCCCGCCGATTCTGGGTGGGGTAAGCACGAGGTTCAACCGGCGAAAACTGCAGGCGGCTCTCCCCGACCTCATGCGCATTTGGGTCGACGTTTCTGCCCAACACCTCGAGTTGGGCGGCGTGGCTGACCCCAACGCGCCAGGTTCGGTGTCACGCGATGTTAACACCGTTGTGCACCGCATGCTCGTCGAGATCCGTGACGCTCTTCTGCTCAACCCGACAGCTCACGACCGACTTGAGGACGGAGATCTCGCGTTGCTTACGGCGGCCGAGACGCGCATCGGTGCGCAGCGGACATCCGTATGAGACTCGCTTATCTGGCCGCCGGCGGTCTGGTCGCCGGAGGGCTGGGGATTGCGAGTCTGATGATTGCAAGTCTGGCCGTCGTCAGACAGATCGTGAGAACGGATGCGCCCGGGCGCGAACGACTCCGCGTTCTCGCAGTCGATGACGTGTCGTCGTCGCCGTACACCGTGACGCTACCGTTGAACGCGGCGACACAGGCGCCGGGCCAGTACGCGATCTGGTTCGACTCCGGCTGCGGCTACGCACAGCTCGGGGCAGTCCTGGCCGTTGATGAGCGTGCTCGCATCGTCACGCGTGAGGTCGTCAGCTCGCGCGGCGCACCGCTTCGAGCAGGCCTCTCGGCGAGGTGGAGCGGGGTCGTACCGTCGCAGGCAGTGGATGTTGGATTGCCGTTCACCGCCGTCACCGTTTCGACCGCACTCGGTGCTGCGCCCGCCTACCGCTTCGATGCCCCGATCGACCGGCCACCCGCCTCGACCTGGGCGATCCACATCCACGGGCAGGGCGCGAGCAGGGCAAGCCCGCTGCGCGGTGTTCCCGTCGCCCATCGGGCCGGCCTCACATCGCTCGTGGTCTCGTACCGGAACGACCACGAGGCCCCGCGTTCGCGCGATAGAAAATCGATGCTGGGCCAGACCGAGTGGCGCGATGTCGACGCGGCCCTCGACTACGCTGTGGCCCACGGCGCCGAACGGATCATTCTCGTTGGCTGGTCAATGGGCGCGATGATCGCTCTGCAGCTCACCCGGTCATCGCAGCATCGGAAGCGAATCATCGGGCTGTGCCTCATCGCCCCGGTCGTGGATTGGCGGTCGACGATTCTCGCCGCCGGCCGCCGAGCGCGCATGCCGGCTCTCGTGACTCGCCTGGCGCTGGGTTCGCTCGGAAGTCCCTTGTGGCGCCGGGCAACCGGACTGCCGGAGTCGATGCGCCTTGTAGATCTCAACTGGATCGACAACGGTGCCGACCTCAACGTCCCAACGCTGGTACTGCACAGTTTCGGCGACCTCTCCGTTCCGATCGCCCTGTCGCGGGCGTTCGCGGATACCCACACAGGCTTGGTCGAGCTCGTCACGCTACCCCCAGCTCCGCACACCCTCGAATGGAACAGAAGCCCCCACCTGTGGGAATCCGCTCTCTCCGATTGGCTCTATCGCGTACAGCTGTCGAGAAGTCTCTGGCCCAGGTCGGAATAAGGCCCGGATCCAACGTTGAGTCTGCAGCTGCCTGTGACGAGACGACCGGACCGTTTTCCTGAGCCTTGACAATTGCCGCGAACATGATTGGCTCGTATTACGTGATTTTCTCCGGAACACTAGCCCCGTGAAAGGAGGTGGCTCGTGAGCCACCCCGCCGTTATCAACCCCGCCACCGGCGAGACCATCAAGACGTATCCACAAATTTCGGGTGATGAACTCGAGCAGGTCATCACATCGGCAGATAAGGCCCACGTCGGCTGGTCACGGTCGTCCTCGACCGCCGAGCGGGCCGCCCTCCTACGCCGGGTCGGTGATTTGCATGAGGAGCGTCGCGACGAGCTGGCGGCCATGATCGTGCGCGAGATGGGAAAGCCTGTCGATCAAGCGCTCGGTGAGGTCGACTACGCAGCCGACATCTACCGGTATTACGCCGAGAACGCGCAGGAATTTCTGAAGGACGAACCAATCACCCTGCGCGGCGGCGAGGGTTCCGCCTTCATGCGCTCCACATCGCTCGGTGTACTGATCGGTGTCATGCCGTGGAATTTTCCGTACTACCAGGTGGCGCGCTTCGCCGCCCCGAACCTCATGACCGGCAACACGATCATCCTCAAGCATGCGTCGCAGTGCCCGGAGTCGGCCGCGGCGATTGAGCAAATCTTTCACGACGCAGGCTTTCCGGCTGGCGCCTATACCAATGTGTACGCGGACAGCGAGCAGGTCGCCACGATCATCGCCGACCCGCGGATACAGGGCGTCTCCCTCACCGGTTCGGAGGGCGCCGGCGCGGCCGTTGCCGAGGTCGCCGGTCGTCACCTCAAGAAGGTCGTGCTGGAACTGGGCGGATCAGACCCGTTCATTTTGCTGAGCACCGACGATATGGCTGCCGCAGTGGATGCCGCCGTTGCCGGTCGCCTCCGCAATGGCGGGCAGGCCTGCGACGCCGCCAAGCGATTCATTGTGATCGATGAACTTTACGATGAGTTCACGGAGAAGTTCACCGCCGCAATTCTGGCGTGCTCTCCCAGCGACCCGACCGTCCCCGGGGCAGACTACGGACCCATCTCGTCCCTCGCCGCGGCCGAGCATCTCGAGGAGCAGGTCGAACGCGCAGTCGCGCAGGGAGCGACCCTGGCGACCACGGGCAAACGGTCGACCACCTTCTACCCCTCGGCCGTGCTCACCGACGTCACGCCAGACAACGACACGTACCATGAGGAGTTTTTCGGCCCCGTGGCATTCGTCTACCGGGCGGCCTCCGAGGATGACGCCGTCACCATAGCGAACGACACTCCCTTCGGGCTGGGCTCCTACCTGTTCACGACCGATCCCGAGCAGGCACTGCGAGTTGCCGACCGCATCGAAGCCGGCATGGTCTTCGTCAACCTCGTCGACGCCGGCAGCGCAGAGCTACCGTTCGGCGGTGTGAAAAGAAGCGGCTTCGGGCGCGAACTCGGACGCTACGGTGCCAGCGAATTCGTCAACAAGAAGCTCATCCGCATCGGCTGAGCATCGCCGAACTCGGCGGCCGATGTGGCGATTGCCGTGTGGCCGCCGACCTAGGGGCGACAGCGACACCAGACCGCAGGCAGATCCGTCACGAGCCCGCCACAGCGGGCCGTCGGGGGCGTGGTGGCTAAACCGCGGCCGCACGTTCCCGTGCGCGCAGGTCCTTGCGTAGGATCTTGCCGGAGGCCGACTTCGGAATCAGCTCGATGAACTCCACCGCACGCACCTTCTTGTGTGGGGCGACCCGATCGCTGACAAAGGCCATGACCTCCTCGGCCGTGACCGCAGACTCAGCCACGGTGACGACGAAGGCCTTCGGTATCTCCTGGCCGTCGGCATCCGCTGCACCGATCACGGCCGCATCCGCGATCTGCGGGTGGGTGAGCAGCAACGCCTCGAGTTCGGCCGGCGCTATCTGGTAGCCCTTGTACTTGATCAGTTCCTTGCTGCGGTCGACGATGGTCACCTCGCCGAACGCGTTCACCGTGGCAATGTCGCCGGTGTGCAGAAACCCGTCGGCGTCGATGGTCTCGCGGGTGGCCTGCTCGTTATTGAGATAGCCGAGCATCACGTTCGGGCCGCGTACCAGCAGTTCACCCCGTTCGCTGACCCCGCTCGTGGGAGCGTCGATCTCTGCCCCGGTCTCAGTCGAGACGAGCTTGCAGTCCATGTTCGGCACCGTCACACCCACCGAGGCGCGCGACAGGTGCGGAGCATCGATCGGAATCAGGTGACTCACCGGGCTCACCTCCGTCATGCCGTAGCCCTGCAGAATGCGACAGTCCAGCCGGGCGGCGACGGCCGCGGCCAGGGCACCGTCGAGCGGCGCGGCCCCGGAGAGAATGGTGTGCACGCTTGATAGGTCATATTTTTCGACCAGCGGATGCTTCGCCACGGCCACCGCGATGGGCGGCGCGATAAAGACGTAGCTGCAGCGATGGTCCTGGATCATGCGCAGAAATTCGACGAAGTCGAACTTGGCCATGGTGACGAGGGAGGCCCGCTGTTTGAAGGCGAGATTGAGCAGAACCGTCATTCCATAGATGTGGTAGAACGGCAGCAGCGCGAGCACCTTGTCCTCCGGAACGACGCCGATCAGGTCGCGCGCCTGCTGCACGTTCGCGATGAGGTTGCGGTGGCTGAGCCTGACGCCCTTGGGCGCTGCGGTCGTGCCAGAGGAGTAGGGCAGAACGGCCACGTGCGTGGCCGGGTCGATGGTCACGGCCGGCGCGGGGGCATCCGTTGCCAGCAGATCAGCGAGCGACAGATGCCCTGCCTCGCCATCGATGACCACGATGCGCTCGTCTGGAATGCCCGACGCGTGCGCCGCCGCCTTGGCGCCCGGTAACAGCGGCGAGACAGTGATCAGCCAGGTGGCGACGGAGTCGTGGAGCTGGCGATGGATGTCGTCGGGGGTGTAGAGCGAGTTGATGGTGGTGACGGTGGCGCCCGCGCGCAGGATGCCGTGGAAGACGGCCGTGAATTGCGGCGTGTTCGGGCAGAGCAGGCCCACTACCGTGCCGGGGCCGACGCCGTCAGCGGCAAGAGCCCCAGCCACCCGGGTGATCTGGTCGACCAGAGCACGATAGCTGAGCTCCGCTCCGCCGACACCGTCGATGACGGCGGTGCGATCGAGTTCGGCCTCGCTCAAATCGTCGAACAGGTACTCGAAAATGCTGACATCGGGAATCTCAACGGGAGCGTAGGGGCTCGTGAACACAGGGATCTCCTTCGATCGGATGTGGCTTGCCCACGGTACCGCCCCGTGCTGGGGCGAAACTGTGCATATGACCACAGTCACGCGCGTTCACTTGCCGCTGCCCGTTCACCTGCTGGTCACCCGGCGCACCATCGTTGTTGGCACGACCTCCTTAACGTGACTAGACGTAATGGCTTCGATTTAGGAAGGTTTCACGTGGCAATCCGCAGCGCCTTTTCCCGCACCTCTACTCGGACCGGCACGACGGTGCTCGCGGCCGGTGCCGCCGCTCTGCTCCTGTTCAGCCTCACCTCCTGCTCAGCGGACACCGCCGACGCAGCCGGCAACGACGCAGCCGGCGCACGCTACGCCGTCGATGAGAACACCCTTGTCTTCGGAGTGGTTCCGGACTCCGTCGATACGCAGACCAACTACCAGCCGCTGATGGACTACATCGAGCAGGAGACCGGAAAGAACGTGGAGTATCACGAGTCCACCGACTATGCCGCGCTGATCGAGGCGGCGATCGCCGGCAAGATCGACGTAGCCTCGTTCTCCGGCTTCACCTACATCACCGCCACCAACAACGGTGCGGCCATCACCCCGATCTCCTCGATCGTGACGACCGAGGGTGAGGCGCCCGGGTACTACTCCCAGGCTATCGTGCCCGTTGAGAGCAACATTTCATCACTCGAGGAATTCGCCGGCAAGAAGGTCTGCTTCGTCGACCCGTCCTCGACCAGCGGTTACCTGTTTCCCTCCTATAACCTGCTCGAAGCTGGCGTCGACCCGGTGTCCGACGTGACCCCGGTGTTCGCGGGCAAGCACGACGTCAGCGTGCAGAAGGTGGGCGAAGAAAAGGAATGCGACGTCGGCTTCGCCGAAGACAGCGAGGTCGCCAAAAGTGACAGGGTGAAGGTCATCGCTGAGACCCTGGTTCCCGGTGCGCCCATTGTTGTCTCTGACACCCTCCCCGCCGAGCTGAAGACCCAACTCACCGAGGTGCTCGGTGAGGTCACCATCGACGACATCATCGCCTCGGGCGTGACGAGCGCCGATACGCAAGCCTTCCGCGACACGTTCTTTGCCACCGAGCCGGTGGATGACCAGTATTACGACACCATTCGCGACATTTGCGTGAAGACGTCGGCCTCGCAGTGCCAGGGCTGACCCAGCCTCCACAAGCGATCACCGGTCCCGCCGTCGCGGCGGGACCGGTGATCGCTGTGCGCGATATCACCAAGACCTTCGGCGAGACAACAGCCCTCCATGACGTGTCGCTCACGATCGCTCGCGGTGAAATCGTGGTTTTGCTCGGACTGTCGGGCTCGGGAAAGTCGACCCTGTTGCGACACCTCGATGGTCTGGACCGGCCGGATACCGGCACAGTGACCGTGCTGGATGCTCCGGTATCGCGGCTGCACGGACGGCCGCTGCGCGCGCTCCGCGGTCAGGTCGGCTTTGTCTTTCAGCAGTTCGAGCTGGTGGGGCCACTCACTGTACTCGAAAACGTGCTGGCCGGAGCGCTATTCCAGATGCGCGGCCCGCGACTCGGCCTTTGGGGCTACCGCCGCGAGCTCAAGCTGGCCGCGCTCGGTCACCTCGACCGCGTCGGCCTGCTCACCCACGCCTATCAGCGCGCGGACACCCTCTCCGGCGGGCAGCAACAGCGGGTCGGTATCGCCCGGGCGCTCATGCAGAATCCACGTATTCTGCTCGCCGACGAACCGGTGGCCTCCCTCGACCCGGAATCAAGTGCCCAGGTCATGGCACTCATTCGGGAGATCGCCATCGACAGTGGCCTCACCGTGGTGTGCAGCCTGCATCAGGTCGACCTTGCGCTGTCCTGGGGCGATCGCATCGTCGGTCTCCGCCGTGGCGAAGTCGTGCTCGACACCGCCACCCAAGGACTGTCCAAGCAGAACATGATGGAGATCTACGGCCGGGTCACTACGTCGACCGCCGAGCTCGGCGCGATCGACACCGAACTGGGAACCGCGCCCGATGAGCCCGATGAGCAGGGTGAGCCCGATGAGCAGGGCGAACTCGACCTGCAGACTTTCAGCTCGGCGCGGGATAACCGCCGGTGACGCTCACGCTCGAACGCCCACAGCCCGGTCAAGCCGATGCCGTCGCATTGACCCCGCGCCGCTCGCAGCGCCGAGCCCGCCCGGAAAAAGTCGCGGCCGGACTGACCCTGGGTGTGCTCGTGACAGCATCCGTTGTGTCCTTGATCAGCGTGGATATCTCGTTGCCGCACATAATAGCGAGCTGGTCGAACGCCACCCGGTTCTTTGATCGGGTCGGGGTCATCAGCTTTCCCGCGCCGGGCGAATTGCTCTACCTGACCGCTCTCACCGTGGGCCTCGTGCTGCTCGGCACCCTGTTTGCCGCAGTCTTCTCCGTGCCGCTGGCCTGGCTCGCGGCCGCCAACACGTCGCCCGGGCGCGGATGGATGGTGTTCGCCCGTTTTTTGGGCGTAGCGATTCGGGCGGTGCCCGACGTGGTGCTGGCGATGGTCTTTGTGCTCATGTTCTCCCTGGGGACTCTGCCAGGAATCCTCGCCATCGGCATCCATTCGATCGGAATGATCAGCAAGATGTTCGCCGACGCGATCGAGCAGATCGATGACGGGCCCCGGTTGGCCATTCGCGCTGCGGGCGCAACCCGGCTGCAGGAATTCTTCTCGGGTGTGCTGCCGCAGGTGCTGCCGTCCTGGGTCGCCACGGTGCTGCACCGCAACGACATCAACCTGCGCGGCTCGGTCATTCTCGGATACGTGGGCGTGGCCGGGCTCGGCCTCGAGATGTCCTACGCCTTCAAATCGCTCAACTATTCGCTCGGGCTCGGTATCGCCGTGGTGATCTTCGCGCTGTGCGTGGTCATGGAGATCGTGTCCAGCGCCGTGCGCACCGTCATGCTCGGCTTCGCGCCCACTCGCCACGGGATCGGAGACCGGCTACTGCGTCGTATCGGCGTCATCGGTGTGAGCGCAGATGCCTCGCGCCGTCCCTGGGCCTACGCCCGGATACGTAACGCGGTGTGGGGTGCGCTCGCCGCGCTGATCGTCATCGGTAGCATCTGGATCTGTGACATCAAATGGGGTGACATCCTCACCTTCTGGTCCTACCTGCCCGAAACCGCAGCCAAGTTCTGGCCGCCGAGCTTTGGCTCTTATGACGCCCCGGTCATGCTGGCGGCTATGGGGGAAACCATCGCCATCGCGCTCGCGGCGACGATTCTCACGCTGCTGGCCTCGATCATGATCGGCTCCCTCGCGGCCCGCAACGTGGCGCCGAACCCGCGCGTCCGGGCCGGCTTTCGGCTCGTGCTCGTGACAATTCGCGGCATTCCCGAGATCATCCTGGCCATCGTGCTCATCGTCGTGACCGGCCTCGGTACCCAGGCCGGCACCATCGCGCTGGCCATCGGCGGTATCGGCCTGCTCGGCAAGCTGCTCGCCGACTCGCTTGAAGAAGTGCGGCCCGGCCCGGAGCAGGCGCTCAAGGCCGCCGGTGCCACCGGGCTGCAGGTCTACGCCGGTGCTACGGCGCCCCAGGGCATGAAGGCGCTGATCGGGCACAGTTTCTACATGCTGGACACCAATATTCGCGCGGCCACCATACTCGGCCTGGTCGGCGGCGGCGGGGTCGGCTACTACCTCCTGAATGCCGGGCAGGGGTCGCGGTACGACCTGGTCACCACGATCGTGCTGATGATTTTCGTGACGGTGGTCATGGTCGAAGGGCTGGCAGTGTGGATGCGGCGGGTGTTCCGATGACCCACTTCGACGTGGTCGTCGTCGGCAGCGGAATCGTCGGCCTCGGGCACGCGCTCGCCGCCATCGACCGAGGCCTGTCCGTGGTCGTCGTGGACCGAGCGGGAGCCATCGGCGGGGCATCCGTTCGAAATTTCGGACACCTGTGTTTCACCCCGCAGAGCGGCCTGGCCCGCGAATTCGCGCTGCGATCGCGCCCGCTGTGGCTGAAACTGGCAGCGGATGCCGGTGTCTGGCTGCGCGAGTCTGGCACGGTCGTCCTTGCCCGGCAGGATGACGAACTGGCCGTTCTGAACGAGCTGGCGCTCCAGCGGGGAACCGAGTCGCTCTTTGGTATTGGTCAACCCGACGTGGTGATGCTGAGCGCTGCCGAGGTCAGTGCTCGTGTGCCGCTCGCCCCCGGCACGGCACGGGGCGGGGCGATGCTTGCGTGGGATCTTCAGGTCAATCCGCGCCAGGCCGGAGGCGGTCTCGCTGCGTACCTGGCCAGTCGCGGCGTCGAATTTCGCTACCGAACCGCAGTGACGGCCGTGCGTGCCGGTCGGGTCACCACGACCCGGGAGTCGATCGATACCGGAACGGTCATCGTGGCAGTCAACCATGACATCGACCAGCTGTACCCGGAGGTCGCGGAGCGCGACGGCATCGTGCGCTGTGGCCTGGACATGCTGCGCGTCGACGCAGGCCTGCGCGCCCCCCTGCCCGCGCCGGTGCTGACCGGCTGGTCGCTTCTGCGCTACGGGGCCTTCTCTAGTCTGCCGGCCGCTGCTGTACTGGGCGACCGGTTGCGGCGAGAGTACCCGGCGCTGGCCGAACGTGATCTCAACCAGATGTATACCCAGTTGCCCGACGGCTCGCTGATTGTGGGGGACACCCATTATCGCGGGGCGTCCGTTTCTCCATTCCAGGATGAGCATGCGTTCGAGCAACTGCTGCAACTCACGCGTGAACTATTCGGCGTGACGCGCCCGCGCGTGCTGGAACGGTGGCAAGGCGTCTACGCCTCCGGGCGCGCCGACTTTCTCATCGACCAGCCCGAACCCGGCGTTTATCTCGTCGCGGCAACCACCGGGATCGGTATGACGACCGGACTCGGTCTCGCTGAGCACGTCATTGCCACCGTGTGCGATTCACCCATCTCCCTCACCCTGAAAGGCACCCCATGAGCACCGCACCTCTTTCCCTTGATCGTGATCTTGAGCTGGACGATTTGGACACCGAAGACGTTGACGTCGAGCTCGTCGTCTTCGACATGGCCGGCACCACCGTGACCGACGACGGACTGGTCGAGCGGGCGTTCATGCTCGCCGCCGAGCGCAGCGGATTGGCGGACACCGCCGATGAGCTCGCGGAAGCTGTCGAGTTCGTGCGCGAGACCATGGGGCAATCCAAACTCGATGTCTTTCGCGAACTGACCGACTCCGAAGAAGCGGCCGTCGCCGCGACGGCCGAGTTCGAAACCGCTTATGGTGAACTCGTCGAACAGGTCGGGGTGACGGCGATCGCGGGTGCGGCCGACCTGTTCCAGGAACTGCGCGACGCCGGCGTGAAGGTGGCGCTGGTGACCGGATTCTCCCGAGCGACGCAGGACACCCTCATCGACTCACTCGGTTGGAACGACCTCATCGACGTGAGCCTCTGCCCGGCCGAAGCCGGCCGTGGCCGCCCCTATCCCGATCTGCCGCTGACCGCGCTGCTGCGCACCGGGGCGTCGAGCGTTGCTGCCATGGTTGTCGTCGGCGACACCGCGAGCGACATGCTCTCCGGCCAGAGCGCCGGCGCCGGCCTGATCGTGGGAGTCCTGACCGGCACGCACGACACCGCCACCCTCGAAGACGCCGGGGCCGATGTCGTCATCGCGAGCGTCGCCGACCTCGCCGAACTGCTCGGCCTGCGTGAGGAGACGATCGAGTCGTCATGCCCGAACACGATCCGGTCGCTGACCACATGACGCTGCCCGCCCTCACCCTCGGACTCGGTCGTGAGGTGGTATTGCCGCGCGCCGCGGAGGCTATGGTCTGGTCGGGCGTGGGCCAGCCCCTCGCGTGCGTGGCGGTACCCGGCGTGCTCCTGCGGCCCGGTGATGTGCTGGTCGAAGTGGAATTGGCCACGGTCTGCGGCTCAGACGTGCACACAGTGCTCGGTCACCGTTCGGCCGCGAAACCGCTCGTGCTCGGGCACGAGCAGATCGGCCGGATCGTCGCCGTCACCGAACGGTCATATGCCGCAAACGGAATGCCGCTCCGAGTCGGGCAGCGCGTGGTCTGGTCGGTCGCCGTGAGCTGCGGAACGTGCCCGCGCTGTCGCCGTGGAGTGCCCCAGAAATGCCTCGAGCTGGTCAAATACGGCCACGAACGGATGCAGCGGGGCTGGGAACTGAGCGGAGGTTTCGCCAGCCATGTGCAGGTGCGCGGCGGAACGGCGGTCGTCGTCGTCGACGAGCAGGTTCCCGCCACGGTTCTGGCGCCGGCTTCCTGCGCGACCGCCACGGTTGTCGCGGCGCTGGGGGCGGCATCCGCTCTCGTGCCGCTGGCCGGGGCTACCGTGTTGGTGACCGGCGGGGGAATGCTCGGGGTCACGGCCTGCGCGATGGCGACGGATGCCGGGGCGCTCGTACTCGTCAGCGACCCCGATCCGGTTCGCCGACAGCTCGCGCTCGCGTTCGGGGCGGCGGCGGTCGCGGACCCTGGGGCACCGCGGGAATCGCCGACCGGGGTAGCGAGCGTGCTCGCCGCGCTCCAGGATGCGGGGGCTGCCGAGCCGACGATCGCGCTCGAACTGAGTGGCGCCCGACTGGCCGTGCAGACGGTGATAGACCTGATCGGTATCGGCGGCGTGGTCGTGCTGGTCGGCAGTGTCTCACCGGGGGAGCCGGTGCTGCTCGACCCGGAGTCGATCGTGCGCCGCCTGATCACCGTGCGCGGCGTGCACAATTACACGCCGGACGACCTGCAGCAAGCCGTGACGTATCTGCGCGGAGCGTGGCATCGACATCCGTTCTCGGCGCTGGTCGGAACGACGTTTCCCCTCGAGAAAGCGGATGCCGCGCTCACGCTGGCCGCCACCGCACGCCACCCCCGTGTCGGCATCACCCCGCAGCAGCCAGCGACACTCGGCTGACCGGCCCCGTGCGTCTGGTGCGGGGGATCATGGCGTAGAACGCTAACTGATGCCGCCGGGCGGACCGATCGAAAGCAGCGTGGCCATGATCGACACCAGGGCGATCCCCATGATGCAGGCGAGCAGCACCGGCCGAGCCAGCATCCAGCGGAGCAGCGCGCTGACCCGGGTGTGATCTCGAGGGTCGGCGGTGCGGGTTTGCCGCCACTCTCCGTTCAGCAGCCCATTCTTCTCGAATCGGCGGTCGAGAGGGATCGTGCCGAAGGGAACGATTGCGGTCACCATCGCTATCGCGGTGAGCCGAAAGTTCCAGTGCTGGTTGACGCCCACCAGGAGGGCTGTCATTCCGAAGGCGATGAAGACGAGGCCGTGCACAAAACCGCCGATCTGCACCCCGATCTCGCCGACCTCGAGAACGTACTTCATGAGCATCCCGGCGATGAGTAGTGCCCAGGTAATGGCTTCGGCGATAGCGACGGAACGGAACAGCAGACGCGGGGTCATGGTGACTTTCGACTCGTGGCGGGGGAGGAGACGTCCATCGTCGCAGCCGCACCTGAATAAGCCCCCGTTCCAGACGTCCTGACCCGTCGCCGAAAAACCCACGTGACTGAAATTTTGCGATCACGCAAAACACAGTGTGCGCCCGAATTCTCCTCGTGATGGTTACATCACACCTCGGGCTGCGTAACCACAAGCGCTGTGAAACGCGGCTGCGTCTCGAAGAAGCCGCGGTCACCCTCCATCGCCGCGCACGGTCTTCAACTATTGCGAGAGTATGCACGCCACGATCCCTGGCCTTTAGGCGCAGATAGACGCGACCGAACACGGACTCTCGTGATCGTCACCTTCCTCGACCAAACCGTCTTCAGCACCACTCTGCTAACCCTGACGGGCTTTCAAGCGTGGGTTTTTCTTATTGATCACGAACACTCGTCCCCGGCGATGCACGATCTGTGCGCCCGGGAGTTTCTTGAGCGCTTTGAGGGGATTTCGAACTTTCATAGCCACCTCGACTTATTGATAACAATTATCAATTAGAGTAGCAGTCATGACCCAGCCACGTATTTTCACCGTGAACCTCATCAGCGGACTGCCCGGTGCCGGCAAATCATCCATAGTGCGAGGCAGCGGCGCGACCTCGCTCAGTCTCGCCGGTTCCGGGCGAAGCGCCGTATCCGAAGTCATAGCCAGCATCACTCGGAGTGACGTGATGTTGGAGATCCACCCGTCCGCAGTGCCGATCGAGGTAACCGTGTCGGTTATCGCTGCTGTCGACGATGGTGCTCTGAGACCCCGTATTGAAGCACTTCGCCTCGGCAGTTTAGTGAGCGGGCTGGACGCGTCCACGTTCTGGGAGGACCTTCGCAGCGATGCTCGTGCACCGATTCCTGCGGTGTCCTGCCTCACGTACGGAGAGAACGACCGCACAATTGCCGACGCACTGGTCGAGCAGATCGAATGGGCCAGCGTCGTGGTCATCAATAAAACTGATTTGTCCAGCGCCGGTTCTACCATCGGTTTCGAACCGACCACCATGGGCAGCCACGACCCTGAGCCGCCGTAAGGCCAGGAAATTGCTTTCTTCGGCAAAGACTTCGACGCAGCCACGCTCACCGCCAACCTCGACGCCTGCCTACTCACCGATCGCGAATTTGTCAGCGATCGTGAATTTCTCAATGCTCCCAGCGAATGGAAATGCCTGGCCGATCCTTTCCCTGCCTGGGACCTGGATTCGAACTGACGCTTCACCGAGAAGACATTCGTACGACAGAACAGAATGGAGTACCACCATGAAACACACCCAAGCTTCGTCCCCGATCGACCAGGGAGCCAGCGGCCCACTGGTCGCCGTGTGTGCGGGGCATCGTTGCAGTGCGCTCCACCGACTAGCCGCCGGTCAAGATGGTGCCGACCGCTTGCGGTCGACGATTACGACCGGCACAGGCGGTGTCCTTGTCTCCACAGAATGTCTGGGCGCCTGCGCCCAAGGAGCGATCGCGGCGGTGGCCCGCCGTGAGGGAAGCACGGGAGTCACCGGGCCGTCGGTGTGGCTGGGCGGAATGGAGCAGCCCGACGCCCTGGAGGCCCTTCTGGCCTGGATAGCATCCGGCGGCCCGACACGCATCGACGAACCGGCACTGAGCATGCCACCCGTGCTGCACAGCGCCATCCTCGGGATCGGCACACCTATCCGCGCGCACAGCCCTCTGCACTGACTTTTGGGCCGTACGGCCAAGGGCCCCGAGACTCGTTCACGCCGGATCGCTCAGATGGTCGATGAACTTTTCCGCGGCGGCGTCTACATGAATATGTCTCACGCGCCGTCGCGCAAGAACGATCCGTGAACAGGTGGATGCTGGTCTGTGACCGCCGGTTGTCGAACAGCACTCCCACGCCAGTGCAAGCGCGACGCACACGGGTAGGGCAGGCTGTGGGAGGGCATCGGCTAGCGCGCGACGAGCACCCGGGCAATCACCGAGGTGAAGAAGGTGAGACCGTCGACGCCGCTCGCCATGGCGTCGTCGGTGTCAGGGCCGAACCCGGCCTCAACGGCGTGCTCGGGGTGTGGCATGAGGCCGACGACGTTGCCGCGGGCGTTGGTGACGCCGGCGATGTCGTTCAGTGACCCGTTCGGGTTGCCGCCGATGTAACGGGCCACGATGCGGCCCTCGCCCTCGAGCGCTTTAAGGGTCTCGTCGGAGGCCATGAACGAGCCCTCGCCGTTCTTGAGCGGAATGACGATCTCGGCGTTGGCGGCGAAGCCGGTCGTCCAGTCGCTCGTGTTGTTCTCGATGCGCAGGCCCTGGTCGCGGCAGATGAAGCGGCCCTTGTCGTTTCGAATGAGTCCGCCGTCGAGCAGGTGGGCCTCGGTGAGCATTTGGAATCCGTTGCAGATGCCCAGCACGGGCATTCCCTGGTTCGCCGCGTCGATGACTTCGGTCATGATCGGCGAGAGGCTGGCGATGGCGCCGGCCCGCAGGTAGTCGCCGTAGCTGAACCCGCCGGGCAGTACCAGGGCGTCAACGCCGTGCAGGTCATGGTCGCCGTGCCAGAGGGCCACGGCGTCGGCGCCGGCCAGGCGGATGGCGCGCGCTGCGTCGCGATCATCGAGTGAGCCGGGAAAGGTGACGACGCCGATGCGCATCAGGCGACCGCTGACGAAGGAGCGTCTTGCACGTGGATGCCGACGACGTCCTCGATCACGGAGTTGGACAGCACCGAGTCTGCGAGCACGCGCACGGCGGCCAGGACATCGGCATCCGCGGCGCCATCGATGGAAATTTCGAAGCGCTTGCCGACGCGCACGCCGCTGATGTTGGCCAGCGCTGTCTGGGTCTGACCGAGGCGACCGAGGGCGCCGGCGATGGCCTTGCCCTGGGGGTCAAGCAACTCGGCCTTGGGCATTACTTCGACGACGATCGTTGGCACTGGGCACTCCGCATACAGTCTGGGGCTAATAGTCGTGGCAAATCACTCCGATTCTACAGGCCGAGGCGGGCCGCACCGGCCCGCTTCGGTGTCGCCCTACTCGGCTACGCCACTCCGGCCGAGCAGAATGCCGCGCAGTACGTCGCGGACAGCGGCCACCCCGTCGTAGGTCTCGACGAAGCTTGTGCTGAGCGGGGCGAGGCCGAGCCGCAGCCCGTTGGGTGCCCGAAAATCTGGAATCACATCGTTGTCCCACAGAATCTTTGTGACCTGGCGCATCAGCGGATGGTTGATGGTCACGTGCCCGCCGCGATGGGTCTGCTCGCGCGGCGAGGCGACGGTGACCCCCATCGGCGCGAGCCACGCATCAACGAGGGTGATCGCAAACTCGGTCAGCGCGACCGACTTGGCTCGTACCGACCCGATCGTGGCTTCGCCCAGCAGGGCAATGGCGTCCTGCAGGGCGAGCATGCCCACCACGGCGGGCGTGCCGCTCATGAATCGACGGATGCCGGTGGCCGGCTGATACTCCGGCCCCATTTCGAAGATGGCTTGAGAACCCATCCAGCCCTGAATCGGCTGGGTCAGTACAGCCTGCAGGTCGCTTTTCACATACCCGAAGGCCGGAGCGCCCGGGCCCCCGCTCAGGTATTTGTAGGAGCAGCCGACCGCGAGATCGACGTTGCAGCGGTCGAGTTCGATCGGAACAGAGCCGACCGAGTGGCTCAGGTCCCAGAGCACGAGGGCATCATGCTCGTGGGCGACGGCCGTGATGGCCTGCATGTCGGCGAGGTAGCCGGAACGGTAGGCCACGTGGCTGAGCAGCACGAGCGAGGTCTGCGGGCCGACGACGTTGCGCACGTGTTCGGCGGTGACGCCGCCCTCGGTATCGGATTCGATCCACCGGAGCGTCAGGCCGCGTTCGCGCGCGATGCCTTCCAGAACGTAGCGGTCGGTGGGAAAGTTGTCGCTGTCAAGCACGATTTCGGTACGGTGCGGCCGTGAATCCACGGCGGCCCTGGCCAGTTTGTAGAGCAGCACGGTGGTCGAGTCGCCGATGAAAACCTGGCCGGCTTCGGCGCCAAGGCAGGCCAGGCCGAGGTCGTCACCGATCTGCAGGGGCAGGTCCATCCACTGCTCGTCCCAGCCGCGAATGAGTCGGGTGCCCCAGTCTCGCGCGAGAAAATCGGCGATACGCTCGGCGCTGGCCCGTAGCGGGCGGCCGAGGGAGTTGCCGTCGAGGTAGGAGCGCGGGTTGGCGGTTTCGGGGTCGGCGTCTGTTCCCAGAAATCTGGCGCGATAATGTGCCAGACCGTCGATGCGGTCCATCCGCCGGGCAAAAGCGAGGGGGACGTCGAGGCCGGTCGCGCCGTTCATAGTGGGTGTCATGCGAGAACCTCGAGTTCGGAGCGGGTGAGGGCGCGGGCGGTGACGAGCCAGTCGGTGAAATCCCGTGGGTCCTGCGGCCGCTCGCCCGGAATGAAGGTCACCCGATTATCGCCCAGGGTCAGGCCGAGCGGTGCCGGCGAACAGAGCGCGGTCAGGATGTCGCTGGGGGTCGGGCCGACGCCGAGCAGTGCCGCGATTTCCCGGGAGTTCAGCCCGAGCGGCAGCGGGCCGTTGCCGAGATCGGTACCGTACAGCACCCGGCCGCCGGCCGCGTGGAACCGGCGCAGATTATCGCTCGCAATCTCGAATGCGGGGGTGGGGTGACCCCAGCCGTGCATGTCCAGCGTGCTGATCCAGGTCATGCGTGCCGCCATCGCGGTCACGAGATCGTCGGCGAGTTGCTCGGAGAACGGGGTGTGGGCGAACGCATCCACTCCGGCCACGAACGCGCGACCGGCCTGCCGCGCACCCTCGGCGTGCGCGACGACCGGCATCCTTAGCTCGTGTGCCCGGCCGACGACAGCGGCCAGAGCCTCGGTGCCGAGCACCGGCCCGTCGACGGAGTTGAGCGTGATTTTTAGAACGGATGCCCCGGCCCCCACCTGCAGGTCGACCGCGGTATCGGCATCCGCTGCCGTGGCGACCGCGTAGCTCCAGCCGGGCTCGGCCCAGCTGGAGTGGCGGGGGTAGCCGCCTGGAGCGGTCATAAACTGGTTCGCGTATGCAAGATCGGGCAGGGAAGCGCGGAGGTCGTCAGGCAGCCAGCCGCCAAGGTCGAGTACTCGGGCGATTCCACCGCTGGGTAGAACAGTCCCGTCGATCAGCGCGAGGTGCACGTGCGCATCGAGAAAGCCCGGCAGCACGGTGCCGCGTCCGACCTGAAAATGAGCGCTCACGCGCCAATCTCCGTGCGCACGGCGAACAGTTCGGGGAAAAAAGTGAGTTCAAGGGCCTTCTGCAAAAAGGCCGCGCCGCTCGAGCCCCCGGTGCCGTGCTTCATCCCGATGATGCGCTGCACCGTTTTGAGGTGACGAAACCGCCAGAGCTGAAAATTGTCTTCCAGATCGACGAGTTCTTCGCAGGCCTCATAGGCAGCCCAGTGCTCGGAAGCATTCTCATATATTTCGCGAAAGATATGCACGAGCTCGGGGTGGAAGGTCCAGGCTTCGGTGACGTCGCGCTCGAGCACTGAGGCGGGAATGTCGAAGCCGGCTCGGTGCAGATAGCGCAGGAACTCGTCGTAGAGGCTGGGCGCTTCGAGGGTGGCGGTCAGTAGGGCGTTGGCGGCGGCATCCGCTTCAAAAACGGTGAGCATACGGCGATTTTTGTTGCCGAGCGCGAACTCGACCGCGCGGTATTGGTATGACTGGAACCCGCTGGAGTTGCCGAGGACATGCCGGAACTGCGCGTATTCGGTGGGCGTGAGGGTTGCGAGCACCGACCATTGCTCGGTGAGCGTGCGCTGAACGTGCTTGACCCTAGCGATTCCCTTGAGGGCTGGCGCGAGCTGATCCTGCCGCAGTGCCTCGATGGCCGCTTGGAGTTCGTGCAGCACAAGCTTGAGCCAGAGCTCGGTGGTCTGGTGCTGGATGATGAAAAGCAACTCGTCGTGGTGTTCCGGAACGCTCACCGGTTTCTGGGCAGCGAGGAGCGTGGGCAGGTCGAGATAGGCCCCGTAGCTCATCTTTTCTCGAAAATCGGTCACGATCTCGGGGTCGAATTCGCGAGTGTTGTTCTTGAGAGTCATCGGTTTCCATTCGGCTTGTCCAAATTGTGCGCAGGTTGCGGCTGCGGGCGCAACACCACGGCGAACCGTGCAGGTCTCGGTTCTAGACTGGAGCGCATGACCCCGCCGACCCGAAAGCCCCAGGATGGCGTGCCAGCCCCGACTGCGCCCGAGCGAACCGCGCCGCTTCCGCCCCGTCGCCGAGACGCCCGGTTGAATCGAGACCGTCTCGTGGTGACGGCTCGTGTCCAGTTTGCGCAGCATGGCATCGACGCTTCGCTCGAGGAGATCGCGCGTCAGGCCGAGGTTGGTGTAGCGACTCTCTATCGCAACTTTCCCACCAGAGACGACCTTGTGCGCGCGCTCTATGACCTCGCGCTCGCCGAATTACACGTGGTGCGCGGGGAGATCGAGGCGGCGCCCAACGCGTGGGAAGCGCTCGTGATCTACACCGAACGGGTCGCGGAATGGCTCGTCGCCGATCCGGCACTGCCGCCGATCCTACGGCGCATGGCCCAGCTGGACCCGTCAGCCCGACCCGCCGCCGAGTTCGACGGTTTCATCGCGAGTCTCGTGGCCCGTGCGAAAAAAGATGGCACGTTGCGCCGAGACGTCGACGCGGTCGACCTTGCTGTGCTCGTCACCATGGTCGGATCGCTGGGTGGCCTCGGCGCCGGCTATGCCGGCCAGTGGCGTCGTCAGCTCTCCATCGTGCTTGACGGCCTGCGTGCGGCCGACGCACCCCGGCCCAAGCTGCCCGGCCGCCCGCTCAACGTCAAGGACTACCAGGCCACCGTGCACGGTCTCACCCGCCGCGCCGCCCGCGCCGCCCGCTGAATCACCGGGTGCTGTTTGGCATAGCTCGGCGCTGCGCGCGTCTAGACCGTCGCGACCGGGTTTTCAGCGGATGCCGACGTGCCGGCGCGCACCCGGATGCGGTTGGCCCATGGGTCGTCAAATGCGAGTGTCTGTCCGTCGTGGCTGGTGCCCACGTTGTAGTGGGCCATGCGCTCGGCAAGGGCGCCGATGTCATCGGTACCGGGCACGATGATGCTGATCTCGCCGAGGCCCAGCGCTAGGCGGCGTTTGCCGCTGCCCGAGCTCTCCCAGGTGTTCATGGCCATGTGGTGATGGTAGCCCCCGGCTGAGACGAACAGTGCAGAGGGGCCGAAGTTCGCGGTCGCCTCGAAGCCGAGACGGTTCACGTAGAACTCGCGAGCGCTCGCGACGTCTCCGACCGAGAGGTGCACATGACCGACGACGGCGGTGCCTTCACTCGGCTCGGCCGACAGGTGCTCAGAAATGAAGGCGTTCGGGTCGAGGTGAAGCGAGGCCATTTCGACCTGGCCGTGGGCCCAGCTCCACAGGGTGCGGTCGCGGTCCCAGTACAACTCGATGCCGTTTCCCTCAGGGTCGGTGAAGTAGAAAGCCTGGCTGACCAAGTGGTCGGCACTGCCCGTGAACGTTCCCGGGGACTTCGTGCCGATCGAGAAGACGGCGGCGGCAAGATCGGCCTGCGTGTTGAAGAGGATGGCCGTGTGGTAGAGCCCCGCCGAGCGCGGTTCGGCAGCGGCAAGCTCGGGCGCGTGCTGCAGAATCACCAGCGGTATCCGGCCACGCCCGAGCACGGCGACCGGCCCGTCGTGGCGCTGTAACTCGAGCGTCACGATGTCGCGGTAGTAGGCGAGCATGGCGTCGAGGTTGCCCACGCGCAAAGTCACCGCGCCCATTCCGGTTTCGGCGGCCAGCAGGTCATTCGCATGTGGGGTCACAGCAGGCACAACTCAGGCACTGCCGAAGCTATTCCGCTATCCGAGAGCATCCGTACCCGGGTGTGCGGTTCAGGCGCTGGTGAGGCGCTCGAGCAGTTCGCGATAGCGGGCCGCGGTCTGCTCCACGATCTCGGCCGGCAGCTCGGGCGGGGCACCGGTACCGTCCCAGTGGGCGGCGAGCCAGTCGCGCACGATCTGCTTGTCGAAGCTCGCCATGCGTTCGTCGGGTGTCGTGCCCGTGTGCCAGGCGTCGGCGTCCCAGTACCGGCTGGAGTCGCTCGTGAGCACCTCGTCGGCGAGCACGGTCATGCCGGTCTGCCGGTCGGCGCCGAATTCGAACTTGGTGTCGGCGAGAATGACGCCGGCCTTCTCGGCGATCGCTCCGGCGGTGGCGAAGAGGGTGAGGGAGAGGCCGCGGAGCTCGGCGGCAATGCCCGGTCCGACGAGTTCGATCGTGCGTTCGAACGTGATGTTCTCGTCGTGCTCGCCCCGTGGAGCCTTCCACGCGGGGGTGTAGATGGGTTCCGGCAGGCGGTCGCCGTTCTCGAGGCCGGCCGGCAGCGCGATGCCGCACACCGACTGCGACTGGGCATATTCCTTCCAGCCGCTGCCCGTCAGGTACCCGCGCACAACGCATTCGATCGGGTACATGTCGAGGGTGCGGCAGAGCATTGCCCGGCCGGCGACGGGCGCGGGGATGAGCTCGTGCACGGTGCTGCCGACCTGTTCGTGGTCGGCGACGAGGTGATTGGGGATGCCGGTCAAGCGGTCGAACCACCACAGGCTGAGGGTCGTGAGCAGCTCGCCCTTGCCCGGGATACCCGGCGCCAGCACATGGTCGAACGCGCTCACCCGGTCGCTGGCGACCACGAGTACCCGGGAGGCGCTCATCAGATCGGCCGGGGCATCCGTCGTCCCGTCGGTGGGAATATAGAGGTCCCGCACCTTGCCCGAATAGGCATGAAGCCATCCGGGCAGATCGCGGGCGACGGATGCTGTGGGCTGCGCGGATTCGGTCACGCTTGTATTCTCTCTTACTTCAGCAGGGCAACGTCGGAGACGAGCTCGATGTGCGAGAGCATCGCCGCGCTCGCGGCCGTGACGTCCTGCGCCCGGATCGCCGCGATGATCGTGCGGTGCGAGGCCAGGGACTGCTCGGGCCGGCCGGGCTGGGCCAGGGACTCCAATCTCGTTTCGAGAATCATCTCGGCGATGAACGTCATGAGCTGGGCCAGTACGGGGGAGTGGGCGGCGGCCGTGACGGCCTGGTGAAAGAGTTCGTCGCCGTGCGCGCCGCGGTTGCCGACCGCGATTTCCTCGGCCATGATCTGCACGGCGTTCTCGATCGCCGCCAGGTCGGCAGCGGTTCGCCGCAGCGCGGCGAGCTCGGCCAGCTTCCCCTCGAGGGTGCTGCGGGCCTCGACGATTTCCGGCAGCCGGTTTCGGTGGTCGCGGAGACCCTTGATCACCGTTGCGATGCTGGGCCGGTAGACAAGCACGGCTCCGGTGCCGTGCTGAACATCGATGACTCCAAGCACCTCGAGGGCGACGAGCGCCTGCGCCAGGGTGGCGCGCGAGACGCCGAGACGTTCCGCGAGATCGCGTTCGGCGGGCAACAGGTCGCCGGGGCCCAGGTGAGCCGATTCGATGTATGACAAAAGCTGCGCCACGAGCTGTTCGTACAGCCGCGGTTTCGACACGCGCGACAGGGGCTGGGGTTCTAGTTCCTGGGCCACGCGTGTGCCTCCCGCATCGAAGTGTGACCCTAGGGTACACGGACGTTGACAAACTCACCTACTATCTAGGAGGCTAGTCCAGTGAGCCAATAGCCCACATTCGCTTAAATCATGGAGGAACAAGGATGTCCGCTCCCATCATCTCGATCATCATCCTGGCGGTGATGTTTCTGACCGCTACGCTACTGCCCGTCAATATGGGGGCGTTGGCTTTCGTTGGTGCTTTCCTGCTCGGCACCGTCTTTCTCGGCATGGAGACCGCTGACATCCTCGCCAATTTTCCCGGCGGGCTCTTCCTGACCCTCGTGGGGGTCACGTACCTCTTCGCGATCGCGCAGGGCAACGGCACGATCGACCTGCTCGTGCGCGGATCGGTTCGACTGGTCGGTGGACGGGTAGCTCTCATCCCCTGGATCATGTTCATCATCACGGCCGTGATCACCGCCGTTGGTGCACTGTCCCCGGCCGCGGTGGCCATCGTGGCGCCGATCGCGCTCGGCTTCGCCCGCAAGTACAAGATCAGCCCCCTGCTCATGGGCATGATGGTGATTCACGGAGCGCAGGGCGGCGGATTCTCGCCCATCGCCGTCTACGGCGTGATCGTCAACAGCCTCATCTCGACCACGGGGCTCGATGCGAGCCCCACGGCGGTATTCCTGTCGAGCCTCATCTTCAACTTCCTGATCGCCGTCGTACTGTTCATCGTGCTCGGTGGCCGGAAGCTCCTCTCGAGCCGGGTCGGACACTTCGTGGAGCAGGCCGCCGAAGCGCGGATGGCGGTCAGCGTGGGCGCCCGGGCCGGTGGCGACGTGGCATTCAAGGGCTTCGGCTCCGGCATCTACGGCCCCCGCGACCCCGCCGGTGACGGCGCACAGGAGAGATCGACCCGTGCGGAACGCATTCCTCAGCTGATCACCGTGGCCGGCCTCATCGCCCTGGCCGTCATCGCACTCGGTTTCAAGGTCGATGTCGGTTTCGTGGCCATCACCATCGCCGTCATCCTCGCCCTGGTCTCGCCCGCGGCGCAAAAGGGTGCCGTCAACAAGATCAGCTGGTCGACCGTGCTGCTCATCTGCGGCATGCTCACCTTCGTGGGCGTGCTCGAAGAGGCCGGCACCATCGCATACGTGTCGGATGCCGTAGCCAACCTGGGTATGCCCCTGCTGGCGGCGCTGCTTATTTGCTATATCGGTGCCATCGTCTCGGCCTTCGCCTCGTCGACCGCCATCCTGGCTGCCCTCATTCCCCTTGCCGTCCCGTTCCTGGCCAGCGGCGAAATCGGGGCGATCGGCGTGATCTGCGCCCTCGCCGTGGCATCGACCATCGTGGACGTGTCGCCGTTCTCTACGAACGGCGCTCTCGTGCTGGCCAACGCCCCCGACGACGTCGACAAGGATCGTTTCTACAAACAGATCCTGGCCTACAGCGGCATCGTCGTGGTGGCCGGCCCCGCCATCGCCTGGGCGGTACTGGTCCTGCCCGGCTGGTTGTAGACGCACCCCGCATACCGCACATTGAAAGAGGACTGACTATGAGCACGGACACCCAGACCCGAGCACGAGGTCCACTCGAGGGCTATCTGGTCGTCGACCTGAGTCGTGCCCTCGCCGGGCCGCATGCGAGCATGATGCTCGCCGACCTCGGGGCACGCGTCATCAAGGTGGAAAATCCTGGAACGGGAGACGATACCCGGGGCTGGGGTCCGCCGTTCGTCGGTCCCGACGACAACCTGCAATCCACGTATTTCCTCTCCTGCAACCGCAACAAAGAGTCAATCGCCCTCGACCTGAAGAGCGACGACGGCCGCGCGGTGCTGCGCGACCTGCTGCTACGCGCCGACGTGGTGGTCGAGAACTTCCGCCCCGGCGTTCTGGATCGCCTCGGATTCTCGCCCGAGGCGATGCACGAGCTCAACCCGTCGCTCGTGATCCTCTCGATCACCGGGTTCGGCCACGACGGCCCCGAGTCGAGCCGCAGCGGCTACGACCAGATTCTGCAGGGTGAAGCCGGCCTCATGTCTCTCACCGGATCCGGCCCAGACGACCCGCAACGGGTGGGGGTACCGATCGCCGATCTGCTCTCGGGAATGTACGGCGCCTTCGGGCTCCTTGCAGCCTTACTGCAGCGCGAGCGAACGGGGGAGGGGCAGATCGTTCGCACCTCGCTTTTGGCCGCACTCGTGGGAGTGCACGCCTTTCAGGGCACCCGCGCCACCGTGGCGGGCGAGGTGCCCGAGGCTCAGGGCAATCACCATCCGTCGATCGCGCCCTACGGCCTGTTCGCGTGCCGCGACGGCAGCGTGCAGATCAGTATCGGCAGTGAGAAGCTCTGGGCCACCTTCGCGGCCGAGTTCGGCTTTGATCCTGCCCGGGCCGAGTGGGCCACCAACGCCCATCGCGTGCGCAACCGGGAGAGCCTCAAGGCGGCGATAACGGATGCCTTCGCCCATTTCGACGCCGCGCCGCTACTGCACAAGCTCGGCGAGGCCGGGCTTCCGGCCGGAAAGGTGCGCTCATTGGATGAGGTCTACCAGTGGGACCAGGCGCTGTCGCAGAGACTGCTGATCGACGTCGAGCATGACGTGCTCGGCAAGATCAGCCTCCCGGGCCCGCCGCTGCGGTTCTTCAGCCCCGCCGACACCGCCGAGACGACCAACACCACGCACTCTGCTCCGCCGGTGCTCAACCAGCACGGCAGCGAAATACGTGACTGGCTCAATCGCGCAGTGGAAGGGATCTGACCGTGCCGAATGATAACGCGTTGACCGAACCGAAAACCCGTCACCTCAGCGCCGCCGAACTCATTGGGGTGGTACTCGACGACGGATCGTTTTCGAGCTGGGACCAGCCCGTGGTCGATCCCGACCCGGACGAGGCGTACCGGCTGGCTCTGGTGAAGGCTCGGCAGAAGAGCGGGACCGACGAATCCGTGCTGACGGGTGAGGGTCTGATCCGCGGGCATCGGGTAGTGATCGTGGTGAGCGAGTTCGCGTTCCTGGCCGGCTCCATCGGGCTCTCCGCCGCGGACCGGATCGTCGACGCGATCGAACGCGCCACCCGCGAGGGGCTGCCGGTACTGGCCGGGCCGGCCTCCGGCGGTACCCGCATGCAGGAGGGCACGCTCGCCTTTCTCTCCATGGTGAAGATCACTGCCGCAGTGCGGGCGCACCGGCAGGCGGGGCATCCGTATCTCGTCTACCTGCGGCACCCCACTACGGGCGGGGTGATGGCATCGTGGGGATCGCTCGGGCACGTCACGGTGGCGGAGCCGGGCGCGCTGCTCGGGTTCCTGGGCCCGCGGGTCTATGAAGCACTTTATGGAAAAAAGTTTCCGGAAAATGTGCAGGTCTCCGAAAACCTGTTCAACCACGGCCTGATCGATGCCGTCGTGCCGCCGGAGCAGCTGCCGGAAATCGTCGACCGGGCGCTCACCATCCTCACCGGCAAGGCGACCACCCCGGTGGCGGCCCCGGAGAGCCTGCAGGTGCGGCCCGCTCCCGCTGGAGCGTGGGCATCCATCGAAATCTCGCGGAACCCGCGTCGGCCCGACCTGCGCCAGCTGCTCGCCTATGGCGCCCATGACGTGCTGCCGCTCAACGGCACGGGCGAGGGCGAGAACGACCCGGGGCTCATGCTCGCTCTGGCGCGCTTCGGGCAGCAGAGTTGCATCGTTCTGGGTCACATCCGTCCGCGGCCGTCACGCGACACCGCGATGGGCCCGGGGTCGCTGCGCGAGGCCCGCCGGGGTATGCGCCTCGCCGAGGAACTCGGGCTGCCGCTGCTCACCGTGATCGATACGGCCGGGGCCGCCCTGTCGCAAGAGTCCGAGGAGGGTGGGATGGCCGGTGAAATCGCCCGCTCCCTGCACGAGCTCATCGGCCTGCGGTCGGCCAGTGTGTCGGTCTTACTCGGCCAAGGAGCGGGCGGTGGGGCGCTCGCACTGTTACCGGCCGACCGCACCATCGCCGCGCAGCATTCCTGGCTGTCCCCGCTGCCGCCCGAGGGCGCGAGCGCCATCGTGCACCGAACGACGGAATTCGCCCCGGCTATGTCGGAAGCACAGGGCGTGAACGTTGCGTCGCTCTGTGCCAACGGCATCGTCGACCACATCGTCGACGAGCGCCCGGATGCAGCGAAGGAAGGCCGCGCATTCTGCCAGCGGATGGCGGCGGCCATCGAGTACGAGCTGTCCACACTCGCACGCGTGCCGGTAGACGAGCTGCTGCCGCGCCGGGTAGCAAAGTTTCGGGCCATGGGTCGACGCACCTGAGCTCGCTGACAGGCGATGGCCCCGCCATCGCCTGTCGCGCGGCGTCGCGGCGTCAGTCAGGCGACGCGGGCGGCGATGTCGGTTCGATAGTGTGAGCCCGCGAGCGACACCTGCCTGAGCGCCTCGTAGGCGCGCGCGCGGGCCTCGAGGAATGAGGCGCCCACGGCGACGACGCTGAGCACTCGGCCGCCGGTGGACACGATCGTGTCACCCCGAGCCGCCGTCGCGGCGTGTGCGATCGTGACGCCGGGCACCCGCAGCGCGCCGTCCAATCCGGTGATCTCGCGCCCGACCAGCGGGGTTTCTGGGTAATTTTCGCTCGCGACGACCACGGTCACGGCCACGTCGGCGGAGAACTCGGGCCGGGGCAGCCCGCCGAGCACGCCGGTCGCGGCGGCCAGCAGCAGGCCAGACAGCGGAGTGATCAGGCGCGGCAGCACGACCTGGGTCTCTGGATCTCCGAAACGCGCGTTGAATTCGATGACGCGAATGCCGGCATCCGTCAAAATAAGTCCGCAGTAGAGCAACCCGACGAACGGGGTTCCCTCGGCGGCGAGCTGGCGGATCGTCGGCAACGCCACCGTCTCGATGATCTCGTCGACGAACTCGTTCTCGCTGCCGAACCGGGCGTCGAGCCAGGGCAGCGGCGAGTACGCGCCCATGCCGCCGGTGTTCGGGCCGGCGTCATGGTCGAGGGCGCGTTTGTAGTCCTGGGCGGGCGAGAGCGGTAACACGCTGTGGCCGTCGCTGAGCAGAAACAGCGAGATCTCCTGGCCGTCGAGGAACTCTTCGATGAGCACGCTGCCGTGTTCGAGCCAGAAGGTGGCGTGGGCGAGGGCTGCGGCGTGATCCGATGTGACCAGCACGCCCTTGCCGGCGGCGAGGCCGTCGGCCTTGACCACGTAGGGCGCTCCGAACTCGTCGAGCGCAGCCTCGGTTTCGGCGAGTGAGCCCGCGCGCACGGCGCGGCCGGTGGGAACCCCGGCCTCATCCATGATGCGTTTGGCGAAGGTCTTGCTGCCCTCGAGGGCAGCGGCGGCCCGGTCGGGCCCGAATACGGCGATAGCGCGGGCACGCAAGGCGTCAGCGACTCCGGCCACGAGCGGGGCCTCCGGGCCGATGACGACGAGTTCGATGCTGTTCAACACGGCATAGTCGGTGACGGCGACCGGGTCGTTGGGGTCAAGCGTTACAACCGCAACTTCGGCGGCGATACCGACGTTGCCGGGAGCGCATACGACGCTCGGTCGCGGCTGCTCACGAAGCAGCGCGGTGATGATGGCGTGCTCGCGGGCACCGGAACCAAGGACCAGAATTTTCACCACTTCAGGCTACCCGATGCCCCGGGCCCGGCGGATCGGGCAGACTGGAAGCATGGCACGAGCGCGCATCGACGACGGAGCCGGCCGGGCGGCCGTGCGAGCGGCCCTCGCGGCGGTCGCTGCGGGTACCAGCGCGAGCCGGGACATCCGGGCGCAAGCCGTGCGCTACACCCTGCAGCTGCTGGCCGAACAGGCTGAGGGCAACACCCTCGAGGTGCGCGTGCCGCCGTTCGGCGCCGTGCAGTGTGTCGCCGGCCCGCGCCACACCCGCGGCACACCGCCCAACGTCATCGAAACGGATGCCGTTACCTGGCTCGCGCTCGCCACCGGCGCCCTGCCTTGGGCGGACGGCCTGGCGAGCGGCGCCATCCACGCCTCCGGGTCCCGGGCCACCCTGATCGGGCATGTGCCGGTGCTGCCCCTCCCCTGAGCGTTGAGTTTCGATGCCAGCGAGGCACGGGCGGAAGGTGGTGCACAGTCGTCGCGGTGCACAGTCGTCGGGGTGCAGGGTCGTCAGGGTGCAGGGTCGTCAGGGTCGTCAGGGTGCAGGGAGACCACGAGCCAACTCAGTGACGATGACCGTTGCGGTCATTCATCGGTGGCGGAGAATTGGCTGTGTCGAGCCGTGGGGCCGGCGAAATTGTTCGGGGGCTTAATTCTGACGAAGAATCGTTTATGACTTCGATAGAAGCCAGACCGCCGCGGCGGTGAATCACGAGGGCTGGCCAAGGGAATACCATGCAGAATTAGCAGCTACCATCGCGAATTTGCATCGATCGCCCCAATTTGGAACCTGGAATACTTCTGAGGTTTTCTCGTTTTTGTGTTCGATTCGCGGTAAAATGGTGCAAAGGAGGCAATGGCGCCCATGTTCATGGAAAACCCGAGTGAGTCCAGTTCACACCCGTGATTGTGGCGGTGGAGCAGGCTCGGGAGATTCTATTGGCGGCGTTGCGTGGTGTGTCGTTCGGGCTGCTCGGTGATGAAGAATCGCTGACCGTGCTGCTCGCGCTGGAAAGTGTGGGCCGGGTGCTCGATGGTGCCCGGGTGCTTTCCACCACAGATGTGCTGCGCCGGTCCGTGTATTTCGATGCTGCCGCGGCCCAGAGCGCCGCTGCTCAGGTATCTACTGCTCAGGTATCTACTGCTCAGGCATCTACCGCTCAGGCATCTACCGCTCAGGCCGCGCCGACGCTGGCCCGTCGCCTCGGCTGTCGCAGCGGCGTAGACCTGATCTGCACCCTCGCCCGGCTGTCCCGAGCCGAGGTTCGCCAGCGGTCCGCGCTCGGCGAGAAAGCCGGCCAGCGGATGCTCCTCGGCCGCCCCCCACCTACCCCGTTCTCGGTGAAGCACTGCAGTGTGGGAAACTCGGGCTCGAGCAGGCGCGCGTGATCGTGTCGGTGCTCGACGGCCTGCGATCCTCCGTCCTGGTGGAGGATCTCGACCGGGTGGAACGTTCCTTGGTCGCCAGCGGCTCCGGCGCGATCGCCCCTGAAACCGAGGGGCTTCCCGGTGCCGGTATCGCGTTCGCGCCGGAGTTGCTGCGGCAGCAGGGCATCCAATGGAAGGCCCGCCTCGCCCCCGACGGCACCGCGCCCGGCGAAACCCCGCCCGAGCGGCGCAGCTGGCTGACCTTCGGTAACCTCAGTAACGGCGGCTACAGCCTAAACGGCTGGTTCACCACCCTCGATCGAGCCATTGTCAGCAACGTCTTCGACGCTTTCCTCTCCGCCGCGGCGGCCAACCCGGTCCCCGGGGCCGAAAACACCGCGACCCCGGTTCCCGGCACGACCCGAGTCTTCGACAGCACTCCGCGTGCCCGGGTCGCGTTTCGTGAAACCGAAAGCAACGACAAGCCAGCTTCGGAAACGAGCGTCGAGGTCGTCGCGGCCGGCGAAGTCGGCGAGGTCGGCGACAGGCTGGGCAGCGACCCACCCGACCCGCTCAGTTTCGACCCGCCGAGTCCAGACGTGCACGATCCGTGCCCGCAGCAACCCGACGACACCCGCTCGCGCAGCGAAAAACAGGCTGGCATCCTCCGCGCAGTGTTCGAAGCCGCCGCACGGCACCCGGGTGCCCCGACCATGGGCGGCGCGGCGCCCACCGTGCTCGTGCGCATCAACATCAACGACCTCCTCACTGGCCGCGGCGCCGGCTGGATCGGCGGCATCGACGGACCGCTCACCACCACCCAGGTCGACGAATTGATCTGCGCCGGCGGGTATCAACCGGTGCTGTTCGGCCACAACGGCAAGATCCTGCACCTCGGCACCAGTAACCGATTCTTCACCGCCCAGCAACGCCGAGCGTTGGCTGTCCGGGACGGCGGCTGCGTCATCCCCGGCTGCACCGTGCCACCCCAGCTCACCCAGGTACACCACCTGAAACCATGGCGTGAGGGTGGCCGCACCGATATCGACAACGGCAAAAATCGTCAATACGACCTCACCCCACTTGACGGTAGAGTGCAGGTAATTCGCCATTTGGTTGGCATTGGTTGGGGGCACCATTGGACACGTTGGAATTACAGGATGACTATGAGACGAAAATTGGCCGGTACAAGGCTTTTGGTCCGGTTACGGAGTCCATCGTCGAGCAGATGTTGCTGGCCGCCAACATCCCCATTCACACAATCTCAAGTCGCGTAAAAACCAAGTCAAGCGCTGTCACGAAGGGCACTCGTCAAGGTGCAAGATTGGCGGGTATAGAAGGATTGCATGACCTTTTGGGTCTCCGGATAATCACATATTTTGCTGATCAAGTGGACCTCGTAGGCTTAGAAATAGAGGAGCATTTTGCCGTAGACGAGACTTATTCGGTAGATAAGCGTACGCTGCTGGATCCCGATCGCTTCGGGTACCTCTCGCTTCACTACGTTGTTTCCTTAAACAGCGCACGAATTCAACTCCCGGAATACGCTCGATATGCGGGACTAAAGTTCGAGATACAGATCCGATCAATCTTGCAACATACGTGGGCCGAGATAGAACACGACCTCGGGTATAAGTCACCGGATGCCATCCCACAACCGCTGCGTCGTCGATTTTCCAGATTAGCTGGACTTCTTGAACTCGCGGATGAGGAATTCAAAAGCATCAGGAATGCTGCAATCAAGTACGCAGAAGACGTCACGAAAAGGATTCAAGGTGGTGGGGATGCCGAGATCAACCAAGAATCGATCATGGCATTTGTTCAAGAAGACTCCGCGATGAACGACCTGGACACGAGTATTTCAACCCAGTACGGAGCCCCTCTCGAATCGATTACACCGAGATTCGCTGGGGCGCGGGCCCAAGAGCTAATCCGATTTGGCTATAAGACCCTCGGTGACGTTCGAGAGGCTCTCGAACAGCATTCCGCGGCAGTCAGCACAGTGGCGGTTGATTGGCTCAACCTGCCAGATACTAGCGGCGAGCGGGGGGACTGCGAACGATTCGCCAGCTTTTCAGGTGGCATCGGTCTCTTCTACCTGTATCTGTACAGAGTGGCTTCGCGAGATGGATCATTCGGTTTGGTGCGGGATGAACTATCCCCGGCCACCTCCGAGGACGACCAAGTCTTCCTCGACATGTGCGCGCGCGCAGCGCGCCGCTTTACTTGAATAAGCAACATAACTCGGAACAGAAAAACAAACCTGATGGCAAGGGCTAGAGGCCCGCAGGGCCACTAGCCCGCGGCAGAACCACGGTGCTTAAGGTTGGGGTTTGCTGTGGGAATGACAAGGTCGTCGTTTGGTCTGCTAGACATGGGTTTGCAGATACCGCCTTGGGGCGAGTAGCGGAATAAACGGGTGCCTCCGAGGAGCCTGCCGCATAAACCAATTTGTAGAGGGACCCTACTCGGAGGGGTTGAGCGACGCCATAGGTCAGGCGCCCATCGCTCGTTGGGCAGCAGCTTATGGATGTGACCTTCCATATTTCGCTGCCATCGAGAAGGTCCACTTGCCTACTGTTTTCACTGACCCACTTCCACGTCTCAACCCGTTGCGTCGCTCCGGCCCGCGGTGGACGTTTTCGCTCTACGTCGATGCGCACGAGGGCGGCGGGACGATCATCTCAGCCAGCCGTCGCACGCCTGAGTACGTGGCCCGCGGCTTCGCGGCGGATCCGGAGCGGGCGGCCATTGAAGCTGGCCGACGTGCCCGCGCTCGTCTACGCCGCTATTGCGCTGCCAATCGGCTGAACCGACTCGGAACGCTCACCTATCGCGGCGACGGATGCCATGATCCCGAAGTCGTTCGGGAACATCTGGGCGAATTCTTTCGTTCCCTCCGCACCCAGCTCGGCGGCGAGGCGTTCCCGTATGTGTGGGTACCGGAGTGGCACAAGACCGGGCACGGATTGCATGCCCATTTCGCGGTCGGTCGATTCGTCCAGAGGAAATTGATCGAGCAAGCCTGGGGGCACGGGTTCGTGCACATAAAGCTCCTGGGGAACCTGCCGGTCGGTTCGGGGTCTCTATCCGAAGCGAGGGTCGCCGCTGGCTACCTGTCAAAGTACGTGGCCAAAACGTTCACTGACCCGGACGCTCGCGTGTTGGGCCTACACCGCTATGACGTCGGGCAAGGGTTCCAACCACAACCGGTCGTTGTGACGGGCGATTCTGCAACCGATGTACTCGCTCAGGTATCGAGCATTTTTGGGGGCGAGCCGTCCTCCCAATGGTCATCGTCCACGGTGGAGGACTGGAAAGCTCCCCCGGCTATTTGGGCGCAGTGGGGCCGATGAGCGTCGATCGTGAAGCTCTCAAGGTGTGGCTTGAAGCGTCTTGTCTGGCCCAGGGAGTGCCCGTGGTGGTCACCGATGCCGGGGTTGTTGCCCAGTTGGGCGTCCTGATGAGGGGTCGGGATGCTGCGGGAGCGCCGCGGAGCGGCGACCGCAGCCCCCCGGCGCTCACAGCCGCCAAGTTGCAATGATTCGGTTCGGGTCCACTGTGGAGCGTCCGGAGCTGGTCTTTGGCGTGATGGTGGCGTAGTCGAGGACGGCGGCGACGATCGCTGCCTGCCTGGTGAGATTCAAGGACTCCCAGCTTGTGCGGAGTTCTTCACCGTGGCCAACAACGCCGTCGAGAGTGTTGGTGCCCGTGAGCTGCGCCAGTTGCCGATCGGTGTTGAATATCCGAGTCTGCAGTGGTTCACGGGCGGCTTTCCACTCCTCCGTGGAGATGACTTTGGCCGACCACAGCTCAGCAAGTTCCTTCGCCTGCGCTCGGTCTGCTTCTAAGGAAGCCAGAAGCGCAGCGTGGCGCTCGTCGGAGGCGACTCGTCCTGCGAGGGCATCCGTCATCGCGGGACTGTCCACGCGCAGAAGCACGGCTTCCGCGAGCCATTCCTCGACCGGCGCTGCGACGATGGTCAACTTCCCGCAGCCGCCGTGGTCGGGTCCGGACATACATACGTAGCGGCGGGTGTCCTGGCGTGCGGCGCTGAAAAGCTTGTTCCCGCATTTGCCACAGCGCAGAAGGCCCGACAGCAGATAGCGGCGGGGGGCGCGTCGTCCCGTGACCTTCTTTCGGGCGAACATCGCCACCAGTTGTTCGTGTGTGGCCGGCGTTATGATGGCCGGCCATACCGCCGTGGCGACGACCTCACCGTTGTGAGCCCGCAGTCCAGCGATTCTGGGATTGGTAAGCGTCTGGCGGAGTGCGCTCGTCCGCCACGGCATCCCCGCCACTGAGGACACACCCTCCTCCTGCAACCAACTCGTCAGCGACATCAACGACTCGCCCGCAAGGTAACGCCCCGCGAGGATGCGGACCACGACAGCTTCGGATTCGACGACAGTCAATTGGTCGCGCTCGTACCCGAACGGGCGAAGATTCCCCCCGTTGGGCTTTCCAGCCTCGGCTGTTTCGCGGGCCTTGCGCTTCTGCCGTTCCGACTTCCGGCCCGACTCTTTCGCGGCAACGGCGGCGAGGATGCGCGCCATGAACATGCCGTCGTCATTGCCGAGATTGATGTCGGCTGTGACGGTGGCAAATTGCTGCACCCCAGCGGATTCGCAGATTTGCACGAACTCTTCGAGTTCGATCGGGCGGCGGGTCAACCGGTCGGTGTTGTAGACGATCACCGCGTCACGCTGTCCGGCGGCGATGTCCTCGAGCATCCGCTCATAGGATGGGCGACGCTTGCCCTTGTAGGCGGAGATGTCGTTGTCCACGTACTCCTCCGCGACAGTCCAGCCGCGGTCGGCGGCCAGTTGTCGGCAGTCCGCGAGCTGGCGCTCTACGCCCAAACCTTCGCCGGTAACATCGCGTGAGATGCGGGCGTAAATCGCTGCGTGAGCGCTCTTGGTCATAAGGTCACATTAGCAACTGATCGTTAACGCGGTGCTGCTGTGTAACGCCGGCCATGCCAGCATCGAGACCTCCGGCTGGGATATCGACATGCGAGACGGCCGACCCTGGATCCGCGGCCCCCTCGTCTTCGACCCCACCGAAACCTGGCGCCCCGCCGGCCAAAACCGCGCGGCCACATCCGTCGAAAAACCCACCTGGAACAAGTAACACCCTCACCTTGCTACTGCAGGCGAATCAAGCTCGCGCCGCCGTCACGGACGACGTTCCGAGGCTCTGACCTGGACACACGCTTGGCAGGGGTGGAGGTCCCGTTTGCTGATGTGGATGACACGTTCGGGATGGGCGGCCTTCGGCATGACGTCGATGCAGAATCCCTCGCACCGGATTCTGCTGCCGTGACCCCGCACGCCGCACCCACTCCTGAACCGGGAGAGCGCGAAAGAGCCCGGTAGAGCTACCCAATCGGGTTTTTGTTGTGCGCTCGAGCGCTAGTGGAGGATTGCGTCAACCTCGGCTTGGGCGGGCATCGAGGTGGTGGCCCCGGCGCGGGTCACCGCGATCGAGGACGCGATCGTGGCGTACCGCACGCTCTCGATCATCTGATCGGGCGTGATCGCGGTGCCGCGCACGTAACCGACCGCCAGGTGCGCCACGAGCGCTCCGACGAAGGTATCGCCCGCCGCAGTCGTATCGACCGCCGTCACCGGGCGAGCCGGGGCGAGGCCCAGGGCTTCGCCGTCGAAGGCCACGACCGATCCTTCCGAACCCAAAGTCACGATCGCCCAGGTGCCGCCGGCGCTGAGCACCTCCGCCGCACGAACCGGGTCGCTCTCCCCGGTGAGTTCGGCGGCTTCACCCTGGTTGGGCACGACGAGGTCGACCGAGGCGAGAAAGCCGGGCGGCAGCGGCACCACCGGCGCCGGGGTCAGCACCGTGAACAGACCGGCCGCGCGAGCGAGCGCGAGTCCCTCGACCAATACCCGGGTCGGCAGCTCGCACTGCATGACCAGAAACGACGAATCGGCAACGACCGCGCGCTGCTCCACACTCAGAGTGGTGACGGTGGCGTTGGCTCCCGACACCACGACGATGGAATTCTCGCCGCTGTCCACGACGGAGATGTGGGCGGTGCCGGTGGGGGCATCCGCTGTGGCGAGTTCGGTAGAACGGATGCCCTCGCTCACCAGCAGCGCGCGCAGCTCGGTTCCGTAGGCATCCGCTCCCACCGCTCCCAGAAAGGTCACGTCCGCGCCGAGTCGAGCGGCAGCAACCGCCTGATTCAGTCCCTTGCCGCCCGGGACCGTGCTGAAACCGGCCCCGAAGATCGTCTCACCGGGCAGGGGGAGGCGCGCCTGGCGTACGACGAGGTCCATATTGGCGCTTCCGAGTACCGCAATCGTGTTCATAGAGCCAGTCTTCCATCTGTCCATGGGACAATGAGCGGGTGAGTTCCACCGAGCAGCCCCAGGACCCGTCGAACGATACCGTTGCCGACAGCCCGACTGACAGCGAGACCGACAGCCCGACTGACAGCGAGACCGACAGCCCGACTGACAGCGAGACCGACAGCGCAACTGGCAGCGCGTCCGCTAGCGAGACCGTACTGGGGGACGCGACCGTGACCGTGCATCGGGCGCCGCGGTACCGCAATTTCATGCTGCTCGGCGCCATTGTCGGCGTGCTGCTCGCCCTGATCCTCACGATCTCCTTTCCCGAGAACAACGAGTACGACCGGGTGCAGATTTTCGGTTTCCTGCTGCTCGGCGGTCTCGCCGTCGGCACGACGCTCGGCGCGGTCGTTGCCCTCATCATCGACCGGATCATCGGTCGATCGCACGTGTCCGTCGTCGCCGATAGACTGGGGGCGAACGAAGCACGTACCAACGAACTGCGTACCGCTGAGCCTGGCTCCGGCGCTCCCACCGATGATTTTCAAGCGTTCAACGAGAAGTAAAGAGGCTGCGGCTTGCCCGGTGGCGACGGACTGTTAAATCACGATCTTCTTCAAGGCGAAAAGGGGCCGCAAGACGCTTGCGGCGTCTTCGGTGTCTGGGCTCCCGGCGAAGAGGTAGCTAAACTCAGCTACTTCGGGCTGTATGCGCTGCAACACCGCGGTCAGGAATCGGCTGGAATCGCCACGAGTGACGGCAGCAAGATCCTCATCTACAAAGACATGGGACTCGTTTCGCAGGTCTTCAATGAGGCCTCGCTGAGTACCCTGCTCGGGCACATCGCCGTCGGCCACACCCGGTATTCCACGACGGGTTCATCGAGTTGGCAGAACGCGCAGCCGACCCTCGGCCGTACCTCGAGCGGAACGGTAGCCCTCGGCCACAACGGCAACCTCACCAACACCGCCGAGCTGCTGCAGCTCGTGCGCGAACGATATCCGCAGGTTGATGGCGAACTGGCCCGCGGTAACACCACCGACACTGCAGTGATCACCGCCCTGCTCACCGGCGATCTCGACCACACTCTCGAAGCCACAGCGCTCGAAGTGCTGCCGCGCCTCCGCGGCGCGTACTGCCTCGTCTTTATGGACGAAACCACCCTGTACGCGGCCCGCGACCCGCAGGGGGTGCGGCCGCTCGTGCTCGGTCGCCTCGAACGTGGTTGGGTCGTCGCCTCCGAGACCGCGGCCCTCGACATCGTCGGCGCCAGCTTCGTGCGCGAGGTCGAGCCGGGTGAGCTCATCACCATCGACGAGAACGGGCTGCGCACACAACGATTCGCGAAGGCCGACCCTAAGGGCTGCGTTTTCGAGTACGTCTACCTCGCCCGCCCCGACACCACCATCGCGGGCCGCGGCGTGCACGAAGCCCGGGTCGAAATGGGCCGCCGGCTCGCCGCCGAGCACCCCGTCGAGGCCGACCTCGTCATTCCCACGCCGGAATCCGGCACCCCCGCAGCCATCGGTTACGCGCAGGCGTCGGGTATCCCGTTCGGCCAGGGCCTAGTCAAGAACTCCTATGTCGGCCGCACGTTCATCGCGCCGTCGCAGACCATCCGGCAGCGCGGCATCCGCTTGAAGTTGAACCCGCTCAAGAACGTGATCAAGGGCAAACGACTCATCGTGGTCGATGACTCGATCGTGCGCGGCAACACACAACGCGCTCTCGTGAGCATGCTGCGCGAGGCCGGCGCCGCCGAGGTGCACGTGCGCATCTCGAGCCCGCCGATCACCTGGCCGTGCTTCTACGGAATCGACTTTGCCAGCCGCGCCGAACTCGTCGCAACCGGCCTCGAAATTGACGAAGTACGCCAGTCGATCGGCGCCGACAGCCTCGGCTACCTCTCCGAAGACGGCATGATCGAAGCCACCGAACAGCCGCGCGAACGCCTCTGCACCGCCTGTTTCACGGGCATCTACCCGATCGCATTGCCGGAAGCGCAGCACCTTGGCAAGAACCTGCTCGAGCGCCCTGCCGCCTCCAACGGATGCGACCCCGGCCCGGATTCCGAACTGGAAGCCGTACTGGAGCCGGCCGTACGCAGAGAAGAAGCCCTTGCGCGATTGGGCCAAGTACCGTTCGGTGACCCGGGAAGACCAGAATGAGCAACTCCAGCACTTCGACCAACGCGAGCTATGCAGCAGCCGGAGTCGACACCCGGGCCGGTGACCTTGCCGTTGAGCTTATGAAGTCGGCCGTCTCCAAGACCCACGGCCCCGAGGTCTGGGGCGGTGTCGGCGGCTTCGCTGGCTTGTTCGACGTGTCGTTCCTCACCAAATTTCGCCAGCCCCTGCTGGCCACGTCGACGGATGGTGTCGGCACCAAGGTCGCCATCGCCCAGGCGATCGACAAGCACGACACCATCGGCCAAGACCTGGTCGGCATGGTCGTCGACGACATCATCGTGGTCGGTGCGCGCCCGCTGTTCATGACCGACTACATCGCCTGCGGCAAGGTCGTGCCCGAGCGCATCGCTTCGATCGTGGCCGGCATCGCCCGCGCCTGCTCCGAGACCGGAACCGCCCTCGTCGGTGGTGAAACCGCCGAACATCCCGGCCTGCTCGGCCCAGACGACTACGACGTGGCCGGCGCGGCCACCGGCGTGGTCGAGGCCGACCAGGTGCTCGGCGCCGAGAAGGTGCTCTCCGGTGACGTGGTCATCGCGCTGGCCTCCAGCGGCCTGCACTCCAACGGCTACTCGCTCGTGCGCCACATCCTGGCGCAACGCGGCATCGGCTACACCGACATGTCGGCTGAACTGGGCGGCATGGTCGGCGAAGTCCTGCTGGAGCCGACCCGCCTCTACACCGGCCCGTTGCTCGACGTGCTCGATGAGCCCGAGCTGGCCGGCGCCATCCACTCGCTCAGCCACGTCACCGGCGGCGGCATCGCCGCAAACCTTGCTCGCGTATTACCCGTCGGGTCGTGGGTCGAGGTGGACCGGTCCACCTGGTCGCCGGCGCCCGTGTTCCGGGTGCTCGGCGACATGGCCAGGTCCACGCTGGAAAGCGCGGAGGGAACCTGGAACCTCGGAGTGGGTATGTTCGCCGTCGTGGATGCGGCCTCTGCCTCATCGGTCATCGCCCGCCTGGCCACGAGCGGAATTCCCGCCTGGGTCACCGGCCGCGTCTCGCGCGCTGCGCACGACCTAACCGGGTTCGAGCAGGGTGCCAAGGGCGTCAACGGCGGCGCAGTGCGCCTCGTCGGGACGTACGCGAAGTAGCGCTGCGTAACCGTCGAAGGCAGGGCACGACTGCTGTCGGCAACACGGGCAACGCCGAATGAAACGCCGACCGTAGTCAAGCAGCGCGCCACGGGCGAGCGGATATCACCGCCCGCCGTTACGGACTAGGCGCGCTTCTTCTCGTCTTCGGGCGCGTAGTGGTCCACGTACCGGTCATCATCGTCAGGATCATCGTCGTCCTCCGTGGAATCCGACGAATCCGTGGCTCCGTCACCGCTCGCACTCTTGGCCTTGTCCGCTTCGTACTCGGGCCACTTGGCGAGGTCCTCGTCGAGGCGAGGATCGGATGGATGCCCGGTCAACTCGCGTTCGAGCGCGTTGTAGTTGGTATCCGGGCTGAAGTACTTCAGCTCCCGAGCTACCTTGGTGTGCTTTGCTTTTTGACGGCCGCGCCCCATGCGTGACCCCCTTACGATGCCTGGCCGAGCAGGTCGCGAGACCCTCGGGATTTGCCGAACGGAATGTGTAAAAACTAGAGTTTAGTTTAGCATGATGGGCCTTGTGCCCCGCGGACGTCGTTCGCACGGCTAATCCGTAGGAATGGGGGGACATGACGGGCAACGTCAGCGTGCCCATCGTCATCATCGGCGCCGGCCAGGCCGGGCTGTCCGTCGGCTTCTACCTGCGTCGATTTGAGCTGGTGGCCGGCCGCGATTTCATTATCTTCGACCGGGGCCCGAGCACCGGCGGCGCCTGGCAGCACCGCTGGCAGGCCCTGCAGCTCGGGTCGGCGCACCGTGTCAACGACCTTCCCGGCATGAAAGAACTCGGCCTGAGCTTTGACACGGCCGACCACACAGTGCCGGCCCGCGACGTTGTCAGCGACTACTACCGCGACTACGAGCAGCACTTCGAGCTGAACGTGGTGCGGCCCGTGAGCGTCACCAGCGTCGTTCCGATGCAGTCGAACCTGGTCGTGGCCACGAGTTCCCCGGTGTTCGGTGACCAGAAAACGGACGCGCGCATGATCGTCAACGCGACCGGCACCTGGGGTGCGCCGTTCGTGCCGCACTACCCCGGAGCGAGCACCTTTGAGGGTACCCAGGTGCACACGGCGACCTACGTCTCGAGCGACGAATTCGCGGGCCAGCGGGTGATCGTCGTCGGCGGCGGCACCTCGGCGATCGGGTTCCTGCTCGAGCTCGAAGGGGTGGCGAGCGAGTTGACCTGGGTAGCACGTCGTCCGATCGATTTCAGTCACACCGACGAGCTCGCGGAGGTGACCGCTGTAGCTGCCGTGATGTCGCAGGATCGCGCGGCCCGGGCTGGCAAAGCCCTCCCGAGTATTGTCAGCGGTGCCGGGGTGCCGGTCACCCGCCGCATCGCGGCCGGCATCGACCGGGGACTGCTCGTGGCTCGTCCGATGTTTTCGAGCATTGAGCCAACCGGCGTGCGGTGGAGTGACGGAACCTTCACCGAGGCCGACGCGATCGTCTGGGCATCCGGTTTTCGCCCGGAGCTGCGACACCTGGCCCCGCTCAAGCTGCGCGAGAAGGCCGGTGGCGTCTCGGTTACATCCGGTGCGTCCTGGACGGACCCGCGCATCTTCTTCGCCGGTTACGGCCCGCAGGCGAGCACCGTCGGCGCCAATCGGGCCGGTCGCATCATCGCCCGGCAGATCATGGCCAGGCTATAGCGCGACGCCCGACAGTTCTGCTGGAGCGGTGACGCTGCTACTTGCGCTTGCGGCGACGGGATGCCGACGGTCGCGACTGCGACGGAACAGTTCCGACGATCGGGGTCGACTTCGTCGCGGTCTCGGCCGATCCCGTGGGGGGAGCGAGCGGCCGGCGCGACACCGGCCGGGAGCGCACGGGCTCGCCGCGACGGTCCTGACCGGGGATCGGACGGGAGCGGCGGCCGTAGATGAGCTCAGAGGAGTCGAGCAGCCAGGGCACAAGGGCAATGGTGACGCCGTGCACGAGCATGAGTTTCTGACGCAGCCGGCGCGCCTTGTGGTTGTGCAGCAGGCCTTCCCACCAATGTCCGACGATGTAGATCGGTGTGTACACGGTGATGACCTCGGAGCCATGATCCTCGCGACGCTCCTTGATGTAGTTGATCAGTGGCCAGCTGATGTCGCGGTAAGGTGAGGCGACGATGCGTAACGGCACCTGGATGTTCTGCCTGACCCAGGCACGTTTGAGTTCCTTGGTCTCGACGGTGTCGATGGAGACATGCACGGCCTCCAAGCTGACATGCCGCGCCGCGATGGCGTAGTCGAGGGCCTTCAGCACGGGCTTTTGCATTTTGCCCACGAGCACGATTGCATGATCGCCCTGCGAGCCGAAGGTCGTGATCGGGTCGACTTCGATCTCCTTCGCGACGTCGCGGTAGTAGCGGTTGACGCCCATCATGAGAAAGAACAGCACCGGCATCATCACGAACACCAGCCAGGCGCCGTGGGTGAATTTCGTCACGGTGACGACGATGAGCACGACACCGGTCAGTGCCGCGCCGAAACCGTTGATCGACAAACTCAGAATGATCGAGCCCCGGTTCGGCGGATTCTTCTTGAGTAGTTTCAGCCAGTGTCGCACCATGCCGGTCTGGCCGAGCGTGAACGACACGAACACACCGATGATATAGAGCTGGATCAGCACGGTGAGGTTGGCCCGATAGACCACCATGATCACGCAGGCGGCGAGGGCGAGCAGCACAACCCCGTTGGAGTAGATGAGACGGTCACCGCGCGTGCTCAGCGACTTCGGCGCGTAGGAGTCGCGGGCAAGCACCGATCCGAGCAGCGGGAAGCCGTTGAAAGCCGTGTTCGCAGCGAGCAGCAGCACGGCCGCTGTGGCTGCCTGCAGCACGAAGAACATGATGGAGTAGTCGCCGAACGTTGCCGCGGCGACCTGCGCAATGAGGCTGCGCTGTGGAGCCGTGGCGCACTCGGCCCAGCCAATCAGGTCGCAGGCACGTTCTGCGTAGTGCACCTGGGAGATGAGGGCGAGGGTGGTCAGCCCGACGAACAGTACGATGGCGATTCCGCCCATGAGGGTGAGCGTGCGCTGGGCGTTTTTGACCTTGGGGTGTTTGAACGCTGGCACCCCGTTGGCGATCGCTTCCACACCGGTCAGGGCGGAGCATCCGCTCGCGAAGGAGCGCAGCAGCAGCAAGATGAAAGCGGCCTGCGCGAGGTTCTCGCCCTGCACGTCATAGCCAGCCGATTCGGCCACCGGTGCATCGCCGAGCAGTGCGCGAACAAGGCCGACGATTATCATGAGCAGCACGCTGCCGATGAACAGGTAGGTCGGCACGGCGAAGGCCTTGCTCGACTCCCGAACGCCGCGCAGGTTGGCTGCCGCGAGCAAGATGATGAACACGACGGCGAGTTCGACGCGCAGGGGGGCCAGCGCGGGTATCGCCGAGATGATGTTGTCCACGCCGCTCGCGACCGACACGACCACGGTCATGACGTAGTCGACCAGCAGGGCGGATGCGACGACCAAGCCGGCTTTCTCACCCAGGTTCTTGTGGGCGACCTCGTAGTCGCCGCCGCCTGATGGGTACGCCTTGATCAGCTGGCGGTAGGACGCGACCACAACGACGAGCAGCACGACGACGACCGCGGCGACCCACGGAGCGAAGCTCAGGAAGGCAAGCCCACCGAGGGTCAGGATCATGAGGAGTTCTTGCGGCGCGTACGCCACGCTCGACAGCGGGTCGCTCGCGAAGATGGGCAGGGCGAGGTGTTTGGGCAGCAGTTGGCCGTCTAAATGCTCGGTGGGGAGCGGATCGCCGATGATCCACCGCTTGGGTGATCGGTTCTCTGGTACGGGGGCATTCGCCTCGGGTGTCACGAGGGTTGACATTACACCTACCCGGTTCCGTGTCAAATCGATCGGCCGATGTCCAACCGGCAAATTTTCGACACGCCGTGCGTCGCAGCCGAAAGAAACGGCGTGTCCCGAAAATTGCCGGCCTTACAGACCAGACCAGACCAGACCAGGCCGTGCGGGGCTACGGGTGCAGGGTGGCGAGGATGCTTGCGCGCACGTCGGCGAGCTGTCGGCGGAGTGACGGCACGGTGTCGGGCGACAGGGTGGACCGGTAGGCCCGCGTGCGCAGGTCGGCACGCAGCTGCTGCCGAAACTCATTCAGCACCATGTCAGCCTCGCGCAGAGCACGCGTGGAGTCGTGGCGCGCAGTCGATGCCGAAGTGGTCGAGGTCTCGGTGGTCGAGGTCTCGGTACTCGAGGTCTCGGGCGGCGGTTCTTCGGCGGCTGTCGGCGTCGGGCGCGGTCGCTCCCAGGTCGGCGAGCCCGATGGATCCCACGAACCGGCTGTGCCGTCGTAGCCGCGCGGGTCGGCCTTGGTGGCATCGCGGGCCTGCCGCGCGGCCGAGGCGAGGTCGGCGCGCAGGGTTTTCATGGCGGAATTGACGCCGGTTCGCACCTGGTCGGCGAGGCGCCGCACGGAGTCAGTCATCTCGTCTTCGAGTGCTCCGAGTTCGCCGTTGCGGGCGAGCAGTTCGGCGCGCCCGGCATCGGTGATCTCGTAGACGGTCTTGCGGCCGTCGGACTGCTTGGTGACGAGTCCTTCCTCTTCGAACTTGGCCAACCGCGGGTAGATCGTGCCGGCGCTCGGGCTGTACGTTCCGCCGAACCGGTCACTCAGCGTCTGGATCAGCTCGTAGCCGTGGCGGGGCCGCTCGGCGAGCAGACTCAGCAGGTAGAGGCGCAGGCTGCCGTGGGCGAACATGGCGCTCATGCCGGGTCCTGCCGGGTATCGGGGGAGGCTGGCGGTGCGGCATCCGCTGCGCTGGTTGCTGTCGCGCTGGTTGGTTCGGCGCCGACGGTCTCGGTGCGCACGGTCTCGGTGCGCACGACCGAGATGTCGCCAGAGACGGAGTTGGAGCGCAGGTCGAGCCAGCTGCCGTCGAGGGCGCCGGTGGAGCCCTCGTAGCCTTTGCCGAAAGCGGTGCGCACGGTGTGCTCGTCGAGCTGGAGTGTGCCGGAGAGGGTGTTGAGGTGGTAGCGCGCGGTGACGCCGGGTTCGAGCCGCACAGTGAGGTTGCCGCTGACCGTGTTCGTCACGATCTGGTCCGGCGAACCGGCCAGGTCGAGGAACACGTTGCTCGAGACCCCGTCGAGCGTGAATTGACGGATGCTGCCGCTGGCTGTGATATCGCCCGATACGGTGTGCACGGAAATCGCTCCGACGTGATTGCGCACCGAGATTTCTCCGTTCACCGCGTTGAGGTCGAGGTTGCCCTGCACGTCGTCGATGACAATATCGCCCGAGACGGTGCTGAGCTTGGCGTCGTTGCGCAGTCCTGAGACGAGGGCATCGGCCGTGACGACTCCGAAGCGAAGCGCGACGTCGCGGGGGACGGAGATGCTCACCTCGGCGCGTGCGGTGCCACGAAATGACGCGAACACCTCGATGAAGTTATCCCAGCGCAGCTGCGGGTGGTCGATCTCGAGGCGGTCGCCGTCCATCGAGATCTTCAAGTCTTTGCCGAGGACGCCGTGCACTTCGATGCGCGCACCGGGCTCGTCGTGGCCGATGATGTCGACCGTCCCGCCGATGAGGCCGACCTTGAGCTTACGCACCAGTTCGACGTCGATTATCTTGGTCTGCCCGGGGGTGACCAGCCATTTTTCCAGTGACACTGGGTTGTCCTTTCACAAATATAAACTCGCGCTATATCGCGTGTTGTGAAGACACGATATAGCGCGTTCCTGAGAGGTGCACGAGCGTCAGTACAGAAAAATGGCCAGCCAGTTGCGATTGTGAGCGTGCACGAGCACGAGGAACACCACCAGGTCGAAGAGCAGGTGCACGCAGACGACATAGGTCAGCGATCGGGTGCGGGCGAAGGTGTATCCCTGCAGCAGCGCGAACGGCACGGTCAGCAGCGGACCCCACGACTGGTAGCCGAGCTCCCAGAGGAACGACGAGAAGATCACGGCCTGCAGGATATTCGCCTGCCAGTCGGGGAAATGCCGCCGCAGCAGGGCGAACGCGATGCAGATGAAGAACAGTTCATCCCAGATGCCCACAAAACCCACACCCACGAACAGCCGGGCGATCTCATCGGGCGTGGTCACCGCTGGCCAGTTCTGGTACGCACCGCTTCCGATGAAATAGCTCGGCAGAATAAGATATCCGAGCAGCACCACGAGCGGCAGGTAGGCCCGTTCGAGCCTGGTCCAGCGCTGCCCGGTGCGAATCGGAAATCGAATCGCGTGGTCCCCAAAGTAGTAGCGCGAGAGCAGGTACGGCACGAGCACCGACAGGCTCAGTACCGTGCCCATGAGCGCGATGTTGGGGTAGCTGATGTTCGCCGCGACCGAGATCGAGCTGATGATGCCAAGACCAATGGCAAGCAGCAACAGGTCACGAAACAAAGCCCGGTCGATCAGAAACGCGAGCACGAGCGCTGCGGCCAGCGTCGCGTAGCCGGGAAGCGGCATCCGCAAGGCACAGAGCAGCACAGCGGATGCGCTCACCAGCGCCGCCGGAACCAGCCCCCACCGCGCCCTTTCGCCCATGCTGCACCCTACCGAGAGCAGCGCCCAATTCCGAGAGATCGGGCAAACGGTTGCGTGGCACCGCGATGCGGGCGACTGGATGCTTCACCACGCCGGCAGCAACGATTCTGTGGCACTCGCGGGAGGGCCTAGATTTTAGGGATGACCCGTCTACCCCCTGCGAGCGACCCCGTCACGATTTTGCAGCAGCTCGTGCGCATCGATTCGGTCAATCCCGACCTCGTGCCGGGAGCCTCGGGGGAGGGCGAGATCGCGATCTGGTGCAGTGAATGGCTGCGGCAGCACGGTTTCGACGTCACGGTGCTGGAGCAGACCCCCGGGCGCCCGTCGGTCGTCGGCGTGAAGCGCGGCACCGGCACCGGCACCGGCACCGGCCGCTCACTCATGCTCAACGCCCACCTCGATACGGTCGGCGTCGCTTTCGGCGCGATCGATCCGTTCAGCGGCGATCTCCGAGACGGCCGGGTGTACGGGCGCGGGGCCGTCGATACCAAGAGCGGGGTCGCGGCCATTCTTGTGGCGGCGGCGCGGGCATCCGCTGGTGAGTTGGCCGGGGATGTGATCGTGACGTTGGTCGCCGACGAAGAATTCGGCAGCATCGGCACCGAGGAGGTGCTGCGCAGCTTTCGGGCCGACGCCGCCCTGGTGGTCGAGCCGAGCAGCCTCGAACTCACCACAGCGCACCGCGGCTTCGCCTGGTTTGAACTCGAGCTGACCGGCCGCGCCGCACACGGCTCACAGCCCGAGCTCGGCGTCGACGCCATCTGGCATGCCGGCCTCGTGTTACGCGCCCTCGACGGCCTGCAGCAACGGCTCAACGCAGCCCCGGCGCATGCCACCCTGGGCCACGGCGCCGTTCGGGTGTCGCAGATTGCCGGCGGCGACGACGCGGCCACGGTCGCTGCTCGCTGCGTACTCACCGTCGAACGACGGATGCTGCCCGGTCAGTCACCCGAGAGTGTCGAGACCGAATTGCTCGCACTCTTGACCGCGTTGACTGTGGAAGAACCGCAGTTCCAGTTCGCGCTGACCAGACTGGTGGCCCGCGCTGCCTTTGAGGCCGAGCCGCAATGGCCTATCGTGCGGGCGCTGACGGCCAATGCGCAGCGGGTCCTCGGGCACCCAGCGGTCACGCGAGGCGAACCGTTCTGGACCGACGCGGGACTCATTCTTGAAGCCGGCATACCCTGCGTCGTTTTCGGCGCCGACGGTGAAGGTCTGCACGCCGACATCGAGTGGGCTGACGCGCAATCGGTGCGGGCGCTCGCCGAGATTCTCGAGGGCACGATCACCGAGTTCTGCGGGCTTGCAGCCATCTGATCCGCTTGACCGCTTGACCTGGGGAAGACGGAGTGTGCGCGCGACCTGATGTTGTCCTCCGTCGACCGCATCCTTTCGCGCACCGTTCGGCGCCCCTAGGCGGTTGTGGCGGGGGCGGGATCGGCCGCGCGGACGGCACGCTTGATTGCGAAGAGTGGGATCGTGCGCTGGCAGAGAGGGCCGATCAGTACGGCGAACAGTGCGGTGCCGATTCCCACGTTGCCTCCGAGCGCCCAGCCGATGCCGAGCACGATCACCTCGATGCCGGTACGCACGATCCAGATCTTCCAGCCGGTGCGCTTGTGCAGGCCGGTCATCAGGCCATCGCGCGGGCCGGGGCCGAAGTGCGCCCCGATATAGAGGCCGGTGGCGACGGCCACGGTCAGGAGACCGATAGCGAACAGCACGATGCGCGCCCAGAGATCGAGGTTGGCAGGAATCAGCCACAGGCCTACATCGGCTGCCGGCCCCACGAGCACGGCGTTCAGCAGCGTTCCGGCACCGGGCTTTTGTCGAATGGGAATCCACAGCAGGAGCACGACCCCGCTCAGCAGAATCGTGATCAGCCCGAAGCCGAGCTGCGTGTGATTGTCGATCCCCTGGGTGAGCACATCCCAGGGGGCCACGCCGATACCAGCGCGCACAATCAGTGCAATGCCGATTCCGTAGAGAAAAAGGCCAATCAGCAATTGGATCAGTCGACGAGTCACGAGGATTCAGTCTAAAGGTCGGGCGCACTGTGTGTACTGGCATACTGAGCGGGTGCATTTTCTCGCGGTAGTGAGCATGAAGAACCGGGCACTGATCGCCCTCATCACCATTGTGGCGGCCGTGTTCGGCAGCCTGGCCCTGACCGGCCTCAAGCAGGAGCTCATTCCGTCCTTGCAGCTCCCGCAGCTGCTCGTGTCGACCAGCTACCCGGGGGCGTCGCCGCAGGTCGTCAACGACGACGTTTCAACCCCGATCGAGACCGCCATCCAGGGCCTCGTCGGCCTCGAAACGACATCGACGACGAGCAACACCAACTCGTCGCTGGTGAGCGCCACGTTCACCTACGGCACCGACCTGGTCAAGGCCGAATCCCGAATCGACCAGGCAATCAACCGCATTAAGAGCGTGCTGCCGGCCGACGTCGACCCGCAGGTGATCAGCGGCAGTATCGATGACTTTCCGGTGATCTCGCTCGCGGTCGCCTCGAGTGACACCGTGGCGCTCGCTGACCAGTTGAAGCGCAGCGTGCTCGGTGACATTCGGGACGTGGCCGGCGTGCGCGACGCCGCCCTGGTCGGCGATATCGGCCGCCGCGTCACGATCACGCCCAACGTCGATGAGCTCGCCGCGCGCGGGTGGAGCACGCAAAACCTCCGGGATGCACTCCAGCAGAACGGGTCGCTGGTTCCGGCCGGCGCCATCACCGAGGGTGACACGACATTGTCCGTGCAGGCCGGCAGCAAACTCGGCTCGGTCGAGGACATCGTCGCGCTCCCGCTCGTGGCCAGCTCGGCCGGCTTCACCGGCGCCGGCGTCGGTGCTGGCATCGGTGCCGCAGCGGATGCCGCCCCCACAACCATCGGCGACGTCGCGACGGTCGCCCTGGTGCAAAACCCGATCACCAGCATTTCCCGGGTAAACGGCAAACCGGCCCTCACTATCGCCGTCACCAAGGTGCCCGCCGCGAACACGGTCGACGTGTCCAGGGCGGTGCGTGCGATCCTGCCGCAGCTCGAGGCGGCCGTCGCACCGGCCACGTTCACGGTCGTGTTCGACCAGGCGCCGTTCATCCAGCAGTCGATAGACGCACTCACCCAGGAAGGTCTGCTCGGTCTCGGCTTCGCGGTCATCGTGATTCTGCTGTTTCTGCTTTCGGTGCGCGCCACCCTTGTCACCGCCATTTCGATTCCGACCTCGGTACTGATCACCTTCATCGGCTTACAGGGAGTGGGATATTCGCTCAATATCCTCACCCTCGGAGCGCTCACGATCGCCATCGGCCGGGTTGTCGACGACTCGATCGTGGTCATTGAAAACATCAAACGGCACCTTGTTGCCGGCGCCGACCGCGCCGCCACGATCGTCTTCGCGGTGCGCGAAGTGGCGGGGGCCATCACCGCGTCGACGGTCACCACGGTCACGGTGTTCCTGCCGATCTCCTTCGTTGGCGGATCGACCGGGGAATTGTTTCGCCCATTCGCGCTCACCGTGACGATCGCCCTGCTCGCCTCGCTGCTCGTGTCACTGACCATCGTTCCCGTGCTCGCGTTCTGGTTTTTGCGGGCGCCGAGAACTCTGGTGGCTGTCGATGATGAGCGCCCCACCGACCTGGCACCCGGAATCGTGCCGCAGGAGGCAGCCACTGCCGGATTGGCCCCTGCTGGCTTGGCCGCTGACGGCGTGCTCGGTGCCGGTCCGGCTGCGGTGGATCACGCGCTCGCTCCGGCGAACGGCGCCCACTCGCGGCACGCAGCAGCGGCATCCGCTTCAATCGGGCTATCGGCAGCAGCCGAGGCCGGAGAGAACCCGGGACGGCTGCAGCAGAGGTATCTGCCGGTCATTCGATTCACGCTCAAGCATGCCGTCGCGACGCTGCTGCTAGCGGTTCTCGTGCTCGGCGGAACGGCCGCGCTCGTGCCGTTCATGAAGGTGAACTTTCTCGGGTCAACCGGGCAGAACACCTTTCGAGTGACGCAAACACTGCCAGTGGGCAGCAGCTTGGCCGCGCAGGATGCGGCATCCGCTTCGGTCGAGACCGCGCTGCAGGGCCTCGACGGTATCGACATCGTGCAGCTGTCGATCGGCGGCGGAAGCGCAGCGAGCGCGTTCCGCGGCGGTGCGCCCAGCTCGAGCGCCGTGACCTATTCGATCACCACAGCCGACGGTGCCAACGCCGATGCGGTGCAAAACCAGGCGCGCACAGCACTGGCGGCACTGGGCGACGTGGGCGAGATCTCGGTGGCTGCGGCAAGCGGATTCGGGGCCTCCTCCGACATCGCCGTCGAAATCACGGCCGCAACGGATGCCGACCTCCAGACCGCGACGACGTCCATTCTCACTGCAGTGCAAAAACTCGGGGCGATCAGGGAGAGCGCGAACACTCTCGCCTCCTCGCTTCCGTACCTGGCCGTCACGGTCGACCGGAAGGCTGCGGCTGCTGCCGGGTTGAGCGAATTCGCTCTCGGCACGCTCGTGTCACGGGCCATGCAGCCGAGCTCCATTGGATCGCTTGTGATCGACGAGACCAACCTGACCGTGTACCTGTCGGCGCAGTCGCCGCCGACGACATCCGCTGATCTCGCAGCCCTGCAGATCCCGACCCGCGCAGGATCGGTCGCCCTCGACACCCTCGCCACCGTTGAACAGGTCGAGGGACCGAGCACCCTCACGACGACGAAGGGGCTGCGCACGGCGACCGTCTCGGCGACTCCCGCGAGCGATGATCTGGGCACGGCAAACGCGCAGCTGAGCCAGATGCTCGTTGACACGAAGCTGCCGACCGGAGCGACCGCGACGCTTGGCGGGGTCAGCGCCGATCAGGCCGAGGCATTTCAGCAGCTTGGAGTGGCGATGCTGGTGGCCATTCTCATCGTCTACATCGTGATGGTGGCAACGTTCCGGTCGCTGCTGCAACCGCTGCTGCTGCTCGTGTCGGTGCCGTTCGCGGCGACCGGGGCGATCGCGCTCCAGGTCGTAACCGGCATTCCGCTGGGCGTGCCATCCCTGATCGGGGTGCTCATGCTGATCGGGATCGTGGTGACCAACGCCATCGTGCTGGTCGACCTGGTCAACCAGTACCGGCGGCGCGGCCTGGCGGTGTTCGACGCACTGGTCGCCGGCGCGAGCCGCAGGCTGCGGCCCATTCTGATGACGGCGCTCGCCACCATCTTCGCCCTGGTGCCGATGGCGATCGGCCTCACCGGCCACGGAGGATTCATCTCCCAGCCGCTCGCCCTCGTGGTCATCGGCGGGCTCGTCTCCTCGACTGTGCTGACCCTGATCGTGCTTCCGGTGCTCTACCTACTGGTCGAAGGCGCCCGAGAGCGGCGCGCTCTGCGTCGGATCGCCTGAGTTCAGCCGAATCAAACCCTTCCCCGCCTGTTCCAGGCCCGCAAGGTCAGGCGGCTGCGCCGTGCCCTCAACGGCCGAGAACGACGCCGCGGTTGAGAAAGAATGATTGCGGGTCGATGCGCACGCCATCGACCCGAACCTCGACGTGGGAGTGGCAGCCGGTAGACAGACCGGTGCTGCCGACGCTGCCAATCTGCTGGCCGGCGGTGACCAGATCACCGGCAGCGACCAGGGTGTCACCGCTGGCGAGGTGGGCGTAGCCCGTCTGCACACCCTCCCCATGGTCGATCAAAATCCAATTGCCGTAACTCCCCACGGAGCCCGCTGCCCGCACGATTCCCGACGTGGCTGCAAAAACGGGTGCCCGACAGCTCGCCCCGATATCAGTGCCGTAATGGAACGCGCCAACTCCGGGGAGCGGACGAATCGGGCGTGGCCCGAAGTCATCCGTTATGGCACCCTGCACGGGGTTGGCCCAACCCTGCTCGTTGAGCTGACCAAGATCGGTGCGAATGATCGGGCGCACATCGAGTGCCGCCAGGGTTGCGGCGGCGTTCGATGCCTGCGATGCTGCGGTGACGAGCGCCAGACCTGCCGCCTCGAAGTCGCTCGAGGCTGCGTCGAATGTCGCCTGGCTTGCGTCGACGGGCAGTGAGCTGGCAGCAGCGCGCGTTTCGGCATCCTGCTGGTTGAGCTTGACTGATCGCGCCTGGTCGGCTTCGGCATGGGCCTGGACTGTGTCGATGTTGTCGGCCACGCGGTTCAGCTGGTCGAGCGTGCTGAGCTGGTCGAGCACGTTGCCGAGCGAGTGCCCGCCGAGAAAAACGTCGGCGATTCCGGCACCGTGTTGTTGCTGGGCGAGCCTGCGTGCGACCACTGCGAAGCTTTGGGCAGAGATTCGTGCTTGTTGCGAGGCCTCGACGGCGAGTCGGTGAACGAGAGTCGAGCGGCCCTGCGCGCTCGTCTGACTTGCTCGCGTTGCTGTCAGGTCGCCGCGAGCGGTGTCGAGCGCGGCTTGCATGGTTTGCGAGTGGGTGAGGGCCGTCGTCAACGCTGCGGCCCGTTCCACGCTGAGTTCCTGGGCGGAAGCGCGCTGGGCTGCGACCTGCGCGGCCGCGGCACGCTGTTCGGCGCGCGCTCGTGCGGCAGTCGCCCGGGCAGTGGCCGTCACCTGAGCGGATGCCGCAGCTTCTGCTTGAGCTGACGCCGTCACGATATCGGTGGGTGCGACCGGAATCGGATCGGTCGTCGGTCTGGGGGTTGGTCTGGGGGTTGGTTGCGGGGATACAGCCACCGGCGGGATGGGACCGTCAGTCGGTTCCGGCGAGGGGTCCGCCGGGGGGAGCGG
>NZ_PJJL01000032.1 GCF_002929505.1 Cryobacterium sp. Y57
CGGGGTAGGGCTGGTGATCGGCTGAGGTGCGGGTGCGGGTGCGGGTGTGGGTGTGGGTGTGGGTGTGGGTGTGGCCGACGGTTCAGGTGTAGGCGTAGGCGTTGCGATGGGGGTCGGCTCTGCGGTCGCGATCGGTACTGCCGTCGCGATCGGTGCTGGGCTCGTGGGGGCGCCGGCGGGCACCTCGTCGGCAATCGCTGCGATCGGGGCACCGAACAGCGCGAGCGCCACGATGACCACTGCCACCAGTCCGCCTTCGGCCGCCAGTAATGGCCGGCTTCGCGACGCCCGATTCCAAAATTTCGCTCGCCCAAGCCGAGCGTCATGACGGAGCGTGGCGGATAGCAACATATGAAGACCTGATCCATTCGGGTAATGGATTTACGCGGCTCGGGCGGGCCAGCGTGGCGCAAGTATGGCACGGCGCGGTAGTGCTGACAACGGGGTGGATGCGTGACGTAAGGTCGCTACAAGGTTTGCCGAACCCTACGCCAATCCGGGTCCGGCAGCCGAGCGCACCGCGCCGGAGGCCACGAGAGTCACAACGCCGTCGATTTCGGGGGAGAGAAAACGATCGTGCCCGGGGCCGGCGGCCACCGTGCGTCCGAGATCGCGCACCGCTGTGGTCGCGGCGGCGGGGGTGAGCGGTGCGCGCAGATCGAGCGATCGCGACGCCGTCATGATCTCGATCGCCAGCACGCGGCCGAGCCCGTCGAGTGACCGGCGCAGCTTGCGCGCGGCGTGCCAGCCCATCGAGACGTGGTCCTCCTGCATCGCCGAGGAGGGAATCGAATCAACGGATGCCGGCGCGGCGAGTCGCTTGAGCTCCGACACAATGCCGGCGGCGGTGTATTGAGCAATCATGAGTCCGGAGTCCACCCCCACCTCGTGCGCGAGAAACGGCGGCAGGCCCTTGCTGCGGCTCGCGTCGAGGTGACGGTCGGTACGGCGTTCACTCATGCTGGCGACATCCGCTGAGGCGATGGCGAGAAAGTCCAGCACGTAGCCGAGCGGGGCGCCGTGAAAGTTGCCGTTTGAACAGACGCGTCCGTCGACGGTGACGACCGGGTTATCGATGGCGCTGGCCAGTTCGCGGCCGGCAATGAGGGCGGCGTGGGCGGCGGTGTCGCGCGCGGCGCCGTGCACTTGCGGGGCGCACCGCAGGGAGTAGGCATCCTGTACCGACACGTCCTCCGGGCCGGCATGGCTGGCGAGCAGGCCAGATCCGAGCAGCAGTCGGCGTATGTTCGCGGCGCTGTCGGCCTGGCCGAGCTGAGGCCGCAGCTGCTGCAGATCGGCCGCGAAGACGGCATCCGTTCCGAGCAGGGCTTCGACGCTCATGGCGGCCGCGATGTCGGCGGTGGTGAGCAAGCGGGCGAAATCGTCGAGGGCGAGCACGAGCATGCCGAGCATGCCGTCGGTGCCGTTAATGAGGGCGAGGCCCTCCTTTTCGGCGAGCACGACCGGTCTGATTCCGGCCGCGGCCAGGGCTTGGCTGCCAGTGACGAGCACTCCGGTCGCGTCGCGCGCCTGGCCCTCGCCCATCACAACGAGGGCACAGTGGGCGAGCGGGGCCAGATCACCGGAGCAGCCGAGCGATCCGTATTCGTGCACGACCGGGGTGATCTGGGCGTTCAGCACGGCGGCGTAGGTCTCGGCGGCGGCCGACCGAATGCCGGTGCGACCGGTCATCAGGGTACTCAACCGCAGCAGCATGAGGGCGCGAACGACTTCCCGTTCCACCTCGGGCCCGCTGCCGGCGGCATGCGAGCGCACGAGGCTCGCCTGCAACTGGGCACGCCGGTCGGGGGTGATGAACGTTGTCGCGAGAGCGCCGAAGCCGGTGGAGATTCCATAGTGTGGTTCGGGATCCGCAGCGAGGGCATCGATGATCCTGCGGGTCACTGCGACCTCGTCGAGGCTCGAAGGGTCGAGTGTCACGCGCGCATTGTGGCGCGCGACGGCGATCACGTCAGCGAACGAGAGGGCGGCGGTTCCGACAGTGACACTCGCCGTGGCGTTTCTGGCTGCGGAAACGAATGCTGTGCTCGCGGTGAGCGGGTCGGTGCTGGGCGTCTGTGCACGAGTCATGATTTCATTGCACACCCGCGCCGGGGTAGGCGATACGCCGATAAGGTGGATGCTGGCCGGTATACCGGACAGCATCCAGTCTCAACGCACGCGAAAGCGCGTGCAGATCGGCCGCCCAGCGTCGGCGGAGCCGGGACCTGCCATGGAAACACCGTCCAAGGTCCCGGCCGCCCAAAGTGCCCTGCGCATGCTGTCACACCTCGCCGCGCAGCGTGGGCCGACGCCGGCGGCCGCCGTAGCGAGTGCCCTCGACCTGCCACGCTCGACCGTCTACCAGCTGCTCGACGTGCTCGTGGAGCAGGGATTCGTCGTGCACCTGCCCGAGGAACACCGGTACGGGCTCGGCATCGCCGCCTTCGAACTCAGTTCGGGATTCAGCCGCCAGGAACCGCTTTCCCGACTCGGTCGCCCCTTGATCGCGCAGCTCGTCGACCGGTTAGGGGAGAGCGCCCATCTCGTGGTGCTGCACGGTCGGGACGTGATCTACCTCGTCGAGGAGCGTGCTGCGCACCGTCCCTCACTCGTCTCCGAGGTGGGCGTGCGGCTGCCCGCCCATCTCACGGCGAGCGGGCGCGCCCTGCTCGCGGCGGTCCCTGCGGCCCAAGTGCGCGCGCTGTACCCGAACCAGGCGTCGCTTGAGCTGCGGGACGGGCGGGGGCCGGGAAGTCGCCTCGAGCTGCGCGCCATACTCGATCGAGTACGAACAGATGGTTACGCCACGGAGGACGGCGAAATCACACCCGGCATCGCCTCGGTGGCGCTCGCCGTGCGCGATCATGCCGGCTGGCCGGCCGCCGCCATCGCGGTCACCTTCGCACGCGATCGATTTGCCGCGGCCCAGTGGCCCCGGATCGCCCAGGCAGTTATGGCGACGGCCGCAGAACTGTCCCGCCGGATCGGGGGACAGCCGCGCTGAGCCCCCGCGCGAAACCTTGCGGCACTCCGTGCGATACGCCTTGGGCACTCCTTGCGGCACTCCTTGGGGAAGTGGGCACTCGTTCCTCCGGGGGCCCGCTTCTCTACCGAGTGCCGCAAGCGGCCAGGTTGCGGACGAAGGCGGTTCCACCCGCCGCCTGAATTACAGGCTCTTGGCGAAGCAGACGCTGAGCTCTTCGCCGATATACGGGCCGAACAGCTCGATCTGTTCGTAGCCGCGGCCGCGGTAGAGCGCCATTGCTGCGTGTTGCAGCGTGCCGGTTTCCAACGCGAGCGAGCGGATGCCGTGGCTAGCGGCATCCGCTTCGATGCGGTCCAGCAGGCGGCCGGCCACACCGCGGCCCCGAGCTTCTGTGTGCACGAACAGTCGCTTCAATTCAGCTGAGGCGTCGAGGTCGAGCGGTACGAGGGCGGCCATGCCGCACGCCGTACCGCTTTCATCGCGGGCCACGTACACGTCGACGCCGGGACGCTCGAGCTCGTCGGTGCTGAGCAGAAACGTGTTCTCCACGGGATACAGGGAGTGTGCGAAGACGGTGCCGGCGGCGAGAAGCGCCTCGACGTCGGCCTGCCGGGGCGGCTCAATGCCGATCGAAATGGTCATGTCACCAGAATAGAGCGAGGCATTGCAGGCCCTGTTACGTGACTTTTCCGGATTCATCGGGTAGCGTGTATAAGTCGGCTCTTGACACCGCGCTGTGCGCGGATGGGTTTGTAAGTCAAGTTGGGCCGGTTTCCCAGTAATCCGCTGGTGAAAAATCACTGTATGTGAACGGCCCCGACCGCAGATTGCTCGGGTTCTCAGTTACGTCGCACGTGCGATGTTGTTCTGCCATGTACTGAACACAACCCAGAGATATCTTTATGCCTCAAGGCAATTCACACAATTCCGCCGTCGGCCGTGGCGGTAAGAACTTCGATCCCAAGTACGCCTCCAAGGGCGGATCGGGTCACGGCGGTTCCAACAACGCCGGCAGTAAGAGCCCCGGACACCGTGGTTACCGCGCTGATGAGGGTGCGCCCAAGAAGCAGCGCTGGAACGCCGACGAGCGCGCCGCGCGGTCGAACGAGCGGCCCTCGAGCGAGCGCCCAGCCTACGGCTCGCGTTCCGTTCGCCCCGAAAACGGCGGTCGCACCAACAACGACCGCAACGAGCGCCCGGCCTACAACAACGACCGCCCTCGCACGGACCGTCCGGCCTACAACAACGACCGCCCTCGCACGGACCGTCCGGCCTACAACAACGACCGCCCGGCTCGTACCGACCGNCCGGCTCGTACCGACCGCCCCTCCTATGGTGACCGCAACAGCGCTCCCCGCACCGAACGTGCCTCTTACGGCGACCGAGCCCCGCGCACGGATCGCCCGGCGTACAACAACGATCGTCCGTCCTATGGCGACCGCGGCAGCGCCCCGCGTACGGAGCGTCCCTCTTATGGCGACCGGGCCCCGCGCACCGACCGCCCGGCGTACAACAACGATCGTCCGTCCTACGGCGACCGCGGCAGCGCCCCGCGCACCGAGCGTCCGTCGTATGGCGACCGCGCCCCGCGCACGGATCGTCCGGCTTACAACAACGATCGTCCGGCTCGCACGGAGCGTCCGTCGTATGGCGACCGCGCCCCGCGCAGCTTCGACGACCGCGCCGCGCGTCGCTCGAACGACGATCGTCCGCCTCGTCGTGACTTCGGTAACGACCGCCCGATCCGTTCCGACGATGGCGACAGCAAGTTCTACCCGAAGCGCAGCGAAGACGGTGTCAAGCCCACCTTTGCCGGCGGCGAAGACGTCGTGCTCGAGCGTCTCGAAGCCATCGCGACGACGGCCTCCGATGTCGTCGGTGTGACCTTCGGGGACCTGGGCCTCGGCGAGAACATCGTGCGCGAGCTCGCCGCCCTCGGCGCTCCGTCACCTTTCCCGATTCAGGCTGCCACCATCCCCGACGTGCTCGCCGGGCGCGATGTGCTCGGGCGCGGCAAGACCGGATCCGGCAAGACCATCGCCTTCGGTGCTCCCCTGGTGGAGAAGCTCATGGAGAACAACGGCGCTAAGGACCGCAAGATGGCCCGCAAGCCCCGCGCGCTCATCCTGGCCCCGACCCGTGAGCTCGCCCTGCAGATCGACCGCACCGTGCAGCCCATCGCCCGCAGCGTCGGCCTCTTCACCACCCAGATCTACGGCGGCGTTCCTCAGTACCGCCAGATCAGCGCTCTCCAGCGCGGCGTGGACATCATCATCGGCACCGCCGGCCGCATCGAAGACCTCATCGACCAGGGTCGTCTCGACCTGAGTGAAGTCGTCGTGACCGTGCTCGACGAGGCCGACTACATGTGCGACCTCGGGTTCCTCGAGCCGGTGCAGCGCATCCTGCGCCAGACCAAAGCCGGCGGCCAGAAACTGCTCTTCTCCGCCACCCTCGACAAGGGCGTTGCCTCGCTGGTCAAGGAATTTTTGACCAACCCGGCCGTGCACGAGGTCGCCGGCGAAGACCAGGCCTCCTCCACGATCGACCACCGCGTGCTCGTCATCGAGCACCGCGACAAGGGCCGCATCATCGAAGAGCTCGTCAACCGCGAGGGCAAGACGCTCATCTTCAGCCGCACGCGCGCCTATGCTGAGCAGCTCGCCGACCAGCTCGAAGACGCCGGAGTCAAGGCGACCAGCCTGCACGGTGACCTCAACCAAGCTCGCCGTACCCGCAACCTGCAGATGCTCACCAGTGGCCGGGTCAACGTGCTCGTCGCAACGGATGTCGCTGCTCGCGGAATCCACGTTGATGACATCGACCTGGTCATCCAGGCCGACGCGCCCGACGAATACAAGACGTACCTGCACCGTGCGGGACGTACTGGCCGTGCTGGCAAGACCGGAACCGTCGTGACGCTCATCCCCAAGCAGCGCAAGCGCCGCATGGACGAGCTGCTCGACCGGGCCGAGATCGACGCGAGCTACACCACAGCCACCCCCGGTGACGCGGCTGTGCGCGAACTCGCCAACATCTGATAATCGTTTGATCTCAAGGGGCACCCGCCGAATGGCGGGTGCCCCTTGTGCATGCCGCGCGGGTTGTGCGAACCCACCCACATCTGCCACAATTACTTTCCGACCGGTCGGTAATCTATTCCACGTTCCCGCAGGCACACGCAGACACCGTCTTCAGGAGAGAAACATGGCCGAGGCCTACCTCGTTGGAGGAGTACGCACCCCCGTAGGTCGTTACGGAGGAGCACTGGCCTCGGTTCGTCCCGCCGCCCTCGCCGCCCTCGTCGTCGGTGCGGCCGTGCGCCGCGCCGGCATCGACCCGGTACTGATCGAAGAGATCATCTTTGGCGCCGCCACCCAGGCCGGTGAGGACAACCGCAACGTCGCCCGAATGGCCGGATTGCTCGCTGGCCTGCCCGATCACGTGCCGGGCATCACCGTCAACCGGCTTTGCGCCTCCGGTATGTCGGCGATCACCATGGCCGCGCAGGCCATCCGTGCCGGCGACGCCGACCTCATGATCGCCGGCGGCGTCGAATCGATGACCCGCGCCCCCTGGGTGCAGGCCAAACCCGATCGCCCCTGGGCTAAGCCCGGCGCCCAGTTCGACACCTCCATCGGCTGGCGGTTCGTGAACCCCACACTTGCCGCCCGCGACAAGGCCACCTTCTCCATGTCGGAGACGGCCGAAGAAGTTGCCCGACTCGATGGCATCACCCGCGCCGAAGCGGATGCGTTCGCTCTCCGCAGCCATCAGCGCGCCGCCGCCGCGATCGACGCCGGTCATTTCGTCGATGAAATCGTCGGCGTACCCACCAAAAAGGGCGAGGTGCTCGTCGACGAGGGTCTGCGGCGCGACACCACCCTCGAAGGCCTCGCCGCCCTGCTCCCGATTGTCTCCGGCGGCTCCGTCGTCACGGCCGGCAACGCCAGTTCGCTCAACGACGGCGCCTCGGCGATTCTCGTGGCGAGCGGTGAGGCGGTGAAAAAGTACGACCTGACGCCGCGCGCCCGCATCGTGGTCGGCGCGAGCGTCGGCCTGGCCCCGGAAATAATGGGCCTCGGCCCGGTCGCGGCCACCCAGCGCGCCCTCGACCGCAGTGGCCTGAGCATCGCCGACCTCGGAGCGATCGAGCTCAACGAAGCATTTGCCACGCAGTCGATTGCGTGTATCCGTCGCCTGGGCCTCGACGATGAAATCGTCAACCGCGACGGCGGCGCTATCGCGCTCGGGCATCCGCTCGGATCGAGCGGTGCACGCCTCGTCGTCACCCTGCTCGCCCGCATGGAGCGGGAAAATGCCCGGCACGGCCTCGCGACGATGTGTGTCGGCGTCGGCCAGGGCTCGGCCCTCATTGTGGAGCGTGCCTGATGCCGGTGTCTGAACTGCAACTGGGTGATCGCGGCGAATCCGGCGTTCCCGCGCTCGTTGGGGTACTCGGCGGCGGGCGGATGGGCGCCGGCATAGCACACGCTTTTTTGCTCGCCGGAGCCCACGTGGCCCTCGTCGAACGGGGCGACACTGAAGCGACGGCCGCCCGCGAACGTGTGCTGCGCGCCGTCGATGCGAGCATCGCCCGCGGCGCTACCGGGGAAACCCGCGCGGAACTGATGGCTCGCCTCGCCGTCGGAGTGGACTTCGGCCTGTTCGCCGACCGGGAACTGGTCGTCGAAGCCGTTCCCGAGGTGCGTGCGCTGAAGATCGAGGCCCTGCAAAAGGTCGAGGCCCAGCTTTCAGCCGAGGCCGCCCTCGCGAGCAACACCTCGTCGATCTCGATCGACGACCTCGCCGACGAACTGCAGCGTCCGGCGCGTTTTCTCGGTCTGCACTTCTTCAACCCGGTGCCCGCTTCGAATCTGGTCGAACTCGTCACCGGCAGCGCTACCTCACCCGAATTGGTGGCGGATGCTCAGGGCTGGGTTTCTGCCCTCGGCAAAACTCCGATCACCGTCAGTGACGCGCCCGGATTCGCGTCATCCCGGCTCGGAGTGGCCCTCGGGCTCGAGGCCATCCGAATGCTCGAGGAGGGTGTCGCGAGCGCCTCGGATATTGATGCCGCGATGATGCTCGGCTACAAGCATCCGGTTGGGCCGTTGAAACTGACCGATCTGATCGGACTTGACGTGCGTCTGGGCATTGCCGAGTACCTGCACCAACAGCTCGGCGCTCGCTTCGAACCGCCCGCGCTGCTGCGCCGGCTCGTCGCAGAGGGCAAGCTCGGCCGCAAGTCCGGCCAGGGCTTCTACCGCTGGAACGAAGCCTGATGAGTGCCAGGGCCCCTACCGCATCCCGCACAGAAGACAAGGAAAATCCCATGACCACCATTCTGCCCAGCTACGTCCAGGGCGCCTGGTGGACCCCCACCGACGCATCCGCTGCTGTCGACGTCTGTGACGCCTCGACCGGTGAAGTCGTCACCCGCGTCAGCACGCACGGCCTCAACCTCGCGGAAGCGCTCGAGTACGCACGCACGATCGGCCAAAAGTCGCTCGGCGCGCTCACCTTTCACCAACGTGCTGTGCTGCTCAAACAGATGGCGCTGGTGCTGACCGAGCATAAGCAGGAGCTCTACGCCCTCTCCAGCCGCACCGGCGCGACCAAGGTCGACTCCTCGGTGGACATTGACGGCGGCATCGGAGTGCTGTTCAGCTACTCCTCCAAGGGCCGCCGCGAACTGCCCAACGCCCGCGTCTACGTCGACGGGCCGGTCGAGCCGCTCTCCAAGGACGGCTCCTTCATCGGCCGCCACATCTACTCGCGCCTGCCCGGAGTCGTCGTGCAGATCAACGCGTTCAACTTTCCGGTCTGGGGAGCCCTCGAGAAGTTCGCGCCGGCTTTTCTGGCCGGAGTGCCCACCCTCGTGAAGCCCGCCACCCCCTCCGGCTACCTCGCCGAGGCGTTCGTGCGCATCCTCGCCGACTCCGGCCTGCTGCCGGAAGGTTCGCTGCAGCTGGTCTCGGGCAGCGTGCCGACCCTGTTCGATGACGTGCGCCTCGGCGACCTGGTCGCCTTCACCGGATCCGCCTCCACCGCCGAAAAGCTGCGCGCGAACGACTCCGTGCAGACCGGGGGAGTGCGCTTCACCAACGAGACCGACTCGATCAACGCATCCGTTCTCGGAACGGATGCCGCCGTCGGCACCCCCGAATTCGACGCCTTCGTCAAGCAGGTCGTCACCGAGATGACGGTCAAGGCCGGCCAGAAGTGCACCGCCATCCGCCGCGTCATCGTGCCGCGCGCGGCCATGGACGACGTCGTCGCGGCCGTGCAGGCGCGCATCATCGAACGCATCGTGCTCGGCGATCCCCGCGCCGAGGGCGTCACCATGGGTCCGCTTGCCTCCGTCGCGCAGCGCCTCGAAGTCCTCAAGCAGGTCGCCCGTCTTCAGGCCGCCGGTGGCCAACTGGTCGTCGGCAAAACGGATGCCCCGGCCGTTCTGCATGCCAACGGCACAACCGCGCCCGCTCCCGATGGCGCTTTCGTCGAGCCGCTACTGCTGCGCTTCGATGACGCCTTTGTTGCCGCCGTGCACGAGGTCGAGGCTTTCGGCCCGGTCTCGAGCGTGCTCGGCTATGACACCCTCGACGAGGCCATTGCCCTCGTGCGGCGGGGTGGCGGGTCGCTCGTGACGAGTATCGCCACCCATGACCCTTCCGTGGCCGTCGCTTTGATGACCGGAATCTCCGCCTTCAACGGTCGCGTGCTCCTGCTCGACCGCGACGACGCCCGCACCTCCACCGGGCACGGTTCGCCGGTTCCGCAGCTCGTGCACGGCGGCCCGGGCCGGGCCGGCGGCGGCGAAGAGCTCGGCGGCATCCGCGCGGTGCTGCACCACATGCAGCGCACCGCCATCCAGGGCTCGCCCGAAATGCTCACGGCCATCACCGGAATCTGGCACCAGGGTGCCTCTGCGCGGGTCGGCGACACGCATCCGTTCCGGAAGAGCCTGGCCGAACTCGTGATCGGTGACCAGATCGTCTCGGACTCCCGCACGGTGACGCTCACAGACATCGAGACCTTCGCGCAGTTCACCGGGGATACCTTCTACGCCCACATGGACGAAGAGGCGGCCGCGGCCAACCCGTTCTTCCCGGGCCGGGTGGCGCACGGCTACCTGCTAGTCTCCTGGGCCGCCGGACTATTCGTCGACCCGGCGCCCGGGCCGGTACTCGCCAACTCCGGGCTGGAGAACCTGCGGTTCGTCACACCGGTCTCGCCCGGTGACAGCATTCGCGTTGCGCTCACTGCGAAGCAGATCACCCCGCGCGAGACCGACGAATACGGCGAGGTGCGCTGGGATGCCGTGCTGACCAACCAGAATGACGAACTCATCGCGTCCTACGACGTGCTCACGCTCGTCGCGAAGCACTAGGTCGCGGCAGATTCGAAAAGCAGGCCCGCATTTTCAGCGTGGGCCCGCTTTCGTAAATCGGAGTGAGGTCTGGTCACTGACTTTGTCCGGAGCGCCTGCTGCCGCGAAGCGGAGTATGCCGTGACGCGGACTATGCCAGGACCGTGTCGGTGCGAGCGGTCGTTCGCGCATCAATTGTCGTTTTCGAGCGCACCGTGAGAGTGGTGACCGGCGACGAACCGGCCTCGCTCACGATCATGAGCCCCTGAGTGCTGTTCGCCGAGCGGCTGAGGTCCTCGATCCACGCTCGGCTGAGCGTGACTGCGTGTCCGCCGGCATATTTGAAATACAAGGGGATGGCCTGGTTTAGCCAGATAGAACTGCGACCAGACCCCACCGATGGGCAATCCTGCCAGGACAGGAGAAAACTCTCGCCCCGGCGCAGCTTCTGCACGATCACGAGTTGCAGGTGCGCGAGGGTGCGATCATCGATCTCCACGACGACGCGGTCATACGTGAGAGAGCCCATGATTGCCTTCCGATCTGTTTCAGCGATCTCGCTCATCCCAGTATTGTGGCTGCGCGGGCGCAACAGTAGAGTCCAACGTCCCCCTCGTCCTGCACTCACTGTGTTCGGGCCCCGGGCCAGCGTCCTGCGGGCAGGCCTGGCATCCGCTTTGGTCAGTCCGCCAAAAAAGCCCGCGTCCCGGGTTCTGTTCAGCCCGCATCGTCGTCGGTCGTACCGGCGTGGACTCGCACGATGGTCTCCCATGCCGCCACGGTCACCAACACCACGGAGGTCACCGCCCCTAGCCCGAGCGGGGTCAGGACCGTTGCTGCCACGCCGGCCAGGGCCAGCAGTCCGAGCCCCACCAGGTGGGATACGAGCAGCGTGCGCGTGACGATCCAGCGAAAGAGCAGCAGCCCGACCAGATAGCACAACGGCCCGCCGATAATAGTCACGGCTACCGGGAGCGTCATGGCACCTTCCGGATGCTCCAATAACGACTTGTCCGCGACCGAGGTCAGCACGATTGCCGCAATGATGATCGCGTGCACGTAGGTGTACGCCAGCCGAGCGATGCGGCCCGGCGCGCTCGATGCCGCGATTGCTTTGCTCCCGGCCTGCTCTCCGTGATCGAAGTAGAGCCACCACATGGCTACCCCGTTCACAAAGGCGAGAAAGAGCCCGGCTATCCCGAGAGCAGATGCCTCCTGATCGACAAATGCAAACCCGGTGACCAGAAAGGACTCACCCACTGCGATGATGACGAACAAGGCACTGCGCTCGGCGATGTGCGGTCCAGACACATCCCAGTCATCCACGCCCGGCGCTTTCAAGCCAGGAATGCGAAATCCCAGGCTGGCTGAGCCGTACTCGATCACCAGGGCGATCAACCAGGCCGGCAGCCGCACCGATAGGGGCATGAGGCCCCCCAAGATCCAAAAGACGCTCGCTACCGACAGCCAGAGCAGAATGCGTAGAAAGGTCGCGTGCAGGGCCGGATCGTGCCGGGCAAGGGCGAGCACCATGAAGACCGTGCGGCCCAGTTGCAGGGCAACATAGGCGACGGCGAAGACGAGCCCCTGATTGCCAAAGGAATCGTAAATCGACGCGCTGATCACGAGTCCCACGAGGGATAGCCCGATCACGACGCTGCGTACGGGAAGCTTGGCCGGGTCGAGCCAGTTGGTCACCCAAGTCGTGTAGACCCAGAGCCACCAGAGCGCGAGCACCAGGATGATCGACTCGAGTGCTCCCACCCAGGACTGGTTGGCGTAGAGGTAGCGCGACAGCTGGGTGAGCGCGAAGACAAAAATGAGATCGAAGAACAGCTCAATGTGGGTCACTCGGTCGCTGCGTTCCGAGTCTGCTGGCCGCAGCAGGTTTCGCCGAAACCCGAGGCGCAGAGCCCATGCTCGATGTTCGAGCGGATGCTGCTGTGTCGTCTTCATGGATCGGCTCACCTCTTCAGTCTCCCCCTACCCGGTCGCGACACGCCCGGGTGGGGGGCGTTTTGACGGGTGGGTGGTGGGACCGTAATGTATCTATACGTACCCCAAAGGTGCGGAA
>NZ_PJJL01000070.1 GCF_002929505.1 Cryobacterium sp. Y57
AGAATACGTTGTAGATGGTGCCGTACTGGGTCTGGGTTAGGGAGTCAGGTATCACGATGTCCTCTACTGTCCACGAGCATTCGTTGAAATTACGGGGAACGAACCAAAATGACTATCCGAGTTGCGTAGCACAACTTACTCCGGCTGTGCGACTTTCCCGGCCAACGCCGCACGGACAATCCGGAGGTTGGCCGCGCGACCGTGTCACGCCTCGACGTTTCCGCGCCACCCGCCTTGGTCGGTTCCCTTCGCCTCGATGAATTCCTTGAAGTTGGCCAGGTCCTTCTTGATGGCGTGATTGTCCACACCAAGAATGGCCCCGGCCTTCTCGAGCAGCCCGGTGGCCTCCCAGTCGAGCTGAACCGTCACGCGAGTCTCATTCATGGCCAACTTGTGGAACGTGACAACCCCCGCATGGTCCACCTCGCCGCCGGTGCTGTTCCAGGCAACGCGCTCGTCGGGGTGCTGCTCGGTGATCCGAGCCTCAAAGGTGCGCTCCACGCCGCCGATTTTCACCTTCCACTCGGTGAGCGTGTCGGTCACCTGCGTGATGGATTCCACGAAAGTCAGAAACTTGGGAAATTCCTTGAATTTAGTCCACTGGTTGTAAGCGACGCTGACGGGGACATTGACGTCGACGGTCTCGATGGCGTTCGGCACACTAACCTCCTGAAGAGAATGGAACTGAAGAAGTATTTTCTGCAAGTCCCGTTCACAGTACTCAAGGCTGGCAGGAGGTCAACCCGGTGAGAGCATGAAAGTGCCAGTACGCGAAAGCTCAGCAGTGCGTACCTGCGGTCGTGGACGATCAAGACAGAGAGGGGCGACGCGACGACGAGCGACATCCGCGAAACCGCCTCAGGCCGCTCACACCGAAGGACCCTGCAGCCGCTGAGCACCATTGCTTTGCACCCAGCTGAGAAAACGGGTCGCGGACGTACGCCAGAAGCCGACACCTCTCATTTGCGAGGTATCGGCTTCGAGTTGGGCTGCGGTATTACTTCTTTTGCGGCGGACGCGTCATGCTCAGCACGTCGAGCGCGGTGTCGAGCTCGGCAAGCGTCAGATCGCCGCGTTCGACGTGGCCGAGGGCGATAACGGACTCACGCACGGTGAGGCCCTCAGCGACGGCCTTCTTGGCAACCTTCGCGGCGGCTTCGTAGCCGATAACCCGGTTGAGCGGGGTGACGATCGACGGCGACTTCTCGGCCAGCGCACGAGCGTGTTCAAGGTTGGCGACGAGACCGTCGACGGTCTTGTCGGCGAGCACGCGGGTCGCGTTGGTCAGCAGACGGATTGATTCGAGTAGGGCGGTGCCCATGACCGGGATGCCGACGTTGAGCTCGAACGACCCCGAGGCACCCGACCAGGCGATGGTGGCATCGTTGCCGATGACGCGGGAGCAGACCATGAGCACGGCTTCCGGAATGACCGGGTTGACTTTGCCGGGCATGATCGATGAGCCGGGCTGCAGGTCGGGGATGCTGATCTCGCCGAACCCGGTGTTGGGGCCGGATCCCATCCAGCGCAGGTCGTTACAGATCTTGGTCAGCGAGACGGCGATGGTGCGCAGGGCACCGGAAGCGTCGACCAGCCCGTCGCGGTTGGCTTGGGCTTCGAAGTGATCACGCGCTTCGGTGATCGGCAGCTCGGTTTCCTGCACGAGCAATTCGATGACGAGTTGCGGGAAGCCGTACGGAGTATTAATGCCGGTGCCGACCGCGGTGCCGCCGAGGGGAACTTCGGCGACGCGGGGGAGTGCCGTGCGGATGCGTTCGATGCCGAGGCGCATCTGGCGCGCGTAGCCGCCGAACTCCTGGCCGAGGGTGACCGGAGTGGCATCCATCAGGTGGGTACGGCCGGCCTTGACAGCCTCTTTCCACAGTTCCGCCTTGGCCTCGAAGGAGACGGCGAGGTGATCAAGCGAGGGGATGAGTTCGTCGATCAGGGCGCTCGTCACAGCGATGTGCACCGAGGTGGGGAACACGTCGTTCGAGGACTGGCTCGCGTTGACATGGTCGTTCGGGTGCACGGAGCGGCCGAGGGCGCGGGTCGCGAGGGTTGCCAGGACCTCGTTCATGTTCATGTTCGAGGAGGTGCCGCTGCCGGTCTGGTAGACATCGATGGGAAATTCGGTGTCGAACTGCCCGGTGATGACCTCGTCAGCGGCCGTGGCGATCGCGGCGGCGATGTCCGCATCGAGCACGCCGAGCTGGGCATTGGCGAGAGCCGCTGACTTCTTGATCCGGGCGAGAGCGGCGATCTGGGCGGACTCGAGTGTGGAGCCGGAGATCGGGAAGTTTTCGACGGCGCGCTGGGTTTGGGCACCGTAGAGAGCATCCGTTGGAACGCGGACCTCACCCATCGTGTCATGTTCGATCCGGTAGCCGGTTTGTGCGGAGGTGTCCACCACTGTGTGCATTCCCTTTCGGTGCTGTATGAGATTGTGCTGTGCGCAACGGGTACGCGGGTGGTCTGGTCTAAATGACACCGACCACGATGTTGGGGTCGGCGTGACCCTCGCGAAGAACGTAGTTCGCACCGACGATAGCCAATGTACCTTCTGCGATGGCCGCGCTGATCACCTCGGACTGCTCGAGCAGCTCGGTGACGGTGTCTTTGAGATGTTCCCGGCCCACGTTGCCGGCATCGATTTGGGTGGGGTCTACAAAAGCGGATACCGGCTGCCCGCTCACCCGACGCACTGCCGGAACGATCTTTTCGATCACGTGCGTGATGTGTGCGGGAAGGGCCGGGGCATCCTCTGCCTGAGAGTCGATGGCGGCGCGCACCGCACCGCACTCGTCGTGGCCGAGCACGAGGATCAGCGGAACGTGCAGCACGGCCACGGCATATTCCAGGGATCCGAGTACTGACTCTGAGATGATCTGGCCGGCATTGCGCACGACGAAAAGGTCACCGAGGCCCTGGTCGAAGATGATTTCGGCGGCGAGGCGGGAGTCGCTGCAGCCGAACAGCGCGGCATGCGGGGTCTGCTGGCCGACCAGTTCGGCCCGCCGGTCGACGTCCTGGCGGTGCCGCGGGGAGCCCGCGACGAAGCGCTCGTTGCCTTCACGCATTTCGTTCCAAGCCTCAGCTGGAGAGGGCGTAGCCATAGGTGTGGGGTTCATGGGGCTCCATTCTTTGCCACATTGGCAGCTAACGCGGTGGCGAGGGTCTCGAAGTCGCCGGTGGGTGCCGTACCGATCAGCAGGTAGGTGCTCGTGCCAGCGGTCGTCACAAGCGCGTAGTCGAAATTGCCCCGATCGGCGGCGGGGGCACTGTTGCGGTAGACGTCCCAGGTGACGCCCGCGATGCTGGCGGTGTCAACGACGGGGGAGTCGGGCAGTTTCTGGGCCAGCCAGGTGGGGTTCGCGTCGAAGGCCTGGTTGAAACCGATGAACTGGTTGTCAGGCGTGAGTAATCCGATGTACCAGGACGGTACTTGGCCGTTAGTGCCGGCCTGCCACTCAGCGTCGTTGGCACTCCAGCCGTCCGGCAGCTCGGGGCTGGCGAGGGGGTGGTCAACGACCGGTTGTACCTGGGCGGCGATGGTCGCGTAGTCGACGTCGCGAGTGACCGGGTTGTCGTTGCGCGGCACCAGAAGCACGAGTACGAGCACGGCGCCCACCGTCACGAGCAGCGAGAGCACGAGATTGTTCACGGTCTTGTGCGAGCGATACTTGCGTGAATTCTCGGCGAGCCGGTCAGCGGTCTCCTGCGGAGTCTCCGGCCGACCGAGCTCGGCGACGATGCGCGGCGGTTTGGGAGCGCGGCTCATCTGCTGGGCGCGGCGTCTTCGGTCGTGGGCGCCGTGGCCGCGAGACGGGCCGCGTCGAGTCTGGCTTTGGCGCCGATCAACCATTCTTCGCAGCGGCGGGCGAGGGCTTCTCCGCGTTCCCACAGCGCCAGCGACTGCTCCAGGGTGCTCGAGCCCTGCTCGAGCTCGTTCACCACGCGAATGAGCTCGTCGCGGGCCTGTTCGTAGCTGAGATCACTGATGGCGGGGGCAGGCGAGGTCATAGGGTCTAGTCTAATTATTTCGACGCAGCGCTGGGGACACCTGCAATGGCGGCGACGGTTCCGTGGGCCAGGGTGAGCAATAGCTCGGTTCCGACCGGGGAATCATCGGCGCGGCGCAGTACGAGGCCATCAGGCAGTTGGGCAATCGCGTAACCACGGTCCAGGGTGCCCTGGGGCGAGAGGGCGCGCAGCTGGGAGCGCAGTTCCACCACGGCGGCCTCGGCACGCTCGAGAATGCGCCCGGTCAGTTCGGCGCCGCGCGCAACGTAGCGGGTGAGGTCTTCGCTGCGGGAGTCGATGATCCAGCGCGGGTCGACGAGCACCGGCCGACTGCGCAACTGCGAGATTCGATCGATTTCCGACGAGAGGATGCCCGTGAGCCGGCTGCTGAGACGCGCCCGGGCCTGCTGCACCCGGTTCAGCTCGTCGCTGACGTCGGGAACGACGCGCTTGGCGGCATCCGTCGGGGTGGACGCGCGCAGGTCGGCCACCTCGTCGAGCAGCGGACGGTCGGCTTCGTGCCCGATCGCGCTCACCAGCGGCGTCACACAAGCGGCCGCGGCGCGCACCAGGCTTTCCTCGCTGAAGGTGAGCAGGTTCTGAAAGTCGCCGCCGCCGCGCGCGACGATGATCACGTCGACCTCGGGATCAGCATCAAGACGCGCGATGGCACTGGTGACCTCGCCAACGGCGCGATCACCCTGCACGGCGGCGTGAGCGACCCGAAAGTTGACGGCCGGCCAGCGCAGCTGGGCGTTGCGAATGACGTCTTTCTCGGCGTCGGAATCTTTTCCGGTCACGAGGCCGATGCAGTGCGGCAGAAACGGCAGGCGCTTCTTGCGGGAGGCGTCGAACAGACCCTCGCTCGCGAGTTGCTTGCGCAGCCGTTCCAGCCGCTCGAGCAGGTCACCGAGCCCGACGTGGCGCATGTCGAAGGCCTGCATGGTGAGCGTGCCGCCCTTGACCCAGAAGTTGGGCTTGACCAGCGCGACGACGCGGTCACCCGCCTTGAAGTCGGCGGTGAGTTTGGCGCGCACCGACGACCAGATCGTGAAACTTACCGTGGCATCTTCGGAGAGGTCCTTGAGCTTGCCGTAGACGTTGCCGCCGCTTGCGCCCCACTGGGTGATCTCACCCTCGACCCAGACCATGCCGAGGCGTTCGATGTAACCGCGAATCTTGCCCGAGAGCAGGGCGACCGGCCACGGTGCTTCCACGGTGGCGGGGGCGTCCGTCATGCGGTGGTCCTGGGTGTTGTGGTGGCTGTGGGCACAGTCGGATCCTCCCAGATTTCTTCGATCGTGCGTGCGTAGACTGAGGCGGTGAACACCAGCGCGCACACTACAAGCAAGCCTCCCATTGTCGGCCTGGGTATGCCGCGCATTCCCAGTGCTCGCAACAGACTCAAGGATACCCCGGTGGTCGGACAGAAGCGCGTGCTGCTCGCCGCCCCGCGCGGGTATTGCGCCGGGGTCGACCGTGCGGTCATCGCGGTCGAGAAAGCGCTCGAGCACTACGGCGCCCCGGTTTACGTGCGCAAGCAGATTGTGCACAACGTCCACGTGGTTTCCGAACTCGAAAATCTGGGTGCGATCTTCGTCGACGAGGTCGATGAGGTGCCGCACGGCGCGCACATCGTCTTCAGCGCCCACGGCGTCTCACCGGCCGTTGTCGATGCGGCTGCCGCGCGCGGCCTGCAGGCCATCGACGCCACCTGCCCGCTGGTGACCAAGGTGCACCGCGAAGCCGTGCGCTTCGCCCGCGACGATTTTCAGATTCTGCTGATCGGCCACGAAGGCCACGAAGAGGTCGAGGGTACCGCCGGCGAGGCACCCGAGCACACCACCCTGGTCGGCAGCCCGGAGGAAGCCGACACGGTCGTCGTGCGCGACCCGGACCGCGTGGTCTGGCTGTCGCAGACCACGCTGAGTGTCGACGAGACCATGGAGACCGTGCGCCGGTTGCGGGCGCGTTTTCCCAACCTGCAGGATCCGCCCAGCGACGACATCTGCTATGCCACCCAGAACCGCCAGGTCGCCATCAAGAAGGTCGCCCGCGACTCCGACCTGGTGATCGTGGTCGGTTCCGCCAACTCGTCCAACTCGGTGCGGCTGGTCGAGGTGGCCCTGGAATACGGTGCCAAGGCCGCGTACCGCGTCGACTTCGCAAGCGAGGTCAAACAGGAGTGGCTCGACAATGCGGCGACCGTAGGGGTGACGAGTGGGGCATCCGTTCCCGAAGAACTTGTCGATGAACTGCTCGAAGCGCTCGCCGATGCCGGTTACCGCGACGTCGAGCAGGTCAAGACCGCCCAGGAAGACCTCATCTTCTCGCTGCCCAAGGAACTGCGCAAAGACCTCTCCGGCGAAATGGACACCCGTGCCTTCGGCGGTCGCGCCGCCCCGGCCGAGTAGGCGACCCCGGCCGAGTAGGCGACCCCGGCCGAGTAGGCGACCCCGGCCGAGTAGGCGACCTCGGCCGAGTAGGCGACCTCGGCCGAGTAGGCGACCGAGGCCTGCGAGCTACTGCTGGCTCAGGAAGTTGATGAGCGTTTGGTCGCCGAGCATAGCGGCGAGAATGAAGGAGAACAGCACAACGGTCGAGACGGCGCCCCCGATGAGCGGCACGTAGAACGCTCGCCGGTGTCTGAGGAGCAGACCAATTGACACCGCCGTGGCAGCCAGCCAGACGAAGACTACGGCGATGGCCCCGACCGTGGTCAACGGGCCAATGCTGGCGGTGGGTGTGTAGGTTCCCAGCCCCTGCTGGGTGTAGATCAACTGCATAGCGTCGGGGAGCGCGCCGAGTGAAAACGCGCCGTACAGGGTGGCCAGCAGTCCGAACGCCAGCAGCCCGATAGTCAACGGCTGGTCCCAGCGTGGCGCGGTGCGCCTGGCTGGCCGGGATGGTTGGCCTCGCTGGTACTGCTGTTCCGGTTCTGACGGAGCCGCCGGAATGACCGGCTGGTTCGCGCGTGGCGGCCCGCCTGCTCCCGCCCCGACAATGGGGGCGGGAGCAGGTTCAACTTTGGCTTCTTCTTGTGGAGGCTGCCAAGTCCAGCCCTCAGGGGCGAGTTCGCCGTACTGGGGCCGTGGGCGTGGGTTTTTCGCGGGGGGTGGAACGGAGTCCGGGTTCTCTGACATTGCTCTAACTGCGTGCTCTAACTGTTTGAGTGCCCGGCTGAGCCGAGCTGGCGGGTGGCATCGACAACGCGAGCGGCCATGGCCGACTCGGCCACCTTGCCCCACGCGCGCGGGTCGTAAACTTTCTTGTTGCCGACTTCGCCGTCGACCTTGATCACGCTGTCGTAGTTCTTGAGCATGTAATCGGCGATCGAACGGGTGAAGGCGTACTGGGTGTCGGTGTCGATGTTCATCTTCACGACACCGTTGGCGACGGCTTCGGCGATTTCGGCATCGGTCGAGCCGGAGCCGCCGTGAAAGACGAGGTCGAGCGGCAGGGCGGCGAGCCCGAATTTGGCGGAGAGACCGGTCTGGATCTCCTTGAGCAGTTCCGGGCGCAGCTTCACGTTGCCAAGCTTGTAGACGCCATGCACGTTGCCGAAGGTGAGAGCGGCCATGTAACGGCCCTGCTCGCCGAGGCCGAGGGCCTCGACCATTTTGATTGCGTCGTCGAGGGTCGTGTACAGGTTCTCGTTCACGTCGGCCTGAACGCCGTCTTCTTCGCCGCCGACGGCGCCGATCTCCACTTCGAGGATGGCGTTGATCGCGCGGGTGCGCTTCAGAATGTCCGTAGCGATGTCAAGGTTCTTGTCGAGCGCGATGGCTGAACCGTCCCACATGTGCGACTGGAAGATAGGTTTGCCGCCATCGGCGACCGCGGACTCCGAAGCTTCGATGAGCGGGATGACGAAGTCGCCGAGAGCGCTCTCTGCACAGTGATCGGTGTGCAGCGCGACGGTGATCGGGTAGTTGTCAGCGACCGAGTGCGCAAAGCGGGCGAACGCGAGTGCGCCGGAGGCCCGGTTCTTCACAGTGTGCCCGGCGAAGTAGTCGGCTCCACCGGTGGTGACCTGAATGATGCCGTCGGATCCGGCCTCGGTCAGGCCCTGGAGAACGGCGTTGATGCTCTGAGATGAGGACACGTTGAACGCCGGGTAGGCGAACCCGCCGGTCTTCGCTGTGTCGAGCATTGCGGCGTACTGGTCGGGGGTTGCGATAGGCATTGCTTCTCCTCGAAAATGTGCGGGGGTGTGACCCGAGTCTAGCGATGCCCGGTTCGGCGCGGTCCCTCGCGATAGGGTGACTCGGGCGGACAATCCGCGCGACCCGCCGCGCATCCGTCGTAATCGAAGTCGAACTTACGTCCGGGAGGACCTTTTGAACAACACCGAGACCGCCACTCTGTTTCAACACCCCGACCGTAACCTCGCTATGGAACTCGTGCGCGCCACCGAGGCCGCAGCTATCCGCGCCGTACCCTTCATCGGCCGCGGCGACAAGAACGCCGCCGACAAGGCCGCCGTCGACGCTATGCGCGTCTTTCTGGGCACCGTCAACTTCGACGGACTCATTGTTATCGGTGAGGGTGAAAAAGACGAAGCCCCCATGCTCTTCAACGGGGAACACGTCGGCAACGGTCGTGGCCCCGCCTGCGATATCGCCGTGGACCCGATCGACGGCACGAGCCTCACGGCCGCCGGCCGCCAGAACGCGGTCTCCGTCATCGCAGTGTCGGACCGCGGCACCATGCTCGACGCCTCATCGATCTTCTACATGGACAAGATCGTCACCAGCGCGGCCGGACGCGGCGTCGTCAGCCTGGACCAGCCGATCGCCGATAATATTCGCGATCTGGCGCAGGCTATGAAAAAGCCGGTCGGTGAAATGACGATCGCCGTGCTCGACCGTCCGCGCCACGCTGGCTTGATCGATGCCATTCGCAGTGCCGGTGCTGGCACACGTCTCATGCTCGACGGCGATGTCGCAGGCGGAATCAATGCCGCCCGGTACGAGACCCGCATCGACATGTGCGTCGGTATCGGCGGAAGCCCGGAAGGCATCACCACGGCCTGCGCACTCAAGGCGCTCGGCGGCTACATGCAGGGGCGTCTCGCCCCGAAGGACGACGCTGAGCGTGCCCGTGGCGTCGCAGCCGGGCTCGACATCGACAAGCTGCTGGAGATCGACGACATGGTCAGCGGAGACAACACGTTCTTCGTCGCAACCGGTGTGACCGACGGCGGCCTGGTCGACGGCGTGCGTCGTAAAGGCCCGATGATTCGCACCGAAAGCATCGTGCTGCGCTCGCGTTCAGGCACGGCTCGTCGCGTCATCGCCGAGCACCTCGCCGAGAAGTGGCTGTAAGCACTTCAACCGGCTTCTCGGGCCTCACCGAAACTACGCGCCTCGGGTCTGTTCGTTCAGATGCGAGGCGTGCAGTTTCGTGAGTCGCCTGCACGGCGCATGGCAGTGCAGCCACCGACTTACACGGGTACCTCGGAATCAGATTCGTTGACACCAGCGAGACGTCGGTTGATCACGCTGTGTTTAGCCTCGTTCAATTCAGCGCCGTTCAATTCAGCGCCGTCCAATCGCAGTGCAAGGTCCAGCGTGTCGCGTTCGGATGCCGGTGCCTCCAATTCGGGCGCGGTCAGTTTGCGCGGTGAATCGTGGATGATGGCCGGTTCGGTGAGCAGCCCGATCTTGGTCTGGTCGATCCCGGGAAACTGCCGGGCGGTCACGAGCACCCGGGATTCAAGCGAATTTGCGAACTTGTTGTAGCTGTCCACCGTGCGCTCCAACGCTTTGCGCAGCGACTCGGCATGGCCGGACAGCGCACCGAGCCGCTGGTACAGGGCATTGCCGAGGTCGAAGAGTTTCTGCGCCTCGTCGGTCACCGCCTGTTGCTGCCAGGTGAAGGCCACCGTCTTCAGCACCGCCCACAGATTCACCGGCGACGCCAGGGCCACTCGTTTACTGAACGAGTAATCCAGAATTGACGGGTCGGCCTCGAGCGCCGCCGACAGCAGGGACTCGCTGGGTATGAACGCGATCACGAACTCTGGGCTGGCATCGAAACCTTCCCAGTAGGTCTTCTTGGCGAGCGCGTCGATATGCATGCGCACAGCTTTCACATGCTTGTCGATCAGCAACTTGCGGCGGGCGCCTTCCTCGCCGGTGGCCGTGTAGGGAATGGTGCTCGCCTCGATATAGTGCTCGAGGGGAACCTTGGCGTCGATCGCGATCGACTTGTTGCCGGGCAGACGCACGACCATGTCGGGCCGGCCGAGCCCGGCATCTGTCGAGATGTTGGTCTGCGTGTTGAAATCCACGTACTGGGCGAGGCCGGCGGCTTCGACCACGCGGCGCAGCTGGGTCTCTCCCCACACACCGCGGGTGCTGTTGGAACGCAGAGCGCTCGCGAGCGATTCGGTGGTCACCCGCAGCTGTTGGTCAGAAATCTGGGCTTGCTTGAGTTGCTCCGAGAGCGATCCGTACTGTTCACTGCGCTGAGTTTCGAGCTCGGTGACCTTTTCCTGCATGGTGCGCAGGGTCTCGCGCACGGGGCTGAGGGCTTCGAGTACGAGGTGTTCGCGTTTCTCCCGCTCGGACTGCAGTTGCTGGTCAGAACGCTGCCGTTCACCGGTTTCGCGCGCCGTGGCCCGGTCGTGGTCAATCTGTGCAGAGAGTCCATCGACGGTGGCGAGGGCCGCCGACAACTCACTCTGCAGTGCGGCGCGAACGGTGGCCTCACTCGCCCGAGCCTCGGCGAGGGCCACCTGATGGCGTGCCTCAAGCACAGCAGGATCGTCTACGAGCGAGTCGTGGTTGGTAGCGCCCACACCGCGACGTTGTACGAGCACCAGCGTGAGCAGGGCGCCCAACGCGGCGCCGATGACCAGACCAACAATCAAACTCAGCATTGACTCCATGCTCAAAGTCTGCCAGTGCCCACCGACATCGCCGAAATGACACTCGGATCAGGCGAATTGCTGGCCTGCTCTGACTAGCTGAGCGCCATCGGACCGTGCGTTGACGCGTGCTCCCGTGTGGCCACCGGCCCAATTACGCCGACCTTGACCCGGGTCACATGGGCGAGCTGCTCAAGCGTGTCGACTTCGTGGCGCCCAGCCGCGTGAATCATGATGGCCGCACATGCCTCGGCGTCGGCGAGCGCATTGTGATGCGAGAAATCCTCGAAACCGGCCGCCAGGGCCGCCACCGGTAGCCGATACGAGTCCAGATGATAGGTGCGGCGGGCCACCTGCAGGCTGCAGACATAGCGAAAATCGGGCACCGGCTGGCCCGTCACGATCGACGCCGTCTTGATCACGCCGAGGTCGAACCCGGCGTTGTGGGCCACGAGATCGTCGCCGTCGACGAAGGCGACCAACTGCGGAAGCTGCTCGGCCCAGGTGGCTGCACCCACGACATCCGCTGCGGTGATGCCGTGAATACGAGTGTTCCACTCGGAGAATTCATCGTGCCCGGGAGGCGGGGCAATGAGCCAGTAGGCCGAATCGACGACCACGCCGTGACGAACTTTCACCATTCCGACGGAGCACGCCGAGGCGCCCGAGGAGTTGGCGGTTTCGAAATCGATCGCGGTAAAATTCAGCACACCTAATGTTCTCACGGGCCACCGACAGGGCCCGCGTCGCGAGCTGCCGGTAGAATAATTTCTCGTGGCTCTTACTATTGCAATCGTCGGACTCCCCAATGTGGGCAAGTCCACCCTCTTCAACGCCCTGACCAAGAACAACGTGCTCGCGGCGAACTACCCGTTCGCAACCATTGAGCCCAACGTTGGAATCGTGAACCTGCCCGATTCGCGCCTGGCCGACCTGGCAACCATTTATGGCAGCAAGGCCCTGTTGCCGGCACCGGTGTCGTTCGTCGACATCGCCGGCATCGTTCGTGGTGCGAGCGAGGGGGAGGGCCTCGGTAACAAATTCCTTGCCAACATTCGCGAAGCGGATGCCATCGCCCAGGTTATCCGCGGCTTCGCCGACCCTGACGTGGTGCACGTCGACGGCAAAGTCAACCCGGCCGGCGACATGGAAACCATCAACACCGAGCTGATCCTGGCCGACCTGCAGACCCTTGAGAAGGCCGTGCTGCGCTTCGAGAAAGAGGTCAAGGGCCGCAAGCTGGCGCCGCTCGTTCTGGAAACCGCGCTCAAGGCGCAGGCCATCCTCGACGGTGGCCAGCCGCTGTCCTCGGCCACGCTCGACATCGAGCCGATTCGGGAGCTTGGCCTGCTCACCGCCAAGCCGTTCATCTATGTCTTCAACGTCGATGAGGCCGTGCTGCAAGACCAGGCCCGGCTCGACACCCTCGCCGCGCTCGTCGCTCCGGCGAACGCCGTGTTCCTCGACGCGAAGCTCGAGAGTGAGCTGAGCGAACTCGACGCCGAAGACGCCGCCGAGATGCTCGCATCGACCGGTCAAGCCGAGAGTGGCCTCGACCAGCTCGCCCGCATCGGCTTCGACACCCTCGGCCTGCAGACCTACCTCACGGCCGGCCCCAAAGAGTGCCGCGCCTGGACCATTCATAAGGGTTGGACCGCGCCGCAGGCCGCTGGAGTCATTCACACCGACTTCCAGAAGGGTTTCATCAAGGCGGAGATCTTCTCCTTCGAAGACCTCATGGCCGCCGGTTCGATTGCCGAAGCCCGTTCCAAGGGCAAGGCACGCATCGAGGGCAAGGAATACGTCATGCAGGACGGCGACGTGGTCGAATTTAGGTTTAACGTCTAATCAGGCCGGCCAAGGCCGCTTCTTGCAGGTCGAGGAGGTCCGCCAGAGCCTTTTCTGATGGTCGAGGAGGCCCGCGAGGGCCGTCTCGAGCGCGGTGTCCGTCGGTGTGCCGCCTCGCCGCATCAACGAGGTCGTGCACGGCCAGCGTCGAATCACCGCGAACACGGCTCTCCGCCTGGCCAGGTACTTCGGCACCTCGGCGCAATTCTGGTTGACGTTGCAGGACCGGCATGACCGCGATGTTGCCGAGGATCGCATGGCTGAGCAGATTGCGGCAATCACTCCGCGCCGCCCGCGGGACAAAGACCCTTCTTTCGAGGCACGGCGAACCTGGTGGGCGGAGAGCGGACTAGCATTCGGTTATGCTCACGGTCGACTCGCTCAGGAACCTCCTCGCAACGGGCCGTTCGGGTGACCTTGCGGCCCGACTCGCTTCCGTTGAGCCGTACGAGCGCCGCGCGGCGTGCAAGCCCCTGGTTGGTCAGGCCAAGGCCATCCTGTGCGCGAGTTCAGCATCGACGGTGACTTCGTGGCTTCGCGATCTGCGAGCAGACTATCCCGGGGGGTACGCGCAATTCGTTGACGCCTGGACAGGGCCATTGGAACTAGGGCACTGGGATGCGGCGACCACCGTCCTGCTGGCCTCCAAAGTGCCCGCTCAGGCCGCGAAAGTCTGGCCGATACCAGAGGACCGTTCGTTTGCGCAGTGGGTGTACCCGGCCTTGTTCCCCAACGACCTCATCGCGTTCGTCGATCAATGGTCTTCGGATTTCGCAGCGAATCCCAAGAACTGGGACCGTAACCGGGGTCGGGCCGTGATGTATGAGTGGATTGAAGAAGGTCTCGTCGAGGCACCACATCATGATGGAGCTGTCTTGATGCTGATCAGCGGTTGGGCTGACAGGCCGGGGAAGCCGCTTTTGTACTGGCTGCTTGCGAGACCGAAAGTCACCAGGGTGCTCTTCGCTCGTCTCTTCACGACGCGTGGCATCAAAGGTGCTTCTTTGAGGCAGAGCGACCGGAGTGATGTCAACGATCCACTTCGAACAGTGGTCGTGCCCGGGCTCGTGGAGGCTGGAGTGTGGAGTCGGAGCTTCGTCGTTCAAGGCGTCGAGTCAGCCTTGAGAAGTGATCTGCCCGCCTACCAGCGCCGCTGGTTCGTTCAGCTCGGTGCAGACCTGGGTCTGCCGGCGGCGGGGACGACCGCACTCGCTCGCTCACCCGGTTCAGGGGTTGTTCTGTAACGTAACGTGGTGGAGTTCCGCTTCAACGTGTAGAGGGCATGCCTGTGGCGACAAGAAAGATACAGTCGGAGTGCCGATTCTGATTGTGGTGCCGCATCCCCTCCAAACGACGTGGTAGGTGTCAGAGTGAAGACGGGTCCGCGTGGTCGGGCCGGGATCGAGTCGATCCTGACACAAAGCGGAGTTCCCATCGGGGTAGCGGCGTTTATCGGCCGTGACCGCGCCACGGTGGCGGGACTGCCACCGCTGGGTTCGTGACCTGAAAGCTGGGGATGTGCGTCTGCAGGCGGTGGTCACCGATCGATGCGCACCACCGAGTAGGGGGTGTCGGGTGTCGGGGGAGTGCCGAAGCGGGCGTTCGGAAGGTAGAGTCCGTTGCCAAACTTCGCGATCGTCGTGGGCACCTGGAAGTCGGGGTCCGTGTACCGGTCGATGAGCTCTCCGCTGGTCCCGGCTGCATTGAGGTGGATAACGGCGACGGTGTTCAACTGATTCTGCACGACGTACAGGGTGCGCCCGACGACGAGCAGCCCGTCACCGTTGGGGAGCAGAAGCCCGCCCAGATCAACGACCGCGGCGCCGCCGGTCTCGGGATCGACGCGGAACAGAATGCCCGTGGACGACTGGATGACCAGGAGCGCGTGATGGTTGGGGGTCTCCGCGATGCCGTTCGCGTTGAAGCCCGGCTGCTGCATCCAGCTGCCCGACAGGGGGACGACTTCGATCGCATCCGCTCCAGGGAGCGCGCCGCCCGGTCCGAGGGGGAGCTTATAGAGCTGCGCCTGCTGGCTGTCGGTGAACCATGCGGCGTCGCGAGTCAGAACGACGTCGTTCACGAACGTTGGTGCACCGGTGAGGGCGTAGCTCTGCAGGAGGACGCCCGTGGCGACATCCACGACCCGCGCCTGGCCGGTGGGCCCGCCCGCGATGAAAAGCCGACCGCGGTTGTCGATCTTCAGGCCGACCGACGGAGTGCCCGGGCCCTCGAGGGTCCTGATGTTCTCGCCGGTACGCACGTCGAAGACGTAGACGTCGCCGTCGGCGAGTGAGCCGACGTAGGCAGTGCCGCGCGGGCCGATCGCGATTCCTTCGGGCTGGAATCCGTTGGGAAGCGCGATAACCTGCTCGAAATGACCGTGCTGTGGCTGCGCTGCGGCGTGGACTGCTGGTATCCCTGAAACAAGGAAGAGAGCACTCAATGCGGCGGCGGACAGTGTGCGTGCGACGATGCGACTGATCATGGCGATAACAATAGACCGGCTCGGGCGCTGCCAATAGGCCTGATCGGCCTCGGATAGGAAATCACCGGCCGGTCGCGGTTGTGGCGTCGTGAGCCAGTGCCGTCGCCGGATCCACGGATTGAACGGGTGGCGATCAGAAAGCTGAGGCCGTGGGGTGCGGCAGAAGTGCTCGACGACTTGACTACAGATTCAACGTTTAGACTGAACCCTTTCGCGTTAATCATCACAGCAGCATCAATCGAAGGAGACCATCGTGCCTGTCATCGCCATCATCGGAGCCGGACCGGGACTCGGAGCAGCAGTTGCGCGCAGGTTCGGGAGCGAAGGCTATTCAATTGCTCTGATCGCCAGGAACCAGTCGAAACTAGACGCTTTGGCTGCCGAGCTCACCGCTGCCGGCTTCACCGCGAGTGCTTACGCTGCGGATGTCCGCACGCCGGCGTCGCTCGAAGCTGCCCTTGCGAATGCCGCGGCAGAGCTCGGGCCGATCACCGCGCTGCAATATAGCCCGCTTCCGTCACGCGATTATCTGAAGCCGGTTCTTGAGATGACTCCCGAGCTGGCGTTGGAGGCACTGCGGTTCTCGGCCCTCGGGCTCATCCACGCGGTGCAAGCAGTGCTTCCGGCGATGCGGCAGGCAGGTAGCGGCAGCATCATCATGATCAACGGCGGAACCTCCGTCAAGGCCCGCGCCGGCTACGCCGGCACATCGGTCGCTTTCCCGGCTGAGAGCGCCTACGGCGAGATGCTCCACGAAGCCCTCGGGGAGGAGGGTATCCGGGTCAACCAACTGGTGATTCCCGGCGGCATCCCACAGCTTCAGCTTGCCAACGGCATCGACGGGGTCGCCGATCGCATCTGGGACCTCCACACCGTGGCCGGTCCGTTCCGCACCATGCTCATCCCGCTTGAGGACGGTCGGGAGTAGAGCGGAGGCTGCCCTCGTTCTCAATTGGACTGTAGGGCGAGAGCACAGTCAGTTATCTGACGTTGATCGGTGACGAAACGTGGTGGAGTTCCGGTTTGACGTCTGGCTTTATTGACGCTGAACGTTATGTAGTACTTTCGTGGCCAGGTTCTTCGGTAGCAAGGACGCTGGAGGGACCTGGCACGAGCAGTACGTCACGGGTGTCGACCGCACAGTCCCGCGCATGATCCTGCGATAACTCGAGCTGGTCAATGCGGCCGCGGATGTTGATGATCTGTGGATTCCTCCGGGAAATCGTTTGGAGCGGCTGGTCGGTGACCGTCGGAATCACTCAGAACAAGCTCGCGGTCAGCATTAGGGTGCCGCCGCACCGGATCAATAAGATCGTGCACGGCAAGCGGGGCATCACGGCCGACACGGCGATCTGCCTGGCGCGGTACTTCGGAACATCGGAAGAGTTCTGGATGAAGCTGCAGTGCAATTATGAGCTGCATCGTGAGCGCCGGGCGCTGCGGAACACGGTTGCATCGATCACACCGCTGAAGGCCGCGTAAAAGATCCCTCCATCGAGGTAATTGCGCACAATGCGTTGGGTGCGCGAGACCTCGATCAGCTGGGGCGGCTGTTCGACCGCGAGTATTTATATGATTTAGGCGAGCACTGTGCCCGTTATCGCCATCAGGGGAGCCGGACCGAGACTCGGCGCAGCAGTTGCGTAGCGACGTTCCGGACAATGAGTCGGCGACTTGGACGACCCGTATGGTGTGGCATCCTGACGACCAGACCGATTCGGGTCGGCTAGAGGTGTCGAGCGGCGACTGAAGTCAACACCTGTAATCTTGGTGTCTTCTGATGAGGCTCCGGATCCGGCTCCGGGCAGTGAAAGGTGAAGCACAGATGGCGGTAAATGGCATGTATGTCGTGATTCAGGTCGTGCTCAAGGAGAAGTTTTTGGGCACTGGCTCCGGCAATCTCACGGAGCTGGAGAACGCGATTAATTCCCAGGCCGCGCTCGGCTACCGACTGCACACCATTACAACGGCAGCGTCGGGCAGTAAGGGGTTCGGAGGAGGCGATCGTGTCCAAGCGACGATGGTGTTCGAGCGAATCGTGTGAGTCGGGCACGAGTGATCATCTAGACCACGTCCCACGTCCCGTAAATTGACTGCGTTTCGCGCTCCGCGGCATGGTCGACATTCTGCACAGCTCTCGGCAGAGCTGGGGACGGCGACGGCGACGTGGTGGAGTGACGCTTCGACGTTTAGTTCAACGGCGATGCTGATGTCGGCATGCCGCCGAAAAGCAGGGCGGTGCGCAGCACCCCGATACACATCCGCTTTGCCGCGGTTGGACCGAACTGAAGCTACAACCTCGACTGCTCGACCAAATCGAGATTGAAAACACTGAGTCGGGTTGAGACGCCAGCCGTGGCTGCACCTCGATTTTTGTTCATAATCACGATTCCCCCTTCACGTTTGCCCGGTATCGGGCCACACGCGTCCCCGTCCACCCGTATCGCGTGCGACGCAGACCACACCCCAGGCCGACCGCGGTGGAGTGCTGAACTCACGGCGGAGCGGTGGCACAATGGGCGAATGACCACCCTGCACCTCACCGGCGATGCCGCCGCCGACGCCCTCCTCAGTGAGAACCCGTTCGCCCTGCTCGTGGGCATGCTGCTCGACCAGCAGATCGCTATGGAAACCGCCTTCGCCGGCCCGGCCAAAATTCGTGACCGTATCGGCGCACTTGATCCGGCCGCGATCGCTGGCTACGACGCCGACGCCTTCGTCCTGGTGTTTCGCCAGTCGCCGGCCGTGCACCGTTTTCCGGGCTCGATGGCCAAACGCGTACAGGAAGTCGCTGCGGTCATCGTGAGGGACTGGAACGGCGACACGGCGTCGATTTGGACCGCTGAGCACCCGACCGGCCCCGAGGTTCTGCGCCGGCTCAAGGCGCTGCCCGGGTTTGGCGAGCAGAAGGCGAAGATCTTCCTCGCACTCCTCGGCAAACGACTCGGGGTCGACGCGGACGGCTGGCGTGACGCATCTGCTCCCTACGGCGAAGACGGCGCGTACCGGTCGGTGGCAGACATCGTCGATCCCGAGTCAGTGACCCGGGTGCGCGCGACCAAGCGGGCCGCGAAAGCCGCAGCGAAAGCGTAGCCTCGCGTCGTGAGCCCTCATCCCAGTGGCTAGACATTCGACAGTCTCGACGAACTCGAGTATCGCAACGAACGCGAATGGTTTCAGGAACACCAACCGATCGACGAAGTCGAGTTGACAGAGCGGATGCTTGCCGTCATCGCAGCGCTCAACGTGGCCCTCGCTGCCCCGCTCGAGCAGAACGCAGCCGCTGGCCGGCGGCGCTCGGCCTGAGTCACCGGTACCGAATTCATGCCGGTCGCGTTCTTCGCGACCGCCGGCATCCGGTTTAGACCAGTTTCGAAATGCGGCTCAGCACCCGCTCCGGAACTGCCTGGCGCGGCACCTCTCCCACCAGAAAATCACCAACCGGCAGCGTGTCGGTGTCGTTCGACCAGAAGTCCGTGCCGATCACCGCTCCGCGGAGCGCACTGTCGTGCAGCTCGACCCGATCGTCGTGCCGCTGGCCGAGCGCCCACTGGTAGTGGTCGGTCACGTTGGTGATCGGCGAGTACGTCGACAGCGGTATCGGTTCGGTGCCGAAAGCCGATTCGCGGTCGTCGAGCAACACCGCGATCAACGGCAGCGCGGCGAATCCGCGCAGCCAGTCGGCGACATACATGGATGCGTTTTCGGCAGTATCGGCGTCGAGCCCCGACACGTCGGCCGACCCCGAAAACGGGTGCGTTCGCGCCAGCCACTGCATTGGTGACGGAATCTGCAGCACGACCGGCACCCGCTGAGTCTGGCTCAGAACGGTGACCAGTTCGATCACGGACGCCGTCGTTTCGGCATCACCCAACAGGGTGCGGAGGGCATAACCGGTGCGGGACTTGGCGCCCATTGCGGTTTGCAGAGCGGGATCAGATGCGACCCGGTGTGCATAGAACCGGTCGAGACTGACCAGCGCCAGATCGGACTTGAGAACGCCCTGAACCTGGCCGAAGAAATTCGCGTATGCCATGGGTTCCTGCCACGGCACGGGCTTACCCTGCAAAAAAACGGATTGGGCATAATCGTGACTATCCAACACCACAGCCCGACTGCGGCCCGAAGGTGGCTCGGCCAGAAGCTCATGGAGCGAAAGTGTCATGGTGTCTCCCTGTAATCGATTAAAAAAGTGACCCGTGGCTGCGAGGCAGCCAGGAGACGACCTCGCAGCCACGGGTCAGAAAGGACAGGTCAGGATTTGTGCACGGTCTCTTCGCCGTACTTCTGCTCGAGTTCGCGTACCCGCGCCTCAAGCTTGCTGATTTTCAGTACTCGGCGGTCAGGAACCATGATGAGTGGCAGATCTTTGATCTTGCCCTTGACCCGCTCGGGCTCGATTTTGCCCCAGTGCGTCGCCAACAGTTCCTCGTCGTTGTCCTGTCCCCACGAACCGAAATAGAGCAGGTCCTTGGGCGGCTCTTCTTGAACGAACTCCGCAACGAACTCCTTGTACGGCTTTCCGCGGCTGATCCGATCCTGGCGCATCTGTGCCCGCAGCCGGATCGTTTCTTCTTCGTGCACCACGAAGGTGTCTGGTTCCCAGACGACGCCGTAGATGTTCGTGGCGACATGGGCCGAGATCCGGTCCAGTTCCAGGTCAGTCACGACGAGTTCAGGGTCGCGCTCCAGCACGTCGCCGTAGCCGCCACCGGCGCCCTGGGCGATCATGTACAGCTCGCCCTCCTTCGCCACGTCGAACTGCAGCCCCATGTGACCGGACTGGTAATCGCCGCCCTCAAAAGGCTGCTCGTTCATGACGCGTTCCATCGACAGGTTGAACTGCGACGGGTCTTTCTTGATGATGTCGTAGATGTTGATGTTTTTGACCATGGCCAGAGGGTACGTCGGGCATCCGTACCCTCCGAACATGCCCGGAACCGAGGAGAACTTCGATCCAGAGGTGACGGTCATGAAACCCCAGCTCGGTGTGCCGCGTGAGGCCACCATCATCTCGTAACCCATACCGCCGCGAAACTTTCCGAAGCCCTGGTTGTCGCGCACCAGCCGCTTGCTGACCAACTGCAGAAACGGAACCTCCTCTTCCATGACTTCCTGCTCGCCGAGGTCGGCCATGGCGCAGAATAACGGCGCTACGGCATTTTCACCGTCGCGGAATGCTTTCGCCCCGCCGCCCATGCCGTTGAGGTCAGCGCACAGGTTGCCCACTTGCTCACCGTTCTGCGTGGTGCCGCCCCAGAGAAAATCGTTGATCTGGTTGAACCAGGGCGCGACGACGTTCGAGTATTTCTGCGGCGATGAGAACTGCATCTTGGCGAAGGCCGACTGCAGGGCGGAGAAGCCGCGGAAGGATGCCTGCAGCGACTGGCCGACGGGCGCGTCGTACCCGGCATCCGCCCAGGTATGTTCCTCCGTGATGATTTCAATCGGCGACAACGCTCCAGTGCTGCGAGGCAGGTCGGGCCACCAGTACGAGAGAACGGCCTGGGACATGAACGATTTCGTCGACGCGAGCGGTGAGTTGAGGGCCCGATTGAGAATCTCGGGGCCGGTACCGGTGAGGTCGATAATCATTCGTTCGCCCTTGACGGTGATCTTGCAGGCGAACTTGATCAGAATGTTCTCCTTGAGCGTGGAGTCCACGAACTGATTGAAGGTGACGGTGCCATCGGGCAACTCGGCGATGCGGCGGCGTACCTCAGTCTCGACGTCCTCGACGGTGACGCGAAGGGACGCGACGAAGGTCTCCTGTCCCACCTCGTCGATGAGCCGGTCGACGGTGTCCATGATGCGCCGGGTAGCGCCCATCTTTACCTTGATGTCGGCGAGCATGAGCTTCGGGTCGCGCGTGGAGTGCTGCAAGAACGTGAGCAGGTCGCGACGCAGATGGCCCTTCTCCACGATCTTGATCGGCGAGGCCCGCAGACCGTCATCGAATGGTGACTCCGAACCCGACGGCATGCCACCAGGTTCACACGCTCCGTTCTCGCCTTCGTGGATGGTCGCACCCACCCAGGCGATGATGATTCCGTCGCGCATGACCGGCACCAGCATCGACTGGTCGGTGTTGTGCACCATGCCGAAGCGGGAGTCGTTGTGGAAGAAACCGTCACCCGGGTTGATGCCGACGGTGGGCTCATCCTTCCAGTTCTTCATGATGTAGCGGATGGGGTGGTGCAGCACCGCGGAGAAGGCGATCACGCCGCGGTTGGAGAGATACGTGACATCGCCCTCGGCGGTGTAGACCGCGCAGGAGAGGTCGGCCCACTTCGCTCCGGGCGCCGCGCCCATGCTCTCGCACATCTCAAAGGCCTCATCAAGTGCACCGGCCAAGCGTTTGCGAATCCGGTCGACCTCGAGCGGGTCGATACCCTGCGCGATGCACTCTTCTTCATAGGCGGTGCGCGGCATGATCTCGTGAGTACGCATGATGGCCGGGTCTGGTCCGAGAAAAAGAGTGGTCTCGTCCATGAACTGGTCGACCCACTGCTGTTCCTGGTCGGTGAGTAGCTGGGACGCGTCGTCGTTTCCGCTGGTGGGCACGAACTTGTCAGTTGTCAATGTCATGGTTCAAGCTCCTTTGCTTATTTGAGGTGTTGCGAGGGTGAGAAAAACGGTCAGTCGCTCAGTAGCCATACCGCGCCCTGACTGGTCGGTTCCAGCCGCCAGCCGGGCTCGACCAGATAGGTGGTGTTCTCGGTCGTGACGATCGCCGGTCCGTGGATCACGTATTCGTGTTTGAGCGCCTCGGCGTCGTAAACGGGGGTGTCGACCGCGCCGGCGATACTCGTGAAATGCACCGACCGATGCGAGACCGGTTCCGGCTTGATCTTCTCCCCGCCGGTGTGAATCGACTCGAATGCAATGACTTCGCCCTCGATATAGGACGCTACGCGAATGGTCTGCGCACGCACGCCCGCCTCCGGCGCCTGGGTACCCTCGCCGTAGCGTTCGCCAAAGAGCTCGGAGAACGTCTTGATCAGGTGCAGCACGTCGGCGACTCCATTGACCCGGTTGATGGTGAAGGCGACGGCCGTGGTGACGAGCTGGTTGCCGTAGCGCATGTCCATTTCGAGGCGATAGCGCACGTCAGCGCGGTCGTAGCCCTGACGTACGAGGTCTTCGGCGCCCTTCGCTTCGAGCTCCTCGATGTACCCGTTGAGCGCCTCGTACTGGGCGTAGAGGCTGCGCTTGATCGGTTCGTAGAGCACGACGTAGGCGCTGCGTTCGTGAATGTGGAGCGGACGCATGTTGCCGGCCCCGAGCGCGGAGAACACTGAAGCGAACGGCGGAAACAAGATACGGCTGATGCCGGCGCTCGCCGCGATGCCGCAGGCATGCAGCGGGCCGTTACCACCGTAGGCGAGCATCGTGTAGTCCTCGATCAGTCCGCCGCGCGAGCGCAGCTCCTTTTCGATGCCGATCGCCATCTGTTCGTCGACAGTCTTCTTGATCACCTTGGCAACCTCGACCGCGTCCAGGTTGAGCTCGTCGCTGAGCGTCTCATCGATGACATAGATCGAACGCTTCTTGTTGAGGGTGATGTGCCCGTTGGCGTAGTTGTCCGGGTCGAGATAGCCGAGCACCAGGTCGGCGTCGGTAACCGTTGGGCGCAGGCCCCCGCGGTCGTAGCAGGCCGGGCCCGGGTCGCTTCCAGCTGACTCGGGCCCGATCTGGAGGGCATGGTGAATGCGGTTATAGGCGGCGATAGATCCGCCACCGGCGCCGAGCGTGTTGAGGTGGATCATCGGCGCGGAGACCATCCAGCGACCAATGGTGGGCTGGAAGTCGTAGTGCCGTACGCCGCCCTCTGGCACCAGGCCGATGTCGAACGAGGTGCCCCCCATGTCCATTGACACTACGTCGCCGAGGCCGGTCGACTCCGCGAGGTGCTGGGCCGCCCCGACACCGGCGATCGGTCCGGAGTGAATCGTCTGCAGGGCATCCGTGGAATTGGGCTGCGCCATACCGCCCGAGTTATGGATGACCAGCATCGGCTTCTCATAGCCGGAGTCGCGCAGGTTGTTGGAGAGCTGGTTGAGCGCATGGAACATGGTCTGGTGCAGAAAAGCATCGACGATGGTGGCCATAGCCCGCACATATTCGCCTTTGCGCCCCGATACTTGGCTGCTGAGAAGCACCGGAATAGACCCGAGCTCGTGCGCGGGGTACTCATCGAGAATGATTTCCAGAATGCGATCCTCGTGCACCGAGTTCTCGGTGGCGTTGGTCAGGGCAATGACGATGGCCTCGGCGCCGTTGTCGACGAGTTCGCGCACCTGCGTGCGCACGTCGTCGTACATGATCGGCACGAGCACCTCCCCAACCGAATCAATGCGTTCCTTCACCGAGCGGATGAGCTGGCGTGGCACGAGCGGTTCGGGGCGTTGGGCGTCCGGCATGTCGCCCTGTTTGGCCCCGTCGAGTCCTTCGCCGTAGCCGCGGCCACGGGAGAGCGGGATGGTGTCTTCGAAGCCGTGGGTGACGATTGCCGCGACCCGTGGGCCCTTGCCCTCGATCAGGGCATTGGTGCCCAGCGTCGTGGCGTAGCGCACCGAGTCGACCTCTTTGAGTGCCGTCTCGCGGCTGATCCCAGCCCGCTCGCAGGCCCGGTCCAGGGCCTCGTTGAAACCGAGCGCCAGGTTGTGGTGCGTGGTGAGCGCTTTGGATTCGATGTAGACGTCATCCCAGACGAAGAAACAATCGCTGAACGTGCCGCCGATGTCTACCGAGATTCGTTTCACGGTCAGTGTCCTTCGTTTTGGCGCGAGTGGGCGTGGGGTGCCACGGAGTCGAACCGGGCGCTGAGGTCGGCCTCGGCGTTTTCGCCAGGACCATAATTGACGACCTCTTCGGGGTTGCCCCCGTGGGCAACCCACTTTTCGCGCAGCGAGTCGATGTCCCACAGCATGTCAACAGTCGGCGGATGCCCCGGCGGCAGATATTCGGCTTCGATCTGGGTTCCGCAGCTGGGGCAGTAGAACTCCAGGATGCGGCAGAAGGTGGGGTCGGGAGAGAATGTGAATTCGTACTTCTCCGGGTCGATCACGGGAGGATGAATCTCTTGGGGGTCTCGGTCGTAGACCAGGGTGCCCTCTTTATAATTGCCGCGCGCATCGCCGAAGTCGTGGGCGCAGACGCGGCAGATCCATCGTTCCGTGTCGAGGTCGATGAGCAGGTATTCGGTCATGGGAACGCGCATTTTGTTTGTACCTTCCTTGGGAAACAAAGTGGGTTGAGGTATCGGGTTAGAGCGTGTCGGCAAGTTGCAGGTCGCCGGCGGTCGATACCGTGAGGGTCCAGCCGAACGGCACCCGCGCGGTGAAGAACGGGCCCTCGACGATGGCCGGTCCGGCTGCCGTCGCACCGGACTTCTGCTCGTCGAGGTGGTAGACGGCCACGGTGTCAATCTGGGTGGGAGTAGAGCGCACCTGTCGGGTTCCGGCGGCGACGGCGACGCTCGCTGGAGCGGGCGCTCCGTTGGCAATTTCCGGGTGCGGCAGCCGGAAGGTGGCCTTGAGGGCCAGGATCTCTTCGCCGTCTTCGACCCGGGTCGACCAGTCGAGTTGGCACTCGCTCAGGTCGTGTCCTTCTTGAAACATGTCCTTGCCGGCATCCGCTTGCAGTGCGGTGCGTACCACATCGATCTCGGCCGGTGAGAAGCTGGTGACGTTGGCTTCGTAGGACTGCGCGATGTCGGAGAAGCTGATGCCGTAGGCGGAGAACACTGCTGCGAGTCGCGGTACGAGTACCTGGCGTACGCGGGCTATGCGCGCGGCGCTGCAGGCGTTCATCGGGCCGCCGCCGCCGAACGCGGCGACCGTGGTGTCACCGGTTGCACTCACGAGGTCGGCGAAGGAGCGCGCCAGGTGGCTGGAATAGCTCGCTTCCATGAGAATCAGAGCCTCCTCGAGGCTGATCCCGAGCGGGTCGGCGACGGTCTTGATGATGACCGCGCGCGACCGGTCAGCATCCAGTGCCATCTCGCCGTTCAGGTAGGTCGAAGGGTTGAGCACACCGAGCAGCAGGTTGACGTCGGTGATCGTGGCCGAGGTACCGCCGAAACCGAAGCAAGCCGGTCCGGGCGCCGCGCCCACGCTTTCCGGGCCGACGGTGATCTCGCCGTCGTGGACGGCGATGATCGAACTGCCGCCGACTCCGGTGGAACGCACGTTGCTCATCTCATAGGAGATGTCGACGCCCTGGATCGATCCGCGCCGGTCGACGGCGATCGTGGAGTTGGCGACGGCGCCGACATCCGTAGTCGTGCCGCCGACATCGATCATGAGCACGTTGTCGAGACCGTAGGCCTCCGCGAGGGCACGCGTACCCTCGAGCCCGCCGCGCGGTCCGGAGGAGTAGGTCTTGAGTGCGACCGACTTGGCGACGCGGGAGGAGGCGCCATCGTTGCGGTAGATCAACAGCGGGTTCTTGACCTTGTAGGCGCGCAGCCGGTGTTCGGCACTGTAGAGAAAACGCTCGACCGTTGGATGCAGGAAAGAGTTCAGAATGCCCGACCAGACCTGGCGCTGCCTGGAGGTGTCTGTGGCGAACTCGCGGGAGAACAGGATGGGGACAGATCCAAGCAGGTGCCGCGGAAAATTCTTCAGCATTGTTCGTTTGAACAAGTGCTCGCGTTCGGCGCTCTGGCCGGCGACGACGAGACGTTCGGCCCCGGCGGTGGTCAGCCGGTTGATCTCGGCGACGAGCTGCTGGGCTAGGTCCTCCGGGGTCCCGGCGGCGGCGATGATGCCAACGCGGGCGCCGATCAGATCGTTGAAGAGCCTGGCCGTCTCTTCCGAGGTGCCGAGCGAGTCTGGCAGAGTGGGATCGTCGGTGATCAGGCCGATCAGCGGGCCCTTGCGCTGCACAAGCGCGTTGGTGCCCTGCGTCGATGAATAGCGGATGTGCTGGGTCGAGTGCAGCAGACCGGCAAGGTTGGCGTCACCGTAGATCTGCGCTGACGCCTTCGTCATGGCGTCGAAGAGACACTGGGACAGATCGACCGGGGTGGTGAGGGTCTTGGTGAACGTGAAATCCGTGCCGCTGGCGACGACAATGTCGGTGAGGGTTCCACCATTGTCAATGTTGATCAATCGTTCCATGAGCGCTCCTTTGCGGTGCAGTTGTGAGTGACCGAGGCTCCCGAGGAAACCGCTCCCGTAAGAATGACCCCGCGTTCCCGCGGTGGCGTGTCCCACATTGGGACACCGTGCGGCTGGCGTTCGCCGGTCGCAGGGGGCATGCTTGCAGAGTCCACAAGGGAGTAGATATGCACAGAGTTGCCGAACGGCGAAGCAGGATTGCCGCCGCTCGCGCCGATTTTCTTCGCTCCGGCCACGCCGAAACCCAATCGGTTCCCGGATTGGTGGCGGCTTCCTGGCAGCGATCCTTTTTAGCCGGCGTCGATGCCGTGTCGTCGCAGGCGGTGTTTCAGAGCGACCTGGATCTCACCGGTCGGCTGGTGCGGTGCTCCGAACCGGTCATCGCCCGACTGAGCGACGAGATGGCCCAGATGCCGCTATCGATCGTGCTGACCGACTATAAGGCGCGAATTCTCAGTCGCTCCGAAACCGACACGACGATCGGAACCCTGCTCGACGAGGTGTCGCTCGCGCCGGGCTTCAACTATGCCGAAACAAACGTGGGAACCAACGGCATCGGCACCGTACTCGAGTCGGGCCAGTCGCTGTACATCGTGGGACCCGAACATTTTTTGGAGCACCTGCAGCCCTTCGCGTGCGCCGGGAGCCCCATTCGTGACCCGCTCACCGGCCGGGTGGAGGGGGTGCTCGACATCAGCTGCCTAAGCGAGGATGCCAGCCCCCTCATGCATTCCCTGGTGCAGTCGGCCGCGCATGAAATAGAGCGCAACCTGCTCATCGACCGCAGCCAGCGGCAACAGGCTCTGTTTGAGGCGTATGTGCGGGTGGATTCTCGCACCCGCGGTGCCGTCATGGCGATCGGCGGTACCGTCGTGATGGGCAACACCGTGGCGCAGAGCCAGTTCTCTCCCGATGAACAGTGGACCATCCACCAACACGCCCGATACCTGATGATCTCATCGGGTCGGCCGGTCGATGAGATCGAACTGTCGTCGGGCAAGATCGTGCAGATTCGGGGCAAGCGCGTCGTCGTCGGCCCCGACATCGTTGGTATCGTCGTGGTCGTCGAGATCAAATCCGAACGGGCACGCCTCCCGGCCCGAGAGTCAGGTCTGACCCTGTCACCAAAGCGCGGGTGGCGGGTGCATGAACCCGTGCGGAGCGCTGCAGCGGCCATCGTTCACGATGTGTCATCCCTGCTCGGCAAACGCGCCTCAAGCAGCCTGGTCACCGCGCTGACTGCTGGGGCGGCCCTGCTCGTGATGGGGGAGGCCGGCGGCGGCAAGGTTTCGCTCCTGGCCGAACTCTATCGCCAGATCGTTCCGCTGGGTCGCAGTGTCGTGTTCGGCGCTGAAGCGCTCAACGAGAACGGCCTGCAATCCCTATTGGAGAACGATCTGCTCAGCGTCGGGGCTCCGCCCACGCTATACATTTTTCGCAATGTCGATCGGTTGAGCGCGGCGGTCACCGAAGAAGTAGAGGCATTTCTCGTCGCCCGGGAGGCTCGCGCCGACTCTGCCGGCATCGCCGTGACCGTGTCGCAACCCGATCTCCATGTCGATCTCGCCGTCAATCGCGCGTATACGAGCCTACTGCACCATTTTGAAACCTCCGTCACTGTGGCGCCCCTGCGGCATCGCATCGACGACCTGCCCGACATCGTCACCCAGGTCCTCGCCCGACGAGCCGGATTGCGCCCCGCCACCGTCAGCGCCGGCGCTATGCGAGTGATTTCCCGCTACCCCTGGCCGGGCAACATTCGGCAGCTCGAAGAAGCGCTCGATATCGCCCTGCTCACCCGCCCGGTCGGTGCCATCCAGGCTGAAGACCTGCCCGCGTACTGCCACGGCGTTGCGCCCCGGCTACTGACGGCGCTGGAAGCGGGGGAGCGTGACCTCATTGTCGGCGCACTGCACAAAGCCGAAGGCAACCGGATGCGCGCGGCGGAGTCCCTGGGAATCGCTCGGTCGTCGCTCTATCGCAAACTGAAAAGCTTCGGCATCACGGTCACCGACTCGTAGTCGCTACGCGCAGCCGACCGACCGACCAGACCACCACAATCGCAACCAAGGGCATGGCAGCGATGCCGAGCCCGGAGTAGCCGGCCAGCGCCAAAATCGGACCGGCGATCGCGCCGCCGAGCGCGCCGGCCGCGTTCATGGCGAGGTCAGAGAACCCCTGTAAAGACGCGCGCTCCTCGATCTGCACGGCTTCGGACACGAGCGCCGAACCGGCCACAACGCATGCCGACCAGCCCAGGCCTAGAAAGATCAGGCTGAACGTCATCGTGCTGTGTGATCCGTCGCTGAGCCAGGCGACGGTCAGGGCGACGAGCAGCAGGGCCTGTCCTCCGAGAATGACCGGGACACGACCCACTCGGTCGGCGAGTGCGCCGAAGACCGGGGAGAGGGCGTACATTCCGGCTACGTGCAGGCTGATAGTCAGCCCAACGACGGTGAGGGTGGCGCCGTGGTCACGCAGGTGCACCGGAGCCATCGACATCAAGGCCACCATGGTGGCGTGGCTGAGTGCGATGACCATGACGGCGTACCGGGCCGCCACGTTGCCGCGCAGAATTGACAGACCGCCATTGGCCCGGCGGATGCCCGCGCTCGCCGAACGCACGGCCAGCGCGGTCAATAGAGGGTCGGGGAGCAGCCCGAGCGCGTAGACGAAGGCGGCGGCGACCGTGGCAGCGAGAGAAAACGCGAAAGCGCCTGTCATCGCCGGCAGCCCGAGCGCTGCGCCGAGCACCTCGCCCGGTCCGAACAGGTTCGGGCCGAGTACGGCGCCGATCGTGGTCGACCAGACCACGATTGACAGGTCGCGGGCCCGAAAGCGCGGGGTGGCGAGGTCAGTGGCCGCGAAGCGAGCCTGAAGATTGGTGGCCGAGCCGGAACCGAGCAGCATGAGGGAGAGAAGCAGCAGGGCAAAGCTGTCGACCGACACCGAGGTGATGGCGAGTATCGCCCCCGTACCGGCGGCGAGCGAGCCGGTGGCGAGCGACACCCGGCGCCCGCGGGCCTGCGCCAGCCGAGCGAGGGGTATGGCCACGAGCGCGGCGCCCAGGGTGCTCATAGTCGCAGCCATGCCCGACCAGGCACTCGACCCCGACAACTGCGCAGCCAGCAGCGCGCCGAGGGACAGGGTCGCGCCCATGCCGATCCCTCCAAGGATCTGCCCGGCGATGAGCACCCGCACCACGCGCTTCTGTAGCGCTGTGTGCAGCACCGGAACCTGCGGCAAAGTCATCGGGTCGGAGCTGTAATTGTTGTCGTTCATCGTCTCGATTCCCCTGGTTACAGCCTCAACAGACCACTGCTGCACGGCCGAGGCTCACTCTACCGAGTAGCAGGTACGGGGACCGTGCAGTCAATGAGATTATGGAGTAATGACCGGAACACTCGTGGCCAGGGGCCTGGCCGGTGGCTACGCGCACCGCACCCTTTTTGAATCGCTCGATCTCACGGTCGCCCCCGGCGACGTCATCGGCGTGGTCGGTGCCAACGGGGCCGGTAAATCCACCCTCTTGAACCTGCTGTCCGGGCGTGGCGAGCCGCAGGCCGGCACTATCACCCTCAGCCCGGCGGATGCCTTCGTCGGCGCGCTCCCGCAGGAACACGAACGAGTTATCGGCGAGACCATTACCGCGTACATCGCCCGGCGCACGGGCTGTGCTGCGGCGACGCGTGAACTGGATGCCGCCGCATCCGCTCTTGCGGATACCCAGCCGCGTACCGACGGAACCGACCCAGCCGCGTACCGACGGAACCGACCCAGCCGACACCTATTCGACCGCGCTCGAACGCTGGCTGGCCAGCGGAGCCGCCGACCTCGACGAACGGCTGCCCATCGTCCTCGCCGACCTCGGCCTCGCGCTCGGCACCACACTCACCGCCGACAGCCTGATGACGGCGCTCTCCGGTGGCCAGGCCGCGCGCGTCGGGCTCGCCGCCCTGCTACTGTCCCGCTTTGACATCGTGCTGCTCGATGAGCCCACCAACGACCTCGATCTCGACGGGCTGGAACGCCTCGAAGCTTTCGTCACGGGCCTCCGCGGCGCAGTCGTGCTGGTCAGCCATGACCGCGAATTTCTGGCGCGCTGCGTCACCCGCGTGCTCGAACTCGATCTCGCCCAGCGCGCGAACCGGGTGTTCGGCGGCGGCTACGATTCGTACCTTGAGGAACGCGAAACAGCCAGACGGCACAACCGCGAGAACTACGACGAGTTCGCCGCCAAGAAGGCCGACCTCGTCGGCCGGGCCAGAACCCAGCGGGAATGGTCGAGCCAGGGCGTGCGCAACGCCATCAAGAAGGCGCCGGATAACGACAAGATCCGCCGCAAGGCCTCGGTCGAGTCGAGCGAGAAGCAGGCGCAAAAAGTGCGCCAGATGGAGAGCCGCATTGCGCGCCTCGACGAGGTCGAGGAGCCCCGCAAGGAGTGGCAGCTCGAGTTCACCATCGGTTCGGCCCAGCGCTCGAGCGCCGTCGTGGCTACCCTGAACAATGCCGAGTTCCACCAGGGGGATTTCGTGCTCGGCCCTGTGACGTTGCAGGTCAACGGCGGTGAACGCATCGGCATCACCGGCCCGAACGGCGCGGGCAAGTCCACGCTGCTGCGTGCCCTGCTCGGCCGTCAGAAAGTGGATGCCGGCAGCGCCCACCTCGGAACCAGCGTCTCGATTGGTGAAATCGACCAGGCTCGGGCCCATCTGGCCGGTGCCCGGCCTCTCGCGGTGAGCTTCGAGTCGCTCGTGCCCGAACTCTCGCCCGCCGAAGTGCGCACGTTGCTGGCCAAGTTCGGGCTCAAAGCCGACCACGTGAACCGGCCCGTTGACGAGTTATCGCCGGGAGAGCGCACGCGCGCCGGCCTCGCACTGCTGCAGGCGCGCGGCGTCAACCTGCTCGTTCTCGACGAGCCGACCAACCACCTCGACCTCGCCGCGATCGAACAGCTCGAACAGGCGCTGGACGGCTATGAAGGAACACTGCTGCTTGTCACGCACGACCGGCGCATGCTCGACAACGTGCACACCGACCGGCACTGGCATGTCGAGGCTGGGCAGGTCACCGATCTCTGATTTCGCGCGATTCTCGCGTGTCACAGGCCACCGCGCGCTTGGCGTGGAGGCACGCTTCGCAGTCGTCTGCCAGAGATGCAGGGACTACCGCGACTGGCGTTTTTTGCCGAGCTTAGGTTGGCCCTTCACCGCGGGCGCGCGGCCCCTGCCCTTATTGGCCTTGGCCTTGCCGCCGCCCGACCCACCGGTTGCGCCGGGCTGGGAGCCGCGACCGGCGGCGTGTGCGAGCTCGAGACGCGCGTCGGCAAGAAAAGCGATCCCGATCTCGGTGAGCATCGTGCTCTCGGCGGAACGATCGAACAGCGCATAGCCGAGTTCGGCCTCAACCTGCTTCACTGAGGCGCTGAGGGTGTCGCGCGAGACGCCGAGCGCCTGGGCGGCACGGGCGAAATCGGGAGCCTCGGCGGCGGCCACGAAATGCCCAAGCAGGGTGATGTCCACGAACAGCCTTTCGTCGTTTGCGCGGGTGCGCGGTAGACCCTCTAGGCTACGCGTCGAATGCAACCCATTCCAATCCGTCGCGCACAGGGCTTGGCGCAATGCCGATGACGTGGTTCGCTGAGTGTATGACGACCCTGCCGATGTTTCCCCTGGGATCCGTGCTGTTTCCCTATATGCCGCTGCAACTGCGTGTGTTCGAGGAGCGCTACCTGGTCATGCTGGCCCGGGTGCTTGATTCCGAACCGGCCGAGTTCGGCATCGTGCTGATCGAACGCGGGCAGGAAGTCGGCGGCGGCGAACGTCGCTTCAGCATCGGCACCGTCGCCCGGGTCACCCAGCTCGACGCGCCAGAGGGTTATCTGGGGCTGGTCGTGCAGGGCGAGCGCAGAATCGAGGTGACCGAGTGGATGCCGGAGGACCCGCATCCGCTCGCCACCGTTCGCGCGGTGCCCGACTTGACGTGGGACGATGCGCTGCTGCCACTCCGGGAACAGGCCGAACAGCTCGTGCGCCGTACCCTGTCGCGCGCGAGCGAGTTCTCCGACCAGGAATGGTCGCCTGATGTGGTGCTCTCGCACGATCCGACCGCCGCTGCCTGGCAACTCGCCGCGATCGCCCCGGTTGGACCGCTCGACCAGATCGCGCTCCTGCGTTCCGATACGATGTCGGCGCTGCTGGACAACATCATCGAGTTGACCGAGGCGGCGGCCGAATCTTTGTCCTGGTGAATGGCACCACACTCGCGGCATGGCGCTGGCCGTCTGCGGGGCCGGTGTCTAATGGTTCGTATGGAACCATTACCAGCCCCCGGGGTGATCGTCGGCCCCGACGGGCTCGCCCGCCCTGCCTGGGCCTCGGTCGACCCGATGTTGCGCGATTACTACGACACGGAGTGGGGCGTGCCCGTGCGCGACGAGCACGGGCTGTACGAACGCATCAGCCTCGAGGCGTTCCAATCCGGGTTGTCCTGGGCGATCATTCTGCGCAAGCGCCCCGGGTTTCGAGCAGCATTCGCCGACTTTGACCCCGAGCGGGTCGCCGCCTTCGACGAAAATGACGTTACTCGGCTGCTGAACGACGAGAAAATCGTACGCAACCGCCTCAAGATTCACGCCACTATCACGAACGCGCGGGCCACGGTCGCTCTTCGCGACAGCGGTGGCCTGGTGGATTTTGTCTGGTCGTTCCAACCCGATGCCACGCCAGCGCCGTTGACGCAGTTCGACGTGCCCACCCGCTCCGACGCATCCGTCGCACTCTCGAAAGCACTCAAGAAGGTCGGCTTCGTCTTCGTTGGACCGACCACGATGTTCGCCCTCATGGAAGCCATCGGCATCATCGACACCCACCTCGTCGACAGCCATCGGCGTGGCAGCAGCGGTGTGTGGGGCTAGGCTGGCTCCAAGTCACAACTAAACATCGGGTCATATGGACGATGCGGGAGAGTTCGGCGCGAAGGCGTACGAACACCGAAGGAGCAATCCTCCCCGACAATCTCTCAGGTACTCGTACCGCATCGAACTGGCCACTCTGAAAAGTAGATTGAACACGCCCTGCGTGTTTCACAATCTCGCCCACGGTGAAAGTCAGTGCGTTGGCGCTGGTGAAGCTCTCAGGCACGAGCGACAGAGGGGGAGTTCCCACGAGGCTCAACCGAGCCTCGCACACAAGCGGCCTTGCCTGTTCGGCCCTGTCACCCGGAGAACTCATGACCTCGGCCGATTCCAGCACCCCCGGCTCCACTGATTCACGAAATACGGAGCGGTTCTCGCCGCTGCACCAGGCGCACGTCGACGCCGGTGCGAGCTTCACCGACTTCGCCGGCTGGCAGATGCCGGTGCGCTATTCGAGTGATCTCGCCGAGCACCACGCCGTGCGCGCCGAAGCCGGCCTGTTCGACCTGTCGCATATGGCCGAGATTCTGGTCGAGGGCCCGGATGCCGCTTCCTACCTCGACTCTGCGCTGGCCGGCAAGCTCTCGGTCATCGAGCTGTGGCAGGCCAAGTACAGCTTGCTCCTCGCTGAGCACGGCGGCATCATCGACGACCTCGTCGTCTACCGCCTCGGCGATACCAGGTTTCTTATCGTCGCCAACGCCGGCAATCGATTTGCCGCTTTCGATGCGCTGCGCGCCCGTGCCGACGGCTTCGCCGTGAGCGTCGTCGACCAGAGCGACGATTATGCCCTCATCGCCGTGCAGGGCCCCAACGCCCTCGCCATTCTTATTGCCACCGAGGGCGTCACCGACCTCGGCACCGACCTGCACTTCATGAAGTATTACCGCATCACGGATGCTTCCTTCCTCGGTCAGCCACTTCTGGTGGCTCGCACCGGCTACACCGGTGAAGACGGCTTCGAGCTCTACCTCGAGGCCGCGCGAGCCCGAGAACTGTGGGATGCACTCATGAGCGCCGGCGCTGAGAACGGGCTCGTTCCGGCCGGTCTCGCCAGCCGCGACACCCTCCGGCTCGAAGCCGGCATGCCGCTCTACGGTCACGAGCTCACCCTGAACACCTTCCCGGCGCAGGCGGGCCTTGGCCGGGTGGTCAACCTGGGCAAGGAGCACGACTTCGTCGGCCGCGCCGCGATCGAGGCAGGGCCGAAGGCGGGGGTATCCGTTTTGGTGGGTCTGATTGCCGCCGGCAAGCGTGCCGGGCGCGCCGACTACGAGATTTTTCGCAGCCTCGACGCCGAGACTTCCGACGGCGTCATCACGAGCGGCGCGCTCTCACCAACCCTCGGCTACCCGATCGCCATGGCCTACGTCACCCCCGACCTCGCCCGCCTCGGCACCGAGGTGTACGTCGACGTGCGTGGCACCCGCCTTCCCGCCACCGTTACCTCGCTTCCGTTCTATAAGCGCGTCAAATAGCTCCGCCCTGTTGAAATAGCCCTGAATCCGTGCACCCTGCGAAAGGCAACACCATGACAGACACATCCCAACTGCACTACACCGCTGAGCATGAGTGGGTTTTGGTCGACGGCAGCATTGCGACCGTCGGCATCACCGCCTATGCCGCCGAGAAGCTCGGCGACGTGGTTTTCGTCGAACTGCCCGAGGTGGGCAGCACGGTCGCCGGCGGCACGGTCATCGGCGAAATCGAGTCGACCAAGTCGGTCGGGGAACTGTTCGCACCGGTCAACGGCACCGTCACCGCCACCAACGCTGCCGTGGTCGAGAGCCCCGAGCTGGTCAATAGCGACCCGTTCGGTGCAGGCTGGCTGATCAAGGTTGAGTTCGACACGCTGCCCACCCTGCTCAGCCCGGCCGAATACTCGGCCCTCATCGGCGAGTAGCTCATGGAAACGCAGGTTCGGCAGCAGATGCCCTCGGCCTTCACCCAGCGCCACATCGGAACGGATGCAGGCGCCCAGTCCCACATGCTCGCCACACTCGGCTATGAGTCGGTGGACGACCTCGTCTCCGCAGCCATGCCCGCGTCGATTCACGCAGACCTGTTTCTGCAGGACGCAGGCAGCGCCCTTCCCCCCGCCGCGACCGAGAACGAGGCCGTCGCCGAACTGCGCGCCCTGGCCGATCGCAATACGGTCAAACGCTCCATGATCGGTCTCGGCTATTACGACACGTTCACGCCCGCCGTGATCAAGCGCAACGTGTTCGAGAACCCCAGCTGGTACACCGCCTACACGCCGTACCAGCCCGAGATCTCGCAAGGCCGGCTCGAAGCCCTCATCAACTTTCAGACCATGATTGCCGACCTCACCGGTCTGACCACCGCCAACGCGTCGATGCTGGACGAGTCGACGGCGGTCGTCGAAGGCATGCTGCTCGCCCTGCGCGCCTCCAAATCCACCTCACGCCGATTCATCGTCGACACGGATGCTTTTCCCCAGACCCACGCGCTGCTCGCCAACCGCGCCGCCGCCCTCGGCATCGAACTCGCCCAGGTCGCGCTCAGCGAACAGACCACGGCCGAGGACCTCGGCGATTATTTCGGAGTCTTCGTGCAGTACCCGTCGGCATCCGGTCGCATCTGGAACCCACAAGCGGTCATCGATCTTGCGCATGAATGCAAAGCGCTCGTCGTGGTAGCCGCCGACCTGCTGGCTCTCACCCTGCTCAAGTCGCCCGGCGACCTCGGCGCCGATGTCGCCGTCGGCACCAGCCAGCGCTTCGGCGTGCCGATGGGGTTCGGCGGACCGCACGCCGGCTACATGGCCGTGCGCAAGGGGCTCGAACGCCAGCTTCCCGGCCGCTTGGTCGGCGTCAGCGTCGATGCCACTGGACACCCCGCCTACCGCCTCGCCCTGCAGGTGCGCGAACAGCACATCCGCCGCGACAAGGCAACCTCGAACATTTGCACCGCCCAGGTGCTGCTCGCTGTCATGGCCGGAATGTACGCAGTGTACCACGGACCACAGGGTCTCACCGCGATCGCCGAGCAGGTGCACGAGCGAGCTGGCGCCCTCGTCGCCGCCTTGCGTGCCATCGACGTCGACGTGCAAAGCGACACCTTCTTTGATACCGTCCGGGTCTTCGTGCCGAGCGCGGCCGAGGTCGTTGCGAGGGCAGCGACGAGCGGCTACAACCTGTATCAGGTCGATGAGACCACCATCAGCGTGTCGGTCGATGAGACCACCACGCTCGCTGATCTGTCCTATGTCGTCGGCGCGTTCGGTGGCCGCGATGCGTTCGGCCACGTCGACTTCGACGCCGTACAGCACGGGCTGCCGAGCGAGTTGGATCGCGAGAGCGAATTTCTCACCCACCCGGTGTTCAACACGCACGCTTCCGAGACCAGCATGATGCGCTACCTCAAGCGCCTCGCCGACTACGACTACGCGCTTGACCGGGGCATGATCCCGCTCGGCTCCTGCACCATGAAGCTCAACGCGGCGAGCGAGATGGAGGCCGTCAGCTGGCCCGAATTTGCCGGTATCCACCCCTTCGCCCCGAGGGCGGATGTCGAGGGTTACCTGCATCTCGTACGGCAGCTCGAAACCTGGCTCGCCGATGTCACCGGGTACGACTCCGTGTCGTTGCAGCCGAACGCGGGTAGCCAGGGCGAACTCGCCGGCCTGCTCGCCATCCGCGGGTACCACCAGTCCAACGGGCAGATCGACCGCACGGTCTGCCTGATCCCGTCGAGCGCGCACGGCACCAACGCGGCATCCGCTGTGCTGGCGGGCATGCGCGTAGTCGTCGTGGCCTGCGACGAGCTCGGTAACGTCGACCTCGCCGACCTGCACGCCAAGATCGCCGAAAATGCCGACAGCCTCGCCGCCCTCATGATCACCTACCCCTCTACGCACGGCGTCTACGAGCATGAGGTCGCCACCATCTGTTCGGCCGTGCACGCGGCCGGCGGCCAGGTCTACGTCGACGGCGCCAACCTCAACGCGCTGCTCGGTTTCGCCCGCTACGGCGATTTCGGCGGCGACGTCTCCCACCTGAACCTGCACAAGACCTTCTGCATCCCGCACGGGGGAGGCGGACCGGGCGTCGGCCCGGTCGCGGCCAAGGCGCACCTCGCATCGTTCCTCCCGGGGCATCCGCTCGCCCAGAGTGACGAGCACTACCTGCTGGGCAGCGGGGGAGCCAGCACCACCGTCGTACATGCCGGCGGGCCGGTCTCGGCGGCGCCGTACGGCAGCCCGAGCATCCTGCCCATCTCATGGGCGTATGTGCGAATGATGGGTATCGAGGGCCTCAAACAGGCCACCGGGGCAGCCGTGCTCGCCGCCAACTATGTCGCGAAACGCCTCGAAGACAGCTATCCGTTGCTCTACTCGGGCGAGGGCGGCCTGGTCGCGCACGAGTGCATCCTCGACCTGCGCCCGCTCACTGCGGCCACCGGCGTAACCGTCGACGACGTGGCCAAACGCCTCGTCGACTACGGCTTCCACTCACCGACCATGAGCTTTCCGGTGGCCGGCACGCTCATGGTCGAACCCACCGAGAGCGAAGACCTCGGCGAAATCGACCGTTTCATCGACGCCATGATCGCGATCAGGGCCGAAGCGGATGCCGTAGCCGCCGGCCGCTGGCCCGCCGACGACAACCCGTTGCACAACGCTCCGCACACCGCGCAATCGGTAATCGAGGGGGAGTGGGAGCATCCGTACGACCGGGCCACCGCGGTGTATCCACTCGCGAGCCTGGTGCGGGGCAAGTACTGGCCGCCGGTGCGGCGCATCGACAACGCCTATGGTGACCGCAACCTGGTCTGTGCCTGCCCGCCGCCCGAGGCGTTCGAGTAGAAGTTAGCTGGCCGGGGCGAGCAGCTCCGGCCACCAGGCCAGCGCGAGCGGATAGCCGACGAACGAGAGAATATCGAGCAGCCAGTGGGTCACCACGAGCGGCATGGTGCGCCCCCAGCGGGTGTAGCACCACCCGAACACGACGCCCATGGCAACGTTGCCGAAGAACGGCCCAATCCCCTGATAGAGGTGATAGCTGCCGCGCAGTGTGGCCGAGCTCACAATGATGATCCAGGGTGACCAGCCGAGTTCACGCAGACGGGTGAACAGGTAGCCGACCACGATGATTTCCTCGACCAGCGCAGCCTTCAGGGCGGCGAAGACGAGAATGGGTATGGTCCACCAGAAAGTGTCGAGCGGTGAGGGCACCACGGCCACGGTGAACCCCAACGCGCGCCCAGCCAGGTATAGCGCGAGGCCCGGAATGCCGATGACCAGCAGCAGTCCAAACCCACCCGACACATCCTTACCGGGACGGGTCAGGTCGAAGCCGAGCCGGGTGAACGGGTTCTGCCCGGGCCGCCAGAGCAGAAACATCACCAGGGCCACCGCTCCGAGCCCGAACGCGATACCCAGAAACTGGTACGTGAAGTCGAGCCACTCGCGCGGCGACTGCGAGCCGTTCAGCGTCGCCGACTGGTCGGCGAGCGGCGTCGTATCGGTCAGCCGGGCCACGATCGACACGATGGAGTAAACCGCCGACGCCCCGAGCGACAGAGCGAGAACAATACCGATCTCCCAATAGTTCCGGGAACGGTCGAGCCGGAAACTCGGTAACAGGGATGCTTGCGGCATGGCTCTATCCTGCCACCCCGTCATCCCAGGTACCCGCTTCACGATCACGGGAGCTGAACCTCCCCGTCGGGGCCACCCCGTGTTCGACAACCTCCGGGAGCTCTACACGCAGGCGCTTTTCGCCGCCATCCCCGGTGGCGATTTCGAGTTCGGTCGCTAACGGCTCGACCCGAGCCATATAGTCCTTACCGGCAATGCCGGTCAGGACTATCTGGCGTTCACGGCCACTGAGGACCGCGATCCAGCTCGGCGGCCCTGCGGCGCTTTCCGCGGTTTGGTCGGTAAAAACGGGACAAATTCCGTGCACGAGCGCACCAGACGCAATTTTTGTGCAGAATGCCCGACTTGAACGAAAAAGAATGGACCTATTTGATAACAGTTCGACAATTTGATTGGCAAGCTGAGGATTTCTCTCTATGGTCGTAGCTAACCACGATCGACTCGCGGCCTCTCGCCGGTGTCGACGATCACATCGCCCAGGAGGAATCTTGTCCATCAGAGGAAAACTGTTCAGGAAAAGCCTCAGCGGGGTCGCCGTTCTCGGCGTCGCTGCCCTTGCCCTGACCGCATGCACCACAGCCGGCAGCACCGCCCCGAATACGGATGCCGCGGCCAGCGGCGGCACGGTGACGGTCGCGGTGGTCAACGACTTCACGTCGTTCAATAACCAGACCCCGCAATCCAACCTCGACACCAACGGCCAGGTCGGTTACCTCATGGGTAACTACGGCTCCGCCTTCTCTTATATTGATAAAGACTTCAAGATCGTGCACGAAAAAAAGTTCGGCACCTTTGAGAAAACCAGCGACGACCCACAGACGGTCACCTACACGCTCAACCCCGACGACAAATGGTCCGATGGCGAGCCCGTCACAGCCGATGACATGGTGCTTTCCTGGGCAACCCAGGCTGGCTACTACAACAGTTCCACTACCGATGAAGCCACCGGTGACGTGATCACCGGTACGACCTACTTCGAAATTGCGGCGAGCACTGCCGGTCTCGACACGACAGCTTTCCCCACGGTCAGCGCTGACAACCTGTCGATGACGTTGGTCTATGGCACTCCCTACGTGGATTGGGAGCTGGTCAACCCGATCGGCCAGCCCGCGCACATCGTCGCCAAGAAGGCCGGGCTTGGTTCTGCCGCTGACCTGACCGCCCTGCTCAAGGGCTTGCCGAAAGGCGACCCGGCCAACCCGGCGTCTTCCGACCCCACGCTCAAAGCCGCTGCGGACTTCGTGAACACCGGCTACGACGTGACCGCCTTCCCCACCGACCCCGACCTACTGGTTTCCAGTGGCCCGATGGTGCCGACCGGCTGGACTCCCGGCCAGTCGTTCACGATGGAGCGCAACAAGTACTACGTCGGTGGCATGGTTCCTAAGATCGACAAGATTGTGCTGCGCGTCATCCCCGACGCGAATGCGCAGGTCACCGCGCTGCAAAACGGTGAAGTGGACATCATTAACCCGCAGGCATCCGCTGACACACTGACCGCACTGGAGAACACCGGCGCTGACGTGCTCACCGGCGACCAGGTGTCGTACGACCACCTCGACCTCAACTTCGGAGCCTCGGTCTTCGCTGACCTCAGTGTTCGCCAGGCGTTCCTGAAGACCATTCCGCGGCAGCAGATCCTTGATTCCATCGTGACCCCGGTCAACCCGGACGCCAAGGTTCTGAACTCGCAAATCTGGGTTCCGGCCAACGAGCCGTACGCCGACTCGATTGCGAACAACGGATCCAGCGACTATGCAGAGGTCGACATCGAGGGCGCCAAGAAGCTCCTCGCCGGAGCAACACCGACGATCAGCATCCTCTACAACACCAAGAACCCGAACCGCGTCGATGAGTTCCAGGCCATTCAGGAATCGGCTACCAAGGCCGGTTTCAACATTGTGGACAAGGGCTCACCCGACTGGAGTTCCCTTTTGCCCGGTGGCGACTATGACGCCTCGATCTTTGGTTGGATCAGCCCGGGTGTCGGCTCTGCCGGCATTTCGCAGATCTTCTCAACCGACGGCGGTGGAAACTACAGCCGCTACACGGGAACCAACGCTGACGCCATCGCGACCCAGACCACTCTGGATCCCGACGAACTCGTCAAGATCGAGAAGCGTATGGACAAGCAGATGTTCACGGATGCCTACGGCCTGCCGATGTTCCAACTGCCCGGTGTGTTCGGTGTCGCCAAGCGCGTGAGCGGTGTGGAGTACATGGGCAACCAAACCGGTCCGTTCTGGAACTTCTGGGAGTGGTCCGTCAGTAAGTAGCACGACCGAGATATCCAGCTCGATCGCGCCGTTGGGCTCCTGGGCACGCTCAGGAGCCCAACTCTCGGGTCGGGCGGCATCCGTATTTCGTCGTAACGCCCGGTAAAGCGGCACGAACCAACCCCGACAGCGAGGTAGCCCACGCATGGTGACCTTCATTCTGAGACGTGTTCTCGTTTCCATGCTCATTCTGGTCGCTGCATCATTTCTGATGTACGTCATGGTGGGCTATTCGGCCGACCCGCTTCAAGACCTCCGAAGCAGCAATTCGCCCAATAAGCAGCAACTGATCAACGCCCGCGTCTCGCTCCTCGACCTTGACGTTCCGCCGCCCTTGCGCTGGGTGCTCTGGATCGGAGGTGTGGCGAAATGTGCGATTCCGTTCGCCAACGCTTGCGACCTGGGCTCGACTATCTCGAATGCCCGGGTGGTCGACATCCTGCCCAACGCCCTTGCCGCAACGGTGCAGCTCGTCACCTTCGCGCTTGTGCTGGCCATTCTGCTCGGCGTGACGATCGGCATCATCACCGCCCTCCGCCAGTACAGCGGCCTGGACAACACGGTCACCTTCGTCAGTTTCTTTCTCTACTCGCTGCCCGCCTTCCTTGTCGCCGTGCTGCTCAAAGAATTCGTCGCCATCGGTTTCAACGACTTTCTGCGAAACCCCGTGATCGGTGGCATAGCATTGCTGGTCATCGGCCTCATCGTCGGGGCCATCTGGCAGTCGCTCCTCGGTGGTGACGGGCGGCGCAGACTGGTCGTCTTCCTCGTGTCGGGGCTTACGACATCGGGTGTTCTGCTGCTGATGAGTGCGACGGGCTGGTTCATGCGCCCGGGCCTCGGCGCGATCCCGATCATTCTGCTGGTCGCTGCGATCGCCCTCGGCTCGGCCACTCTGCTGGCCGGCCTGCGCAACCGTCGGGCCGTCATCACGGCGGGTATCAACGCGGTGATCGCCATTTCGGCGTACTTCACCCTGCAGCCACTGTTCGACGTGTCGAGCGCGGGTACCCTGTTCATTCTCGCCCTCGCCACCATCGCTGTTGGGCTGGTCAGCGGCTTTCTGGCGGGGGGCTACGACCGGGGCCAGAATATGCGGGTCGGTCTCGTCACTGCCCTGTTTTCCGGCGCTGTCGTTCTGCTGGACCGCTTCATGCAGTCCTGGGGGGACCTGCTGTCCGCTACGAACGGACGACCGATCGCGACGGTGGGCTCGAAGACACCGGGGCTGTCCGGCGATGTGTGGCTTTCGGGCCTCGATGCCTTCGTGCACCTGACCCTGCCGACAATTGCGCTGCTGCTCATCTCCTTCGCCGGGTACACCCGATACTCCCGCGCCGGCATGCTCGAAGTTCTCAGTCTGGACTTCATCAGGACAGCTCGCGCCAAAGGACTACCCGAACGCACCGTGATCATGCGCCACGCCTTCCGTAACATGCTCATTCCCCTGACAACCCTCGTCGCTTTCGACGTCGGCGCCCTGCTCGGTGGCGCGATCATCACAGAATATGTCTTCGCTATCCCGGGCATGGGCAGTCTGTTCAATGCGGGTCTCTTTCGCGGTGACGTCAATCCGGTCATGGGATACTTCCTGATCGTGGCCGCGATGGCCATCACCTTCAACTTTCTGGCCGATATGGCCTATGCCGGGCTCGACCCGAGAGTGAGGATTCGCTAAATGTCCACACCGATTGGTTCGGGGCAGACCCCGCCCACCGAAATTCCGGCCGACGAACTCGCCGCCGCCAGCGCTATCCCCGAGAGCCAGGGACGTTTGATTTGGCGACGGTTCATCGGCAATAAAGTCGCCGTTGCTTCGATCATCGTCATTGCGTTCATCATCATTTTTTCCTTCTCCGCCATCGGTGTCGGCGCCATTCCCGGCTGGTGGAAATACGACTTCAAATCACTCAATCCGCAGGTGAACCAGGGTGACCCGACCCTGTCGCTCCTGCCCCAATTCCTCGGCGGCAACGGAATCTCGCTGGGCGAACATCCGTTTGGCCAGGACCGTATCGGCAAGGACTATTTCGCCATGACCATGCGCGGAATTCAGAACTCCGCGCTCGTCATGGTGGTTCTCGGCCTCATCGCGACCGTTGTCGGAGTGGTGGTCGGGGCGGTCGCCGGCTACTACCGCGGCATGGTCGATGCCGTGTTGATGCGCATCACGGACGTCTTCATCGTGATTCCCGCGCTCGTCATCGGCTCGGTCGTCGGCCACTGGTTCGGCAGCCTCGGCGCCCCGATACTCGCAATCATGCTCGGGTTCTTCTCCTGGATGGGCATCGCTCGCCTGGTGCGCAGCGAGTTCCTGTCGCTACGCGAACGCGAGTTCGTCGAGGCGGCCCGGGTAGCCGGGGCGTCGGACGCGCGCATCATCTTCAAGCACATCCTGCCCAACGCCATGGGAGTGGTCATCGTGTCGGCCACGCTCATCATGGCGTCTGCCATTTTGCTCGAGACAGCGTTGAGCTTTCTCGGCTACGGCATCCGCTCTCCCGACGTGTCGCTGGGCCTGCTGATCAGCTCCAACCAGTCGGCGTTCCAGACCCGACCGTGGCTGTTCTGGTGGCCCGGCGCCTTCATCGTGTCGCTGGCGCTGCTGGTCAACTTCGTCGGCGACGGCCTCCGCGATGCCTTCGACCCGCGCCACCGCCGGTTCAACCTCAGCAAAATGCGCGAAACGCGGCCGGAGCCGGAGCTGGAGACCCAGCCGTGACGTCGCGCAGCGCCGTAGAGCTACGCCAGCAGAATGGCTACAACGGATGCCGCAGCACCCGCCGCCAGCACGCCAGCGCGACCCCAGGCCCAGAGCACCGCAACGGGCGTCTGTGCCGCGAGGCCGCCATCAACCCGACCGGTCTTCTGAAGCAGGTCCCAGCGTGCGCGCACCAGTTGCGCAGCGTCCCCGGACTCACTTCCCGGCAAATCGCCAGGCCGCGGGAAGCCGCTGACGTAGGGCACCGGGTCGGTGCTCTTGCGTCGTCCGGAGCTGGTCAGGCTGCGGCCGGGCGCTGGGGCGCAGTACACCGCGAACTTACGACCCGGCGTGTACAGGGTGAGGGCGAACTTGGTGTCCACGTGCACGAGCGCCGCCCACGGCACGACGATGGTGCGCAGCGGATTGCGAATGGTGACGGCATCATCGCTCACTCGCAGGTCGGGCCGCCAGAGCATCTCCCAGACGAACAGCATCACGAACAGGGCTGGGACGACCAGCCAACGGTTCGACGCTGTCGGGAGCAAAAACAGGCTCAGCGCGCTGAGTGCGGCGACCGCGCAGAAGACCGCCGCGACGATGCGATTGAACCGCGAGTAGAAAACGTTCGGGACGGCAGCGACGGACATGCAGCTATGCTGCCAGATTTTGGCGGCAACCACCGAAGCAGCAACAGTATTGACGAAAGCAGGACTCCATGACCGACCAGGTGACGACCACATTCTCCGGCCCGGTGCTGCAGGTCACCGATCTCACGGTGCATTTCGGCGTCGACAACGTCTGGGTGCCGGCCGCGCTCAACCTGAACTATTCGATCGAGCGGGGCAAGGTGCTCGCCATCGTCGGCGAGTCCGGCTCGGGTAAGAGCGCCAGCTCGATGGCCATTCTCGACCTGCTCCCCGAGAACAGCCGCATCTCCGGCAGCGTCAAGCTCAACGGCCGGGAGCTCATGGGGCTGAAGCCCGCCCAGATGCAAAAGGTGCGCGGTGGCCAGGTTGCCATGATCTTTCAGGAGCCGATGACGGCACTCAACCCGGTCTACACGATCGGGTTCCAGATCATCGAGACTCTGCGCGCCCACTTCGGCATGTCACCCTCACAGGCCAAGGCGCGCGCCCTCGAGCTGCTCGACCTGGTGGAGCTGCCCGATCCGCTCAAAGCCTTCGACTCCTACCCGCACCAGCTGAGCGGCGGACAACGCCAGCGCGCCATGATCGCCCAGTCCATCTCCTGCGACCCGCAGCTCCTCATCGCCGACGAACCGACGACAGCCCTTGACGTGACGGTGCAGGCCGAGATCCTCGACCTGCTGCGTAGCCTGCGCGACCGACTCGACAGCGCCATCCTGCTGATCACGCACGACATGGGTGTCGTTGCCGACCTCGCCGATGACATCGCCGTGATGCGACGGGGGGTCATCGTCGAACGCGGCACGGTCGATCAGATCTTCAACGAACCCACCCACCCGTACACCATCGCCCTGCTCCAAGCCGTTCCGCACCTCGGCCAGCGCGGTGATCAGGCGATCGACATGACGGCCGCGCTCGCCACCGGCACCGACATCGTGGTGGACGCCGTGCTCGCCGCTCGCATCGAGGTCAACGAGCGTCTGGCGAATGAGGCCGCCGCTGCAGCTCGGCGCGATAGCCGTGAAGTCGTCGTGAAGTTTGACGACGTCGTGATCGAATACCCCAAGCACGGTCGCGTCGCAGCGTTCCGCGCCGTCGACAAGGTCAACCTGTTCGTGCGCCAGGGAGAGGTTCTCGGACTCGTGGGGGAGTCGGGCTCCGGTAAAACCACCCTCGGACGCGCCGCCATCGGTCTCCTACCCATAACAGAGGGAACGCTGCACGTTGCCGATCAGGATATCTCGAAGGCCAGCCGTGACGAGATCCATCGATTGCATAAAAGCGTCGGCATCGTTTTTCAAGACCCCTCCTCCTCACTCAACCCGCGGATGCCCATTGGCGACAGCATCGGGGAACCCCTCAAGCTCGGCAAGGGTTTGAAGGGCGCTGCCCTGAGCGCCGAGGTGGAGCGGCTGCTCGATAGCGTTGAGCTGCCTCGGTCCTATCGCAGTCGCTTTCCGCACGAACTGTCCGGTGGGCAGAAGCAGCGTGTCGGCATTGCCCGTGCGCTCTCGCTTGAACCGAAGGTACTCATCGCCGATGAGCCGACCAGCGCGCTGGACGTATCGGTGCAGGCCCGCGTGCTTCTGCTGATTCAGGCGTTGCAGCAGCAGATGAATTTCGCCTGCCTGTTCATCACCCACGACCTCGCCGTCATCGACGTGCTCGCCGATCGCATCGCGGTCATGCACCACGGCCGCATCGTGGAAACCGGAACGCGGGATGAGATTCTGCGCTACCCGAAAGACCCCTATACCCAGCGCCTGCTCGCGGCCGTTCCGATCCCCGATCCGACCGAACAGCGTGCCCGCCGCGAGTTGCGTCGTGAGTTGCTGGCCGCCGGCAACGATGTTTAGCCGTGGGCGCCCCACGAGCCCGGGATAAACCATACGGTAGGATAATAAGTTGGGTCACACTATGACCCTTGGTATCCATTCTTCGTCGCGCGCGAGACTCTGCGGCACTCATTCTTCGTAAGGATCTATTTTTATGGCGATTGCTACACGCAATAACCTCCGAAATGTTGCAATCGTTGCTCACGTTGACCACGGTAAAACGACGCTGGTCGACGCGATGCTCAAGCAGACCGACTCTTTCGCGGACCACTCTCACGTTGAAGAGCGCGCGATGGACTCGAACGAGCTCGAGCGCGAAAAGGGCATCACGATTCTCGCCAAGAACACGGCGGTTTCGTACAAGGGCATCCACGCCACCGAGGGTCCCATCACGATCAACGTGATCGACACCCCGGGCCACGCCGACTTCGGTGGCGAGGTCGAGCGCGGACTGTCCATGGTCGACGGCGTTGTGCTCCTCGTCGATGCTTCAGAGGGCCCGCTGCCGCAGACCCGTTTCGTACTCCGCAAGGCGCTCGAAGCCAAGCTTCCCGTCATCCTGCTGGTCAACAAGACCGACCGTCCCGACGCGCGCATCGATGAGGTCGTGGCCGAGAGCCAGGACCTCCTGATCGGCCTCGCGAGCGACATGGCCGACGACTTTCCCGACCTCGACCTCGACGCCGTCCTCGACGTACCCGTCGTCTACGCGTCGGGCCGTAACGGTGCCGCCAGCTGGAACAAGCCCGAAGACGGCACCCTGCCGGACAACGACGACCTCGAGCCGTTGTTCGATGCGATCCTCAAGCACATCCCGGCACCGACCTACGATGACACGCACCCGCTCCAGGCGCACGTCACCAACCTCGACGCCTCGCCGTTCCTCGGCCGTCTCGCACTGCTGCGCATCTTCCAGGGCACCATCAAGAAGGGTCAGACCGTGGCCTGGGTGCAGCAGGACGGCACCGTCAGCAATGTGAAGATCACCGAGCTGCTCATCACCAAGGCTCTGGACCGCTACCCGACCGAGAGCGCTGGCCCCGGCGACATCGTCGCCGTAGCCGGTATCGAGAACATCACCATTGGTGAAACTCTCGCCGACCCCGACGACGTGCGCCCACTGCCGACCATCACGGTCGACGACCCGGCCATCTCGATGACCATCGGCACCAACACCTCACCGCTCATGGGCAAGGTCAAGGGCCACAAACTCACCGCCCGCATGGTCAAGGATCGTCTTGACCGCGAACTCGTGGGTAACGTCTCGCTCAAGGTCGTTGACATCGGACGCCCGGACGCGTGGGAGGTTCAGGGCCGTGGTGAACTGGCCCTTGCCATCCTGGTCGAGCAGATGCGTCGCGAAGGCTTCGAACTCACCGTTGGCAAGCCGCAGGTAGTTGTCAAGCGCGTCGACGGTAAGGTCCACGAGCCTTACGAGCACCTCACCATCGATGCGCCCGAAGAATACCTCGGTGCCATCACGCAGCTGCTCGCAGCCCGCAAGGGTCGCATGGAGAACATGGCCAACCACGGCACTGGCTGGGTTCGCATGGAATTCATCGTTCCGTCGCGTGGACTGATCGGCTTCCGCACCCAGTTCCTCACCGACACGCGTGGTACCGGTATCGCCAACGCGATTCTGCACGGCTACGAGCCTTGGGCCGGCACCATCAACACCCGCACAAACGGTTCCATCGTGGCCGACCGCTCCGGAGCTGTCACGCCGTTCGCGATCATCAACCTGCAGGAGCGCATGTCGTTCTTCGTGCAGCCGACCAGTGAGGTTTATGAAGGCATGGTCATCGGCGAGAACTCGCGCGCCGACGACATGGACGTGAACATCACCAAGGAAAAGAAACTGACCAACATGCGTCAGTCCAGTTCCGACACGTTCGAGTCGATGACGCCGCCCAAGGTGCTTTCGCTCGAGCAGTGCCTCGAATTCGCTCGCGAAGACGAGTGCGTCGAGGTCACCCCCGCTGCCGTGCGTATTCGCAAGGTGGAGCTGACGGCATCCGCCCGCTCACGCCAGGTTTCACGCGTCAAGAAGATGGACGCGAACTAGCCAGTTTCGCTCCCGAGATCGTAAAGAGTGCCGCTTTGACCACGTCAAAGCGGCACTCTGTGCACCTCGCGGTGTATTCGCATAACGTGAAAGGTTTTTTCATGACAACCAGCAGACCAACACGACGAGTTGTTCTCGCTCTTGTAGTCGCCGCAGCCGGATTACCGCTTGTGGCGGGCTGCTCCGTGGGCGAGTCCGTGCGCGACAGCGTCAATGGCGCCGTCAACGGCGCTGTTCAGGATGCGACGGGCGGTGACGTCAGCCTCGGCGGGCAGCTTCCCGCCGACTGGCCGAGCGAAATTCCTGTGCTCGACGGAGAGGTTCTCCTCGCGACCGGTAGCCTCGGCGAGAGCGGGGTCGGTGTCTGGGTCGTGACTGTCAACGCCACGTCGACGACTCCCCTGGACGACGCACGGGCCCAGCTGCTGTCGGCCGGCTTCACCGAGGTTGTGGCCGGAGTCGACGCCGAGGTGGTCACAATGGCGAACGCAGCGTACGGCGTCGTCGTCGCGGGCAATTCCGATGGTGTTCTCTACACCGTCACTCCGGTGCCGGCGCTCGGTTAGGCGAACAGGGCTGCGCCGACGTAACTCTGGTCGGAGATGCCTCCGGGAACGGCGAAAAGGGCGCGGCTGACGTGCCGAATATGCGCGTTGAGCGCGTCGTGCTACCAGGTAGGAGCCGCCCGCCAGCCAGGCCGGGCCGTCAGACGCCGACTCCCAGACCTGGTCGGTGACGACCTCGTCGAGCAGGCCGATGGCACCGTTGGTCTGCTGCGACAGGGTGAAACTCACACCCTGCACCGTCGCGTGCAGGGTAGCGGTGTCGTGATGAGTTGCTGCGTGAGGGCTGCGCCCTTCTCGGCGCTGTACGGCTCGAAACTGGTTTCAGCCTCGGCTGGCCAGAGGTCCTTCTCGATCGCGTGCCAGCCGGTCCAGTCCTGACCATCTTCGAGGTCGGCGTCGCGCAGGTCGAGCTTGGGGTCAAGGTAGCCGAACGAGTCGGTGCCGGTGACGAGCTGGTCGATCTAGTTGGTGACGGACGAGGCGTGGTCGGAGTTGGCGGTGTCGACCTGGGCCGCACGGTCGACGTTGACGGTGGTGGCGGCATCCGTTTTGGTGGCGGTGAATTCGGCCTTGCCGACGCTGTCGCCGCCCATCCCCGGCTTGCAAGCTGTGAAGTAGCTACCGGCGTCGAGCTGCACGACGAGGTCGCGGCTGAGGCCGGGGCCGATGTTCTCGGCCTCGCCGACGATGCGCAGGCCGTCGGCGGCGAGCAGGTAGAACTCGGTCACCTGGTCACCGGAATTGGTGACCGAGAAGCGAATGCTGCCAGCCGGCGCCTCGTTGGCGGACACCGCACAATTCGTCGCGCTGCTGTCTACGGCGAGGGCCGTATTCGAGGCGGCAGGGTTGTTTGCGACGCAGCCGCTGAGCAGAGTGACACCGAGAACACCGACGCCGAGCAGGCGGGCATAACGAAAAACACGAAGCATGAAAATCCTTTGACAGAGAAACGAGAAGTCAGTGCGCGGCAACCGGAACGGGCGCCGGCGTCTGGGGTGCGGTCTGAACCGGGTGGGCGTTCGTGCGGCCCTGGCGGCTCTTTTTGATGAAGAGGCTCAGTGTCGGCACTGCGTAGGCCAGCCAGGCGAACATCTCCAGCCAGGTGGTGGCGGGGGAGAAGTTCAGGGTGCCCTTGAGCAGCGTGCCGTACCAGCTGTCCGGCGGCACGGCGGCACTCACGTTGAAGGCCAGGGCGTGCAGACCGGGCAGGAATCCGGCCTCCTGCAGGTCGTGCACGCCGTAGGAGAGCACGCCCGCAGCGACGATGATGAGAATCGCGCCGGTATAGGTGAAGAACTTAGACAGGTTGATCTTGAGCATGCCCGCGTAGATCAGTGCGCCAAGGCCGATCGCCGTCGCGATGCCGAGCGCCGCGCCGAGCAGCGGCATGGTCGTTGCTCCGGTGGCCTGCACGGCGGCCCAGAGGAACAGGGCGGTCTCAATACCCTCACGCCCGACCGCGAGAAAGGCGACGAGAACAAGGCCGAGGCCGGTGCCGACGAGGTGCTTGTCGATGTTGCCCTGCAGGTGCCCCTTGAGGTCGCGTGCGGTACGCAGCATCCAGAACACCATCCAGGTCACCAGGCCGGTCGCGACGATCGACAGCACGCCCCCGATGGTCTCCTGTGCAGTGAACGAGAGCCCATACGTGCCGTAGGTGAGCAGGGCACCGATGCCGAGGGCGAGGAGCACGGCCAAGCTCACGCCGATCCAGATGCGCGGCAGCACATCACGACGGTTGATTTTCACGATGTAGGCGATGAGAATCGTCACGATCAGCGCGGCCTCAAGGCCTTCGCGCAGGCCGATCAGGTAGTTTGCGAGCACAGGGTCCCTCGAATAGTTCGGGCAAGTTTCGGGTGAAAGCTTTGGTAAGGCTATCCTTACCGACTTCGACTCTAGTCGGAACGGCGCAAGCGTGTCTAGTTATAATTTGACTCGGGCACGGGTATTACCCAGCAAGATGAATAGCCAGCAGAACAGAAACGGTGCGTACGCCCATGGTCATGTCCGGCAGCGGCGAGCGAATCCTGTTCGTGCATGCCCGGCCCGGCGACGAATCCGCACTGACCGGTGGCACGATTGCCCGGCTGCGCGCCGATGGGTCACAGGTCGTTGTGCTCTACGCCGGTGCTGTCACCGAAGCAGACGCCGCGATCTTTGCGGCGTTGGTCGAGCTGGGGGCGCGCAGCTGGCGCCGCTTGCCCCAGATCTCCGCGACCGAATTCGTCTCGACTTGTCGAGAGGCCATTGACGCACTCGGGGCAACCGCAGTCGTCGTCGGCACCGTCGATGACGGTCTGCGTAGGGTCGCGACGACCGCCGCGCACGAGGCCGGCCTGCCGGTGTTCCTGGCCTGCACGGTACGGCAGGCAGCCGGCCAGCGTCTCATCGCTATCGACGTCGGCGCTCACCTCGACCAGAAACTGCGCGCCCTCTCGCACTTCCCCGCGCGCTGGACGCTGACCGGGCACACCCGCGTCCTGGCCGACGGGGCCATCGATGTCATCACCGACACCGAAACGTTCCTGAGAGCGGATGCCCCGCGCACAGCGCTGCCCGCGCCCACCCGACGGCCCGCTCGCCCGACGCTGGCGAACCGGTCGTTGGGCGGTCTCGCCGGCCTGCTTTTGGGTATCCTCTTCGGTGTGCTCGGAACCATCGCCCACCAGGCCACCCTGACCGTGTTCGGCGTGGCGCTGCCGATTGGCCTGACAATCGCGTTCGTCGGCATCGGAGCGCTGCTGCTCGGGCTGCGCCTTGTCGTTGGCGACAGGTTCGTGGTCGGCTTCGCCGCGACGGGATTGCTCCTGACCATTTTTGTGCTGTCACTGCGCGGTTCCGGAGGGTCGGTGCTTGTGCCGGCTGGCCTGCCCGGAACCCTGTGGACCGTTGTTCCGGCGCTGATGGCGGCTTTTGTGCTGGCCTGGCCGAAACTGCCGCCGCGCCGACGCTAGCCGGCGTCGCGTAACACGGAAAGAGGCCTGACCGAGGAGGCGTACAATCAGGAGTCCGCTCTTGAAGGGAACCCCCAGCCTGTGACGTATGTGATCGCTCTTCCGTGCGTCGATGTGAAAGATCGTGCCTGCATCGATGAATGCCCGGTGGACTGCATTTATGAGGGCGAACGCTCCCTCTATATCCATCCGGACGAGTGCGTCGATTGCGGCGCCTGCGAACCGGTCTGCCCGGTCGAGGCCATCTACTACGAAGATGACCTGCCCGAACAGTGGTCCGACTACTACAAAGCCAACGTCGAATTCTTCGACGACATCGGCTCCCCCGGAGGAGCCGCCAAAATCGGTGTCCTCGCCAAGGACCACCCCGTCATCTCCGCACTGCCACCGCAGGTTCAGCACTAAGCGATTTTCGTGCTGAAGTCGCTTCCGGACTACCCCTGGGACCAGATGGTTCCGTTCGCCGAGCAGGCTCGGCAGCATCCAGGCGGCATCGTCGACCTGTCGATCGGTTCGCCGGTCGATGCCACGCCCGACGTCGTGCAGCAGGCGCTGCGCACCGCAACGGATGCCCACGCTTATCCGCAAACCGTCGGTACGCCCGCCCTGCAGCAGGCGATCATCGCCTGGTATGCCCGGCGCCGCGGTGTCACTGGCCTGGAGCCCAAGAACGTGTTGCCCACGATCGGTTCCAAGGAGCTCGTGGCGCTCATGCCGTTCATGCTCGGCCTCGGTGATGGCGACACGATCGTGCACCCGCGGGCGGCCTACCCGACCTACGCGATCGGTGCCGCTATTGCCGGTGCTGTGGCCGTGGCCTCTGATGATCCGGCGGAGTGGCCCGAATCGACCAAGCTGATCTGGCTGAACAGCCCCGGAAACCCGGACGGCCGAGTATTGACGGTCGACGACCTGCGCGCTGCCGTTGCCCGCGCCCGCGAACTCGACGCCGTGATCGTGAGCGATGAGTGTTATGCCGAGCTGGGCTGGGACGCCCCGTGGAATGCCGAGGCGATCCCGAGCATTCTTGACCCCCGAGTTATTGACGGCGACCGACGCAAAATCGTCGCGATCTACTCGCTCAGCAAGCAGTCCAATATGGCCGGCTATCGGGCGGCCTTCGCGGCCGGCTGCAGCGGCGTACTCGAGCGCGTGCTGACCGTGCGCAAACACGCCGGCCTCATGCTTCCGGCGCCGCTGCAAGCGGCAATGATCGCCGCTCTCGGCGACGACGAGCACGTTCGCGTGCAGAAGGAGCGCTATCGCGCGCGCCGCGCTGTGCTGCGTCCCGCGCTGGAGCAGGCCGGCTTTCGCATCGATCGCAGCGAGGCGGGGCTCTACCTGTGGGCGACCGAGGGACGACCAGCATGGCACTCCATCGAACGGATGGCCGCCCTCGGCATTCTGGCCGGTCCTGGTCCGTTCTATGGTGATGTCTACCCTGAGCACGTGCGATTTTCGCTCACCGCGACCGACGAGCGTATTGCCGCAGCAGCAGCACGCCTGGTGGTCTGAAGCAGCATTTGTCTGGGCTGAGAGCTTGTGGACTTCTGCCAACGAATCGACCGAAGTCTTAGCTGATGCAACAGCGGGTGGTCAGGCGGATTAGGCTGTAGTCGCGACGGAGTCGGCCACAGCAGCTTGATCACTGACCGATTCAGTGACGCGTCGTCACATTTCATCCGGCAGTGATACCCGAGGAGGCTCCGTGACCGACGTCGCGCAGCACACAACATCCGGCGAACCGATGAGCGCTGACCCGAATAAGGTCACCATCACTTTTCCCGGCGGGAGTGCAGAGTTCCCGATCCTGACCAGTGTGGACGGCCTGTCGAGCATCGACATCTCCACCCTGACCAAGAAGACCGGCCTCACCGCGCTGGACTACGGTTTCGTGAACACTGCGGCAACTCGCTCCGCGATCACCTATATCGACGGTGACGCCGGCATCCTGCGCTATCGCGGGTATCCGATCGAACAGATCGCTCAGAACTCGAACTTTCTCGAGACGGCCTGGCTGTTGATCTACGGTGATCTGCCCAGCGCGAGCGAACTGGCTAACTTCGACGATCGCATCCGCCATCACACGCTCTTGCACGAAGACATGCGTCGGTTCTTTGATTCCCTGCCGCACAAGGCGCACCCGATGAGTGTGCTCGCCTCGGGCGTCTCGGCCCTGTCTACGTTCTACCAAGACTCGCTCGACCCGAAGGACCCGGAACAGGTCGAGATTTCGACCATTCGACTTCTGGCCAAACTGCCGGTCATGGCCGCCTATGCGCACAAAAAGAGCGTCGGCCAGGCCTTTCTCTACCCCGACAACTCCCTGAGCTTCGTCGACAACTTTCTGAAGCTCAACTTCGGCAACATGGCCGAGCCTTACGAGATCAACCCGGTCGTCAGTAAGGCCCTTGAACGCCTACTCATGCTGCACGAAGACCACGAGCAGAACGCGTCGACGTCGACGGTGCGCCTGGTCGGCTCGACGGAGGCCAACCTATTCGCGTCGGTCTCCTCCGGCATCAACGCGCTGTTCGGACCGCTGCACGGCGGAGCCAACGAAGCCGTATTATCAATGCTTGGTGAGATCCAGGCATCTGGCCAGGGCGTCGAAAAGTACGTCGAACGCGTCAAGAATAAAGAGCAGGGCGTGAAGCTCATGGGCTTCGGGCACCGGGTCTACAAGAACTACGACCCACGCGCCACCCTTGTTAAGGAGAGCGCCCATGAGGTGTTGGCCGCTTTGGGCGTGAAGGACGACCTGCTCGACATTGCGCAGGAACTCGAGCACATTGCGCTCAATGACGATTACTTCAAGGAACGTCGACTGTACCCCAATGTCGACTTCTACACCGGCGTCATCTACAAGGCGATGGGCTTTCCGACGCGCATGTTCACCGTGCTTTTCGCGATCGGTCGTCTGCCCGGCTGGGTTGCGCACTGGCGTGAGATGAACGAGGATCCGGCCACCAAGATCGGCCGCCCGCAGCAGCTCTACGTGGGTTCCGCGGCCCGCGACTACCCCCGCACATAGCATCGCTGCTGTAACCTTCCTGCGCAAATAACTCGGGGCTGAAGAGCCTGGTCGCTACGACCAGGGAGCACTCACGGGTCGATAACGCGGTCGCGCGAGCAACCGGTGCGTGCCTGAAGAGCAAGGGCTGTTGTGAGCTGTGGTGTGTGGTGTGTGTTGTGATGGGCGCTGACGCGGTGGGCTGCGTCGAGCGGCGGCGCAGTAATTAATTATTCTTGGATACTTCTGCACGGTCGAGCGTGCGGACCGACGCCCGCATCGCCCGGGCGTCGCCTGTCCCTCGTTGAGCGCGCCTTCCGCCGTCTGCCTTCCGCTTTCAGCGTTTGACCGGAGCTGGCATGGACCTGCGGAACGTATTCGTGGGGCGGAATATGCACGGGAATAGTCTGTGAAAGGGCGCCCAGCCGTGGTGTCCGTCACTGAAAGGTTCGCTCATGACTCTGCTCCAGATGACTGCGTCCGTGATACTTGCGACGGCCACCTCATCCACGACTCCGCGCCCAACGCAGGCGCTGCCGACCATCATTCAGGGCGGCATGGGCGTTGCCGTGTCATCGTGGCAACTCGCCCGCGCTGTGTCCAAAGCGGGGCAGCTCGGTGTCGTCAGCGGTACCGCCCTCGACACGGTCATCGCCAGGCGCTTGCAGGACGGCGACGCGGGTGGCCACGTACGCCGCGCGTTGGCTCACTTCCCGGTGCCGGCCCTAGCCGACCGGGTACTGCGGAAATACTTTCGCGCCGGTGGTCGTCACTCGGGAATTCCGTACCTTCCCATCGCGAAGGTCAGCCAGCATCCGCTCGTGAAGTCGCTTGAGCTGAGTGTTGTGGCGAACTTCGTCGAAGTCTGGCTGGCCAAGGAGGGCCACGATGGTCTGGTCGGCATCAATTTTCTCGAGAAGGTGCAGTTGGCCACCCCGAGCGCGGCTTACGGAGCAATGTTGGCTGGCGTCGACTATGTGTTGATGGGGGCTGGAATCCCGGCCGAGATACCCGCGTTGCTCACCGGACTGGCCCGGCACGAGACCCGGTCGCTCGACCTGCACGTCGAGAACTCCACCACCAGATATTCCGTCGAGTTCGATCCGGAAGCCGTTACCGGTGGGGGACTGCCGCCGTTACACCGGCCCCGTTTTCTGGCGATCGTCGCTGCCCATGTGCTCGCTGTGTACCTGACTCGGGAGGAGTCCACGCGTCCCGACGGCTTCATCATCGAAGGGCCGCGGGCCGGCGGGCACAATGCACCGCCGCGCGGACGCGGCTTGGTCGATGACGACGGCCAACCCATCTACGGCCCCCGGGATGATGCCGATCTGGCGAAGGTCGCAGCGGTCGGCCTGCCGTTTTGGGTCGCCGGCGGTTATGGCACCCCCGAGCGAGTCAGCGAAGCCCTCGCGATTGGTGCTGCTGGCGTTCAAGTGGGGACGCTGTTCGCCCTCGCGGCCGAATCCGGCCTCGACGAGACCCTGCGGGAGCAGCTGCTCCGTCAAATCGACAGCCAGGAGCTGGAGATTCGAACCGATCCGCTGGCCTCCTCGACAGGATTTCCGTTCAAAGTCGCGACGCTGCCGGGAACCCTGTCGGACTCCACCCTGTATGAAGAGCGCCCGCGCCTGTGCGATCTCGGTTATCTCCGGGTGCCGTACGAACGCGCCCCTGGAGTTCTCGGTTACCGGTGCCCAGCCGAACCGGTTGCGACGTTTGTGCGCAAGGGCGGTTCCAGCGCGGAGGCCGCCGGCCGCAAATGCCTGTGCAACGCCCTCACGGCCAACGTCGGACTCAGCCAGACCCGGCGAGACGGATACGAGGAGTTGCCGCTGGTCACTCTCGGTACTGACCTCGACGGGGTCACCGCCTTGCGTACCGCGCACCCCCAGGGCTGGTCCGCCACCGAGGCTGTAGCCTACCTCGAGTCTAAATCGCGATAGCAGCCCACGGACTGAACCGGCGTAGTGCGGGTTTCAGTCGTGCGGGTACACCCGGACGGCTGGGTAAGGGAGAGTCTTATCGGTCGGGTTATGGGCGAGGTAGCGGTGATTCGGGGCTGGGACGCCGTCGCTACGACCAGCGCGAACACGGCGTTGTGATGAACCTCTCGATGTCGAAGGTGTGGTGGTTGTGTCGTTTAGCAGCCGGGTCCGCGGGGGTTGGTGTTGCAGTCTTCGGCGACGAGCACGGTTGATTCGTTGGCGGCGACAACGGTGAAGGGTGTCGACGGTACGGTGACGATGCCTTCGACGGGGCGCCAGCCTTGGTCGCCGAAGCTGTAGTCGGCGCGGTAGTCGATGGTGAGGGTGACGGTGTACGTGCCTTTCGCGGCGTACTTGTGGCTGGTGGTGGTGTTGGAGAATTCGGTGAGGTTGAGGGTTGTCCAGTTTGAGCCGCTTGTTGGGGTTGAGGTGGTGCTGTTGTCTCCGTAGTCCCAGTGGTAGCCGATCGGGGTGAACATGACTTGGGCGGGTTGGCCGAGGAGTAGTCCTTCTTGGATTTGTGCGGATGCGTTGGCCCAGAAATTTGTGGGCAGTCCGACGATGGTCCAGCCGTTGGGTTCCATGTTTGTGGGCGCGGCGTAGGCGGGGAAGTTTTGCAGGTCGGTGATGCTCACGATGGTGGAGGGGGAGCATGCGGTGCAGGGAGTTGTGGGGGTGTTGGGGCGGGCGAGGGGTAGGAAGGAGCCGTTGCCGCAGGGGATGGTCTTGATGCCGGGCTTCGCCGGGTCGCCGTTTGCGCAGACCGTTGGTGTCGCCGGCGTGTCCGATGCGCTGCGTCCTCGTCGTGGGTGGCTTCCGGTTCCGGTGCCGCTGGAGCCCGTGGTGGTATCTGCTGTCACGTCAACACTGCCGCCGTTAGCTTTCCCACCCGTTTCGGGAGCATCCGGGCAGAGTCCCATTTTTCGATTTTCAGCCGTGCAGGCTGAAATGTCGGCGCGAGAAGGTGATGAGGGTACGACGCTAAACATCATCGCGGCAACCACGCCGATTACGAGCAGAAGTTTGAACCGGACCATATTGGAGACTCCGAAATCAGCAGTTGTCGGGAATTCTTATCGGGGGTAACAAAAACGACGACCATCGGTGATCGCACGGGACGATCTGATTTGACGACAGACTCACCCGCCTTGTTGACCGTGTCGGTGGAGCTGAGATCTAGGCATAGATAGGCTCGAATCTCCCAAGTGGAATCTGGGAGGGCTCGAGACGATTGGATGGTCATTGAATCAAACCGGGTGACCCCGGTAAACGCCCAACCATTTTCTTCCATCAGCTCTCTTCCGCGTATGAGCCCCTCTCGTTCAACCCCAGTCGTCAGGTCTAGGTATCCATCCCAGGATTCGGAGCGCATTGAAGGGACAGCATCGCCCAGCGAGAGATAGTTTCCATACGCGGCTTTCGCGGCAGCCAGAGCCTCGACGTTCGAGGCGAAGACCGGGGGAGTCTCGGTTGGCGCGCCCGTCGCCTTGGCGATGCGTGCGGCCGTGTCGCTGGGTTCGGGAACGGGAGCGCCCATGCATCCGCTGAGCGTGCCCAGGGCGAACGGCAACGCAATAGCAGCGAGCACAAATCCGTGCACGCGGCGGCGACGTGATGGATTTCGCATGCGGTTACCATAGACCGGATCACTGCGATCCCATTTAACTTATGCACAGGCTGGTGTCCCGCCCCAAATGAGGCTAGTAGAACTCCTCCTTACGACGGCGGCTTGAGGGTCAGGGTGTCGGCCGCGTTGCCGTTGATGGCAGCGGGGGTGAACAGCCAGGGGCGGGTTTCATGGTCGCGCCAGAGCGGCGCCTGGTCTGTGTAGTTGGGGTGGAAAGCGTGTCCGGATGCCCCGGTGAGGTTGATCCAGCTGGAGTCGTCGAAGTTCTCCAGGCTGACGACTTGTCGCATCGACGGTACCCAGTCCACCTGGTAGCCCAAGGTGGCATCCCAGCCGACCGCGTTGACGACGGCTGACCCTCCGGCGAGCTCGTACGGGCCTCGGTTGAATAACCATTCCAGCGGGGCAATCCCGGACTTGCCGAAGCTCTGGTTGGTGAGCTCGAGGGTGTGGATATTGCCCCACTGCCAGTCCGTCGGGTTAGATCCCATGAGGTCGGCAGCCTCCACCGACGCATCCGTCATTACTCGACGCAGCATGCTGTCCTGCCCGACGGTTCCGTAGGCGGCGTTGGACCACCACGGGGAGTTCGGCTCAGCGAGCAGGCTTGTGACCACGGAGAAGGCGCGATCACCGCCGGTGAGGGCAGCGCCGGCGGCGATCTTGCCGGTAAATATGTCGTGCACAAGCGTGCGCCAGACCACGTTGAAGTACGCGGCGGCGGCACTGTCGGCGTCCATTTGGTAGTCCCAGCCGTCGAGCAACTTCTGTGCTTCGGTGGCGTCGCCGGTGAGTCGCACCTGCTGCAGGGCCGGCACCAGTGCCGCCGCGATAGCGCTGTAGTTGTCACCCTGAATCTCGCTCATCAGCTCTGCGGTCAGCGGGATTTTCGCGGCAATGAGTTCCTGCAGCTGGGCCGTGATCTGGTTTGCTCGATAGCCCAGGTCCCAATCGGCGGTCAGAAGGTAGGGGTAGCTCTGATCGGCGGCCGCGTTATTGGCCGTGACGATGTATCCGCTCGGCGGATTGAACATGCTGGGCAGGGCGTCAAAGGGGATGTATCCGGTCCAACCGTACTGGCTGGTATAGCCCGGTACCGGCAGGGTGCCGTTGCCGCTGGCCCGAATGGGGATAAGCCCGGGCGCTTGATAGCCGATATTTCCGTCGACGTCGGCATAGGTCAGGTTTTGCGCCGGCACCTCGAACAGGGCGGCTGCAGCGCGAAAACTGGTCCAGTCGGTCGCCTGGTTCAGGGCGAATATAGCGGATGCTGTATGCCCCGGCGTGAGTGCCGTCCACTGTAACGACAGCTCATACGTGGTTGGGTCAGCGCTGGTTGGGTCAGCGCCGGTCTGGCCAGCACCCGCCTCGGCGATCGGAGTTGGAGGCAGACCTGCCGCCTCCGGAAAATCACTGGCGATCTGGGGGTAGGCGGTGCCCTCGAAACCGCTCAATAGCGGACCGTGTCCGGTCGAGCGGATCTCGATCTTGACGTCGTCACCGCCGGCGACGGAAATCTTTTCGTCGCGCAGCAGCAGGGGCCTGAGAACGCCGTCCAACTCGTAGCTGTCGCCGGTGACCTTCTCGATATACAGATCGGCGACGTCAGGGCCGAGGTTGGTGAAGCCCCAGGCGATGCGCTCGTTGTGCCCGATGATCACGCCGGGCATTCCCGAAAAACTGTACCCGGCAACGTCGAACGGGCAGTCGACCGTGATCGACTGGCAGCGTAACCCCACCTGGTACCAGACCGAGGGCAGCGCCGGGCCGAGGTGCGGATCGTTGGCGAGCAGGGGCTTGCCGGTGTCGGTGAGGGCCCCGGCGACGACCCAGGAATTGGAACCGATCTCCCCGCCGGCCGGCCCGAGTAATTCAGGTACCGACCCGAGGTGCGAGCGCAACTCGGTGAGAGCCCGCGCGTACGAATCGACGGAACCGGAACCGGGTGCGTTGGGCGCGATGCTCGGGGTAGCGCCGCGCTCGGCGGCGGGGACATCCGTTGAATCAACGTTCGGCCGAGCGGCCAGCGCCCCGGGTGACGGCTTGGTGACGGCCTGGCTGCCGGTGATGGTGGGATGCTGCTCGGACGGAAAGTCCGGGTGCAGTTGGCGCACCTCGGCGGGGGTGAGCGTCGTTGACAGCAGGGCACGGTCGATCTCGTCGTCGAGGTTGGAACGCAGGTCCCAGGCCATGGCTTTCAGCCACGCGACGGAGTCGGCCGGGGTCCACGGTTCCACCTCGTATCCGGGGTTCTGGAGACCCAAGACGGCATACTCGAGCGACAGGTCGGCTCCGTCGTGGGTACCCAGGTAGGCATTCACGCCATCGGCGTAAGCCTGGTAGTAGCCGAGGTTGACCGGGTCGAGAAGGGCAACCTCCTGCTCGGCGACAGCTCGCCAGCCGAGCGTGCGCACGAATGTGTCGGTGCCGACCTGACTTTCTCCGAACAGTTCCGACAGTCGCCCACTCGTGATGTGCCGGCGAAAGTCCATCTCCCAGAACCGGTCCTGCGCATGCACGTAGCCCTCGGCGAGAAACAGGTCGGCGGCAGTCTTCGCGGTGATCTGGGGAATTCCGGCGTCATCGCGGGTGACCGTGACCGTGTCGGCGAGCCCCGGAATGTCGATGGTGCCGGCCAGCGTCGGAAACGACCGCGTGACCGTCCAGACCCCGAGACCCGCGGTGACCACAACCAGGCTGACTAAGATACCGAGCGCGATCAACACCCGCCGAACGCGACGGTGCCCCCTGCTGCGCGGTGCGTCGGTGCCCACATCACTCCCTCGTGAATCGAGCGATCCCCACCCGAACGGAAGCCGCTACCCGGATGCTAGCGGAACGCGCCGACATCCGCTTGGCGGCCGCCGTCTACGCGTGCAACGCGGCGTTCAGCGTGATGCCGCTGCCACGGCGAGCGAGCACCTCGACGGCGCCGGAGATGGAGTTGCGGCGAAACAGCAGGTTCGGCACGCCGGAAAGCTCGACCGCTTTCACCGTGGACGGGGCGCCCTCCGCTGTGACCACTTCGCCGACCAGGACAACCTTGGTGCCGGCTGTGACGTAGAGCCCGGCCTCCACAACGGTGTCGTCGCCGATGGCGATACCGACGCCGGAGTTAGCGCCGAGCAGGGCGCGGGCGCCGATCGAGATCCGCTGCGTTCCCCCGCCGGACAGGGTTCCCATGATGGATGCTCCGCCACCGATATCGGCGCCGTCACCGACGACGACACCCTGCGAGATACGGCCCTCGACCATGGAGGAGCCGAGGGTTCCGGCATTGAAATTCACGAAGCCCTCGTGCATCACGGTCGTGCCGGGGGCGAGGTGGGCGCCGAGCCGCACGCGGGAGGCATCCGCTATTCTCACGCCGACCGGCACGACGTAGTCGAGCAGCGGCGGAAATTTGTCGACGCCGCTGGCCTGGATGCCGGCGCGTTGCAGGGTAGGGCGAAGCCGGGCGAAGTCGATGGGCAGCATCGGGCCGGCATTGGTCCAGACCGCCGTGGGCAGGTGCGCGAAGATGCCGTCGAGGTTGATGGTGTTGGGCCGAACGAGCAGGTGCGAGAGTAGGTGCAGCCGGAGATAGGCATCCGAGGTGCTTGCCGGCGGCGCATCGAGAGTGATTTCCACCGTGATGGCCTCGAGACGCACCGCGCGGCGCGCGTCGTCACCGGCGGCTTCGCACAGTTCGGCCGGAACGATCCAGCGGTCGCGGCCGGTCGGCAATGCTCCCAATGTCGGGGACGGAAACCAGGTGTCGAGCACGGTGCCATCCGAGGCGACGGTGGCGAGACCATACCCCCAGGCCTGAGTCGGTGCGGATGGGGCGTTTTCGGTAACAACAGAGGGCATACCTCTAGATTAGTAGGGTGACTTCTTTGACTCCGGCCCCGGCCGCTCCCGCCAGCGCCGCCGCAAGGCCGGCACAGCTCACCGTGCTCGACCTAACGGCGACCTCGATCGACCTGACCCGGCAAATCTGCGACATGGAGTCGGTGTCGGGCAACGAGACCGCCCTCGCTGACGCGATCGTGGCTGCCCTCGCCGGTTGCGATCACCTCGAGATCATTCGCGACGGCGACACCGTCGTCGCCCGCACCAACCGCGGCCGCGCCCAGCGCGTCGTCATCGCCGGCCACATCGATACGGTTCCGCTCAACGACAACCTGCCCACCCGTTACGAGACCATCGACGGCACCGAGTACCTCTGGGGTCGAGGCACCGTCGACATGAAGGCCGGCGTGGCCGTGCAGCTCAAGCTCGCTGCCGAACTGACCGACCCCGCAGTCGACGTGACCTGGATGTGGTACGACCACGAAGAGGTCTCCGACGACCTCAACGGCCTCGGACGCCTCGCCCGCAATCGTCCCGACCTGTTCGCCGGCGACTTCGCCATTCTCGGGGAACCGACCCGGAGCCAGGTCGAGGGCGGCTGCAACGGCAATCTGCGCGTGGAGATTCGCACCTTCGGGCTGCGTTCGCACTCCGCGCGCAGCTGGGTCGGTGAGAACGCCATCCACAAAGCCGCTCCCATTCTCAACATTCTGGCCGGGTACCAGGCCCGCGAGGTCGAGGTGGAGGGCCTCGTCTACCGCGAAGGCCTCAACGCGGTCGGCATCACCGGCGGCGTCGCCGGCAACATCATCCCCGACGAGTGCATGGTGCATGTCAACTACCGCTTTGCGCCGAGCCGCAGCGGCGACGAAGCCGTCGCCCATCTGCGCGAGCTCTTCGCTGGCTACGATCTCACCGTCGTCGACCGGGCCGAGGGTGCCCGTCCCGGTCTCGACGCCCCGCTCGCCCGCGAATTCCTCGCCGCCGTCGGTGGCGTAGCTACCCCGAAATACGGCTGGACCGACGTCGCTCGCTTCTCGGCCCTCGGCGTTCCGGCCGTCAACTACGGGCCCGGTGACCCGCTCAAGGCTCATGCCGACGACGAACGCGTCGCCGTGGCCGAGATCACGGCCTGCGAGAAGGGTCTGCGCGACTGGCTGAGCGCATCCGTTCGGTAGCGCAGTGACAGCACCATGACTGAGCGGATGCTCGGCCCCCGCCGTCCGGCTGCCCGCAGTCAGCGCGCCCGCAGCCAGCGCGCCCGCCGGCTGCCAACCGTCTGGCACGTCCGCTACCGGCTGACCCCGTGGTGGGGCAAAGTGCTCGTGGTTTGGGCGCTCTCGCGACTGGTCACAACGAGCCTCATCCTCGTGTTGGAGAGCGTTCAAGGCCCCAACGCCTGGACCGGTGCCAGCCCGAAATACGCCGATTTCGCGACCATGTGGGACGGGCGCTGGTACAACATCGTCGCGATGCTCGGCTATCCGAGCGTACTGCCGATCACCGACACCGGCCAGGTGGGCGAAAATGCCTGGGCATTCATGCCTGGCTATCCGTTCGTGGCCAGGCTGCTCATGGAGCTGACTAGCTTTCCGTGGGCGCCCGTGGCCGTGTTCGTGTCGGTGGTGTTCAGCCTGGGGACCGCCCTGCTGTTCTACCGCCTGATGGCGCGGGTGCAGCCGCCGAACACGGCCCTGTTCTCGGTCGTGCTGTTCTGCGCCGCCCCGCTATCGCCGATTCTGCAGTTTGCCTACGCCGAGTCGATGTACCTATTTTTTCTGACCCTCGCCCTCTACCTGCTGCTGGAGCGCCGCTACTGGCTGCTCTACCCCGTCATCGCGGTCATGGCCCTGACTCGGCCGAGCGGGCTCGCATTCGCCCTCGCCCTCGGCCTGCACGTCATCTATCGCTTCGTTACCCGCGCCCGCGACCCGTTCCCCCGTCACGAGCGGATGTTGGCGGCATCCGTCGCCCTGTTCAGCGCGTTGATGGGATTGGCCTGGCCGATCGCGGCCTGGGCAGCCACCGGCGACCTGATGGCCTACACCGACACCGAACTGGCCTGGCGAGCGCCGTACATCGGCTATGTGGAGCTGGTCCCGTTCACCGCGTGGTTCCAGGGCGGGATCTGGTGGCTCGGCAACCCGTGGGGCATTGTCGTGGTGACCGCCCTTATTCTGACCTTCACCGTGCTGCTGTTCACCCCTGCCGTACGGCGTCTTGGCGTGGATTTGAGGCTCTGGCTGGCCAGCTACGGCCTCTACCTGCTCGCAGTGTTCTTTCCGCAATCGAGCACGTTTCGGCTGCTCATGCCGATGCTTCCCCTGCTCGGAGCGGCCGCGCTGCCGCGCAGCCTGGTCTACCGCGTGGCCATGGTCGTACTGTTCGTCGCCGGCCAGTGGGGATGGCTGCTGATCTGCTGGGGCGTCGACGGCTACGACTGGACACCGCCCTAACGGGCGGGTGCATCCCCCGAATCTGACGCTGAGTCCGACCCGAATTTACGTCTCGGGCTGAGATAGTCGATAATAGGGGTACACAGACGAATGGAAGGGGAGTTCATGGCGGCCATGAAGCCACGGACCGGAGACGGGCCAATGGAGGCTGTAAAAGAGGGACGCCTGATCATCGTGCGTGTACCGCTCGAAGGTGGGGGCCGGCTCGTCGTGTCAGTCAACGACGCCGAGGCCAAGGAACTTCACGATGCACTCGCCGGGGTTGTCGCAGCGGCGAAGTAGCCTCGTGTTCCTGTAGGTGACACACCAGAACGGCCGCGCAGTGACTGCGCGGCCGTTCTGGTGTTCCGAGGGCGTCAGGCGCGCAGCTTGGTGATCTGCAACAGGCCGTCGCCGACGGGGGAGAGCGCACTGATGACAGCGCTCGACGCGGCAATCTCGGTCAGCAATGTGCGAAAGCCGGTCGCGACATCGTCGCGCTGGGCGGGGTCGGCCACCCGGCCGCGCCACAGAGCGTGCGCGACGAGCACGGTGCCACCCGGACGAGCCAGACGCAGTCCGTGTTCCACGTATTCGATGACCGACTGCGGGTCGGCGTCAATGAACACAATGTCGTAAGAATTCTCGTTCATACGCGGCAGTACTTCGCTGGCCTTGCCCGTGATCAGGCGCACCCGGTTGGCGGGAATCTTCGCCTCGGCGAAATTCGCCTTGGCGTGCTGCAGATGGTCGACCTCGGTGTCGATCGACGTGAGAGTGGCGCCAGGAGCCCCAGTCAGCAGCCAGATGCCCGAAACTCCGGCACCTGTGCCGACCTCGAGGATACTGCGCGCGCCGGTCGCAGCGGCCAGAACGGCCGATTGCGCCCCGACCGCAGGCGTTATCGCGTCGATTCCCAGCTCGAGGGATTGCTGGCGCGCTCGAATGATGGCTTCGGATTCCACGACACAGTCGTCGGAGAATTTCCAGTTCAGTTCAATGTCAGACACAAATAACTCCAGTAGATGATTAGGTCAAGACTAGGGCCGTGGCGCGTGTGGTCTGTGGATGCCTCGCCGGGCGCTACTCTAAGGACATGTTTGGGCTGACGTTCGAAAAGATTCTGCTGATCGGGATCATCGCTGTCTTCTTGCTCGGCCCCGATAAGTTACCGCACTATGCCGCCCAGCTGGGACGCCTCGTGCGGCAGCTCCGCGACATGGCCAACGGTGCCAAAGATCGTATGCGCGATGAGATGGGCCCGGAGTTCGACGATCTGGACTGGAAAAAACTGGACCCGCGCCAGTATGACCCGCGCCGCATCATCCGGGAAGCCCTCGCCGACGAAGACCCGTCCAAGGAACAGTCAGCGACGATTTCTCGCGCCGAGCCCAACCCTGAAGGCGCCTACCTGAAACGCAAACGTGCCAGAGATGCTGCCCTAACCGCGCTCGGACCGGCCCCGTTCGATTCTGAATCCACATAGATAGCACGCGTTTGCGAGTAGGGCAGAGCGGAATGAGAGGCTGATGTCTGCTGTCAAGAAACCCAAACGCGTCACAAAGACCGTCTATGAGGCCGAGCTCGCCCGCCTGCAGGCCGAATTGGTCACGATGCAGCAATGGGTGAAGTCATCCGGTGCCCGGGTCGTGGTGATCTTCGAGGGCCGCGACGCCGCTGGCAAGGGGTCGGCGATCAAGCGCATCACCCAGTACCTCAATCCGCGTGTTGCGCGCGTGGTCGCCCTGCCGATGCCCACCGAACGCCAGCGCGGCCAGTGGTATTTTCAGCGCTACATCGAGCACCTGCCGTCGACCGGTGAGATCGTTCTGATGGACCGCTCGTGGTACAACCGGGCCGGTGTCGAGCGGGTCATGGGCTACTGCACCAGTGATGAATACCGTCGGTTTCTGCATCAGGCCCCCCTGTTCGAACGGATGCTGGTCGAAGATGGAATTTTGCTGGTCAAGTATTGGTTTTCGGTGTCTGACCTGGAGCAGGAGCGACGTTTTCGTTCGCGTCTGAAAGATCCCATGCGTCGGTGGAAGCTGTCCGAAACCGATGTGCTGTCGATTACCAAGTGGGTGGATTACTCCAAGGCGAAAGACGAGATGTTCGTGCACACCGACATTGCCGAAGCGCCCTGGTGGGTGGTGGAGAGTGAAGACAAGCGAGCTAGCCGGCTGAATGCGATCAGCCATCTACTCTCGCTCGTGCCCTACGAGAAGACCGACCCACCCAAGGTGCACATTCCGCCGCGCCCGCCGGCTTCCGACTATGAGCGGCCGCCGCGCGAGAGCAACCACCAGGTTCCCGACCATGTGGCGACGTTGGTCAAGCCCAAGGAGTAGGCGTCAGCGGGGCGTGAGTCTCAGGCTGAGTCCAGCCAGGCTTCGAGTGCGCGTTTTCATCCGGTGGGCGAGCGCGAGGATAGCGCGGGCTGAGGGGTCATCCGGGGCCCCTAGTACGACCGGCAGGCCGGCATCGCCGCCGGTGCGCAGCGCCAGGCTCAGCGGAACCTGCGTGAGCACCGGCACCGGCGCCGTCTGGCCGACGGAGAGTCGCCTGGCCACTTCGGCGCCTCCGCCCGAACCGAACAGTTCGAGCAGGCTGCCGTCGGGCTGCACCAGCGCCGACATGTTCTCGATCACCCCGTACACGCTTTGTCCGGTCTGCCGGGCCACGATTCCGCTACGCTCGGCCACATCGGCCGCCGCGGCCTGAGGGGTGGTCACGACGATGACCTCGGCGTGTGGCAGAAGCTGGCCCACCGTGATGGCAACGTCTCCGGTACCGGGCGGCAGGTCGAGCAGCAGCACATCCAGATCACCGAAATACACGTCGGTCAGAAACTGTTTGATCGTGCGGTGCAGCATCGGTCCGCGCCAAGCGACCGCCGCCGACGCATCGTCGATGAACATGCCGATCGAGATGACCTTCACGTTGTGCGCGATCGGCGGCAGGATCATATCGCCCACCTGGGTCGGTTTGACCGCGAGACCGTCGTGCACGAGGCCGAGCAGGCCAGGAATGCTGAAACCGTGCACATCGGCGTCGACGATACCCACCCGCAGTCCCTCTCCGGCCAAGGCCACGGCCAGGTTGGCCGTAACGGTAGATTTACCGACGCCGCCCTTGCCGCTCGTGATCGCGTAGACCCGGGTGAGTGACTCCGGGCCGAACTGCACGCTGCGTTCCGCCTGGCCGCCGCGCAGTTTCTCGGTGAGCGCGGTGCGTTGCTCGCGAGTCATGACGGCGACCTCGACGCTCGCGCGGCCCTTCCCGGACACCGACTCAGCGGCGGCGAGAACGTCGCTCTCGATGCGTGCAGCGGCCGGACAACCGGCAATGGTCAAGCGGATGCCAACGCTCACCCACCCGGTGTCGCTCACCGTCACCCCCGATACCATGTCGAGTTCGGTGATGGGCTTGCGAATCTCCGGGTCGGTCACCCCGGCCAGGGCGGTGAAGACACGGGAGCGGATGGTGTCGGGGGCAGAATTCATGCGGTCGGGCGGCTTTCCGTGGTGCTGTTTGGGGCAGGAGGTTCATCCACATGATTGCGCTCGTCCGCGCGACTGCGCTCATCCAGGTGCTCGAGCAGAGTGCGCAGTTCCGCGCGAATGAAATCCTTCGAGGCCATGTCCTTGATCGCTATGCGCAGTGCCACGACCTCCCGAGCCAGGTATTCGGTGTCGGCGAGGGTGCGTTCTGCGCGCTGCCGGTCCTGTTCGAACTGCACCCGGTCGCGATCGTCCTGCCGGTTCTGGGCGAGCAGGATCATCGGAGCAGCATAGGAGGCCTGCATCGATAAGACGAGGGTCAGCGCGATGAACCCGAGCGCAACCGAGTCGAACCGCCACGCCTCCGGGGCGAGGGTGTTCCAGGAGATCCAGGCGACGGCGAACAGGGTGAGCCCGAGCAAAAACCAGGGGGTCCCCATGCCGCGGGCGATGGCCTCGGTGAAACGGCCGAAGCTGTCCCGGCTGTGACCTGTGCGGCCTAGACCCACGAGATTGCCGGTGCGCAGGCCCTTGGGCGCATCCAAGCGCAGGTCGGCGCGGTTATTGCGGGCCACGAGGTGTCCTTTGCGCTCCGGGCAGCGGAATGCTGCCGGTTCTCAATTCGCTGCGGGCAGCGGCCCGGCGGCGCACATCGTCGTTACCGTCGTGGCTGCGCCAGTCGTCGGGCAGCAGATAGTCGAGCACGTCATCAATCGTCACCACCCCGACCAGTCGGTAATTCTCATCGACCACGGGCACCGAAACCAGGTCATAGCTGGCCAGAATCCGGCTGACTTCAGCGGCCGAGGTGTCGGCGGTCACCGGGTCGAGGCCGGCGTCGAGCAGCGTGCCGAGACGTTCGTGGGGCGGGTAGCGCAGCATCCGCTGAAAATGCACCATGCCCAGAAAACGACCGGTCGGAGCTTCGTAGGGGGGCAGGGTAACGCAGATCGCCGCGCCGAGCGCTGGTGCCAGGTCGTGACGACGGATGCGGGCGAGCCCCTCGGCGACGGTGGCGTCCGCCGAGACGATGATCGGCTCGGTCGTCATGAGCCCACCGGCGGTGTCGGGGGCGTAGGAGAGCAGAAAACGTACGTCTTCGGCTTCTTCGGGTTCCATCAGGTCGAGCAGTTGCTCGCCACGCTCTTCCGGCAGCTGGGCGATGAGGTCGGCCGCGTCGTCTGGCTGCATCTGGTCGAGCACATCGGCGGCGCGCGCATCGCCGAGGCTGGTCAGAATACCGACCTGGTCGGTTTCGGGCATCTCCTCGAGTACATCGGCGAGGCGATCATCTGGCAGTTCGCCCGCCACCTCGAACATGCGCTCCCGTGGCAGGTCCAGCAGCGTATTGGCGAGGTCGGCGGGCTTGAGTTCGGAGTAGGTCGCGATGAGGTGCTCGGCGGACTGCGCCTGGCCCTTGGTCTCTTTTTCGCGCATTTCGGCCCAGGTCGCGAATGACGTGACGCCCTTGACGAAAGGCGAGGCGCTGGTCTTTGGGCGACGCACGAACAGTTGACTGATAGCCCAGTCGGCCTCCGTACCTTCTTTGATCGCGACGTCTTCAATGGTCGCTTCGCCGGAACCGTCGGTGAAGAGCACTTTGCGGCCGAGCAATTCGGCGATAACGCGCACTTCGCCGCCGCGCTGCTCGTAACGGCGCACGTTGATCAGGCCGGTCGTGATGATTTGGCCGCTGCCGATGCTGGTGACCCGATTGATCGACACGAATACGCGCCGTTTACCGGGGATCTCCACGATCAGGCCGACGACGCTGGGCGGGTCGTTTTTTCGATACACCACGAGAACATCGCGCACCTTGCCCACGCGGTCGCCCGCGGGGTCGAAAACGGTGCACCCGGCCAGTCGGGCAACAAAAACTCTGGTGGCACTCACATGACAAATCTAGGCCACTCGCGCCGTAATACGGCCACTCTCAGTGGCCCAGCAGAAATGTCAGAGCGTGATCCGACATCGAACATCGCTGTTCAGGCACATTTCACCACCAGCACGGCGTGGGAGAATGGCGGGATGAGTAACCAGAGCCTTTTCTCCCGACGCCGCCCGGTGCTTCCTCCCGTGTTGCCCCGCGGGGAGGTGCTATCCACCTATGGCACCTATGCCGACGCGCAAGCCGCGGTCGATACGCTCGCGAAGGCTGATTTTCCGGTGAAACAGCTTTCGATCGTGGGCAACGACCTCAAGAGTGTCGAGCGGGTGACCGGCAAACTCACCTACGGCCGGGTCGCGCTCGCGGGGGCGGCATCCGGTGCCTGGCTCGGAATCTTCTTCGGCATTCTGTTCTTTCTGTTCTCGCCCACCGGGTCGAGCCTGCCGTTCGTTTTCGCCGCACTCATCATGGGCGCCGGTTTTGGCATGCTGCTTGGTATCGCGAGCTATGCCATCAACCGGCGTCGACGCGACTTCACCTCGACCATGCAGGTCATTGCGACCAGTTATCAGATTGTCGTCGACGTCGAATTAGTCAACCGGGCGCGAAACCTGCTGGGTGGCAGTTCGAACGAACCCGCCGCCCCTGTACGCCCGGCAGACACTGTCGACCCGGCAGCCCCGGTGAATCCGGAGTAAGCCGCACGATAACGCGAAAAGAGCACCGGGCCAGCTGCGCTGAACGGGTGCTCTTTTCGCTTCCACGATGAAGTCAGCGCTGTGCGGCGGCGATCCAGGCCTCGACCTCGGTCGCGGTGCGCGGGATCGCAGCTGAGAGGTTCTCGGCACCGGTGGGAGTCACCAGGATATCGTCCTCGATGCGCACGCCGATACCCCGAAACTCCGCCGGAACGGTGAGGTCGTCTGGCTGAAAGTACAGTCCGGGTTCAATGGTGAAGACCATGCCCGGTTCGAGCACGCCATCCAGGTACATGTCGCGGCGCGCCTGCGCGCAGTCATGCACGTCGATGCCGAGGTGGTGGCTGGTGCCGTGCACCATGTAACGACGGTGGTGGCCGTTCTCCGGCAACAGGGCTTCGTCAGCGGTGACTGGCAGCATGCCCCACTCGGCGGTGCGCCGGGCGATCACGGCCATTGCCGCGGCGTGTACGTCACGAAACACCGCGCCGGAGCGAACGACGGCGAAGGCGGCATCCGCTGCCTCACGCACGGTCTCGTACACCAGGCGCTGCACGTCGGTGTAGAAGCCGTTGACTGGCAGGGTACGGGTGATGTCGGCGGTGTAGTAGCTGTCGAGTTCAACGCCGGCGTCGATCAGAATGAGGTCGCCGGGGGCGACGACGCCGTCGTTGCGGGTCCAGTGCAGGATGCACGCGTGCGGTCCGGAGGCTGCGATGGTGTCATAGCCGACCGTGTTGCCGTCGGTGCGGGCGCGGGTATTGAAGACACCCTCCACCAGCCGCTCGCCGCGGGCGTGCTGGCTCGACCGGGGCAGATCGGCGACGACATCGTCGAAGCCGCGGGCTGTTGCTGCGACGGCGAGGCGCATCTGCGCGATTTCAAAGGCGTCCTTCACCAGGCGCAGCTCGGAGAGGTCGCGGGTGAGACCGGCGTCGGGCTCGTGCTCGGCGTTTATCTCGATGCTGAACGGTGAGTCGGTGGCGGTGCTACCGAGCACGCGCTCGGCGGCGAAACGCAGGCGGGCTTCATCGACCTGCTCGGTGAAAGTCGGGTCTGCCTCACGTACTACGAGCGTTTCGCTGTCGACGGCGCTCAAGACGCCAGTGAGCTCGGCGATGCCGCGGACATGGAGGGCGAGGTCGCTCGCGACCTGGGTTACCGATGGGCGCGGACCGATCCAGAATTCACCGATGTCGGGATTGGCGTAGAACTCGTCGGAGTCGCGGCCGGCTCGTTCTCGAAAGTACAGGGTTGCGTCGTGGCCGCCCGCCGCTGCCGGTTCGAGCACGAGTACGGCGCCGGGTTCGCTGTCGCTGCCCCAACCGGTGAGGTAGGCGAAGGCGGAATGCGCGCGGAACGCGTAGTCGGTGTCGTTGGAACGCGGTTTCAACCGGCCAGCCGGAATGATCAGGCGCTGCCCCGGGTACTGAGCCGAGAGACGTGCGCGGCGCGCGGCGGCGAAGGGCGCCTGCTCGCGGGCACCCGGCAGTGCATCCGTGCGATCGGCCCAGCCGCTCGCGATGAACGATTTGAAACCGGTGGATCCGGGAGTCGTCGAACGGTTCTCGTTCGAGCGGGCGGCGGGAATGAGAGGAGGAGCAGTGGTATCAGCCATCTCCCCAGTCTGGCACCGCACGCTGGGCAGTGGCCGATCATGCTGGTGCGGATGCTGCGCTCAGCACCGCTGGATCCGGCCGAAACTAGGTGACCGGTGTGAGCGTGGCGACGATCGGGCGGTGGTCGCTGCCAGCGTCGTCGAGCGACTCGATCACCTGCAGCGTGGTCACCTGCCAGTTCACCGTCGCCATCACATGATCGATCGGGGTGCCGAGGAGCGCCGGAATGCTTGTGGGCCAGGTGCCGACGGCTGCCGCACCGGCCGAAAGGGCGGAGTCCGCGCAGTTGCCGAGAACAGCAGTCACGCCATCGTTGGCCCGGCCGGCCATGTGGTCGAGCGTTGAGTTGAAATCGCCCGCCAGGATCACGTTGTCGCCCTGGCACTGGGTGGCGAGCCAGTCGAGGTCGCTGCGCCAATTCGACATCTCGTACTGAATCGGGGCGACGGCGTGCACGGCAACAATGGTCGGGCCGCTTCCGTCGACCGGTTCAGCCACCACGGTGGGCAGTACGTTGGTGTTGCCCGGCGGGCCGGAACCGGCAGCGTTGGTCACGGCGTAGTCACCGAGGTCGGGGCTGATCAGCAGTGTCGTTGACCGAGCCTTGGAGATCAGATCGAACGCGAGCGTGTGCACCCACATGGGGCGGCCGGCTTCGCGCATCATTTCGGCGATCTGAATCCCGGTTTCCTCCGTTGTCTCGGGCAGGGTCAGGACGTCGGCGTTCTGGGCGAGCGCCAGTTCTGCGATGACCGCAGCGCCGGGAGCATCGCCGAGCGTGTTCCAGCTGAGCACCGTGACGGTGTCGGCATCCGTTGTGGCGTCGGCTGGACCCGTGCTTTCCCGGGCGGTATTCGCGGTGAAACCGCGAGAGGCGAGAATGCTGACATTGGCCACGGCGAATAACACCAGCAACACCATGGCCATGCTGAAGAGTGGGCGCAGTGGCCGCATGAATCGCAGTAATCCAAGCACAATGAGGCCAACGATCGCGCTGATGACGGCGATCGCACGAAACGAGACGAGATGCGCAACGACCCAGGTGGTGTGCAGGCCGAATGCCTGCGGCCAGGTCAGGACCAGCAGGACAACGGCGGCAGCAAGGAGAATCAGTGCCCGGAAGAGTCGCGTGAACATTATTCTGAACCCTAGATCAGAATTCTGGGGAATCCCCAGCGCTGCGCTGCGGGGAGGCGGTGGGGGCGTCCAAGTAGCATGGGGTTATGGCAGTCGTGCGGCAATTTCAGGGTCCGATTGATCTGCACGCGCACTCGAGCGTGTCAGACGGCACCGAAACGCCGGCTGAATTGGTGCGTGCGGCGGCCGGTGCGGGGCTCGGAACGGTTGCCCTGACCGACCACGACTCTACCGCCGGCTGGGCTGCGGCATCCGCTGCCGCGCGCACCGCACGGATCACGCTTATTCCCGGAATGGAATTCAGTACGCGGGTGCAGTACGCCAGTGTGCATCTTTTGGCATATCTTTTCGATCCGGCCGATTCTGCACTACTCGCTGAAATGACGCGGGTGCGGGCCGCTCGCCTGAGCCGGGCGGAGCAGATGGTGGCCCGCATCGGTATGGACTACGACCTCAGCTGGGACGACGTACTCGCCCAGACCACGCCCGGTGCCACTGTCGGCCGGCCGCACATCGCCGACGCGCTCGTCGCGCGCGGTCACGCGCTCAACCGCAGCGCGGCTTTCGCCGACATTTTGCATTGGAAGGCGGGCTACTTTCAACCGCACTACGCGCCAGATCCGTTACGCGCGATCGAACTCGTGCGTGCCGCCGGGGGAGTGCCCGTTATCGCCCATCCCGCCACGCGCGGTATCGCCGACGTGGTCTCGGAATCCCGGCTGAAGACGATGGTGCGAGCGGGGCTGTTCGGCCTCGAACTCGAGCATCGCGAGAATAAGCCGGAACCCACAGCGCGCCTGTACGAACTCGCCACCAAATTCGGGCTGTATGTCACCGGTTCGAGTGACTACCACGGCACCGGCAAACCCAATCGGTTCGGCGAGAACACGACCGCCCCCGAGGTACTCGACCGCATCATCGCTGAGGGTCACGGCTCCGCGCCCGTCTACGGCTGACCTGCTCAGCGAGTGCCGTGGCCGTACTCGACAAAGCCCGGCACGACAGCTGCCACGGCCGAAACGGTGGCAGCCCGCATGCCGGGCGTTGACAGTGCTGACCAGGGACTAGATCGTGTTGCCGGTCTGCGGCGAGCGACGACGCGTGCGACTGCGGCGCAGCGGTGCGTTGTTGCCGTCGTGGTGCTCGGTTCCGCCGCCGTCGTGTGTGCCGGCTGCCGGGGTTGCGGCGGGGGCGTCGGGATTGGTGCTGGAACCTACGCGGGTACGTGACCGCGTCGGTCGACCAGTGTCGTCCCCACCGTCGCGTACCGGGCTCGTTGCCGACCGATCGGAGCCGCGCGGTGAATCGCCACGCCGGTCGCTATGAGTACCTTCGGGGCGAGCGCCTTCGGAGCGAGCGCCGGCAGAGCGGCCGCCTCGTACCGCACCGGAGCGACCAGTGTCTGAGCGGCTGCCGGCCCCGGAGCGTGCACCCCCGGAGCGACCGGCACCGCCGGTGCGAGCATCGCCAGCAGCGATGTCCTTCACCGGAGTCGCGCGCAGGCGTCCTTTGGATCCGGCCGGAATATTGAGGTCGGTATAGAGGTGCGGCGACGACGAGTAGGTTTCCAGCGGTTCCGGCTGGCCGAACTCCAGTGCCTTGTTGATAAGGGACCACTTGTGCAGGTCGTCCCAGTCGACAAAGGTCACCGCGATTCCGGTTTTACCGGCGCGGCCGGTGCGACCCACGCGGTGCAGGTATGCCTTCTCGTCCTCGGGAATGGTGTGGTTGATGACGTGCGTGACATCTTCGACGTCAATGCCGCGAGCAGCGACATCCGTTGCGATCAGGATTTCTTTCTTGCCGCTTTTGAAGCTGGCCATGGCGCGTTCGCGCTGTTCCTGGTTCAAGTCGCCGTGCACGGCCGTGGCGTTGAAGCCGCGGTCGCCGAGTTCTTCAACGAGCTTCGCGGCGGCGCGCTTGGTACGGGTGAAGATGATGGTCTTGCCGCGGCCCTCGGCCATGAGGACGCGGCCGATGACCTCGTCCTTGTCCATGTTGTGCGCACGGTAGACGAGGTGCTCGATGTTGGCCTGCATCAGGCCCTCATCGGGATCGGTCGCGCGAATGTGAATCGGGCGGTTCATGAAGCGCCGGGCCAGGGCTACGATCGGTCCGGGCATCGTCGCCGAGAACAGCATGGTGTGGCGGGTCGACGGAGTCTGCGCGAACAGTTTCTCGATGTCGGAAAGAAAACCGAGGTCGAGCATCTTGTCGGCTTCGTCGAGCACCATTTCACGCACGTTGGCGAGAGTGAGCAGACGCTGGCTGGCAAGGTCGAGCAGGCGGCCGGGGGTTCCGACCACGATCTGTGCGCCGGCCTTGAGCTGTTCGATCTGACCTTCATAGGCCTTGCCACCATAGATGGAGACGATCTTGGTGTTACGGCCGGCTGCGGCGAGCTCGAGATCTTCCGAGACCTGCACGCAGAGTTCACGCGTCGGAACGACGATGAGGGCCTGCACGCCGGACTCGGGATCGAGGCCGAGGCGCTGAATGACTGGAAGGCCGAAGCCGAAGGTTTTGCCGGTGCCGGTCTTGGCCTGGCCGATGATGTCCTGGCCGGCGAGCGCGAGCGGAATGGTCTGGGTCTGGATGGGGAACGGTTCGAGGATGCCCTTGGCGGCAAGGGAGTCGACCATGTCCTGGTCAATATTAAGTTCGGAGAAAGTCACGAATGTTTGCCTGTCATTAACTGGAAGCGAAGTGCGCCCGTTTTTGCGTCTCGGGCAGCGGCCGCCGATCCTTGTCGACGACGTAATTCCAGCTTACTGCCCCGTCTGTACCGCGGCCACAGGCGCGCTGTCCTAAGCTGAGCCAGTGGTCACGTGGTTCGGTCGGCGCCCGCAGCGCAATGAAGCCCCGCGGCTTTCCGCCCGCGGGGCGCTCCAGCCGACCGAAAAAGTGGACATCAGTTCGCTGGCTCCGGGCGTACAGCATTTTCTGGGCCAAGCCGCCTACTGCGAGCTCGGGGAGTTCGAAAGTCTGGCCCGCGCCGTGGCCACAGCGCCGAATCTTGCCGTGAAGGAAGGCCTCAGCGCCGCCGCAGGTCGAGCCTTGAGCAAGCATCACGGTCTGGTCACCGAGATTCGACGCCGCGGGCATGATCCGGCCACCGAGATGGCCCCGTTCGTCGCGAGTCTCGACGAATTTCGCCGCAACACCAGCGGCGCCGACTGGCATGAGCTGCTCCTGAGCTGCTATCTCGCGGGCGGCCTCCTCGAGGACTTCTTCATCCGGCTCTCGGACGGCCTGCCGCGCGATATCGGACCGAGGGTGGCGCAGCTCCTCGGCGAAAATTCCGGCACCGACGTGCTCGTGCACGAACTGCAGACCGCCATTGAAAACGACGTCGAGCTCGGCTCCCGGCTGGCCATGTGGGGCCGTCGGCTCGTCGGCGATACCCTGCTTGTGGCTCGCTCAGCGATGCCGGCAGCGGACCCAGGCACCGACTCGGCCGCTGGCCCTGGTGCCGCGGCCGAGGCGCGAATCGAACCGGTCTTCACCGAACTCATTGCCGCGCACACCCGCCGCATGGACGGCCTCGGTCTGACGGCCTAACGGCCTATCGGCCGGAGTGGGGCCGTCGGTCAGTCGATCGCTGCGGCCTCAATGGTGAACAGCTCGGCTGGCGTGGCCTGAAGTACGTCGCAGATGAGAGTCAGTGAGGTGAATCGCACGGTCTTCGCGCGATTGTTCTTCACAATCGAAAGGTTGGCCATGGTGGTTCCGCTGCGAGCGGAGAGTTCGGTGAGGGTTATCTCCCGATCCAGCAGCACGGCGTTCAAGGGGCAGCGAATCCGGTGCGGCAGCGCATCCCTTCGAGCTGGATGCGGATCAGACGATACCGTCGACCGCCTCGTCGAGTAGCGCGCCCGATCGAAACGCCATTCCGAGGGCGAGGGCGATCACGCCGGCCAACAGAATCGCTACGGGCCACTGGGGGCATATTGCGGGTTAGCGCGGCGTAGTCGCCGCCGAGTTGAGTGAGAGCGCCAGCGCGAGCTCCCGGAGCTTCGCTGAACAACCCGGCGATGAGAGAACCCACGTAGACGCTCGCTGCTGTGTCGGCGAGTCCCTGCAGAGCTCTGCCGACCAGGAGTGTGATGGTCAGCCAACGCCACCGAATCAGCACCGCCCGCAAATAACGCTCGCCACAGCGGCGCGATAGAGAATGCCGATCAGCAGCACGGAGCCGGCCGCGATTGTGACAGCGTGCACAAGAGTCGGAAGGGCGGGCAGAATCCGCAGACCGAGATCCGCGTCGGCCCGGGTGTCCTGCGTTCCGGCACGGAGATCGGCCCACGCCAGCTGCGGCAACGCGCTCAGTTGAATTTACGCGGTGGCGGAGGACCCGGTGTTGGCGAGGCGTTGCAGCAGCCGATGGTCGGCGTGAATGCGTCGCCGACTGATCACCAGATTCAGCACGATGGATGATACGGCGGCGCCCCCAAGAGACACCCACCAGATCCAGCCACCGGCCCAATTCCAGCCGACCCAGGTCAGCGCGACCCAGACAGCAGATGCAGTAGCCGTTCCGATCGCCGGAACCAGCACCGATCCCTGCGTCGACCGACCGGGCAGAAAATACCGCGCGCCGAGACCGATGAGAGCGCCGAACAGCGCTACGAACAGGAGTTCCATGGTGCTTTAGGCGACGAAACCGACGCGACGCGATTCTTCGCTGCCAAGTTCGACATAGGCCAGGCCGACGGTTGGAACGATGTAGACGCGACCCTTGCTGTCGCTGAGCTTCAGATAGCCGGTCTGACCGGAAAGAGCCGCCGCAACGGTCTCCTCAATTTCGGTCGCTGGCTGCGATGTTTCGAAACCGATCTCCCGGGGGGAGTTGAAAATACCAATGCGAATGTCCATAGAACTGCCTTTCGTAGCCTTGCGCCCAGAGTACGACAGAACGCGCCACCGTCCGGACAGAGTTCACTGTCGGCGCAACCCGTTACCGTTGAAATGTGACACAGCACACCCTTAATTCCGCCCAGACGGCCGTTCTCGACCTCCCCGACGGGGTCAGCGCTGCGGTGATCGGCGCGCCCGGCTCGGGCAAGACGACCACGCTCGTCGAACTCGTCGCCGACAGGGTGCTCAACCGGGGATATTCTCCGAGCGAGGTACTGGTACTGGTACCGACCCGCGCCGGAGCCACGGAGCTGCGCGACCGGCTCGCGCTGCGCCTGGGCGTGCCGACGAACGGCCCGCTGGCTCGCAGCGCCAACTCGGTGGCTTTCCAGATTGTGCGTTCGGCCGTCGCGCAGGTCGGTGGCCCGACTCCCACGCTGCTCACCGGTGGTGAGCAAGACCAGATCATTGCGGAGCTGTTGCAGGGCCACATTGACGATGAGACCGGCCCGGCCTGGCCGACTACCCTCGGTCCCGATGTGCGTAGCTTGCGGGGCTTTCGCACCGAACTTCGCGATCTCATGATGCGCGCGGTCGAATACGGTGTCTCGCCGGGCCAGCTCGAGCGTTTCGCACGCGGACGTGCGGAGTGGGTGGCGGCGGCCGAGTTCATTCGCGGCTATGAAGAGGCCAAAGACCAGGCCCGCCCGGGCCAATACGACTCGACCGAGCTGGCTCGCTATGCTGCCGCTGTCGTCGCGGGTGCCCAGGCCGGCCCGGCCGGAGTTGCAACGCTCGGCTCCCTCGCCCACCTGCGCCTGATAGTGCTTGACGATGCCCAGGAAGTCACGCAGGCCACGATCACGCTGTTGGCCCAGTTTCAGACGCGCGGGGTGGCGATCATCGCCGTCGGTGACCCCGACATCAGCACCGGCTCGTTTCACGGTGCGCATCCGGATGCCCTCGGTCGCCTCGGCTCGTATCTCAGCGAGGGCCGGGCCGTACCGGAAGGCCGTGTGGCCGCGCCGATTGTGCTGCAGACGGTGTATCGGCACGGCGCGAACATCCGTCGAGTCGTTGCGCAGGTCACCGGCCGGATCGGCGCTGCCGCGGCTGGCACCCAGCGTGCTGCGGCCGGTCGCGATTCAACAGAAGCGAGTGAGCGTTCAGTGCGGACCGTGGTTGCGACCAGCCCGGCCGATCAGCTCGCAGTGATCGCCCAGCTGCTGCGCGAACGCCACGTGATCGATGCAATTCCCTGGTCGCGGATGGCTGTGATCGTGCGCACCGGAGCGCTCGTCCCGTCGATTTCCAAGGGGCTGGCCGCCCTCGAGGTACCGACACAGATTTCTACCGCGAGCACAGCCCTGCGTGACGAATACGCGGTGAGGGCATTCATCCTGGCGCTCGAGGTGACCCTGGGGCGCAAACCGCTCGACCCCGAGGCGGCGATCCAGCTGCTGCGCGGCCCGCTCGGCGGGCTCGACCCGATCACCCTGCGCCGGCTACGCGCCGCGTTGCGCCAGCACGAACTGGCCACTGACACCCCCACACCGCGCAGCGCTGACGAGCTGCTCGTCGTCGCACTGCAGACCCCCGACCTGCTCGCCGCCATCGATAACCGCACCGCTCGCCGCGCTGCCAGCTGCGGAGCGAGCCTGCGCGACGCGAAAATCGAATATGAAGCCGGTGCCACCATCGAGGAACTGCTCTGGGGCCTCTGGCAGCGCAGCGGACTCGATCGCGAGTGGAAAGAGCAGTCCACCGGCACCGGAATCGTCGCCGACGAAGCCAATCACAACCTTGACGCCGTCGTCGCCCTGTTCTCGGCAGCGCAGCGTTACGTCGAACGCACCCCGTCGGCCCCGCCGGTACTTTTTCTGGAACATCTCGTCGACACCGATGTGCCCGAAGATACCCTTGCACCGCGTGCCCTGGGCGCGGCCGTCACCGTGTCTACCCCAAGCGGCACCATCGGGCGCGATTTCGACATTGTTGTGGTGGCCGGCGTGCAGGCCAATGTCTGGCCCGACCTGCGCATCCGTGGCTCCCTGCTCGGCGCTGGCGACCTTGCCGTGGTCGCCACGGGACAAGAAGGCAGCGGGAACGACGCTGCCGGCACCGACGCGCGCACTGCAGTTCTCCATGACGAATTGCGCATGTTCGCCCAGGCCGTCAGTCGTGCCACGGATGAACTGCTCGTCACCGCCGTGAGCAATGAAGAAAACGAGCCGTCGGTGTTCCTTCGTCTGCTGCCAGACCCCGAGCCTGAGCGGGCTGATGATGATTTTGCCCGTTACCCTCTGTCGTTGCGCGGCCTGGCCGGGCGGATGCGCCGTGACCTGACCCGGGCTATCCGCTCACCGGCCCGCATCGACTCCGAGACGGCCGCCCGCGCAGCGGATGCCGCGGCCATTCTGTCCCGCCTGGCCAGCGAAAACGTACCTGGCGCCGCACCGGATCAGTGGTACGGTCTGACCGACCCGAGCACAGTGCGCCCGCTCAATGACTCCGCGGCCGGTGATGATCCGGTGCGTGTCTCGCCGTCGCGAATGGCCGCCTTCGAAACCTGTCCGCTGCACTGGCTGATCGGGCAGGTCGGCGGCGGCAGCTCGAGTACTGCCGCCAACCTCGGCACAATCATTCACAAGGTCATGGAAGACTGCGTCGACCGTCGGCCAGAGGCGCTCTGGCAGGGCGTCGAGTCCCGCTGGAACGAACTCGACTTCGACGCCGACTGGCAGTCACGCGTGCAGAAAGTCGCCGCGAGAGCGCTCACCGACCGGCTCGCCTCGTACCTGCTCGATTTCGAGAACGGGGGCGGTGAGCTGCTGAGCGCCGAGGGGACCTTTCAACTGGACGTGAGTGGTGCCGTGCTGTCGGGCACCATCGACCGAGTGGAACGCCAGGCCGACGGACGGGCCGTGATCGTCGACCTGAAAACCGGCAAGGGCGACGCGACAAGCGATGTAGGCGTCGCAGAGCATCCACAGCTCGGCGCCTACCAGCTGGCGTTTCAGGAGGGCGTCATCGAGGGCGTTTCGGGCGATATGGCGCTGGCCGGTGCCCGCCTGGTCATCATCTCCTCCGGCACGGTCAAACAGAACTACCGCAATCCCACCCAGCCCACCTTCACCCCGGAGCAACTCGACGCTTTTCGCACCCGGGTAAGCGACGACGCGGCAGGCATGGGCGGCAGCACTTTCATCGCCGAAATAACCGCGCACTGCCTCGACCCGCGAAGCCACGGGTCCTGCCGCATCCACATCATCAAGCAGGTCAGCTCATGAGTCTCACGACAACGGTCACAACATCAGTCACCACGGTCTCCGCCCTCGACATAGCCTCAGAACTCAAGCTTCCTCCGCCCACCGATGAGCAGCAGGAGGTCATCGAGGCGCCGCTCAGGCCGACCCTGGTGGTCGCCGGCGCCGGAAGCGGCAAAACCGAGACGATGGCCAACCGGGTGCTTTGGCTACTGGCCAACGGCCACGCCCGCCCTGACCAGATTCTCGGACTCACCTTCACCCGCAAGGCCGCCGGCGAGCTGAGCGATCGCATCAACAAGCGCATCGCCGACCTCGATGCCGCTGGACTGATGCCGATCACCGCCAGCTCAGACGCCAGCTCAGGCACCGGTTTGGCAGCTGAGTCTTCCGACCTCTTCAACACACCGAGCGTCTCCACGTACAACTCCTTTGCCAGCCGGTTGTTCACCGACAACGCCCTGCTGCTCGGCCGGGAGCCGGAATCTGTCCTGCTCAGTGAAACGAGCGCCTGGCTGCTCGCTCGGCGCGTGGTCATCGATCACGGCGACGGTCGCCTGGTGCCCTACGGCAAGAGCGTCGACCAGGTCACCGACGCCGTGCTGCAACTCAGTCGTGCCGTCGCTGAGAACCCGCCGCCCTGGCACAACGGCGCACCGGGAACCCCGCACGACCTCGCCGGCCTGGCCGAAAGTTTCGCTTACCTGAGTGATTTGCCCTACGGCAACCCGCGTAAGAAAAAGCCGTACGACTCGGTGATCGATGCCCTGGCCGCAGTAGCGCCATTGCCGGTGCTCGCCGAACTCGCTGCGCAGTACAGCAGTGAGAAGCGCCGCCTCGGGCTCATCGAATTCTCCGACCAAGTGGCCCTCGCGCTTCAGGTCTGCCAGAAAGTCGATGCGGTCGTCGACCGCTATCGCGACCAGTTCAGAATCGTGCTGCTCGACGAATACCAGGACACCTCCGTACTGCAGACCGAGCTGTTACATACGCTTTTTCACAACCACCCGGTGATGGCCGTCGGTGACCCGCACCAGTCGATTTACGGATGGCGCGGCGCCAGCTCGGCAAATTTGCTCGGCTTCGGACGAGACTTCAACACCAGCGACGCCAGTCCCGCAGCCGCAGCGCCAACCATGTCGCTGTCCTTCACCTGGCGAAACCCCTCCCTCGTTCTCGACGCTGCGAATGCCGTCGTCGATCCGCTGAGTCAGACGCTGCGCGCCCAACCTGGCGGAATCCAGGTTGAAACACTCAAGGTGCCAGCCGGCACCAGGGCCGGCGGCATTGACGCGCTCATGGCGGAGACCATTGCCGATGAGGCCGATGCGATAGCCAACTGGTTCGCCGCCCGGCTCGTTGGTGATCACACCGGTGCCATGCTTTTTCGGGCGCGCCGGGAGATGGACTACTTCGCCGAGGTGCTGCGCTCCCATGGCGTACGCGCGCACGTGCTGGGCCTTGGCGGATTGCTTTCCACCCCGGAGGTGGCCGACGTCGTGAGCGTTCTGCGGGTCGTGCACGATCCGGCTGCCGGCAGCGAGCTTGTGCGCCTCCTCAGCGGCGCCCGCTACCGCGTCGGCGCACGCGACCTGCAGGCTCTTGCCAATGTGGCACGCTGGTTGGCCCGGCACGACTGGGCCCAGAAGGCCATTTCGGCCGATCTGCGGGGCAAGCTGCGGGCATCCGTCGCCGGTGATGAGGGCAGCTCTCTGGTTGATGCGCTCGACTTTCTGGGCACAGCCCCTGACTCTCACGGCCAATTCGCGGAATTCAGCGAGCTGGGGCGTGCCCGCGTGCAGTCGGCCGGCCGGCAACTGGCGTGGCTGCGTTCCCGCGCCAGCCTGCCGCTGCTCGACTTCGTGCGGCTGATCGAACAGGAATTTCGGCTTGACATCGAACTGACCGCGAACGAGGACAACGACCTCGGACTCGCTAACCTGTATTCCTTCCACGACACGGTGGCCGCGTTCCTCGACAGCGATGAGCAGGGCACGCTGGCCAGTTTTCTGCGCTGGCTGAAGCGGGCAGAGCTGCAAGACGACCTCGGCCCGCGCGCTGAAATGTCGGAACAGGGCACCGTGCAGTTGCTGACGATTCACGGTGCCAAGGGCCTCGAATGGGACTTTGTCGCCATTCCAAACCTCACCGAGAAAAGCCTGCCAGCGTTAGCTCACGATTCCAGCGGATGGCTGCGCTTCGGTGAGCTGCCCTACGGCTTTCGGGGCGATCGCTCCGAGCTGCCCGAGCTCGAAGTCGCCGGCCATGACACGCAGCTCGATTATGACCTGGCCTTCCAGACCTACAAGGAGCAGTTGGCGACGCGGCACGACGACGAAGAACGCCGCCTCATCTATGTCGCCATCACCCGTGCCAAGCAAGATCTCTTGCTGACCGGCTCTTTCTGGGGCCCGGGACTGACGGTTCGAAAGCCCAGCCGCTACCTGGTGGAACTCGCCGAAGCCGGGCTCATCCGGGCCATCTCTGATACGAGCGCCGAGGCCGACAAACCTGGCTCCGCCTCCAGCGGCACGGAGCTATGGCCGTTCGACCCTCTTGGCACCCGCCGCGCTCTCGTTGAAGCCGCCGCGACCCGCGTTTTGAGCAGCACGGCGGATGCTCCCACCCGCTGGTCCCACGCGGTCACCCTGCTGCTGGAAGAACGTGCCCTGCGGTTGGCCGGCGGCGCGGTCACCGCCGTTCCCACCCGCATCCCCGCATCCCGGTTCAAAGACTACGTCGACGACCCTGCCGGAGTCGCTGCCGAACTGCGCCGCCCCATGCCGCAGCGCCCCTACCGCGCCACACGGCTCGGCACCCTGTTCCACTCCTGGGTGGAGCGGCGTGCCGGCGGCGCGACCGGCACCGATCGCGTCGATGCCGCGCTGAATGAACTGGACTTCGGCGATGATGATGCGGGCGACGACGACGGTACCGGCGCACTGAATGACCTCGCCGTGCCCGAGCAGGAACAGTTTGCGGTTCTGCAGGCCACCTTTGAACGGTCCGAATGGGCCGATCGAGCGCCGGTCGACGTCGAGATTGAAATTCACCACGTGCTCGCGGGCCAGGTCTTCGTCTGCAAGCTCGACGCCGTGTATCGCACCGGAGCGGGGTATCAGGTCGTCGACTGGAAAACCGGGCGGGCGCCCAAGAATGCCGCTGACCTCGAACTGAAGCAAACCCAACTCGCACTTTACCGATTGGCCTACGCCCGGTGGAAGGGAATCGATCCCAGCATTGTCGACGCCGTGTTCTATTTCGTCGCCGACGATACCGTCATCGCCCCCGAGCGCCTCTACTCAGAGGCTGACCTTCTTGCTGCCTGGTCGGGGGCGATGACCCCGGCGCGCGAGTCGCCGGACCCGGAGTCGTCGGTGGACTCCTTATCGGAGTCGGAGTCAGAGTCAGAGTCCATGCTGAGCCCCGAGAAGTTGTAGCTGTCGGTGTGCATAGCCGCATGCTGATCGTAGTCGCGGGCCGCGCGCGGCATATGGTCGAGCATGTCCTCCACGTCACCGACGGTCATGATCGGGCCGGTTTCGGGGGAGAGCGGCTGCTGGGTGTGGCTGTGTACCGTGTCGACGAGGCCGTCGAGCATCGCGACGGCGTCATCGACGATGGACTGGTCGTGGCTGCTGACGCCGTGCAGCAACCAGCGGGCCAGTTCGAGCTCGGCGTAGAGCATGGCACGCTGGGTGATATGGCTGTCGCTGCCCTGACGAGCGGTCGAGTACGTGGTGATGGCCAGTTCAGCGGCATCGCCGCGCGCGGCGAGCAACCAGTGGAGGTCGCGGGCTGGGTCTCCGACGGCCAGGCCGGACCAGCCGAGAATACCCGATACGGCGTCGTCGGTGATCAAAATAGAATCGGACGACATCGACCCGTGCACCACCGCCGGTGCGAACTGCCACAGGGCATCGTCGTCGGTGGCCTGTTCCCAGCGGCGCAGCAGTGCGGCGGGCAAGTAGCCGGTATTGGCGGCCCGGTCGATGAGGTCGATGGCATCTTTGCGACACTGTTCGGCGCTCTGCTGGGAAAGTCCGGCCGTGCCGATGAAAGCGCTCGGTAGTGAGTGGATCGCGGCGATGGCCCGGCCGATCGACCCCGAGACGCCCTCGTGTCCGGTGAGGGCATCCGCATCGAAACTGTCGCCGGCCAGCAGTTCGTAGACGACAGCGCGGGTTCCCTGGATCGGGGTTTGACCGACATATTCGGGCACGTCGAACGGAAGCCGGCTGCGATTGCCGGTGGTGAGCGCGCGCAGCGCCACGAGGTCGGCGGACTGTTCGGTTTCGGCCGACTGGCTGGTGGGAACGCGAATGATCAGCGCCCGCCCGTCTGTGTCGATAACGAGCGCTGAGTCGAACAGTCCGTGCGCGCCGGCACTGTGCTTGCGGGCGTAGGCCACGTCGAGCCCCGGAACTGCGGAGGTGGCTAACGCGGCTAGAGTGAGTTGAGTTCTGGCCATGCCTACTAGGTTAGATCGACTTCCGGTTGCGTGGCTGTTCGCCACGCCTCCACCCCCACGTTCTCGCAGAGCTCGGAGATTACCATGTCGTTCACTTTCACGACGCGGTTGCCGCTGTCTCGCCACGCGGTCGACCGCGATCACCTGAGCCGGGCCATTCCCGAGCTGTTCGATCAGCTCTGGGCGGATGCCGCCACCCGCGTTCTGCCGGTTTGGCACGGCAAGATACTGCTCGCGCCAAACGACTCGACCAACGCCGCTCGCCTCGCCCTGCTGCCTCCGACGAGCGTGATGATGAGTCGAGAGAATCCCGGCTTGCGCGTCTACCTCGGCCGGTCCCTGCCGACCGACCTGCCCGAGCCGACCGGCACCCGAATTGTCGCCGCGCAGCTCGACGACGACGCTGCGGCCCGGCTGGAGCCCGACGAGACCCGTTGGGTGAACCTTCGAATGGTCGCGACCGTTCTCAATGACCGTGACGCCGGTCTGTTCACCGAGGCCCTCGGTGTGCTCAACTGGCACGTCTCGCACGCGCACTGCCCGCGCTGCGGCGCCGCAACCGTGGTCGAGGAGGCCGGTTGGGTGCGTCGCTGCCCGGTGGACAATAGCCAGGTGTTCCCCCGTACCGACCCCGCCGTGATCGTGCTCATCACCGACGCCGACGACCGCATCCTGCTCGGCTCCAACGCTATGTGGGAGAACAACCGCTACTCGCTGCTCGCCGGATTCGTCGAACCCGGCGAAAGCCTCGAAGCGGGCGTGATTCGCGAAATGTTCGAGGAGTCCGGCCTGCGTGTGACCGATCCGGCTTACGTCGGCTCTCAGCCGTGGCCGTTCCCCGCCTCGGTCATGTGCGGGTTCACCGCTCGCCTCGCCGACGGCCAGCGGGCCCGTGATCTGCTGCCCGACGGTGCTGAGATTCTGGCGCTGCGCTGGTTCACCCGGCAAGAGCTGGTCGATGCAGGCGAGTGGATGCTGCTGCCCGGCCCCTCGTCAATCGCGCACGCCATGATCGAACGCTGGCTCGGCGCTCCGTTGCCGGCCTCGACGGAACTGATTCGCCCGTGACGGTGACCGCCGACTCGCTGCTGAAGGGCCTCGATGAACAACAGCGCATTGCCGCCGAAGCGCTGATCGGCCCGGTCTGTATGCTTGCCGGCGCCGGCACCGGCAAGACCCGCGCCATCACCCACCGCATCGCCCTGGGCGTGTTGACCGGCGCGTATGCCCCCAACCGGGTCATGGCGCTCACGTTCACGAGCCGGTCGGCAGCGGAACTGCGCGGGCGCCTGCGGCAGCTCGGTGCCGGGGGAGTGGCCGCGCGCACGTTCCACGCTGCAGCGTTATCTCAACTGAACTACTTCTGGCCACACGTGGTCGGCGGGCAGGCTCCGCGCATCCTCGACGGGAAGGGTCGCATCCTCGGGCATGCCGCCGAGGCCCTGCACCTCAAAATCGATACGGCCACCCTGCGCGACCTTGCGGCCGAGGTGGAGTGGCGCAAGACCAGCGGCCTGAGCATCGAGCAATACGCGGCCGGCATCGCCCGCCGCAGCCTGCCAGGACGGCTCGACATCGACCAGGTCGTCGCCCTGCAACAGACCTACGAGAAGCTCAAAGACGAACGCAAGCAGATCGACTTTGAAGACGTGCTGCTCGCCATGGCCGGCATGATCGAGGCCGAACCGTCGGTGGCACTGCAGGTTCGTGAGCAGTACCGGTTCTTCGTCGTCGACGAATATCAGGATGTCTCGCCACTGCAGCACGACCTGCTCGCGCTGTGGCTCGGCGACCGCCGCGATCTCTGCGTCGTTGGCGACGCCAGCCAGACCATCTACTCCTTCGCCGGTGCCCGTAGCGACTACCTGCTCGACTTTCCCAAACACTACGAGGATGCCACCGTGGTGCGGCTCGAGCAGAACTACCGGTCGACCGCGCCCATCGTTGCTACCGCGAACCAGCTCATGCGCGGTCGTTCCGGCGCACTGACCCTGCATGCCGCGCAATCCGACATCGGCTCCGATCCGAACGTGCGTGGCTACGCCTCGGATATGGCCGAGGCCCGCGGTGTCGCGGAGCAGATTCTGCAGCTCATCGGTACCGGTACCAAACCCGAAGATGTAGCCGTATTGTTCCGGGTCAACGTGCAGGCGGCACTGCTTGAAACAGCGCTGACCGAGGTCGGGGTGAGTTACCAGATTCGTGGCGCCAAACGGTTCTTCGACCTAGCCGAAGTGAAGCAGGCGGTGATGAGCCTGCGCGCGGCATCCGTTTCGATCGTCGGAGAACCGCTGTTCAAGTCGGTCAGTGACGTGCTGCGGTCCCTCGGCTGGAGCCAGACCGCCCCCGAGACGCGCGGCGCAGTGCAGGCTCGGTGGGAATCGCTCAATGCCCTGATGGGTCTGGTCGACCAGGCCGCTGCCGGCACCACCTTTCGCCAGTTCACCGACGATCTGATGGAACGCCAGGCCGGCCAGCACGAACCGACCGTCTCGGCGGTGACACTCGCCACCATGCATTCCGCCAAGGGTCTCGAGTGGGATGTCGTGTTCGTGGTCGGCCTGAGCGAAGGACTGGTCCCGATCAGCTATGCGAGTACCTTCGAGCAGATAGACGAGGAGCGCCGACTGCTCTACGTCGGTATCACACGGGCCCGTAGGCGGCTCGCGCTGAGCTGGTCGTCCTCCGGAGTGCAGGCTCGTGCGCCTCGGGAACGATCTCGTTTTCTGCAAGAGCTTGACAGCCGCACCGCTCGTGGAGCCGGTGCGCGCTCCGCGTAACGGTGCCGGAGGTGGCGTCAATGCGCAACGACCGGGCGAACATCGCTGACCGTCCGGTTTCGAGGCGATCCTGAACGAGCCCGGCTACCCGCACGGCGACCTCAAAGCTCAGCCGGGGTGTTTCGCTCGGTGCCTGCCGCGGGGCCAGCTGGCAGGCCATGGCCGGCCAGGCGGGATCGTCATCGACATGCGCGAGCTCGAGACAGGTCAGGCAGGGCCCAAATCCCGGTTCGATTAGCGGTCCGACCCGGGCGGCGCTGTCGCTGAACACCACCGGCAGGTGGGGAATGTCCCGGCGTAGCCAGCGCCCGTGACGCTCCGGTGAGAAGACGTACTGTCCGACCAACACTGCCAGTTCTGGTTCATTGCCCGGTAGCGGCTCCTCGATTCCGAGGTTGGCCAGCAGGCTACGCACGCGAAAAGCGGTCGTTCCGATACCATCAACGAGCACGGTCCGGGGCAACGGCGTGACCGGAGGTTCCGCATCGTCTGATACATACAGCAGCGCCGGCTCGAGCAGTTCGAGCAGATGCGTCACCTCGGCAGCGGATGCTCCGGCCAGCGTTCCCAGCAGCATCGCACCGGAACGATGCACCCCAGCGACGAGGGCTGACAGCACAGCCTCGTGGGCGACAGTGAGCCCATCGATCCGCACAACGGCATGGTCGATGCCGAGTTGTACGCAATCCGGTGTGCGCCACACCAGGGGGTATCGAGGATTCAGTCGAAGAGCCATGCCGACATGATGACGCACATGGCCCCGACTGGATGAGTTCTCCACAGGCTGGTTATCACGGGAGTGCGGGCGGTCACGCACGAATACTGGGGATTCGACGATAACGCCGCCCGCACCGGATATCAGTAGCGGATGACCACGCGACCGTCAATCTTGCCGTGCTTCATTTCGTCGAGTACCTCATTGACTTCGTCGAGGCGACGCTCGGAGACCGTGGGGTGAATCTGGCCGCGGGCGTAGAACTGCAGGGCTTCTTCCATGTCCTGACGGGTACCCACGATGGAGCCGCGGATGGTAAGGCCCTTCAGCACGATGTCGAAGATCGGGGCGGGGAAGTCTCCTGGCGGCAGGCCGTTGAAGACGATGGTGCCGCCCCGACGGGTCATGCCGATGGCCTGGCCGAAGGCGGCCGGGTGCACCGCGGTCACGAGTACGCCGTGCACTCCACCGGTGGCTTTCTGGATGGCGGCAACCGGGTCGCCGTCGAGTGCGTTGATCACGAGCTCGGCGCCGTGCTGGCGCGCCAGGGCGAGCTTGTCGTCGGCGATGTCGACGGCAACAACCCGCAGGCCCATCGCCTTGGCATACTGCACGGCAATGTGGCCGAGGCCGCCGATCCCGGAGATGGCAACCCACTGGCCAGGACGGGCCTCGGTCATTTTCAAGCCCTTGTAGACGGTGACGCCGGCGCACAGGACAGGAGCGATTTCGATCGGGTCGGCGCCGTGCGGGATGCGCACAGCGAAGCGAGCGTCGACGAGCATGTACTGCCCGAACGAACCGTCAACGCTGTAGCCGCCGTTCTGTTGCGCTTCGCACAGGGTTTCCCAACCCGTGCGGCAGTACTGGCAGCTTCCGCAGGCACTCCAAAGCCAGGCGTTTCCGACGAGGTCGCCGATGGCGAGGTCATCGACGCCGGCGCCGAGGGCGACGATCTCGCCGACACCCTCGTGGCCTGGGATGAACGGCGGGCTCGGCTTCACCGGCCAGTCGCCTTCCATGGCGTGCAGGTCGGTGTGGCAGACGCCACTGCTGAGCAGCTTGACCAGGGCCTGACCCGGGCCGGGTGTCGGTAAGGGAACCTCATCGATTGTGAGGTTTTCGCCGAACTCGTGCACGACGGCCGCGTGCATGGTCGTCGGCACCCGGGTGGATGTCTTCGTATTGCTCTCGGTTACTGTCATTGCCAAACTCCTTCGTTTGGGACGTTTCGTCCATTAAACGACGGTATCTCAGCGAAGGTTGCGGCAACGTTGCGCGCCTCTATGCCTCGTGTGGACGCTCGGCACCGTCATCGCGCAGCAGGTCTTCCAGGGCCTGATCGACATCGTCGAGCACCTCGGGCTCACCTCGTGCCGCGCTCGACAGCCGGGCAATCAACTGCTGGGGGTCGTCGATGTCTTGCTCAGTGGGCAGCAGGTCGGGGTGCGACCAGAGGGCGTCGCGCGCTTCGTTGCCAACGGCATCCGTCACGGCTTGCCACATCGCTGCGGCCTCCCGTAGTCGGCGCGGGCGCAGTTCGAGACCGACCAGGGTCGCGAAAGCGGATTCGGCCGGACCGCCGGAAGCCCGGCGGCGTTTGACGGTCTCGGCGATGGCATCGGCTTTGGGCAGCCGAATCGTGGCGCGGGCGGTGACGACATCAACCCAGCCTTCGACCAGGGCGAGCATCGTTTCGAGCCGCGATAGCGCCAGAAGTTGCGACTCGGACTTCTGTTGGATGAGCGAACCGTCCACCATGGCCTGACGCAGGTCTTCCGGGTTGGAAGGGTCGAAGCTTCCGGCGAGTTCTTCAAGACGGCTGGAATCGATGCTGATACCGCGCGCATATGCCGTGACTGCGCTGGTCAGGTGCAGGCGCAGCCAGCGGGCGTGCCGAAACAGTCGGGCGTGGGCAATCTCACGCACGGCCAGGTAGATCTGCACCTGGTCGGTGGGAACGTCGAGGCCCGCACCGAAATCGGAAACGTTCTGGGGGAGCAAGGCAGCCTGCTGCTCGCCGAGCAGCGGGATGCCGACGTCGCCGCCACTGACGACCTCGCTGGCCAGCTGGCCGACGACCTGGCCCAGCTGCATTGCAAAGAGGGTTCCGCCGATACTGCGTACGAGCTGGCTCGCGTTGGCCACCATGCCCTGCATCTCTTCGGGCACCTGTTCGGCGAAGACCCGGGTGAGCGAATCGGAGATACTCGTTGCCACAGGTTCGGCCAGCTGAGTCCACAACGGCATAGTCGCAGTAACCCACTCGCGACGGGTCATCATCCGGGGTTCAACGGTCAGTTCGGCCACGGAAATGACGTCGTCGAGCCAGAGGGCCGCGATGTGAAAAGCCTGGCGCAGCTGGGTCTGCTGCTCGTCGGTCGCCGTGAGCTGCCCGTTAGCCGCTCGCTGCTGGCCCTGGGTGAGCGCAATCTGCCAGTCCACGCCGGTACCTTGGGAGTTCATAGCGCCCTGGAGCTGTTGCATGAGAGCCGCCACACTGGCCGGGTCACTGGGCAGGCCGGCCGCGTTGGCGAGCTGGCCCGGGTCGATGCCGCTCTTGCCGCTCAGAATGTCGCGCAGCATGTCACGGAACTCGTCACTGGGGCTGTTATCGCCGGGCTCGCCCGGGTTCTGGTCGTTCGGGGGTAGGGAGTCGTCGGCCACTTCAGGCCCCTCTCAGTTGCATACTTCTACGCTAGTGCGAGTAGCCCGCTCGGGGCTGGGAAATATCCTAGGCTGAAGGGCTTGTAGTGCGCCCGTCGCGAACACGACCCTGGACCTGGCAGGAACCAATACGGAAGGAGCACGGTGGCTCTCTTCACCGATGACTCACCGGCACCCCAGGGTGCACGGCGTCGCCGCCCCTCGATCGGCTGGACGGCGTTGTTGATCGCCCTCGTCGCCGGGGTGATTCTCGGCGTCATGCCGGCCCCCTACGTCATCGAGAAGCCCGGACCGGTCTACAACACTCTTGGCTCCGCCACCGATGCCAACGACGTCGAGACCGCCCTCATCACCATCCCGGGTGAGACGGTGTACCCGACCAAGGGCACGCTCGACCTGCTCACGGTATCCCTGCTCGGCAACCGGGAGAACCGCCCGAGCTGGCTCAGTGTCGCCGGAGCATGGCTGGATCCGAGTGAAGCCGTCCTCCCCATCGACCAGGTGTTTCCCGCCAATGTCAGCACCGAACAGCGGGATGCGCGCTCCAGCGCCGACATGATCAATTCCCAACAGGATGCCATCGCCGCGGCCCTCACCCATCTCGGCTACGACTACCCAACGACAGTCACGGTGGTCAGCTTGCCCGATGGCTCCCCGGCGGCGGGCGTGATCGAGCCCAAGGATCAGATCACCGCGGTGAACGGGACGCCGGTTGTCAACGTCGCGGAACTGCGTGCCGCGTTGCAGACCAACGGCGCCGAGACGGCGGCCAGTCTCGACATCGTGCGAGGCGGCGTAGCGCGCACCGTCGAGGTCACCCCGATCGACAGCGCCGGCACGGTCGTGGCCGGGGTCAACGTCTCAGTCGCCTACGATTTTCCGTTCGAGGTGCAAATTCAACTCGACAAGGTCGGCGGACCAAGCGCCGGCATGATGTTCGCCCTCGGAATCATCGACAAACTCACCCCTGGAGAGCTGCAAGGCGGTGAGAACGTGGCCGGTACCGGCACGATCGACCAGTCCGGTGTGGTCGGCCCGATCGGCGGCATCCAGCAGAAGCTCTATGGCGCCGTCGAGAATGACGCGAGCTGGTTTCTGGCTCCGGCAGGCAACTGCGACGAAGTGACCGGCAATATCCCCGACGGTCTGAGCGTGTTCTCCGTTGCTACCCTCGATGAGGCACTGGCCGCCCTTGACGCGATCAAAACCGGCAACACGAACGGGGTCCCGACCTGTCCAACAAGCTAGCGTCGCAGGAAAAACTTCGGACAGCTCGGCAATGGTGACTCTCTCAGGGGTGCTTAAGTAAGATAGACGTGACCCTGATCACGCGGTTAATGATCACCCTGTACCTAATGACTGAGCGCAAGAGGCCAATTCGTGAGTTCATCAGCAGCCGACAACGCCCCCCGGCGCGGCCGAGCCCCGCTAGCAATTTCCGCAGCAATTATCGCGGGGTTGGTGATCCTGTTCTTTATCTTCGCCGGACTATATACCGATGTGTTGTGGTTCGACCAACTCGGATTCCTCAATGTGCTGACCACCCAGTGGATCGCCGGCACCGTGCTGTTCCTGATCGGGTTCGTCGCCATGGCCGTGCCGGTCTGGGTGAGCATCCAGCTGGCCTACCGCCTGCGCCCGGTGTATGCGAAGCTCAACTCGCAGCTTGACCGCTACCAGCAGGTCATCGAGCCGCTGCGTCGCCTCGCGATGTTCGGCATCCCTGCGCTCCTGGGCCTGTTCGCCGGCGTGGCCGCCGCCACCCGCTGGCAGACCGTGCTCATGTGGCTCAACCGCACCGAGACTGGGCGCGTTGACCCGCAGTTCGGCTTTGACATTTCCTTCTACCTGATGGATCTGCCGTTGTATCAGGCCGTGCTCGCCTTCGCATCCGCCGTCGTGCTCATCTCGGCCCTGGTCTCGGTCGCTACCAGCTACCTGTACGGGTCCATCCGGGTGTCCGGCCGTGAGGTGCTCATCTCCAAGGCGGCCCGTGTACAGATCGCCGTCACGGCGGCCGTGTATCTGCTGCTACAGGCCGTGAGTATCTGGTTCGACCAGTACTCCACCCTGACCAACCAGGGCACACTCATCACCGGCGCCGGCTACACCGACGTCAACGCCACCATCCCCGGCCGCGCCATCCTTGCCGGCATCGCTGCAGTGGTCGCCCTGCTCTTCATCCTCACGGCCATCATCGGCCGCTGGCGTCTGCCGGTCATCGGCACCGCGCTGCTGATCGTGTCGAGCCTGCTGATCGGATCGCTCTACCCCTGGGTCGTGGAGCGCTTCCAGGTGGAGCCGAGCGCTAAGTCGCTTGAGGCACAGTACATCGAGCGCAATATCAATCTCACCCGGGATGCCTACAACGTCGCCGGCATCGAGGAGATTCCCTACAACGCGAAGACCACCGCCGAGCCCGGCGCCCTGCGCGCGGACGCCGCAACCACCGCCAACATTCGTATTCTCGACCCGGCGCTGGTCAGCGACTCGTTCGCCCAGCTGGAGCAGTTCCGCCAGTACTACCAGTTCCCCGGCAACCTCGACGTTGACCGCTACATGATCGACGGTACCTCGCAGGACACCGTCGTCGCCGTGCGTGACCTCAACATCGACGGCCTGAACACCGGTAATACCTGGGTCAACTCGAAGACCGTCTATACCCACGGTTATGGTGTGGTCGCCGCCTACGGCAACCAGCGCTCGGTCGACGGGCAGCCGGTGTTCCTTGAATCAGGCATTCCCACCAGTGGTGCGCTCGGTGACTTCGAGCCGCGCATCTACTTCGGTGAGACCTCGCCGGAGTACTCCATCGTCGGTGCCGAAGAGGGTGCCAACCCGATCGAACTCGATTATCCGTCGGGCGAAGAGGGTGCGGGCCAGACCTACACGACCTTCTCCGGAGATGGTGGACCAAAACTGGACAACGCGTTCAAGAAGCTCATCTACGCGCTCAAGTTCCAATCAGAGCAGATCTTCCTGGCGGCCTCGGTCAACGACAAGTCGGAGATCCTCTACGACCGTGACCCGGTCACCCGCGTACAGAAGGTCGCGCCGTACCTCACGCTCGACTCCGATGCCTACCCCTCGGTCGTTGATGGTCGGGTGAAGTGGATCATCGATGGCTACACGACGTCGGCGAATTACCCATACTCCACTCCGGTCAGCTTGAGCGATGCCATCGCCGACACCGAGACACCACCGCAGCCGTACGCCCTCGACAGCATCAATTACATGCGAAACTCGGTCAAAGCCACCGTCGACGCCTACAGCGGCGAAGTCACCCTCTACGCCTGGGACGACAAAGAGCCGTTACTGCAGACCTGGCAGAAGATCTTCCCGTCGACGCTCAAACCCATGAGCGAGATGAGCGGTGACCTGATGAGTCACGTTCGCTACCCGGCCGACCTGTTCAAGGTTCAGCGCTCGATCCTCGGGCAGTACCACGTGACCGACCCGGGATCGTTCTACTCCAAGGACGACGCGTGGATCTCACCGAACGACCCGGACTCTCCGGCGACGAATCCCACCTTGCAGCCGCCGTACTACCTCACCATGCAGGTACCGGGAGCGGATGCCCCGTCCTTCTCGCTCTACACGACCTTTCAGCCGGAAGCAACGGGTGAATCCAGCCGAAACGTGCTCTACGGCTATCTCGCCGTTGACGCCGACGCCGGATCGGAAGACGGTGTGCGCGCCGAGGGGTACGGTCAGCTGCGACTGCTCAATCTGCCCAAGGACGGCACTGTCCCAGGCCCCGGCCAGGTGCAGAACGTCTTCAACGCCGATCCGGCCGTGTCGACCGAACTCAACCTGCTGCGCCAGGGTTCCTCGACCGTGCTGAACGGAAACCTGCTGACCCTGCCGGTCGGTGGCGGACTGCTCTACGTGCAGCCGGTCTATGTGCAGTCCACGGGTGAGACGAGCTACCCGCTGCTGCAGAAGGTGCTCGTGGCCTTCGGCGACCAGATCGCGTTCGAGGACACCCTCGACGGTGCTCTCGATGTGCTGTTCGGCGGCGATTCGGGTGCGACGGCCGGTGATACGGCCGTGCCGGACCCGGCTGCCACGGACGGAGCAACGGGCGGCACGACCGGTGGTGCTACCGGCGGCACGGACGTGCCGACCGAGTCGACCGGCGATGCGGCAACAGATGCCCAACTCAAGTCGCTTCTCGCTGTCGCCAAGACGGCGCTCGCCGACAAGGCAACCGCACTCGCCGCCGGCAACTTCGCCGACTACGGCACCGCTGACGCCAAGCTTGCCGAGACGATCGCGAGCATGCTCGCCCTGCTCGGCGAATAGTCCCACCGCAAGACCGGTCGCAAGCCCTCACGCGTCTCGGGTGGGGGCTTGCGCTCGTTGAGCCGATGGTATTCGATACCAGATAAGGCAAAATTTCAGTAGTTTTTTGCGATACCAACCCAAAGTGGTCAACCGCGCTTTGAGGGTGTGCTAAATTTGATTTTGTAGCGCGGGGTGGAGCAGTTCGGTAGCTCGCTGGGCTCATAACCCAGAGGTCGTAGGTTCAAATCCTGCCCCCGCAACAGATGCCCCCGGAACCCCTGGTTCCGGGGGCTTTTTCGTGCCCGAATTCAGTCAGGCAACGAGGAGCCGATCAGGAATTCTCCTCGCTCATCTCGCCGGCGCCTAGGGGATGACCGGTGCCACGAACTCGAAGGTTCGTCCAAGCAGCCAGACCAGAAGCAATACCACCGGCAGGTGGAACATGAACTGCAGGAACGTGAATCCCACGAGATCTCGTGCTTTGAGGCCAAGGACCGCGAGCAGGGGCAGCATGAAGAACGGGTTGATGAGGTTGGGCAATGCTTCGGCCACGTTGTACACCTGCACCGTCCAGCCCAGGTTCATCTGAACATCGGTGGCCGATTGCATGACATACGGTGCTTCCACCAACCATTTACCACCGCCCGAAGGCACGAAGATTCCCAGGATGACCGTGTACAGCGCGACAATCACTGTGAAGCCGCCGCCTCCGCCCACGCTGGTAAAGAATTCGGCCAGGTGCTCCGAGACGGTCATGCCCCCATTTCCGACTGCCCGGGTCAGAATTGCTGCCATGGCCGCGTAGAGCGGAAACTGAACCAAGATTCCGGCAGTGGCAGGAACGGCCTTGGACACAGCCTGCAGAAACTTGCGCGGTGTTCCGTGGAGCACGAGCCCGAGCATCAGGAAAACCAGAAGGTACCCATTCAGACTGCTGACCACCGACAAGACGGGACTCGTCACGAACTGCGAGACGAGCCAACCCAGCGTCAAGAGCGCGATCAGGATGGGAAGGATGCGGCTGTACTCGAGCCATTCGCCGGGTCGTGAGCGTGGCGCTGCCGGCTCCGGCTCGTCATTGAGGTCCACGCCAAGATCCTGTGCTGTTCGAATGGCGTCGCCACGCGGAGCGGAGAAATGCGCGATCAGTACGGTCAGGGCAATGATGATCGCGCACATGGTGAGCGACTGCCAGGTGAAAATCGTCGTGCCGAAGTCGAGTACGCCGGTGACCTGCAGAAGGGCCGGCGGCAGGGACGTTGCCGTGGCTTGAAGTTGTGCAGCAGATGATGACATGCCCAGTGCCCAGACTGCTCCCAGGCCCATGAATGCAGCGGCCCCGAGCGCTCGGTAGTCCACACGAAGATCGGTTCGGCGGGCAATGGCTCGCGCCAACAAGCCGCCGAAGACCAGGCTCAGGCCCCAATTGACAAAAGAAACGGACATGGACAGGAACGCGACAAAGCTCACCGCCGTTGCGGCTGACTGGGGCACAGCCGCAAGCGTATCGATCAGCCGAGCCACCGGTCGGGATGTCGCCACGACGTACCCGGTCAAGACGACCATAGCCATTTGCAGGGTGAACGCCGTCAGGTCCCAAAAGCCGTTGCCGAAAGAATCGACGATGATCTGCGGGCTTGAACCATTAGCCAGGGCGGCGACGGCGACGAGGAGTACACCGACCAGGGCGAAAATGTACGCATCCGGAAACCATTTCTGAGTCCAACCTGCGAGAGACTGGGCCACACGCGCGAGCCCCTTTTCTGTGCGAATTTGTGGGATGGTAGCCGTCACGGTGGATCTCTCTTCTTTGAGGCGAGTGTGCACGCGCGCTGGCGCGATTGGGGGATGGCCGCATCCCGATGGGGATGAATAGCCATGTGCAGGCTAGGTGCGGCGGGATGGGCATGTCAATGTGCTCAGATTTCGCGGCATCCCGTCAAGCCGGGAGATGTCATGACCTGCTCACACCGGCTTGAAAAGAATTCTTGTAAATATGTCGGGTGCGGTACGACCTCAGATGACGTCTTCGGGGAGCTAGTTCTTCAGGACGGCGACGGGCACGGCGTCGGCTGGACGCACCGGCGCAGGTGCAGCGTGGGACTGCCCTCGTTCTCCAGCGGACCAGACGGGCAATTCGCCGCTGAGGATAGCCTTCTGTCATGACGATGTCGGGTCATGCTCTCGCCGTCAGGGGGTCTGGCACGCCACGTTCGAAACGCCTTCGGCGGCACCGGTCGCGGTGTTACTGCACTCGACGCGATTGGTCAGCTCGGGAGTGAGTGAATAACCGAAGCCCGGCCCGTTCACAGCGGCGGAGTTGTTGCGAAAGATATTGTCTTTGCCCCAGCCCTCGATGATCTCGTGGGTCTGAAAACCATCCCGCAACGAATTCGTTCCCAAGTTGGAGTCGACGACCCAGCCGTTGCCCTTGACGTCGACCCACGAGTCTGCTTCCCGGAGAGATGACCCGTCGAATGTGTTCTTGCTGACGATTCCGTTGCTCGTGCCCTCCTTCACATCGACGCCCTCCGCTGTGGTCTGCGAGAAAGTATTACCGGTCACGGTATTGCGATCGCTGCGATCCGGCAGGCATCCGCTGATCTTGCACCAATTACTCTCGGCGGTGCCGATATAAACCCCTTCGCCGAATTTCGGTTTGCGCAGCCCCGTGTCGAACACGGTATTGTCCAGCACCAGATTGTCGGTGCTGAACCGTCGCAGATGGATGGCCTCGTCGCCGATCGTCGACACGGTCAGGCCGCGGAAGGTGGATCCGACGGTCCCGTCGGCCATCACCCCTTTCTGCCCGTTGGTGACGGAAAAGCCCAGCAGGTTCCAGTACTGGGCACCGTCAAGGTGCAAGACGTAGCCGTCCATGGGATCACCGCCGTCAAGAACGCTGTCGGATCCGCCGCACAGAGTGATCGGCTCGTCGACGGTGCCCGAGGTCGACGCGACGAAGTTGCCCTGGTAGTTTCCGGGGGCCAGCACGATCAGGTCGCCGGGAGCGGCATCGATGAGTGCCGAGGTCAATTCGTCAGCGGATGCAACCTCGGTTGTGGCGCGGGCGCAGCGGGCGTCGGTACGTGGTCGCGCGGAGGCGGTGGGTGTCGAGGTCGGAGCGGAAGACGGAGCGGAGGTTGGAGCGGAGGACGCGCCTGGGGTCGACGTCGGACCGGGGGAGGTAGCCCCGCCCTGCGCCCCGGCAACCGACACCCAGACGAGCCCGATAACCAAGGCTCCGCTCAGGAAGGCGGCCCCCAAGGCCAGCCAGGGTCGAGTAGTGAGCAGCTGTTTCACGGAGAGAGTTCCATTTCGTCGGGTCTGAACGATCGCGGTGAGTGCGTGAACGCCAAGCGCGACGAGGGTTAGGAGCACCAACGTCGCCAGCAGCAGCGCGCCGATTCGGTGATGAGTGTACGAGCCGTTTGGCCCTTACGTCCGACGGTGTCAGCGTCGCGCGTCAACCAACCCTGCTTGTTCAGGGTGACGAAGGCAAGCGCCGTGGTGGGGCGCGCACTGAAAATGACTGTCAGCGCTACTACCGGCAGGAGAATAAATTTAGTTCAGGCACCGAGCCGGGCCACCGCGGCGACAGCAGCACGAACGGATGCCGCGGCCGCGGCCGCATCCGCCGCCGTCGTACCAGCGCCCAGCGTGAACCGCACCGCCGTCTGAGCCACGTCGGCCGACAAGCCCATCGCCGTGAGCACGTGCGACGGTTCGCTGCTTCCGGCCGCGCAGGCGGACCCACTCGAACAGACGATGCCGCGTTGTTCGAGCTCGAGCAGCACCGCCTCGCCGCTCGTGCCCGGAAACACGAACGACGCGGTGCCCGGCAGACGTTCGGTGCGGTGTCCGGTGAGGCGGGCCGATGGGGTCTCGCCCAGCACGGTGGCGATAAATTCATCGCGCAGAGCGTCGGTTCGGCTGGCGGCCAGAGCGCGTTCCGCGACGGCCAGGCGTAGCGCCATGGCCAGAGCCACCGCCCCGGCGACGTTCTCGGTACCGCTGCGTTTGCCGCGTTCCTGCCCGCCACCATGCACCAGCGGTTCGATTGCCAGACGCCCGCGCAAAAAGACGGCACCGATGCCGGGGGGAGCGCCGAGTTTGTGGCCGGACAGGCTCAGCGCATCCACGCCGAGCCTCGTCACATCGAGGTCGAGCCAGCCGCCGGCTTGCACCGCATCGGTGTGGAACGAAACACCAGCGGCGTGAGCCACAGCGGCCAGCTCGACCAGGGGCTGCACCGTGCCGACCTCATTGTTGGCATAGTGCACGGAGACCAGGGTCGTGTCGGGCCGAAGCGCGCGGGCCAGGCCAGCGGGGTCGACGCGGCCGGCGGCATCCACCGGCAGCAGTGTGATCTCGAAACTGTGCAGGCGGTGCAGGTAGTCGCAGGATTCCAATACGGCTTCGTGCTCGATCGCGGTGGTGACCACGTGGCGGCCGCGCGGGGTGCCCAGAGCTATACCTTTGATTGCGAGGTTGTCGCTCTCGGTGCCGCCGCTCGTGAACACGACCTCGCCGGGACGACACCCCAGCGACTGCGCCACGCTGCTCCGTGCCTCCAGCAGTGCGGCCGCCGCAGCTTCGCCGACCTGATGGTGGCTCGACGGGTTGCCGAAACTGCCGGTCAGATGCGGCCACAGGGCCTCGAGTGCTTCGCGGCGCACCGGGGTCGTCGCGGCGTTGTCCAGGTAGATCATGGGTCTAAAGCGCGAACCCGGCCGGCGTGTTCACCCGAATGGCGATATCGAGGCCGAGGTCGAGAGAGTGCACGCTGTGCGTGAGCGCTCCCACCGAGATGACATCGACACCGGATGCCGCGATCTCGCGCACACTCGCCAGCGACACACCGCCGCTGGCCTCGACGATCGCACGCCCGGCGACCTGAGTGACGCCCGCGAGCAGGTCGTCGGGGCTGAAATTGTCGAGCATGATCGTGTCGATGCCCGCGGCGATCACGTCTTCGATCTGGTCGAGGCGGTCGACCTCCACCTCGAAGTGGGTGGTGTGCGAGAGGCGGGCGCGCACGGCCAGCAGCGCCTCGGTCAGGCCGAGTGGCCCGGCCGCGAGCACGGCGAGGTGGTTGTCCTTGGCCATGACGGTGTCGGAGAGGCTGAACCGATGGTTGTGGCCGCCGCCATCGCGCACGGCCTGCCGCTCCAGGGCGCGCAGTCCGGGGGTGGTCTTGCGGGTGTCCACGATGCGGGCCTGGGTGCCAGCCGTCTCGGCCACGTACCGGGCGGTCAGGGTGGCGATTCCGCTCATCCGCTGCACGAAGTTCAGGCCGATGCGCTCCGCCTGCAGGATGCCGCGGGCTGGGCCGGTCACCTCGGCGAGCGTTGCACCCGCATCAAACGGGTCGCCGTCGGCGACGAACCGGCGTACCTCGATGCGGGCGTCGGTCAGGGCGAAGGCGGCGGCGAACACGGAGCCTCCGCTGAACACGCCCGGTTCGCGCGCTTCGAGCCGGGCCGTCGCGACGGCGTCTTCGGGAATGAGCACGGCCGAAGTGAGATCGCCCCACGGGGCGTCCTCGTCGAGGGCGGCCTGCACAACAATGGTGATGGAATGGTCGGTCAGCATGCGATGGCCTCCTGGGCTGCAACGAGTGGGAGTGGTTGTACGTGTCGTGCTTGCGAGACTGAGTGGGCCAGTTCGGGCCGGGGTTCGGGAAAGTCCGAGCGGTAGTGCGCGCCGCGGGACTCTTCGCGGGCCAGGGCGGCGGCCACGAGCAGCCGGCCGAGACCGAGCAGGTTGCGGTCTTCGAGGGCAGCGACCGAGGTGCTGGTGTGTTCCGGTGCGGTCCACTCGGCGAGGATGGCGGTGGCGGTAGCCAGGCCGCCACCCGAACGGTGCACCCCGGCGACGTCCCAGAGGAGCTGTTGGAGCGCGGGGCGATCAACCAGCGTGCTGGCGTCAGCCGACGGTAATTTTATGGCGGTCTCGTCGGAGAGGCCATGAATCGAGCTGGTCGAGAATTCAACCGGCGGATGGGGGCGCATTGTGGTGTGGGTCGCGCCGACCGGCCACGGCTGGCCGAGCGCGCGCACTGCACGGTCGGCGAAAACCGCCGCTTCGAGCAAAGAATTGGAGGCGAGCCGGTTGGCGCCGTGCGCTCCGGTGCGAGCGACCTCGCCGACGGCGAAGAGCCCGGGCAGGCTGGTGCGGGCCCAGGTATCCGTTGCGACACCGCCCATCCAGTAGTGCGCGGCTGGCGCCACCGGGATGGCCTCGATCGCCCAGTCGAGACCTGCCGTCCGGCAGGCTGTCGTGATGGTGGGGAACCGGGTTTCGAGCAGCTCGCGTCCGAGCGCGGTCGCGTCGAGCAATACCGGGGCGCCGCCCTGTCGTTCCATCTGGCGGGCGATGGCACGGGCGACGACATCGCGTGGCGCGAGTTCGGCGTCGGGGTGTTCGGCGAGCATGAAGCGATCGGCGAGGAGACTGCGCAGAACGGCGCCTTCACCCCGCACCGCCTCGGACACGAGCGGGGTGCCGGGCGCAGCCAGGGCGGTCGGGTGAAACTGGTAGAACTCCAGATCGGCGACGTCTGCGCCGGCACGGTACGCCGCCGCTACCCCATCACCGGTCGCGACCGAGGGGTTGGTGGTGTGGGTATAAAGGGCTCCGGCACCGCCGGTGGCGAGGATCACGGCGTCGGCGTCGATGGTTCGCTGCATGTTGTCCGGGCCGAGCACGCGGGCGCCTCCCACGACGCCGCCCTCGACCAACAGGTCGACGAGCATCGTATGTTCGCGCACGTCGATCGAGGCCCGGCGTCGCACGGTCGCCACGAGGGCAGCCTCGACGGCGGCCCCGGTCGCGTCGCCGCCGGCGTGCACGACCCGCGAGCGTGAGTGTGCCGCTTCCAGTCCGCGGGCCACGCCCGACTCGTCCCGGTCGAAGTCCACGCCGAAGCGGATGAGGTCGCGCACCCGGGCCGGACCTTCTTCGCAGAGCACCCGTACTGCGGCCGGCTCACACAGTCCGGCACCGGCGCGCAGGGTATCGAGCACGTGCGCGTCGACCGAGTCGTCCCGAAACAGGGCAGCGGCAATGCCACCCTGCGCGTAGCGGGTATTGCTCTCCGGCAGTACCGACTTGGTGACGAGGATCACGTGGTGTCCGGCATCCGCTGCGCGCACCGCGGCCAGCAAGCCACCGAGGCCGCTGCCGATGACGAGGATCGACGCCATCTCAGGCGCCGACCAGAACCGGTGGCCGGGCTGCGAGCATGCGCTCGAGGGCCAGCCGGGCGTGACCGGCAACATCGGCCGAGACCGTGATCTGGTTGAGAACCTGACCTGGCGCTTCGCCACCGCCGACAAGTGCCTCGAGCACCCAGGCCAGGTAGCCGGCGTGGACGCGGTACATGGTCGAGCAGGGGCAGATCACCGGGTCGAGGCAGAAGATCTGATGCTCGGGATGCTCGGCGGCGAGACGGTTCACGAGGTTGATCTCGGTTCCGATCGCAAAGGTCGTGCCGGCCGGAGCGGCGGCGATCGTCTTGGCGATGAAGTCGGTGGATCCGGCCGCGTCGGCGGCATCAACGACCTCCATCGGGCATTCCGGGTGCACGATGACCTGCACGCCCGGGTGTTCAGCGCGGGCGGCCTGAATCTGCGGCACGGTGAAGCGGCGGTGCACGCTGCAGAAGCCGTGCCAGAGCACGACCCGGGCGTCATCGAGTTGGGCAGCCGTGTTGCCGCCGAGGGGCTTGGTCGGGTTCCACATCGGCATCTGCTTAAGCGGAACGCCCATGGCCTTGGCGGTGTTGCGGCCGAGGTGCTGGTCGGGAAAGAACAGAACCCGCTGGCCACGTTCGAATGCCCACTCGAGCACGGCCTGGGCGTTCGAGGAGGTGCAGACGATGCCGCCGTGCTCGCCGCAAAAACCTTTGAGCGCCGCGGAGGAGTTCATGTAGGTGACGGGGATCACCGGAACTCGGCCCGAAGCATCCGGAGCTGTGCCGTAGAGTTCCTCGAGCTGCTCCCAGCACTCGGTGACGGAGTCGATGTCGGCCATGTCGGCCATGGAACAGCCGGCGGCGAGGTTGGGCAGAATCACGGCCTGGTCGCCGCCGGAGAGCAGATCGGCGGTTTCTGCCATGAAGTGCACGCCACAGAACACGATCGCAGCGGCGTCGGGACGGCTCTGCGTGGCCTGGGCCAGCTGAAAGGAATCGCCGACGAAATCCGCGTGGCGCAGCACCTCATCGCGCTGATAGAAGTGACCGAGGATGACCACCGAATCGCCGAGCACGTTTTTGGCTTCGATGATACGCGCGCTGAGTTCCTCCGGTGAGGCAGTGCGGTAGCGCTCCGGCAGCGCGCCCTGACGGGGCGACCCGGCCGGTATCACGTCGCCCATCGACGAACCGGGTCCGTAGCCGAGCGTGCCGGCGTCGAACTCCCACGGAGGCGTCGCCAGGTCGGTGCTGCACGTGCTGCCGGCGATTGTGCCGGTGCTGATGAGACGGATGGTGGTCTCGACCGAGGGAATATTCATGGCCGTGCTCCTTGAAAGTGGTGGGCTGGAAAGTGCGACACAGTGGGTCAGACAGTCGGTCCGGGTGGATCGTGCGCGGCGGCCCGATCGTCGTAGCGGTAGAGCCGAGCTGGGCGATGCCGCGCCCCGGCCACATGTTGGTCGGTGCTGATCAGGCTGCCGCTCGCCTCGATCGACCGGCGAAAATTGGCCGGGTCGAGTGCTTTCTGCAGCACGGCTTCGTGTACCCCGCGCAGTTGGGCGAGGGTGAAGGTGTCGCCGAGGAATGCGTGGGCGATGCGGGCATATTCCACCTTGGTGCGTAGCCGCCAGAGCGCGTATTCCACGATGCGGTTGTGGTCGAAGGCGAGTAGAGGAAGTCTGTCCGCGGCGAACCAGCGCACGTTCTCTCCAACGGATGCCCGCTCCGCGACTTCGGAACGCACGAGCGCCCAGTAGACGACGGAGACCACGCGCAGCCCGGGGGAGCGGTCCATGTCACCGAAGGTGTACAACTGCTCGAGGTACCGCGGCGAGAGATCGGTCGTCTCACGCAGGGTGCGGGCGGCGGCCGCCGCGAGTTCCTCGTCGGCCGGCAGCCAGCCGCCGGGCAGCGCCCAGAGGCCGAGGTGCGGTTCGCGCGTGCGGCGCACGAGGGGCAGCCATAAAGTCTTGCGTCCCGACGTGTCGTCCCGGCGTAGGGCGAAGATTACCGTTGAGACGGCCAGGGTTGCCCGGGCACTTCCATGCTCGAGCGGGCTCTGCTCGGTCAGATGATGCTCCAGCACGGGGATCCCGTCGTAAAGGTCGGATTGACTTTAACTGCTGGGATTATCATATAGTCAAATCGACTCAAACACCGAAATAAGTGAAATTCAGTTTTGACGTGCGGCCGCAGCGGCCTCGCGTGCGCCAGTGCGGCTGATACCCATACCCATCACGCCCCACAGTGTGACGCGGGCCATCGCCTCCACGGCGATGCGTGGACTCATCTTCGACGCTCCCCGTACCCGCTCGACGAATGTGATCGGCACCTCGACCACGCGCAGGTCGGCCCGCACGGCGTGCAGCAGCATTTCGATCTGAAAGCAGTAGCCGAGGCTGTCCACGCTGGAAAGGTCCATCCGTTCGAGGGCCTGGGCCGAGTAAACCCGGTAGCCACCGGTAGCGTCTCGTTGCGGCAGCCGCAGCAACAACCGGGAATAGAACGACCCTCCGCGGGAGAGCGCACGCCGGTGCCAGGGCCAATTCTCGATGGCCCCGTCGGGCACCCAGCGTGACCCTATCACGACGTCGGCCGTGTCGGCCGCCGCCAGCAGTCTCGTGAGCTGCTCTGGCAGGTGGGAGCCGTCGGCATCGATTTGCACCAGTTGGGTATAACCGCGGGAAAGACCCCAGCCGAAGCCGTCGAGATACGCTGCACCGAGCCCGGTCTTTTCGGTGCGGTGCAGCACGTGAACGCTCGGATCCCGGGCCGCCAGGCCGTCGGCGAGTGCGCCGGTGCCGTCGGGGGACGAATCATCGACGACCAGGATGTGCACGTCGGGCACGCTGCAACGCAGTCGATCTACGATTGAGGCAATATTTTCTGCCTCGTTGTAGGTCGGTACGAGGACCAGGGTGGTGGGCACAGAGTTGGTCGGCACGACGTTACCTCGTCATTTCAATGATGCGGGTGCGGTTTACCAGTGTCGACTGGGCGACGTGGAATCCTTGAAGGGTGAGCGTGCGGACATCCGTTTCTCTTTTCGAATCTCCACTCCCCGAGTATTGCAGGAGCCAGACGCGGTCGAGGGTCGTTACGGCCGGCAGCGCGTCGGTCAGTGGTTCGACCTCGTCCCACAGCCAGGTCGTCGCGTCGTATGGCCGGGTGAGGGTCACATCATGCAGGCCGGCGAAGGCTTCGGGGTAGAGATGCATGGCCAGCCGCGGCAGGCGTGACGGTCGCACGCTCTGGTCGAAGACAACGCCATCACCGGGCGTCGCTTCGCTGGCGATGATGTCGGCGGCCTGACGCCAGTCGCTGCCCTCGTTCTTGCCGAAGTCACCGCGTTGCGCGGCGTAGGCAGGCACGATCACGACCACCAGTGCCAGCATGCTCGCTGCCCGCAACCAGTTGTTGGCGAGCGCTGCAACACCGATGGCAATCACGATGCCCACCGCCGGGGCACAGAGCGACAGGTAGCGCAACGAATACATCGGTACCAGTTGGGTGCCGATGAGCAGGATGGCACTGGGTATCACCATCCATGCCACAAAAATTGCCAGTCCGGCGCGTCCGGGTAATCCGGTGGACCGATGGGCAACGGGACCGCGCAGGAACACCGCGAGCACTGCCCCGAGGATGAGCGCCCAGGCCACGATTGCCACCGGGACAGTGTCGAACCACTGCATCACCGCGGCCTCTGAGACCGTCACCTGTGGCCGTCGGCCGATGAAGGCGATCTGTTCCCGCTGCGCGGAACCCGCCAGAAATATCGGGGCGGCCAGCAGCAGCCCGAGTGCGCTCGCGCCCATCCAGGCGGCGGCGCTGCGCCTTAGAAGATGCCGTCGCGCTAGCACTAGAACCGTTACCGCGTGCACTGGCAGCAGCAAAGCCAGAAATAGAAAGACGTAGATGCCGAGCGCGAGCAGCAGGGAATATCCGCCCCACAGCAGGATCTGGTGGCTTCGACGCGCGCCTTCGCTGCGCACCGCGTGCACGAGGAGCACGGTGAGCCAGACCCCGATGGCCGTCGCGATAGCGGTGGATCGCGCTTCGGAGCCCATATAGGTGACCCGGGGAATCAGAGCGAAGACCAGGCCGCCGCCGATGGCCACCCGCGGCCCCATGAAGAACCGAGCCAGAACGACAGTCCCCGACGCGGCAACACCGATCGCGATCGCACTCGGCAGCCGGGTGGAGAGCTCTGAAGTGCCAAAGAGATCGATCCAGCCGTGTAGGAACAGGTAATACATGCCGTGCACGGCATCCACGTTGTCGAGCATGCCGAACAGCGAGGGCAGCGATCGTTCAGCCGACATAATGCTCGCAGCCTCATCGCCCCAATACGACGGCTGCCAGGACCAGGCGAACGAGATTAGACAGGCTATGAGGCCTACGAGGCCTGCCGACCAGCCGGGTGAACGCCGCACCCTCAGGAATCGTCCGGGTAGCGGGGATGCCGTGAGGTGCGAAGCGAGAACGGAAGTCACCCTATGAACCTACCCAGCAATTGTTAACGAAAGCCTTTGAAACCCCCCGAGTTGCCTGCCAAGTCCAATCCCTTCACTGGTCGGCCTCGGCAGAAGAGCCGGTATCGAGCCAACGGCTAGGCTTTCGCCATGACTCCAGGCACCGCACGTGATCACGCCAGCACCGCCGAAGCGAGCATGGTCGGCGTGGCTGTCGCCCAGTTCGCGCCGGGGCCTGATCGGGCGCACAATCGCGCCGTGCTGCGACAGCTTGCTACCACGGCCGCTGGGCGCGGCGCCCACCTCGTGGTTTTTCCCGAGTACTCCGCCTTCTTCGAGCCGAAACTCGGGCCGTCGTTTGTGGCGGCAGCCGAACCACTCGATGGAGAATTCGTCACGGCATTGGCCGCGCTCGCCGCGGAGCTAAGCGTTCATATTGTCGCTGGCATGCTCGAAACGACCGCAGACCCGGCCCGGTTTTCCAACACCCTCGTCGCCGTCGACCCAACCGGACGCCTCGTGGCGACCTACCGCAAACTGCACCTCTACGACGCATTCGGCGCTCGCGAATCACAGTGGGTACTGCCGGGCACAGTGACCGATCCAGAGATCTTTGACGTGGGCGGGCTGCGAGTGGCCCTGCAAACCTGCTACGACGTGCGTTTTCCCGAGGTCACACGTCGGCTCGTCGATGCTGGGGCTACCCTCGTGCTCGTGCCGTCTGAGTGGGTGCGAGGCCCGCTCAAAGAACACCACTGGCGCACCCTGCTCACGGCCCGGGCTCTGGAGAACACCGTCTTTCTGGCCGCGGCCGACCACACACCGCCAATCGGCGTCGGAACGAGCTTGATCATCGACCCGATGGGCGTTGCCCTGGTCAGTCTTGGTGAAAGCGCGGATGTCGCCGTCGCATTCCTGGCGCCAGGACGGGTCGCCGCCATACGGGCGATCAATCCGGCCCTCGCACTACGTCGCTTCGCCGTCGTTCCGCGCTGAATACTCAGCGTTCGCTGACGCTGGCTTTGGTTGCGCGGGTTTGTGCGGCCACTCGAATGCCGAGGGACGGTTCGATCTTGGCCGCCGCGTCGGTGTCGACGGCGGCGCTTTCTTCGGCGGTGACGACCAGTCCTTGCGCGCTGTTGGCCGAACGAGTCAGCTGGGCAACCCACTTCGGATTGATGGTCGGTGCGTGGCCACCGGCGAACTTGAAGTACAGCGGAATCGCCGGGTGCAGCCAGACTGAACTGCGACCGTCACCGACCACAGCGGCGTCCCGCCAGGACAGCAGAAAGCTCTCGCCGCGGCGCAGCTTTTGAATGATCACGAGCTGCAGGTGTGCCAGCATGCGGTCTTCGAATTCCACGACGACACGGTCATACGTGAGGGAACCCACGATCGCCACTTCCACTTCGATTATCGGTTACGCGTTGCTCGGTTACGCGTTGTTCGGTTGCGCGTTGTTCGGTTGCGCCGGCCGGAAGCCGGGATCGTATGCAAGCGCGGCCTGCCCGGTAGTTAAAAACTGAGGACATCTTCTACTGTCCTCCATTCGGGGGGTAAGTTCAAGGTTTAGAGAAAGTGTTCGGCTGACTCGCGGGTGCCAGGATCGGCCGGGGATCGGCGAATTCGAGCCTGAGCAAGACCTCGAGGGGGCGCTCGATCTGGCCGAAATGCCCGGCTCCGGCGATGGTGGTGATCACGCAGTTCGGTACCGCAGCGCGCAGTCGTTCGTCATCGTCAGCCGTCACGAACACATCGTGGTCACCGTGCACTGAACGTACCGGGCAGCAGATATGCGCCCACCGGGCGGCTGTGTCGTAGGCGCCAGCCCGCACGGCCGCGCCAACGAAACGGGCTGGCCTGACCTCGGTGCCGAGCGCAGCGACGACCGTCGAGGTGACAGCCCCCGGACGGCTGAACAATGGGGCTGCGAGGGCGCGTAGCAGGCCGAGGCGCGCGACAGCCCGCACCAGGCCGCGGCCGAGGGGGCCGGCGAACTGCAGCATCCGCATGGTCAGGAGCAGCGCCGTGAACGAAGGCAGCACCAAGAAGTGTCGGATCGGGTGACGAACGCTGTTCTGGATCGAGAACGTGGTGGCCGAGACCAGTCCAACGGATGTCGTCGCGCGCTTTTCGCTCGCCGCCAGCTGCAGCGCGATGAAACCACCCATGGAGTGACCGACAACGTTCCAGTGCTCGTAGCCGAGAGAGCGGGCTGCGTCGGCGACCAGCTCGGCCATCGAATCGACGCCAGATGGCGACTCGTCGGTGGCCACGGGAGAATCACCCCACCCGGGCAGGTCGGGAATGATGAGATCGACCAGATCGCGGCCTGTCGCATCGGCTGCCTGCAGCAGGGGCGTCCACGTCGTCCACGAGCCGGCGGCGCCGTGGAGAAGAATGGTCGCCGTGTCGCTCGCGGTGCGGCGTCCGTGCCGAACCACGACCGTTCCGCCCCGAAGGCGCATGGTACTCGTGGTGAGACCGAAGTGATGAGCATCGGCGTCAAGGGGAAATGGACTGTACCCCAACGCTGTGGCCGGTGGGGCTGGCTGTGGCCGAATGGGCACCCGTGGGCCGGACGCGGGAGCATCCGGGGTCCCGAGCGCTGCCACGGGGTGGTTACGGGCCGCTGGTCGGGACATCAGGGAGTTCATGGTCATAGTTCGGTGCCGCAAGCAAACCGGATTGCCCATTCGAATGATTCGGGCAGCCGAACTTACAGTGAATTGGCAGGCAGGAATATCGTGCCGCTGCGATCCGTTCTGCCTACGGATGCACAGGACTTCCCTGGAGCCTCCCAGAACAACATGTCCGGTCTGACTGACCGGATGATTTAGAAAGAAGTGTCTGTGAAACTCTTTTCTCCGCTGAACGTTGGCGACCTCGAACTTCCCAACCGTCTCGTCATGGCGCCGCTGACCCGCGTCCGCTCCGGCCAGTCGGGTGTTCCCGGTGAACTCGTTGCTCGGTACTACACGCAGCGAGCCACCCTCGGCCTGATCGTGAGCGAGGGTACCTACCCGAGCCATGCGGGCCAGGGTTTCACCGGCCAGCCGGGGCTCGTCGAACCGGAACAGCTTGCCGGCTGGAAAGCGGTCACCGACTCAGTGCACGCCGCCGGAGGCCGTATCGTCGCCCAGGTCATGCACGCCGGCCGGGTCACCCACGAAGCGACCACCGGTGGCTACCCGGTCGTCGCGCCAAGCGCCATCGCCGTCAACGGCGTTACGCGCACCTATGACGGCAAGAAGGACTACCCAGTACCGCACGCTCTGACTATCGACGAGCTGGGCGGCATCCTGGACGAATTCGTGCAGGCCTCGAAGAACGCCGTCGCAGCCGGATTCGACGGCGTCGAACTGCACGGCGCCAACGGTTACCTGCTGCATGAGTTCCTGTCGCCGGCCTCCAACGTGCGGGACGATCCCTTCGGCGGCTCGCCCGAAAAGCGCGCGCAGTTCGTCATCGATGTGGTGACCGCAGTCGCTCAGGCGATCGGCGCCGACCGGGTGGGCCTGCGTATCTCACCCGAACACGACATTCAGGATGCGCTCGAAACGGATGCCGTCGACGTCACGGCCACCTACGGTGCTCTCCTCGAAGGGATTGCCTCGCTCGACTTGGCGTACCTGAGCGTGCTTCATGCCGACCCGCGCAGTGAATTCGTGCAGAATCTGCGCTCCCACTTCGGCGGTGTCTTCCTGATCAACAGTGGATTTGGCACCATCACCGAGCGCGACGAGGCTCTGGCCATCGTTCGCGACGGTGTCGCGGACGCCGTCGTCGTTGGTCGTGCGGCCATCGCCAATCCTGACCTCGTGCGCCGCTGGCGTGACGACCTGCCGGTGAACGAGCCCAACCCGCTCACGTACTATGCCGACGGCGCAGAGGGCTACACCGACTACCCCGCCCTCGCTTCTTAACCCCCCGCTCAGCCCACCTCACTCGGGTGCGGCGCATAACTCCTGCAATTTGGGGGCCGCCGGTGAGAATTCCGCGTCATTTCGGGGTTCAGACCGCGCTCCCACAGAAATTGCAGGAGTTACGCCCGCGGGGGTGTTCGGTTAGCGTCGGGTTGTAGGAGTTATGCCCGGGGGGGGGTATGCGATCAGCGTCGCGACAGCGCCGCGAGCTGGTTCGACGCCTGCTCCAGAAGTTCTATCTTCTTGCAGTAGGCAAACCGAACAAGCGGCGCATAATCGGCCCGGTTCGCCGGGGAGCAGAACGCGGTGACCGGCACCGCGACCACACCAGCCAGCTCCGGCAGGAGTCGGCATAGCTCTGCGCCATCCGTGAACCCGAGCGGTGTCGCATCTGCAACGATGAAGTATGAGCCCTGCGGCAGCGTGATTTCGAAGCCGGCCGCGCGCAGCCCGGTAGCCAGCACATCGCGTTTGTGCTCCAGCTCGGCGCCAATGCGGGTGAAGTACGAATCGGGAAGGTCGAGCCCCGCTGCGATCGCGGGTTGGAACGGCGCCGCACTCACATAAGTGAGAAACTGTTTGACCGCGAGGATTGCCGTGATGACGAAGGAAGGGGCAGAGACCCAGCCCACCTTCCACCCGGTGAGGCTGAACGTCTTCCCGCCCGAGGAAATGGTGACCGTTCGATCCCAGGCTCCTGGCAGGGTGGCGATTGGAATGTGCGGCGCCTGACACGTGAGGTGCTCATACACCTCGTCGGTGACGATGATCGCGTCGTGCCGATGTGCGAGTTCGACGATTAGCTCCAGCGTGTGCCGGGCAAAAACCGTGCCGGTGGGATTGTGCGGATCGTTCACGATAATCAGCCGGGTGCGGTCGGTGACGGTTGCCCGCAGCGCGTCGAGGTCTGGTTGATAGTCGGGTGCCCGCAGCGGCACTGGTCGATGGATGCCGCCACCGAGGCCGATGAGGCCGCCGTAGGCGTCGTAGAACGGCTCAAAGGTGACGACTTCGTCACCCGGCTCGATCAATGCCAGAATCGTGGCTGCGAGAGCTTCTGTGGCCCCCGCAGTGACGAGAATTTCGCTGCCCGGGTCGAGGGCTAACGCATAGAACCGGTGCTGGTGCCGGGCGATTGCCTCCAGCAGTATCGGCTGGCCCCGGCCGGGCGGATACTGGTTGACCCCGTCGCTGATGGCTTGGCGGGCCGCCTCGAGCACGACGGCTGGCCCGTCTTCATCGGGAAAACCCTGCCCGAGGTTGATCGCACCGGTGCGCATCGCGAGCGCGCTCATCTCGGCGAAGATGCTCGCTGCAACGGTGCCATCAGCGGCGAGAAGTCCGGCCCCGCGCGCCGTGCGTAGCCACGCGCCGGAGATGGTCATCGGTGGCTTGTTTGAGTGAAGTTCTGCATGGTTTCCAAGCTATCGCTTGGGCAACGTCTGGGCATGATCATTGACTGCTCTCAGCTTGTACATATTGAACGTTCAGGTTTGGGCGCAAAGCTGGCAACGCTTGGAAGGAGCACCCGATGACCGACAACACCAAGGATTTTGGCACCACCCCGGATTCGGCTGATGACGCCGCCGCTTTTGCTGTGAATGAGTCCGGCGAGGCGACCCCACCCACTGCCCCGCCGTCGGTACCGCCCACCGATGCCCCGGCCGCGCCCAGGCCCCCGACCGCGCCGCCGGCGAGTGTCGAGCCCGCTGTCCCGGTCGTCAACGCACCGACCCTGCCGACTCCCGATGTCCCCAACACCGCCCAAACCGTTGCCTACCCGACGGATGCTTTCGGTCGCCCGGTCGAGACCCCGACAGCCGCAAGCCTCGCTGTCGCTCCGAGCCCGTCGTCGCAGTCGTATGCGACCGCGGATTCGTATCCCACGGACGCTTTTTCCGGCCAGCCCTTCGCTTCCACCAAAACGAAGGAACCCGGTCGCCGCAAGGGCAGTGTCGCGTTGATTGCAGCGCTCGCCATTGGTGCTCTCGTCGGCGGATCGTCCGGTGCCGGGATTACTGCGCTCATGATGAATGGCCAAAACAACGGTGTGCCGGTCAGCCAGGTCTCCGGCCCGCGCAATGTCGTGGTGAACGACACCAAGAGCGTCAATCAGATCACCGCTGTCGCGGCGAAAGCTTCGCCGAGCGTCGTGACTATCGACGTCTCCAGCAGTTCCTCGGGTGGAACCGGATCCGGCGTGATCCTCACCGACGATGGCTACGTGCTCACCAACACCCACGTCGTCACCCTCGACGGGGCCGCCTCCGACGTGAAAATCGAGGTGAAAAGCAACGATGGCAAGCTGTACGCCGCCACGCTCGTTGGTACCGACCCGGTCTCCGACCTCGCCGTAATCAAACTGACCGACGCCAGCGGACTCACCCCGATCACCTGGGGCGATTCCTCCAAGCTCAACGTCGGCGACAGCGCCATCGCCATCGGTGCCCCGCTCGGTCTGTCCGGCACGGTCACTGACGGCATCGTCAGTGCCCTCAACCGCAGCATTACCGTCGCAAGTTCGGCAGCGCCGAGCTCACCCGACACCCCAGCGCCCGACGAAGGACAGAACCAGAATCCTTTCTTCTTCGACTTTCCGAATCAGGACGGCTCGCCGTCGAAGGGCGCCCAGGCCGCCACAGCGAATATTGCCCTCCCGGTGATTCAAACCGATGCCGCCATCAACCCGGGCAACTCCGGAGGCGCCCTGCTCAACGGCAGCGGTGAACTGATCGGCATCAACGTGGCCATCGCCAGCGCCGGCAGCACCACCTCGTCGTCCGCTGCCGGCAGCATCGGCGTCGGATTCTCCATCCCGTCGAACTTTGCCAAGCGCATCTCCGAGGAGATCATCGCCAACGGAACGGCTACCCATGGCCTGCTTGGTGCGGGCGTCAAGGACGCGTCCAGTTCGACCAGCAGTACTGTGGGCGCCCTCATGAGCAATCTAACCTCGGGTGGTGCCGCCGCCAAGGCCGGTCTGGCCGAGGGCGACGTCGTCACCAACTTCAACGGCGTGCCGATCACAGACGCGATCGACCTCACCGCTCAGGTACGGGTGCTCCCCGCTGGTGGAACCGCCGACCTCACCTATGTGCGGGACGGCAAGTCGACCACCGTCTCGGTCACGGTGGGCGAATACACCAGCTAGCCGCACTCTGCTCCTCCCTTCTCATCGCGTCGCCGGCTCGCCGGCGACGCGATTCTGGTGAGCGGTGCTGTTTGACACCTTCCGAGGTGATTAGCATTTCCTGGGCTGGTAGGCTCGATCGTCTTACTCATCGAACGGAAAGCTGGCCAGCCAGGTGCACCAACGTGGTGGGGGATTTCTTCTCGGGGTGTCGTACGTGATGCCGGTGCTCAACGAGGCGACGCACGTGCGAGCCGCCGTCGAGAGTCTGCTGGCACAAGACTTTGAGGGCCCGTTCGAGGTCACCCTGGCGCTCGGACCGAGCATCGACGGCACGACCGAACTGGTCGAAGAAATGGCCGCGGTTGACTCGCGTATTCGCGTCGTGCCCAACGACATCGGCTCGACTCCGGCAGGCCTGAACATCGCCATCCGTGCGTCGCAGTACGCGGTGGTCATTCGCGTCGACGCGCACTCGGTGCTACCACCCGAGTACGCCCGCATCGCCGTGGAGACGCTTGAGCGCACCGGTGCCGATAACGTCGGTGGCATCATGGATGCCCGCGGCATCAGCGCATTCGAACGCGCAGTGGCTCGCGCGTACGGTACCCGCATCGGCCTCGGTGGTACCCCGCACCATGTTGGCGGGGCTGCGGGCGCCGCCGAAACCGTCTACCTCGGTTGTTTTCGCACCGCGAGCATCCTGGCTGTCGGATTGTTCGACGAGGGCGTCAAACGCGGTCAGGACTGGGACCTCAATCGGCGCCTCCGTGAAGCCGGTGGACTTGTCTGGTTCACCCCCAAACTGCGCGTGCTGTATCGTCCGCGGCCGACCCTGCCCCAACTTGCCCGGCAGATGCTCTCGACCGGGCTCTGGCGCGGCGAACTGGCCCGTCGATATCCGGCGGCCAACGGCATCCGCTACTTTGTGCCGCCGGCCATGGTTCTGGCGGTAGCTCTCGGGCTGCTCCTCGGAGTGGTCGGAATCGTGCAGCTGGCCGTCGGCGCGGCGCCGTGGTTGTTCCTCGGTCTCATAGTTCCCATCGGGTACCTGGTCATCGTGGTGGCCGCGACGCTCACGGTGGCCAGGCCGGACGGAATTCGTACCTCCCTGAATTTTCTCGTAGTCTTGCCCTGCATTCACTTCTGCTGGGGGGTCGGGTTTGTGTTCGGGTATCTCAAACTCACCAGCAACATCACGGAACACACGGGAAGGTGAGCAGATGACCAGTTCGCCCGAGACCTCACATCGGCGCTTGGCCCGACCGGAATCGATCGCTCAGCTGCGCGCGGTGGCCCAGCCGCCCGAAGTGCGCCTGCGTGCCAACGCCGAGCACTGGACGGCGAGCCTGTACCTGCGCGACCTGTCGCCGTACCTGACCTGGGTGCTGCTGAAGACCCGCATCTCCGCTAACGGCGTGACCGCGCTGATGATCCTCGCCGGCTGGTCGACCACCGCCGCCCTGCTGATCCCCGGAATCTGGGGGGCACTGCTCGCCCTCGCGTTCAGCCAGGTGCAGATGCTCATTGACTGCTGCGACGGAGAAGTGGCGCGATGGCGCGGCACGTCCTCGCCCGCGGGCGTGTTCCTCGACAAGGTCGGACATTATTCCACCGAGTCGCTCATTCCCATCGCCCTCGGAATTCGGGCGGCAGCGTACCCATTCGATTCACCCGATGACTTTTTGTGGAGCAGCCTAGCGTTGCTGCTCGCTCTGATCATCGTGCTGAACAAGGCGCTCAACGACATGGTGCACGTTGCACGGGCTAATGCCGGATTGACGAAGCTCGCCGACACCCACGGCGAGAAGACTCCGACCTCGAGCGTGATCGCCCGGGTGCGCCGACTCGCCCGTTTCGTACCCTTCCATCGCCTGTACCACTCGGTTGAACTGACCATGGTCATCTTCGCTGCCGCCGTCGTCGGACTGTTTCTCGAGCAGCCGCTCGTTGACCGGACCGTGCTGATCGTACTGGTACCGCTCGCGTTCCTATCGCTCATCGGTCATTTCGTGGCCATCATGGCGTCCAAGCGTGTCCGTTCCTGACGCAGCTGCCGGCGCTGCACCGGCCGGCGCTGTGACGGTCGGTGTGGTGGTGCTCACTCAGGGCACCCGTCCGGCTGATCTCGATCGGGGTATCCGCTCGGTGCTGGCCCAGCAGGGAGTGACCCTCGACGTGGTCTGCGTCGGCAACGGTTGGCAACCGACCGGCCTGCCGGTCGGCGTGCACTCCCTCGGACTTCCGACCAACCTGGGCATTCCAGCCGGCCGTAACCGCGGCGTTTCGCGTGTCACCGGGGAATACCTGTTCTTCCTCGACGACGATGCGAGCATTCCCGACCCGAATTTTTTGATCGACGCGATCGGCAAGATGCGCGCCGACCCGACAATCGGGCTGCTTCAGCCTCGGGTCGAAGACCCGGCGGGAATCGAATCGCCGCGTCGGTGGATTCCCCGCATCCGCAAGGGCGAGGCCAGTACGCCCGGACCGGTGTTCTCCGTCTGGGAGGGCGCCGTTCTGCTGCCGCGCAGCGTCTTCGACGCGACCGGAGGCTGGGCCGAACCATTCTTCTACGCGCACGAAGGCATCGAACTGGCGTGGCGGGTCTGGGACCAGGACCGGGTCGTCTGGTACGCCGGCGACCTCGTGGCCAACCATCCGGTCATTCAGCCCACCAGGCACGCCGACTACTACCGGCTGAACGCTCGCAACCGGGTGTGGCTGGCTCGGCGCAACCTGCCAATGCTCTTGGTGCCGCTGTACGTGGGCGCCTGGACGGCGATTCAGGTGCTGCGCTTTGCCCCGAGCAACCGGCCGGCACTGCACGCCTGGTTCGACGGCTGGCGCGAAGGGTGGCGTCATGACCCGGGACCACGGCATCCGCTTCGAGCACGCACGGTCTGGCGGATGACCCGCGCAGGGCGCCCTCCGATCATCTAACGAAAGGTAGTCTTAGCCGGTGGCAATTCGGGAAGACGTCAGGCGTGCAGTCAAGCTGGTCAGGGATGTTATGGCCTCCCGCAAGGCCCAACACGAGCTGCGTGGGCCGCTGCAAGAACGGGAGCTGCGCGAAGACAATCATTTCAAGATTGCCGTGTACTTTGCTGACGGACCCGTCAACATGTACCAAATACGGCAGTGGTACCAGCCGCTCGCAACACTCGCCAAGACGTGGCCGGTACTCGTGATCAGTCGTACCGGCGGCGGCACCCTCAAGCTCATGGACGAGGCGCCCATTCCCGTCGCCTACGCTCGCACGGTGCCTCAGCTCGAGCAGATTGTTGCCGAGCAGGATATTCGTATCGTGTTTTACGTCAACCAGAATCCGCGCAACTTTCAGATGATGCGCTACGGGCGATGCTGGCACGTTTTCATCAACCACGGTGAGAGCGACAAGATGTACATGATCACCAACCAGTTCAAGGCCTACGACTACTCGTTCGTTGCGGGGGATGCTGCACTCGCCCGGCTCGACCGGGTGCTCTGGGACTACGACTTCGATAAGCGCGCCATCAAGATCGGGCGCCCCCAGGCCGACTATTTCAGCGGTCAATTGCCTTACCTGCCCGATGAACGCCAGGTCGTGCTCTATGCGCCCACCTGGGAGGGGGACAGGGCCGCCGCGGCCTACGGCTCTGTCGCTACCCACGGTGTTGCGCTCGTCACTGCTCTGTTGGCCACCGGTACCCACCGCGTCATCTATCGACCACACCCGCGCAGCGGCGTCGTCGACCGTCTCTACGGGGCCGCCAACAAGAACATAATCGCCGCCCTCGCCGCGGCCAATGCCCGAGACCCGCGCGCGCAGCACGTCTATGACTCCGGCCCGGACCTCGGCTGGCAGCTGGCCGCAGCGGATATCGCCATCGTCGACATCTCCGCCATGGTCTACGATCGGCTCGCCACCGGCAAGCCGCTCATCATCACCCGGCCGGTGAACTCGGCGGCCGTCATCGACACGAGCGGCTATCTCTCCGACTGTGAGTGGCTGGCTGCCGATCACGCCGCCGATATTGTGCTCACCGTCGACCGACTCACGCACGATGATGCGGCGGTCGATCGCCTGCAGGGCTGGGTGCACCGTTATTTCGGTGACACCGCCCCTGGCGTCGCGACGGGCCTCTTCCACGGGGCCGTGCAGCACCTGATGGATGAGTGGGACCGATTCGCGGCTGTGCACGATGCCGATCGTGCGATCGTGCCCGATTCTGCACAGAGTCCAGACATGGAATAGTACACCGACGCTACGTCGCTCCGGGCGTGGTCGGCCACGAAGTGGATGCCGCCGGGTCGGCCGGTACGGCCGCCACCGACTTACCGCGTCGCTTTTCGCGAACCGTGATGGCACGCATTTGCGGGTCCAGATCCGGCCGAAAACCGGCGGGGGCCGGACCGAATGCGAGGCGTGACGCGCGCATCACCTTGGTGCCCAGAATGTGGTTTCCCGTACCGCCGATCACCGCTCCGATGCCAAACGGCAGGGCCTTCCCGAGCAGGCTCGCCCCGCCGCGGGTGGCGAACTGGCGCAGAAATGTGCTTTTGAGTCGGTCGGTGAGTGGGCCGAGAACAGCGCGGGGAAGACTGTTGGTGATGAGTTCACCCCAGTAGGTGTTTCTCGCGGTTCCCGAGCCGGTCACCTGACCGGCGAGTTGTCGCACCAGATCGCTGCCCTCTCGGCCGAGCATCATCGTCATGACGAGGGCGCGGGCGCGATCGGGGTCTTCCACCGCGATTCCATGTACCTCGCTCACCGATTGGGTGAACAAAGCCGTCGCTTCGAGAAAACCGGCAGTTTCCACTCCCGATAGTGCGAGGGTGATTCCGGTGCCGACACCGGGAATAACCGCGGTAGCGCCCACCGCGGCACCGCCGGTCGTGACCGCCGCGAGATAGCGTTTTTCCAAAATGCGCACGATTTGTTCGGGGGTGGCTTGGGGATGGCGCCGTCGGATGCTGCGAATATGTGCAAGCACGACGGGGCGGTGTATGGCCAGCACCCGATCAAAGCCCTTGACAAGCCCGGTAGGCAGTGCCCCGCCTTGGGGAGTGCCGCCGGTCGATGACAGCATCGGTATGCTCTTCCTCGCCATGGCTCGCCTTTCTCGGTGCCCTTGGTCGAGTGTACGGGGTACACCGGGACGCGCGCTGGGTTACCTGGGCGCACCCAGATACAAATACTGTCTTTCGTCAAAAGTCCACCCGCTAGTCAAGACTCCGCTGTGCCGCTACAACTGAAGAATGCTTGAGCCCAAATCAGAAGCCTCGCGACTGCTCGGCCTACGCCTGCGAGAGCGCCGTCTGGCGCTCGGGTTCAATCAGGAGTCTGTTGCGCTCTTGGCCGGACTCAATGTCTCGAATTACGCCCGCATCGACCGGGGGCACGGAAACCCAACGATGTACACGCTCATTCGTCTGGCGACCGTGCTGCAACTCGAGTTGAGTGACCTCGTGACCGGTCTCGCTCTCGAGCAGCTGCCGCCGACTCGCGACTCGTACATCGCGATCGAGTTTCGACGTTCCCAGAACGCCACGGCGAATCGGCGGCCAGGCTTGGGTCAGGCTGCTGGTTTGACGCCGTAGTCGGTGTTGTACCGTGCAAGCACGTCCGTGATCGGCCCGTCGAGCACCAGGTCGCCCTTGTCGAGATACAGACCGCGGGTGCAGAAACGTCGCAGATCGCGCTCATTGTGCGAGACGATGAACAGGGTACGCCCGCCCGCCAGGAGTTCCTCGATGCGGCGATAGCACTTTTCCCGGAAAGCTTTATCGCCCACGGCCAAAACCTCATCGACCAGCAGAATCGGCTCCTCCAGCCGGGATATCACCGCAAAGGCGATTCGTACTTTCATACCGCTCGACAGGTGTTTGTATGGCGTGTCAATGAAGTCGGCGATGTCGGCGAATTCGATGATCTCGTCGAAGCGTTCCGTGATCTGCTTGCGTGTCATGCCATGCAGACCGGCCGTCAGATAGACGTTGTCGCGCACACTGAGGTCATCCACGAATCCGCCGGTGATCTCGATCAGTGGCGCCACGCCCTCCGTGACGCGTACCGACCCCTCGTCGGGCAGCACGACTCCGGTCACGAGTTTGAGCAGGGTCGACTTGCCTTGACCATTGCGCCCGACGACACCGATGGCTTCGCCCGGTTGCACGGTGAAGGATACGTGCTGCAGGGCCCAGAACTCACTTGGCCGACTGCGCCGTTTATTGGCACCAAAAAGATCCTTGAAGTTTCGACGCCCACGCCGATTTCGGCGAAAGCGGATGCCGACGTTCTGCAGCGAGATCACGGGCGTTCCCATGGTGGACGCTCTCACCTCGGCCACTAGATCTCCTTCAGAACGGCACGTTCGGTGCGGCGAAAGACCAGCAATCCGAGCCCGAGGAAGAAGAAGGACATGACCGCGCTGATCACGACCGTGAACCAGTCGAGCTGCTCGGGAAAGAAAGCCGAGCGATAGAGACTGAAAATGCCGGTCAGCGGGTTGAAAGCAGCCCAGAAATGCAATTCGGGCGGTAAGTCGGTGGTGCCGTAGATGATAGGGGAGGCGTAGAACAGAAATCGCAGGATGAGTTTGACGGCCCGTTCCAGGTCGCGGAAGAACACCACGAGCGGAGCCACGAGCAGTCCGACGCCGGCGGTCAACATTGCCTGGATCACTATGGCGAGGGGGAAGAACAGCGCGTCGATGCTGAGTTCGGCGCCATACACGACTGCGAACAGCACCAGCACGGGCAGGGATGCCAGAAACTCGATGCCCTTGGACAGCACCAGACGGTTCACCCAGATGGTGCGGGGGATGCGCGTTGAGCGGATGAGTTTCGCCTCGCGCAGAAATGCGCGGGTGCAATCCGAGACAGCACCGTTGAACCACATCCAGGGCAGCAGGGCAGCCAGGAGAAACACGATGTACGGGGTGTCGCCGACGCTGCGGTCGAAGACCTGGGTGAAGACGAACCAGTAGATGCCGGCCATCACGAGTGGATCGAGAATGGACCAAAAGTAGCCGAGCGCTGAGGTCGAGTAGCGCACGCGCAGATCGCGCTCCGTCAGCAACCACAGCGAATGCCGATACCGGGCGAGCGGCGTGCGCTGTTCGGGGCGCACCTGGGCGTAACTACTCACGCGATCTATCGTATGGGAGCGCGGGCGGCGTTTCGTGCCAGTCGTGGCTGGTTCCTTCTATGCGGGGCTGGTTCCCGATGCAGCGACAACGAAACCCCCACGCCGAGGCGCCGGGGTTTCGGATGGGGCAAGTGCGTTGGTTAGACGAACAGGTTGGCGCGCTCGAGGTCCTCGGCGAAGTCCACTTCGACGGCATAAAAGTCGGAAATATTCACCGGCTCGACCAGCATGCGGTTCTGTTCGATAGCCAACTCGATGCCGCGTTCAAAGTAGTCCTGGTCGGCGACCTTGGCCAGCTGGCGGATCAGGGTTGCTTTGTCCGCGCTCGACACGTAGTTGATGCCGACGGCTTCGCCGAGGCCGTTCCTGACGGTCTTCGACAGTTCCTTGATATAGCCTTCGGCGCTCGTGGTGTATTTGACTTCTTCATCGGACACCTTGTCAGTGTTGACGGTGACGAAGGACTGGTCACGGGCCATCATGGCGGCAGCGCGGTCGAGGATGGCCGGGTCGAAGACCACATCGCCGTTCATCCAGAGCACGCCGCCGGACTTTGAAGTCTGCAGCGCACGCAGCAGACTCTTTGAGGTGTTGGTCTGGTCGTACTCCTCGTTGTACACGAAAGATGCCTGCGGGAACGCTTCAATGATGTGCTCGAGCTTGTATCCAACGACGATCGTAACCTGGGCAGCGTTGCCGAAGGCATGGTCGATGTTGTCGAACTGCTGCTGCATGATCGTGCGGCCATCGCTCAGTTCGGTGAGGGGCTTAGGCAATGAGCGCCCGAGACGGCTGCCCATTCCGGCCGCCAGAATAACCACCTGCGTCTTAATTGCGTGCGTTTTCTCCGACTGCGTCGTCACGATTATCTCCTCAAGAATGGTTGGGGTGACGCCGCAAAACCCGCTCTCGTTGCGAAGAGTTTGCTTAGGATTCACCCACATGTTCACGTAAAGACACACCGTTATGTCAGTCTCACCCTAACCTGTCGTCTCAGGATGAGGAAAGAATTGGCTCAGCACGTGTCCATTTCGTGATCCGGCACGGAGCCTACTCACAGGTTGAAACGGCCGCTGCCATTCTTGCGGCGCCCTCATGTCGGTGCTCCTTGGTAGATTGGCGGAGTGACTTTTGTGCCGCCCGACCCTGAACGAGACGACGAGCCTGTCGTGGACCGTTCCCCCGACTCGACGGAACCGCTCGCCGCGGATTCGACAGGCAGCAAGGCGGCGGCCAGCAAGCCGGCAGTGCGTAAGCCAGCAGTGCGCAAGCCGGCGGTGCGTAGGCCAGCGGCGGCCAAGTCGGCTGACACTCCGGCAGTTGCGGACGAGGGCGCAGGTAAGCCAGCTGTGGGGGAGCCAGCAGTGCGCAAGCCGGCAGTGCGTAAGCCAGCAGTGCGCAAGCCAGCGGCAGTCAAGTCGGCTGACACTACGGCAGTTCCGGTCGAAGGCGCGGGTAAGCCAGCCGTGCGTAAACCAGCTGTGCGTAAACCAGCTGTGCGTAAGCCAGCGGCGGTCAAGTCGACTGACACTCAGGCAGCTGCGGACGAAGGCGCAGGAAAGCCAGCCGTGCCTAAGCCAGCAGTGCGTAAACCACCAGTGCGTAAACCACCAGTGCGTGAACCAGCAGTGCGTAAACCAGCAGTGCGTAAACCAGCAGTTGGCACGTCGACGATGCCGAAAAAGCTGACGGCGCCAAAATTACCGGACGTTGCCCCGCCGGCCCGGGCGACTGAACAGACACTCGCCGAGAACGCAACCGACGAAACCACGCGCCCGTATGTGACCCGCGATGCGCTCGTCGCGATCGAAACGGAACAGCCACTGGGAACGCCCGTCGCGCCGCTGCCCGAACCGGGCATCGATCCACGTCCACAGGAAACGCCCGGAACGACCACACCTCGCGCCATCTCAGAGCCAGCCGCAACGGCCGTCATCTCGCCGGCGGCGACGTCGGAAAATGTCCCCGTTGTCGTTGAAGCTCCAACAGTCATTGAAGCCCGGGGACTCGTGAAGAGATTCGGTCACAATGTTGCGGTCTCCGATCTCGACCTGACCGTGCGAGCCGGTTCGTTCTATGGCATTGTCGGGCCGAACGGGGCCGGCAAGACCACGACCCTGTCGATGATCACCGGCCTGTTGCGGCCGAGCGCCGGGAACGTCACGGTGCACGGTATCGACGTCTGGGCTCGGCCGAACGAGGCCAAACGTGTGATGGGCGTTCTGCCTGACCGGCTTCGACTCTTTGACCGCCTCACCGGCGCACAACTCCTGTACTACGCTGGCACCCTGCGCGGCCTCGACAACGACACCGTGCGCAGCAGGTCAGCGGACCTCGCTGTGGCTTTCGGCCTCGAGGACGCCCTCAACCGTCTCGTTGCGGACTACTCCGCCGGCATGACGAAAAAGATCGCCCTGGCCTGTGCAATGATTCACTCCCCACGGGTGCTCGTGCTCGATGAGCCGTTCGAGTCCGTCGACCCGGTTTCTGCGGTCAACGTGACCGAGATTTTGCAGAAGTATGTGGCCGCCGGTGGCACTGTCGTGCTGTCCAGCCACGGTATGGACCTGATCCAGCGCGTCTGCGATCATGTTGCCATCATCGTGCAGGGCCGGGTCCTGGCAGCGGGAACCATCGACGAGGTCCGTGGCTCGAAGTCGCTGGAAGATCGGTTCGTCGAGCTCGCCGGTGGGCGCAAGGTCGCGGAAGGCATGGAATGGTTGCACAATTTTTCGGACTGAAACTCCGGTTGCTAACCAACCTGTTTCGTCGTAGCCCGTGGCAGGTTGTCGGCCTGGTCGTGGGACTGCTCTATGGTCTCGGTGTCTCCATCACAATTCTCGTTGCACTGGTCACTTTGCGGTTCGTCGGTGACCCCACACTGATTCGCGATTCGCTCACTGTGGCCGGATCGGCCGTGGCGCTGGGCTTTCTGATCATCCCGATCGTGGTCGGCATCGATGACAGCATGGACCCCCGTAAGTTTGCCTTTCTCGGAATTCCGAACCGTTCGTTGTCGCTTGGCCTGGCCGGTTCGGCGCTCATCGGCGTTCCGGCGTTCGCCCTGACGATCGTGCTCCTCGGCACCGTGGTCACATGGTCGCGCGGAATCGGTCAGACTCTGCTCGCTCTCATCTCCGCCGCGCTGATCCTTACAACCTGCATTCTGCTCTCGCGAGTCAGCGCATCCCTCGCGGCCTTTCTCCTGTCGACCAGACGCTCCCGCGAGTTCACCGGGCTGATCGGTGTCGTTGTGCTGGTCTTGATTTCTCCGCTCGTTGTCGTGCTGTTCAGCACGGACTGGGGCCGACATGGCCGCACCCTGCTGACCGCTCTCGCCACGATTCTGGGTTGGACTCCGTTCGGGGCAGCGTGGGCCGTTCCCGGCGACGCTTCCACCGGCGCCTGGGGTGAGGCCATCCTCAAACTGCTTATCGCCCTGGGGTCCACCTACGCGCTCTGGCTGATCTGGCAGTTCGTCGTGGCCCGCATGCTGGTATCGCCCGGCCATGAAGCAGCGGCGAAACAGTATTCCGGGCTGGGTTGGTTCGACCGGCTGCCGCACGGTTCCGTTGGCGCTATCGCCGCTCGTACCTTCACTTACTGGGCGCGCGACTCACGGTACTGGGTGTCGCTGATCATGATTCCCATTGTGCCCATCATCGCCATCCTGCCACTGAGTATCGTCGGCGTGCCGCTGCATTACCTCGCGCTCGTGCCGGTGCCGCTCATGTGCATTTTTCTCGGGTGGACCATGCACAATGACGTTGCCTACGACAGCACAGCAATCTGGCTGCACGTGGCTTCGGGAACGCACGGCCTGGCCGATCGTATCGGCCGGATCCTTCCCGCGCTCGTCATGGGCATACCGCTCATCGGCATTGGCTCGGTCATCAGCATTTCGTTCTACGGCGACTGGTCGGTGCTGTTGTCGATGCTGGGCGTGAGCACGGGCATCCTGTTGGCCGGTTTGGGCTTCTCGAGCTACACCTCTACTCGTTTTCCCTACCCGGTCACCAAACCCGGTGACAGCCCGTTCGCCCAGCCGCAGGCCACAGAGACCGCCGCGGGACTGGTGCAGTCGCTCACCTTCACGGGCTCAATCATTGTGGCGCTACCCGCGCTCATCTTCGCCTATCTCGGAATCGTCGAGGATCCGGCCTGGCATCTCGTCGCGCTCGGCGCCGGCGTCGGCCTCGGACTCGTGGCTGTGGTCGTGGGAATCTGGGTCGGTTCGCGTGCCTTTGACCGGCGCGGTCCTGAGATGCTGGCTTCTGCTCAACGGGCCTGACCCGTCGCGGGCAGAGTGTTTAGACTGGTGCCATGACTGAATTTCGTGTGAGCATTGCAGAACCCGGCCAGCCCGGCGGCGGAACGTCCACGCTTGATCGTGAGCTCGAGGAACTTCTGAACCAGGAGCAGATCGAACCCGGCGATCACGAACGTTTTTCGCACTATGTTCCCAAAGACAAGATTCTCGAATCGGCCATTTCGGGCAAACCGGTCAAGGCCCTGTGCGGCAAGAAGTGGCTACCGGGACGCGACCCGGAAAAATTTCCGGTCTGCCCGACGTGCAAGGCCATCTACGAGAAGATGAAGGCCAAGTAGCGCCTAATCCGCCCGGACTTATCGATACAAGGTCGGGATAACGGGCTCGCCGCGCCCTAAACGAAAAGCCTCGATTGGCAGTTCCTGCATGACGGATGCGTTGTGCGCGCGAGCGCGCAGCGTTCCGGCCGGTCCCACGTATCGTTCGTCGACGGTGCCGTCGCTGATCAGCGGAACCAAGAGGGCGCGTTCGAGGCCGCTGCGGGAATCAAAACTGTTGCCGGGGCCGTCACCGAGCAGAATGATCTCTTCCTGCGCGGTACCGGCGGAATCCACTCGGCGAAGCGCACTCTTGCGGCCACCGATGGACAGCTTCGCGGTCGACGTTTTGGCGACGGAGATCCAGTCGTCGCCGTGGCCCTTATGCGCGACGAGCTTGTAGACCAGGCCGGCGGCCGGCTCTCCCGAACCGGTGACCACCGAGGTGCCAATGCCGAAAGCGTCGACCGGGCTGGCCGACAGAGCCGCGATGGCGAACTCGTCGAGGTCGCTCGTGACGGTGATTTTCGTGTTGACGGCGCCGAGAGAATCGAGTTGCGCTCGGGCCGCCGCGACGACGATGGGTAGATCGCCGGAGTCGATGCGAATCGAGCCGAGCTCGGGCCCGGCGATCTTGACCGCCAGTATAATGCCGGCCGGCACATCGTAGGTGTCCACGAGGAGCGTTGTGGCGGTACCGAAGGCATCCACTTGCGCTTGGAACGCTTCTTCCTCGCTGTCGTGCAGCAAAATGAACGAGTGGGCGGCTGTCCCCATGGTGGGCAGGCCCCATTGGCGGCCGGCTTCGAGGTTGCTCGTCGACGCAAAGCCGGCGATATATGCGGCGCGGGCGGCGGCGACCGCCGAGTGCTCGTTGGTGCGGCGTGATCCCATCTCGGCGATCGGGCGGCCGAGGCTCACGGAAACCATGCGGGCGGCGGCGCTGGCGACCGAGATGTCGTAGTTGAGCACGCTGAGAATGAGGGTCTCCAGAATGACGCCCTCGGCGAAGGTGCTCTCCACCAGCAGCAGGGGAGATCCGGGAAAGTACGCTTCGCCTTCCTGGTAGCCCCAGACGTTGCCGGTGAAAGAATAGTCGGCCAGGTAGTCGAGGGTGGGAGTGCGCACGACGGCGTTGTCGGCAAGCCAACTCAGTTCCTCGGTGGTGAAGCGGAATTGGCGAATCAGCTCGAGCAGGCGGCCGGTACCGGCGACGATTCCGTAGCGCCGGCCGGTAGGCAGCCTCCGGGCGAACGCTTCGAACATGCACTCACGGTCGGCGGTCCCGCTCTGGATAGCAGCGTCGACCATCGTGAGCTCGTACCGATCGGTACGTAAAGCCGGGGTGCGGGCAGCTGGGCCGCCAGGTGCTGGCACGGGGTACGTGGGGGACGGGGTCACCCGGCACAGCTTATCCGCTTGTCGGGCTAGGCTTAGTCTCCGTGACGGATGCACCGATTGGTATTTTTGATTCCGGAGTCGGCGGCCTGACCGTCGCCCGGGCGATCAAGGACCAGTTACCCAACGAGTCCATTCTCTACATCGGCGATACGGCCCACTCGCCGTACGGGCCCAAGAAAATAGCGGACGTACGCGGGTTCGCCCTGGACGTACTCGATGACCTCGTGGCGCACGACGTGAAGCTGCTGGTGATCGCGTGCAACACGGCTTCGGCGGCGATGCTGCGGGACGCCCGTGAGCGCTACAGCGTGCCCGTGATCGAGGTCATTCAGCCGGCCGTGCGCCGCGCCGTCGCGACCACGCGCAACCAGCGAGTGGGAGTCATCGGTACCCTCGGCACTGTCAACTCGCGTGCCTACAACGACGCCTTCGCCGCCGCACCCCAGATCACGCTGTTCAGCACGGCCTGCCCGCGGTTCGTTGAGTTCGTCGAAGCCGGCGTCACGAGCGGCGCCGAGGTACTCGCCGTCGCTGAGGAGTACCTTGCGCCGCTACGCGCCGCGGGCGTCGACACCCTCGTGCTTGGCTGCACTCACTATCCCTTTCTGCGCGGTGCCATCTCATATGTGATGGGAGAGAACGTCACGCTGGTCTCGAGTGATACCGAAACAGCCAATGACGTCTACCGGGTGCTGGTGAGTCAGGGTTTGGAACGCGCACGCACGAGCCCACCCAGCTACCGTTACGAGGCCACCGGCGATAGCGCCGAGGATTTTCTGGCCCTGGCCCATCGCCTGATCGGACCCGAGGTCAGCCGTGTCGACCTGATCGAGACCGGCACACTCAACCTTGCCGAACTGGCAGCATCCAGTCGAAGCGGACCCCCGAATTCCCCCTCCACCCGAATCACTAGGAGCACACCGTGACCGAGACCCTGCGCGCCGATGGGCGCACCAACGACGAACTTCGCTCGATCACGATCGAGCGCGGCTGGAGCGACCAGGCCGAAGGCTCGGCGCTGATCTCGTACGGCCGCACCAGGGTGCTCTGCACGGCGTCGTTCACAAACGGCGTTCCGCGGTGGATGAGCGGCAAGGGTAAGGGCTGGGTCACCGCCGAATATTCGATGCTGCCGCGCTCGACCAACAGCCGCATGGACCGTGAATCGGTCAAGGGCAAGATCGGCGGTCGCACCCACGAGATCAGCCGCCTGATCGGTCGCAGCCTGCGCGCGGTGGTCGACATGAAGGCGCTTGGTGAGAACACGCTGGTGCTCGACTGCGACGTGCTGCAGGCCGACGGAGGAACCCGCACCGCGGCCATCACCGGCGCGTACGTCGCTCTCGCCGATGCACTCGAATGGGGGCGCACCAAGAAGTTCATCTCGCAGAAGGCGCAGCCGCTCATCGACAGCGTCTCGGCCGTGTCTGTCGGCATCATCGGCGGAGTGCCCATGCTCGACCTCGCCTATACCGAAGACGTGCGCGCTGACACCGACATGAACGTCGTCGTCACCGGGCGCGGCAAGTTCGTCGAGGTGCAGGGCACCGCCGAGGCTGCACCGTTCGACCGCAGCGAGCTCGACGTTCTACTCGACCTCGCCGTGAAGGGCGCCATCACCCTGACCGAATTTCAGACCAGCGCACTGGAGCGTTGAGCGGTGCAGATCGTTCTCGCAACGCACAACGCCCACAAGGTCGAGGAGTTGCGGCGCATCCTGACCACGCAGCTGCCCGGCATCGAGGTGCTCGCCTATGACGGCCCCGAACCGGTCGAAGACGGTGTCACTTTTACCGAGAACGCACTGATCAAAGCGCGCGCCGCCGCCGCCCACACCGGGCTCCCGGCAATCGCCGACGACTCGGGAATCTGCGTCGACATTCTCGGCGGGGCACCGGGAATCTTCTCGGCGCGTTGGTCGGGACCGGCCAAGGATGCCGGTGAGAACCTGCGCCTGCTGCTTTGGCAGCTCAGCGACGTTTCCGAGGAGCACCGCGACGCCCACTTCACGTGTGTGGCCGCTCTCGCCCTGCCCGACGGCACCGAGCGGGCCGTGACCGGCGAATGGCCTGGGCAGCTTCTGTTCCAACCGGCTGGCGCCAACGGTTTTGGATATGACCCGATCTTTCTGCCCGAAGGCTATGCCATTTCGGCGGCCGAGCTTTCGGCCCATGTAAAGAACCAGGTCAGCCATCGGGCGATCGCGTTCGAGGGTCTCGTTCCGGTGCTGCGCGAGGTGCTCGGCGCCTCCTGACGCTGCGTCAGATCGAGCAGTACTCGGATGTTGAGAACGGCATTCATTCCCATCTAGCCTGCGGGCTGGCAAGCGGGTTCGCGCGGCTCTAACGTTGAGCCATGGGTCACGATCACGCGCACGGCACCGACTCCAACCGGAGGCGACTGGCCCTTGTCATTGGCATTGTGTTCGTCGTGCTGCTGCTCGAGGCGATCGGTGCCTGGCTGACCGGATCGCTCGCTCTGCTGGCCGATGCGGGGCACATGCTGTCCGACCTGCTCGGGCTCATCGTTGCCCTGACGGCCACCGTCATGGCGGCACGCCCGGCGACGGACCGGGCCACCTTCGGTTTTCAGCGTACCGAGGTGTTCGGCGCGCTGATCAACGGGTTGATCCTGCTTGGCGTGGCGGGCGTCGTTTCGGTCGCTGCGATCGCTCGCCTGATGGCGCCGAGCGAGAGCGCTGTGCTGCCAGCTCCCATGCTCATCGTGGCCATCATCGGTCTGGCAGCGAACATCGCCGGAATGCTGCTGCTTCGTCCGGCGGCTGCCGGGTCGATCAACATGCGCGGCGCCTACCTCGAAGTGCTCGGCGACGCCCTGGGATCTGTTGCCGTGATCGTGGCCGCCATCAGTATTCTGATAACCGGTTTTGCCCAAGCGGATGCTGCCGCCTCGCTCGTCATCGCCGCCATGATCGTTCCGCGCGCTTTCGTGCTGTTACGGGACGTCGTGCGTGTGTTCAGCCAGTCCACGCCGGCCGACACCGATATCTCCGAGATTCGGCGCCATCTGCTCGGCACGGATGGCGTGGTCGACGTGCACGATGTGCACGTCTGGGCCATCACCAGCGGTGCGCACGTGTTCACCGCGCATATCGTCGTGGAGGCGACCGTGCTGGCACAGGGCACCGACGCTTTGCTCGATGAGCTGTCGGGATGCCTCAGCAAGCATTTCGACGTCGCTCACTCAACCTTTCAGCTGGAACCGACCGAGCACGCCGAGCATGAAGACCACCAGCACCGCTGAGCGAATCAGATGACGGCCTCAGCTCTCGTGGCGGCCGGTGTGGTTGGTCTTGAACGTCTCGGGGTCGAGCAGGTGACTGCCCGTGGCTGTGGTGGGCTGGCCGCGCAGTCGGCGGGCTTTCACGATTGACTGCACGTAGTGGTACACCGTGGGAATAAGGGTGATGACGACCGCGCTGAGCAAGATCAGGTCGATGTACGTCGTGACGAATTCGGCCACCGGCGGAATATAGCCGAGAAAGTACCCGCCGAAGGTCAGGCCGCCGCCCCAGAGCAGCGCGCCGATCAGGTTGTACAGCGTGTACTTGCGGTAGTCCATATGGCCGACGCCCGCCGCGACCGGTGCGAAGGTACGCACGATCGGCACGAACCGGGCGACGATGACGGCGACACCGCCGAATCGCGCGAAGAACGCATTCGTGCGGTCGACGTTCTTGATGCTGAATAGGCCGGACTCCTTGCGTTCAAAGACGCGCGGACCGAACTTATGTCCGATGAGGTAGCCGATTTCACCGCCCAGGAACGCGGCAAATCCGATGGCCAGGGCGACCCACCAGATATCAATCCGGATGACGCCGGCGGCGGGGAACGCGAGCAGACCGGTGATGATCAGCAGGGTATCGCCCGGAAGGAGAAACCCGACCAGCAGCCCGGTCTCGGCGAAGACGATCGCGCAGACGACGAGCAAAGCCCAGGGACCGGCCGACTCAATGATGTGCGTCGGGTCGAGCCAGGGAATCAGTGCGGTGTGAATCACGCGGGGAACTCCAGTCGGCGGAGGGCAGACGTTCGGGAAGCGACGGCGGGTGCCGAGTCACACGGTAGCGTCGAATAGTGAGAGAACGCCGGGCCGCCGGGCCCTGAAACAGTGGGGGCCATCAGATAGTTGTGGGGCTGGTCGAGGTCGCGGGCCGTGCCATCCGCGCAGGACGCCCCTGCTGAACGGAATGAACGTTCCCAAAAAAATGCCGGTTCGGCAAAAACCGAACCCTCGCATGACCCGAAGGACGTCGACGATGCCCCCGTGGGAAGCATGCTGTCAAGGGCTGAAGGGCGAACCATGTGCGGGAGAGGGGACTTGAACCCCCACGCTCGAAAGCACAGGATCCTAAATCCTGCGTGTCTGCCAATTCCACCACTCCCGCTGGTGCCTTTCTAGTGTAGTTGTCCAGCTGCACGGTTGGGTGTAGTTGTCCGGTTGCGCGGATCGGTCTAATCGGCGGGGACCGTCCCCGCACTGACGTTACGGCCGAGTAGCGCCGGCGCATAAGACTCCATTTGCGCGCGGAGTGCCGCGACGAGCGCCGCGACGGCCGGCAGCCGCAATGACTCGGTGCGTAAAACCATCCAGTACGGCAGTCGTTCCTGAAAATCTTCTGGAAGGAGGCGCACCAGGTCTGTATGCTGATCGGCCATGAAGCAGGGCAGAAATCCAACTCCGGCGCCGGCCCGGGTTCCCTCGACGTGCACGAACACGTTGGTGGAGCTGAGCGACTCCCGCATCTGCGGCACGAGCCGCCGAGGGGCATCGAGATCGTCGACCTGAAGCATGGAATCCACGAAATACACGAGGGGATGCTCGGTCAGCTCGGCAATGGTGGTCGGTGTGCCGTGGGCCTTGAGATAGTGCCGTGAGGCGTACATTCCGAGGCTGTAATAACCGAGCAGAATCGACTCCGCCCGGTGCACCTGTGGCTCACCCACGACGACTTCGATGTCCAGTCCCGAACGGTGCTGCAGGGCCCGCCGGGTGACGGTGACGATTTCGACGCGCAAGAGCGGATGCCGGCGCTGCAGTACGGCCACGGCCGGGGCCGCGATATAGGCGCTGAAGCCGTCCGTCGCCGACATGCGCACCACCCCGGAGATCTTTTGGGCTTCGGCGTCGGAACCACGCAATAGGCTGACCGCAGATTCCACCCCCTCGGCCGCGGTGCGGGCGCGTTTTCCGAGCTCGGTCAGCTCCCAGCCGCCCACGGCGCGGGCCAGGAGACGGCCGTCGAGGGCCTTTTCGAGGGCGGTGATGCGCCGGGACACCGTGGTGTGGTTCACGCCCAGGCTTTCAGCCGCGGTGGTGAATCGGCCGGTGCGGGCGACCGCGAGAAAGATGAGGAGATCATCGGGAGTGGGAGCGGTGCCAGCCGGCGGAAAGGTCATACGCAATTATGCCTAGGCGCCCGGCTGCCGGCAGGTCTCGGCGCGCAGCACCGCGGCGAGCGCGGCCCATCGGGGTCGGAAGGCGTAAAGGCAGCCCAGACGAAACCAAGCCGCAGCTTCGTATGCGTTCACGCGTTCGGGACCGACGTGAAGTTCGTCGGCGACCGAATCGATCAGGCGTGCGGCGTGCGTGCGGCGTTCGGAGCTGAGAAGCCCCTGCCGCTCGCGAAGCGCCAGGTGCGCGCGCAAATTGCCCAGGTCGAGAGCAGGCTCCGCATTCGCTGCGGTGTCGAAGTCGATCAGACCGCTACCGTGCGTGGAATCCCACAGAATCTGTTTGTCGTGCAGGTCTCGATGGGCCGGGCGCAATGCGTCGGCTGTTCCAGCGACCAGCCCGGCGGCAACTCGATCGGCGACCTGCACGAGGCGAGACGACGAGGGTGACGGGGTGAAACTGGTCAGTTTCGCCGCCCACGACCGTACGATGGCCGCTTCGGCGAACGCGTCGTGCGCGGGAAGTGACGGATCTGCCGGTGCGGAGCCGATCGAATCCACCCACGCGCTGCGCCAGGCGTGCCAGCCGCGACCCCACTCGAGGCCAGCGGCCGGATCCGCTCCGAGATCATGCAGTGAGCGTCCGGGAACGGTGGTGGCGGTGACGACGTCTCTCGTCACTGCCACGATGCGCGGCTGGAGGAAAGCGGATGCCAGCCCCTCGACGTTTTGCATTGCCGCCACTGCAGCGGCCGCGCGACCCGGCCGAAAGACCTTCGCGTAATTCGAGCCATCTGCAGAACGCACGACAGCGCGACGCCCGGGACGGTGTACCACGATCCAACCCGATCGGGCGGTAGCGGTGAGGTCGGGGAGCTGGTCGTCGTGGCCGAAGCGGCCGAGGACGGCGCCGCTTGACGCTGTCCAACGGCCACCACGTACCTGACCGTCGCGACCGGCCCGCGCCTCGAAGGTCGCTCCGCTATGACGATCAGGCCAGGCGCGTTCAATCTGCCAGGTGGTTCCGTCGTCGTCGGCGCTGGGGGGCAGTGAAAGCATCATGATTCCAGCACCTGTTCGGCGGCGGTGAGAATGTGTTCGACGTCACCGACCCAGTCCGCGGCCCGGTACCGGAACGGATCGATGGCGCGGCTGAGCAGCGCGTGAGCGAGCCAGCTGTTGATCGCATCCGGGTGCAGTTCGCCGCCCGCGTCGGCGTAGCCGTCAAACAGGGCGACGGCGAGGTCCGGGCTCCTGAGGATGATGGCGGCCGCGGCGAAGGAACCGAGGTCGCGCTCCGGATCCGACCAGCCGACCCGATCGAAATCGATCAGGTGGATCTCGCGGGGTCTAACGAGCACCTGATCGGGCGAGAAATCACCGTGGGTGAGAACTGGGTTGCTGGGCCGGTCCGATGTGGCACGGCGATTGTTGATGGCCTGGGCCAGTCGGTGCGCGCGGTGGGCGAATTCGGGCAGGACGACCGCAATGGCGCCCGCCGCACGCGCGGATTCGGATTCGGCCAACGCCGGGTCGGCGGTGCGGGCGCCGATCGCAAACTGGCCGGGTGCCAGGCGGAGGGAATGCAGCGCTGCCAGCGCCCGCCCGGCCGCACCCGCCGCATCCGTGCTGTGGACGGCGGCGAGGTCACCGGTACCCCACCAGTGACCGGCGACGACATCACGCAGGCCTCCGGGATGCCATAACCGAACGACCGGAATGCCCTCGGAAGCAAGGTGATCGAGAAATTCGACCTGACGGAATTGTTGGTCGGCCCTTGCGCGGTGGGTGCGCGGCGTGACCTTGACGACGAGATCGGTCGCCCCCGACGTGCGCAGGAGCAACCGCCGGTGCGGGTTGTGCCGGAGCAGGGTCGATGTTTCGGTCAGTTCAGGGCAGACCTGATCCAGCCGCGTGAGAGTACCGGCGAGCCTGCGGTCAGCTGATGCCGTGCCGTGCACGGTTCCCCGGATACCCTCCATTCGTGCGGCAGCGGCGTTGCCGCGTCGCGCGTTCATCAGACTCTTGTCCACCTTGCTGTCGTCGACATAGCTGGCGAGCCAGCCGTGGTCACCCCACCGGTCGTGCGGTTCGGCGAAACGGTCGCTGGAGTAGGTGATCACCACGCTTGATGCCGGCTTGTAGCGGATGCGGGTGACGTGTGCCGGGCAGTTGAGTGCGGCGGACAGCTCCTCGTCGTCGTTGAAAACCAGTCGGAGCGCCGCCACGCGGGGATCCCGAGAGATCAGATCCTGCTCAGCGGCGTGAGACCTCGCCGTGACGCGGCCGTTCGGCAGCGGGCTCGTAATGGCCATCATCGTCACGACCGGATCCGAACGGTCGTCTCCTGCTCGGCCAGCCAGTTTGACAGCCGGCTGCCGGGTGACTTGAGAAGTTCTGCCGGGGACCCATCTTCGACGATCCGACCGTCTTCGAGCCACAGCACCCGGTCCGCGCGATGCACGGCGTGGGAAGCATGGGTGATCGTGATGACCGTTCGACCCCGAATAAGGGTTTCCATCGAGGCTTCGACGACGCTGCGACCGCTGGGGTCGAGACCGGTCGTGGCCTCGTCGAGGATGACGATGGGGGCATCGCGCAGGACGGCACGAGCAATGGCGATGCGTTGGCGTTGGCCGCCCGACAAGGTGTTGCCACGACCGCCGAGTATCGTCTCGAAGCCGCTCGGCAGGGCGGTGATGAATTCTTCGGCATTGGCAATCCGGGCCGCGTCCTCGACGTCGGCGTCGGTCGCGTCTAGGCGACCGTAGCGGATGTTCTCCCGCACGGTCGTGGCGAACAGCACGGAATCCTGCAGCAGGATCGACACCTGCCCGCGCAGGCTGCGCAGCGTCACCTCCCGCACGTCGGTGCCGTCAATGCGCACGCTGCCGGAGGACGGGTCGACCATGCGCAGGATAAGACCGACCAGGGTGGATTTGCCTGAGCCGGACGGACCGAGCAGACACACATTCTGCCCGGCCGGAATCTCGAGCGACAGCCCGGCGAACAACGGCCGGCCGTAGCCGTCCGGGGCGTGCACGTCCTTGAACGTCAACCGGCCCATGCTGTGGTCGAGCGGCCGAGCGGTCGGCGAATCGAATACCTCGATGGGTTCGGCGAGGAGTTCGGCGATGCGTTCGCCCGAGGCGGTGGCCCGCGCGATGCGCCCGGTGTACTTGGCCAGGTCGCGCAGCGGTTTCATGGCGATCTTGAGATACATCATGAACATGACCAGTTCGCCGAGAGTCATCTGCCCGTCGATGACGCGCCATCCGCCTCCGGCGAGCACGATCGCGGTCGCGACTCCGACGATGATGTCGGTTCGGCGTTCGAGCCCGGCAGCCAGACGGCGACTTTTGATCCCCTCGCGCAGCGCGGTCTCATTGCCGCTGCGGAAGGCTCCGGAGACGGTGTGCTCCAGACCGTATGCCTGGACCACCCGGATAGCATCGAGCGTTTCGGCTGCGGTATTAGCGAGTGATCCTTCGCCCTTCCTGGTGGTGCGGGAAGCGGAGGTGATGGCACGTGAACTGCGTCGCGACGACAACAGGTACGCTATGGCCGCGCCCACAACGACGAGGGCGAGGAGCGGATCCAGCACGACCATGACGATCGTGAGCACGAAGAATGTCAGCACGTTGGCGAAAAGTGGAAGCCCGGCCGTGACGGCGACTTCCTGCAGCCGGCCGATGTCTCCGACCAGGCGTTGCACCGTATCACCGGACCTGGCGGCGGCGTGGTAGCGCAGGGAGAGTTCCTGAACGTGGGTGAACACCCGCGTACGCAGGTCGGTCGCAACGCGAGACCCGACGAGGGCGAACGCTACCGTGCTCAGATAGCTGCTCACGGCGCGCCCCGCCGTCAGCGCCACCAGAGCTGCTCCGCAGACGAGCAGCAGCCCAATGGTCGCCGGCGGCGTGGTTGAGCCGGCCGGAAGGGTGGCGCCGAGACTGGCCGTGACCGAATCGATCACGAATTTCACCGGCCACGGTTCGAGAACGCACAGCGCGACCTCGATCAGCAGCGCGATCAGGCCGCCGCTGACCAGTTTCCAGTGCCGTCCGATGTGGGGGCGGACGATGCGCAGGCTTTGACGTAGGGCACTGGGCTCGCGTGAGCGCGTCATCGTCGGCCACCGATCAGCAGCGCGGGTTGCGGCGCGACCGCGTCGGCGGCCTTCAGCTGCGCTTGGTCGGCCGCGCTGAGGTGGCCGAGGATCCGGCCCACTACAGCCCACCAGTCATGCCGCTCAACGGCGAGTGCGCGTGCGGCGCGGCCCAGTCGCACGCGCAGGGCACGATCGTCATTCACCCGGCCGAGCGCATCCGCGAGGGCCACCTCATCGCCGGGCGGAACGAGCAGCCCGGTGCAGTCGTCGACGATGACGGTGGGAATCTGGCCCACCGCCGAAGCGACGACGGGGAGTCCCGCTGAAAGGTACTCGTAGAGTTTGAGGGGAGAGAAGTATTGGTCCTGGCCGGCCGGATACGGTGCGGCGGCCACGTCGAAGCCTGCCAGCAGCTCGGGCACCCGTTCCGGCGCCACGGCCCCGGTGAACTCCACATCGAGCGGGTAATTCGAAGCCAGCTGGCGCAGCGCCGCCCGTTCTGGCCCATCGCCCACGATGCGCAGGCGCCACGGCAGTTTGGCGGCACGCCGACCGGAATTCGCGCGTGCGGCAGATTCAGCCCGGGCGGTGGCGCGGATCAGTACATCGACGCCATGCCACGGTTTCAGGGTGCCGATGAAGCCGACGGTGAACCCGGACGTCACTGACGCGTGCGCTGGGGGCACGATACGCCGGGTATTCACTCCATTCGCAACGACTGTGATACGACGAGGCGATGTTGTGAAGGGTCGGACCCAGGCGGCGACGGGCTCGGAGACGCACACGACCACGGCTGCGGCCGTCACCACCCGCCTGGTGTCGGCACGGGCGCCGGCCTCGTCCACGAGGGTACGATGCGTGCGCTGTTCATCGATGAGCGGGGCGTTGACTTCGAGGATCACGGGGGACCCCGTTGCGCGGGCGATGACGGCCGAGGCTGTGCTGAACAAGGAGTAGCGCTCGTAGACGAGGTCGCATCCGTCTTCGATCGCGGCGTCGGCGAGGCTCTGCGCGGCGCTGGCGATGGCGCGTTCCCGTTCGGCTGGTGACTCGGTGGCCGCTACCGTGCGCACGACGACGGGGAGGTCGTGCAGGTCAGCCGGTACGTCGCTGCCACGCCGGGTGCAGTACACGGTCACGGTCATATCGCGGTCCCGGAAGGCGCGCACCACTTCTTGCACGTGCACCGAGGAGCCCTTCGTGCCGAAGACGGGAACACCGGGGTCGACACACAGATAGGCGACGCGCATCAGGCCACCGCCATCGGTGCGAGTGACGCCGGGTGGTTCGCTAGTTGGCTCGCAGCAGAGTCGGTGTGGGCACACAACTCGCCCAGTACTCGGGCCTGACGGGCAGAATCGAACGACTCCTCGACCACCCGGCGGGCGTTTCGGGCGAGCCGACCGAGGTTCGCGGCGGGATCAGCGGCTCCGCGCATGGCAGCCACCAGGTCGTCAAGACTGCCGGAGCGGCACAGGATTCCGGTCTCTCCCGCGCGGACGATCTCGGGGATACCCGTCACATCCGTTGAAATGCAGGGAACGCCGAGGGCCATCGCCTCGAGTATGGAGGTGGGGAGCCCATCGGCGTTGCCATCGCTGCCGACGATGCAGGGAGCGACGAACAGGTCAGCGGCAGCCAGCCGCAGGGCCACCTCGGTCTGCGACACCGGGCCGAGCAGCCGAACGATACCGAACAGTCCGAGACGATGGATCTGTTCGCTCAAAGCCCCGGTCAGTTCGCCCCCGCCCACGATGTCCACGGTCAGCGCGACGCCGCTATGGTGCAGTGCGTGCGCCGCATCGACCAGCAGGCTGAAGCCCTTTTTCTCGACCAGGCGACCAACAGCGATCACCGCGAGGGGCGCACTGGGTGGTCGGTGCTCGGTGAATGGAAAGCGGGCGAGTTCCAGTCCGTTGTAAACCCGGTGCAGTCGTAAGGTCTCGGCCGGGAACCGGCGACGCAGATAATCGAAGTTGTATTCGCTCACCGTTACGGCATGATGGGCCCCGGCCAGTTTCACAGCCAGGTCCGTCGGGTCCACTGACTCGTGGAAAAGATCTTTGGCGTGAGCCGTGAATGAGTACGGCACCCCCGTGAGCAGCGACGCCAGGCGGGCCACCGTTGTGGCGACCGAGGCGAAGTGGGCGTGCAGATGGGTGATGCCGTATTCCCTGACGGCGCGGGCCAGGCTGACCGCCTGCACCGCGTCGTCGACATCGGCCAGCAGCAACTCGTCGAGACAGGCGGACATTGCCGACCCGACGCCGGTCTTGGCCGTGGACTGGAATTCCGCCCAGAGCAGGGAGGTTTTCCACGGCCGGTCGATGTAGACGACCGGCGCGGCCACGCGGGCTAGTTCCGCATGAAAGCGAGAATCGACCGGCGGCCGCAGGGAGAAGATGACCAGATTCTCACCGGCGGCTTCGCGGGCGAGGATCTCGGACACGACGAACGTCTCCGAGAGCCGGGGATACATTTTGAGCACGTAGCCGATCCGAGGGGATCCGGAATGGTCAGACAGCATGTTGCACCTCCGCGGGTTCGCGAACCCGCTGTTTGGAATTGAGTAGTGCCGCCGCGAGCACGGCGACTGTCTCCAGGCCGTCGAGGTTCACTGCGCTGCGCGGAACGACCCGGCCGACGTTCGCAGCGAACCAGGCCGACAGGAAGGCCGGAGTCGCGGTGTCTGTCGTCACGGTCTCGACGAGTCCGCGGCGGGCCAGTGCTGCGGCGCGAATCGTCTGCTCCTGCCGTCGGGCCTCGCGCGGTACGACCAGGGTGGGCGCAGCGGTCGTCATCACTTCGCTGATCGAGTTGTATCCGCCCATACACACGACGGCGGCTGCGCGGCGGAGTAAGGCGAGGGCATCCGGAACCGAACGCAGGATGCTCGTGCCCTCGCGTGCCACGGACGTGATCTCGGCATGATGGGCGTCGGGCATCTGTGGGCCGGTCACGACTAGATGTCGGTATCCGGGTGGCGCGGTCGCACGGGCCGCAGCCGAGGCGAGACGATGACCGTCGGAACCGCCGCCAACGGTGGTGAGGATGAAGGGCTCGCTGTCGCTCGTTGTATGCCCGATCGGCCGACCGTTGGCGAGGTAGCCGGTATGCACCGCGAGGTTGAGTAGCGAGGACGGGATTTCTCCGGTCTCGAATGCATTGTGCACGCGCGGGTCGCCGTACACCCAGAGCGCGTCGAACAACCGTCGGATAGCGCTGGCACCGCCGATGGCCCGCCACTCGGCGAGGGCGACGGCGGGACGGTCGAGCACCTCGCGAAGGCCAAGCACGATGGCGCACTCGGGCCGGGTTGAGCGCAGGCTCACCAGGGCGCTTTCGAGTTCTCGGCGGGCGCCGAGTGCGTGCCGATCAACGATCAACAGGTCGGGGGCGAACTCGCGCAGGGCGACGCGCAGAATGCTGGCGCGAATCGACGTCATCGTGTCGATGCCCAGTGTGAGATGACGCGGGCGGTAGCCGTCAACACCGGTGGTGATGCCGGGCAGCACCAACCAGTCCCAACCGGCGGGAGTGGGGAAGGACGTTGCGGCACTCTGTCCGGTGACCAGAAGTCCGCTCACCGGTTCGTGGATGATGGACGGAAGGTACAACGACAGTGCGTGCGCGATGGCGAGGTTCCGCCGTACGTGTCCCAGCCCGATCGAATCGTGCGAGTACAAAACAATCCTGGTGACCATGGCATTCCTCCCGGGTTTCGACCGTCGTGGTCGTGAAATCAGAGTCCGGCCTGCGCGTGAGGTACGGATGAGTAAACAGTGAGTGAATTCTTAGGGATCACATATGAACTGGCGGTGCAGTGCCTGAGTAAATTCGGAACGGGCACCCCGTTGAGCCATGATCTGCGATTATGCACATCGGCTCTGTTTTTTTGGTTCTTGTTACCAGCCCGTTGTGCGTGGATACTCAGACACGTCGTACTTTTGTGGGGGCGACCGATTCCTTACCGCACGCCGCTGCGGCCAAGTACGTGTCATCGACGACACAAAGGAGACAGTCAATGAGTGTCAATCAACGCGTGGGGACTGCCGGTTCTGGTCAGGCCGCTCGCCCCGCTGGCAGCGAAACCGAAAAATCCGGACTCAAGAAGATCGTCGCCGCCTCCATGGTCGGAACGGTCGTGGAGTGGTACGAGTTCTTCTTGTACGCCACCGCTGCGAGCCTGGTCTTCGGTACGGTCTTCTTTCCGAACGCCGGCAGCGAACTCGACGGCATCATCGCCGCCTTCCTCACCTATGCCGTGGGATTCATCGCCCGGCCGCTCGGTGGCATCGTGTTCGGCCAGATCGGTGACAAACTCGGGCGCAAGCACACCTTGCAGGTGACGATCATCATGGTGGGTGCCGCCACCTTCCTCATGGGCTGTCTACCCGGCTTCGACACCATCGGCTACTGGGCACCCGCCCTGCTCGTGGCCCTTCGCTTTATTCAGGGCTTCGCTGTCGGTGGGGAATGGGGCGGCGCCGTTCTGCTCGTCGCCGAGCACAGCCCGAACCAGTCCCGTGGCTTTTGGTCGAGCTGGCCGCAGGCCGCCGTACCGATGGGCAACCTGCTCGCCACTGTGGTGTTGCTCACCATGACGGGGCTCCTGTCGCCCGAGCAGTTTCTCAGCTGGGGCTGGCGTGTGGCCTTCTGGCTCTCCGCGATCATCGTCGTCATCGGCTATTACATTCGCACCCACGTGAGTGAAGCTCCGATCTTTCTCGAGGCCCGCGCGCAGGTCGAAGCCGAGAAGGCCGTCAACTATGGCGTGCTCGAGGTCGTACGCAAGTACCCTAAGGGAATCCTCGGAGCCATGGGCCTGCGGTTCGCCGAAAATATTCTGTACTACATCATCGTGAGCTTCACGATCGTCTACCTGAAGACCGTGCACGACTACGACACCGGCCAGTTGCTGATCGCCCTGCTCATCGCGCACGTCGTACACTTCATCGTCATTCCCCAGGTCGGTCGTCTCTCTGACCGAGTGGGCCGCAAACCCGTCTACCTGGCCGGCGCCGTGCTCGGTGCTTCCTGGGCGTTCTTCGCCTTCCCCCTGTTCGACACCCTCAACCCGGTGCTGATCATTCTGGCCGTCACGGTCGGGCTCTGCTTCCACGCCCTCATGTATGCGGGCCAGCCCGCCATCATGAGCGAAATGTTCCCCACCCGGATGCGCTACTCCGGGGTGTCCCTCGGCTACCAGGTCACCTCGATTCTGGCCGGCTCGATGGCGCCGATCATTGCCTCCGCGCTTTTGCAGCAATACCAAAGCTGGGTTCCGGTCGCGATCTACATCATGATCGCCTGCGCCATCACGGTGGTCGCTGTGGTCACACTCAAGGAGACCACGGGAGCGTCCTTGCGTGAGGTCGACGCTGTCGACGCCCGGAAGCACGGGCTCGAGCCGGTCACCACCGGAAACTGACCCGGCCCGAACCATTGGGTCAGGAAGCACGGGCTCGAGCCGGTCACCACCGGAAACTGACCCGGCCCGAACCATTGGGTCAGGAAGTAACCGGGTCAGGGAGACCACGCACCGGTGGAGCCTCGCCACCCACCGACCTGCCCGTGCAGTGATCGTGCAGTGATCAAGCAACCAAAGGAATATCATGACTGATCTCACCGATGCCGCCGCCGATCGTGTCACCGCCGCTCCCGTTCGCACCAGTGCGCAGCCCCTCGCCGGGCGTCGCGCTCTCGTCACGGGTGGTGCGAGCGGCATCGGCGCCGCCGTCGTTCGGGCGCTCGCTGCCCGCGGCGCGCACGTCGTCGTTGCCGACATCGACACCGCCGGTGCCACCGCCCTGGCCGAGGAGGTCGGTGGGTCGATCTGGATCGTCGACCTCATGGAGACCGCCGCCCTCACCGACGAGGCGCTCGCGTCTGCGCTCGCAGGGGTGGACATCCTGGTCAACAATGCCGGCATTCAACGCATCAACCCGATCCAGGACTTTAAGCCGGCCGATTTCCACAACATCCTGACCCTCATGCTGGAGGCGCCGTTCCTGCTGATTCGGGCCGTGCTGCCGCAGATGTATGCGGCGAACTTCGGGCGCATCATCAATGTGTCGTCGGTGCACGGCATTCGCGCCTCGCCGTATAAGAGCGCGTATGTATCAGCCAAACACGGGCTCGAAGGCCTGTCCAAGGTGACCGCGCTCGAGGGCGGCGCGCACGGAGTCACGAGCAATTGCGTTGCTCCCGGCTATGTGCGCACGCCGCTGGTCGAGAAACAGATCACCGATCAGGCACTCGTGCACGGCATTCCGGAGTCGGCGGTGCTGAGCACGATCATGCTCACCGAGAGCGCGATCAAGCGGCTGGTGGAACCGGCCGAGGTCGGCTCGCTCGTGGCCTGGCTCGCCTCCGACGACGCCGCCATGGTCACCGGGGCGAGCTACACGATGGACGGCGGCTGGTCGGCTCGCTAAAGCGGGGTCGATCATTTTTTGCTGTTCAGAGGAGAAAAAAACAAGCCCTGTGGAGAATCCGCACGAAGAAGTGCAAAAGAGGCCATCATGCGGGCATGACCGAAGCCGTTCGTATCATCACAGACCAGGTGCGCCAGCGGGTACGCCGCGAGGGCGTTGACCTCGCGGCCAACAACGCGTTGGTGGAGCAGTACGTGCGCGACGAACTGCGCCGATACAGCGAGCGGGCGCTCGGCGGGCTCGCACCGATGATCGCCGATGAGTACCAGGCCGCCCGCGAGGTCGTGGCCGCGCTCACCGGGTTCGGCGTGCTCCAGCCGTTTCTCGACGATCCGGAGATCGAAGAAATCTGGATCAACGGCCCGGCCCGAGTGTTCGTAGCCCGAGATGGGGTACCCGAGCTGACCTCACTGCTGCTCGGCGAGCAAGACGTGCGTGACCTGGTCGAGCGGATGCTGCAGGCTTCCGGTCGCCGCGTCGACCTCTCGTCGCCGTTCGTCGACGCTTCGCTACCCGACGGTTCCCGGCTGCACGTGGTGATTCCAGACATTACGCGCAAGCATTGGGCGGTGAACATTCGCAAATTCACCCGGCGCATCCGCGATCTCAACCAGCTGGTCGGCCTCGGCGCGCTCACTCAGCAGGCATCCGATTTTCTTCGGATCTGCGTGCTGGGTGGGCAGAATATTCTGGTGTCCGGCGCCACCCAGACCGGCAAAACAACCATGCTGAACGCTCTGCTCTCATCTACGCGTCCGGGCGAACGCATCGTGACCGTGGAGGAGACCTTTGAACTCGACCTGTCGGCCCGTGATGTCGTCGCGATGCAGTGCCGGCAACCGAGTCTGGAGGGAACCGGGGAGATCACCCTGCGCCGGCTGATCAAGGAGTCGCTGCGCATGCGGCCCGACCGGCTCGTGGTGGGCGAGGTGCGCGAGGCGGAAAGTCTCGACTTGCTCATCGCCCTGAACAGCGGGTTGCCCGGAATGTGCTCGATTCACGCCAACAGTGCCAGGGACGCGCTCGCGAAACTTTCAACCCTGCCGCTGCTGGCCGGCCGTAACATCGACTCCTCGTTCGTGCTGCCCACCGTGGCGGGCTGTATCGACATCGTGGTGCACTGTGAGATCGATCGCCACGGCCGCAGGCGGGTCACCGAAATCATCGCTCCGAGCGGCCAGTTAGCCGGCGTGACCATCGAGGCGAGCCCTCTCTTCCTCTCTTTGCATGGCCACCTCGAGCCGACCGGTTCGCATCCCACCAAGCTCGCCAAGTTTCGCGCAGCGGGAGTCGATCCGGCGCAGGTATTGCGGCAGGGGGCCGCATGACTCTCGTACTCGGGTGCCTGCTCGGGAGCGGTCTCGTCATGATTTTCGCGCCGTTACTGTGGCCGGCCGGGTCCACGCCCCAGCGGGCCCGAGTGGGCGAGCGGATGCGGGCGCGCCTGGTTCAAAGCGGGCTGCGGTCCGTTCCGGTGCCGGCATTCCTGACGTTGTCGGTGATCGTGGGTGTGGCATCCGCTGCCCTGATGCACGGAATCTTCGCGGTGCTCGCGCTCAGTGCTGTTGCCGGTCTGGCCGGGCTGTTACTGCCCTGGTCGATCGTGTCGTGGCGGGCGGCGGCCAGGCGCCGGGCCAATCGCACAGTGTGGCCCGATGTCGTCGATCATCTGGTGTCGGCACTCCGCTCCGGGCTGGCGTTGCCAGACAGCGTGAGCAGCCTCGCCCACGCCGGTCCGGTCGCGACAAGCATCGCTTTCGCCCAATTCGAGCGCGAATATCGCGCCACCGGCAATTTCAACTACTGCGTTGACGAGCTTAAACGTTCCCTCGCCGACCCGGTTGCCGACCGCATTCTCGAGACGCTGCGGATGGCTCGCGAAGTCGGCGGCAGCGACCTCACTGTCGTACTGCGCAGCCTTTCCGCTTGGCTGCGCCAGGATGCCGCGGTGCGGCTCGAGGTGGAAGCCCGCCAGTCGTGGGTTGTGAACGCCGCCCGACTGGGCGTGGCGGCACCGTGGATCATTCTTATTCTGCTCGCCTCCCGCCCCGAAGCGGCCATTGCCTACAACTCGCCGGCCGGAATCGTCGTGATCGCGAGCGGCCTCGCCCTCTCGGTCATCGCGTATCGAGTGATGATCGCTCTCGGTCGACTTCCGGAGGAGCGCCGATGGTTCTCGTAGTCGACGGGTGCCGGTGAGCGCCGCATTTGGCTGGGCCGTGTTGTGCGGAACGGGCCTCGGTGTGGGGTTGTGGTCGCTCGTGAGCTTGACGCCGCGGCTGACCAGGCCCCGCCTGATCGACCGCGTGGTGCCCTACATTCTGGATATTTCTCCGGAAGCGCGCCGCATCGTCGCCCGGCGAACGGTGAACCCGATTCCCGTGCTGGGAAGCCTGTTCGCACCGCTGTTCGGCGTGCTGTCACGGGGGTTGTCGAGTCTTCTCGGCGGCAGCGAGACCGTTGCACGCCGACTGCACCAATCCGGGTCGGTAAAGACGGTCGAGGAGTTTCGTTCCGTGCAACTCGTCTGGGCCTTGCTGGCGTTCGCCGTCGGAACCGTGATCACCATCGTTGTGCTGTCCGAGCTGCTATTGGCCGCTCGTCTTTCGCTACCGTTCCTGGCAGCACTCGGCGGAGTCGTGTTGCGGGACTGGCTGCTCCACCGGGCCGCCACCGCACGACTGGCTCGGATGCGCAGCGAACTGCCGACCATTCTTGAATTTCTCACCCTGTCGCTATCGGCTGGAGAAGGCATTCTGGATTCGATCCGACGGGTGTCGCTCACGAGCACTGGGGAACTGTCTCGCGAATTCGCGGGCGTGGTTGCTGACGTTCATACCGGGATCCCCATTGGTTCCGCATTACAGTCGCTGTCGCGCAGCATCCAGTTGCCGGAGGTGACCCGGTTTGTCGACCAGGTGACCGGCGCGCTGGACCGTGGGTCGCCGCTGGCCGAGGTGTTGCGGGCGCAGGCGCAGGATTCCCGCGACCAGACCAAGCGCACGCTGCTCGAGCTGGCAGGCAAGAAAGAAGTTGCGATGCTCCTGCCGCTGGTTTTTCTGATTCTTCCGATGACTGTTCTGTTTGCCGTTTTTCCCGGACTCGTCGTGCTGCAGGCCGGGTTCTGACGCTCCACTGCACCATCCATCCCATGAGAAAAGAGAACGCCATGACCCGAATCATGCTCCGCTTCAACAGCCTGTTCCGCGATGAAACAGGAGACGTGCCCGGTTGGGTGCTGATCACCCTGATGACGGCCGGCCTCGTTTTGATCATCTGGGGGCTGGCCGGGCCGGCCCTTAGCGGTGTATTCCAGCAGGCCATGGATCGCGTGAGCAGTTTCTGACCGGTCGACATGCTCAAATTCGCTAAGCGGATGCGACGCCTCGCCTCGCCTCGCTGCACCACGTTGCGCGATGAGGCGGGTTCCGCCGTGGCCGAATTCGTCATGGTGGTGTCATTACTGACTTTTCTGACGCTCATGGTCATGCAGCTGGCCCTCGCGCTGCACATTCGCAACACGGTGCTCGACGCCGCGGCTGAGGGCGCCCGCTACGCCGCGCTCGCCGACAGCAGTCTGCCTGCGGGCGCCCAACGCACCCGCGATCTGATCACGACAGCTATTGGAGCGACCTATGCCACCGATGTCGTGGTGCAGTACAAAGTGAGTGCCGGATATCCCACTGTTGAAGTTCGGGTGGTCGCACCGCTGCCCCTCATGGGACTGCTCGGTGTCCCGCATGGATTGGACGTGGTTGCTCATGCTGCGGTCGAATCGTTGCGGTAGAAGGTCGGAGGCGGGTTCGGCTTCGCTCGAATTCATCACGGCGGGCATGATCCTGCTGGTGCCCCTGGTCTATCTGGTGCTCGCGCTGTCCGCCTTGCAGGGAAGTGCGCTCGCCGTCGAGGGAGCAGCCCGGCAGGCGGCCCGAGTCTACGTGCAGGCCCCCGACGAGGCCACCGCGACGGAACGGGCCCGTCGCGCCGTTGCCTTCGCGCTCGAGGATCACGGGCTCGACCCGGGCGACGCCGAAGTGCAGATCGAGTGCGCTGGCGGAACAAGCCGCTGTTTGACCAGCCAGGGGCTCGTGACAGTCACCGTGCGAATCGGCATTGCGCTGCCGTTGGTGCCCGACATGCTCGCACTGAACCAGAGCGCGAGTGTGCCGATGACCGCGGCGTCGACCCAGATGGTGTCCCGATTTGGCGGTCTCGGATGACCAGGCATCGGTTGCCCACCTCGAACGAAGATGGTTCGACCCTGTTGCTCACTATTTTCTATGGCTTTCTGGCCCTGAGCCTCGTGCTCGTAGCCCTGTCGGCGACGTCGCTTTACCTCGAACACAAGCGGCTGCTCAGCCTCGCTGACGGTGCAGCGCTTGCCGGGTCTGAGGCGTTCACCCTCGACACGGTGCAGGTGGGTGTGGGCGGGCCGCGGCCGCAGCTGAGATCAAACGACGTGTCGGCTGCGGTCGGTGAGTATCTGCGCCTCGTTCCGCACGACTCATTCGAGGCGCTCGCCGTGATGAGCGCAGCATCCGCTGATGGGCAGAGCGCGTCGGTGACGCTGCGCTCCTGGTGGCGTCCACCCGTGCTGACCCTCGTCGTGCCAGACGGGGTGCCACTCACGGTGACGGTGGTGTCCCGGGCGGTGTTTCATTAACGGGGGCGCACAAAATCGCACTGGTAATTTCAGGATAGGAGCGTACGCTACCCAGACACGTTGTCGACGTGGCAGCCCCCTCCCTTGTCGGGGGCTTCAGGTTTTGTACCGCAGTCGACACCGTGCCAGCCCCGGTCCCCGGTTGGTAGTGCCGGCGATCTTGAGTCGTCGTTCAACCGGGCTGGTCGCCGCCGGTTGACGTGGCCCAACCGGCGGCTATGCAACACCGAGATCGGCTGTGAAATCATGGATGCATTATTGGACGAACACGTCGTGGACGAGCTCGACTTCGATGCACTCCTCCCCTGCGAGGGCGTGCACCACGATCGCGGACTCAGTGGTCACGACCCGGCCGAATCGGGGGGGTACCTGGTGATTTCACCGTGCTGTGGCCCCAAGGTGATTCAGTGTGCGTCGCGGGTGGACGCCATGCGCGTCTCCGGCGTGCTCTACTGCGGGTCTTGCCGGCACGAGCACCTCACCAGCGAATACCAGTTCATTCCGTTGCAGGTATAGCCGGCGGTTCGCGCCGCTATTTTCAGAGCGGATGCCGCGAGCGGTACTGTCGGTAGGTGCCCTGAAGGCGCCGACAGGAGCAGCGTGCGTACCAGGCGGGACAAACTGAGCGGTGCGGGAGCTCAGCTCGCCACCGAGGTCAGCATCAACTTCGGCTCAGCACTGGCCGGACTCCTCATTCCCGTCGTCGGCTCGCCCATCGTGGTCGCCGCCCGCCAGATCGTCATGGTCGTCGTCGTACTGCCGCTCGCCCGGCCCCAGTTGAAAAACCTGACCTGGACCCGAATCTGGCCGGCACTGGCCCTCGGCGTCGTGCTCGCCGTCATGAACCTCACCTTCTACCAGGCCGTGAGTATCCTCGGACTCGGCATCGCAGCGACGATTGAATTTTTGGGCCCCTTTGCCCTGGCTTTGATCACGAGCCGGCGCATCCTGGACTTTGTGTGCGCTGCGGCGGCTGCCGGGGGAGTCTTTTTGCTGACCTGGTCGGACGGCACTCTCGACCTGCTCGGAATTGCGCTGGCGCTCACCGCAGCGGCCTCATGGTTCTTCTACATCGTGCTCACCCGCCATGTAGCAACCGAATTCGCGGGACTGGAAGGCATCTCAGTTGCGAGCATGGTCAGCCTGGTGATCGTGGTACCGATTGCACTGTTCACCCTCGATTTGTCGGCCTTCACCTGGGGCGTCGTCGGACTGCTCCTGCTCGTGGGCGTGGTCTCCTCGGCCTTTCCGTATACGCTCGACACCTATATTTTGCGGCGGATCAGCCCGCGCCTGTACGCGATCATCACAAGCTTCGGCCCGGTGATCGCTGCAGGTTTTGGCGCGCTCGTGCTGGGCGAGACCTTCACGCTGCTGCAGCAGATCGCCATCGTCGTCGTCTGCGTGGCGGCCGGCGCGGCAATTGCGACCCAGCGCGACCGGCCAATGTCCGACCTGGAGCTGACCACGACCGCCATTCCCTAGGGCTGATAAATCTGCGGGGCCAGACCGTGGCATCCACTCATCGAACGGCGCTACTCGACGCGCAGGCCGAGGTGCGCGGCCAACAGCGGTGCCAGCAGGCTCAGTTGGGCGTCGTCGATCGTCGCGCCCCGCAGTCCCTCAAGGCCGTGCACGGCCGAGAAATCACTCGAGCGCAGGTCGACATCTTTGAGCTGGGCGCCACCGATCTCGAGGGTGCCGATGCGGCAGTTCTGCAGCTCGAGTCGCTGCACGGTGGCGCTGCCGAGGTCGAGTTCCTCGATGATGCAGTCACTGAGGAGCATGTCGGTCAGGGTGGCGTTGCGCAGGTTCACGAAATCGAGCTTCGAGCCGTCGATGTGCACGGAACGCATCGTCGCCTCGTAGGTTTCGACCGAGCCGAGCCGGGCGTGCTCGATGCGTACGTCACGCCAGCTAGAGCGCGGCGCGCTGAACACCGGCGCATGCAGGTCGGTCGCGAGGCACTCCGAAAAGGAGGCCCCGCGCAATGCGGTTTCGTGTAGGGACACCCGGCTGAATTCGCACTCCTCGAAGGTGATGCCGGTGAGGTCGCGGCCATCCAAGTCAAGGCCGGTGTACCGTTCGGCTTCACGGGCGTCGCCGGAACGCAACAGCACACCATCGTCGTCAACGAGGTCGGGCAGGATGATGCGGTCGATCAACGCCTTGCGGGTGGTTGTTTGCGCCACTTTTATTCGATGGGTTCGAGTACGAAGACGGGAATCTCGCGATCGGTTTTGATTTGGTAGGCGGCGTAGTCGGGGAATGCCGCCACGGCGCGGCCCCACCAGGTGGCTTTTTCGTCGCCGGTGACCTCGCGGGCGCGCATGTCCCACTTCTGAGTTCCGTCCTGCAACTCGATCTCGGGATGCGCAACGACATTCGCGTACCAGACCGGGTTCTTGGGGCTGCCGCCGAGCGAGGCGACGGCAGCATACTGGCCGTCGTGCTCGACCCGCATAAGCGGGGCCTTGCGCAGCTTGCCGCTCTTCACGCCGAGGGTGGTCAGCACGATGACGGGCATGCCGCGCAGGGTCGTGCCCTCGGTACCGCCGGACTTCTCATATAGGTCGACCTGATCGCGCACCCACTGGGCGGTGCTTGGCTCGTATTCTCCGATGAGGGGCATGCGTGGACCAACGCTCGAGCTTCCCAGATCATTCCAAGAACAATCGGCGCATAACTCCTGCAATTTAGGACCTTCCAGAAGCGGATGCCCGCAAATTCGCGACAAATTTTTCGGCCGCGAGGAAATTGCAGGAGTTACGCGCGGGGGGAGGAGGAGACGGGAGAGAGGGGAGGAGGAGACGGGAGAGAGGGGGGAGACGGGAGAGAGGAGAGGGGGAGTCGGGAGAGAGGGGAGGGAGCGGGCGGCTAGAGCAGGCTGCGGGGGCGGTGGGGAGCGAAGCGGGGAATGTAGCGGCTGAGCAGCGCGGCGCCGAACAGGCCGAAGACCCCGACGATGCCGCTCGCGATCGACAGCGAAGCGAGCGCGGTGATGCCGGCCAGGGCCAGTGGCGCGGCGGCACTGCCAAAGTCGGCGGTGAATCGCCAGGCGCCGAGAAACGGCGCCGGGTACTGCTGCGGCGCGAGGTCAGCGCCGAGCGTCATGAGCAGGCCGCTGCCGATGCCGTTGGCCAGAGAGAGAAACATCGCGATGCCGATGAACCAGCCGACGTTGCTCGGCAGATCGTGTGTGAACGCGAGTGCGACGTGGCCGATGCCGAGGCCGATCATCGACGGTACCGCGCTCCAGATGCGACCGAAGCGATCCATGATCTGACCGCTGGCGTAAAACAAGACGAAGTCAATGCCGCCGGCGATACCGATGATGAGCGCCGTGTCGGGCGCACTGATGCCGATGCTGACCGCCCAGAGCGGCAGCATGACGGTTCGGCTGGCGCGCATAGCGCCCACGAGGGCGGCGCCGGTGCCGAGCCGCACGAGCACGTTCCGGTGGGATCGGATGGTCTTAAAGAGGCCCCGTGCGGCGAGTGCTGCGGTATCCGTTTCGGCGGCCCCGGGCGGTGTGACGTCGGCCGGCGACGCGGATGCTGGCCCTTCCGGTACAGCCTGTTCCGGTACAGCCTGTTCCGGTACGGCCTGTTCCGGTACGGCCTGTTCCGGTACGGCCTGCTCCGGTACAGAGGATTCCGGTACAGGGGATTGCGGTACGGCCTGTTCCGATGCGGTGCGTTCCGGCACCGCGCGTTCCGGTGCGGCGCGCTCCGGCACAGCGCGGTCCGACACGTCGAGGTCACGGGTGGGGTCCGGCAGAATCACCAGTATCGCGACGGCGAGCACGCAGCAGACGATGAAGACCCAGAACGCCGCCTGGGTGCTGCCGGTGAGGTGGATCAGCGCGGCGGACAGGAACGGCCCGACGAACCAGCCGGCCCGAAACACGCCGCCGAGCGTTGACAGTGCGCGGGCCCGGTACATGAGGGGTACGTAACTGGTCATGAAGGCGTGCCGGGCGAGGGCGAACACGGCCGTCGCGATGCCGATCAAAAAGATTCCCAGGCCGAGTACGAGCGGGTTGGGTGCCGTGAGGCAGATGATCACCGCGCCGATCGTGATGACGGAGGCCCAGATCATCGAGTTGCGTTCGCCGATGCGGGAGACGACCCAGCCGCTGGGAATGTCGCCGACCAGTTCGCCGAGCATGACCATGGCGGCGATCACCCCGGCGATGGCGAGCGTGGCGCCCAGGTCATTGGCGACCAGCGGAATGAGCGGAATTATTGCGCCCTCACCGACCGAGAACAGCAGGGTGGGTAAGAACGCCGTCAGGGCGATGGATCGCAGGTTGAGGGCCCGCTGCGCATTACTCATCAGAACCGATGCTACGCCAGCCCGGTAGGCTGGGCGGAACATGATTGACTTGGATTTCTCAGTACAAATCGCCGCGCTGCGGACCACGTTTGGCGACATCCGTTCGGTGATCGACATTGATCGTCTGCGCGCGGACATTGACGACCTCAGCGGTGAGGCCGGAATGCCCGATTTATGGGACGACACCGAGCACGCGCAGAAGGTGACGAGCGACCTCAGCCACCGGCAGGCGCAGCTGGCGCGCATCGAGAGCATCACAACGCGACTCGATGATCTCGAGACTCTCGTGGAGATGGCCAACGACGGCCAGGGCGACCAGGAACTGGCTGATGAAGCCACCATCGAACTCGCCAGCTTGCAGAAATTGCTCGGTGAGCTCGAGGTACAGACCCTACTCAACGGCGAATTCGATGAACGTAACGCCGTCATCACCATTCGCGCCGGTGCCGGGGGAGTGGACGCCGCTGACTTCGCCGAGATGCTGTTGCGCATGTACCTGCGCTATGCCGAACAGCACGACTTCCGCACCACCGTGCTCGACATCAGCTACGCCGAAGAGGCCGGCATCAAGAGTGCCACCTTCGAGGTCGACGCCGCCTACGCCTTTGGCACGCTCAGCGTCGAGGCCGGCACCCACCGCCTGGTGCGCATGAGCCCGTTCAACTCGGCCGGCAAACGCCAGACCTCCTTCGCCGCGGTCGAGGTGGTGCCGCTGATCGAACAGACCGAGTCGATCGACGTGCCCGACGGCGACATCCGCGTCGACGTCTTCCGTTCCAGTGGTCCCGGTGGCCAGTCCGTCAACACCACCGACTCCGCCGTGCGCATCACCCACCTGCCCACTGGCACGGTGGTGAGCTGCCAGAACGAGAAAAGCCAGATTCAAAACCGCGCAGCCGCCATGCGCGTCTTGCAGTCGCGACTGTTGGTGCTCGAGCGTGAGAAAGAAGCGGCTACCAAGAAAGAACTGGCCGGCAACATCACGGCGAGCTGGGGTGACCAGATGCGCAGCTACGTGCTCGCGCCTTACCAAATGGTCAAGGACCTGCGCACCGAGTATGAGGTGAACAACCCGGGCAACGTCTTCGACGGTGACCTGGACGGATTCATTTCGGCCGGCATCCGCTGGCGCAAGAAGGCTCCTGAAGACTAAACGGATGCTGAGCCTTCGCTGCTGGCGGGTATGTCGCTGTTGGGAAAATGCCCGCGGATGCCTAGGCTCTAAGAGCTATGATCCGTTTTGATCACATAACCAAGAAGTATCCCGGCACCACTCGGCCGGCACTGAACTCGATCGACGTCGAGATTTTGCGAGGCGAATTCGTCTTTCTGGTCGGCGCCTCCGGATCGGGCAAATCGAGCTGCCTGCGGCTCGTGCTCAAGGAGGAGAAGCCGACCAGCGGCAGCATCCACGTGCTCGGCCAGGACCTGAGGTCGATCTCGAACCGCAAGGTGCCGTACTTTCGTCGCAATATGGGTGTGGTTTTTCAGGACTTTCGTCTGCTGCCGAACAAGAGCGTCTTCGACAACGTCGCCTTCAGCCTGCAGGTCATCGGCAAGAGCCGCGGGTTCATTCAGGAAGCCGTGCCGGACACGCTCAAGATGGTTGGCCTGGCCGAAAAATCCCAGCGCCTGCCGCACGAACTCTCCGGTGGTGAGCAGCAGCGGGTGGCTATCGCCCGCGCCATCGTGAACAAGCCGCAGATTCTGCTGGCCGACGAGCCCACCGGAAACCTCGACCCCACCACGAGCGCTGAGATCATGTCGTTGCTCGCGAGCATCAATGCCAGTGGCACCACCGTCATCATGGCCACCCACGAAGCTGGCATCGTCGACCAGATGCAGCGCCGGGTGATCGAGCTCGTGCACGGTGAGATCGTGCGTGACGAGCGCCAGGGCGGCTACGCCACCGCCTCCATTCCCACCATCGTGCAGGCGTCAACGGCGGATGCCCCCACCAGCGAGCCGGCGCCCGTCGCCTACGCCCGGCCCGCCGCGCCGGAACCCTCGTTGACGCATCCTTCTGCGCCGGTTCCCGAAACCTCCGTATCGTTGCACCAGGCCGCGGCGGCGGCCGTTGCGGCAGCGTCGGCCGTGGCGCCAGCGCCGATCGCTGCACCTCTTGTCGACGCCCGCGCTATCGACGATCCTGCTATCGACGATCCTGCTATCGATGCCCCCGCTGTCGATGTCCCCGCTACCGACGCCGTCCTCACGACACCAGCGCCGCCGATGGCACGCCCGGTGCTGCCGGTCGCCCAAAATGATGACCCGGAGCAGCTCACTCTCGCCGAGAAACTCGGGCTGCGGGCACCGGGAGAGAAACCCGATCAAACGGGCGAACAGAACGTGGGGCCAACCCGATGAGGCTCGGTCTGGTGCTGTCCGAGGCCGCGAACGGTCTTCGGCGCAATGCGTCCATGGTCGTCTCCGTCGTGCTCGTGACCTTCATCTCGCTGACCTTCGTCGGTGCGGCCATTCTCATGCAGATGCAGATCGGCCAGATGAAGAACTTCTGGTACGACAAGGCGCAGGTCGGCATCTACATGTGCTCCGACATCTCGCCGGGTGAAACCTGCACCGGCGGCGACGCGTCACCGGAGCAGATCGCCGCCGTCGAAGCCCAGCTGACCTCGCCGACCCTGGCGTCCTTCATCGACAACTACTATTTCGAGACGCACGAGCAGGCCTTCGAGAACTTCAAGAAGCAGTTCGCCGGCAACCCGGTCGCCGACTATGTCACGGCCGACCAGCTCAACCAGACGTTCTGGGTGAACCTGAAAGACCCGTCCCAGTCCGCGGTGCTGGTGGAGAGCCTGTCGGGGGTCGCCGGCGTTGAGAATGTCGCTGACCAGCGTAAATACCTCGACCAGATCTTCTCCGTGCTCAATGTGGCGAGCTACACGGCCATCGGTATCGCCGGGTTGATGCTGATTGCGGCGGCGCTTCTGATCGCCACCACCATTCGTTTGTCGGCGTTCTCCAGGCGACGGGAACTGGGCATCATGCGGTTGGTGGGCGCGAGCAACCGGTTCATTCAAACGCCGTTCATTCTGGAAGGCGTCTTCGCGGCGCTGCTCGGCTCGCTACTGGCCGGCGGCGCGATCGTTGCGCTCGTGTACTTCTTCGTGCAGGGCTACCTCGGTGCGAGGCTCACCGGATTCGCCCTGGTCGGCATGGACGATGCCCTCGTTGTGGTGCCCATTTTGCTCGTGGTCGGTGCGGTGCTCGCCGCGTTCTCGGCCAACTTCGCCATCACTCGCTACCTCAAGGTCTAACCCACAAGCGGATGCCGGGCACGGCAGGGTTCCGCTAGACTGGTGGGCTGTCTGCCGAACGGCCGACGGCATTCGCTTGAAAAAAAGAATCGAGGTGAACACATGCCCAGGGAACGTGGAGAGAAGGTCGTGGCGACCAACCGCAAGGCCCGACATGACTACCTCATCAGTGACACCTACGAGGCGGGGATGGTCTTGAGCGGCACCGAGGTCAAGTCGCTCCGCGCTGGTCGGGCGACCCTGGTCGACGGCTATGCCTTCATCGACGGCGGCGAGGCCTGGCTTGATGCGGTGCACATTCCGGAATACTCCGGCGGATCGTGGACCAACCACCCCCCGCGTCGCAAGCGCAAACTCCTGCTGCACAAGAAGGAGATCGTCAAGATCAGCCACAAGACCAAAGAGGGCGGCTACACACTCATTCCGCTGCGCATCTATTTTGCGGACGGTCGGGCGAAGGTGGAAATTGCCGTAGCCAAGGGCAAGAAAGAGTACGACAAGCGCCAGACGTTGCGGGAACGCACCGATAAGCGCGAATCGGATCGCGCGATGTCGGCGCAGCGCCAGCTCGGCGATTAGCCAACTTCTGTAGTAGTATGGAGGGCTGCACCCAAGCGTGCAGTTTGGTAATTCAACAGCGTGTGACATGAACCCATCGCCGGCCACGGTGTTGATTAAGACGCCGGGCGCGATGTGTATGGGGATGATCGGTTTCGACATTGTTTGCGCAATTGTGAGAAGCGGGTCGAGGATGCAGGGTTATCTCGTAAACGATCTCTGCAAAACAATAAGTGCCAAATCAAACCGCACTGACTTCGCTCTCGCTGCCTAAGCGAAAGCACTAACGAAGTCCGCCAGACCGGGAATGCTCTCTACCCGGATCCTGACGCCATTTAGAGAGCTTGCTTCTACATTGAGCCACGGGGCGTAGAGGGACTCAAACGAAGGCTGGGCCTGTCGGAGTAGATGCCAGTGGCAAATTCCGGGGCCGAGAAAGCGACTTCACTGGATACACCCGTAGAAGGCATATGACCACAGCAATGGACCGGGGTTCAATTCCCCGCATCTCCACCATCGGTTCTGTCACACGTTGTTGAGTTTCTTCTCGCAACTGGCCGCCTCACCGGGCGGCCAGTTGCGTTTAACCGGATGCGGCGGTCAGCGCAGGCGCAGGCCGATCGCGGTGCGGATGGCGTCGCGCTGGCCGCCGGAGTGCACGATGTCGTTTCCGTGCACAGTGAGCTGGCTGGCGTGAAAGCGCAGGGCGGCCACGACAGTGTCGCGCGAGGCGTCGAGGTCGAACCACTCGGCATCCGCTGCGGGAGTGTCGAGAATCTCGGCGTAGGGGACCGCGAGGCTGCGGCTGGCGGCGAGGGCGGCGTCGTGGACGCGCACGTGGTCGGGATGACCGTAGCCGCCGGTCGCGTCGTAGCTGATGACGAGGTCTGGTCGCACATGCTGCAGTACCGCGACCAGGTCTTCGGTGACCTCGGCGAGTGGGGCGCGAGCGAGGGCATCCGTTTCCGAATCAGGTGCCGGTCCGGCCAGGCTCGGGCGAATCCACTGCATCCCGGAGTCGCGGTAGCGGCGAGGGGGGAGCCCGGGTGCGCGCGCCGGTGCTTCGCCCAGCCAGAAGCTCTCATCGACGCCGAGCGTGAAGGTGGCGCGCGCAAGTTCGCGCTCGCGCTCCTGGGCCAGGGCTATGGTTCCGGCGAGCGGGGAAAGCGGTCCGGCGACGACCTCTCCGCGCTCACCGCGTGTTGCCGTGACCAGGCTGACTCGGATGTTGCGGCTCGCGAGATGCGCGATGAGACCGCCAGTGCTGATGGTCTCGTCATCGGGGTGCGCGTGCACGAACAGCACGGAGGTGACGGAGTCGAGCAGGCTCATGCCTCGATCAACTTCTGGCCGGGGGACGCCGATGGCTCGGTAGGCGGGTCGGGGTCGACGAGGTCGTCATGGTGGATGGAATCGACGAGAGTGTGCAGCGGCTCCCCGCTACCGCCCCACTGCAGCGAGATGATCTCAGCGGCGATCGAGACCGCGGTTTCCTCGGGGGTGCGCGAGCCGAGGTCGAGGCCGATCGGGCTGCGCAGCCGGGCCAGCTCGGCATCGGTTACCCCTACCGCGCGCAGACGCTCCAGGCGGTCAGCGTGGGTACGCCGCGACCCCATCGCGCCGATGTACGCCACGGGTGGTCCGTGCAGGGCCGCTTCGAGCAAGGGAACGTCGAATTTGGGGTCGTGGGTCAGTACGCAGATCACCGTGCGGGGATCGATGAATCCGCCGGCGATCTGTTCGCGCAGGTAGCGGTCGGGCCAGCTCACCACGACCTCGTCGACGCCGGGAAACCGGGCGGCGGTCGCGAAGACGCCGCGAGCATCGCAAACCGTGACGCGGTAGCCGAGAAAAGTGCCGAGCCGGGCCAGGGCGGTGGCGAAGTCGATCGCCCCGAACACCAGCAGGCGCGGCCGGGGTGCGTAGCTGGCGAAGAACACCCGCAGGCCCTCGCCGCGCCGTTCGCCGTCTGGGCCGTAGGTGAGGGTGGTGTTGCGGCCGGCGGCGAGCAGACCCTGGGTGTCGTCGCCGACGGCGTGGTTGGCGCGGTCAGAGCCCAGGTCTCCCTCGAATCCGTGCGGGCGCACTACGAGGTGTCGGCCGATCCAGCCGGCATCCGGATGCTCGATCACCGTGGCCACGCCAACCGGGCGCCCGGCAGCCATGTCGTCGTGCACGCCATCGAGCAAGGCGAAGGTGGCGCGGGAGATGGGTTCGATGAAGACGTCGAGGATACCGCCGCAGGTGAGCCCCACGGCGAAGGCGTCGTCGTCGCTGATGCCATAGCGTACGAGCTGCGACACGCCGTCCTTGGCTACCTGGGTGGCGAGTTCGTAGACGGCGCCCTCGACGCAGCCCCCCGAGACTGATCCGGCCACGGTACCGTCGGCGCTGACCAGCATTGAGGCGCCGGGCGGGCGCGGCGCGGACTGGAAGGTTCGCACGACCGTGGCAAGGCCCGCCGTGGTGCCGCTCTGCCAGCCGGTGAGGAGGGTATCCAAAACCTCGCGCATATCGGTGTTCCTTCTATTAGCGTGGCGATCGTGGCCACACGCGCACCGACCAATTCGGTATGCGATGAACGATACCGTGGCCAGCAGGCCGAAAGTTTCAGGTGCCGTCGCAATTCATTTCGCGCGGTGCATGAGCGAGTCCTGCACAATGATGGATTCGGGAGAGGAAGGACATGGCTGCGACATGGCTGCGGAGGTGGGTGCCGGGGATCGACACGGCGCTCAGCTACCGGCGTGCGTGGCTACTGCCCGACCTGCGTGCGGGCGTCGTCCTGACCGCTCTCCTGATACCGGTCGGCATCGGCTACGCCGAGGTGGCGGGGCTTCCGCCGGCATCGGGCCTGTACGCCACGATCATCCCCCTGGCCGCTTATGCCGTCTTCGGGCCGTCGCGCATCCTTGTGCTCGGCCCCGACTCGGCACTGGCGCCGATCATCGCGGCCGCGATCGTGCCTCTCGCCCTTGGTGATGATACGCGCGCGGTCGCCCTCGCTGGGCTCCTGGCCATCATGGTCGGAGTGATTCTCACGCTTGGTGGAATTCTGCGCCTCGGGTTCGTCACCGACCTGCTCTCCAAACCTATCCGCGTTGGCTACCTCAACGCTCTCGCCCTGCTGGTCATCGTGTCGCAGCTGCCCACCCTTTTCGGTTTCTCCATCGAAGCGGACTCAGCGCTGCGCGGTGCGATCGGGATCTTCGCCGGAATCGCCGGCGGCCAGGTGAACGTGACTGCGACGCTCTTTGGCCTCGGTTCGCTGGCCGTCATCGTTGTCCTGTCGTGGCGCAGTACCCGGATTCCGGGTGTGCTTGCGGCCGTCGTGCTCGCGACAGCAGTGACCGCGGTCTTCGGGCTTCGGGATGACCTGCCTGTTGTCGGCGCGCTTCCCCAAGGCTTCCCCGCACCCGCACCCGCGCTCGTTGGTGTGCAGTGGGCGGATGCTGCGGCTTTAGTGGCTCCGGCACTGGGTATCGCGCTCATCGCCTTCGCCGACACCGCCGTGCTTTCACGATCGTTTGCTGCCCGCCGCGGAGAGAATGTCAACGGTAGCCAGGAAATGAGGGCGATCGGCGCGTCGAACATCGCGAGCGGACTGCTCGGTGGATTTCCCGTCTCGGCGTCGTCCTCGCGCACCCCCGTCGCCGAGAAGGCGGGGGCTCGCTCCCAGCTCACCGGAGTCGTTGGTGCTGCCCTCGTTCTGGCCTTCATGCTCTTCGCGCCCGGTCTCACGGACTTTCTGCCCTCGGCGGCGATCGCTGCGGTCGTCATCGTCGCCGCGGCCGGGCTCGTCGATGTGACAGGGTTCATCGCGCTCGTGCGCATGAACAAGGTCGATGCGACGCTCTCACTCGCGGCCTTTCTCGGGGTGCTCGTGGTCGGCGTGATCGAGGGGATCGTCGTGGCAATCGTTCTCTCGCTCGGCGCATTCGTCAGCCAGGCCTGGCGGCCCTACCGGGCCGAGCTCGGTCGGATCCGCGGTCTGCGCGGCTACCACGACCTGTCGCGGCATCCGGAGGGCGAACGGCTGCCCGGCCTCGTCATCGTTCGCTTTGATGCGCCACTCTTCTTCGCCAACGGGGGAATCTTCGACGACTATGTGCGGGCCACGGTCGCGGCTGCCGGTAGCGGGATACACACGGTCATCCTCGCAGCGGAGCCCATCACCGATATTGACACAACCGCTGTGGAGGAACTGCTCGAACTCGACGATTTTCTGGCTTCTCGCGGCATCACGCTCGTCTTTGCCGAGATGAAAGGCCCGGTGAAAGACCACCTGCGTGACTACGGATTGAGCGGGCGGTTTCCTCCGGAGCGATTCGCGGGCACTGTCGGAGAGGCAGTCGATGCGGCTACCGGAACGCTGCGCGGCGATCTCGACAGCACCCAGTGGGACACGGACGTCTGACGAGAACGTCCCGACCGCCCAGCCACCGCAGCCGTGTCGCCCCCGGTGCATCACGCAGCGTCGCCCGGCGCGGCCCCAAGGTGTACGCGGCGCTCTGGAGCTGAACTGTCAGGGGCGGTTTGTCCAGGCCTTCCAGAAGAGAGCCTCGGCCTCGGCTGCTTTCTGCTGTTCCTGGGCGTGCAGGCGGCCGTAACTGAAGGTGTTCTCGCCGCGAAGGTAGGCGTCGACCCCGCCGCGGCGCAGCAGGCGCTCACGGGCGATGACACTGTCGTGCTGGTCGCCGAGCATGGTCTGCAGTTTCTGGGCGAATCCGCTCACCCGCACGGCACGCTTCGGGTTGAGCGGATGCGCCGTCTCGGCCGCGTAGCGCAGCCTCTTGGCGCGCTTGCGCACCTCGTGCAGGGCAAGGTCGCGTTGTGGCCCCGGCACGGTCTCGGCGGCGCGGCGCACGGCGCGGCGCAGTCTCTTCCACTCCTTCGCGACCAGGGCGGGCACGACCACGCGGGCGTCCTGGTCGGCCGTAGCCGTGAATGGCGGCGAGGCGACGAGGGCATCGAGGGCGTCGAGCAACCGAAAGTAGCGGTGGGTGTCGAGGGTGGTGCCGAGCGTGCGCACGGCGGTATCGGCATCCGTTTCAGAGCGAGTCTCCAGGCGTGCCCGAATCGGGCCGAGGAGCAGAACCGGAGGCTCGCGGTCGAGTAGGCCGGTGAGGCGGCGTTGCAGCACCTCTTCGTCGCGGGATCCGCCGAGCACGGCAGCGAGCCAGCCGAGTTCGGTGCGCAGGTAGTGCACGACGGTGGGGTCGACGAGCGATCGATAGGTGGCCAGCACCGAACGCAGCCGGCGCAAGGCGACGCGCATCGCATGCACAGAGCCGGTCGCGTGCTGGCGAACCTGCGGGTCCTGCGCACGAATGACGCCGATCTGCTCGCCCAGGCTGGCCACTAAGACGTTCCCGGCCGGTCCGGTGGGCGTTGGGCGCCGCCGATCTGGGGGCGGTTCCGCGGGCATCCGGTCGCCGAGGGTACGCGCGAGTTTCGACGCGTGCCGTGACACAAGGATGCCGGCGGCCGCAAGCACAGCCTGCCCCGCGTCGAGCATGTCCTCCGGTCCGTCGACAAGTTCGATCTCCCATTCGCGCCACGCCGCGGAGGACGGTCGGTCGATAAGTCGATCGGCGCGCACCCGATCGTCGCACAGCACGGCGAGGGTTTCGCCGCCCGCACCGATCAAGGCGTGCACGCCGCGGGTGGTGCGAAGGCGCGCAACAGGAACGAGCGGTGCGTCCCGCACGTAGACCTGCACGAGCTGCGCGAGCGACTCGGGTACGACATCCGCTTCGCCCTGCCCGTCCCCGCCGCCGAGGGGCGCGTGAATCTCTCGGCGACGGCCAGCAGTCTCTGGCAGTTTCAGGTGCCATCCGGCGTCGTCGCCGCCGGTGCGCCGGCGCAGCGTGATGTGCACGGCGCTGAGTACGAGATCGTTCGTGTCGAAATAGATGGCCTCGAGATCGAAGGTCATCGGTTCCGCGATGGCCTGCACGCCGGGCAGATCGTTCAGCCGCGGCAACGGGGTCAGCTCGTCGACGTCAAATTTGCGTTCTATCTCGATACCACCGTTAGCGTCCACGACTCAGCCTAGCGCGGGCGTTCCGGGCCAGGGCGAATCGTGCTGCGCCCGGGAGACCGGGTCAGGCGTTGGCAAGCCACAGGTCGGGGCCGAAGATCTCGTAGTGGATACGATCGGCCGGCACGCCGGACTGCAGCGCCTGCGCGCGCAGGCTGCGCATGAATGGAAGCGGACCGCAGAGGTAGACCGAGGCATCCTCGGGGATCGTCACGTTCTCCAGTGACATGAAGCCCTCGTGGTGGCCCGCGCTCGGAATCTCCAGCCAGAGCTCGAGTTCGGCCGCCTCCAGTAGGGCGACGTCCTCGTTCATCTGGTCGCGCAGTGCCCAGCGTTCGAGGTTGCTCTCGGCGTGGAGTACGAGCACTTCACGCTTTGAGCCCGTGTCCACCAGGGAACGCAGGATGGAAGCGCTGGGCGTGCAGCCGATTCCGGCCGAGGCCAGGATCAGCGGGCCGGTGCCCGCATCGAGGGTGATGTCGCCACACGGCACAGAGAGGATGAGCGTGTCGCCGACCTGCACGTCGCGGTGCAGCACGGGGGAGACCTCGCCATCGGCGTCGAGTTTGGTGGTGAAGACTCGCGTCGTGGCCGTGCCGGCCGAGAGGGAGTACTGGCGCACTTGGCGGATGCCGTCGGGCATGGTAGCGGTGACGCTGATGTACTGGCCCGGCAGGGCGGGCGTCACGGGAGTGTCGTCAGCCGGTTCGAGGGTGAACGTGACGGCGTCCGTTCCAGCCGCTTCCTTCTTCACGACGGTCCAGGGGGCAAGCGGCTTGTCGCTGGCGAGTCCGGCGTAGAGGCCCTTCTCCATCTTGATCAGTGCGTGGGCCATCAGCCAGTAGACCTCGGCCCAGGCGGCGGCGATTTCGGCCGTGATGACGTCGCTGAGTTCGTCGGCTATGCCCTCGAACAGGTACTTGTAGACGATGTCGTACTGCTCGGGCTGAATGTCGAGGGAGATGTGCTTGTGGGCGATGCGGGAGAGCATGGCCTCCGGCGTGGTGTCAGGGTTCTGCACCAGGTGGGTTGCGAAGACGGCGATGCTGCCGGCGAGGGCCTGCTGCTGCGTGCCGTTCTTCTGGTTGGAGCGGCTGAACAACCCGTCGAACAATTCGGGGTGCGCGGTGAGCATGCGCTTGTAGAAGTTTCTCGCGATCTGGGGCATCCGCTCGCCGACCAGCGGCAGGGTGGCTTCGATGAGGGGGAGGGACTGGGCCGAAAGCATGAATACTCCTTCTATATGACCGACTCCCGTTTGTGGGCGTCTTCTACAAAAGTAGCATTTGATATGCCAATTAAACGGATGCTTTCTACAAGTCGTAGAAAGAAGGGACTTTAGTCCTACCGCATCACTCCGAGTTCGATCAAAACAGGCCCGGCAGGTTTTCCGTGCGGAAGACTGGCGATGACGAGGTCATCCAGCTCGCGGTAGAAGGCATCCCGGGCCCGGCGGAGGGCGGCGCGCAGGCCGCATCCGCTCAGTAATGGGCAGGGTCCGTCGGGCGAGTCGCAGGCGGCGAGGTCGGTGCGCGTGTCGAGCTGGCGCAGGAGTGCCCCCACGGTGACCTCTCGGCCGAGCGGGCTGATACGCACGCCGCCGCTTCGCCCCCGAATGGCCTCGACCAAGCCGAGCTCGCGCAGGCGCAACAGCGCCTTGGTCACGTGGTTATAGGGGGTGTCGACCTCGGCGGCGACCACTCGCGAGGTGAAGGTCACAGTCTCCGGCGCCGCGCAGAGCAGCATGACGACGCGCAGGCACACGTCCGAAAAAGCGTTGATCCTCATGCCTTAACTGTAGATGCGCCCGTCCCTTTCGCCGAGATGAGAGAGAATGGGGCAAGTGAACACTGAGTCGGAGACACTGTTTGAGGTAATCCGCTTCGTGGACCTGGCCGGCGTGCTCGCCAACGCCATTCTCGGCGGGGTCGCCGCGCGCACGGCCCGCCTCGACATCGTCGGTTTCGTGGTGCTCGCGATCATGAGCGGGCTCGGCGGCGGCATGATCCGCGACACCCTGCTGCAGCAGGGCAGCCCAGCGGCACTAATCGACCCGGCCTATCTGATCGTTGCCATCCTCGGCGGGGTCATCGCCTTCTTCGTCACGTTCAACGGCCGGTGGACCCGACGGGTGCTGTTGCTGCTTGACGCGCTCGCCGTGGGGTGCTGGGCGGCGGTGGGTGTGCAGAAAGCGCTTGATGCCGGTCTCGGCTGGCTGCCGGCTATCCTGCTCGGCATGATCACCGCGGTCGGCGGCGGTATGGTGCGCGACATCATGCTGCTCAAGGTGCCGACGATCTTCGGCGGCAATACGCTCTATGCCACGAGTGCCCTGCTGGCGAGCGCCGAGATGGTGATTCTGAGCAAGCTCGGGTTCGTGGCGGTCGGTACCGGCGTGGCCATCCTCAGCGGCGCCGCGCTGTCGCTGCTGGCCAAACGCTATGGCTGGATTCTGCCGACCGGCTACGCGCTGCGCATTCCGGGGCCGATTCTGCTTCTCAGCCCCCGGGTCTGGCGCCAGCGTCGGCTCGACGCGCGCAGGGCCCGCGACGGCACCTTTCCCGACGATTCGGGTACTTCGGCCTGACGATCACGGTGTCTGTGAGGGTGCCCGCTCCGGGTTCAGCACCGCGAGCGTCGCCGCGTGCAGCAGTGTGTTGGTGGCCAGGGCGCTGCCGTGCCAGGGGCCGGGCTGGCCATCGGCCGAGGTGAACGTGCCGCCGGCCTCCTGCACGATCGGCGCGAGCGCGGCCATGTCGTAGGGTTGCAGGTCGAATTCCCCGGCCACGTCGAGGTGGCCTTCGGCGAGCAGCATGTATGACCACATGTCGCCGTAGGCGCGGGTGCGCCAGACCTGGCGGGACAGGGTAACGAGCTCGTCGAGGTGCCCGGCTTGATCCCACTGCTGGAGACTGCCGTAGCTGATGGATGCCTCGGCGAGGGTCTCGATGCCGGAGACGCTCAGGCGGGTGGGGGCAGCATCCGCCTGCGTCGTGTCGATTGACCACGCGCCATTGCCCGCTGCCGCCCACCAACGTTTGCCGAGCGCGGGGGCGCTGACCACGCCGAGCACGGGAACGCCGTCGATGGCGAGGGCGATGAGGGTGGCCCAGATCGGGATACCGCGGAGGAACCCGGCGGTGCCGTCGATGGGGTCGATGATCCACTGGCGGGAAGTGGACCCGGCGGTACCGAACTCTTCGCCGAGGATGCCGTCGTCGGGGCGGTGTTCGGCGAGCAGGTCGCGAATGGCGCGCTCAACCGCCTGGTCGGCATCCGTTACCGGTGTGCGGTCGGGTTTGGTCGTCACGACCAGGTCGAGCGCGGTGAAGCGAGCGCTGGAGATGGCGTCGGCGGCTTCGGCGAGGTCCAGCCCGAGCTGGAGGTCGTCGGAGAGGGCGTAGATTCGCGGTTCGGTCACCCTCCCAAGGATAGTAATTTCGTGAGCGGATGCCGGTCACCGCCCCTGTTCGACCTCGATTGGCATCGAGGCCTCTTGGGGTGTTAGGGTTACACGTTGCCGCGGGTCGTTCCGCTGCCTCACATGCACCTCTAGCTCAATTGGCAGAGCAACTGACTCTTAATCAGTGGGTTCCCGGTTCAAGTCCGGGGGGGTGCACAATGAAAGACCTGGTCAGATAGTTGATCAGGTCATTTTTTTATGTCCGCCTGAGTCAGTCGCGATGCGAAATCCGCGACTTACTCGCTACTTTCAAACATGCTTTCAATGACTCCTGCAAAGTCCGCAACTTCCCGCTGGCGCTCCACGTAATACTTCACAGTAATGTCCGACGAGCCGTGACCAAGCTGGGCCTGAGCCGCCTCGATGCGGACCTGCTTGTCCAGATGGGTAGCTACTGCCTTGCGGAAATCCCGGGGAGTCTTACCTTCGTAAACGGTCCCGTCGATTGCTTGACGCCATTGTCGCCGCGAGTTGTTAGGCCAGCGGTAGGTGCCCGTGCTCGACGGGAAAACCATAGGGTAAACGGATTCGACACGGCGCTGCGTGAGCATGCCCAGAACGGTCGCCGGCAACGTTAGTCCCCGGTTGCCCGCCTCAGATTTAGGGTGCGCCTGGCGTTGCAACTTCCCGGTCACATCGTCCACCACGAGTGTCCCTGTAATCCTCAGCACACCCGTATCGACTTCGACGTCTTCCCACCGAATGGCGAGAGCCTCACCCTGGCGGCATCCGGTAGCCATCAAGAGCATGCTGAGCTCGCGCAGCTCTGACGTGTGGCCTGAATCGTAGGCAACGAACAGCGACCGCATGGCGTGGATATCCGAAAGCGCGATCACCTTCACCTCGCGTTTCTTTGGGCTGATCGACATCGTCTCCTTCATGGGATTTCGATTGACCGCCCCTTGACGAGTCGCGAGCGCAAACATTTGAAGTAATACTGTTCGCGCCGTGCGCGCAGCTGTGGGTGTAACCATGAGCCCTTTGAGGAATCGGTCGAGCCGGGGGATTGTCGCCTCTTTCAGGCGAAGCTCACCGATGCCGGGGACGATCTTGCTGCGGATGCTACTGCGGTACGTCGTGAGCGTTCCCGCTACGGTCTCCTTGATCTTGAGCTCTTCGAGCCACTTTCCGGCCAGTTCCTCGATTGTCGATTCGGGAGACAGGAGGTCGCCTCCCGTTTGCTCTGCGATCTTTGCTTTGAGTGCCTTCTCTAAAATGCGCGCAGCCTCGGGCTCAGTGCGGCCGTTCCGCTGCATTCGACTCCGGCGCCCGGTGGAGCCGCGGTAGTAGGCGGACGCCTGCGCCTGACCGTTGACGGTACTGCGTGTGATCTTGCCCCACGCATCGAGGTCGAGGGGAGGTCTAGGCATGATTCACTTCTAACATTCGGTAGACGGTGTCAGTGGTTCCCCATATGATCGAACATATATTCGAAATCAGACGGGGGAATGACGTGTCAGTGAATGCAGAGTCGACGTTGATGGAAGCGATTGAAGAGGCTCGTCGTAGCGGAGTGAGGCTTGAAGTGATCATCGCTCAAGTCGCTGCTTCGCTCGCTCCATAATGATGGTCACATCTATGTTCAATGCGCCTGCGATCTCCAAAAAGAATCCAAGCGGCATGGACCGCTCCTTTTTCAAGTAGTTGCGCGTGGAGTCGTAGGGCCTGCCGAGTATTGCAGCAAACTGCTTCATGCTGATGCCAGATGCTCCGAGCTCGGCGTTGATCTGGTCAATGATTGCGGACTGCAGCGCGTCATTTTCTTTGGTCATGCGCCTCATCATATGGACTAATCGACCAATTGTCTAGATGAAATTGGCCGCTTTTTAGGGTTGCGGTTGGCCATACGACCACATAACCTAGTCATATGACCATTTACAACACCGCGGCAGATGTAGCAGCACGCATCACGAAGGCCCGAAAAGATGCTGACCGAACCGGAACTTGGCTTTCCATGAACTCAGGGATTTCCGAGAAGACCCTGAGTCGTCGGTTCGCCGCTCCAGAACAATTCACCCTGGCAGAACTTAGTGCAATCGCCCGGGTTCTCAACTGCGATTTCGATGAAATCCTAATCGGTAACACCGCGGCACTGGCCGCCTGATGTGCACCCTCTCCGCTAACTGGCTCAATGAGCATGCCGTTGCATCCAAAACGGGAATCAATGTCGAAACTCTCCGCATCTGGCGCCGGGCCAAAAAGCACATCCCGTTCTCCAAGATTGGCCGTCTCGTTCGCTACGACGAGGGAACTGTCGACGCCTACATGAAGTCGCAAGAAGTGGCCGTGGCAGCGTGACCGCTCTCACCCAGACGATCTGTTGCGTCCTCCGAAACGTGGTGGCGTCTCTCGCGCCCGCTCCACAGGGTGGGCAACCACAGTGGGCCACGCAGGCGCTTACTGACGCACTCGCAGTAAACGCCCCCAGTCGCTCTGCCCTATTGAAGGCGGCTCGGGATCTGTTTGTCATTTTCGGCCTCATAAGCGAACGCGATGGGGATACCCGCCGTCACCAGCAGTTCGAGGTATGGCTGTTGCCCGGGGGCAATAGAGGCTTTGAGCCAACCGGAGATCTCCGAGTTGATGATGGTATCGATGCGTTTGATCATCGTTGCTTTTTCCGCATCATCTATAGCGGGGCCTACAGGGGTGCCGGCGTAGATCAGTTTCCAGGCCATCAGGTTTCTCCTTCAGATACGGCTTCGGTGCTCGATACGCCGGATGCCTCACAAGCAACTGTAGGAGACACCCCTGACCGCTCTGATTCTCCTTCGGGCAGCTCCGGGGCAACCTCGGGAGGTGCGCTGTGACCGCCCTCGACATCTTCACCTACAGTGGCCAGCAGGTCAGAACCGTACTTATCGACGGGGAGCCGTGGTTCATCGCCGGTGACGTGACCATGCTGCTCGGCTATTCCAATGGGCGCGACGCCGCGGCGAAGCTTCCCGAGCGCATGAAGAGTTCCGTCGTTCTGACCGACGGAACTCCTGGCAACCCGAACAGAGCGATCCTCAACGAGGCTGGTGTAAATCGCCTCATCATGCGGTCAACCCTCCCTCAGGCTGAGGCCATTCAGGACTGGATTGCCGAGGACGTTCTCCCCGCAATCCACAAGACCGGCAGCTACTCCACTACCCTCGCTCTCACCGAGGACCAGATCGTGCAGCAGGCGCTCACCATTCTGGTGGCGAAGACCGCAGCACTTGAGTCGAAAGTCGCCGAGCTTCAGCCGTCCGCGCTCGCATGGGACGAGCTCGCCTCTGCATCCGGCGATTACGAAGTGGCCGACGCGGCGAAGATCCTGGCTCGCGCTGGCATTGAGACAGGACGCCAGCGTCTGTTTATCCAAATGCGCGACATCGGATGGATTCTGCGCGGCGGTCACGGTAGCTGGAAGGCGTACCAGTCGACAGTCGATAGCGGCTACCTCACCGAAAAGCCGGTGAAGCATTTCCACCCCAAGACGGGCGAGGTCGTTCTAGACCCGCCTCAGGTGCGCGTCACCGTCAAGGGGTTGGAGCGATTGCGAGTCCGGTTGGGCGCGCTGATCCTCACCCCATAACACATCACATTCTTTCCCCTCGCTCTGAGGGGAATCCGCCGGCGTGCCCTCGGGCATCCGGCAACTGCACCAAATTCCCCTGGCCGTGCGCCGCTGTCAAAGGCCGTGCATAGGAGGGGGAGCACGTTGATTGGTAACTACACACAGAACCCCGCGAAATATACGAGGGGAGGCCTCCGCACGGTTTTACACCCGGCCGGAGAGGCGCAGCCATTCGCTGCGTAACGACAAACGGGGACTGGCCCGCATAACCCAGTCACGCGCCGAGCCTGCAATCGGTATTCCGGGAGCATCACCCGGCGGCGCACTCAACCGCGGGATCGGCGGGGACAGGGATCACGGCAGCAGGACGAGGCAGGACCTCGATACCGGATGGAGAGCCGCCACGAGGGTACTCCGGACCTCACCCTCATCCCCGATTCGGCGGGACAAACCCACCAACGAATATCACGAAAGGACATCGCATGTCAGACAAGAAGATCAGCCCCCGCAAGATCCGCAACACCGCGGCGAACGAAGAACGGCACGCGGCAAACGTCGCCCGGGTCTCCACTCTGGACATCGGTTCTTACACCAGCGAGCACGTCAAGCTACGGCGCGATGCAAAGGGCAACACGTACGCGGTGACAGTCACTCGCCGCGTCAGCCCCTCGAAGATGCTGCGCACCGCCGACAGGCATCGCGCCCGCCTGATCGCCGGCCAGGTTGCGGCTGCCGCTGCGCGTGCCGAGGATGCCGCGATCGAAGCCGAGCTCGCCGAGACGGTTCGTTAACTCCAAACATGAAAAAGCCCCCGATCACTACTCGGGGGCCATGACACCGAAACGAGATCCAATGCCCAATCAGAATACCGGCTACAACAAGTACCCCAATCCTCCTTGGATGGACGACGACCTCAGCCACCTCCCAAGTTCGACGGCCGCCGCCCGTCATCCCCGTACCCGCCTGAACCCACGCACGGCTCGCGCATAATCGAGAGCGATCGACACCGGCGAGTGAGTGGACGCGCCCGTCGTCGCCTCGTCATGGAGTGGCTGCTCGTCGGCCTCATCTTGGCCTTGCTTGTGGTCGGCGGCCGATTGATTGCGATCTGGTCATGAGCACGACGGAAGACCTCACGGTCGCGATCCGTACGCTCACCGACCTGACCGACCCCCGGGCGCGCAGTGAGTCCGCACAGAAGGCCAACGATGCCGACCTGCGCGCCGCACTCAAGCGCACCGTCCCCGAGCTCCTCGCGATCATGACGGCAGGATTCGGCGGTGACGACGACCTGACCATTCATGCGGTGAATCTGGCGCGGCTCGTGAACGCTCAGCCCGACTCGCATCCCGAGCAGCCGTGTTGAAGTCGCCGGGATTCATTCCGCCGGCCATCGCAGTCGACGGCGACCGGGTCAGGGTGATTCGGAGAAACAGCGACGGCGACGGGCTGGTCGGCTACCAACTGCCCGCGCCGCCCGGCGTTGTTCGACTGGCCGCCGAGGCCGTCGACGACAACAGGAATGATCCGCCGGACGACTGGTGGCGCGCTACGTATCGCGCCGACGAAGTCCGTGTCGTCCTGATTCGACGGCGTCCGTGCGTGTTCGCATGACCGCAGCGAACTGGGTCATCGTCCTCGCCGTCATCGGCGCCCTACTCATCTTCGCGGGTGCCTGGTTCCTATCGAACCCGCTCGCACTCTTCGGCGTGGCCCTCATGGTCCCGCTGCTCTTAGTACTCGCTTTCACCTACGCAAGGAAAATGCAATGACCCAAACATTTACCGCCACGAACTTCAAGCGCCTCATCGGCGAGGCGACCATCACCCCATCAGGCAATGAGCTTGTCGTGCTCGCCGGGGAAAACAGGGCGGGCAAGTCGAGCTTTCGCCAGGCGATGCAATCGCTCCTCAAGTACGCGTCCAAGCTGATCCCTGACCCGATCCACGAGGGTCAGGACGAATCCCGCGCCGAGTTCATCGACACCGAGCTGGGCGTGAGACTCCTGCGGGTGTGGAAGCGCAAGGCGGACGGCACGATTACCTCGACGTTCAGTGCCTACGCTCTCGACGGCGCCAAGTACCCCTCAGCCGTCGCACTGGTCGCTGAGCTCATGGGTGGCAACCTGATCGACCCCAGTGAGTTCGTGGGGTTCGACGAGAAGAAGCAGCGTGACGAGTTGCTGCGTCAGGTGGAACTGCCCTTCGACATCGACAAACTCGACGCCGAGCGCAAGAAAATCTTCGACGGCCGCACGGAAAAGAATGGCGAGGTCAAGCGCCTTACCGCGCAGCTCGCCGGATTCGTTCCCCTCGATTCGACAGTTCCTGATGAGCAGGTGTCGGCCGCCTCGCTGTACGCCGAAATGGACGCGATCCGCGAGCACAACGTGGATGTGGACCGCCGCAAGGATGTCGCGGAGCGGGCGTGCATCGCCCGGACCGCTCTCGACGAGCGCGGCAAGGCGCTGGCGATTGAGATGGATGCGCTGCGTGCCGAGCGCGCGGCAATGCTCGCCGCCGAGCGTGACGCGATCGCCGCGGCTGTGTCGATCGCTCCGCAGGCGCCGGATGCCGTTGCCGCGCAGCTGGCCAGCCTTGACGAGACGAACACCAAGGTGCGCGAGCAAATCGCTCGGGCCGCGATCGCCACGGCACTCGCCAAAAGCACCGCCGACAGCGAGGGCCTTACCGCGAAGCTCGACGCGATCGACAAGCGCAAGGCTGACGGTCTCGCCGCCGCCAAGTTCCCTGTCGAGGGACTGAACGTGAGCGACGAGGGCATCACCGTCAACGAGCTGTCGTTCCTGTCGCTCAGTGAAAGCGAGCAGCTGTGGGTTGCTCTCCGCATCGCGACGGCTGGCAACCCGAAGCTCAAGCTGATCTTCCTCAAGAATGGCGATGCGTTCGACGACAAGACGCTCGCGAAGGTTCAGGCGTACGCCGCTGAGAACAAGTGGACGATCATCGCCGACCGGGGCCGCGACAACTCGGCTGACTTCGGGTTCGTCTTCGAAGAGGGAATCTTGGCGGTGGCATGAGCTACGTGGACCGCATCATGGCCGACTCGCTCGACCGGCCTGCGTGGCTCACTGCGCGAGAACCAATCATCGGGGCGAGCGACGCGGCCAAGCTCGTGAAGATGTCGTCGGTTCCGACGTACCTATCCGCGAAGCTCAAGCCTTCGACGTTCTCGGGTAACCGGTTCACCGAGTCAGGCAACGAGTGGGAGCCGATCATGCTCGCCTGGGCAGGCATCCCCCAGAACACCCTACTGATTCATTCCGCAGAACACCCGGGACTTGCGGCCACCCCCGACGGGCTGCTCGTGAAGCCTGAGGGCATCGTGCTCTCTGAGGTAAAAGCCAAACACGATCGCATCGTCTACGGCCCTACACCGGGCGAATTCCGGCAGGTCGCATTCCAGCAGTACTGCGTTGGTCCCGAGGTCCTCTACACGGAATTCATCTGGGCCGAGATCGTCAACGGCGAGATGCGCACCGAGGTTCCCAAGAGCCTGCGCATCTACCCCGCCGACGTCGCCGACGTGCTGGCCGCCATGCTGCCGATCGCCATTGAACTATCCAAGCGACTCACCACCGCACTCGAATTTGAAAGAGGTATGCCATGAGCAAGGAAGTAACTCAGTACGAAGCCGCCGGGCTGGACGAGAAGATGCGCTACGTGCAGACGATCAGCAGCGCGGGCAGCCTCATCCCTACCGGCTTGCACGAGAAGGGCCAGCCATCCCCCGGCAAGGTGCTGCTCGTGATGGAGACCGGCGCTATGCTCGGCATCCACCCAATGGCGGCGCTCGGCGGCGTGCACATCATCGAGGGCAAAGCATCCATTTCGCCCGGGCTAATGTCTGGCCTGGTACGGAAGGCCGGCCACAAGCTGCGCATCACGACAACGGGCACGATCAAGGGCGGCGATTTCGCGGCCACGGCCAGCCTGACCCGCGCCGACAACGCCGACTTCACCTTTTCCGCGACGTGGACGATGGACCGGGCCCAGCGCGCCGGACTCGCAGGTAAGGCCGTCTGGAAAAGCTACGGCGAGGCGATGTGCAAGGCCCGTGCAATCGGCGAGGTCGTGCGTGAAGGTGCCGAAGACGTCCTCATGGGTGTCAGCTACACCCCCGAGGAAATGGGCGCGCTCGTCGACGACGCCGGCGAGCTGCAGTCCACCCCCGACAAAGACGCTGAGCCCGCCGAGGATTGGGCTGCACTCGTGGCCGCGGCGACGACGATTCCCCAGCTCAAGGCGATCAGGGACCGGGCTAACGCAGCCGATCAGTACACGGCCAACCGCGCGACGTTCCTCACGAGGCAGGGCGAACTCAGCCGAGCCGAGGAATTCGCAGCGGCACCCGCACCGGCCGCCGCCGAGGCTGAGCCGGACGAGAACGTGATCGACGCCGAGATCGTTCCCGATGACGAACCTGCTGCCGAGGCACCTGCAGACCCGGCACCCGCCGAGCCCGAGGACGAAGAGTCCGCGCTGGACAAGTACGAGCGCGAGAGCGCCGAAGAGTACGCGGCAGAGATGAAGATCACCGGTGCCTGACATCTCGCCCCAGCTGCTCGACGTTCTCCGCGACATCGGCATGGACCACCCCGACCCCGAGGTACCGCTGCACACCAAGCTCATTGCGACGATCGAGCGGCTCGGGCCCGGCGCCACCTTCGGGCAACGCCTGGCCGCGATCCGGTTCGACTTCAACTGGGAGTTGAACGACGCCGGCAAGGTATTCGCCAAGGCCAAGGCTGACCATGAGCACTACCTCGATGCCGAGACGGTTCGACTGCGCGCCAACTCCGAGAAGATGTCGCGGGTCGAGGGCGAGCAGATTGTCCGTGCCCGGGACAAGGCCTACGAGCTGCGACTGCAATTTCTTCTCGCCGAGCAGCGCGAGCGGGCCATGCGGAACTTCCTGCTCACGATCCAGTCCGCGTTGGACAACCACCGTACGGACCGCGCGGACTGGCGTGCCGCGGATACCGAACACCGAACTAGCGCCACATGATGCCGGTTGCACCTGGCCGGGACGTGGTGCGGTATCCCGTCGCCGCCGGCCACAAGGTGCAGCGATGGTTCCTCAAATTCTCGGAAGCCGACGAGTTCGCACAGCCGAAGGGTCTGGACGTGTTCTTCATCGACGCGCTCAAGGTCATTCACCGGTGCGAACGACTCCCGTACGAGATCAACTTCGAACAGAAAAGGAAGCCGCATGATCAGCATGGACAAAGGGCTGACGGCTGAGACGCATCAGACGGGCGCGATCAGCTTGCCCGAGGTTGCCGCGAAAAAACCCCGCCGCAACCTCCGCAGTGCGAAAGCTGCCGGCACATGGATGGAGCGAATCACCGCCGAGTTCCTGGCGTTTCGACTCGCTGACGACCGGATTGAACGGCGCACGAAGAACGGCTCGAAAGATCGGGGCGACATCACCGGAGTGAAGACCTTGCAGGGCGGGCGCGTGGTCATCGAGTGCAAGAACGTGACGACGCTGGCGCTGCCCCAATGGCTGCGCGAGGCTGAGGCTGAGAGGGGCAACGATGACGCGGTGATCGGTGTCGTCGCCCACAAGCGGCACGGCACCGGAAACCCCGCCGATCAGTAAGTGACGATGACGCTCGAGACGTTCGCCAAGCTGCTCGAGGGTGGGTTGGCGCTGTGATCCTCCCGAAGGTCGCCAAACCCACCAAGGCGCAGGAGACGGATGCCTACGAGCTGGCCACGCTGCGAGATCTCGACACCTGCCAGCGTTGCCGCCGCCGGTGTGGCCCGTCGAACCGTGACCACCGGCAGAACCGCTCGCAAGGCGGACTGACCATCGTCTGCAATTTGCAGGTGCTAGGTGGGACCGGCACGACCGGCTGTCATGGCTGGGCGACGGCTCACCCCGCCTTGGCGATTCAAGAGGGCTGGGCGTGTCCCGGCTGGGCCGATCCGAGCACGTGGCCGGCGCGGCGATGGCTGCCCGGGAACCTCGGCACGCTGCACCTTGCGTGGGTCATCTACGACAACGAGGGCGGCTGGCTGGAACTGACCGATGAGCAAGCGAAAGCAGCCATGAGCGGTGACGGCATTATCTACTAACTCGAACATTCAGCACGTACTTGAATCTTTTTTTGTTTATTTCACAATCCGGGTAATTCGGCCCGTATTCAGAGGGATCGGAGGCGCAATTGATTAGTTATCCCCAACCTGATCCACAGATTATCGAGAGTTATTTCTGGGATTCCACATTTTGTCCACAGAGTTATCCACAGGCCGAGTTGTGGACAAGCGTTCGATCCAGCCAGCATTGCACTGCGCCTGAAAAGGCGAAGCGGCCCTGTGCTCTTACACGAAGGCCGCTTCTCATCCGCTCTCTGGATTACACCATTGAAGGGACTTTGCAAAAGTCTAACAACGGGCTCACGGCCGCGGCCGAAACCCACCTCAACCTGCTCCGTCAAGAACGGGTCACGCTCGCACGCCAGGATCGGTATTATGTCGATCTGGCGTTCAAGTACGGCGTCACCGTCCCAGAGATTGCCCAGCGGTCCGGGCTTACTGTGGCCGCCGTGCAGAGCATTTTGGTCGGCACCTGATGGGCGTCGATCGGGACAAGCTCATCGCCTGGCTGTCGACTCGCGGCAACTCAGAGAACGTCGTGGTGTTCGCGATCTACTCGGGGCTAGTAATGCGCCTCAAGCGCGGCGACTTCGACGAGGTGCCGTAGTGGCCCGCGACCGCGCGAACATCCGCGTCGACATCTGGGCAGATCAGGATTTCCGAGATCTGACCGGCGAAGCGCAACGGCTATATATGCAGCTCACGACGCACCCGACGCTGAATTATGCGGGCGTCTGCGAGTGGCGGCCAGGGCGACTCGCCGCCATGGCCCGCGATCTGACGGCAGGCAGCATCGAGCGCGCCGGCCGAGAGCTTGGCGAACGATTCTTCATCGTCGTCGACGAGCAGACCGAAGAAGTCCTAGTGCGCTCGTACGTGAAGCATGACGGTCTTTTGAAGCAGCCGAAGCTGGTTGTCTCGATGACCAATGCTTATGCGGCGATCGCGTCGAAACTGATTCGGAATGTGATCGCTTTCGAGGTGCAGAAGATGCATGACCGAGAGCCGAATATGGCCGCGTGGAAGGTCACGCAGACCGAGACGGTTCTTCGGGCCGAAGCGCAGGACGTTCGGGAGTTATCACCGGGGCTAACCCTACTGTTTACCCCAGAGCTAACCCCTGCGTTTACCCCAGGTTTTACCCCAGAGCTAACCCCTAGCTCTGGGCAGGCCCAAGGGTTAGCTACTACTACAGCTACTACTACAGCTACTACTACAGCTACTATTACAGCTATAGGAACTTCGTTCCTTACACCCGAGGCGAAGGCGAAGGAAGGTCGATTACCAACTGACTGGGTGCCGTCGAAAGCTCACTACGAGCGAGCCCAGGAACGTGGCGTCGACATTGCGACCGAGGCTGAGGCCTTCCGGCTCCATGCCGAGACTCACAACCGGCACGCGGCGCAATGGAATTCCGCGTTCACGTCTTGGCTGATCAAAGCCAAGCCTGCTGCCGCCAAGTCCAACCGTGACTCTTGGATGCAAAAGTGACCGGCTCACCTGCCGAGCGGAACCTGATCGGCGCGGTGATTCTTGATCCGCGCCAGTTCCGCTCGGTCCGTGACCTGGTCTCGGGCGCCGACTTCGAGAATCCAAACATGGGCGATGTCTTCGCCGGCATCGGTGACATGGTTGCTCGCGGCCTTCCGGTGGATCACATCACGGTCGTGAACCAGTGGCCGGCGTGGGGCATCCGCGGTATCGACGCTAACGAGGTGTTCGAATGGACGGGCGCTGAGGTGTACACCCAGGCGGCGACGGAGTACGCGCACTCGGTTCGTGACTCATCGGTGCGGCGCGGATTGAAGTCCATCGTCGGGCTCATGATGACGGGCGTTTCAGACTCGGTAGCATCACCGCTGGATATTGCAGCGATGGTGGCGACGGCGCTGGAAGGACTTCGAGCCGGATCAAGGTCCGGCGAGCTCGTGGCGAAACCGCTGGCCGAGATTCTGGCCGGTGAAGATGCCTACGACTGGATCATCCCGGGGCTACTCGAGCGTCAGGATCGTCTGGTCCTCACCGGCGCGGAGGGCGCGGGCAAAACCACGTGGGTTCGGCAGATGGCGGTGTTGGCGGCGGCGGGAATTCACCCGACAACGTTCGCCCCGATCGATCCGGTCAACGTGCTCGTGGTCGATGCGGAGAACACCGAACGGCAGTGGCGGCGTGCAGTGCGGTGGATGTCGTCTCGTGCGGCCGAGATCGGCGCGGCTGATCCTCGGCTGAGCATGCACATCACGGCGGGCAAGCGAATCGACGTGACGAGGGGTTCGCACCTCGGCGAGATTCACCGGCTGGTCGATCTGCACAAGCCGGATGTTCTGTTCATCGGGCCGCTGTACAAGCTCGTGCCGAAGGCGATCACGAATGACGACGACGCCTCACCGCTGATCGTCGCACTCGATTCGCTGCGTGAGCGCGGGCTGGCTTTGATCATGGAAGCTCACGCGGGCAAGGCGAACGGTTCGGACGGTGAGCGCAACCTGGCGCCGCGCGGATCCGCTGCGCTGATGGGCTGGCCTGAATTCGGACTGGGGCTGCGGCACAACCCCGATGATCCGAAGCTGGTTGACGTCGTTCGGTGGCGTGGTGACCGCGATGAGCGGGACTGGCCGACGCGGATGTACAAGGGCGGTGACTGGCCATGGACGCCGGCGCAGTAGCCTCCGACTTCACTCTCGCCCGCTACCTCGAATTCCCGGACGTCGTCAAGATCGAGGCCGAGCGGTTCCCGCCGCTGGCCGTGGTGTTGCGTGAGTCGTTCGGGTCTTCCGCGCATCAGCTCATGGTGATGGAGCACGAGATCCGCGTGGCCCGGTTCAACACCCGGGATCGGGATCGATCGATCATCGGCGACTGGAACGGGGACGCGCGTCTCTACGAAGCGCATGCCGAGGCGATGGCCTTTAGCGACCGACAACGAGCGATCAACTCGGACCGCGCCTAACCGCCCATTTACCCACAACGCTCCACCACGTGCCCGCTCGCACGATTACAGGCGAAAAGCACACTGGCGCGCGGGAAGCCAATCCCAACGCCGCACAGAGGCACACAGCCTCTCCGGCTGATCACGAAAACAAACAGGAAACGAGCAATTGACATGGCACGCAGAACCCCCCAGCAGGAACTGGAACACCAGATGCAGAAAATGAAAGACATGGGCGTGACCATCAGCGTCAGCCCGGCTCCCGGCGAGTGGGCCAAGACGATCGCCGAAGCCGCAAAAACTGCCGGAATATACGAGGAAAAAGAGGCAAAATAGCTGGTCAAATCGTCAAATTGGCACGGCTCCAAACCGAGTGCTGCAACACCCGCCGGGACCTGACCCACCATCGTCAAACCGATCGGAGAGCTGCCATGAATGGTACCCGAATAGACCAAATTCCATGCCTAGAGTTCGACGGAGCGCGGAACAAGAACGGCTACGGAGTGCTACCGAAGCCCGTCAATGGGTCTCGGCTCGCTCACCGCGCGGCGCTGTCATCAAAGCTGGGAAGACCGGTCATCGGCATGGCGCGGCACACCTGCGACAACCCGCCGTGCATCGAACCTACGCATCTCATCGAGGGAACCCAAGCGCAAAACATCGCTGATGCCGTAGCTCGCGGGCGAAATCGTGGTGGCCGATACAACCAGACGACCTGCTCAAAGGGCCACGCGCTCACGAAAGAGAACACGAGATTGAAGCCGAACGCAGAGTGCCGACTCGGAGTCGAGCGCGTCTGTATGACCTGCAGCAAAGAGTTCAACCGTACGCAATCTGCCCGGCGCAAACAAGCACGTCACGAACGCGGATTACTCCGCCAACGAAAGGAACTCCCATGAGTGGAGAAACCATTTTGACCGTGGTGGGTGACCTCACCGCAGATCCCGAACTCAGGTATACCCAGAACGGCCTGGCCGTGGCGAACTTAACCATCGCAAGCACACCGCGCACCTTCGACCGGGCCAAGAACGTATGGGTCGACGGCGACGCGCTGTTCCTCCGCGCAAGCGTCTGGCGCGAGTTCGCCGAGCACGTGGCCGGCAGCCTCACCAAGGGCAGCCGCGTCATTGCCTCGGGTCGCCTGAAGCAGCGGTCGTATGAGACGAAGGAAGGGGAAAAGCGCACGTCGATGGAACTGGAGATCGACGAGATCGGCCCCAGCCTCAGGTACGCGACGGCGAGCCTGACCCGTGCGCAGTCCGGCGGCCGCGGTGCTCCCGCGACGGGGGGCCAAGGGCACGACGAGCCATGGACGCCGACCGGACCCGGCGGTGCAACCTCGCAGCCCGAAGCGACCTCGGCCGCCGGCGGCGACGTCTGGAACAAGCCGGGGAATTTCTCGGACGAGACACCGTTCTAAGCGCGTAACCCGGGGGCGGCACAAGTCGCCCCGCCGAATCCGGCGCGGACATTCCGCTACTTAACTTCGCACAAAAACGCCCACCTATTCACAAGGCACCCGCCATCTGGCCGGTGCCTTTACTCGTACCCCAGAGAGGAAATCATGACGGAGCAGTTCGCAGCGTGCGAGGATCACCAATCGCTGAACGGAATGGAGTTTGAGCGGGCGCTGGAGATTGCCCGCGAATGCGATCAGTGCATGGTCGAGGCGCGGACGTGACGTTCGACCTCACCGCACCAGTCGCCCGGTTCGGGGTCGGCGATCACGTCTCGTGGATCTACCAGAGCGTCAAACCTGTGTTCGGGACCATCCGCCGCATGGACGAGCACGATGCTCGCGGCGGCGAAGACGGGTCACTGACCTCGTTCGACGGGCTCTATTACGGTCGCCGTGTCTACATCGAATGCGACAGCGCCGACTGTCACGTGAACTGCGAAACCGATGGATGGTTGCACTGCTGCAACGAGTGCCAACTGACCATCGAGGATGGGTCGCTGCCGCAACTTACTGGGGCGCTGTTTTGACCGGCCAAATTGCCTGGGACTTCGACGCCCTCGGCCTAGAACCCACCCCTGGCGCCGATCAGTGGGCGTGCATCCCTGAGCGGGTGGACGTTCACCGGGTCGGCATCTGCGGCCATTGCGAATTCTGCGGCAAGCCGTGCTTTCAGAAAATCATGGGCGAGCTTGCCCACCTGTGCGGCGGACATGAGGTCGCCGCATGACGCTCAAAGGCGCATTCAACGCGCCTCAACCAACCCCGGGCCGGTCGTGGGATTCACCACCGGCCCATATCTGCTCGAACTGTCGAACTCCGTTCGGCAAGAGCGCTGTGCGATGCCCCAACGAACCGAAGGAGACGAAATGATCACCTACACGATCCCGCAACTGGACCACATGATCGACCTCGCGCAGCAGCTGGGGTTCTGGGATGACGTAGAGCACGGACTGCAGTGCGGGCAGAGATGAAGCGGGGCAACTCGTGAGCACCCGTTGCCTGCATTGTGGCCAGACCCGCGAGGGCATCAAGCGCGATAACACCATCTGCGGGATTGAGGGCGGCTACGAGTACGTCGAACTCCAGGAGGAATGGCCGCGCCACCGATGGGCTGACTGGTCGGACAAAATTCTGACGGGTTTCGGGATAGTGCCGGAGGCGTTCGAGCGCTACCGGCGAGTCCCGGTCATGGATGTGCAGTGGTTGGCGTGCGACGACCTGAAGCGGGGCCACATTTACCCGAAGGCGAACGACCCCGAGTCCGGGTTTCGGACTAACCAGTGCATGGCCTGCGGGCGAGAAATCACAGCAAACGAGACAGAGCAAGGAGAAGAGCAATGACCACAGCAACGACAGCCTGGCAAGCCCGAGAGGTCGAGCGGGGCACGACACGCAGTTGCAATCCACAGACGGAGTTTCGGGCGGGGTTCGCGGCGGGTGAGGCTTCAATCGACGCCGCCGAGCCTGAGCGGTTCCGGGCGCTCCGCATGATCCACACCGAAGAGCAGTTCGGCGACTGCGTTGAGGACGGCGAGCGGTTCCCATGCAAGACGATCAGCATCCTCGATTGGGTGCCAGCAGAGAAGGACAACGACTGAGGGGCGCAACGTTATCGACGGAGCGGATTGCCGACCTGTTCACAATGGCAATCGCATGGCGAAGCGAAGACCCGGACGGCGGCACAGACCTGAGTGGGTTGCGCGCATCGAACCGGGCTGAGTTTGACGCATGGCTGGCCGCGCACGATCGGGAGGTAGGTTCGAAGGCTCTGGCGCTGGCTGCGGAAGCTGTATATGTGCGGATGGGCTTCGGCCTATTCGAGAGTCCAGATCAGCACCGAGAGGCTATGGCCAAGTGGCTACGCGATCGTGCCGCCGAGTATCGGGCGGTGAGCGAGTGACTGCCGACGAGTGCCGCCCGGCCTACGTGGACGGCGAGGTTGTCAGTATTCGAGGCGGCGAGCCGATGAATGCCGAGGATCAGGAGATATTCGGCGGCGTCATTCGGTCTGCGAAGGCAAGATTACTGGCCGAGCGAGCCGCGCATGATGCCGAGGTCTGGGACGAGGGCGTTGAGGCGTACCTGTCACGGTATGAGCGCGACGAGTCCCTGCCGCTCACTAACCCTTACCGCCCGGCCCCTGAGCCGCCCACAATATCAAGGGGTGACTCGTGAGCGCCGACGATGCGCACCACACCTTGACGCCTCGGGATCGCCTCAGATCGGGCGACAAGCCCTAGTACGGGCTGCCGACCGATCGGGCGCTCTGCTGTTCACTCGAGTGCTCGCGGAGAGCCGCCAGAACGGCACTTTTGATTACTGCACGCACCACGAAGATCGAAATAATCGCGCCGATCATCGTGACAGTCAGGGCGAGCAGGGACCAAAGCATCACGGTATTTGCGTCGAAAGGCATACCCGCATGCTAACGCCACCAAAGCGAATCCCGGAGTGCGGGGCATGAGCTCGCGACGGTGACGGCAGGCGGATGCCCCCGGCCGGGATGCGGGCGAAGTCGGGTCGGTTTGTCAGATCTGTCCGGCAACGATGCGAACCCGGACGCGCATATCGCAGAAGCCCATGGTTCGACAGAGCCGCAACCACCCCAAACAACATTCAACAACGAATTCAACTCACAACACGGCCGCTACGGCCAGAGACGAGCAGGACGCATGAGCGAGAACGACAAGACGGCCCGGTTGCAGAACGCGGTGCGGAAGCTCGCCGGATCGAGCGGCAACGACATCAGCGAACTGATCGAAGACGGGCTGATCGAAGACGGAGACATGGAATGAGCACGCACACGGAGACAATCGCGGAGCTAGGGTCCCTGATGGGCGACCTCGTTGCCGGGTTCGGGGTGCAAGGGCCCGGTTGCGTGACGATTCTGCAAAGTGCGATAGCAGCACTCTAAGCCGCTGAATCACCGACCACTGTTGAGTGGGGAGTGCGAGTAGGCGACACCGCACGCGTCAACAAGTTTCAGGATCGCGACGCGTGCGACCGGTTCATTCGTAACCCGCCGCTCTGGTTCGACGGAAACACGGACGCACTGAGCGTAGTCACCCGGACCGCTGCGAGCCCTTGGGTGGTGCAGTCATGACCCGCGCAATCGATTCCGGCCAGCCGCCGGCGCCCATCCCACGGTTGAAGATCACCTCCCTGGTTGGCGGCGGCCACGAGATCCGTGTGAGGCAGTCCGAGATCGACGGCCTGACCCTGAGCGAACTCACCGCGGCGATCTGCAACCTGCGCATCGGAGGTAGGCGCATCGGACCCGACGACCTCAGCCCCGCTATCGAGAAACAGTACCCACACCGATGGGTGATCCCCATCACGAACGGAGACACCGAATGACAACCGACCATGACGCGCAAGCCGCAGCGTTCCCATGTGTTCGCGGATGCATTCACCCGCACGCCGAAGATGCCCCGCCCAAGCCGAAAGGCGCGCGGCATGGGGATCTGTGCGACTCGTGCTTCTACCGGCTCGTGGCGGCGCTCAAGCTCGTGCCTGACCTGGTGGCGAACATGCGCGCGCAACTCTGGGGAATCGGCGCGGCTGACTACTCCGAGCGGGTCGGTGGGGGCGGTGCTGAAGCGCCGGCGCCACTGAACCTCGGGCCGCTCGATGCTTCGGATGCGCTGTTCGCCAAACTCGCCTCATGGATCGAAGTGTTCGCGGAAGAGTTCGGGCACACCGGGCCGAACATTCCGATGTGGGCCAATGGCCGGGAGGTGCAGGGGTCGCGTCCGGTGAGCGTTGAAGTCGCCACGGGGCAAGCCGCGCAGCAAGTCGGTTGGCTCGCTGACCGACTCGAGCGGATCTGTGGCACGACATCGGCCACTGAATTCCACAACGACATCTGCGTCGGTCACGAGGATGCACGCGGCGTGTTCAGCCTGTCGGCTGCGTACGGGGTCAAGGCTCGGCCTGTTCCGTCGTCCGAGAAGAGACCGTGCCCGGTATGTCGCGAGCACTCGGTGTTCCTCAAGCTGCCCGACAAGCTGAACGCCGAATTCGCCGTAATGTGCGAGAACTGCGAATGGGTGCAAGAGCCCGCCACGTTCGAGAAACACCTGAAACCGTTCCGAGAACTTGAGGCAATGTATGTCTAAACCGATCAACCAGAAGACGTACACCATCAAGACCGCCGCACGACGGGTGAAGCGCAGCGAATGGACCATCAAGCAGTGGATGCGCGACGGGATGCCGCGGCGCATGGTGGCTGGGGTGGTCGTCATCGAGCACGACGACCTCATGGTGCGCTACCGAGCGAACATCATGGGCAATCGGACCCGCGCAGCAGACGCGCCAGAAACGGTGTAGCGCGACCTACCCCCCCCCCGTAGGCTCAATGCTATGCATTGAGCAACTTTCGTCCCCTCGGCGGTTGCCTTCTTCGTTCCCGAGAGAGGCCGTCGCATCCCCCATGCGGCGGCCTTTTTCGCGTTAACTTTCGGTCGCACCCCCGACACAAACATGCCCTATTATAGGCCATTCACGGGCGAGTCGCGACCGAATCATCTTGCCAGGCACTCTTTCCTGGTCATGCCGGTACTGGATCTCCGGTGCAAGTAGAAACGATCTGGCGGGTGAAGTGCAGGGCTTACGAGCCTGAGTCATCGCCACCCGCGTCCAACACTTGCCACCCGGACCTACATGGAACGGGCCGTCCACCGCGCTCAGCGGCGGCAAGGCAGCGAGCATAAACAGTCAGCGTAAGGCTGGCTCACACGCACTGGTAGGCCGCAGGCGCATACGGCTCAAGCTTCCCACCCATCGTGTCAACGCCGTATGCATTGGCGGCAAAGGACCCCCACAGGCTGACTCTCTGCAGCTGGTGTACCTGCACGGATGGGTGGGGCCATACCTGAGAGGCCAGCCGTGACGGACGCCGAGATCGAGGAAGCGTACGCCGTGCAGTTCGATGACGAACACCTGCTGGAAGTGCGATAGGCGCTGATCACCTCGGTACACAGGCTTGAGAATCACGGGCTAAGACCACTCACGAGGCATCCGGAATCGACTCGCCTACCGTAAAGACGCGGAAGTCGCCCGATGTTTGTACCAAGGAGGCGGCATGGCAAGGTCGAACACCCGCCGGATGAACCTTCTGCGCGATGAGTTCTTAGCCGAGGGCCGCAAGCAATCAGAGTCCGACGATCCCGAAGTGCGCGACCTGTCCGAATGCTGGCTCTGCAAGATGCCGATCGACTACGTTGCCGACCCGCACAGCACTGACGACTCGCACAACCTCGACCACTACTTCATTGTTCGCGATTACCCCGAGCTCGAAGAAGACGTCGGTAATTTTCGCCATGCGCATCGACTCTGCAACTTGAACCGCGGAACAAAATCACCGAGCCTCGGGCTCGGCACTGCAGTCGCCGATTGGTGGTAACCACGATGACAGGAGAACCAACCATGGCCGCAATGCTACCCATCACCGGAACCGTGAGCGTTGGATTCGACGGCAGGGAGACTCAGGCAGTCGGCACGTTCAGCATCCCTGTACGCATGACCATGGATACTGAGACCGGCCTCGCCCACGTTGAGGGCGCGACCGACAGCTCTATCATCTTCGCCATGGTCGCCGCCTTGCAAGGTGCAGCCGATGAACTGCTCGCAACGATCCAGCCCGCCACGGTCGAGATCGCAGCACCTGAGTCAATGAGTGACGCGGACGCATACCGCGCGCTCCTCGAAGCATCCCGACGTCAGAGCGGCAGGATGTACCGCAGTTACGCGGAGGACATCGCCGAGCGTTGCTGGTCAGCAACCGGAGGCAGCGAGACCATCCCCACCGTCAAGGCCGAGACCATCGCCGTCTGCCCGACCTGCAGCGCTGAGCTGGGAGTAGCTGACGCATCGATCACCATCGAGCACGGTCACGACGGCGCCCACATCGAGAACCACCGATACTGACCATCGAATGCCCCTCAATAGGGGGAGTCGCCAAAAAATCCAGTCTTCGGGTTGGGGGGTGGACAGAGCCAAGGGGACCTTTCCTCCCTCCCCGACCCTCTGACCGGGGGTCGCACGCGCGCACACGCGTAGAAGGGATTCCGAAATGGGTGCAGTCGTTGAGGGAACTGTCGTTTCTGTCGCGGCCGCCGAGCACCTTGACCGTGAAGGCAAGGACGCCGGCGCGATCGCGGCCCTGCTCGCCTTGGCACACAAGATCGACGACTACGACACGATCCTCGATCACATTCTTGATCAGATCGAGAGCGACCCTGAGTCGAAGGTTCGCCCGCCGGCGTCGGACAATGTCTCTATTCCCACCTACCTGAAGTACTGCGAGTCCCTTGGCTTGACCCCTGGTGGTCGCGGCGAGCTTGCGACTGGCAAGAAGTCGGGGCCCGCTCCCAAGGATGAGCTGGCTGAGTTCCGAATGGAGCACGGTATCGCCTAGTTTTCCCGGAGGTTCACGTGGCTGCGAAGCTCCTAGGGCGCACCGAACCCCGCATTTTCACGAAGCCTCTTCGCGAATTGACCCCGGAAACGTCGCGCGGGTTCGAGGTGATCAAGTTTGCGCTGGTGATTCTCGGCGTAAATCTTTACCCCTGGCAGAAGTTTTTGCTAATCCACGCGTTAGAGATCATGCCTGATGGGCAGTACCGGTTCAAGCGCGTCATCGTTCTGGTCGCCAGGCAGCAAGGCAAGACCACTATCGCCTCCGTTCTTGCCGCGTGGTGGCTGTTCGTTGACTCGAAGCGTCACCCTGACATGGTTCCGCCGGTGAAGTTCAAGGTCGTCGGCGTCGCCCAGAACCTTGACATCGCCCGTGAGCCGTGGGCCGCGGTGAAGATGTGGTGCGATCCAGAGCCGAACACGGACGAGGAGATGGAGCTCGCACTGCCGGCCCTGCAGAACGCGACTGCGAAGGTGTCGGATACGAACGGCAAGGAGGGCATCTACGCCCGGTCTCGTGCTCACTATGAGATCCGTGCTGCGGCGAACGCTCGTGGAAAGCCTGCCGCGCGAGTGCTCATGGATGAGATGCGCGAGCAGAAGACGTGGACCGCGTGGAACGCCGTCTCGCAGACTCTGAAGTCGTTCTGGTCCGGACAGATGTGGGGCATCTCGAACGCGGGGGACTCGTCGGCGGTCGTCTTGCGAACGCAGCGCACCGCCGGTTTGGAGTCCATCGAGGAGTGGGAGACGTACGTCGAAGCCTGCGTCATGTCGGCTGAGGACTTCGCTAACGGGCACGATGTCACCCTTGGACTGTTCGAGTGGTCGGCGCCCGATGGGTGCACGCTCGACGACGTCGAGGCGATCCTTCAGGCGAACCCTTCCATTGGCTTCGGTGCGATGACGGTGCAGTCGGCGCTCTCGGATATTCGGGGCATGACTGAGGCTGGGTATCGCACTGAGGTTTTGTGCCAGTGGGTTGTCGCTGATGTGGATTCGTTCATTGACGTGAAGGAGTTTCGTCTCCGAGTTCTGCCCGCCGACGAGATCATTATTCCGAAAGGTTCCCGCACTGTGTGGGGCGTAGATGTTTCCCACGACCGCAAGACGACATGGCTTTCTTCTGCAGTGCTCACCGAGGACGGGCAGCCGTTCACCACCGTTCGCCTATCGCGTGCCGGAATGATGTGGCTGCCCGAATACCTTGCCGAGCTTGCGGAGGCGTCGGGCCAACGTGAGGTAGCTCTGAACGTCAAGGGCTGCCCCGCGATGGAGTTCCTCGAGCCGCTCAGAAAGCTCGGCCTCACCATCCACGAGTTCGACGGCCCGAAGTACGCGATCGCCACCGGCCGATTCCGGGACGCGGTGCGCGACGAGAACCTCGTCGTCAGCGCTCAGCCCGACATCGACCTAGCCGTCCAGGGCGGCGTCGTTGTTCCGTACGCCGACAACATGGCGTGGTCGCGGCCGAAGTCCCTGCCCATCGATATCTCTGGCCTCATCGCGGAGACGATCGCGCTGTACGCGCTCGAACTGCTCAATCCCGAGCCTGTCGAAGCAACTCCGCCACCCCCGCCGCAGGCCGAGATGGTCACCCGCGACGACGTCGCACCGACCGACGTGAACCTGGCGTCCGTTTCGTTTTAGCCCAATTCTGAAAGTAGGTACCGCATGCCCGACGAACAGGGTTATCAGGTCAGCGGCCTGTCGTCGTGGGCGAGCATGGCTGCGGAGTCTCACGAGACGAACCCGGATTTGTTCTGGCCGTTTTCGGTGGAGGTGTTCGACAAGATGCGCCGCGAGGATTCCCAGATCGGGTCCGTGCTGCGCGCGGTCACGCTCCCGATCCGTGGCGCCGAGTGGATGATCGATCCTGCCGGCGCGAGCGATGAGGTCGTGGATCTTGTGGCTACCGACCTCGGCTTGCCGGTGAAGGGTCGCTCTCGGGCGGAGGCGCTGCGCACTCGCGGGCGCTTCCAATGGGGCGAGCACCTGCGCCTGGCGCTGCTGGAACTGGTCTACGGCCACTCGTACTTCGAGCAGGTCTACCAGCCGGAAGGTGGAAAGCTGCGGCTCAAGAAGCTCGCATGGCGTCCCCCTCGCAGCATCTCGAACATCAAGGTCGCACGCGACGGCGGCCTCGTCTCGATCAATCAGCATGGACTCACGGCACCCATTCCCGTCGACCGGCTCGTCGCGTACGTCAACGACCGCGAGGGCGGCAACTGGATCGGCCAAAGCCTGCTGCGCACGGCGTACAAGAACTGGCTACTGAAGGATCGGATGTTGCGCGCTCAGGCTCTCACTGTGGAGCGCAACGGTCTCGGCGTGCCGGTCTACACGGGCGCACCTGTCCCCGATGGTGCGGATGCTGCCGAGCGTGTGGCGTGGCAGGAGTCGGAGAAGGAAGCTGGCCTCAAGCTCGCGAAGGGTTTCCGCGCTGGCGCCGCCGCTGGCGCGTCGATCCCGGATGGTTCAAACCTTGTTCTGATGGGTGTCACGGGCAAGCTGCCCGACACGGATCAGCCGATCCGGTACCACGACGAGCAAATCGCCCGCGCGGTGCTGGCGCACTTCCTGAACCTCGGGACCGAGACCGGCTCGTGGGCGCTCGGATCAACCTTCGCTGACTTCTTCACCAGCTCGCTCAACGCAGTCGCGGCGCACATTGCCGAGGTCACCCAGGCGCACGTGGTCGAAGATCTCGTTGACTGGAACTGGGGCGAGAACGAGCCTGCCCCGCGGCTGGTGTTCAAGCCCATCGGTTCAGGCGGGTCGCTCACTGCGGAGGCACTCAAGAGCCTCATCGATGGCGGCGTGATCAAGCCCGACGAGACGCTCGAAGCATTCATGCGGGCAGCATTCAGCCTGCCAGTGAAGGACGCGACCGAGCCCGAAGCTAATTCTGATGGGTCGCTGACGGACGCGGAGTTTGCGCGGGCGGCCGCCGAGGTGGTCCAGAAGGTCTACCTCGGGGTGGGCACCGTGCTCTCGAAGGCCGAGGCGCGCGACATCGTTCGCCGCTCCGGAGCCGCCCTCAACGCAGCAAACGATAACGACCAGCCAGAGGAGGCGGCATGACTATCAAACAGAAAGCTCGGGACTGGTTCCGCATCGAGCCACGAGCCGCGGTGGACGAGATAACTTCGGCCGACGTGTTCATCTACGACGAGATCGGCGAGAGCTTTTGGGGCGGTGGCGTATCAGCTTCGAGCATGGCGGTTGAACTCGCCGCGCTCGACGTGGACAATCTCGCCGTCTACATCAACTCTCCCGGCGGCGCAGCGTGGGACGGCATCGCAATCATGAACGCCATCCGCCGGCACCGCGCGTTCGTCACGGTGCACATCGACGGCCTCGCCGCTTCGGCTGCGTCGATCATCGCCATGGCGGGCGACAAGGTCATCATGAATCGCGGCTCCCAGCTAATGATCCATGATGCATCCGGCGGTGTCTACGGCAACGCGACGGACATGGAAGAGACTGCGGCGATCCTGCAGAAGCTGGCCGACTCCCTCGCGGATGTCTACGCGGGCCGCACCGGAACCGACCGGGCCGAGTGGCGCGACGCCATGAAGGCTGAGACCTGGTATACGGCTGAGGAAGCCGTAGCCGCCGGTCTCGCCGACGAATGGTCCGACATCCCCGCATCTCAGCCAGTGGACCGCGCGCGGTTCTCTGCACGAGCGCGAACGGCGATTCCGTCGCTCGCGTCCCTTGATCTCCCGAGCTCGTCCAAGCCGGGAACACCCAACCGAAAGGAACCGCTCATCGTGAGTGAAACTCTTCTTAAGGCTGGCCTCCGCGAGCGGCTCGGCATTACCGATTCCGCAACCACCGACGACCAGCTTCTCGCGGCCGTTGACGTGGTACTCGACCAGGCCACCGCCCCTTCCCCAACCGTCCCAGCCGGAACTGTGCTCATCGACTCCGCCGTGCTGTCTGACCTGCAGGCCAACGCCGCGCTGGGTCGTCAGGCGCACGAGTCGCAGGTCGCCGCACGCCGCACCGCGATCGTCGACAGCGCCGTTGCAGACGGACGCATCGCGCGACCTGTGGCTGACCAACCTCGCCGCGAGCGAAGAGGGCACCACTGCCGTCATCGCCTCGCTGGCGAAGAACACCGTCCCGGTGACCGAGATCGGCACCGCCGACGAACCGACCGCCGCATCCAGCCTCTACGCCGCCGCGTGGGGCACCGACACGAAGGAGGCCTAACCATGGCTGACTACCTCCCCAAGTTCAGCGCCGGCAAGTCCGTCACGTTCAACACCTCTACTGCCGTCGTCGGTGGCCGCCTGGTCGCTGTGACCGGCGACCTCACCGTGGGCCCCGCTGGTGCCGACTCTGCCGCCGTGGTGGGTGTCGCCTCAGTCGACACCATCGTGGGCGATGCCGTCACCGTTTACACCCGGCCCTCCGGCGTGCAGCGACTCGTCGCCAGCGGCGCCATCGCCGCCGGCGCGAAGGTCATCTCGGCTGCCGCCGGAAAGATCGCCACCCAGGGTGCCGGCGTCAATCCCATCGGCATCGCCCTCGAGGCTGCCACCGCCGACCTGGACGTCATCGACGTCCTGTTCATCTAAGGAGCAAAGAAGACATGGCGTCTTACACCTACCCGGTTGCGCGACCCTCGGGCGCGCTGACCACCGAGCAGATCCACCTTTTGCTCCGCAACCCGCTGCTGATCGCAAAGCGCGTTTCGACGCTCGTCGACCAGCGTTTCATCTCTGACTTCCTGCTCTCGGGCCGGTACACCGCCGAGGGTGGCGGGATCTTCTACGAGACCGGCGAGGAGATCTTCCCGACCGACGGGTCGCAGTCCGTCGCGCCTGGTGGCGAGTACCCGAAGACCATCATCAATGATGGCGGCATGGCCTCGGCCAAGACCGACAAGCGCGGCCTCGAGACCGACATCACCGACGAGCGCATTAAGCGCGGCGCACTCGGTGCCGTCGACCGCGCTCTCAACCAGATCGTCAACGGCGTTATCCGCGACGTCGACGGCATCGCGATGAGCGTCATCGCGTCGAAGGTCACCGACACGTTCGCTTCCAGCGCGTGGACCTCGATCGACAACGTCGTGAAGGCTCTCGCTGCGGCGAAGGCTGAGCGTGAGGATCTGGCCCTCGGCCTCGGCCTCGACCTCGACACCGTCGCGCTCAGTGGCGCGCAGTGGGCGAAGGTCATGGGTCTGTTCGCCTCCGCCGGCGTACTGCCCCGCGAGGATGGTAACCCCATCGTCAATGGGCAGTTCCCGACCAACCTGCTCGGCTACACGTGGGTGACCTCGCCGCACATCGTCGGCTCGAACCCGATGTTGGTCGACCGCGTACAGCTCGGCGGTATGGCCGACGAGGATCTCGGCTCCCCCGACTACACGCGCTCCGGCGACTTCAACGTGGAGACCTACTCGCAGCGCAACAAGACGGACAGCTACACCGTCCGTGCGCGCCGCGTCGTGGTGCCCGTCGTGCTCGAGCCGCACGCCGGTCTGCACATCACCGGAACGACTCTCTGATGGCTGATCGTTACGTCGTCAAGGGCGCAGCCGTCGTACTCCCCATCGAGGGCGGCACCGAGCGGTACCTGTACCGCGGCGCGCAGATTGGCGACGGTTTCACCGTCAAAGGCATCAAGCACGCCCTGGCCCTCGGGCTCATCGAGAAGCTGAAGGCGCCCACGGCTGCTGAAAAGGCGGCGGCCGATGAGGCCGCCGCAGAGAAGGCCGCGGCCGACAAGGTCGCCGCCGAAACCAAGCAGTAACGAGAAGGGGGCGATGGAGTGATTCTTCCAATCCAAATAAGTGACAACGAGAATCTCGCTCGGCGCATCCTGGTGCGCGCGCGCTCCATCGCCCCCTGTCTCAATTCGATCCCCGACGACGACGACCGGAAGCTCGACACAATCGCAATCCTCAAGGGCGTCATCGCTGAGGTGCCGGCGCCCGGTGCTCGCCGGGTCAAGTCGCGCGGTCGCAATGGCACGTCGATCAGCTACAACGACCCCGGCGGCGCATTCAGCGAGGACGACATCATGAGCCTCCGCTCGCTGTGTGACGTGGCATCTGCTGGCCTCCCGGTCGGCAGCTTCCCGAAGGCGCGAGCTTTCGGACGCGAGTGGGCCGAGGGAGAGTACTCGTGAGCTGGGATGACCCGTTCTGGTACCCGCACACGCTGAGCATCCGAAACGCCCTCTCGGCCGGTGGCATGGGAACCGGATACGGCACGGCACGCACCGTCCGAGGCGAGGTCAAAGACGAGCAGCGCCTCGTCCGCAACTCCGCCGGGGCCGAGGTCGTGTCTTCATCATCGGTGACCGTGCCGATCGGCGAACACGTCCCGGTCGGTTCGCTCGTCACTGTGTGGCCCGGCACCAGCCGGGAGCGCGCGGCGGAAGTGCTCGCTGTCGGTGTCGATGAGAACGGCGACGATGGCCTCGATTCGTTCCTTGTTCTGTCGCTTACCTGATTATTTCCAGTTCGAGTCCAACGGCCTATTCGTCGTGTCCCAGAGGAACAATTCATAATCGGTCTGAATCACCCCAAGATTCTCGTCTTGCTTTACCGAATCGCCATCAGGCACCCAGGGGCTGATCATCAGCAGCGTCACTTGCTCGTGCGTGGGCACGGCGTATACGGCCTTCGCGATGCTGTTACCCACGGCGACTAGCTCCTCGCGCATTAGGAAATCACTGCAAACACGAGCGACTACCTCGAACGTTGCAGGGTCATCCACCGAAGTAATCACCTGGACACCGAGCTTGAGTGTCACGTTTTCTGGCAGCTCTGCGTTCTGTGCCGCCGTAACAATTTCTTCGGCTCCGGTCGGCGGAGCCAATGGTTCGGTCGGGGAATAGCTCGCGCACGGCTCGACGAACGGCTCAGCCGATGGCGCGGACAATGCTTTCCCCGCGGGAGACGGCGTGCTTGTACCGGCGGACTGCAGCATTTCCCCCTCTGCACTCGAACATGCAGACAGAGACAGGGCGCTCAAGAGCACCGCAACTAATAGAAGTTTGCGCACGCCCACACGCTACCGGAAGGAACCACGTGAAGATAAATGTGCCGGTCCTTGACATTCTTGAGAAGGCCGTTCAGGACGGTCTAAAAGACGCGGGCAAGCAGATCCTCAAGCTTGCGCGCAAGAAGAGCCCGACCGATGGCGGCGACTCCGATAAGTCGGGGTTCTCCGTGGTGGACGACCTCACCCTGCAGGTCGGGTTCAAGTCGCACATCTCGCGCATTCAGCACGAGGACCTCGACTACCAGCACAAGCCGGGCGAGCAGGCGAAGTTCCTCGAGGCTGCCCTCGATGAGGTCGACGTGCGCGCGATCCTTGCGGCGGAAGTGCGGGCCGCTTTTGGATGACGTTGCGCTGACGAAAATTATCTGTGGCGAGCTCGGCGCCATAGCCGGGTGGGCGTGGCGCGAGAACGGGCCGGTCTACACGGCTGACGAGGTCGCTGTCTTCTACGGCACGCTTGGCACTGGGCCCGACAAGGCCGCCGGCGTCCGCGTGTACGGCACCACCGACGAGCGGTTCTTGGGGTGGCGCCGCGTGCAACTGCGACTGCGCGGCGGGCCTGGCCGACCCGATGGTGCCGACGCTCTTTCTACCCCGTCGTTCGCGGCTCTCCATGGACTTTCCCGTATGGGAGGGATTAGCAGCATCAGTCGTGAATCCATGGCGCCAGCCGGCGCCGACGACAACCGTCGCGAAATGCGCACGGAGAACTACCTCATCATTCTCGATAATTTGGAGGCTCTCACATGAGCAATACAGTTTCCCTTCCCGCTGGTTCTACGCTCGGTAAGAGCTTTGAGTACGGCATCGACGTCAACCTCGGTACGTATAACGCGCCGGCGTGGCAGCCAGTGCGCCGCATCAGCGGTTTCCAGCCCTCTCCGACCCCGAACATGCAGGACGCGCAGACCTACGACGACCTCGGCTCCGCAAACTCGGATGTAACTGGGTGGTCGTTTGCTCTCGCGTTCAATGTCCAGGTGAACCGCTCGATCACGACCGGGCTGTACCTGCTCGAGATCGAAGCTCTCCTCGCACGCACAAAGCCGACCGCCAAGGGCGAGTCGGCCGTGCTCGACGTGCGCTGGTATCACAAGCCGGAGTCGGGCGAACCAAACCCGAACGACGCGGGCCGTGGCTTCACGACGGTTTCCTACACCCGCCAGAACACCGGCCCGAACGGCGAGATCGAGGTGCTGTCGATTTCCCTCACCGGCAAGGGCCCCTATGAAGAGATTGCGAACCCGTTCGTTGGGTGGGGTGCAGCAGCCCCGACCATCACGTCGATCACCCCGACCGGCAAGCGGATCGGCGACCAGGTCACCATCACAGGTACCGGGTTCACCGGCGTCACTCAGCTCAAGTTCGACGCGATCGTCCTCGACGTCGACACCTACACCGTGGTGGGCGCTTCAACGATCATCGCGACGATCCCGCCGCTCGCGGCCGGCGTCGAGCCCGTCACCATCACCAATGCGGTGGGTATCTCGGCTGCGGTCAACTACACCGTGGCGGCGTAACCCGTGGGCGCTATCGACTTCGGCGAGTGGGTTGCGCCCGACCTCAGGCTCGAGCTGGGAGGGCGCACGTACACTGTGCGTCCTCTCACAGTTGAGGCAGCGAAGATGATCCTCGCGGCGGCGGTCCGCGGCGAAGTGAACCTTGGCCTCGTCACAGGTGGGATTCCCGCTGAGGTGCAGGCAATGCTCGACAGCATCGGCAACGAGCACCCCGCCCTGGGTGATGCTTATGCTGCGATGGTCGCCGACAAAGTCCCCGCCGCAACCATTGACCGCGTGACTTACTACGCAGTGTTCTACTGGGCGCGCGGCAAGGAATACGCCGACACCCTCGCAAAGCTGCTGTGGATGCCGCGCGAACTCACACCTGGCATTGCAGGTGGTGCGGCCCCAAAAGACTGAACACCGCGGAGGACTGGGCGCCCTTCGGTATCGGTGAGCCTGACGCGGACGGCTGGTATCAGGACTACAAGCCTGTGCCCCAACATCTGAAACCAGAATCACCCGACGCGCTGCCAGGCAAGACGCCGGCTGCTGACATCGACGGATCACTGCTGGCTCTCATCATCAACTGGCGGCTGGTCGTTGCAGAGCTCGCTGAGCGCGGCATCGACCTGTACGACCCCGCTGTCCTTGCACGACCATGGCCCGGCGTTCGGGCGGTGATATTCAGTCTGATCGATTCGCCGACGCGGTTACGCGCGGTACTCACCCGGAGGTGATCCATGGCTACTCTCCGAGCTGCCCAGCTGGAAGTACTCTTTACCGCTGACACCAGTCAGGTTCAGAAGGCCGACAAGGACGTGAAGTCCATCGGCGAACGTATCGAGAAGAAGCCGATCAAGCAGAAGCTGACCGCCGATGCCAGCGAGGTCCTGTCCAGCGCAGATCGGATTGAGGCCGCCTATAAGGTCGCATTCGCGAACACAACCGAGGCATCCGCCCGGCAGAAGCGCGCGCTTGTCTCCAACTACCTTGAATCGGATCGCGCCGCCGGAAAGTCTGCCGCGCAGATTCAGAGCGTCCTCACGCGCTCCTATGGCATCGCGGAATCGGCCGCCCGTGAGCTCGCCAAAGTTGCGAGCGGGGAGATCCGGATCAAGGTTGACGTGGCGCCGGCGCTCGAGAGCATGGACCGGGTTGAGGCGGCCGCTAGAAAGCTTGTCTCGCAGGACACGTCGCTGAAGCTGGATGCGGACGTTACCCGGGCTGAGAAGGGTCTCGCCCGGGCGCAGCAGCGTCTCGCCGACCTTGAGGTCCGCGCGCTTGGCGGCCTTGACGTGACGGCGGATGTTCGTCGTGCCGAGGCGGCCCTGTCGAAGATCGAGCGCAACCTCGCCGGGCTACAGTCTGCCCGGACTATGATCGCTGTTGACGCCGACCCGACACCGGCGGAAAGCCGCCTGAGTCGTTTCTTCTCCCGCTTCCGCAGCGAGGCCGATGCTGCGGGCCAGGAAGGCGGTAAGTCTTTCTCGAAGGGATTGGACTCCGCAACACGTGGTGCGGGCCAGAAGGTCGGCGAGGCTGTCGGTGGCGATATCGAGGGGACTCTCATCGCAGCGCTGGCCGCTATCCCCATTGCCGGCGGCATCGTGCTCGCTGGTGTCGCGATTGGCAAGGCCATCAGTGGCGCGATTCAGGATGGGCTACAGGTCGAGGTCGGCAACGACAGGCTGCAAGCCCTAACCGGGATCAGCGAGGCTGACGCGCTCCGGCTAGGACGTGCTGCTGGTGAGGCGTACACAAAGAACTTTGGCGATTCTGTCGAGGCGAACATGGACACGACCCGCCTCGCTCTGCAGTTCGACCTGATCGACGAGGATGCTTCCACAAAGAGTGCTCAGAAGGTTGTCGAGGGGCTGTCCGGTATCGCTGACGTTCTCGGTGAGGATGTGCGCCCGATCGCTGCCGCGGTCACCACCTTGCTCAGTTCCGGTGTGGCGAAGTCGGCGGAGAATGCATTCGATCTTCTCGCGACCGGCGCTCGTGAGGGCGTGAACCGGAGCGAAGATCTGATTGACACCTTCACCGAGTACCCGGCGGTATTCGCGCGACTCGGGCTGTCCGGGGAAGAAGCGCTTGGACTGATGAACCAGGGATTGGATGCGGGCGCACGAAACAGCGACATCGCCGCCGACGCTCTCAAAGAGTTCCAGATCCGCGCCACTGATGCGTCGAAGGCCTCCACCGTTGCTTTTGAATCCCTGGGCTTCAATGCGGAAGAGATGACCGCGAAGATTTCCCGCGGTGGTGCTGACGCACGTGACGGGCTCGACGAGGTATTGAAGAAGCTGCGCGAGACCGAGGATCCGGTACTACGCAATGCGGCGGCCGTGGGATTGTTCGGCACGAAGGCTGAAGACATGGGCGCTGCCCTATTCGCCATGGACCTGTCCACCGCTGTCACCCAGCTCAACGGCGTGCAGGGTGCCGCACAGAAGATGTTCGATACCCTCACGGACAATGACGCGACGAAGATGGAGCAGGCGAAGCGCAACATCGAGGTCGCCACTGACGGAATGAAAGGCGCCCTCGCGGCCGCTTTCTCCGACCCACTAGGGGAGGCCGCCGATTGGATCTCGCAAAACCGTGGTCCAATGCTTCAGTTCTTCCAAGATCTCGCGAACGGCGCGCTGGACTTCGGTCACACACTGATCGACGCAGCGGCGGACGGTGCCGAGGCTTTCGGTGAATTCGTTTCTGGTCCCCTCGCAGACATGGTCGAAGGTATTGCCGGCGCAATCGACGTTATGAATGGTTGGGAGGGGCGGCCCAAGGAACTCGACGCCCTCGCGGATAGTATGCGCGGTTTTGACTCCACCACCGAGGATGCAGCGGACACTATCCGTGGCCTGCATGACGACCTCGACGATACTGCGGGCACGTTCAACGGGTTCATGGACGGCACCACGGCGATGGGGTACCTGAACGATGCCTCGCTGCGGCTAATCGATACCATCGGCGAGGTCGGCGTCACCGCTGAGGGTGCCACCTACGGCCTCGACGGGATCGACCTAGCCAACATCCGCGCGTCTGATTCGGGCAAGCTGCTCGAGGATCAGGTGCGCAACTCGCTAGCGGCAATGGGGGAACAGACGACTGCGGCAGCGACGGCTGGTGAAAGCCAGGACGAACTGGCCGCGCGGTATCGGACTTCGACGGACGCCCTCGTAGGGCAACTTACGCAGATGGGCCTCACGGAGGAGCAGACGCGCAAGCTCATCGACACGGTTCTGCAGACTCCTCCTTCGGCGACGACTGAGTTTGGCTCCAACGCTGAGGCGCAGCAGGCCAAGGTGCAGGGCCTCGCGGACCGCATCACGACTCTGCCTGACGGCACAGTTGTGATTGACGCGAACACCGCGACGGCAGAGGCGAAAGTGAACCGGTGGATCGAAGGCGTGAACGGCCGTCGTGTCCGGGCTACGGTCGATTCTGTCGGCGGAGAAACCTACCGGATCGACGGTACGAATATCAGATTCAGCCCCAATGCCCAGGGTAGTGTCACAGAGTTCATGGCCGCTGGTGGTGTGCGCGGACTGACCCCGATGCAGCCGATTGCTCAGGTCGTGCCCGCGAACACGTGGCGCGTGGTCGGCGACAGGGGTGACGTTCCTGAGTCGTTCATTCCCATCGACGGGTCCGCCCGGTCGATGTCGATTCTTCTCGAAACGATGCGTCGGATGGAGGTGATGCCGATGGCTGCTGGCGGGATCACTGCGTCCACGCCTAGCAATACCTCACGGACTGCGCCCGGGATCACAAACAACTTCAACGGCCCGATTGGAGCGAACGCTGACGACGTCATTCGCAAGCTGCGGATTGGTCAGCATCGCGCACAGATGATGTCTGGCATTCGAGGGGTAGGTGTCATATGAGCGAATACACCTTGACAGGTCAGGATGGGACTGAGTACGACATCAAGCGCGGTCCCATCCGTCTCAGTAGCGCCGGGCTCATGGGACTGTCGATGCCCCCCCCTTCGAGACATTTACCAGGGAAACTCCAGCGCAAGATGGGCAGGAAGTCACCGGGTATAAAACGGGGGCGCGAACGGTTTTCCTCCCTCTGCTCATGCCGATGGGCATGGACGTAGAAGAGTGGATGGAATCCGAAAGCGCTTTCTGGAAAATGATGGATCCTGAGGTGACTTGCCGCCTCACGGTTTCGTCGTCTGAGACTAAAGTCCGCTTCTTGGATCTTCGTTTCGTGAGTGACGGTGACCTAGCGTTCAATCTAGATCCGACCGACGTGACCGGTTATCCATTCGGCCTGGAGATGGTCGCCGACAAGCCGTTCTGGCGTGGCCCTCTGTCCTCGAAGGTTTTCCAGACAGCCGCTGACACGGGCACTTTCTACGCCCCACCTGGTTCCAATTTCGTCTTCACGATCGGCTCAGCATCAACGGTGGACGGCGCAACTATTTCGAATCCTGGCGACACTCCGGCATGGCCGACACTGACTGTTTACGGTCCGGCTGTGAGCTTTTCCATCAATGTCGGAGGGTCGGTTATCTCGGCCACGTTGTCATTGGCGGCGGGTGAGAGCTTGGTGATTGATACGAATCCGACTGTGCAGGTTGCCCGAAAGTGGGTGGCCGGCGTGGGGACGATCGTTCCGTTTTTCCAGTTCTCATCGATCCAATTCGCGCAGATTCCTCGGGGCGGTTCGGTTCCGGTTGGCATTGTGCTGAACGGTGCAGGTTCCGTGCAGGTCGCTTTCTTCCCGCAATACAGAAGGGCTTTCTGATGGAATCACCATTCGTAGTGCAGATTTTCGACAAGGCGCTCAAGTGGCTGGGGAATCTTGCCGATCCGATCCGCCTGGATCTCACGCCGCAATTCAATGCAGTGGGGACGGGTGAGATCGAAGTTTCAGCGTCTGACGAGATGCTGCCGTTCATGCTGGCGAAGGGTGCGCGCTGCCGAATCACGTACAAGGGCGGGCACGAAATGTCCGGCCCGCTGCTGCATCCCAAGGGGAAGGTGGCAGCGTTCGGCACGGTCATCTTCCAAGTGGAGGACGACTACCGTCTCATGATGAACACCCTCGGCTGGGTCGCGCCGGATAAGAATCTTTCACCAGTCTCTATGAGCGACACAGCACAGTCGAATATCTATTTCAATTCAGGTGCCACCGTAACGCTCAGCAAAGCCCACTACTACCTCACACGGGTGGCGACTCTGCAGAAGGAGCCATTAAAGACCTCATATCTGTAAACATGATCGAGCGGCTTGGAAGGCCCGTCACTGTCGCGCCCAACCAGTTCCGCTTTCCCTTTCCTTACGCCTCCGATGATATTTTGCCAGTGCGAATGGCACCGCTGAATGAGGCCCTGGCGGGACTTTTGCTCGAAACCGGCTTGGGCCTCAGCTTTCAGCATGACGGTGTCTCTCCGACCATTACCGCCGATGTATGGGAGCCGACAACATGGCCTCTGGACCTGACTGTGGATTCTGCCGTGGTACTCGATGGCGACTGGTCACAGCAATACCCGACCGCAACCCGCATCGTCGTAGGTGGCCCTGGCGAGAATGTTGCACGAGCGTTCTGGGAGGTGCGCGATACGACCGGGATTGAGGATGAGTACGGCGACATCATCGAAGTATTTCGGGATGCTACGGGCTCGACCCTGAATTGGCCGGACACGCTCGCTGATCAATATCGGATCGCGAAGTATTACCTGCTGCGTGATGAAGTTTCCGCGGCTGATAAGAACGCTTTCAGGATCTACCTGAACGCGGCGGGCGCGAAGGGTCTTTCGGATGGTGCACCGACTGCTGGCCTATCACTGAGCCTCTCCGAAACGGATCAATTCCAGTACGCACCGGGCGGGTTTCGGCGTGGCGATCACATATCAGTCATGGCAAACGGCGTCCGATTCACTGATCAGATTCTGGCCGTGAATCTCACATGGGACAAGACCACGGGCGCGACGGTCACCCCGCAGGTCGGCGATCGCACTGACGACCCCGACAAGCTTTTTGCACGGGCTATCTCGCAGCTTGCCTCTGCACAACGACGACTTTCAACGAGCAGGTAGGACGACATGGCAATCACAGGATCTGGTTTCGACGGCACCATGAACGAGGCGCAATTCGCCAAGCTGATGCAGCTCGCAGCCGTGCGGTATGCGGTCGGCAGCACGGCAGATTTCGCGGCCACGCAGGTTTCGGGTGTGCGCTCGGTGTCGATCTCGGCGGGTGATGCTTATGCGCCCGGAGTGCTGACCACTTCTACCGCTGCCGAGGTTATCGCATTCTCCGCACCCGCTGCCGGACAGTGGCACCTGATCGTTCTGCGCCGCACGTGGGCGACGAACGTGTGCGAGCTCGTCGCCATTACCGGTGCCACTACGACCAGCGCCACCCCGACGGCACCGCCGACAGCCTACCCCACGATCAACACGACTCCCGGCGTTGTGGATGATCAGCCACTGTGGTGGGCGTGGTGAATTCCAGCACCACGACGGTAGCGCTTTTCGACCGGCGACCCATGCAGGTTGCGGACCAGCTAGCTGCATACAGAGGAACCCTGACCGCTCTCGGCTCGGGCTGGGTGCTGAATGAATCCGACCTCACCAAAAACAACGGCATCGTAACGGCCAACTTCATCCTGACCAAGAACGCAGCTTTCGGGAACAACGAGACGATACTCACCCTGCCCGCGGGGTTTCGGCCTGTATCGAATTCTGGGTGCGCTGCATGGCAGGGCACTGGTGGCACACCTGGGGCGTGCGGTTTGCAGCTCGGCGACGACGGCACGGTTACCGTCACCGGCCAAACGGGCAGCAACACTCAGGTCCGCATGTCACTGGCATTCAGGGCTGCGCAATGACCCGCATAATCCTCGCCGCACGCGGTGGGATCACTACCTATCACGAACAGCAGCTCAGCAACCGCAGCAGGCCGCACCGGGGCATCGATCAGGGCCACGGAAACATGACCGAGCAGGACCGGCAGATCAAGGCGCCCGCCGGGGGCGTGGTCACCGCGGTCGGCCCTGAGGGTAGCTACGGCGACCGTATCGTAATTCTTCACGACGACGGCACGACGTCGCTGCTCGCGCACCATGCCGAGCAGTTTGTCGCGGTCGGGCAGCGCGTCGCCCGGGGGCAGATCATCGCCGTCATGGGCAACTCGGGCACCCGCTATGTGCACTCGCATCAGGAATACCGCGACACTGACGGCACCCAGCTCGACCCGCTCGAACACCTCGGCTCTGCGCTCGCATCCGCCACCCTCATCGCCCTCGCACAGCCGGTCACTCGGCAGATCGGATCATCAACCATGAAGGTCATTCTCCACACCACGCACGCCTCGGACGGCTCGGGCAAGGTCACGGGGATCATGCACTACAAGGTGGGCGAGTTGACCGTGCGCCCGCTGATCACGCAGGCAGAAGTCGATGTGGCGATCAGTGTCTACGGCCCCGCGACGGCGGTGGACGATGCCCGGTTCGACAGCTTCATTTCCACGGTCAATGACAACCTCGCCGCAATCCGCGCCTGATGTGTCGGCATGCCCCAGATTCAACATGCGGCCATGATGGCGGCTTTGATTCATGCCAGCAGCCGACCAGCTGATGCCTGAGCTTTTCCCTGACTGGTTCATCGATTGGGCCGGGTCGGTCACGCTGCTCGAGCTGCTGATCTACGCACTCGCCATCGTCGCTGCCATTAAATGGGGCCGCAAATGGGGACTTGCGTTGGTGGCTGCCGCGCAAGCTTTCCTCGCATTCGCCGCGACCCTTGCGAGCATTCGTGGGCTGACAGCATTCATGGCTCGCACTGACCAGACGCTCGCGAACCAATCAGAAACGCTCGCGAGCCAGACGGAAACCCTGGCTGCGCAGGATGCGCGAATCGCGGGCATTTACCACGAGACCCACAAGAACGACGGCTCGAGCATCAAGGACGCCGGCGACCGCACAGAACTCGCCGTCGACCGGCTCGAGCGCGGCATGCTCGCCGTCTTCAAGCGCCTCGACGCCGCGGGCATCCAGGCTGCCGACGACGAAGACCAGATCCGGCAAGAACTCGAAGACACCCACCCCAAGGAGCAATACCATGACCACCACTGAACTCGCCCTCGGCGACACCATCCGCATCCGCGCCCTGGCGTATGTCCGAACTGGCGTCCCTGCACTCATCGGCGCACTGCTCACGTGGCTCGCCAGCCGCATCCTCGCCGTATTCGACTTTCTCGTCGCCGTCGATCCCGAATGGCGCACCCTGCTCTACTCCCTCGTCACAGCCCTCGTGATCCTCGCCTACTACGCCCTCGCTCGGTGGCTCGGCAACCGTTGGCCGAAGATCGAGACGCTCATGCTCGGCAGCTCCAAGACGCCGACGTACACCGCCGCATAGCCACCACCCGCACACCAATGCTCCGCTGCTTGATCCTTCACCGGATCAAGTGGCGGGGCTTTTTTCGTTGCGCGAGATCCATAATTTGCTGGCATAACGCGCAAGCATCGTTGATGTCGAGGCGTTGGGTGCGCGGCCTTGTGCAGTATGGTCAATTCTTATGGGGGATCGAGTTAAAAAAGCGCGGAGCCTTGCTCAAAACCGTTCACCGATTCAACGGATATTCACCGCGATTACTTGGCTCGTGGAATACGTTGCGTGGATACCTTCGGCTCTCGGAGGAATCGCGGCCGTTGGCGCCGCCGTCTGTTGGGCGTTCGTGGGCACCGGAGACGCCTACAACGGCACACTCTTCTGGTGGGGCATGGGCTTGTCCGCATGGACAGTGCTTACCAACATCATGTTGGAAGTTTGGAGGCACCAGAGCAGGAAATCTGAGCGAGGGGAAGCATCGCGGACGCGAAGCCTTCTCACAGACGCGCTCGTACCGATCATCGTGGACATGGCTCGGATGCCCTCCAAGACAAGACGCGTGCGTGAGATTGCGCTTGTCAGGATTGTCTCAAACGCCTGCGCCTCCATTAACGTAGCCCTCCCGGAGGGTGAGAACCTTCGGGTGATTGTCTATCGAATCGAGGAGAAGCAACCTGATGTGATGCAGCTCGTTTCAATGAATCACATTGGCAGGAGCGACAAACCGGGCAAGCTCATTGATGTTCCAAGTCATCGAGGGGCGGCGATTTTTCAGATGATCCGTCTCGGCAAGTCGCTCTTTGTAGGGGACATTGCCGTCTCGGATGAACCTGGAGTTGAAAGGAAGGGCAAGCGATACGGAACGTTCATCTCAAGTCCGATCATTGCTGATGGCAAGGCGTACGGCATGCTTTCCGTGGATTCTCCTTCGGTCGGCAGCCTGGATGAGAACGATATCGTCATCGTCGACGTGTTCGCAGGCCTCCTGGCCATCGCTTTCGCCGAGGCCGAGAAACAGTAGCGCGTGCACGTCTAGCCAACACGCAGTTCATCACCATAGAATCAAACCAACAGGGAGTCCAATGACTATCACCAGCATGCGGGTCAGTCCACGTCGAGCTCCGAGGAAGGATCTCACTAATCCTGAGGTGCTTAAAGCTCTACGAAAAGACGCCGACCGCGCCGTCCGCGACGAGCAAACTCGCAGGAACCTGCGACGCCTCCGGGCAGCGATGACGCGCTAACCACGAGCCACTAGGCCCCGCCCCTCTCACGAGGTGGCGGGGCTTTTTTGTCGTTCTTATTTGTCCTTGAGCTTCGCGTCGATCATTTCATTGATGACTTTCTCAAGGTCCGTACCAGCGTCGAGAAGTTTGCCATCAACTACATTTTGGTTGAGACCCTTAGCCAGGATGCTCGTTATCTTGCTAGACCAACTCATTTGCTATACCCCTCGATTGAGCGTTCCGTAGTTGAGACCTCAGCCACGGCCAAACCCCCATCCAATCAGGATGGGACGGCTAACGAAAGCGATGAGTTGCCCTACCTGCCCCGGCCGGCTCCCAGCGCCCTCACCGCAGGGAATGCCCCGCCCTTCTCACGAGGCGGCGGGGCGTTTCGCCTGTCCGGTACTTCCATGCCGTCGCCGACTGATTCACCGGTTTATGTGTGCAATGGTCGCACTATGCAGGCATCAAGCGCCCATATGCGCGGCGTTACCGTGAAAATGCGCAGATTCTGGCGCCGAGGGTAATCAGCCTCGGACACAGCACAAGCAGCGTTCACACTTTTCTGCGTATTGCATCAAGAATCTCGACATATCTGGACGTTATGTTCGTGACGCCATACGGTTAACACATCACAGGCAACTTGAAAATTCTTGATTCCAGAACCGGCTCCTACTCAGTAGCCGGCGAAAAGGTTCAAGGCACAGGAACAAGGACGACCGATCATGCACGGCCGATCTCACCACCTGGAACCGGCGCATGACGAAAGGCAACACACATGGACTTCACAACCGCCACCGACGCCGACCTCGACGCCGACCGCATCACCATCATCACTGAGCAGGAACGCCGGGCGAAACTGGTCGCCATCCCCGCGGAAGTCGCCAGGCTAACCAAACAGTACCGCGAACTTGGCGGCGACCAAGACGAAATAGACGCCGCGATTGCGCCGTTCAAAAAAACCTTCTAATTCCCCTGACAGCTGCACAAACTGACGCTGCGTGACGAAACCCAGTCTCTTCGGAGGCTGGGTTTTTTCGCCGTCAACGCCGCGGGATCGAAAGGGTTGATCATGCGAGACGGTGGCAGAGGGGGGGGATCGTGCAGTTCCCAGAATCCGCTACTTATTCGCTACTTTGAGATACGAATCACTCCAAATGGATACTTGTCTCTCCATATGTAATGGCCTTGGACGCCGGTATTCTCCCGCTTATTACTCATACGTCCCATTCCCTACTGTTCGCACTTCATATCAGTGGGTTCCCGGTTCAAGTCCGGGGGGGGGGACCATGAAGGGCCTGAAGCCCAGTGAAACACCGGGATCTAGTTCATCTGGGTTTATTGCTGATCACCGTAAATCATTGAAATAAACGCTGACTGACCGTGTACTTTGCGTGTACTCAACACAGACTAAATGCCCCAGCTACCGCACTGGCAGCTGGGGCATGAACGTGTCCTTCGGCGTTTTCGAGACGGCGCCTGTTGCCATGTTGGATGTCAGGGCATCACACCGGAGCGCGAGTTCCATCGTCTTTGTGGAGACAGCGCGGATGAGCTTGGCTTCGGATGGAGATGCCGAGAGCGGTTTGATTCCGTGCACGAGTGACCTGGTCGCGATCGAAGGCAACGCGTACTCGGCCGCTGCCGTGCGTATGGCCGGCCGAGAAACCGCCGAGTACACCTTCGTTGTTTGGCGGAGCGTCGGGGCTGTCGGCCTATACACTGCCCGACTGATCCGGGCGCATCGGAGAATTCGCTCGCCCGCAATGCGGCATAGTTATCGAAGGTCGTGTGTTCGCGATCGGGGACGATCGACGAACTACGGGGAACCTATGTCACGGCATGTCACGAAAACCGCATTGATCGGCCTGGCTGTCATCACCGCGTTGAGCGGATGCGCCACCTCCACTGCAGAACCGAAACCGACCACGGCGGTTGCCGTTACCGACTTCGTAACCCCCATCGAGCCGGCATGGACGATCGATGTCGACCTCGTTGGAAAACCGATCTCCCAGAACGGCTACGTCGCATCGTACGTCGCGGCCGCGGACGGCGCACTCAACGTGGTCGCGTGGGATGCTGCTACCGGCGTCGAGGTCTGGCGAGATGTTGCGGCCGTCGGTGCAACAACCCAGGGCGTCGTGGTCGACCTGGGTGGTCTGAAGTCTGGCGAAAAATCCTTCGTCACCTACCTGAGCCCGATCGTGGGCGATGACTCCGGCTGGTCCGAGCTCGTGATCGCGGAAATCGGCTCCGGCGTCTCGACGTCCATCAGCAACAACATGGTCTGGGCGACCCAGCGGCCAGCTGCCTGCGCCGATGACATCGCCGTGTGCTTCACCGGCTTTCTCGAAGCGGCCGACGACGCCGACAGAGCGAATTTTCGCATCGACCCCAAAGTCGGCACCATCGTGGCCGACACCGATGTGGTGATGCCTGCTAGAGCCCGCATGCTCAGCGACCGCCTGTTCTCCACCAATGCTCGTTCCCCCGACGGGGTGGAAGAACTCGGTTACAGCGCTGACGGTGCCGTCGCTTGGCAGCTTCCCTACAGTGACATCTTTGCTGAGGGCTACTCGAGCGACGGCGGCTGGAACTGGGACCTGTTCAGATCCGACGAGGTGCTCGTGGGTAGCGGCAGCTACTTCGACCGCGCCAGACTCGACATCGGCGAAAGAGTGATCGATCTGACCCAGACCCAAACCGTCGGCCTCGACCCCGCCAGCGGTGACTCCCTGTGGAGCCTCGACGCCACCAGCGACTGCCCGGCGAGCTCTATTGGCCCCGAACTCATCGACGACGTCCTGCCTCTGTGTCGCTACAATTCTGGCACGATGACCTACGCCCTGCGTGCCGACGGCATCAATTTCGAGACAATCTACGCCGACGTCGACATTGATCTGCTGGGCATGGACCCACTCTCCGGCGAAGTCGAGTGGACCTTGGCGCTGGGCAGCACCAGCACCGAGTCAGGCGCCAGTGCCATCTTCTTCGAAACCGGGTCCGTGATCCGGGCGGTCAACGTGGCCGGCGCGGTCAGCCTGGTCAATGCGCTGACGGGCGACGTCACCGATCTGCCCGACGGCGCAATCTTTGCCTGTGGCCAGCACCGCGACGGATTCGAGGCCTTGCAGCATAGCAGCGGAGACGTGGTTGCGTATGGCGCCGGGCACGATGGATTCCCGTGCACGAGTGACCTCGCCGCGATCGAAGGCACCGCCTACTCGCCCGGCGCCCTGCGCATGGGCGGTCTGGAGACTGGCGAGAACACCTTCGTCATCGGTGGAGCGTCGGGGTTGTCGTCTTACACGCTGCTGGACTGAACCTGAGGTCGCGCCCGCCTCATCCGCTCACCGAGACGTGAGTCAAAGAGCGGCCGGCCGGCTCGGAAGATTCGATAGTGAATGTGACGGATTCTCAGTCCGTCGTGGATAGTGGAGACTACGAGGTAGACCAATATCGACGTTATCTAATGGGGCAGACGATTATTTTCAAGGATTCAACATATTCGCTCATCGGCCTCAGTCTTGCGGGCATGATGGCGCTCGGGCTTACAGGCTGCGCAGCCGCGCTTACGGGCGAATCGGCCGCTGAACCAACCATTATTTCGCCCAGTGAAGCGACAGTGAAAATCGGCTGCTCAATGGCAAACCCCGGTGACTACGGAGACGTGATACCCCTCGAGGACGTCACCGACGAATACGGTGCCTACTGTCACACCACCATTGACCCCGACTCAGACGCGCTCGTCTACGACGCGTCTAAGGTCGATCTGTCTTCTCTGGTTGAATTCGGCTTCACAGGAGAAGACGCGGCAAATGCCCAACAGAACGCAGTGAGATTTGTTGCGGAAGAAGCTCTCGATTCTCCGATATTGGATAGTAAAGACCCCGAGGCGTTGAACACTTGGGTTGAGGCCAACAAGAGCCTATTTTCTGGTGATTGGGACGTAGCTGCGACTTCCGGCGTTGTTTACAACGGCTCGCTTCCCGTTCTTATTCGTGATGGCGGTCCGCGGGCAGAAGAGATCACTGTTGCCGTGAAGGAGATCTTTGCGAAAGAAAGCACACTCACCCCGGGATACGGGATTCTGGTCGTCAAGACCGAGAATGTTGCGAAATACCGAATGTCTGATGAGGCCGCGACGGAATACATGATGTCAGAAGACGAGTCTATAACTCGAGAGGCACTACACGCTAAAAGCCCAGATCTTGTCGAGGGGGTGGAGAACATTCTTATCGTGGTGGCAAATTGTGGCTTTGGTTACGACGGCAAAGGCAAAATTAGCGGAAATTCCTACATGTATAGTCAGGCCCCCGTTACTCTCAACAACAACGGATAACGGGACGCAATCAGGCGCGAGTTAGGGCGTCCAGGCCGGCGAGGGGCACGAGGCCTCCAGCCTGGCCACCAGCATCGGTCAATCGTGCCAGTCTGATGTCGTTGCGCCCGCCGCGGGTCGAGGAGCTGGTACAGTTTACGACGGGTTCTCGACCCACAGGAGTACCGGTGGGGTCGCACATCGATATCGTCGTGGCTCTGAAATTAGAAAGGCACCGCCGGTGCCCGGCACTCATACGAATGCGCAGACTATGACGTCGAGAAGCCGAGCCCGCTTCCTACGGCGTTAGCGGGCAACATGTAGCGTGAGCGACGCTGGGCGGAGAATGGTCGCGAGCCGAGCCTGCCGTTCTTCGGTGAACGGTGGCGCTGTCGCAAGGTTGCGTGCTACCCACGCGGCCGTGGTCGTGTTAACGCCAACTGAAAACAGGGCCAGAAGTGACCTTGTTTTCAGTCGGCGTTAACAACTGTTCGTCATCCGTCGGGTGCTTTACCTATGAAGGCCGTAACCACACCTATTCAACAGGCCCAGCGCCACCGTTGCACAGATATCGGTGGCCGCTCGTTGCTTCATCAGGATTGGCGGGACTATCGTTTCAGCTAGCCAGCGTTGTCCTCGGCTTCATGCTCTACGCAGTGGCTATGACTTTCTGGGGCTGCTCGTTGCTCGGTACGGCAACACCAACAGGAGTGAGCCTCGTATGAGCAATCGCACAGATGCTCCGTTATCGCTCACGATTTTCGGGCTCTTCTTCATTGGCCTCGGAGTGTGGACTGCCCTGTCAGGCAGCAACATCTGGCTAGCGGCTGGATACGCCGGCCTGGGTATCACTCAGGCGGTCTGCTTCGAGCGTCGTTACCTTCGAAAACGACGAGTATAAAAGTGAACTTCGCCGCGTCCTCCACGGTTTACGCGAGCCAGCGGCCTGGGTCGGCGTTTCTTTGCCGCATTTGATGCGAACGACACGACTGGGTGCGCGGCCCTCTTCATCCCGCGGCTGGTTGACGCCACGCTCGCATCGACGCCGGGGAAGCGCACAGCGAATCCCTGAACGACAGTGACCGGAACCGTGATGCTCGACTATTCGCGCGCTGCGCGCCGCACCGACGCGTCATGTTCGGTGTGTGCGGCATGGAGAAGTTCCATCAGTCCAGCCTTGTCTTTGGCCAACGTCTGATATTTGGGCCGGAGTGCGCGGAGGGATTCTTCCTCCCGGGTCAGGGCCGCGTACACGCGGATGCGTTCGGTGTGGTCCTCGGTGTAGTCGAGGTCCAAATAGTTGATTGCGTGGCGTCGGGCGTTGGCGATAATGGTCTGCGCCCGGCCGGCCGGGCTGAGCAGAGACGCGAGCACCGTGACCACGAGCACACCGATGATGACGGTCAATGAGAGAGCTGTACTGATTTCGAATACCGGTACCGGTTCACCGCCGTTGATGAAAGGCAGGTTGTTCTCGTGCAGGGCGTGGAGGATGAGCTTCACGCCGATGAAGGCGAGGATGGACGCAAGACCGAAGGAGAGGTAGATCAGTCGGTCCAGCAGGCCGTCGAGCAGGAAGTACAGCTGTCGGAGCCCGAGGAGCGAGAACGCGGTGGCGGTGAACACGATGTAGACGTTCTGCGTCAGGCCGAAGATGGCGGGGATCGAATCGAGAGCGAACAATAGATCGGTACCAGCGATTGCGACCATGACGAGCAGCATCGGGGTCAGCGCTCGCTTGCCCTCGTGCACGGTGAAGAGTTTGTCTCCGTCGTAGTCCGGACTGGTGTGAAAGATTTTGCGTGCGATTCGCACCATGAAGTTTTCAGATGATCGGGACTCTGAACTCTCCGGTTTGAGCATGTTGCCCGCAGTCATCAACAGGATGATGCCGAAGAAATAGAACACCCAGGCGAATGAATTGATCAGCGCTGCGCCCAGGAAGATGAATCCGGTACGGGCGATGAGCGAGAAGGTGATGCCGAACAGCAAAACCTTTTGTTGGTCTTCGCGCGGGACTCGGAAACTCGTCATGATGATGAGAAAGACAAAGAGATTGTCGACCGACAGCGCTTTTTCGGTGATGTAGCCAGCGAAATACTCCGCACCCGGGGTGGCACCGCCCACGATGAGAACGCCCAGCCCGAAGAGGATGGCAATTCCCACGTAAAGCGAGGACCAGATCGCTGCTTCCTTCAAAGTCGGCGCATGCGCCTTGCGTACGTGAAAGACGTAGTCGAAAGCAAGGAGCGCGATGATAGCCGCGACGGTCAAGATCCAAGCGAGGGGCGAAACATCCATTTTTGCTGCTTTCAGTCAATGACGGGCCGCATTCGGACGTCCAGGGAAGAAGTTCTCTTCTCCAACGGTGGTACCGAGACTACGTGAGCCGGTCGCTCGGGGCGACAGTTTGCTTACTGGTTGTTCTTATACCAAAGAACGGATGCCGGCATCAGTTTCTCGAATGCTTGCGGATCAGAAAATTCACGTCGATAGACTGGCTCACGTTCACCCCTACTCAACCGCATCGACGCGGAAAGGTCTTCTATGCCCCGCACGGATTCGATCGACAGCATCTCGGGCGAGAGCACGAGAGTAGAGCCGAGTGTTGGCGCCGCAGCACCTGCAGCCGCACCGCTTAATTGCGACGGAGACGTGCTGCTGCAGCGCGATGGATCGCTCGCCCACATCATCCTGAACCGGCCGCAGGCGCTCAACGCGCTGACGCACGGCATGATCCGCGCTATCGCCACAGCCCTCACGGAGTGGGCCGACGATCCCGCCGTACACACCGTTCTGCTGACCGGAAGCGGAGATCGTGCCCTCTGTGCCGGCGGTGACATCGTCTCGATCTACCGTGACGCCCGCACCGCTTTCGGCGGTGACCCCGACGAGAACGCTCGATTCTGGGCAGATGAATACACGCTCAACGCGCAGATCAAGCGCTACCCCAAACCATTCGTCGCCCTGATGGACCGCATCGTGCTCGGCGGGGGAGTCGGGCTCTCCGGTCACGCCTCCTTCCGCGTCGTGACCGAACGCACCCGACTCGGTATGCCCGAGACCACTATCGGCTTCGTGCCCGACGTCGGCGGAAGCTACCTTTACTCGCGTATACCCGGTGAACTCGGCACCCACCTCGCCCTCACCGCCGCGACCATGACCGGCGCCGATGCGATCGCGCTTGGCCTCGCCGACAGCTTCGTCGACTCGGCCCGGCTCGATGGTCTGGCCGACGCCCTCAAACGGATGCCCGCTGCCGACGCCATCGCCGAGCACGCCGCGACGATCGTCCCCCCGGGGCCGCTCCTGACCGAGAGGCCCTGGATCGACGAGTGCTACGCCGGTGACGACCTGCCCGTGATCATCGACCGGTTGCAGAAATCATCCATTCCGGCTGCCCGCGCAGCAGCTACCGCGATTCTGGCCAAGTCGCCGACCGCCGTCACGGTCACTCTGGAGTCGCTCCGCCGCGCGCGGAACCTCGGCACCCTCGAAGAGGTGCTCGAACAGGAATACCGGGTGTCCCTGCGCATGGTGGCCGGGCACGACGTGATCGAGGGGATCCGTGCGCAGGTCATCGACAAGGACCGCACGCCCCGGTGGCAGCCGAGCACCCTGGACGCTGTCAGTGACAGTGACGTGCACGCGCACTTCGCGCCGCTAGGCGACCGCGAACTGCGTTTGCCGCGCCCACGCGACTGCGAATCCACACCGACCACCGAATGAAAGGCCACCACGTGAGCGACAGCACCCCAACCACTGCACAATCAGATACCTACGACAACATCCTGCTTGACCGGCACGGCCGCGTCGGTGTCATCACTCTGAACCGCCCGAAGGCACTCAACGCTCTCGACTTCGCCACCATGCAGGATGTCGTCGGTGCCGCCACCCGGCTCGATGCCGACCCCGAGATCGGTGCGATCATCATCACCGGTTCGGAACGCGCCTTCGCGGCCGGCGCCGACATCAAGGAGATGTCGACGATGAGCTACATGGACATGTATCTCGCAGACTGGTTCGCCGGCTGGGACCGACTCGCCGCCGTGCGCACGCCGGTTATCGCCGCCGTCTCCGGACACGCCCTCGGCGGCGGCTGCGAACTGGCCCTGATCTGCGATTTCATTATCGCCTCCGACACGGCCAGCTTCGGCCAGCCCGAGATCAAGCTCGGCGTCATCCCGGGTATGGGCGGGTCCCAGCGTCTCACCCGCGCGGTCGGCAAAGCCAAGGCGATGGAGATGATCCTCACCGGCCGCTCCATCGGCGCGGTCGAAGCCGAACGCGCCGGCCTCGTCGCCCGCATCGTGCCGGCTGCCGACCTCATGGCCGACGCACTCGCCACTGCCACCGACATCGCCGCGAAATCGGCGCCGATCGCCATGCTCGCCAAGGAAGTCGTCAACGCGGCATACGAGTCGCTGCTCAGCGGCGGCATCCACTTGGAACGTCGCCTGTTCCACTCGGTGTTCGCCACCGATGACCAGAGCGAGGGCATGGCCGCCTTTGTCGAGAAGCGGCCACCGGTTTTTACGAACCGCTAACGCCCCGGCTTCCAGCTGTACTCGTTCTCGGGCCGTCCCGGCGTGCCGTAACGGGCAGCGCGCAGCACCAGGCCGGAGTCAGCGAGATACTCCAGGTAGCGCCGTGCCGTCACGCGCGAGAGTCCGAGCGGCTCCATCAACTCACTCGCCGACACGGGCATGGCCTGCGCCTGAAGGTACCTGACCACCGGGTTCAGGGTCGATTCCGCCAGCCCCTTGGGCCGGGGAATATCGGTCGGCGCGCGCAGGCTCGCGAAGGCATGATCGACTGCCGACTGCGTCACGACGGATGCCTGCCCGTGCAGTTCCGCACGAAAGTCCCGGTAACTGGACAATTTTGTCGCGAAGGTCGAATAGGTGAACGGCTTGATCAGATACTGCACGATGCCGGCCGCGATGGCTCCGCGCACGTTGTCAAGGTCACGCACCGCGGTGATGGCGATAATGTCTGTGGCGAGGCCGGCCGAACGGATGCGCCGACTCACGTCGAGCCCGTGGCCGTCGGGCAGGTTCATGTCCATCAGCACCAGGTCGATCGGCGTTCCGGCCGAAGCAGCCGCTGCGACGCGACGAAACGCGTCCTGCCCGGTGCTTGCCGTGCCGGCGAGCTCGAAGCCGGCCAGTCGACCCACATAGACGGCATGAGCCTCGGCGGCGAGCGGTTCATCCTCGACGACGAGCACGCGAATGACCGGGAGCGCGGCCTCAGTCATGATGGACCTCCACCCGGGTCAGCTCTGAACGCGTTTCGGCCGGAATCGTCACCGTGAAGACGGCGCCCTCCCGCTGCCCGATGGTGAGCGTGCCGCCGAGGCGGGTCACCGCCTGCCGCACCAGAGCCAGGCCGAGACCACGGCCGCCGCTCGATTGGCTCGGCACTGGGATGCCTGTTTCGTGACCGTCTGTGTCCGTGCGGTCTGTGTGCGTGAGGCCGGCATTTTTGGTGCTGAAGCCGAGTCGAAGTACGTGGTCGATAATGTCGGGCGCTACGCCACCGCCGCTGTCGGCGACCTCGATCACGACGGCCTGCTCAGTAGAGGACACCGTGACAGAGACGTGACGAGGGTCCGGGCCGGCGGCCGCCGCGTCGAGTGCATTGTCGACCAGATTGCCGAGCACGGTCACCAGGTCCTGAATCGACAGCCCGGATCGGGTGAGCGTGCCGGAAGCCGTGACGGTCAGGGCGATTCCCAACTCATTAGCCTGCGCCGATTTGCCCATGATCAGGGCGCTGATCACCGGTTCGTCCACCGAACCGACCATCTCATCGGCGAGCTGCTGGCTCAGCTCGAGATCTCTCGTGGCGAATTCGAGGGCCTGATCGGTGCGGCCGAGCTCCATCAGCGAGACGATCGTATGCAATCGATTGGAATGCTCGTGGGTCTGCGCCCGCAGCGCGTCCGAGAGTGTGCGCATTGACTGCAACTCGCTGCCGAGGTTTTGCAAGTCGGTATGATCGCGAATCGTCGCCACGAATCCCATCGGGGTTGCCCGGGGCCCAGTCGCCGAGGTTGATGAGGCTATGGCGGGTTCCTGGCTGACCACGAGCACCCGCGTGTCGGTGACGTGAATCTCATCGTGCGCGGTGCGGCCGCTGCGCAGCAACTCGCCGAGGCTCGGCGGCAGACTCAATTCGGTAAGGGTGGGTGGCCGCTCGTCGCTGCCCGCAGCCGGCCGCGGCGGAATGCCGAGCAGGCGCGCGGCCTGATCGTTGTACAGAACGAGATCGCCGCGCAGGTCGACCAGCACAAGCCCCTCACGAACCGAGTGCAGTACCGAATCGTAATAGACGAATAGTTGCGCGAGACGTTCCGGTCCCCAGCCCAAGGTCACCCGGCGTAAGTAGCGCCCGAGCAGCCAGGTAACCACTGACCCCGAGGCGAGCAGTCCGAGAGCCAGACCGAGCACAGAGGGCAACCGGGCGTTCAGGGCGATCGTGATGTTGCTCGTGGTGGTGCCCACCGCGACGAGCGAGCGCACGGCGCCGTCGGCATCCGTTACCGGCACCACGGCACGAACGGATGGCCCGAGCGTTCCCGTGCTGATTTCGGTGAAGGAGGTTCCGGACAGAGCCGGCTCGATGGCGCCGATGTAGTCCCGGCCGATCTCTGTGTCGGTGGGGTGGGTCCAGCGAGTGCGGTTTGGAGCCATGATCGTGATGAAATCGAGCCCCGCGTCGGCGCTCAGCTCGAGCGCGTAGGGCTGTAACGACGCGCTCGGGTCGGCCGACCCACTGGCCGCGAGCACGAGCGGACTGTCGGCGATGGCGGTGGCGACTGCGAGCATCCGGTTGCCGGTCTCGATGTAGCCGCGATCACGCGTGTCGACGAAGAAGGCCGTTCCGACGAAGACCGTGAGCACGACGATGAACAGTGCGTGCGCGAAAAAGAGCCGTCGAGCGATGCTCCATTCCTTACGCACAGCCTGCCTCTTTCGTGACCTCGTGAACAATATGACCGCAACCGTGCGCGAGCGGGCTGCGTCGACCAGTGTGGAACGAATTGCACCGACCGGAGCCCCTGGTGGACCAGGTTAAGCCTAGACATAGGAGTCTGACATGGCATCGACGCCATCAACCCGAACCAAACTTAACAAATCCGGCAAGCCGAAGAAGAGAATCGACTCATCCCACTACCTCTACATGGCCGTCATCGTCGCGGTTATTCTGGGTATCGTCGTCGGATTGGTCTGGGGCGGACCCGAGGGCTTCGCGGTCTCGCTCAAGCCGCTTGGTGATCTGTTCATCGCCCTGATCAAGATGATGATCGCCCCGATCATCTTCTGCACGATCATTCTCGGCATCGGCTCCATCGCCAAGGCCGCCACCGTCGGCAAGATCGGTGGCCTGGCCCTCGGCTACTTTCTGATCATGTCGACCTTTGCACTCGGAATCGGCCTGGTCGTGGGTAACATGATCCACCCGGGCGAGGGCATCAATTTGTCGGATGCCACCTTCGAGGCGACCGAATCGGCCGACACCAAATCGTTCCTGCTCGGGATCGTGCCCGCTACCCTGTTCTCATCGCTGACCAGCGGCAACATTCTGCAGACGCTGCTCGTGGCGCTCATCGCCGGCTTCGCGCTGCAGCGCATGGGCCCGGCCGGTAAGCCGATTCTCGAGGGAATCGCACACGTGCAAGCCCTGGTCTTCCGCATTCTGATCATGGTCATGTGGCTTGCCCCGATCGGTGCGTTCGGTGCGATCGCCGCGGTCGTCGGTGCCACCGGCATCCAGGCCGTGATCAGCTTGTTCACGCTCATGGCCGCGTTCTACATCACCTGCATCATCTTCATCGTGGTCATCCTGGGCGGCCTGCTCAAACTGGTCACGGGTGTAAACCTGTTCAAGCTCATGCGCTACCTCGGCCGGGAATACCTGCTGATCGTGTCGACCTCGTCGTCCGAAGCTGCCCTGCCGCGACTGATTGCCAAGATGGAACACCTCGGCGTCTCCAAGCCCGTCGTCGGTGTCACCGTGCCCACCGGTTACTCATTCAACCTCGACGGCACCGCGATCTACCTCACCATGGCGTCGCTGTTCATCGCCAACGCACTCGGCCAGCCCCTCGCCCTCGGCGAACAGATCGGGCTGCTCGCCTTCATGATCATCGCCAGCAAGGGCGCCGCCGGAGTCTCCGGGGCCGGCCTCGCCACCCTGGCCGCGGGCCTGCAGGCCCACGCCCCGCAACTCGTCGGCGGTGTCGGCTTCATCGTCGGCATCGACCGCTTCATGTCTGAAGCTCGCGCGCTGACTAACTTCACCGGCAACGCCGTGGCGACCGTCATGATTGGCTCCTGGACCAAGGAACTCGACCGGGTGCAGGTTGACCGTGTGCTCGACAAGCTTGAACCGTTCGACGAGCGCACCATGCTCACGCACGGTCACGTGAGCGCGGCGGAGAGCCAGCGCACCGCCGAGCAGGCCGCGCAGTCCAAGGTTTTGGAACGCGCTTAAGCACAAATCGCGAGTATTCGACTCGCGCTACGGGTGTCGTCCGGAGAAGCCCTCCCGGGCGACACCTTTCTTTTATGCATTCTTTCGGTGGACCGAAAAGTCGGTATGTTAGGCTCATAAACGGTCTTACAACCCTTCACCAGGACGCGCACGCGTAGCCACCATTTGAGATGGAACGGCCGCATGCGTATGGTGAGGCGCTGACGGATGTGATCCCATGATCGCTCCAGCCCACGCTGATTGACGCGTCCGGGCCGCTCGGTGCCTACCCGTCCGACACGAGAGCACAGCGCTGCGTAGACCGTGAGATCGGCTACGGGGGCGTGCACCGGAGAACGCGTGACTGACAGTATTCCTCGTCCAGAATCCATAGCCGTCAAGGCAGATCACCTCTACAAAGCCTTCGGACGTCGTCCGCATGAGATCGTCAAGAAGCTCAAAGCCGGAAAGAGCCGCGCAGAGATCTCCTCTCTCGGAACGGCCGCCGTCATCGACGCCTCCTTCGAGGTTAAAACAGGCGAAATCTTCGTCGTCATGGGCCTGTCGGGGTCGGGTAAGTCGACCCTCATTCGCATGCTCAACGGCCTGTGGGAGACCACCTCCGGCTCCGTGACCGTCGGCGGCACCGACATCACGCGCGTGCCCGCCAAGGAACTGCGCGACGTGCGCCGCAAGAGCATCTCCATGGTGTTCCAGCACTTCGCCTTGTTGCCGCACCGTACTGTCATCGACAACGTCGCCTACGGCCTTGAAATCCAGGGTATGGGGCGCACGGAACGCCTTGCGAAGGCCCAAACGATCATCGACCTGGTTGGCCTGGCCGGCTGGGCCGACAACCTGCCCTCCGAGTTGTCCGGTGGAATGCAGCAGCGGGTGGGCCTCGGCCGAGCCCTCGCCGCCGACACCGACGTGCTGCTCATGGACGAAGCCTTCTCGGCCCTCGACCCGCTCATTCGCCGCGAAATGCAGGAGCAGCTCATCGAGTTGCAGGCCGCTCTCGGCAAGACGATCATCTTCATCACCCACGACCTGAACGAAGCCATGTTCCTCGGCGATCGTATCGCCGTCATGCGCGATGGTCGTATCGTGCAGATCGGCACGCCCGAGGAGATCCTCACCGACCCGGCCAACGACTACGTCGCCCAGTTCGTGCAGGATGTCGACCGGGCGCGCGTGCTCACCGCCGCGAGCGTGATGGAACCGGTGCGTTCGGTCATCACGAAGACCGCAGGCCCACGGGCGGCGCTGCGGACCATGCGCGACCTGCAGACATCCGTCACTTTTGTGCTCAACCGCGACCGCAGCTTCGCCGGTATCGTGCGCGACCGTGATGTATTGAAAATGGTCAAGGCCGGCGAGACCGATCTGCGCAGCATCATTCGTGATGACGCTAAAGCGGTGCTGCCCGAAACCGCCCTGGTCGACCTGGTCGAACCCTCGGTCGAGAGCGAATTACCGATCGCCGTCGTCGATGAGAAGAACCGCCTGCTCGGCGTGATTCCGCGCGTGACACTGCTCGCCGCCATCGGGAACGTCACGACGAATACCGGTCCACTGCCGGTGGTGATGCCGCCAGCCACCATCTCGATCAGCCAGATCACCGACATTTTGGGCGATACGGCCGATGACGTTCTCTTCAACACCGAAGGAGCGCGCGCATGACCGACTTTCGCCTTCCCCTGGGTTCCCTCATCGAATCCTTCGTCGATTACATCACCGATACCTTCGGTTTTCTGTTCGGCTTCATTCGGGCACTCTTCGACGGCGCCTACGAATCTGTGGAATTTCTGCTCGGAGCGCCGCCGTTTTGGGCGATCATGCTCGTGTTGGGCATACTCGCCTTCGGAATTCGTGGCTGGAAGTTCGCGGTCGGAACGGTCATCGGCCTGGTCGTCATCCTGGGCGTCGACCAGTGGGAGAACGCCATGGACACCCTCGCCCTCGTGCTCGTGGCGAGCGTGCTGGCGATTGTCATCAGCGTTCCCATCGGCATTCTCGCGGCCAAGTCCACGCTCGCCTCGAACATCATTCGACCGGTACTCGACTTCATGCAGACCATGCCGGCGTTCGTCTACCTCATTCCGGCGCTCATCCTCTTTCGCGTCGGAGTGGTACCCGGCATCGTGGCGACCATCATCTTCGCGATGGCCCCCGGAGTACGCCTGACCGAGCTGGGCATCCGCAGCGTGGACCAGGAAGTCGTCGAAGCCGGGCAGGCTTTCGGAGCGTCGCCGTGGCGCATCCTGCGTCAGATTCAGTTGCCACTGGCCACCCCGACCATCATGGCCGGCGTCAACCAGGTCATCATGCTCTCACTGTCCATGGTCGTCATCTCCGGCATGGTCGGAGCAGGCGGCCTCGGGGCGCAGGTCGTGGCAAGCCTCAACCGCATCGACATCGCGCTCGGTTTTGAAGCGGGACTGGCCGTCGTGATCCTCGCGATCTTCCTCGACCGCATCACCGCGTCGCTGGGCGGCAGCGATTCGCGGGGCCTCTTCGGCAGCCTCCGGCGCGCCCTGCGAGCGCGTCGGGCCACCGATGCCATGGCATGCGGTGCCGAGCCCATTCGTGCCACGCAGCCGGCCGGTGAACCAGCCCGAGTCTGACCGGCGGCAACACAGATTTACGGATGCAGCCGCATCCGTTCAACAGTGCGGCTTTGGCCGTATGCACCAAGCGTCAACCCCAGTCACCCACAGCAGGTGGCACGAAAGGAAGACCTATGAAGAACCGCTCTAGATCACGTATCAAGTCGAGCTTGGCATTGGGAGCCGTTGGTATTCTGGCTCTCACCGGCTGCGCCGCCTCCGGTGAGACCGAAACCGTCGGTAACGGCAATGAAGACAAGAAGGATATGTCGATCGCCGTGTTCAACGGCTGGGATGAGGCCATTGCCGCCTCCGAGCTGTGGAAAGCCATTCTCGACGAGAAGGGCTACAACGTCGAGCTGGAGTACGGGGACGTCGCGCCGGTGTACTCCGGTCTGTCGACCGGTGATTACGACCTCAACCTCGATGTCTGGTTACCGGTAACGCATGCGTCCTACCTCGAAGAATATGGCGACGACATCGTCGACCTCGGCGCCTGGAACGAGGAGTCGCGCAACGCGATCGCCGTCAACGCGGATGCCCCGATCGATTCACTCGAGGAACTCGCGGCCAACGCCGACCTGTTCGACAACCGCATAGTCGGTATCGAGCCCGGCGCCGGCCTGACCCTCGCGACCACGAACAACGTTATTCCGGGCTACGGCCTCGAGGACATGGAATACCTCACTTCGTCGACGGCGGCCATGCTGACCGAATTGCAGACGGCCACCGACAACGGCGAGAACATCGTCGTCACCCTGTGGGAGCCGCACTGGGCGTACAACAAGTTCCCGCTCAAGAACCTTGAGGACCCGCAGGGAGCCCTCGGCGGCGTGGAAAGTATCCATTCCTACGCCAGCACCGACTTCAAGACGGACTTCCCGCAGGCTGCGGAGTGGATCGAGAACTTCGAGATGGACCTCGACACGTTGTACTCGCTCGAGCAGGCCATGTTCGTCGATTATGACGGCCAGGACTATGCTCCGATCATCGCGCAGTGGATCGAAGACAACCAGGCGTACGTAGACGGCCTCACCAGCTAGTCACGCTTTCGCACGACGAACGGCCCGCGTCCTTGGACGCGGGCCGTTCTATTTTGCTGTGCGGGGTACGGAGTTAGGCGACGGTGAGCTCGCGCACCTGCTGCAGCCAGCCGTCGAACAGGTCGCTGTCGAAGTCGTCGACGCTTTTCAGCTTGAGCTCGCTCATCTCCGCCGACCCGCTCGCGTTGAGTTTGCCCGAGTCATCGGTGATGGCCTGGCCGCGCCAGAACAACACGGTCACAAACGTCGGGTAGGCCTTGAATCCGGCTACCGGCACGTCGTCGTCGAGCCAGACCGGATGTCCGTGCCACAGTTCCGTTGCGGTCTCGGGCAGTCCAAGATCGAACGTGGCCCGGAGCAGGACAGCGACGCTGGCGAGCGGCTCGGCGGGAACGGCAACGTACTCGTCAATATTCGACGGCTTGGTCGTTGGCTTGATCGTGATGATGGGGGCGGGTGCGGATGTCAGGGGGATAGCCTCTTTCGATGGGAGAGATCACGCCCGACACGCTGCCGGGCAATTGGTTCAGAACTCCACACTCTCACGTCAACCCCCCGGCGCGGCTGGGTAGACACTCAGGAACCGGCCCTCAGTACAAAAAAGGCACCGCCCGTCACCCCAAAGGCCGACGGGCGGTGCCCGGGTAAAAGGAACGTGTTTAGGCCTTCGGGCCGCCTTCGGAGGCGAGAATATCGATTACGAACACGAGGGTGTCGGTGCCCGAAATTCCCTGGGTGCCAGCTTCGCCGTAGCCGAACTCCGGCGGAATCACGGCGATGACCTGCGAACCGACGGTCTGGCCGACGAGCGCTGCAGTGAAACCTTTGATCACGCCACCCGTCGGGAAGACGCTGTACGGGGATCGGCCCCAGGAGGAGTCGAAGGTTTTGCCGGTCGCCCAGATCACACCGGTGTAGGCCACTGCCACGTTCGCACCGTCGGCGACGACCTTCCCGTCACCCTTCTTCAGGGTGGAGATCTTCAGATCCGTGGGAGCCTCGGTGGCGGGAATGGTTACGGTCGGTGCGCCATCATCAGCAAGAGCGACCGTCGGGAGACCGGCCTCGGCAGGCAAGTCGGTTCCTGACGCCTTGGTAGGTACGGATTTGATCACCTTGATGACGTCCATGACGAAGATGACGGGCTCGCCCGCAGCGACACCGGTGGCGCCCTGATCACTGAAAGCATCCGCTGCTGTGCTTACAGTCACAATTCGCTCGCCTTCGACGGCGCAATTGGCTGATCGAATGAGACCATGCAGTAAACCAGTGTCGTTAATGGGAATGACGAGGCTTGCACCGTCAGTGGAGTAGGTCGTCGGCTGCACGACTTTCTCGGTCTTGGCGTTGTAGAGAGTGAGCGCGACTTCCACGATCGAGTCTTTCTTAGCCGTGTCGGTTCCGGTTCCCTCAATCGCCACCGTGCGCTGGGTAGTGGTGGGGTCAAGCGGTGCATCGATCGCGATGTCGAGGGGCGCACCGAAATTACCGGTGACTTTGACGCTGTCGGAGAGTTTTCCCGGTTGCGTGCAGTCCGCCGATGGGGAACTGGCAGCAGCGGTATCCGTTGGCTGGGGGGTATCGCTGCTTCCGCAGGCGGTCAGCGCGAGCGTCAGGCCAACGATGGCGAGCAGGGCGGGAATCTTCGACACGGGGCCTCTTTCGAGAACGTAGCTGCAGGCAGGCTTTTTTTCGGTAGATGTCTGGTGGCGCGAACGCCCAAAGCCTTACTCTGCCACGGATCGCCTCTGAAGCGGCTGAGTGAATGCCCCGGCGTGCCGACCGAGCGGGGACCGATCAGTCGTCGAGACCGCGGGCGATCAGGGCCTCACCCAGGGCATCCGCTGCGTAGAGCGAGCGCACGACCACCGGGACGGCGATCGACAGGAGCGAGCCCCGCGTACCGCGAGCCGTGCGGGCTTCGAGCACCTCGCGCACGATGTCGCTCACCAACGGAATGCAGCGAATGGTGAGCGCGACGAGCAACCCCACCCGGTCGGCATCGATGAACCGGTGGAACGGTCGCAGCAGGGCCTGGAACGCTTCGAGCACGGCGGTGACCGTCGTGGTCATCGTGAACAGGGCGGCGAGGGCTACTGCCACGAGCAGACGGCCGGCCATCAAAGCGGCGACCATCCAGCCGGAGAGCAATCCCTGGATTGGTACCGCGACCAGCAGGATCAGCAGAATTGGGGCGATCTGGGCTGTGGCCGCTCGCACCGGAACTCGCGCCAACAAAAACAACAGCACGACGCCGGCTGCCGCGCCGCCGACGACCCACGGATTGGGCGAGATTCCGATCAGAACAACGCAGAGTGAGAGCAGAAACAGCTTGAGCAGGGTGGGCGCCCGGTGAATGAATGAGGTACCGGGGCTGTACAGGCCGATCATGTGCCGCTGCTCACTGCAGCAGGGCGCGGTACGCCGCCAGGGACTGCGCGGGCGCGCCGTCAGCGACGACCGTGCCGTCCTCGATCACGATCACGCGGTCGAATTCTTCGACCAGGTGCAGGTGGTGGGTGACGACGATGACCTGCTGGGGAAGCGTGTGCAGTAGCTCTCCGATGCGCCGGGCATTTCGGGCGTCGAGCAGGGTCGTCGGTTCGTCGGCGACGACCGTGGCTGGACGTGCCACCAAAACGGCGGCGAGGGCGAGCAGTTGTTTCTGCCCGCCGGAGAGGCGGTGCGCTGGTTGCTCGGCGTGCTCGCTCAAACCAAATTGTTCCAGGGCGGCCGCCGTGCGCTCGGCGATCTCGGCGGGGGAGAGACCGCGTCGACGCAGGGTGAACGCCACGTCTTCCTGCACGGTGGGCATCACGATCTGGTTGTCGGGATTCGTGAAAATGAACCCCACCTTGCGGCGCACGTCGCGAGCATGGCGGGCCACGTTGAGCCCGTCCACCGTCACGGTGCCGCTCGTTGGAGTGACGAGCCCATTGATCATGCGCACGAGCGTGGATTTACCCGAGCCGTTCGCGCCGACGATGCCGATGCGGTGCTCGGTCAGGCTGAGATTCACGTTGCGCAGCACCCTGCGCTCACCGAATGACTGCCCGACCTGGTCGAAGCGTATGGTGCTCACGCTACCGGCCGGCGACCCTTCGCGATCAGACCCGGGTAGGCCTTGTGCACCTGACGGGCGACCAGAACGGTCGCGATGACCTTGATCAGGTCTCCGGGTATGAACGCGAGGTTCAGGCCGATCGTGGTCACGAGCGGCAGGCCGAGGTTGAGGGCCATGACGGGAATACCAACCAGGTAGACGGCGACGATGCCGCCGAAGATCGTGGCGCCGAGGGCGGGCCAGAACGGGTATTTCGGCAGCAGGCGGGCGGTGAGGTATCCGGTGACGAAGGCACCGAGCAGCCAGCCGTACAGGTAGCCGGCGGCCGGACTGACTGTGAAGACGCCGATGCCGCCGCGAGCGCCGGCGAGCAAGGGGAGACCCACCGCTGTCAGAACGAGAAACAGCAGCACGGCGAGGGTTCCCTTGCGCGGGCCGAGAATCGCCCCGGCGAGCATCACGCCGAGGGTCTGCATGGTGATCGGTACCGGCCCGATGTTGAGGGGGCCCGGCAGGCCGAGCGCTGCGATGAGGGCGGCGAAGATAGCGATCTGGGCAAGATCACGGGCGGGCATAATGCGCCTTGTCGGGGCGCTCGAACGTGCGGTATCGGTCATGGTTTCAAATCTAGAATTCGGCGCCCACCCGGCGCTGAAGAATATCTACAACAAAACACCGCGAACTGTAGAGGTCGTGATCGGGATCACGAGCCAGCCGCCTCAATCGCATCCGCTGCCCGTACCAGGGCCAGGTGTGAGAGCGCTTGCGGGGTGTTGCCCATCTGGTGGCCGCTGGTCACGTCATACTCCTCGGAGAGCAGCCCGACATCGTTCACGAAGCCGAGCAACCGATCCATGAGCGCATTGGCGTCGTCACGTCGTCCCGACTTGGCGTATTGCTCGACCAGCCAGAAGGAACAAGCCAGAAACGGATGCTCACCCGGCGGCAGTCCGTCCACCGCGGCGTGGGTGCGGTAACGCAGCAGCAGCCCATCTCGCATGAGGTCTGCCTCGATCGCAGCCACGGTGCCGAGCATGCGTGGATCGGTAGGCGCACAAAAGCCGACCTGGGGGAGTACGAGGAGTGAGGCATCCACTTCGGTGCTGCCGTAGTACTGCACATAGCTATTTCGAGCCGCGTCAAAAGCGCGAGTCTCGATATCGGTGCGCACCTCGTCGCGCAGGGTCCCCCAACGGTCGAGCGGGCCGTCGAGGCCGTACTCTTCGATGCCGCGCACAGCGCGGTCGAAGGCGGCCCAGACCATTACCCGCGAATGCGTGAATTCGCGGGCTTGGCCGCGTACTTCCCAGATGCCCTGGTCGGCGCGGCGCCAGTTCTTCTCGAGAAAGCTCATGAGGGCGCGCTGCAACGGCCAAGAGAACTCGTTCTCGCGCACACCCGCAGCGCGGGCTGCGTGCAGGGCCACCATGACTTCGCCGATCACGTCGGACTGGAACTGGTCGACCGCGCCGTTACCCGCGCGCGCGGGGGAGGAACCTTTGTAGCCGGGTAGGGCGGTCAGCTCGTGCTCGGGCAGGTAGCGCTCGCCGGAGAGCCCGTACATGATCTGCACGTCGCCCGGGTCGCCGGCAATGGCGCGAAGCAGCCAGGCCCGCCAGCCGTCGGCCTCCACCTCGTAGCCGTGGCTGAGTAAAACCTCGAGCGTGAGCGAGGCGTCGCGGAGCCAGACATAGCGATAGTCCCAGTTGCGGGTGCCCCCGATCTGCTCAGGCAGCGAGGTAGTCGCGGCCGCCACAATGCCGCCGGTTCGCTCATGCGTCAGCGCACGCAGCACGAGTAGGGAACGAACCACCTGGGCCCGTAAAGGGCCCTCATGGCTGCAACACGACGCCCATTTCTGCCACCAGGCGCAGGTCGCGGCATGGGCGGCATCGATGTCGATGGCGGGTGGAGTATCGCGGTGTGAGGGATACCAGGTCAGATGGGCGTCGACCGTGTCGCCAGCGGTGACATCGAAATGGGACACGTGGCGGTGGTCGGAGGCGCGCAGGGCAGGGCCGCGCACCACGATGGCGTCGGGCCCGGCGATCGCCACGAGGCCGCGCACCGACTCGCCCTTGAGCTGGCGCACCCATGGGATCGTCGTGGCATAGCCAAAGCGGATGCGCAGATCCTGGGTCATGTGCACCGTGCCGTTGATGCCGCGCACCCGGCGCACCAGATCGGCCCGGCCGTTACCGTGCGGCATGAAGTCGAGTACCTCGACCTGGCCCGTTTTCGTGGTCCACACCGTCAACAGCACGAAGGTGTCACCCTGATAGCTGCGGGTGGCGGTGGCTTCTGCGTCGGCCGGTGCCAGCAGCCACCGGCCGTGGTTCTCGTTACCGAGTAGGGCTCCGAACATCGCAGCGGAATCGTAGCGTGGCAGGCAGAGCCAGTCGATGCTGCCGTCCCGACCGACAAGAGCCGCCGAATGGCAATCGCCGATGAGCGCGTAGTCCTCGATATTGAGTGCCATCAGGCCATCCTGTCAGTTACAGGGTGAGAATTCACCGACGATCTGGCATCATCGGTTGTGGCCGATGCGGTTAGACGACGAGGCGGGCCGACGCGAGCGTTGCGGAGGCCTTGTCAATCCAGGCGGCGGAGGCCGCAGCCAGGTCGTCGTCGCTCAGTTCAATCGACGTGGACTCGGCGAGTAGGGCGTCCACCGAGGCAGTGTTGGCCAGGGCAGCCCTGATTGGTGCAGCGTCCTGTGCGGGGACTTGGATCGCGGCCGCTTCGCTCCAGGTCGTGATTGGCGCGGGGGACCAGGTCAGAGCGGTCGGCTCCCCGCTGCTCTCGCCACGCAGAGCGGATTGCTGGGTGGTGATCGCGTCGGTCAGCTCGGTCGCGATCTCCCTGGCTTTCAACCCGTGAAAAATGACCTCAGTGTCGTGCGCGCTGCGCGCCACCAGCGTCCAGGCGCCGTGCTCACCGACCAAGGCCGCGAGCTTGTCGTGCAGCAGTTCGAAAATTTCTTCGTCGCGCAGAACCGGGATGGAGGCGACGCTCAGCGCAGCACTTGCGGCCAAACGTCGGCGTCGACGACCGAACATGACAAGCCCCTTTCCGGTGCACGTGTGCAGCTGAAATAAGCCGCTCTATATTTTGGGTGAAAAGTCATCAATTCACCGGGGGACACGCCGCCGAACACGCCGATTGGGAGCTGAGTTCAGCTCTCAACCTGACGTTTATTCGCGTCTTCGATGACTGTGCCGATGGCGACGGCGGCGCTCAGGCCCCAGCCGAGCCACAGCATCACGAGGCGCCAGTCCCGCGGGCCGTGCCGCGTAGCTTGGACGGTGTTCCAACCACCGGCGATAACGCCGATCATTGCGCTGCTGAATAAGAATTTTCGCATGTGTTCCTCCGGCATCAGGTTACCCGGGAATAGGCGTGGTCCGACTGGTAACCTTAGAGCTGCAACAAAGGTGTGCACCTCCGGTGTGCCCGGAACGGATGATCCATTACAACTTCAGCCGAGCCCACACGGTCACTGGTCGACCCGCCCGCCGTAGCATCCGCGCCTGCCCCCGCCGGCACGTACACTTTCGTCGTCGTCTCCAACCGGCTGCCGGTGGATTACGAAGAGGCCGAGGATGGCGCCGTCACCTGGCGTACCTCGCCCGGCGGGCTGGTCACCGCGCTTGAACCGCTGATGCGTTCCTCGCATGGAGCCTGGGTCGGCTGGCCGGGTGTCGCCGCCCGCGATTTTGAACCGTTCGAAAATGACGGGATCTCGCTCGTGCCGGTGCGGCTCGATGAAGCCGACATCGAGGATTACTACGAGGGTTTCTCCAACGACACGCTCTGGCCGCTCTATCACGACGTTATCGCTCCGCCGAGCTTTCACCGCGAAACGTGGGAAGCGTACATCACCGTCAACCGCCGATTCGCAGCGGCTGCTGCTGCAGTCGCTGCCCCGGGCGCAACGGTCTGGGTGCACGACTACCAGCTGCAGCTTGTGCCGCGCATGCTGCGCGAAGCCCGCCCCGACCTCGTCATCGGTTTCTTCAATCACATTCCCTTTCCGCCATATGGAATATATGCGCAGTTGCCGTGGCGCAAACAGATTTTGCACGGGTTGCTCGGCGCGGACGTGATCGGCTTCCAGCGCAGTGCCGACGCCGGTAACTTCTCCCAGGCGGTACGTCGTCTTTACGGCTACCCCACCCGCGGCGTCGTCATCGACGTGCCGACCAGTGAGAGCGGCCACAATGGAGACTTCCGCCGCGTCGTCGCCAAACACTTTCCCATCTCGATCGACTCGGCCGGCTACGAAGAACTAGCCCGGCGCCCCGACATTCAAGCCCGGGCTCGCCAAATTCGCGAAGACCTCGGCAATCCCAAAACACTGATGCTCGGCGTCGACCGGCTCGATTACACCAAGGGCATCGGCCACCGCATCAAGGCCTTCGGTGAGCTGCTCGCCGACGGCCGGTTGAGCGTTGAAGACGTCACCCTGGTGCAGGTTGCCAGCCCGTCACGCGAACGCGTCAGTACCTATATGGCCCTGCGCGACGAGATCGAGCTCGCCGTCGGCCGGCTCAACGGCGATTTCTCCACTATCAGTCACACTGCCATCAGCTACCACCACCACAGTTATCCGCGCGAAGAGATGGTCGCGATGTACCTCGCCGCCGATGTCATGCTCGTCACCGCCTTGCGCGACGGCATGAACCTGGTCGCCAAAGAGTATGTGGCCGCGCGCTTCGACGTTGACGGAGTGCTTGTGTTGAGCGAGTTCGCCGGCGCCGCCGATGAACTCAAACAGGCGATTCTCATCAATCCGCACGACATTGACGGTACTAAGGATGCCATCGTGCGGGCGATCGAGATGCCACAACGGGAGCGGACGCGCCGCATGCGGTCGTTGCGACGCAAAGTCGCCGAAAACGATGTCGCCGTCTGGTCGGCTTCCTTTTTAAGAGCGCTTACCGGCGCCGCCGCCGTGCCCGCCGGAATTTCCGACGACCTCGACCTGGCCCTGCAGGGCATTGCCAGCGCCGAGAACCTGCTCATCGCCCTCGACTTCGACGGCACCCTGGCGCCCCATGTCGACCATCCCGAAGACGCCCGTGCCATCGCCGGCAACCGGGAAGCCGTGCAGGCCCTGCTTGACCTGCCGGGCGTGCGAGTCGCGCTCGTCTCCGGACGGGCCCTGGTGAGCCTGCAACACGTCGCCCAGCCGCAGAGTTCGGTGCTGCTCACCGGCTCGCACGGCATCGAGGTGCAGCTGGACACTCCCGGGATCGAGCTCAACCTGCTTTCCACCGAGCTCGAGCAACTCGATACCCTCGCCCGAGTGCTCGAGAGCATCTCCGGCGGGATCGCCGGCACCACAATCGAGCGCAAACCCGCTGGCCTGGCCCTGCACACTCGCCTCGCAACCGAGGAAGACGGCGAGAGGGCCGAACGCCAGGCGCGCGAGCAACTGGGCGATCAGCTGCCCGGGCTGACCGTTCGAGAAGGTAAGAACGTGCTCGAATTCTCGGTGCGGTCGAGCACCAAGGGCGACGCCCTGAAGAAGCTGCGCGACTACACCGGTGCCGACCGCGTGTTCTACGCCGGTGACGACGTGACCGACGAGGATGCCTTCGGGGTTTTGCGGGACGACGACCTTGGGCTCAAAATCGGGCAGGGTGCCACTCTCGCGAGTTACCGGGTGCGCAGCCCGCACGAGGTAACCCAGGTGCTGGTGCGTATCGCGGAGCTCCGCGCTGCCCAGGCGCGTTGACCCGGCTCGGCAAGGTTCTAGACTCGGAAGCATGCCTGAGATCGATGTGAAACCCCGTAGCCGCGACGTGACCGATGGAATCGAGGCCACCACATCTCGTGGAATGCTCCGTGCAGTCGGTATGGGCGATGCGGACTGGGACAAGCCCCAGATCGGTATTGCGAGCTCGTGGAACGAGATCACACCGTGCAACCTGTCGCTCGACCGCCTCGCGCAGGCGGCGAAGGAGGGCGTGCACTCCGGCGGCGGCTACCCGCTGCAATTCGGTACCATCTCGGTCTCCGACGGCATATCGATGGGTCACGAAGGTATGCATTTCTCCCTCGTCTCCCGGGAAGTCATCGCTGACTCGGTCGAGGTCGTCATGCAGGCCGAACGGCTCGATGGCAGCGTGCTGCTCGCCGGCTGCGACAAGTCGCTGCCAGGCATGCTCATGGCCGCCGCTCGACTCGACCTTGCGAGCGTGTTCCTCTACGCCGGATCGATTGCGCCGGGCTGGGTCAAACTCTCCGACGGCACCGAAAAAGACATCACCATCATCGACTCGTTTGAAGCGGTCGGCGCGGTCAAGGCCGGCCGGATGAGCGAAGCGGATGCCAAGCGCATCGAGTGTGCGTTTGCTCCCGGCGAGGGTGCCTGTGGTGGCATGTATACCGCGAACACCATGGCCAGCGTCGCGGAAGCCCTCGGAATGAGCCTGCCCGGCTCGGCGAGCCCGGCATCCGCTGACCGTCGCCGTGACTATTTCGCCCGACGCTCGGGCGAAGCCGTCGTCAACATGCTGCGCCTTGGCATCACCGCCCGCGACATTCTCACCCGCAAGGCGTTTGAGAACGCCATTGCCGTGGCCATGGCCTTCGGTGGCTCGACCAACGTCGTGCTGCACCTGCTCGCCATCGCGCGTGAGGCCGAGGTCGAGCTCACCCTCGACGACTTCAACCGTATCGGCGACCAGGTTCCGCACATTGGCGACCTGAAGCCCTTCGGCAAGTACGTCATGAACGACGTCGACCGCCAGGGCGGCGTTCCCGTCGTCATGCGCGCGCTGCTGGAGGCCGGCCTCATTCACGGTGATGCTCTCACCGTGACCGGCAAGACCGTGGCCGAGAACCTCGCCGAGATCGACCCGCCCGACCTCGATGGGGAGGTGTTGCGAACGCTCGACAACCCCATTCACAAGAGCGGTGGCATCACCATCCTCAAGGGCACTTTTGCCCCCGAGGGTGCCGTCGTGAAGACCGCTGGATTCGACGCCGCCGTCTTCGAGGGACCGGCACGGGTCTTCGAGCGAGAACGTGCGGCGATGGATGCCCTGACCGAAGGCAAGATCTACGAGGGTGACGTTGTCATCATCCGCTATGAAGGCCCCAAGGGCGGGCCGGGAATGCGCGAGATGCTCTCGATCACTGCCGCCATCAAGGGCGCAGGGCTCGGCTCCGATGTACTACTATTAACGGACGGTCGATTCTCAGGCGGCACAACCGGACTGTGCATCGGCCACATAGCACCCGAAGCGGTGGACGCAGGTCCAATCGCCTTCGTGCGCGATGGGGATCTGATACGGGTCGATATCGCAGCTCGCACGCTTGACCTACTGGTCGCACCTGCTGAGTTGGCCGCCCGCCGAGAAGGCTGGGCGCCGCTTCCCCCGCGTTATACCCGTGGCGTCCTCGCCAAGTACGCCAAGCTCGTGCACTCAGCCGCCGAAGGCGCCATCACTGGGTGATCTCGCGCACGGGTAAGCCCAAACCCATCGATTCGAAGTAGGGACTCAACGACCATGACCACGGAAACCACTCCCGTGCCTTCAGCTCCGGCGTCTGCCGAGCCGGAGATGCTCACCGGCTCGGGTGCAATCATTCGCACTCTCGAGCTGCTCGGCGTCACCGACGTCTTCGGCATCCCCGGAGGCGCCGTCATTCCGCTCTACGACGAGCTCATGACGCAGACCAAGATTCGTCATATTCTGGTCCGCCACGAACAGGGTGCCGGCCACGCGGCTGAGGGCTACGCCTCTGCGACCGGGCGCGTCGGCGTCGCAATCGCCACCAGCGGCCCGGGTGCGACCAACCTCGTCACCGCCATAGCAGACGCCTACATGGACTCGGTGCCGTTGCTCGCGATCACCGGCCAGGTATTCTCCACTTCGATGGGAACGGACGCCTTCCAGGAAGCCGACATCATCGGTATCACCATGCCGATCACCAAGCATTCCTTTCTCGCTCGCCGCGCCGAAGAGATTCCGGCCGCGATCGCGTCGGCGTACCACATCGCTTCCACCGGCCGGCCAGGCCCGGTGCTCGTTGACATCACCAAGGATGCCCAGCAGAACCTGGCGCCGTTCATCTGGCCGCCCAAGCTCGACCTGCCCGGCTACCGGCCGATCGTCAAGGCCCATGGTAAGCAGGTGCAGGCGGCAGCGCAGCTGCTGCTGGCTGCGAAGAAGCCCGTGCTATACGTGGGCGGCGGTGTTATTCGCGCCCACGCATCCGCTGAACTGCTGGCCCTGGCCGAGGCGACCGGTGCGCCCGTCGTGACCACGCTCATGGCCCGCGGAGCCTTTCCCGACTCGCACCCCCAGCACCTCGGTATGCCGGGCATGCACGGCACGGTTCCGGCCGTTCTCGCGCTGCAGGAGAGCGACCTCATCATTTCGCTCGGAGCTCGTTTCGACGACCGGGTGACCGGAAAAATCAGCGAATTCGCCCCGAGCGCGAAGATCGTGCACGTTGACGTCGACCCGGCTGAGATTTCCAAGATTCGCTTCGCCGACGTACCCATCGTCGGTGACGCCAAGGACGTCATCGCCGATCTGATCATCGCCTGGGCGGAAGTTCTCCAGGGCGGCGCGTCCGACACGGCCGAGTGGTGGACCTACCTGCACGGACTGAAGGACGAGTTTCCGCTCGGTTTCACCGAGCCGACCGATGGGCTGCTCGCTCCGCAGTATGTGATCCAGCGCATCGGTGAACTCACCGGACCCGAGGCGGTCTATGCGGCCGGCGTCGGCCAGCACCAGATGTGGGCGGCGCAGTTCATCAAGTACGAACGCCCGAACTCGTGGCTCAACTCCGGTGGCGCCGGCACCATGGGCTACTCCGTTCCGGCCGCCATGGGCGCCAAGGTGGCCGAGCCTGACCGGGTCGTCTGGTCGATCGACGGCGACGGGTGCTTCCAGATGACCAATCAAGAACTCGCCACCTGCACGATCAACAAGATCCCGATCAAGGTCGCGATCATCAACAACTCCTCGCTCGGCATGGTGCGCCAGTGGCAGTCGCTGTTCTACGACGGACGGCACTCGTTTACCGATCTCAATACCGGTCACGGTACGGCCATGGTTCCCGACTTCGTCAAGATGGCGGATGCCTATGGCGCGCTCGGAATTCGGGTCACCAGCAAAGATCAAGTGGATGACGCCATCAAACTGGCCCTCGCCACCAACGACCGCCCGGTCGTGATCGACTTCATCGTGAGCCCCGGCGCCATGGTCTGGCCGATGGTTCCGCAGGGAGTCAGCAACAGTTTCGTTCAATACGCCAAAGACCACGCACCAACCTGGGGAGACGAATAACCGTGACGAGCCACGTTCTGAGTCTGCTTGTCGAAGACAAGCCCGGCCTGCTCACGCGCGTCGCCGGCCTGTTCGCGCGTCGCGGGTTCAACATTGAAAGCCTCGCCGTGGGCCACAGCGAGATCCCCAGCCTGTCCCGCATCACAATCCGGGTCGATGTCGACGACGTACCGCTCGAGCAGGTGACCAAACAGCTCAACAAGCTCATCAACGTCATCAAGATCGTCGAGCTCGACGTGTCGCAGTCGGTGCAGCGCGAACACCTGCTGATCAAGGTCAAGGTCGACGCCACGACCCGCTCGCAGGTGCTCGAAGCGGTCAACCTGTTCCGGGCCCGCGTCGTCGACGTGGCCACCGACGCCGTCGTGATCGAAGTCACCGGCGACAACGGCAAGACCCAGGCGCTGCTGCGGGTGCTCGAACCGTTCGGCATTCGGGAACTTGCCCAGTCGGGTCTGCTGGCCATCGGCCGCGGATCGAAGTCGATCACCGAGCGCGTCTTCAGAAACTAACGTTTTCAGTTTTCCAACCATCAATTCATGAGGAGAGAAACATATTGTCTGAGATTTTCTACGACAAAGACGCCGACCTGACGATCATCCAGGGCAAGAAGGTGGCCGTCATCGGCTACGGCTCGCAGGGTCACGCCCATGCGCAGAACCTGCGCGACTCCGGAGTTGAGGTCAAGATCGGCCTGAAAGAAGGCTCCAAGAGCACGGCCAAGGCCGAAGAAGCCGGCTTCACCGTACTGTCCACAGCGGATGCCGCGGCCTGGGCCGACGTCATCGTCATCCTCGCTCCCGACCAAGTGCAGCGTCACCTGTATAAGGACGACGTGCTGCCGAACCTCGCCGCCGGCAAGGTCCTCGTCTTTGGACACGGCTTCAACATCCGCTTCGGCTACATCACCGCTCCGGACGGCGTCGACGTCGTCATGGTCGCTCCCAAGGGACCCGGCCACACCGTGCGCCGCGAATTCGAAGCCGGCCGTGGCGTTCCCGTGATCGTCGCCGTTGAGAAGGACGCCTCGGGTAACGCGTGGCCGATCACGCTCAGCTATGCCAAGGCGATCGGTGGCCTGCGTGCCGCCGGCATCAAGACCACCTTCACCGAAGAGACCGAAACCGACCTGTTCGGTGAGCAGGCCGTGCTCTGCGGTGGTACCTCGCAGCTGATCCAGTACGGCTTCGAGGTTCTCACCGAGGCCGGCTACCAGCCGCAGGTCGCCTACTTCGAGGTGCTGCACGAGCTCAAGCTCATCGTCGACCTCATGTGGGAGGGCGGCATCGCCAAGCAGCGTTGGAGCGTCTCCGACACCGCGGAGTACGGCGACTACGTCTCGGGTCCGCGCGTGATCGACCCGAGTGTCAAGGAGAACATGAAGGCCGTTCTCGCCGACATCCAGAGCGGGGCGTTCGCCGAGCGCTTCATCGCCGACCAGGACAACGGCGGAGTCGAGTTCCTCGCCCTGCGCAAGAAGGGCGAAGAACACCCGATCGAAGCCACCGGCCGCAGCCTGCGCAAGCTCTTCGCGTGGAACGCATCGACCGACGACGACTACACCGATGGATCGGTCTCGCGCTAAGCATCCGCTGCAGGCGATTCGCTTGACCGGAGGGGCCCTCGTTCGCGAGGGTCCCTCCGGTGCTGTACCTGAAAGACCGGTGAGTATGGCTGTCAACGGCATGAGCGCACGCGCCCTAGGTGTCTGGCGGCGCCGCAGCGCGACGGCCGCCATGGCCGGCGTGCTGCTCTACGTTCTCGTCGACGTGGTGCTGCAGTTTCTGCCGCCGCACTACAGCGCGATCAGCGGCGCCGAGAGCAATCTCGCTGTCGGTCCCTACGGCTGGGTGATGAACCTCAATTTTCTGGGCCGGGCGGTCACGTCGGGTGCCGCCGTCGGAGCACTTTTCGCTACGGCCCGCACGAATCATCCGGGCGCCCGAGTGCCCTCGCCTCGCCTCCTGAGTGCGGGCCTGGCACTGTTTGCGCTCGGCGGCGTCTGCTCGGGTGTGCTCGCCTTCTTCCCGACCGATGTGGTGACTGCGGAAAACGACGTAGCTGCGGTCGCGGCCGATCACGGCGTGGTGGCCGTGACAACGGCCGGTACCGTCCACCTCGTCGTGGCCACTGTGGGCTTTGTCGTCGCCCTGGTGGCGCTGGTGCTGCTCACCGCCTGGCTCTATCAGAGCGGACAGCTGCCCGCGGCCCGGGGCCTGGCCCTCGCCTTCACCACCCTCGCCATGCTGGGCCTGCTCTTTCTCGGGCTCAGTCTCACTGTGCAGCCCGCGCTGTTGGGGCTCGCCGAGCGTGTCTGTCTCCTCGGCATCCTGGGCTGGACATATTCGGTTGCCGCCGGCATCCGGCGTCTCCATCTGCCCAGCACGGAAAAAACCCGCGACCGACGATGAGTCGTGCCGGCGATCGTGGTACACGATCACCGCACGTTCGCGCTGCTGAGCGCGCGGAAACGGCAGTACGAGCCCCGACAGCCCGCTTCGGCTGAACCACGACACTCCATCGGCGTCGAACGGCGCTCCCTGACCCAACACGTAGACTTTCATCACGTTGGAGGCGAGAACATCGCTTTTTTTCAGGTCCTGTGCCCGGATGCACAGCTGTGCCGCAGCGTGGGGGCGTCTGTCAGCAGATGTGCCACGCGCTGGGGGGCCATCCGCTTCACTCGCGTAAGGTCGGCACTACCATGACCTCAGGCAAATCCACCGACGACGACAAGCTGGTCGCACCAGCAGCGCCCGGCGATGGTCCACTACCCAAGTGGAAGATCGTCGGCCCCGGCCTCGTCGTGGCCGCCACCGGTGTGGGAGCGGCCGATATGGTCGCTACCCTCGTGGCCGGCTCGCGCTACGGCTACGCCCTGCTCTGGGCGGTTATTCTCGGCGTGATCCTCAAGATCGTGCTGGTCGAGGGTGCCGGCCGATACACCCTCGCCACCGGCAAGACCATCTTTGAGGGCTGGCGGTCCCTCGGCACATGGACCACCTGGTATTTCGGGCCATACATCATATTGTGGGGCTTCGTCTACGGGGCTACGGCCATGTCCTCGGCCGCCCTGCCCCTCGCGGCACTGTTCCCGGCCTTTCCGTTGCCGGTCTGGGCCGTTCTCATGGGCCTCGCCGGTCTCACCATGGTCTGGTTCGGCCGCTACGCCTTCTTCGAGAAGATCACCGCCGTGCTCGTGGGCATCATGTTCATCACGGTCGTCGGTCTCGCCGTCATCGCCGTGCCCAACGTTCCCGCCATGCTCGCCGGCCTCGTGCCGATCATTCCCGAGGGCGGCGTGCTCTACACCCTCGCCCTGGCCGGCGGTGTCGGCGGTACCATCACCCTTGCCGCTTACGGTTACTGGCTGCGCGAAAAAGGCTGGTCCACGCCGCGCTGGATGAAAGTCATGCGCATCGACAACCGCATGGCCTACGTCATGACCGGCCTCTTCGTCGTCGCCATGCTCGTCGTCGGCGCCGAGGTGGTCGCCGCTGCCGGCATCACCCTGAGCGCGGGAGACAAGGGATTGCTCGACCTCTCCACGGTGCTCAACGAGAAGTACGGCGTCGTCGTCGGAACCGGGTTTTTGGTGGGCTTTTGGGCGGCATCCTTCTCATCGATCATCGGTGTGTGGAACGGTGTGAGCCTCATGTTCGCCGACTTCTGGGGCAACATGCGCGGCAAGAAGTCTGGCCACCCCGACACCCTCGTCGGTGGCAAGTACTTCAAGTTCTACCTGTTGTGGCTCACCTTTCCTCCCATGATCCTGTTCCTGCTCGGCTCACCGATCGGTCTCATTCTGGCCTATGGCGTGCTCGGCGCACTGTTCATGCCGTTTCTCGCCGTCACCCTCCTGGGACTGTTGAACGGCAAGCGCGTCCCACGGGATTGGCGCAATAAGTGGTTCACGAATGTGGCGCTCGGAATCTGCGCGCTGCTGTTCATCGTGCTCGGAGTGCAGCAGCTGATCACGGCCCTTGCTCCGCTGTTCGGCTAGGTGGCAACCGGATACTCTGTAGGAATGAACGCCACACGCGACGACGATGCGCTGAACTGGGCCGGTGACGATGATCCAACCCTGGCGACGGGAGACAACGGCAAGGCAGCGCCGAACACGACCGCCCTGCCCGAGGGGTGGACCCTCCCGCACCAGACGGTTTCGGCCAACCGACCGGGCGCAACCGGCCAGACGACGGATGCCGACACCACTGCAGCTGACACCGCCGCAGCCGACATCACTGCAGCTGACATCACTGCAGCCGACACCACTGCAGCCGACATCACTGCAGCCGACACCGCCGCAGCCGACATCACTGCAGCCGACACCGCCGCAGCTGACGGCGCGGCAGCCGACACCGCCGCAGCTGACGGCGCGGCACTGAGCTCCGCCGCTCTGGTCGGCATGGGTGTCCTGGCCGGCATGTACCTGCTGTATACGATCGGCTGGTTCATCGGTGTCGCGCGCATCGAAAATTCCGTCACCGACCCGGTCACCGAATTCATGTTCTCGCTCGGTGCCTGGCTGGCGGTAGGCGCGCCACTCGCGTGGTTCGGTGCGACCTATTGGCTCACCATGAGCCGACCGCGTGCCCGGCTGATCTGGCTGCTGATCGGCGTCATCGTGCTCGCCCCCTTGCCCTTCATCAGCGGTTCGGGAGCGGGCTCATGAGCGTCGCAGATGGCAATGTCTCGGACGACACCACCGCCACCCGTCGACAGCCACCACGGTGGGCGTTGCTGAGCATTGCAATATTCTTCGGATTGTTCTATGCCTACGACGTGTGGGAAGCCGTCGGCAACCTGGTCGGACTGAACCTGCAGGCGCAGGCACTGGCCACCCAGCTGAGCGGCTTCGGCTGGGCCGTGCTCATCTTCGGGGTGTTCCTGCCGGTGCTGGTCTACGCCCTCGCTTACTGGCTCGGACGCAACCGGGCATTCGGAGTGCAGGCCCTGACCCTTCTCGTGGGGCTGTGTGCGGTGGCCGCCGTAACGCTCGACATTGCCGCTGTGTTCAGCCTGGGCCGATTGATCGTCTAGCTAGAGCACCGAGACAATAATGACGGCCATCAATACGAGCTGGGCGATGAGCCGGGGAACCACGGGAATCGCCACCCGCCCAAACCGCTTCGGGTGTCGCGCAGCATAGGCATTGGCCGGAAATACCGCCGCCAGAAACAGCGCGAGCGCCACGGCTGCGACCACCATGGTCGGTGGATAAAGCAATCCCAGCCCGCCAGCGATCTCGCAGACCCCGGTGAACAACACCAGGTTGACCGGGTTGGCCAGACCGCTCCGCCGCAGCCGCGGCGGAATCATCGCCGCCATCGTGCGCTGCACCGCTGGCCGAAAATGAATGATCCCGGCGCCAATGAAAACCAGAGCCAGAAGCACGCGCAGAACCAGTTGGAGACCGTCTATTACGTCGCTGCTCATTCGTCTATTGTGCAGCCGGTAGGGTTGGAATTCGAGTAGCGCCCCTTGTCGCGCCACCGACACATGCAATCTAAGGATCCGATTTTATTGTCGAAGCCCGTCGTCCTGATCGCCGAAGAACTTTCCCCCGCCACCGTCGATGCCCTCGGGCCCGACTTTGACATTCACCACGTCGACGGCACGGATCGCTCCGCCCTGTTCGCTGAGCTCGCCACGGCGCAGGCCGTCCTGGTGCGGTCCGCCACCAAAATGGATGCCGAAGCCATCAAGGCCGCGCCGCTGTTGAAGGTCATCGCCCGTGCAGGCGTTGGCCTGGACAACGTCGACATCAAGGCCGCCACCGCGGCCGGAGTCATGGTCGTCAACGCCCCCACCTCCAACATCATCTCGGCCGCCGAGCTGACCGTTGGGCACATCCTGAGCCTGGCCCGTCATATTCCGGCCGCCTCCGGAGCCCTCGCCGACGGGCAGTGGAAACGCTCCAAGTACACCGGCGTCGAGCTGTACGAGAAGACCATCGGCATCATCGGCCTCGGCCGGATCGGCGCGCTCATCACCGCCCGCATGCAGGCGTTCGGTACCAACGTCATCGCTTACGACCCCTACATCACGTCGGCCCGCGCACAGCAGCTCGGCGTGACCCCGGTCACCCTCGACGAACTGCTCGCGCAGTCCGACTTCGTCACTATTCACATGCCGAAGACCCCGGAGACTACCGGCATGATCGGCGCAGCCCAACTGAAGCTGATGAAGCCGACCGCGTTCGTCGTGAACGTCGCCCGCGGCGGACTCATTGACGAAGAGGCGCTGCACGAGGCCCTCCTCGCCGGTACCATCGCCGGGGCCGGCCTCGACGTGTTCGTCAGCGAACCGCCCACCGGCTCTCCGTTGCTCGGACTCGACAACATCATCACCACCCCGCACCTCGGCGCCTCGACCGACGAAGCCCAGGAAAAAGCGGGTGTCTCCGTTGCCAAGTCCGTGCGCCTCGCGCTTTCCGGCGAGCTCGTGCCCGACGCGGTCAACGTGGCCGGCGGTGTCATCGATCCCTACGTGCGCCCCGGCATCCCGCTGGTTGAGAAGCTCGGCCAGGTATTCTCCGGTCTTGCCGCGCACAGCCCGCTCACCAGTGTGGATATCGAGGTGCGCGGTGAACTCGTCGAATACGACGTCAGCGTGCTCAAACTTGCCGCGCTCAAGGGCATCTTCACCAACGTGGTCAGCGAAACCGTCTCCTACGTCAACGCGCCGCTGTTGGCCGAGCAGCGTGGTGTCACCGTGCGCCTGCTCAGTGACGCCGAATCGCCCGAGTACCGCAACGTCATCACCCTGCGCGGCGCCCTCGCCGATGGTTCGCAGGTCTCCGTCTCGGGCACCCTCACCGGCACCAAGCAGATCGAGAAGATCGTCGAAATCAACGGCTATGACGTTGAAGTTCCGTTCGCCAAGAACCTCATTGTGATGCTTTACGCCGACCGCCCCGGAATCGTGGCCGTCTACGGCCGCGAATTCGGCGAGGCCAACGTCAACATCGCGGGCATGCAGATCGCCCGGCACGTAGCCGGCGGTAAGGCGCTGAGCGTACTGACGGTCGACTCCGAGGTTCCGGCCGGGCTGCTTACCGCGGTGCGAACGGCGATCGACGCCGAGATCATGGTGGAGATCGACCTCACCGAGTAGCACCCTTCGCCCGTGAATGAGGGCGGTAGAACGGATGCGAGTGGGCGCCTGACCGGCAGGCGCCCACCTTCTGTCCCGCCGCTTCGGCTTGGCGGGTATCCGGCCTGGATTACTACGTGGAGCGCGGCAGTAGTCGGCCGATCAGGGTGATCAGCCGCGTCATGGATTCGTCTGTGTGGCTCGGTGGTGTGAGTTCGTGCGCGGCGAGCGACGAGTTGACGTAGAGTCCGTCGCTGATCAGCATGATCGCTTGGGCCGTATCCGGGTCATGTACGGCGTCTTCAATGACTGAGAGCCACCGGCGACGAATCTCGTTGAGCACCTGCATAGCCCGGGGATCCCGGCCTTGGGCCAGCCGGGAACCGGCGATGTAAGCGCGGTCAAGCGGACTACCGGTGTGCACCGAGGTGCGAATGAGGTAGTCGACGGGTCCGGCTGGGGCGGTGCGGATATTATCGGCGTCCTCGCGCGCGAGCGCGTCGAGGCGGGCCAAGAGGCCGTCGACGAGGGCGTCCTTCGAGGCGAAGTGATAGAGCAAGCCACCCTTGGACACCGCGGCTGCCGCCGCCACAGAGTCGAGTGTTGCGGAGCGTTCGCCGCCCTCGACCAGTAGCTCCTCAAAGGCGTCGAGCAGTCGATCCCGCGTGGGAGCGGACGGCGCGGGGGCATTTTTCGACATAGGGGCCATGGTAACGAACACGCAGACTGTCGGTTGGACACGAGTAACGAACTAGACAACTATACCGTCTAGCCGGTACAGTCGATTGTGATGTTCCGCCGATAGCGGTCGAAAAAGTACCCAGAAAGTGAACGAGATCGTGTCTGCCCCCGCTGGTCCCACCAATCCCACCGTGCTGCCCACCGTGCTGCCCACCGCGGCCCGCATCGCCGAGACTCGTGCTGTTGAGAACAGCACTGTCGAGGCCAGCGTGTCCCGAACCCGTGACGCCGATGACACAGCCCTCACAGTCAGCGCCGGGGCCCCCGGGGGAGCGGCATCCGCTCTGCCCGTGCGGCACGACCGTCGCCGCTGGTGGGCGCTGGCCGTGCTGATGTTGCCGGTGCTGCTCGTGTCGATCGACAACACCGTGCTGAATTTTGCGTTGCCGGCGATCTCCACGGCCACGCTGCCGACCGGTGTGCAGCTGCTCTGGATGGTCGATATCTACCCGCTCGTGCTCGCCGGGCTGCTCGTGGCCATGGGGAGCCTGGGTGACCGCATCGGGCGGCGTCGCTTGCTGCTCATCGGCTCAGCCGGGTTTGGCGTGGTCTCGGTGTTCGCGGCGTTCGCCCCGAGCATCGAAGGCCTGATCATTGCCCGGGCAGCGCTCGGATTCTTCGGCGCGATGCTCATGCCCTCAACCCTGTCCCTGCTGCGAAGCACCTTTGTGGACCGTGACCAACGCCGCCTCGCCATCGCCATCTGGGCTACGGGCTTCGCGGCCGGTAGCGCGCTCGGTCCGGTCATCGGTGGCATCCTGCTCGAGCACTTCGCCTGGGGATCAGTGTTCTTGATCGCCGTTCCCGTGCTGCTGCCGCTGTTCGTGCTGGCACCGATCCTGGTGACCGAATCGCGCGACCCGAACCCCGGGCGCATCGATTTTCTCAGCATCACCCTGTCGCTTGGCACCATGCTGCCGATCGTTTATGGCATCAAAACCATCGCCGAGCACGGGGCGACCTGGTTCACGTTCGCTCCGATTGCGCTCGGACTATTGCTCGGCGTGTGGTTCGTGCGTCGCCAGTTGCGCCTGCCGAACCCCATGCTCGACATGGGCCTGTTTCGGCGCGGCGCGTTCAGCGGCGCCGTCGGCGTCAACCTGCTCAGCGTCACAGCGCTCGTCGGCTGCCTGTTCTTCATCTCGCAGCACCTGCAACTCGTGCTCGGACTCTCACCGCTCTCGGCCGGCCTTGTGCTGGTGCCCGGCCTGGCCGCGATGATCGTGGCTGGACTGCTGATCGTGCCGATCGCCCGCCGGGTACGCCCGTCGCGAGTGGTGCCGGTGGCACTGCTGGTGTCGGTCGCCGGGTTCGCGTCGATCGCGTTGCGTGGCGGGCAGATTGATGCTTTCTCCATCGGCGTGGCTTTCGTGCTGCTCGGCATCGGAATCGGAGCGGCCGAGACCGTGTCGAACGAGCTGATCGTGGCCACGGCGCCGGCCGATAAAGCGGGGGCGGCATCCGCCGTGTCCGAAACCGCCTACGAGCTGGGAGCGGTGCTCGGCACAGCGGTGCTCGGCACCATTCTGACCGTGTCGTATCGCGCGGCAGTGCTGTTGCCCGAAGGCCTGAGTGCGGCTGAACGGGTTGCCGCCGGCGAAACGCTTGGCGGAGCCGTGGCCGTGGCCGGGCAGCTACCCGCCGGGGTGGCGCAGCAGCTGCTCGATTCAGCTCGGCACGCTTTCGACAGCGGTGTCGGCCTCACCGCCTGGATCGGTGTTGCGCTCGTGCTCGGTGCGGCCGTCGTCGCGCTTGTCGCGCTGCGCAGGGCGCGCTAGCTATAGATCGTCGATCGAGTTCTCGCGGCGTGTGACCTGCTCGCCGTTCGCCGGGTCGGCGATGGTTCGGGTGGTGCTCACGCTGTTGCGGCGACGCGTCATCAGCACGATGCCGAGGATCGTCACGAGCACGCCGGCCGCGAGCAAAATGTAGCCGACAAGCTGCAGGTCGATTCCGGTGACGGTCACGTCGAGGGCCCACACCAGTATGGCGCCGACGACCAGCAGAAAAATTCCTAGTCCGATACTCATGATTACCCACTTTCAATTGGTAGTGCGCTTCGCTCCAGCCTAGGCACTTCGGCGAGAAAGGTAAGGTTTGACTAGAAGCAATTCAGGTGAACGTTGACCGGTTCGGAGCCGCATGTCTCGTACTATCAAACTCGCTGTCATTCCTGGAGACGGGATTGGACCGGAAGTTGTCGCCGAGGCCGTCAAGGTGCTCGGCGCTGTCACCGCCCGCGACGACGTCACGATTGACACGAGCATGTTCCACCTGGGCGCAGCGCGGTTCCTCGAAACCGGTGATGTGCTCACCGACGCCGACCTCGCATCCATCCAGGAGCACGACGCCATTCTTCTCGGCGCGGTCGGCGGCGTTCCCGGTGACCCGCGCCTGAAAGATGCCAATATCGAGCGCGGACTGCTGCTCGGCCTGCGCTTTGCCCTCGACCACTATGTCAACCTGAGGCCCTGCACGATCTACCCCGGCGTCACAAGCCCGCTCACCGCCCCCGGCGTGGTCGACTTCGTTGTTGTGCGCGAGGGCACCGAGGGCCCCTATGTCGGCAACGGGGGCGCGATCCGCCGCGGCACAGCGCAGGAGGTCGCCAACGAGGTCTCCGTGAACACCGCCTACGGGGTTGAACGCGTCGTGCGGTACGCCTTCGAAGTGGCCGAGAGCCGCGAGCGCAAGCACCTCACCCTCGTGCACAAGACCAACGTGCTCGTCTTCGCCGGCAGCTTATGGCAGCGCATCGTGAACGAGGTGGCCGTCGAGTACCCCCGCGTTGCGGTCGATTATCTGCACGTCGACGCGGCGACGATCTTCTTCGTCACGAATCCGAGTAGATTTGATGTGCTCGTCACCGACAACCTCTTTGGCGATATCCTCACCGACCTGGCAGCGGCAATCAGCGGCGGCATCGGCCTGGCAGCTTCCGGCAATATCAACCCGACGGGCCGCTTTCCCAGCATGTTCGAGCCGGTCCACGGCTCGGCTCCCGATATCGCCGGCCAACAACTCGCCGACCCGACCGCAGCCATCCTGTCGGTAGCGCTTCTGCTCGACCACCTCGGTCTACCGGATGCCGCGGCTCGCGTGAACGAGGCAGTGGCCGACGACCTATGGCGGCGCAACACGCTGGAGCGACGCAGCACCGCTGAGGTGGGAGATGCCATCGTGACCCTTTTGACAGACAAGGTACTTAAATGAGCAAGACCGCAATCCTTCCCATGATTTTCGCCCTCACGCCGTCGACGAATGCGCGCCCCGAGGCCGAGCGCGAAGAGATTCTTGCCGATCCGGGCTTCGGCAAACACTTCACCGACCACATGGTCACCATCGATTGGTCGATCGAGGCCGGCTGGCACGACGCCCGCGTCACACCCTATGGTCCGTTGCTGCTCGATCCCGCCTCGTCGGTGCTGCACTACGGCCAGGAGATCTTCGAGGGCCTCAAGGCTTACCGGCACGCCGACAACTCGATCTGGACCTTCCGGCCCGAGAAGAACGCCGAGCGGCTGCAACGCTCGGCGCAGCGCCTCGCGCTGCCCGAACTCTCGACCCCGGACTTCATCGAGTCGGTCAGGCAGATGATTGCGATCGACGGCGACTGGGTGCCGTCCGCGCCCGAGACCAGCCTGTACCTGCGCCCGTTCATGATCGCCAACGAGAGCTTTCTCGGGGTGCGCGCCGCCCACAAGGTAAGTTTCTACGTGATCGCCAGCCCCGCCGGTGCCTATTTTGCCGACGGCGTGGCCCCGGTGAAGATCTGGCTGTCGACCGAGTATTCCCGCGCCGGTCGCGGCGGTACCGGCGCCGCCAAGTGCGGCGGCAACTATGCCGCGTCGCTGCTGCCCCAGATGGAGGCGTACGAGAATGGCTGCGCCCAGGTGCTCTTTCTCGACGGGGAGACCGGAACGAACGTCGATGAACTCGGCGGCATGAACGTGTTCTTCGTGCACGGCACCGACACGATTGTCACGCCTCGCCTGACCGGATCCATTCTCGAAGGCGTCACCCGCGACAGCATCATGCAGCTTGCCCGCGACCGCGGTATGACCGTGGAAGAGCGCGCGGTGACGCTGGCGGAGTGGCGCGACGGCGTCGCATCCGGTGCCATCACCGAGGTTTTCGCCTGTGGAACCGCCGCCGTCGTCACCCCGATCGGCCAGCTCAAAGCCAAGGACTTCACGATCGGCGAAGCGGATGCCCCGGCTGGCGAGGTCACCCTGTCGCTGCGTCAGGAACTCACCGACATTCAGTATGGGCGCGTGCCTGACCGTCACGGCTGGCTCACCCGCCTCGACTAAACTGAACCTTTTGAGCGGAAACGAGACACGTGAAGATCGCACGCTACAGCTACCAGGGTGCCATCGCGTTCGGTATCGTTGACGACGACGAATTGGTCGTGCTCACGAGCGACCCGATGTTCGCCGGATTCGACACGACCGGCGATCGGGTGGCCCTGGCCGACGTGAAGCTGCTCGCGCCGGTGATTCCGCGCTCGAAGATCGTCGCGGTGGTGTCTTCCGAGGCGTTCGTGCTGCGGCCGAACACCGCTGTCGTGGGCCCCGGCGACGCTATCGTGTTGCCCGCAGCCTCCGATCGGGTTGAGGTCGACGGCCAGCTGGCCATCATCATTGGCAAGATTGCCAAGAACGTCTCCGTGGCGGATGCCCCCGGCCGCGTTTTCGGCTACACCGTAGCGACGGTCGTCACCGCGGCCGACCTTACAGACGTGTCGCCCTCCCGCGCCGGGGCTTTCGACACGTTCCTCCCGCTCGGACCGATCATTGAGACGGAATTCGACGAGGCAGCCACGCCGCTGCGCGGATTGATCAATGACGAGGAGTTTCAAGCAGTCGACCTCGGTGACGACGATCGGACCACCGAGGAGTCCGTATCTGCGCTCGTGGCATTCGCCTCGAGCGTGTTCACGCTGCTGCCCGGCGACGTGATTCTGGCCGGCCCGCTTGACACGCCGGCGGCCGTTGTCGATGGCGAGACGGTCACGGTGTCAATCGAGGGCATCGGAGCGCTCGTGAACCCCGTGGTGCGCCCGGCCTGACGTTTTGCGCTTGGCGACGGCGTCGCCCCGGTTGAGTTGCGCGCCCTCGCCGACGAGAACTGGGTGGCCGGCTGCCCGCGCTGCAGGAGTGTCGGCCCTGGCTGCCACGCTGCGCGCGTTCGCCGCCATTTCTTCGCCCGGGCCCACCCAACGAACACAGGCCCGGTTGAAAAACTGGGCCGATGTCCCGGGCCCGGGCTCGACGTGAGGCAGTAGGGCTCGCGCAACTAGAATCATGAGTAATGTCTGACACCACTGCACACCCGTTTTCTACCGCCACCGGAACCGACGTTCGCGTGCGGTTCTGTCCCTCGCCAACCGGAACACCCCACGTGGGCCTGGTTCGCACCGCCATGTTCAACTGGGCCTACGCGCGGCACACCGGCGGAAAAATGATCTTCCGCATCGAAGACACCGACGCTGCCCGCGACAGTGAAGAGAGCTTTCTTCAGCTCGTCGAGGCCATGCGCTGGCTCAAGCTGGACTGGGACGAAGGCGTCGACGTCGGCGGACCCCAGGCGCCGTATCGTCAAAGCGAGCGCTACGACATCTACCGCGAAGTCATCGAGCAGCTGAAAACGAGCGGTCACATCTACGAGAGCTTCGTCACCGGCGAAGAAATCGAAGCGCGTAACCGCGACCTCGGCCGCGACCCGAAAATGGGCTACGACAACTTCGAGCGTGACTTAACCTCGGAGCAGAAGGCTGCGTATCGTGCCGAGGGCCGGTCGCCGGCGTTGCGACTGCGCGTGCCAGACACCGAGCTCTCCTTTGACGACCTCGTGCGGGGCGAGATCACGTTCCCGGCCGGCTCATTCAGCGACTTTGTCGTGGTGCGCCCCAACGGACATCCGCTCTACCCCTTCGTGAACCCGGTCGATGACGCGCTCATGGGCGTCACCCACGTGCTGCGCGGCGAAGACCTGCTCTCGTCGACGCCCCGCCAGATCGCGCTCTATCATGCGCTCATCGACATTGGCGTGACCACCTTCGTGCCCCGTTTCGGCCACCTGCCCTACGTCATGGGAGACAAGAACAAGAAGCTCTCCAAACGCGACGCCGAAGCGAACCTGTTTCTGCACCGCGACCGCGGATTCATTCCCGAGGGCCTGCTCAACTACCTCGCGCTTCTTGGCTGGTCGCTCACCCACGACCGCGATGTGTTCTCGATCGACGAGTTCACGGCCGCGTTCGACGTTGTGAACGTCAACCCGAACCCGGCCAGGTTCGACTTGAAGAAGGCCGAGTCGATCAACGGCGACCACATTCGTCAGCTCGATGCTGCCGACTTCGCCGCCCGGCTGGTGCCCTACCTGGTGACCGCTGGCGTGCTCGGTGACACCGCGAGCGCGGCCGACCTAGCCCTGCTTGCCCAAGGGGCGCCCCTCATTCAGGAGCGCATCGCGCTGCTCGGCGAAGCCCCAGCGATGCTCGGTTTTCTGTTTGTTTCCGGCTCCGACCTGATCCTCGAAGCGGACGCCCTCGCCTCGCTCCCGCAGAACGCCGCCGACATTCTCGGCGCGTCTCGCACCGCGCTGCATAGTATTCCTTCAGCAGAATGGACCACCGAGCGGGTGCATGAACTGCTCGCCGAAACTCTTATCGAGGGGCTGGGCCTCAAGCCGCGCGTGGCCTTCGGACCGCTGCGCGTCGCGCTATCGGGCCGCAAGATCTCGCCGCCGCTGTTCGAATCGATGGAAATCCTCGGTCAGGCGGAAACACTCGGACGCCTAGATCGGGCCCTCACGGTGACGACGACGGCCTGACCCCGAGCTGGCGAGGCTTCGACGCGCCGGGGGACACCCCGGTTTGGCCTCTCCAGCCCGAGTGGGCTAGGCTACTACTCGGCCCGGTCTTCGGATTAGGCATTGGGGTATGGTGTAATTGGCAACACGGATGATTCTGGTTCATTTGTTCTTGGTTCGAGTCCAGGTACCCCAGCACTAACAGGCGCAGGATTCCGCGGCGAAATCACTTATCGCCCACCCTGTCGAGTCGGCCCAAAACGGGTCAAATTACCACAAACTACACCACAAACCCCCTCGGGGGTTGTTTGGGCGTTGTTGTGCCCGGCCCCGTACGGCCCTATCCCGGCCTGATCGGGTTGCTCACGGCTTCCCGGGTGCACCTATTGCGTATGGACGCGACGACGCAAATCCCACCCACGTTTCTCACCCAGCGCGAACTCGCGGAGCTGCTCCGAATGCCCGAGCGTACGCTCGAGGACTGGCGTCTGATGCAGACGGGGCCGCCCTATATTAAGCTCGGCCGACTCGTGCGTTACGACGTGCAGGACGTGCTCACCTGGGTTCACGAACACCGCCATGGTTAGGCCACAGATCGCGGCTGGCGAAATGGGCTCAATCGACGTGCAACAGTTGGCGAGCGGCCGATACCGCGCCCGCGGCACCAGCCGTGACGACAGCGGGGCACGGCATCGCCACGCCGTGACGGCTGATACTCGCGACGAAGCTATTGCCGAGATTCATCGACAGGCGAGGGCTATGGCTACCGGCGGCGCCGGGGCGCTTTCGCCCTCGAGCACCATCGCCGACACGGTCGAGCTCTGGTTGTCGCAGATTCTCACCCGTGCCAAGGCTGGCAGCTTGTCGTACTCGACGTACGAATCGTACGAAACAACGGCCCGTGTGATCATCCTGCCGCGGTGTGGGGGAGTGCGGCTCGACCACCTGACCGTCGGGCGCTGCGACCGCATCCTGCAGCGGATTCTGGAGGAAGAGACGATCTCGAAAGCCCGGCGTGCGCGGGCGGTGCTTAGTCTCGTGTGTGGCTATGCCGTGCGCGACGACGCTCTGGTGCAGAACCCGGTGCGTGGTGTGCAACGCCTGCCGATGTCACCGCGCAAGGAATCCGCCCTGACACCGGCGCAGATCACCGCCATCCGTGGGCGCATGCAGGTGTGGCGGCTCGCCCGTGAGGACGGGCCACGGCCCAATTACCGTGCCCTGATCGACGGTATGGATATTATGATCGGTACCTCGCTGCGCGTCGGCGAATGTATCGGTTTGCGTCGCTGCGATGTGGACATGACAACACTGCCGCCGACCCTCATCGTGAACGGCACCATCGTCAGCACCAAGGCGCAAGGAACTCACCGCAAGAACTCTCCGAAGCGGTCAAGGCAGCGCCGGGGCATTGCGCTGCCGTCGATGGCTGCGGCTGCGGTGCGGCGCCGGCTGGCGCTTGCCGAGCAGGATCCGGAAGCTTTCCTGTTTCCGACCAAGACGGGCCGCTCGCTTAGCGTAAGCAACTATGAGCGACTGCTGCGCGCATTCGTCGAGGATGAGCGCATGCAGCTGGTCAAGATGGGCGTCGATGTCGATGAGTACACGACGCACATTTACCGGCGCACGGCTGCGACGCTGATCGAGCGGGCGGCCGGGATCACGCTGGCCTCGCGACTTCTCGGCCACGCAAACGAGCAGACCACGCGAAACAGCTATGTGGTCACGGCCGACATGGTCGACCCGGTGACGGCGGAGATCCTCGATGAGGTGCTGGGTGGTTGACTTGCATCGGTGATTCGACCATATGCGGCGCAAGCCATTCTCTTCGAACGCTGAAGATGGGGATTGCAGCCGAAAGGCGTGAACGGATCTCGAAGTCTTGGAATCTCGGCGCCCCGAGGCGGCTAAGGCGCAAGAAACCGGTCTCGGGATACCCTCCCTACCTAATCGGTAAGCCAGCCCACGGCGTCTGGCCGACCAGCATGCATTGCTGATTCAACGATGGCCTTTAGTTGATTCACCGATATGTAGGTTCTTAAGGCCTGAACATACTCATGGAGAACGTAGAAGGTTTGTCGTCGATCTCCGCTGTTGCTCTCATGCGCTCTGTGAGGCTTGAGGCAATAGCGCCTGCGAGACCTTCCCGACCAAGGTCCTCGTCTTGCTCCGGCGCAGTGGGAAGGGAAGCCGCGCTAAGGGGGCAGGTACTACTTGAAGGGCAGCGAGGGCCGCTACGGTTTGGTCACCCGCGTGCAAGGCCAGGTTGCTTCAAGCGGCAGCTTCGTCTGTGCTGAGTCTGCGCGGGATCCCGCTTACGTGCGGATGATGGCTGATGTGAGCCACGACGTCGATGAAGAAGAATTGTCGCCCTCTCCGCCGTCGTCCAAGAGCCAGGCGGCCTTCTCAAGTACGGCTCGAAGTGGCTATCTCAACTCAGGCTTCTCCGTGTCGGTGATTCGGGTTGACAATCGACGGAACTATTATCCCTGCCTTCAAGTTCCATTCGGTACATCAAACGTCGACCGTGGTCCTTCACTGCTCCGTTACAGTCATTGGAGAAAACGTGACTCCGTAAATTCGTCGGTGCCAACCGCACCGGCGACAGGCCAACGAGTCCAATGGCAGGGTGCTATTTAGCTCGCACGACTGGACGACAGACTACGCAGTTCCTTACGCAGTACGATCGATTCATGAAAAAGTACGAGGAATCGCTCTCAGACAGCCGATATGGCATTGATGCGACGCGAATCGTCGCCTGGGACGATCTGCTTGCAGTGTTTGGGCTACTAAGTATTCTTGAAAGGGCTCTCGAAGAGTCCGAGATAACGATGGCCGGTGTAAGCCGACTAAGCGGATCGATGGGTGCATCCGCGCGTGTTGAATACAAGATTGGCCCCCATGAAGAGACGCTGACGGGTGATGCTCTCGCTGAGAAGCTCCGTGCCATGATTACTTCATTACGAACTTCGCTTGAAGACCCGCGCGGCGCGGCGGGCGATTGATATTGCTATTGGTCGATTGTCCGCCGGACGTCCGATGGGCGCGAATTCTTTGGAAATCAGAGAAAAATCTGAATATGTCCCCCGAGTTCGCCACCGCGCTCCTGTTATGGACTCGAATGGTTTCATGAACCAGTTGCACTCTTTGGATTGAACTTATTGAACCCGTTGCCGGCGCTAGGATTCCCTTAACGAGTGAGGTCGGGCTCAGACAGTGGCGGCGCGGGCACAGAACTAGATTTCTGCCTCGCGCCGCCTAGCAACATCCTCGACGACGAATTGCACGAAGTCCTCATCGCGGTCGCCGATAACCACGTCATCGACTGCGTCGGCCGGAGGCTCACCCGGCCAAGCCGTCTGCCGGGTCGGCCGGTCGTGCTCCAGCCGCGTCCCGGAAACTGCCACCCAGTCTCGCAGGCGCTGGCGGGCATCCGCGAAGTCACGGTGCCAGCCGAGCGGGGCGGAGCCGTGCTGGTCGGAATCGTAGGCGCCGAGCCAATGCAGATGCCGCGCGGAGAGTTCCCAGACGAGCTCGGGGTGCCGATGCCAGAAGGGCGGCACAACGGCTGCCGGCAAACCGTAGGTGCGTCGCAGCCAGTTCACCCACCGGTTGAGTTCGATCCATTCGGCCTCGGCGTCGTCGGCGCTGAGCAGGTTCCAATTGATTGGATGCGGCGGCTCGGCCGTGAGAGGGCCGTCGAGGTCGTCCGACGAGCTCGCTCCGAAAGCGTCGTCGTGATCGCCGGATGCCCATTCGACGAGTGACTCGGCCATTGCCAGTTCACCGCCTCGAGCCGGTGTGTTCCGATTCCGCCTCGTGCCCGACCTCGATGTCGGCACTTGTGCGATGGGTACGGTCGACCTGGTAGTTGGTGCGGGCGAGGTCGTGGCCGATTTTCTTGACGACGAATTCTTCGCGTTGGATAGCTTCGCCGTCGCGCTCGACCTGGAAAGTGCGCACATACCCTTCGGCGACAAAGCTGTCACCTTTGGCGAGTCGGTTAAGTGCCCGTTCGGCGGTGGCTCGGTAGGCGACGAGGTCGTGGAACGTCGGCTCGAGCGCGGTGAAGCTGCCGCTGTAGTCGTGACGGAAGTGCGGCTGGCCGACGCGCACGCAGAACCGAGTGTCGCCGTTCTCAGTGACCGAGCGCTGCGGGTCGGATGCGATGAAGCCGGACAGTGATTGCTGGGTGTGAAGTGCCATGGGACTTGACCTCCTGTGATTGGGACGGACCATCGTGGGCCGGGCTCACTGAGAGGTACGCCATCCGCACCATGGCGTTTGCGCCGGTACCGCAGAGCGTCCGAAAAGCCCCAATCCAGCGCGCCTCATAAGCACGGTTGCACGCAGCGCGGGCCGCAGCCGCTCTGTAGGTTGTGCGGTCGCGACGGCAATTGGGAAGGAAAAGCAATCAATAGTGTGCCAAATGAGTATTGGATAGATCTAAGTGGATCTGGGAGAGTGTGTGGAAGTACAAGGAAGTTTTTCACTCTTGCGCGTCTAAGCGTTCAAAGGTGATGGACGCAGAGCGGGAGGAAGACCATGGCGTTTGTTGTGCGAGAAGAGCGCGGTCAAACGCTCGTGCTGACCTTGAATGATCTTCGCTCCCGAAATGCCGTGGGCACATCGATGCGGGATGACCTGATTACGGCTCTCGAGGCTGCCAACGCAGACGCTGATATCCGTGTCATTGTTGTCAAAGGCGCCGACAACACTTTCTGCTCAGGTGGAGACCTTGCGGCCATGCCTCCCTCGGACAAGGCTGAAGCCGTGACGCGACTAGAACGCGTCGAGATGATGATCCGGCTGCTGGCGGAATCATCGAAAGCGACCATCGCGGTCGTCGACGGGTCCGCGGTGGGGTTGGGAGCCAGTCTGGCCTGCGCATGTGACTATGTATTTGTGACAGAGGAAGCTCGATTCATCTTCCCCTTTACGCGTCTTGGACTTATGCCCGACGGTGGAATCGTCCACACTCTTGCGGCACGAACTGGCCACGTCAAGGCCAGACAGGTGTTGCTTGAAGGGCGAACGATCGCCGCACAGGAAGCACTGCGCATCGGCCTCGCGGACGTCGTAGTGGCGCGGGGCGACATCAACGGCGCTGTTTTTGAGAAAGCAGACTTGCTGGCCGAGCGCGCGCCCTTGGCGATTTCGGCGCTGAAGTCGGCGTGCGCAGACGGATTAACTGATCTGGACCACGCGTTCAGCGCTGAACAACGAGCGCAGCCTGTTCTCTACTTCTCTGACGACTTCGCGGAGGGGAAAGCCGCCTCCACAGAACGGCGCGCCCCCGTCTTCACCGCGAGCTAGACCCGCAAGTTCAGCCGGAATCCCGCCGGAAACATTTGTGAGCCGGCTCAGAGTACCAAATTTCTTCCCGTGTTTGGCTCGTCCAAAGTCCGGTTGCGTGACTGGCACTGTTCTGGAACTTACTGAAGGAAGGCCCATATCAAATGACATCCCCCAGCCAGCCCATCTGCGGCTCCCCGCCAATTCATGACGCCGCTGCACCCAGCTTCCAGTGCGTGATCCCGATCCGATGGTCCGACCAGGATGTCAACGGACACGTTAACAACGCCCGGGTTGTGACCTTGATGGAGGAGGCGCGGATCCGCTGGCTCAACGAACACGCCGTCGTTGAGGGAGTGGAGAATTTCACGGCCCCAAAGGTGATTGCCTCACTCAACGTCGAGTACCTCAAGCCCATAGTTCACGGTCTGGAACTCACGGTGGAGATGGCAATAAGCCGCATCGGCTTCCGTTCATTCACCATTTCATACACGGCCTCGCAGGGATCTCACACAGTGTTCCAGGGAAGTACCGTGGTCGTTCCGTTCGACTCCAACGCAGGGAAAGCCCGCCTTCTTGCCCCGTCGGAAACGAACTATCTCAACAAATATCTCACCAGCCCACACATGGACGACCGTTCCTAAGGCGTGGTGGACGTCCGAGATTTTCGTCGCGGACCGCGTCCTTGCTCTCGTACCCCGTTTCGCCGTGCCGAAGCCGGCCCGTGCGGCCGAAAAATGAATCACTAGAGAAACCCGTGGAGGGAAGCATGACCGATTCAACCGACTTCTACCTGCTCGAAGGTGCATTGAACGATGAACAACGCACCGTGCAGAACCGTGTTCGCGAGTTCGCTAATCGGGAGGTTCTTCCGATAATCAACGACTATTGGGACCGTGCCGAGTTCCCTTTCGAACTGGTGCCTAAGATTGCTCAGCTGGGAATCATCGGCACAACAATTGAAGGATACGGCTGCCCAGGGATGAGCTGGCTGGCTTCAGCCCTGGTATCAATGGAGATGTCACGAGTCGACGGTAGCGTCAACACGTTCTTAAGCGTTCAGTCCGGATTAACCATGGGCTCGATTGCCCTGCTGGGCAGTGAGGAACAGAAGAATCGATGGCTGCCCGCCATGGCGTCCCTCGATAAAATCGGTGCCTTCGCATTGACGGAACCGAATCATGGCTCCGATTCCGTGGCATTGGAGACGACCGCCCGGAGGGAGGGAGACCAGTGGATACTCAACGGGAGCAAACGGTGGATTGGCAATGCTAACTTCGCAGACGTTGTTGTTATCTGGGCACGCGATGAGGCAGATCAGAAGGTCAAGGGCTTCGTACTGGAGAAGAATCCCGACGGCACGTATCCTGACGGCTATAGCACCGAGTTGATCACAGGCAAGATCGGCAAGCGCGCCATCATGCAACCGGATGTCGACATCAAAAACCTGCGGATACCTGCCGATAATCGACTTGCCGAATCTTCAGGCTTTAAGGATGTCGGGCGGGTGCTCATGGCGACGCGCGGAAACGCGTCGTGGGAGTCACTGGGCCACGCGATGGCAGCCTACGAGGCAGCAGCGAGCTATGCCAAGGAAAGAATCCAGTTCGGTAAGCCCATCGCCAGTTACCAGCTTGTCCAGAACAAGCTCGCGAATATGCTGTCTGAACTCACGGCAATGCAGCTCATTTGCTTCCGCATCACGGAATTGCAAGAACGAGGCCAGCTCACTGGGCCCATGTCCTCGATGGCCAAGATGCATACCGCTCAGAAAGGCAGATGGATATGTGCCGAAGCCAGAGACATTCTCGGGGGGAACGGCCTATTGCTGGAGTATCAGGTCGCCCGCCATCTCACGGACATGGAAGTTGTCCACACTTATGAAGGTACCGATTCAATTCAGTCCCTGATCGTGGGACGAGAGATCACCGGCATATCAGCCTTTAGCGGTTAGCCACCATCGAATGAAGCTCCAAGACGTATCCCAGGGCTAGTCTCGGCATTAGCGCTCTTCGAAATTGGCCAGAAGCGCTGACAATTTCAAGAGTTGCAGGCTCCACGAGGAGTTTGCCGTGTGCAAAGCGCTGGTGCGGCCCAGGATGAGATCTCGCCAGCGTTCCTGTCGGTGGGTCGATCTCTTCGTCCGGACAAAGTGTAATAGGGGCACGAGATCCGATATTCCCGACGTCCTCCCGCTGCACGCGACACGTGGTTGCGTGTCGGCGTAGCCACCTGTCGATGAACTTAGAGCTGAGATCGGGCTGCGCCTGCACGAAGAGTTGGGTGTCGGTGCGTTCGGTCGGTTTCCGGATGCACGTTTCGTGCTCCGAGAGCAGTCGCTTCGAGATTTGTTGCGAAGCACGGACCCCGAAATTCGACTCCGTGCTTCGCAGCTGGGGGTGCAGCGCGAGTTTCCACAGGCGCGAACGTTGGGTGCGGGAAACGGCCCGATAGCCCACCCGTGTCAGCGAGTCGCTGCGAGTGCCACGATTGCGGGATCAGGTCCCCTGAGCGCGTTGCGCCGGGCCTGCCCCCTCGGCTGCAAACGGTGTTGAAGACCGGCTCTGGGCAATCGCGTGAGCGTTGCGTTCTAGGTGATCGAGCGACAACCGCACCGCGGATCGCGGCGTGCGCGCGACCGGCACCGCCCGCTCGTTTGAGCCAGAAACAGGCGGCGGACCGCGCGATCCCCGCTTAGTACGGCGGATTTCCGAAGCTTGGTGTCCGACAAGTTACCAGGTGAAGAAGCCTTGTCCCGTCTTGCGTCCGAGTTGGCCGTTGGCGACTTTATCGCGCAAGATCTGCGGCGGAGCGAAGCGCTCACCGAGGGTGGAGGCGAGGTACTCGGCGATGCCGAGCCGGACGTCGAGTCCGACGATGTCCGTGGTTCTCAATGGACCGATCGGATGTTTGTAGCCGAGGGTCATCGCGGCGTCAATGTCTTCCGCCGAGGCGACGCCGTCATCGACCATGCGCATAGCCTCCAGCGCAATCATGACACCGAGCCGGGAAGAGGCGAATCCCGGTGCGTCATGGACGACGACGGGAGTCTTCTTCAGCGCGGCTACCCAACCCTTGGAAGCCGTCGCCAGTAGGGGAGAGGTCAGCGTCCCGAGAACAACCTCGATGAGGAGGGACGCGGGGACAGGATTGAAGAAGTGTAGCCCGCAGAACTGGCCGGGACGTTCAAGTTTCTCGGCGAGCTTGTCCACGGAAAGCGAGGAGGTGTTCGTGGCGAGGTAGGCGTCTACCGGCAGCTGTGCCTCGACCAGGGACAGGGCTTCGGCTTTGAGTGCGAAATCCTCGGGAACCGCTTCGACGACGAGTCCCATTGTGGCGAAGGACGCATAGTTCGTGGAGACCCGCACCCGCGCCCGAAGATCTTCCAGAGACTCTGTCGTCGTTCCCTTTTCCACGCTTTTGGCCAGCGACGCCTCCAAACGTTCAGTCGCGGCTTGGGCGGCAGAGTCATCCCGTTCCACCACGACGACAGCGGCGCCGGCAGTGCAGAAAGCGTGGGCGATACCCGCACCCATGCGACCGCCGCCGAGTACACCGACGCGCGCGGGAACGGAGCTTGCCGGAACCGACTGAGTCATTATTTCTTCTTCCTGTCCAGAAATTTCTGCATACGGTCGAACTTGGCCTCGGACTCGAAGAGCACGGCCTGGGCTAACTGGTCAATCATCGGGTGGGATTCGGCTGGTGCGGCGAATACCGATTTAGTAATTCTGGTCGCCAGGGGATCCTGCTTACCGATCCGGTCTGTCAGTGCATTGGCAGCATCGATGAGAACATCCGGCTCGTGGATTTCGGTGATCAAGTGCACGCCCAGTGCCTCATCGGCATTCAGGATACGTCCGGCGAGCAGGATCTCCTTGGCTACCGGCTCACCGATGAGTTCTTTGAGGCGCCAGGATGCACCGGCTGCGGCAAGGATGCCGAGTCCGGTTTCCGGGTTGCCGATCTTCACCGCAGGCGTTCCGATTCGGAAGTCCGCGGCGTAGGCGAGTTCTGCGCCGCCGCCCAGAGCGTAGCCGTCGAGAGCGGCGATGACCGGCATCGGCAGTTTCGCGATCCGGGAGAAGAGGGTGGAGTTGATGCCGGCCAACGCGTCGTCTCGGCGTCGTTCCCGCAACTGCTGGATGTCCGCGCCGGAGGCAAAGATGCCCGCTGATCCGGAAAGGATCAGTGTCTTCGGATTCGTCTCGAGCACGGCACAAATGGCGTGCAGCTCGTTGATCATAATTTGGTCGATCGCGTTGCGGACATGCGGTCTGTTGAGCTGCACATGGATTCGGTCGTGGTGCTCATTTACCAGCAGAGTCGTGAACTTGGCATCGCCGAGTGCTGTGGTGGAGGCCTGTGCCCCGCCGACGCCCACTAGACGCGTTCGATCAACATCGATGTCCCTTGGCCTACGCCAACGCACAGCGTGGCCAGGCCGATCTTGGCGTTCTCGCGCTCCATCCGGCCCAACAGCGTGATCACGATGCGCGAACCCGACGATCCCAACGGATGGCCGGTGGCTATTGCGCCGCCGTCACGATTGACGATCTCCTCATCCAATCGCAGACGGCGGATCACGCCCAATGATTGAGTCGCGAAGGCTTCGTTCAATTCGACGGCACCGAGATCGTTCACGGACAGCCCCGTGCGCGCCAGAACCTTTCTGGTAGCGGACACTGGACCCAGACCCATAACCTCAGGCGCAACCCCGGTTGACGAGCCATCGAGAATCCTCGCACGGGCCTTCAAACCGAGTCTTTCGATCGCGGCCTCGCTGGCAATGATGATCGCCGAGGCACCGTCGTTCAGGGAGCTGGCATTCCCTGCGGTGACAATGCCGCCAGGCCTCACGACCGGCCGGAGCCTGGACAATGTCTCCATCGACGTGTCCCGGCGCGGGCCTTCATCGACGTCGACCAGGCCCTTCTTCGTTTCTACGCCAACGATCTCCGGCGCTAGCCGTCCGGTGTCGATGGCGTCGATGGCGCGTTGGTGGGAGCGCAGGGCGAATGCATCGGCATCTTCGCGGGTGATCCCCTCGACCCTGGCAACTTCCTCAGCGGTCTCCGGCATCGTAAACGTGGTCTTGTCCTGAGACTTGAAGACCGGGTTGATGAAACGCCAGCCGATCGAAGTATCGAAGATCTCCCCGGGCTTCGCGAAGGCCTTCTCCGGCTTCGCCATCACCCACGGGGCACGGCTCATCGACTCGACACCGCCAGCGACGACGATATCGGCAGCACCGGACTTCACCATGTGCGAGGCCATGATGATGGCCGACAGGCCCGAGGCGCAGAGCCGGTTGACCGTAATGCCTGGAATGGAATCCGGGAACGCCGCCAGCAATGTGGCCATCCGCGCCACATTGCGGTTCTCCTCGCCGGCACCATTGGCATTGCCAAGGATAATTTCCTCGATCAGCTCCGGGTCGACACCAGCCCGCGAGATGGTCTCCTTGAGAACCAGCGCCGCCAAATCGTCGGGCCGCACACCCGACAATGCTCCGCCGTAGCGACCAACCGGGGTACGAACCCCTCCCACCAAAAAGGCCTCAGTCATGCGAATTCTCCTTTACTCTGTTTGTCCCTTATCGAGACGGTAATGTGCGGGACGGGCTCGTGCTCGCCCTCAATGAGTCCCGAGTTGACGACCGCCGTCGATTATCAAATTCGTTCCCGTGACGTAGGCGGCGTAGTCACTGAGTAGATACGCACACGCGTTGGCAATTTCTGTCTTCTCGGCGAGCCTGCCCAGTGGGATGGCTTTCAGATGCCCGGCTAGTTCTTCGGCCGAACCGTACAAGGCATCAACCCCACCGGTATTTTTGGTGAGCCCGGGGGAGACGATGTTCAAGCGGATGCCGTGGCAGGCCCACGCGGCAGCGAGGGACTTGGTCATCGTTATTACACCGCTTTTTGCGCTGGCCGAATGCACAGTGCTTGCACTGCCGGTAGCGGCCGCGGTCGTTCCGATATTGACCACCGATAGTGGCCCGCCGGATTCAATGGCCACACGAGCGACTGCCTGGGTGACGTTCCACGTTCCCGTGAGTACGATTTCGACAACGCTCCGCCATCCGTTAGGGCTTAGTTCCAGCGGGTCCACTCGGAAGTTGCCGGCGGCATTATTGACCAGCAAGTTTATCTGCCCGAGGTCTTCGCCGATTTTTTCGACGGTGGATTGGATTTCGGCGTTGTCGCGCACATCCACGCTATAACCGCTGACGTTGTGGCCGAGCGCGGAGAGCGTTTCAACGGCTGCGTCTAAGCGCTCCTGGTTTCGCCCAAGGATGGCGACTTTGGCCCCCGTTTCCGCGAGGCAGAGGGCGATGGACAGTCCGATGCCGCTGCTACCGCCAGTTACGAGAGCGGTTTGGCCTTGAAAAGTCTTCGGGTTAAACATTGTCGAAATAATGACAGTTGCTCCTGATGTGGTTAGCGTAAATACACTCTGGTCGGGTCGATATCTTCACGAAGGAGACGAAGTTCCTCTGCGGTCGGAGCTTTTGTCACCGTGATCTGGTCCATTAACTTGAGTGGCCACCCAGTTGCTGCCTGAACTTGTTCAACGGTTACTCCTTCGTGCACTGATGACAGGCATAGTTCACCCGTGTCATCCGCTGTGAGCACGCCGAGATCGGTAATGACGGTCGAGACGCCCAGACCCCGCGTCGGTACTTTCGGCGCGGCCAGCCGTGCTGCTCGGAGTGAGGGGCTGGTACAGAAATCGAGTTCATTTACAAAGGAAGTGCGGTTATGCCGGCGCAACACGACAAAGACTTCGTGAGAATTGGACATGACTTCCACGGCCCCTCCGGATCCAGGCAGCCGGACAATCGGTTCCTCCCATGGTCCGATCACGCTGGTATTGAGACTTCCAAAACGGTCGATTTGTGCTGCGCCCAAGAATCCGACGTCTATCCATCCCCCCTGCAATACGTAGCCGAAGAGAACGGGCATGGTGAGTATTGCTTCGGCGCCCGTGGCCAACGAGGCGTCGGCGATGGTTTCGGGAAGCCGTGGGGGATGAGCTCCACACACACCCGACTCATATACCTGCTCGATGTCGGGAGACGATGATTTCTGTGCCAGAGCGACGGCAAGCGTCGGCAGCCCGATGCCGGCGAAAACTCTACGCTTCCCCTGAAGGAGACGGCAGCTAACCACAGTCAGTAGTTCGCTCGCGGTGAAGGTGGCTTGCGTCGAGGTGGGCGTATCGTCGGTTTGTGTGGCGGAGATCATCGAACGCTTCCATAGTTTACGGGAGTGGACATATGTGGGAGAGGAGTCAATGGCTCAAAGTAACCCTTGCCCAGCTTCTCTAGATATCCCGCGTGTTCTTCGGTGTCATGTATCCATTCCTGGATCCACTGCTTAAGTGCTTCGGGGTCGCGACTGATCGCCGACCATGAACGATAGAAGTCGTTATCGCGATCGTAATAACCCTGAGCAAATGAAGGGTGGGCACCATACTTGCTCTCGACGACGGCATCCACGACAAAGCCGGGGACGATTGTTCTATTCGGATCTGAGCGAATGACATCATCGTCGACGATTTCCTCGACTATGGCGATTGTCTTTCTCGCGGCAAACGCCACTTCTTGTTGCGGTCCAAGAATTCCCCAACTTTGAATGTTGCCACTGCGATCCGCCCTTTGGGCATGGATGATGGCGACATCAGGGTTAAGCGGGGGGACAACGTAGATTTCACTCTCGTCATCAAAGGGAGAAGGGATCTTCTTGATATTCGGATTGATATCCGCAAGGGCGCTGCCAGCATACGAGCGGATGGGCATAAATGGGATCCCCGAGGCTCCGGCCTGGTATCGGGCCAACAGACCGTAGTGGCTGTACTCCTCGATTTCGATGGGGGACCCGCTGCCGGCTTCGATCGCCCGGCGTACTGCGTACAACGATCCGACCGAGCTGTTACCCATGAAAGCGAAGATGAGTTTGCTTACGCAACCCGCACCCACAAGCTGGTCGGCGATGATATCCGGCGTCATTCGCACCAACGTCAGTTCGCGCTTGTGCTGGCGAATGATTTCATGACCGGCCGCGAAAGGTATCAGATGTGTGAACCCCTCCAAGGCGACGACATCGCCATCTACGACGAACTCAGCAATCGCGTCGTGCAGAGTGGCCTCTTTGCTGGTCATTGGTATGAAGCCTTCCTCATCATTGAACACGATTCACTTCATGGTGACACCGTGGATCTATAAGTGTCCAATACGTAATGTAGACTTCTGTGATAGTTATTCGTTATAAGTCAAGTGGTCCCTGGAGGACGTTTTGGAGTTCAAACATCTCGTTGGGTTCCTTGCTATCGCCGAGGAACTTCATTTCGGTCGGGCCGCTGCACGCCTGCATATGGCGCAACCGGCTCTGAGTCAGCAGATTCGGCAACTGGAAAAACAGTTGGGGGTGGAGCTGTTTCATCGGAACACCCGCTCGGTAACGTTGAGTGAAGCCGGACATGCGCTCCTCCAACCAGCCCGACAGGTCTTGGCCGATGTCGACATCGCCATACGCGCTGCGGTCTTGGGAGAGTCGGAAATCGTCGGCCGGGTGGTCATCGGTTTCGCCGGGGCGAGCAGTCACAATGCCTTGCCTAAACTCGCCCGCGCAGTCCGTGCCGAGCAGCCGGGCATTGACATGATCCTTCAGGGGCAGACCTATTCTGGAGCGGCGCTGACTGCTATTAACGGAAGGCACATAGACATCGGTTTTTGCCGATTGCCGGTCATGGACACGGCTATAGCTACCCGGACTTATGGGTACGAACGACTTCTAGTGGCGTTGCCCTCGGACCATCGGCTCGCGGAGCGATCCATCATCGACGTCGCAGATTTGGCTCTCGAGCCGTTCGTGACTTTTCCCGGCACGCAGGGGTCGGCCGTGAGGGATGCGCTTATGCGCGTCACGATGGACGCCGGTTTCAACCCGAGAATCATCCAGGAGGCTCCTGATTCATATACGATATTGGGTCTCGTCGCGGCGGGCGTAGGAGTCACGATCACTGTCTCGTCGGTTCAGCATATTGACACGTTTGGAGTGGTGTTTCGGGAACTGAGCGGGGACCTTGCAGAACTGGTGGCAGTACTTGCCTGGCGCAAAGACAATGTGTCTCCGGCTGTGATGGCTGTGCTTGAAATCGCCGAGCGAGTGCTTCCCGCTCCCAAGACGTTCCGATCTCCAGCACCTGATTGATAGTAATTATCAATGACTATCGTTCCAATTGAGTATTGGACTGTATTGGTGTGCGAGTGACAGTCTGAGGACGGGAACACCCCGGCGCGAGGCTCATCATGCGTTCTGGAACCATCCGATACGAGTCAGTTATACGTCCATTCACGAAGACGCGCTTCTCGGTCTGGGGTGGTGTCACAAAAACTCAAAGGAGAGATTATGCGAAAAATGCTGCGTACCGTTGCTCTCGGTTTGGCCGTTGGGCTGAGCCTGACTGCCTGTGCATCGGCCGGTGGAGGCGAAGAAGCCGATGGTATGCCCCAGCAACTGGTCTGGACCACTTACGGCCTGGGCACTTCGACCTATGCAGATGTCGCCGCTGTCAGTGAAGCCATAACGAGGAGCACAAGCCATACTGCACGGATAATCACAGCGGACACTGCCATCGGACGCATGGGTCCTTTGAAGCAAGGAAAGGCCAACATGGCCCGGACTGGCAATGAATACATCTACGCCTTCGAGGCAGACTACGAATTCGCCAGTGAAGAGTGGGGACCACAAGACGTTCGATTGGCATGGGCACCTGTTGCCCCTCATGGACTGATGGTTCGAGACTCCTCGGAGATCAAGTCGTACGAAGATTTGAAGGGCGCAAAATTCCCGCGAATTACGGCAAATCCTTCGGTGAACAACAGCCTCACTGCGATGCTTGCATATGGTGGGCTCACTTGGGATGATGTTGAGCCTGTCGAGATTTCTTATAGCGAGCAAACTGATGCCGTCAAATCGGGTCAGCTCGATGTACTTTTTCAGCAAGCTTACGGAGCTTCCCTCTACGAGCTTGAGAGTGCCTTCCCCGTCCGTTGGCTCAGTATGGATGACGACTCACCGGAAAAGGTAGCGGCCGTTAAAGAAAATGCACCGTACGCCGAGATCGGTGATTTTGCTGGCGCAGCCGGCCAGAAGGAAGGCGAATCGGCACGTGGGTTGATTTACACTCTTCCGCTGATTACCTACGCGGATGCCAGCGAATCTGGCGTATATGAGACGGCGCAAGCCATCCACGACAACTACGACAAGTTCAAGGATGCAACTGCAACAACCGAGAACTGGGGCCTTGAGCAGGCAAACACCGTCCCAACCACAGTCCCTTTCCACGCCGGGACAGTCAAATTCCTCAAGGAAAACAATGCCTGGAGCGATGAAGCTGCCCAAAAGAACGAGGCGCTCATCGAACGTGGGGAAAAGCTGCGCTCGGGTTGGGAAGGCTTCATCGATTCTGCGCACAAGGATAACCTCGCCGAAGAATGGTCGACCTGGAAGAAAGCAAATCTAAGCACCATGTGATCGGACTGCGATCTCGCGAGTCCCGTTGGTCTCATCATGAAGCGGTGAAGCGGTGAAGCGGTGAAGCCGTGAAGCCGTGAAGCCGTGCCGCCCAGCGCCGGTTGCGGTGCCACCCGCTCCGCGCTCCCCGCTGAACCTGTGAGGATAAAAACTTGAATGATCGACTAAACACATATTGGAAATGCGTAATAGCCGGGTTTACCGTCGTCGGGGTCCTTGTGGCCATGAACCAGGCGTTCTTCTGGAATCCATTTGGATTCTCGCTGATTCGCAATGGCTATCTCTACTACATACTGGCGTGCTTCCTCCCGCTCGTCTTCTTGACTCTGCCAGCCCATAAGAAGGCGAAGCAAAAGCGGCCTGCTTGGTACGACGTCACTTTGTTCCTTCTGACTACAGTCGTTTGCGTGTATTTCGGAATCAACGCTGAGAACATCGTGAACCTTGGTTGGGATTTCATGGCGCCCTTCGCGGCTCAGGTCTCTAGCCTTATTCTCTGGGTCGTCGTGCTTGAGGCTTTGCGCAGAGCTGCAGGGCTGGTCGTAACGATTATTGCCTTGGCTTTTTCGGTCTATCCGATGTTTGCGGGGAATTCTCCCGTGGGGTTCCTGCGGGGAATTCAAAGCGACTTCATGTCAACAGCGCAACAGCATGCAATGGGCCTGGACAGTATTCTTGGGCTCCCGTTGCAGGCAGCCGCTGGCATCCTTATTGGGTTCCTGCTGTTTGGCGTGGTGCTTCAGAAGACTGGGGGTGCGACGTTCTTCTATGACATGGCGCAGTCCCTCTTCGGTCGCCGCCGTGGTGGTTCGGCAAAGGTGTCCATGGTCAGCTCAGCTGCGCTTGGAATGCTTAGCGGAAGCGCGCTTTCCAACGTCTTGACGACCGGGCCGTTGACAATTCCTGCCATGAAAAAGGCGGGCTTTAGCGCAAAATATGCTGGCGGAGTTGAGGCAACTGCGTCGTCGGGCGGCTCGATTACTCCTCCGATCATGGGTGCTGCAGCATTCTTGATGGTTTCATTTGTTGGGGTGCCGTATGCGCAAATTGCACTGGCTGCTGCGATCCCAGCTTTTCTTTACTTCCTTGGCATCTTCCTGCAAATAGATGGATACTCGGCCAAGAAAGGGCTAAGAGGATTGCCAAAGTCTGAGCTTCCCCGGCTCGGCGCTGTGCTGGCCGTGGGTTGGCCGTACCTAGGCGCGCTTATCGGGCTCGTTCTCCTCCTCGTCGTTCAGAAGAACGAATCCCAAGCGCCATATTGGGTAATTGCTTTCCTGTTGCTCGTCAGTGCTCTGAAGAAGACAGATCGTCTCACTCCTCGCAAATTCTTCGGTCTTCTGGTGAGCGGCGGAAAGACGCTTTCCGAGATTTTTGGCATCATCGCTGGCGTCGGCCTGATCATTGGCGGCCTGTCGATGACCGGCGTTTCTCTTTCGCTGGCCGGAGAGTTGGTCACGCTCGTTGGGGATAACGTCATTCTCATCTTGATAGCCGGTGCTGTCACTTCATTCGTGCTTGGGATGGGTATGACGATCTCGGCAGTGTACGTTTTGCTGGCGATAGTAATGGCCCCGGCTTTGACCGCACTGGGTGTCAATGTGATCGCCGCCCACCTGTTCGTAATTTATTGGGCCTCCGTGTCATACATCACGCCGCCTGTTGCGCTGGCATCATTTGCGGCAGCGAGCATTGCAAAAGCGCCGCCAATGGCGACCAGCTTTAGCGCAATGAAACTTGGCGCCGTCAAATACATAATTCCGTTCTGCTTTGCCCTCAATCCGGCGCTCGTCGCCCAAGCGCCGCTACCGCAGATTGTGCTTGCCTTATTAGGGAGCGTCATTGGCGTATATATTCTGGCATGTGCCTTTGAAGGCTGGTTGATTGGGTTTGAGAAACGGATGCCCATCATCACTCGCCTTATCGGCGGCGTTGCAGGTGTGTCGTTGATGCTGCCAGGAATCACCAGTACCTCCACCGGAGCGGGCCTGCTCGTTGTGAGTATCGCGTTGTGCTACCTGATAAAATCTCCCTGGATCGTGCCCACGTTGAGTGGAGACCTCGCCCGTGACGATGTTGAAGTTGGTGGTCGGCGTCGGTAAGGCGGTCGCCAATGTGGTCCATGACCTCGCCATCAACGTTGCCGGTTTCCGGCCGATCCTGGAGGACTAGTCCGTGCGCGAGATTCAGGGGGTGGACGAATTGGTCACCCTCGTGGACACCGAGCTTGGGGTCAGCAACTGGCATCGAGTGGAGCAGCAACAAGTGCAGGAATTCGCCGACGCCACGGGTGATCAGCAATGGATTCACGTCGATCCAGACCGGGCCGCGGCGGGTCCGTTCGGCGGCCCGGTTGCCCACGGCTACCTCACCTTGTCGATGATCCCGTTCTTTGCGGGACAGGTCTACCGGGTCGTCGGCGTCAAGATGGTCGTCAACTATGGCCTGAACAAGGTGCGCTTTCCGAGCCCGGTTCCCGTCGACTCCAGGGTACGCAACAGGATCACTCTCCTCTCAGTGACCCCAACGGCCCGGGGTAGCCAGGTAGTCATCCGGCATCAGATCGAAGTGGAGGAATCGCCGCGACTGGCATGCATCGCCGACACGGTCTCACTTTTTGTGGAATAGGTCAGTACGGGATCTGGCTCAGTAGCCTGCGTGATTGCGCTCGACAACCTGGACGACCTGGACGACGCAGTCGACGCGCGCTGGAATGGACTTGCCCATCCCAGCGCGGTTGGAGAGCGCGGGGTTCAGTGCCGTCGGCATTCCAATCGTCTAATCCTTGTTTGTCAACGTGGATGACCAGCCGCTTGTGTAGTCAGTCGTACGGCATCTCAAGGCGACTACCAATGTGGCATCCGCCGTCGCCCTCGAGGCAGGGGCGACGCCATGAGGCGCAGTCAACGAGGCCGGTGCAGCGGCGTTCCTTTCCCCACAAAGTCCGGTCGCTCGCTGAGCGTCAGCGACTACGAACGCCTCCTGCGCGATACTGGTCGGTTGAGGGCCGGCGGCGTTACGCGGAAGTAAACCGGCCCTCCGTTGAAGCTAGATGTCACTCCGGCTCGTTGACCGGATCCCGTGCGGGTACGTTCCGAGTCGGCTCCTGCATAAACCCCTCGATCTCCTCTCGATTCGCGCGCAGGGCTTTGGCATCCGAGCGGGCAGTCCACATCTGCAGGCTCGCGATGATCGGTGGAGCAGCGCGCAGCATGATCAGGCCCGTACCAAAGGGCAGAGTGCGGATCGTGTCGGGCGGCATGATCGGCACTCGTCGGATCGAGCGCTGAGATGACCGTGAACCGTGGTCGCCAATGGTCGTCGAGTCGGTCGTTTCGTCGCGGTCGCCGATGAGGGTCGAGAGGTCATGCAGGTCCCGGGAGTTGGATCCTCCGCCGAGAACGATCTTGACGATCGAGGAGTCCCAGATGGTGCCAGCGGCGTTGTCGCTCCACTTCGTGCGGGCCTGGGCGAGCGACTGCAGCACCGGCATCGTCGTGATGCCGGTGCCGCCGCCCTCGGCCATAAGTGTGGGTAGCGACGGGAGAGGCGCCAAGTTGCCGATCTCGTCGAGTGCGAGCAACAGCGGCGGGTCGAGCCGCGCGCCAGCGCTGCGGGCGGCGATACGGCGGGCGGTCTCCACGAGGTCCTCTACGAACGCCGACACGAGCGACGCCGAGTTGTTTGATCCCGCGCCGGTGGCCAGCAGGTAGAGGGTGCCGTTGCTGCGCAGAAACGCTTCGGGGTTGAACTCCTCGCCCTCCGGCGGGGAGACAGAATTCAAGACGCGCGGGTCGGCCAAAGCACCCAGCGATAGTGAGACTCCCTGCCAGATCGAGTCGCGCGTGCGCGGGTCTGCCTCGAGCGTCGCGCGGAGGGAGTCGCCCCAGCCGGTGGCCGCGGCCGGGGCGCTCAGCAGGATGGACACGGCGTCATGGGCGGCAGCCGGGTCGAGAGTCCACCGAAAAAGGTCGGCCGGCGAGCAATGGTCGAGCGCGGCAGCGTGCAGCATCGACTGCAGGGCCGTTCGGGTCTTGGCCTCCCAAAATCCGCCGCCATCGACGCCGCCCGCGGCCAGTCCGGTTCCGGCGGCGAGCCCGGCCGCTCGAATCATGGCCGTGAGGGGATCCTCGCACCCGCGAATCGGCGACCAGCGCAGGCCTACCGGAACGCCCGCGGCAAGTTGCTGCGGATCAAACACCGCCACAGGCCCCAGCCGTTGCCGAGCGCGCAGCGTCGTAGTGAGATTGTCGGGGCGCGTCGACGTGGTCACGACCGGTCCCGGGGCGTCGAGGATGGCGTTGATCACGATGTGCGCTCCCTTGCCGGAGCGCGGCGGCCCGATCACCAGGATCGAGTCCTCGACGCTCGCCCACACCGCAGCACCTCGTGATCGCCCGATTCGATAGCCGACATCGCTCGGGCTCGCCTTCGCCAGCGACGGTCGAAGGTGCGTCGCGCGCTTCATGATGGCCGAATGCGAGGCGGCGCGCGAAACTGACCTGCCGCGGATATCTCGGACAGCGGGCCCTCTTAAAATGAGGGATCACTGAAAGTAGAGATCAGCATGACCGCAG
>NZ_PJJL01000044.1 GCF_002929505.1 Cryobacterium sp. Y57
GACGTTTCCGTCGAGGTCGCAGAGGATCATGTTCTCGGGCGCCAGGTCGACGTAGTCAACCCCGCTCGGCTTGATCACGAACAGGTTGGCGCCCGGCACGCGACCGGAGACGTTGCCGCCGGTCCAGACCACGAGGCCGTTGCTGAAGAGCTCGGCATGCAGGCGGGTGATGTCCGCGCGAACGCGGGCGATGGCCACCTCGATTTGTGGTCCGTAGGTGCTCATGAGCGCGCCGACTGCTCGACTTGGGCTGACAGCGCGGCGGGGGCCGGAGCATCCGCTGCAGCACGCTTGAGAGCCTTGAGCCGGTGCATGACGTCGTTCTCGCCGCGACCGAAGTAGTCGTGCAACTGCGTGTACTCCTCAAACAGCTCGTCGTACGCCGCCGAGGACGCCTCGTTCGGTACATACACGTTCTTGTCCAGCTTGCCCATCTTCGCGCCAGCGGCGCGCACGTCGGAGTAGGCGCCGGCCGCAACCGCGGCGTGAATCGCGGCGCCGAGCGCTGGGCCCTGGTCACTCGCAATGGTACTGATGGGCAGGCGCAGAATATCGCTGTAGGTCTGCATCAGGAACGCGTTCTTGAGCAGCCCACCGGCCACGATGAATTCGGTCACCGGCACGCCGCTCGCGTTAAAGGTTTCCACGATGGTGCGGGTACCGAAGGCTGTCGCCTCGAGCAGCGCCCGGTAGATCTCTTCCGGCCGGGTCGTCAGGGTCGTGCCGATGACGAGCCCGGAGAGTTCGTGGTCGACCAGCACCGAACGGTTGCCGCTGTGCCAGTCGAGGGCCACGAGCCCGTGACCGCCGACGGGCTGGTCCTTGATCAGCTCGGTGAGGTGCTGGTGCACGCTGCGACCGAGTGCCCGAGCGTCGTCAACGTATCGGGCTGGCACCTGATTATTGACGAACCAAGCGAAGATGTCGCCAACACCGCTCTGCCCGGCCTCGTAGCCGTAGAGCCCAGAAATAATGCCGCCGTCGACGACGCCGCACATGCCCGGCACCTCGGCCAGACGGTCGGAGTTCATCACATGGCAGGTGCTCGTGCCCATAATCGCCACCATCTGGCCCGGGTTCACGGCCTGCGCCGCCGGCGCGGTCACGTGCGCGTCCACATTGCCAACGGCCACGTGAATGCCCTCCGGCAGCCCGGTCCAGGCTGCGGCTTCGGCTGACAGCGTGCCAGCGGATGCGCCCAGCTGGCCGATCTCGTGCGCCACCTTGTCGAGGGCGAACCGTGAAAACGCCGGATTGAGCGCACCGAGAAAAGCCTCACTTGGGTACTCCCCGTCCTGCAGGATGCCCTTGTAACCGGCGGTGCAGGCGTTACGCACGTAACGGCCGGTGAGCTGCCAAACAATCCAGTCGGCGGCTTCGACCCAGTGGTCCATGCGGTGGTAAAGCTCCGGGTCGTCCTCCAGCAGCTGCAGGCCCTTGGCAAATTCCCACTCGCTCGAGATGAGCCCGCCGTAACGTGGCAGCCAGCTTTCGTCACGCTCGAAAGCGAGGTCGTTAATGCGGTCGGCCTGAGCCTGGGCAGCGTGGTGACGCCACAGCTTCACGTAGGCGTGCGGGCGGTCGGCAAACTCGCAAAGTTCGTTCAGCGGGGTGCCGTCGGCCAGCACCGGAACCATGGTGCAGGCGGTGAAGTCGGTGCCGATTCCGATGACGCGGGTCGGATCGATGCCGGCGTTTACGACAGCGGCAGGAACCGCACTCTGCAAAACTGCCACGTAGTCTGCGGGAACCTGGAGTGCCCACTCGGGCGGAAGTGCCTCACCGGTCGCGGCCAAGATCGTGTCCATCACCGCGTGCGGGTAGTCAAGAACGGCAGAGCCGAGCTCAGCCCCATCGGAGACCCGGACAACCACCGCCCGCCCCGACAGTGTTCCGTAATCGACACCGATCACATAGGACTCCGTCTCGACTGGTTTAGTGTGCAAAGTGTCCGTTGCAGAATGCAATGAGGTGACATTCAAGGCGCGTCTCCAGTATCTAATTAATGATCAATAACCGTGGCTCCGACAAAATCAAGGTTGATCTGATCGACCTTGGACCGTCCAGTTGGGCGGACTTTACGCCCAACTAGCCCTGATCAGAGCTCGGCGCGGGCGCTTGGGGGCCCGCCAGCTGAGCGGCGCACGATCAGCTCGGGTTTGGCTTGCACCGCCTCCGTCACCTCATTGCCGGCCAACACGGTGAGCAGAGTCGCCATGATTTCCCGTCCCAGCTCCCCGAAGTCCTGCCGGATGGTAGTGAGCGGCGGTGTGAAATGCGCCGCTTCGGGCATGTCGTCGAAGCCAACGATGCTCACGTCTTCTGGCACGCGAATTCCCGCATCCGAAAATGCGTGCAGCAACCCGAGCGCCATCTGATCATTGGCCGAAAAAATCGCAGTGAAGCCTTGCGACTCGGCCAGCCGTTGTCCGCACTGGTAGCCGCTCTCCGAAAGCCAATTGCCGATCAACATGTCACGAGCTGCGAGGCCTCGGTTGTGCAGCTCGGCGCGCCATCCACGCTCACGTTCGGCGGCATCCAGCGACTCCGGCGGACCCGACAGGTGCAGGATTTCGCGGTGTCCCAGATCAGCCAGATAGGCGGTAGCCAGCCGCGCGCCCTCGAACTGATCGATCGACACGCTGCAGAACCGGGTGCGTCCGCTGCTCTCAACCGTCACGAGCGGCACGCCGAGTTCGACGCCCGCGATGGCGTCCAGCGCGTCCCGGTCGGACGCGATCAGCACGAGCGCCTCCACGTTTTGACGCAGCAGAACTTCTACTGCAGCGAGCATGGCACCTCGGCCGGACGTTGCCATGCTTGCGATTGTGACTTGGTAGTCGGCTTCCCGGGCAGCCTGATTAAAACCAAGCATCGTGCTGGAGGGGCCGTACAACGGCATACCCGTGCTGATCAACCCAATGGTGCGAGTCTTACGGGAAACGAGCGCGCGTGCCACGGCACTCGGCCGGTAGTTGAGCTCCTGGATAGCCCGCTCTACCCGAGCGCGCGTGGCGGGACGAACTGCATTCTCGGTATTGAGAACGCGCGAGACGGTTTGATGCGATACACCGGCCCGGTTGGCCACATCCGTAATGTTTACCATCGATGATCCCTTACGAGGCTTCTGTCAGCAACGCGCCGGAGAACCACGTGCGTACCTTTACCGCTGCCACTCATGAGATGACGAGAACCGACCACGAAACAGCGGGCAACGTGACGCGGATCTCGCTGCCCTCGACGACGATTTTGTCATTCTGCACGGGGACCACGCGGTTCTGGTCGTTCAGGGTGTTCTGAGCATACACATCAGTGTCGGCGAGCGTGGTGAAACTGAAGTTCGCATTCTGTGCTAGGTCGCCTGCATCGATCACAACAGTTGATTCACCTGTGGAATTGCGGTTGACGAGAAACACGCTCGTCGTGCGGGTCGCAGTGTCGTGGGTCGCCACACCGTCTACTAGATCCACCTCGCCATACACCTTCGTCTCGTAGGTCTCCGACGTTATATTTAGACGTAGGACGTCACCCTGGGCGTGTTTCGATGCTTGAGCGAACGGGTAGAAGATCGTCTGGCGCCAAGCGTCTCCGGCGGGCTCAGTCATGATCGGTGCGATGACGTTCACAAGCTGAGCCAGGCTGGCTGCAGTGACGCGATCAGCGTGACGCAGGAGGGAAATCAGCAGTCCTCCGACAACCACGGCATCCGCTACTGTGTAGACGTCTTCGAGGAGGCGCGGAGCGATCGGCCATTCCTGCGGATCTGTGATCTTGTCGACCGCGTGGTACCGCTTGTTGTACCAGACGTTCCACTCGTCAAAGGAGATATTGACCGTTCTCTCGCTGCGCAATTCGGCCTTGACGTGGTCGATGGTCGCCACCACGGAGTCGATGAAGGAGTCCATGTTGGTTCCGGACGCCAGGAAGCTGCCGAGGTCGCCGTCCGACTCCTCGTAGTAGGCGTGACAGGAGATGTAGTCAACGTCTTCATAGGTGTGCTCGAGGACCGTGCGCTCCCATGAACCAAACGATGGCATTCTTGGGTTCGAGCTTCCGCAGGCGATCAGCTTTAGCGAGGGGTCCACCTGTCGCAGGGCACGCGCCGTCTGCGAGGCAATTTTTCCATAGTCCTCGGCGCTACGGTGTCCGAGCTGCCAGGGTCCGTCCATCTCGTTGCCGAGGCACCACATCGTCACTGCGTGCGGTTCCGGGTGGCCATTGGCAATGCGTGCGTCTGAAAGCGCTGTCCCCGACTTGATGTTGGAGTAGTCGAGAATATCCAGAGCCTCCTCGACACCGCGGGTGCCGAGGTTGATCGCGAGCATCAGCTCACTGCCGGCCTTATCGACCCAGGTCGAGAACTCGTCGAGGCCGATCTCATTCGTTTCTAGAGAGTGCCACGCTAGATCCAGCCGACGCGGACGGTCTTCTTTGGGACCGACCCCGTCCTCCCACTTGTAGCCGGAAACAAAATTCCCGCCGGGGTATCGAATGGTGCTGACACCCAATTCCTTGACCAGGTCCAGCACATCTCCGCGGAATCCGTCAGTGTCGGCGGTTGGGTGATCCGGCTCATATATGCCCGTGTAGACGCAGCGACCGAGGTGTTCGACAAAGGATCCAAAGAGATTCCTGTTTACCGGAGCGACAATGAAACTGGGATCGATGACGATTTTGGCGGTTGCCATAGTGGGCCTCTCTTGGCGTGAAGTATGCGCGTGTACTGACGGGATCAAGATTTGACACTTCCGAGCGAGAGCCCGGCCTGCCAGTATCGCTGAAGTGAAATGAAGGCGATGATCAGCGGAATGATCGAAACGAGCGCACCGGTGACGATCAAGTTCCATAGTTGCTGTCCGGCTCCTGAAGCTGCCGAAAGCTGCAGCCATTGACCGAGCCCGACAGTGATCGGGAAGAGCTTGGGATCGGAGAGCACCGCCAGAGGAAGGAAGTAGTTGTTCCAAGTGCTCACGAGGGAAAGGAGGAGAACGGTAGCAACGGCGGGCTTCAAGAGCGGCAGTGCGACCGTGAAGAAGATACGCGCCTCCCCCGCCCCATCGATTCTCGCGGCGTCGAGAAGTTCGTCTGGAATGGCATCTTGTGCGTAGACCCGCATCAGATAAACGCCGAAAGGGGTGAGCAGCGACGGCAGAATGACCGCCCAGATCGTGTTGTTCAGACCGACCGCGCTGAAGAGAACGAACGTGGGCAGCACGAGCGCCGTGACCGGCACCATGACCGAGCCCAGCAGAAGCGCGAACGCAACCGTCCGACCTCGGAAAGCATACTTCGCGAACCCGTATCCGGCCAGTACAGCCAACACCGTTGCGCCCCCACCGCCGACTGCCGCATAGAGCAAGGAATTCCCAAGCCACTGCCAGTAGATTCCATTGCTTTGCGAGAACAGCTCCAGGAAGTTGTCGACAAGATTGAAGTCCTGATCAAACCACAGCGGTCCGGCGGTTCCGGAGAATAACCCTCGATTCGACTTCGTGCTTGCGACCACCAGCCACCACATTGGTAGCAGGAAGTAGATACTCAGTCCGATAAGGACGACGTTACGCCCGATGGATCGCTTGTCGCCGGCGCCCTGAGAGTGTGACTTGTTGGGCCGCGACGACCGGGTTCTCTGGGGAATGGTTCTAGGGGTTGTCGATGTCATGTCAGAGACCGCTCTTCTTGCGCGACGCGCTCAGGAATATGTAGGAACCGATGAAAACGACGATGCCCAGTGCGAAGGAAATCGTCGACGCATAGTTGAAGTCCCGGTAGACGAATGCGAGGTTGAAGGCATAGAGGTTCGGGGTGAAGCCGGACGTGATGGCACCGCCCGCAAGACTTCGCAAGATTTGAGGCTCGGTGAAGAACTGCAGGGTACCGATCAGGGCGAATACAAGGATGAGGACCAGGGCGGGTGCTACGAGCGGAATCTTAATGCGAAGGGCGATTTGAAGTTTGCTCGCTCCGTCAATTCGGGCTGCCTCGAACAACGACGGGTCCAGACCCTGCAATGCGGAGAAGATGATGATCATGTAATAACCGACCCACTGCCAGGTCACGATGTTCACCAGACCCCAGAAGATACCGTCAGCGCTCAGAAGATTCGGTGCGTTCAAACCAAAGAAACCAAATATCTCGCCCATAGGTCCGAAGCTGGGGCTGTAGAGGAATCCCCACATGATCGCGCCGATGACAACAGGTACCGCGTAGGGGATGAAGATGAGCAAGCGCGAAATGCGCGCGACTTTGTTCGCCAACTCGTCGATGATCAACGCTGTAATCAGCGAAATGAGCATTTGGAATGGAATGAGGATTAGTGAAAAGACAATAACAAATCGGGCACCCTCAAGGAAAAGAGGATCCGTGAACGCCTGTCCGTAGTTATGGAACCAGGTGAATTGGTTGCCCTTCGCCAGCGTATTCGTGTTCAGGCTTAGCCAGAACGCATAGAGCAGCGGGATAACAAGGAGCGCAATGAAGGTAACTCCAAAAGGAGCAACAAAAGCCCAGCCGATTCGACCCCTTCGGGTGATGACGCTTCGACGTTGCGATCGAGGCGCTAAGAGTGCCGCGGCGGTGACATCGTCGTTTTGCGGCTTACGCAGTTTGGTGAGAGACATTACCTGTTCCTTCGGAGTTCCTGTTTCGAAGCGACGTTGTCGGTTTCATAGCAGCGGCGTCGGGCTCTGCGGATCTCGCGCAGCCCGACACCGCTCGCGAAGGTAGTTCTAGTTGACAGTGAAGCCTTGATTCTCGGCATAGTCGACGAAAGTCTTCTGCAGACTCGTGACCGTTTCCTCAGGAGTCTGAGTTCCCTCGGCCATGGCGTAGAGGCCTTCCGTGGTGGTGTCATAAATCAGGCTCAGGAACGGAAGGTTGGTGAACCCCTCATAGCTGGCTGCAGCATCGATGAACACGTCTTCGTTGATCTGCTGCCCGCCGAAGAACGCGTAGTCCAAGTCGCGGAAGTAGTCCGATTCCAACATCGGACTCCACAGCGGGAAAAGTGTTGCCTTCTCGATTCCGATCTTCCAAGTCGCTTCTGAACCGAATATTCCCATTGCGACCTTGGCGGAAAGCGCTGGGTTTGGTGCTTGATTGGTCACAGCGAAGCTGGATCCACCCCAATTGACCTGCACCGGCTTGTTGGCGTCCCATTGCGGCAGGGGAACAGCGCGCCATTCGGTCACGGCGCCCGGATCGGCCAGTCCTGCGAGGTAGCCGGGACCCCATGCAGGTGCGATATACGACGCGTACGTGCCGTCAAGCATGCGCGCGTTGTCGTCGCTGGTGTTGCGGTCGTTGTGCGAAACGAGGCCACGCTCAATCAGATCGTTCCAGTAGTTCAAAACCTGCAGAACTTCAGGCGATTCCAGATCGATACCGATCCTGCTCGGGTCATCGGGGTCGACGGTGTACGGGACCGCACCTGCCTGCGAGAATAACGCTTGGATATATGCGCGGCCGTTGGTCGGAAAGTTGGTAATGAATCCCGGGTAGCCATTGTCCTTCAACTGCTGGGCTGAGTCGGCAAATTCGGCCCAAGTGGTTGGAACGGCCACGTTGTACTGCTTGAAAATGTCAGATCGGTACAGCATGCCCATGGGTCCGCCATCGACGGGCGCTGCAAAAACGCCTTCTGTGGTGGAAACGTCTGCCCACGCACCCGGCGAGAAGTTCTTTTTGATGTCCGCGGCACCAAACGGGGTGAGATCAACGAGTGAATCCTGCACCGTGTAGCTGGGCAGCATGGCTGCTTCGAGCATGACGACGTCGGCAGCGCCCGAACCTGCAGCGAGGGCCGTGTTCAGCTTCGTGTACTCGTCGGCGCCGACGCCGGCGTTATTCCAGCAGATCTGCACATCATCGTTGTTCTTGTTGTATTCGTCAACGACGCTTTCGAATTCTGGGTACCAAGCCCAAACCGAAACCTGCTCAACGTCTGGATTCACAATCTTGTTAGTGCAAGACAGATTTCTGGACTCGGCCCTTCCGCTGCCATCTTTGCCCGCACTCGCTGCGCAGCCGGTCAAAGTCAAACTTGCTAACGTTAAACCCACTACCGCGACGTTCTTATACCACTTCAATGCTGGTTGCATAACCTGACCTCGTTGTCATAATCACTGCGAAATGTGAGCGCTCACATCGTGAAATGTAAACATACCACCCACATAGAGAGAATTGTCAAATCTAATCCCATGCAAGGGTCGCCGCTACAGATCTGATCTCGTGATACCGCCTCCTACGGAGCCTTAAATCCAGTGATCGACTTGTGCTGAATCTATTTTTTCCGTTATTTTGAGTCGGGCTTTGTCATTTTGAGCAGCGATGGCATTGCCCACCAGCAGCTTCTTAAAACGAGCTGTCGGACGTGGATTTTCTGATCATCGATGATTTCTTCACCGACGGTACCGACAGCGATGCCACGATGGCGCGAGCGACTTGTTCACGGAATATCGAGCAGTTGAACTAGTTGTACCGGGCCATCAGGTTGGTGACACGCGCTGGAGCGAGGTAGTTCCAATGCCCGTGTGGATACGTTCAGTGTTGTAGTAGTTGAGCCAGGGGTCACGGGCTTGGGTGCATGCAGCACTGCCGTGAATACCTGACGGTAGGCCCACTCGGCTTGGAGGGTGCGGTTGAAGCGCTCGACCTTGCCGTTGGTCAACGGGCAATGCGGTTTGATGAAGCGTTGCTGCGCTCCAAGGGTCGTCACGGCCTCATGGCAGGCGTGGGATTTTCGGTAGGCGAAGGCGTCGTCGGAGAGGACGCGTTCAATCTTCGGGATGCCACAGCTGGCGAAGAACGCGGCCGCGCGGAGGAGGACACCGGCGGCGGTGACACCCTTTTCGTCAGGGTGAAATTCGGCGTAGGCGAGGCGGGTACGGTCGTCATCAATGACGGCGTGTACGTAGTCGTAGCCGACCGGAATGTGGCCGGCAGTGTGGTTGGTGCGGGTTTGGCCGGGCTGAGCTCGCCAGCCTCCGCCATCGGGGATGCGTCCGAGCTTCTTGACGTCGGTATGCACCATCTCGCCCGAGCGAGCGCGTTCATACCGGATCGCCGCGGCGCGGGTGGCGCGAATCTTTTCACCGGTCAACGGATCGCATTCCCAGAGAGCCGGAACGTGGTGGCGCGCCAGCACTCTCGACACGGTTCGAGCGGGAACGCCCGTGTCGACTGAAATACGGGCAGGGCCGGTGCGTTAGCGGGTGCGGGCCTCTAAACCTGAATCCACCGATCGGGATTGGGATCTAGCGGCGCGTTAAACAGAGAATGCCCTTCTTATCAGGAAAAATTGTGCTCACCACAGAACAATTCGACTGATCCAGAAGGACATCTCGTAGATGCAAGTTCCGCGCACCACCCGGGCCGTGTCCGCGTCATTCAATGACTCCAACTTCGTGTCTTCTGCGGGTTTGGTCCCGGCGATGAAACTGGCCGAGAGAGCGGGCCTGCGACGGCTAACCGACAAATCGTTGAGCGTCCCCACCGACAAGGGCGCGAACGCCGGCCTGAAGATCGCGTCCCCGGTTGCCGGGATGGTGGCCGGTGCAGATGCCATTGACGACATGGCCGTGTTGCGCCACGGCGGAATGCGCAAGCTCTTCGCCGACCTCTATGCGCCGTCGACGCTCGGGTCGTTCCTGCGCGCGTTCACGTTCGGCCATGTGCGCCAGCTTGACGCCGTCGCGTCCCGTTTCCTGATCAGCCTCGCCGCCCTGAGCCCGCTGATCAGCCCGGAACCTGACGACTACGTGTTCCTGGACGTGGACGACACCATCATCGAGGTCCACGGGCACCAGAAACAAGGAGCCAGCTTCGGCTACTCCGGGGTCCGCGGGCTCAACGCGATCCTCGCGACTGTGAAGACGGTCACCGGCGCGCCGATCATCCTCACCCAGCGCCTGCCCCGGGGTGCCGTCGCGTCCCCGCACGGTGCGACCCGGTTGATCCGGGACGCCCTCGCGACTCTCCGCCGCCTGCCTGAGATGAGCGCCGCCCGGATCCTGTTCCGCGCCGATTCCGCGTTCTATACCTTCGCGTCCATCCGCGCCGCTATGGCTGGCGGCACGGAAGTCTCCGTCACCGCCCGCCTCGATTCCGCCGTCAGGAAGCACATCACGGCCATCCCGGCGACCGGGTGGACGCCGATCAAGTACACCGATGCGATCTACGACGAGGACACCCGAACCTAAATCTCCAACGCTGAAGTCGCCGAGATTCCCTACATTGCATTCACCTCACGGAAGAAGTCCGACCACATCCCCGGCCGCCTCGTCGTGCGTCGCATTCCGGAACTGAACAAGCACAAACTCGCCGGCCAGGCCACGCTCTTCGACCTGCACCGCTTCCACGCGTTCTTCACCACCAGCACACTGGACACGGACACCGCGGATAAAACCCACCGCGCCCATGCGGCCATCGAGCTCGTGGATTCCGACCTGAAGAGCAGCGCCCTGGCTCACATGCCCTCCGGTGTATTCGCCGCCATCGCAGCCTGGCGGGTCCTGGCCGTCATCGCCTTCAACCTCACCCGCGCCACCGCGGTAGCCGCCGGCATCGGTCTGGCCCGGGCCACGACCGCTACCATCCGCCGGAAACTTATCAACATCCCCACGAGGATCGCCTCGTCCGCCCGGCGCATCACACTCCACCTGCCCGAGAACTGGCCCTGGGCAACCGGTTGGACCCACCTCTTCGACCACGCCTTCGCACCCCCGAGCCCAACCCCGACCTGACCCGCCCGCCCCGACCCGACTCGGCACGACCTGGAACCCGAGTGGAACAACACGAGCAGCGAGGCTCAGCGCACAACCACGCCCCAACACACCGCCGTAGCTCAAATCAGGAAACCACTCCCAACCTCAGCCGGTCGGTGCAATGAGGCTAAAACGGCCGCTTCGCGCTCCGGGCTCGTCTGGAATGGCAGTGACTGCGGCCGCGACGACCGGTCGATCAGCCCGGCTTCGCCCTCGGCACGATAGCGGCGCACTCAACGGTAGGCGCACTGCCGGGAGATGCCGAGTTCCTTGGCGGCGTGCGCCGCCGGTCGACCGCCGAGTACCCTTTCAACCAGCAAAGCCCTTCGCGAACGTTCAATCTGGCATTCATGTGTGACATGAGGGCCTCCGTTGTGAAAGTGAGACGTTGAACATCTCCGCTCAGCACCGGAAGCCCTCCCTTTTTCAAGGCCTCACGTCACTAACGTCATGGCCAAGTACGGTCACATCCAGTCTCTCTGTGTTGTTTCCCGGCTCGGGAGGTCGAAGCCCCAGATGTGAAGGTGCAGATTCTTTGCTCACAATGAGCGCAAAAAAGTGGCCGGACCTGCGCAAACCGGTCCGGCCACATTCCTCTACTAAATTTTGATTTCAAGCATCACACGCGCACTAGCTGGTTTATGACCGGCAGGGATCCAGCGCCACGACAGCGACCAGGACTACCCTTTTCTGACCGTGACGAGGGTGTCGTCGGGCACGTAGTAGTTGTCTGCAAAGTCAATCTTGGTGGTCGTCGGGGCGATCACGGCGCAGTTGGACAGGCGAGAATCACGACCGAAGGTGTTGTCGGTAATGGTCGCTCCCATGATCGGACCGTGTGACTTTTCCGCAATGTTCACGGTGCAGGCACCACCATTAGCGAAGTTGTCGCTAAAAGTGAAGTTGGAAACTGGTCCCCGGTCCTGCGTGATCTGCACGGCAGCGCTGTGCGAATCGGTGAGCCGGTTGCCGGTTACCGTCACGTTGTTTCCAGCCTGAATCTGAATGCCATCGTCGTGACTGGGTGAACCGCCCTGATTCGGGTCATTGCGGTAATGCATGTGATCGTGGATCCAGGAATCCTGCAGACTCACATTGCTTCCGGTGATGTGAATGCCATCGATGACGTTATTGATGTTCACGCGTGTCGCCGTGAAGTTATAGCCGTAGATTCCGTTGGCGTGGGGCGAAGCGGTGCTTGGAGACAGCTCGGTGTCGGTGACAACCAGGTTTCGGTGTCCGCCGAGGTTATTGATGAGCGCCCCTGGACCGTTCATGGTGCCACCCCGAATGATGGAATTCTTGATGGTCACATCGGGGGCGCTGATCTTGATCAGGCCGCGAACATCGAGGCCATCCAGCACGGTGCCCGGCTTGGTCACGTTGATGTCACCATTGTGCACGGTTAAAGCAGTTCCAGCGGGAACGCCCGTGTTGGAGGCACCGGGCGTTCCACTCGTCACCGGTGCCGGCGCGGGAGTGGGCTCCGGTGCAGGTGCCGGCGCGGGAGTGGGCTCCGGTGCAGGTGCCGGTGCAGGTGCCGGTGCCGGTGCCGGTGCCGGTGCCGGTGCCGGTGCCGGTGCCGGTGCGGGAGTGGGTGCCGGCGCCGGGCTGCCTCCGGCGCGCTCAAAGCCGTCGACCGAAAGGTTCAGCGTGACGTCGGCGACGCTACTAACGGCGGTGACTGTGCCGTCCATTTCCGGAGTCACGGGAACCGTTATGGTCTTGGTCGGGCTGGTACCAGCCGGCGCAGTAAACGAGTACGCTTTGGATCCCTCTGGACCAAGTGCAATTTTCACCTGAGTTTGGGAAGCGACCTCAGAGGTGAAGAACTTCACATCGACGGATTTCAGGCCGGACGGTACTGAACCCAGGTCGGTGGTGATTCTTCCGTGCTCGGGAATCACAATCGATGCGCTCAGTGCCTCGGCGTTGCTGATATCAGCCTGAGCCGGACTGGCGGCGAGACCGGATAGGGCGACGACGGAAACTGCCAGAGCCGAAAGAACGGCCTTCCGTGGAGCCGTGCTGGTGGAGACAGTCGGGGCGGTGCTAGTTGAGAATTGATTGGAAAAAGATGTACGGGTATTTCTGAATGCCATTGGTTAGTTACGTATATTCTGTGTCGCGCACAAGTCCGGGAACGTGCGGATGATCGGCCGTAGGGGGCCACAATGTACTCCATGAGCATTGCCCACTTAGGGTGAGCACGCAAATCGAGTGACCTCCCGTACGCTACCGCGACGGGCACTCGGCACTCAAAAAAAGCGGCCGGACCTGCGTTAACAGGACCGACCGCTTGAAGTCTGCGAATCTAGCGTTTGCGCTTCTCGCGTACGCGCATGCTGAGGTTGATCGGGCTTCCCTCGAAGCCGTAGATCTCGCGTAGGCGTCGCTGAATATAGCGGCGGTAGCCCGGGTCAAGGAATCCGGTGGTGAATACCACAAACGTCGGCGGGCGGCTCGAGGCCTGCGTACCGAACAGAATCCGAGGCTGCTTGCCGCTGCGCACGGGGTGCGGGTGGGCGGCAGCGAGCTCGGCCAGGAAGGCGTTGAACTTGCCCGTGGCGATGCGGGTGTCCCACGATTCGAGCGCAAGCTCCAGCGCCGGAACCAGCTTTTCCATATGGCGACCGGTTTTGGCCGAGATGTTCACGCGCGGGGCCCAAGCCACGTGCGCCAGGTCCTGCTCGATCTCCCGTTCCAGGTATCGGCGACGGTCGTCGTCGATCTGGTCCCACTTGTTGAACGCCAGAACGAGCGCACGGCCCGATTCGATGACGAGGTCGATGACGCGAATATCCTGCTCGCTGATGACTTCGGTCACGTCGAGCAACACAACGGCAACCTCGGCCTTTTCCAAAGCTGCGCTGGTGCGCAGGGAGGCGTAGAAGTCGGCGCCCTGGGAGAGGTGCACCCGACGGCGAATGCCGGCGGTGTCGACGAAACGCCACACCTTGCCGCCGAGCTCAACCTGCTCATCGACCGGGTCGCGGGTCGTGCCGGCGAGTTCGTTGACAACAACGCGCTCCTCCCCCACGACTTTATTGAGCAGGCTGGACTTGCCGACGTTCGGGCGACCGAGGATGGCCACGCGGCGTGGACCGCCAACCTCCTGCTTGGCAACGTTGGAAATTTCGGGCAGCACGAGCAGAATCGCATCGAGCAGGTCGGCAACACCACGACCGTGCAGGGCAGAAACCGGCCACGGCTGGCCGAGGCCGAGCGACCACAGGCTGGCCGCTTCGGGCTCCTGGCGCACGTCATCGACCTTGTTGGCGATCAGAAAGACAGGTTTGCCGCTCTTGCGCAGCATGCGCACGACGGCCTCATCGGTCGAGGTCGGGCCCACGTTGGAGTCCACGACGAACATGACCAGGTCGGACAGGTCGATGGCGATCTCGGCCTGGGCAGCGACGGAGGCGTCGATGCCTTTAGCGTCGGGCTCCCAGCCGCCGGTGTCGACGAGGCTGAACTTACGCTCGTGCCATTCGCCTTTGTACGCGACGCGGTCACGCGTCACACCGGGGGTGTCCTCGACGACGGCTTCGCGGCGACCGAGGATACGGTTGACCAACGCTGATTTTCCCACGTTCGGGCGCCCGACAATGGCGATCACCGGAACGGCCGGCAGGTACTGAATCGCGTCGGGGTCGTCGGTGACGGCCTGCAGTACGTCGAGGTCTTCCTCGTCGAGGTCGTAGTTGTCGAGGTCCGTGCGCAGCGCGACGGACCGCCGGGTGGCCAGTTCCTCATCGAGATTGGCGAGTCGTTCCGCCAGCTCGGTGTCGAGCGCTGCGCTCGTGTCGTCGTATTCGTTACTCATTCAAAGCCCGCTTCGTGCGTGTGTGGTAGACGTCGATGACCGCTTCTACGGTCTGCTCGAAGTCGAGATGGGTGGAGTCAACGGTTATCACACCGTCAGCCGCGCTCATGAAATCGACAACCTGTGAGTCAGCGCGATCACGTGATCGCAGCTGTTCTGCCACGGTTTCAGCCGATTGGGTCGTTATTTCCGCAGAGCGTCTTCTCATTCTAGCCTCCTCGGATGCCGTGAGTAGAATGCGTACCTCGGCTTCTGGGGCGACGATGGTTGTGATGTCGCGTCCTTCGACGATGACTCCGGGTCGATCCACGTTCTCGGCGATGTTGCGAAACAGCTCGGTGAGCGCGCCCCGCACGGCGGGAACGCGGGCGATAGCGCTGACCGCTGCACTGACCTCCGGTGAGCGGATGGCGTCGGTCACGTCGGTCTGCCCCACCGTGACGAAGTATTCGTCAGGGTCGGTACCGATCGCATAGTCGAAGTCCTTGAGGAGCGCGGTGACGGCATCCGTTTGGGTGTTGTCGGTGTTGCGCTCAAGCGCCAGCCAGGCCAGCGCGCGGTAGGCGGCTCCGGTATCGAGGTAGGCGAAGCCGAGGCGGCGCGCGGCGGCACGGCTCACGCTTGATTTGCCGCTGCCGGCCGGCCCATCGATAGCGACGAGGGTAGGGAGGGTGTGACGTGCCATGTACGTTAACCAGCAATCCGCCAGCCGCGCGCGGCCAGCTCTTCGGTGAGGCGAGTGACGGCGCCGGGCAGTACAGAGATTTCGGCGAGACCGATCTGAGCGCCGGGCGAGTGTTCCAAGCGTAAGTCTTCGAGGTTGACTCCGAGCTCTCCGATGTCGTTGAGTAGGCGAGCGATCTGGCCGGGCTGGTCGTTGACCATGACGACCATCGAAGAGAACCGTCGGTCCTGCCCGTGTTTGCCGGGCAGACGGGCCACTCCGACGTTTCCGCCGGCAAGTTCCTCGGCGACCTGGCGTTGCGCTCCGGGCGCGTCTGGATCTTCGAGGGCGTCGATGAACCGGTCGAGGTCGTCTCGGTAAGCCAGCAGCACATCACGCACCGGGCCGGCGTTGGCGCCGAGAATCTGCACCCACAGGTCGGGGTCGCTCGCCGCAACCCGCGTCACATCGCGCAGGCCCTGCCCGGCCAGGTTGAGCGAGGAGTGCGCTGCGCCGGTGAGGCGGCGGGCCATCAGGGTGGAGATGACCTGCGGCACGTGCGAAACCAGGGCGACGCCGAGGTCGTGCTCTTCCGGCGTCATCTCGACCAGGATCGCGCCGAGGTCGAGAATGAGATCGTCGATAGCGCCGGCCTGCTGATAACTGATCGCGTCGTGTGCGGCGACCACCCAGGGGCGGCCGATGAACAAATCAGCGCGGCCGGAGAGCGGGCCGCCCTTCTCCCGACCGGCGAGCGGATGCGACCCGATATAGCGGCTGATATCAGCTCCGCGCTCGCGCAGCTCGGCGAGCGGCGCGAGTTTGACACTCGCGACATCCGTCACGATCGCTTCTGGGTACGCCTCGAGCTCCCGGGCGACGATCTCGGCGGTGACGTCGGGAGGCACACACACGACGATGAGTTGCGGGAGATCGCCCGGCTGCGCGGCGCGGCCGGCACCGTAATCGATGGCGATGCGCAGGTTGGTCGGTGACGCGTCGGCGAGGATCGTCTCGATCTTGCGGTCTCGCAGGCCGAGGCCCACGCTGGTTCCGAGCAGGCCGACGCCGACGATGCGCACCGGACCGACGAGGCGGCTTTCAGCCATGGTTGTGTCCCCTACCGTTGCTGTCGTTAGTTCGCGTCAGGGCGCGCACTCGGCGCCTGGCGGGACACGGTGAGCAGTTGGCCGAGTTCTTCGCGGGTGAGTTCGCGCACGGCGCCCTGCTGCAGGGTGCCCAGGTTCAACGGCCCGAACTGGCGACGCACGAGATCGACGACGGGGTGACCGACGGCGTCGAGCATGCGTCGCACGATGCGGTTGCGGCCGGAGTGCAGGGTGAGCTCGACCATGCTGAACCCGCCGCCGGGAGGGCTCGTGAGGATGCGTGCCTTGTCGGCATGGATGGGGCCGTCGTCGAGTTCGATGCCGCTTTGCAGCTGGCCGATGGTCTGCGGCGAGACGCGGCCCTCGACCTTGGCGATGTAAGTCTTGGAGACGCCGAAGGAGGGGTGGGCGAGCACGTGGGCGAGGTCACCATCGTTGGTCAAAATCAGCAGGCCGCTGGTTTGGGCGTCGAGCCGGCCCACGTTGAACAGGCGTTCGTCGAACTGGTCGGTGAATTCGCGCAGGTCGGGTCGCCCGCTTTCGTCCTGCATCGAGGAGACGACGCCGACCGGCTTGTTGAGCATGAGGTAACGGCGGGTGGTATCGAGCTGCACGGCCACGTTGTCGACGGCGACCTGGTCGGTTTCGGGGTGCACGCGGCGGCCGAGCTCGGTGACGACCTTGCCGTTCACCCGCACCCGCCCGGAGGTGATGAGGTCTTCCGAGACGCGCCGGCTGGCGACGCCGGCCGAGGCAAGTACCTTCTGCAGGCGCACACCGTCAGCGGCCGCCTCTGGATTGAAGTTGGGGTCGCGGGGCGCTGCGTCGCTGGGCGTGTTGTCCTGGGTCAAAGTAGATCCTCGAATCCGTCGGTGCCGCCGTCGAGTAACGGCGATAGGTGGGGTAACTCGGCGAGCGAGTTGATTCCGAGCTGGGTGAGCAGCAAGTCTGTGGTGGCGTAAGCGATCGCGCCGGTTTCACTGTCGGTGAAGGCCTCGGTGATGAGGCCGCGACCGAGCAGGGTGCGCACGACGGAGTCAACGCTGACGGCGCGAATGCTCGCGACCTGCCCACGACTGATCGGCTGCTTGTACGCGATCACGGCGAGGGTTTCCAGTGCTGCCTGGCTGAGCCGGCTGGGATTCTGGGTCAGTACGAAGTCGGTCACGAGCTCGTCGTGCGTGGCGCGCACGTAAATGCGCCAACCGCCGGCAACCTCGCGCAATTCAAAACCACGGCGCACCGTGACGGTACCGTCCGGTGCCGTGACGCCATCGAAATCGGCCACCAGCCGGGCAACGGATTGCGCTACCGCCGTAATCGGCCGCCCCACGGCGGTCGCGAGGTACACCAGGCTTTGGGGCTCATCGGCGATCATGAAAACGGCTTCGAGCTGGCGGTCGAGGACGTGGGATTCGTGCAGAGCGAATGCTGTCGCATCCGTTTCCCCGGCGCGCGACGGGGTGTCGGTGGTCTGGTTCACCATATTGCCGACTTCAGTTGCCATAGTCGGCTCCAAGCAAAGCGAGATTTTCGTCCGACCATTCGCGCCCGTCGAGCGACCGGCTGCTCCAGCGCAGGATGAGCTCGCCGAGGGGCTCGATTTGGTCAAAGGAAACGGCGCCGTGGCGGTACAGCTCGAGCACCGCGAGAAAGCGAGCGATGATGACACCCTTCAGGTCGACGCCAGCGGTGAGCGCCCGGAATGACACCGGCTCCCCCGGCTGCAGCATGGCGACGACGTAGGCGGCCTGCTCGCGGATACTGACCAGCGGCGCGTGCAAATGTTCCAGGCCCACAACGGGCAGCTCGCGCGGAGCGAGGGCAGCGGCGGCCAGCGCGGCGAAGTCGGCGAGCGAGAGCGTCCAGACCAGCTCCGGGGTCTTCTGACGGTATTTCTCCTCAAGCCGCACGGATCGTACGTGACGGCGGGACTCAGTCTCGAGCTGGCCGGTGAACCAGGTCGCCGCTTCCTTGAAAGCGCGGTATTGCAGCAGGCGAGCGAACAGCAGGTCGCGGGCTTCGAGCAGGGCTACGTCTTCGGCGTCGACGAGTTCACCCTGAGGCAGCAGGCCGGCCACCTTGAGGTCGAGAAGCGTCGCGGCAACGACCAGAAATTCGGTGGCCTGGTCGAGTTCCTCGGCCGCGTCGAGGCCGCGCAGGTACGAGATGAACTCGTCGGTCACCCGGCTGAGCGAAATCTCGGTGATGTCGAGTTCGTGCCGGGTGATGAGTTTCAACAGCAGATCGAAGGGGCCCTCAAAGTTGCCGAGGGCGACCGAAAACGCGGGCTTCTCGGCCGCGCTAGGCGACTGCGCCACGGTGGATCAGTTCGCGGGCCACCTGTAGGTAGGCCTTGGCGGCTGCGTGTTCGGGTGCGAAGTCGGTGATGGGTACCCCAGCCACGCTCGCGTCGGGAAATTTCACGGTGCGGCCGATGACGGTCTCCAGCACGCTGTGGCCGAAGGCATCGACGACGCGCTCGAGGACCTCGCGGGAGTGCAGGGTGCGCGAATCGTACATGGTGGCGAGAATACCGTCGAGTTCGATGGCGGGGTTGAGCCGATCGCGCACCTTATCGATGGTCTCGATGAGCAGGGCGACGCCGCGCAGGGCGAAGAATTCGCACTCGAGGGGAATCAGCACGCCGTGGCTGGCGGTGAGTGCGTTCACCGTGAGGATACCGAGCGAGGGCTGGCAGTCGATGAGGATGACGTCGTAGTCGCTGGAGACCTTACGCAATACACGGGCCAGAATCTGCTCGCGGGCGACCTCGTTGACCAGGTGCACCTCCGCGGCGGAGAGGTCGATGTTGGCCGGGATGACATCGAGTCCCTCGACCGAGGTCGGCTGGATCGCGTCTTTCGGGTCGACTTTGCCGTCGAGCAGCAGGTCGTAGATGGTGGTGACGTCGTGGGTGGGCACGCCGAGGCCGGCTGAGAGTGCGCCCTGTGGGTCGAAGTCGATGGCGAGCACGCGGCGCCCGTAGCTGGCCAGGGCGGCGCCGAGGTTGATGGTCGTCGTGGTCTTACCGACGCCACCTTTTTGGTTGCAGAGGGAGATGATGCGGGCGGGACCGTGGCCGTTGAGCGGCTCCGGTTCGGCGAATTCGTGTTTTTCACGTCCCGTCGGACCTACCGGAGCGTCGTCGAAACCGGGTAGCGAAATTCGCTCGCTCAACTTACGCGTCACTGGCCCGTCCTTGATTTGTCCTGCACCCATCACTTGCTCGATTGTAGCGAGTGGAACGACGCGTCGCCGCAAGGATCGCCGCTCGAGTCAGTCTCGGGTGGTCGAACGGCGCATCCGCTCACCTCGTACGAGCCAATTCACCCGCTCCGGCTGGCGCACGTGGCCCAGCGCGCACAGCTGCGCCCGAGCGGTTAGCGCGCCCGCGGATGGGCGGTCGTGTACATGTCACGAAGAGTGTCGACGGTCACCAGGGTATAGATCTGGGTGGTGGCGACCGAGGAATGGCCGAGAAGTTCCTGCACCACGCGCACATCGGCGCCACCGGCGAGCAGGTGTGTCGCAAACGAGTGGCGCAGGGTGTGCGGCGACACGGGCACGGTGAGCCCCGCACGCTCAGCGGCAGCACGAATGATCAGCCAGGCATTCTGCCGGCTCACTCGTTGTCCGCGCAGGCCGAGGAACAGCGCCGGTGTCGAGCGTCCACGCACGGACAGTATCGGCCGGGCCCGCACAAGATAGTCAGAGACAGCGGCGCGCGCGAAACTGCCGACCGGCACAATGCGCTGTTTGTCTCCCTTGCCGGTGAGCCGCACCGAGTCAAACACCTCCACGAGCACGTCGTCGACATTGAGGTTGACCACCTCGCTCACCCGGGCTCCGGTCGCGTAGAGCAGTTCGAGCAGGGCCTTATCGCGCAGACGCTGAACGTCGTCGCCGTCGGTCGCCGCCAGCAAAGCGCTGACCTGTTCGATTGAGATGGCCTTAGGCAGGCGCAGGGCGAGTTTGGGCGGTTTGGTGTCGTGCGCCACATCGGTTTCGACCACGCCCTCTTCGAGCAGAAAACGGTGGAACCCGCGCACGGTCGACAGAACTCGGGCAATGGACGCCGCCGTCAACGGGGCTTCCGGGCGCAGGCCGAGATGCTGCACAAACGACGAGATGTGTCGCCGAGTGACCACGTGCAGGTCGGTGATCGGTCTGGGTGGGTCGCCGGGAGCATCAACTGCCAGCCACGCCGTGTACAGCCCCAGGTCGCGACGGTAAGCGGCGACGGTATTCACGGCGAGGCCGCGTTCGACAGCCACATGCCGCAGGTAGGAGTCCACCGCCGTCTCGACGGTCGTCATGCTCAGGACGTGATGTGCAGGCTGCGCGAATCACTGCTTTGCGGATGCCGCGGCCACGGCGAATCCGCGGGTGCAAGCGCGCTCCAGCCGCGTGAACGAGCCACCTGAGCGGCCAGAATGCCCACCATCAGGATCGGGTTGGAGACGCGCCTGGCCAGCACGGCGTCGACGCAGGTGTCGAGCGATACCCAGCGTGGTTCGATATCGGCTTCTTCGTGGGTGCGGTCGAATGCGGCAATCGCCGAGACGCCCCGAGCGAGATAGATCCGAATGGCTTCGTTGCTGCCCCCGGGCGTGGTGTAGAACTCGGTGAGCAGCGCCCACTCGGCGGCGACGACATCCGCTTCTTCAGCCAGCTCGCGCTGGGCGCCGACGACGGCGTTCTCACCGGCAATGTCAAGCAGCCCGGCCGGTAGTTCCCAGCCGCGCAAGCCGGTCGGGTGCCGGTACTGCTTGATCAGCAGCACGCGGTCCTGCTCGTCGAGGGCCAACACAGCGACCGCGCCGGGGTGGTCGATGTACTCGCGGGTGATGCTCGCTCCGTTGTAGTCGAACGAGTCGCGGCGCACGTTCCAGATGGCGCCGTCATAGACCACGTCGCTCGCTGACACCCGCACCGGCATGACGTCGTCCTGCAGCACGGCGCTTTTCAGAAAATCATCAGGCACTGAGCTCTTCCTTCACCTCGAACAAGCGGCTGGCCTCCTGGCGGTCCAGCGCAGCCTTGATCAGACCGCGAAACAGCGGATGTGCGTGGTTTGGCCGTGACCGCAGTTCCGGGTGGGCCTGGGTTCCAACGTAGAACGGGTGCTCCTCGCGCTTGAGCTCGACGTACTCGACCAAATGGCGGTCCGGGCTGGTGCCGGAGAACCAAAGGCCGGCCTGTGCGATCTGGTCGCGGAAGGCGTTGTTGACCTCGTAGCGGTGGCGGTGACGTTCGGACGCTTCGTTGGCGCCGTACAGCTCGGCGACCAGAGAGCCTTCAGCCAGGGTGGCCGGGTAGAGGCCCAGGCGCATGGTTCCGCCGAGGTCGCCGCCGGCGATGATCTCCACCTGCTCTTCCATGGTCGCGATGACCGGAAACTCGGTGTCCGGGTCGAACTCGCTGGAGGAGGCTCCCGGCAGGTCGGCCTTGTTGCGGGCGTATTCGATGACCATGCACTGCAGGCCGAGGCACAGGCCGAGCACGGGGATGCCGTTTTCCCGGGCGAACTTGAGGGCACCGAGTTTGCCCTCGATGCCGCGGATACCGAAACCCCCTGGCACACAGATGCCGTCGAGTTCGCCGAGCAGCCGCGCGGCTCCCTCGTCGGTTTCGCAATCGTCGGAGCCGATCCAGACGATTTTGACCCTGCTCTGGTTGGCGAATCCGCCAGCTCGCAGCGCCTCGGTGACCGAGAGGTAGGCATCCGGCAGGTCGATGTACTTGCCGACCAGGCCAATGGTGACCTCGTGCTTGGGATGGCGTACGGCTTCGAGCAGGTTCTTCCAGCCGGTCCAGTCCACAACGTCGGCGGTGAGACCGAGGGCGTTGACGATGTACTTATCGAGGCCCTGATCGTGCAGCATGGTGGGGATCTCGTAGATCGAGGCGACGTCGACGGCGTTGACCACGGCATCCTCGTCGACGTCGCACATGAGCGCGATCTTGCGCTTGTTCGACTCGGAGACGGGCCGGTCGCTGCGCAGCACGAGGGCGTCGGGCTGGATTCCGATGGATCGCAGGGTGGCGACGGAGTGTTGGGTGGGCTTGGTCTTCTGCTCGCCGGCTGCGCCGAGGAACGGCACGAGCGAGACGTGCACAAAGAACACGTTGCCGCGGCCGAGTTCGTGGCGCACCTGGCGGGCGGCCTCGAGGAACGGCTGGGATTCGATGTCTCCGACGGTGCCGCCGACCTCGGTGATGATCACGTCGGGGCGCACCTCGTCGCTGGCCTGCAGGCGCATGCGCCGCTTGATCTCATCGGTGATGTGCGGAATGACCTGCACCGTGTCGCCGAGGTACTCGCCGCGGCGTTCCTTGGCGATGACCTGCGAGTAGATCTGCCCGGTCGTCACGTTGGCTGACTGGCCGAGGTTAATGTCGAGAAAACGTTCGTAGTGCCCGATGTCGAGATCGGTTTCGGCGCCGTCATCGGTGACGAAGACCTCACCGTGCTGGAACGGATTCATCGTTCCCGGGTCGACGTTGAGGTAGGGGTCGAGCTTTTGCATGACGACGCGAAGGCCGCGTGCCGTGAGCAGGTTACCGAGACTGGCCGCCGTCAAGCCCTTTCCGAGCGAGGAGACCACACCCCCGGTCACGAAGATGTGCTTCACGGTACCGTCTGAATTGCCCGGACCGCCGATGCGCGTGTTGTCTGAACCGCGTGTATTTATATTTTCCACCACGGGCTTCAATGCTATCACCTGATTTTGATCGCTCATCTGTCAGAGGTGCGGGAGCCGGACTGCGCAAGGTCGAGCAGTTCCCTGGCATGTTCAAGACCGCTCTTCGAGTCGGGCAGGCCAGAAAGCAGTCGGGCCATTTCGGCGGCACGGTCGTCGCCGCGCAGCTGGCGCACGCTCGAGGCGGTGACGGATCCATCGCTGTCTTTGACGACGCTGAGGTGGTTGCCGGCAAATGCAGCGACCTGAGCGAGATGGGTGACCACGATCACCTGCGCGGTCTCGGCGAGTCGCGCGAGTCGCCGACCGATTTCGATCGCGGCGGCTCCGCCCACACCGGCATCGATCTCGTCGAAGACAAACGTAGGCACCGGGTCGGTCGCGTTGATCACGACCTCGATGGCGAGCATCACCCGAGACAGTTCTCCGCCGGATGCCCCGCGCGCCAACGCCCGCGGCTCGGCGCCAGCGTGCGGCCGTAACAGCAGGCGCACGAGGTCGATACCAGTGACGGTGCACTCCAGTCCGGCTTCGACCTCCACGAGCAGCACGGCGTCCGGCATCGCCAGCGCGCCGAGCTCGGCGGTCACCCGAATTCCGAGTTCCACCGCGGCCGCCTGGCGCAACGTTGTCAGAGCAGCGGCGAGATCGGTGACGAGCTCTCGGTCTGCATCCGCTTCGGCGCTGAGCTGCTCGATGCGGTCAGAGTCGGAATCAAGCTCAAGCAGCCGGGCGCTGCCGATGTCGAGGAATCCGATGGCTTCCTCGAGGCCGCCCGGGTATTTGCGGGCGAGAATGCCGAGTGCGGCCCGCCTCTCCTGCACGATTTCGAGTTCGCGGGCGCCATCGGCATCGAGGCCGGCGAGGTAGCTCGAGAGCTCGGCAGCGATATCAGCCACGACGAAACCAGCGTTGGCAATGGCGGTGACGAGCGGCGGCAGGGCCACGTCGTGGGCGGCGACCCGGTCAAGGGCGCGCCGGGCGGCTTCGAGCAGGGCGACGACGTCGGGCGCGTCGTCCGGGTTGTCTTCGGCGGAGACGAACTGGCGAGCCTGCTCTCCGGCCAAACGTAGTTCTTCGAGGTTGCCGAGGCGTTCGGCGCGTTCACCCAACTCGGCGTCCTCGCCGGGTTGCGGGGCAATCGTTTCGATCTCGGTCAGCGCGGCGCGCAGTTCATCGGCCTCGCGGGCTCGCAGGTCTCGTTCGGTGACGAGCCGGTCGAGATCGACCTGGTTGGTCTGCCAGCGGTGGAAGGCATGCTGGTAGTCGGCGAGCACTGCGGCGAGTTCGGGGCCGGCGAAACGGTCGAGGGCGTCACGCTGGGCGGCGGCGGAGCGCAGGCGCACCTGGTCGCTCTGGCCGTGCACGACGACGAGGTCGTTGCGCAGGTCGCCGAGCACGCTCGCCGGGGCGCCACGTCCCCCGACCATCGCGCGGCTGCGTCCCTCGCTCGAGACGGAGCGTCCGAGGATGAGTTCGGGTCCGTCGAGGTCTCCCCCGGCGTCACGGACCCGGTCGGCGACCGCGCTGGCGGGGTCGATGACCCAGCGACCCTGGACAAAACTCTGCGGCTGGCCCTGGCGTACGGTTCCGGCATCCGCGCGATCGCCGAGCAGCAGTCCGAGCGCGGTGACCACCATGGTCTTGCCGGCACCGGTTTCTCCCGTCACGGCGGTGAAACCGGGGCCGAGCGGCAGCGTCGCCTCGGCGATGACGCCGAGGTCGCGAATGAACAGCTCGTCGATCACTCGCGACCGACCGGACCGCGCCAGCCAGTGACCGGCAGGTTGAATTTGTTGACCAGGCGGTCGGTGAAGGGGCCGATGTGCAGACGGGCCAGGCGCACGGGAACATCTGAGCGGCGAACGATCACGCGGGCGCCGCGGGGAAGATCCTGGGTACGTCGACCGTCAGCGCAGAGCACGGCGCGGGCACCGGTGCGCGACAGTACCTCGACGGCCAGTGACGACTCCGGCCCGACCACGAGCGGCCTTGCGAACAGTGCGTGCGCGCTGAGCGGAACCAGCAACAGCGCTTCAACGCCCGGCCAGACGACGGGGCCGCCGGCCGAGAACGAGTACGCGGTCGAGCCGGTCGGGGTGGAGAGCACAACGCCGTCGCAGCCGAAGGATGACAGTGGGCGGCCGTCAACCTCGACGACGACCTCAATCATGCGTTCGCGACTGGCTTTTTCGACAGTGACCTCGTTCAGCGCCCAGGTTTCGTACACGACCTCGTCAGCGACCTTGACCCGAACCGACAGGGCCAGACGTTCCTCGACCTCGTAGTCACCCTTGAGCGCGCGGCGCACGGCCTCGCCGAGGTCGTCCCTCTCACTTTCGGCGAGAAAACCGACGTGACCGAGATTGATGCCAAGCAGCGGTGCCGAGCATCCGCGCACGAGTTCAGCCGAACGCAAAATGGTACCGTCACCGCCGAGCACGATGACAAGCTCGAGATCGGACGTTTGCACCGTGTGACCGAGAATCGCAATATGACCATTCAGCTCCGGGCAGGCGGCCAGAAGGTCAGCGCGTTCGTCCATGGCGAGCACCGGCACCGCCCCGGAGGCCAGAAGCTGCTTACACACCGTCGAGGCGGCTTCAACGGAGTCAGCGCGGCCGGTATGGGCGACGATGAGAAAATATCGCGGGGTGTCGCTCAACTCCTCACGCTCCAACCACTGCTTCGATTCGGTCCATCCATTCTGTCGGATTCGTGCCGGTCGTGGCGCTCATCCAGCATAGATACTCGTGGTTTCCGGCCGCCCCGATGATGGGCGAGGCGATGACTCCACAGGTTCTCAGACCGAGGTCCCAGCCGGCCCAGAGTACACCGGCCACGGAGTCGCTCCGGAGGCCCCTGTCGTGCACAATGCCCTCACGGATACCGCCGCGGCCTACCTCGAACTGCGGTTTGATCAGCAGCACAAAGTCGGCCCCCACTGCGGCTGTGGCTACGAGCGCCGGCAACACGGTGGTGAGCGAGATGAACGACAGATCGGCCACGACGAGGTCGGGTCGGGTGTCGATACCGGATGCCCCGGCGAGGGTTTCCGGGGTTGCATAGCGGATGTTGTACCCCTCGACCAGCTTCAGCCGCGGCTCGGTCTTCAGTTGCGCAGCAAGCTGGCAGTGACCGACATCGGCGGCAATGACCGAGGCAGCGCCACGTTCGAGCAGTACCTGGCTGAAACCACCGGTACTCGCCCCCGCGTCGAGCGCCGTGCGGCCGGTAACGGTGAGGTTGAAGGCATCGAGCGCAGCGTTGAGTTTGTGGGCGCCCCGGCTGACGTAGTGGTCGGTCGCGGCCACTTCGAGAACGGAGTCCGCTGAGACTTTTGTGCTGGCCTTCACGACGGGGACACCGTTCACCGTGACGAGGCCGTCGGCGATAAGTTTGGCCGCTACGGTTCGGGAGCGAACCAGCCCACGGTCGGCCAGGGCGGCGTCCAGGCGGGAGTCGGGCATCCGCTCTGGAAGCCCGTCACGCAGGTCGGCGTTTTTCAGTTCAGATTCGGCGTGGTGTGCAGGCATGGGTGTGTCTGTTTCATGATCGTGGGGGGTATCAGCGCCGGTCATGCCCGGCCCGCCGGGTCGGCATCAGCGTCTTCGAGTTCTTCGCGCAACTGCTCGTGCAGCGCACTGAACGCTTCGGCACGCTGCACGAGCGGCCGGGCCTCGATGCCGGCCAGCTGCGGCGCGAGATCGACCAATTCTTCTTCGGGCATGACGGGCTCGGGGTTCACAGTGTCTAGGCTACTGCGCGAGATACAGTCGCTCCGGAACGTTGAGCCCGTAGATCGCGCGTCCGGATCGGTAGATTGCAGCGCACGCGGCGCGCAGCAGGTTGATTCCGCCGTCGCCCTCCTTGACGATTTGAACGTCGTTGCCGTTGATGCGCACGCTTGCACCATTCACCGTGGCGGTCGAGCCGTCTTTGGAGAACACCGTTTCGGGGTACGGCTCGTGCAACTGTTGCAGGTTTTCAATGATGAACGTCGGCCGGGAGTCTTTGTCGGCGGCGAGAGCCTGTTTGGCCCGGTCGATGCCGGTGAGCACGAGTACGGCGGGGATACCGGCCCGGTTGGCACCCAGAATATCGGTGTCGAGTCGGTCACCGATGAAGAGCGCATTCTGCGCATCGAAGCGTCGCGTGGCCTCCAGAAAGATGGCTGCTTCGGGTTTGCCGGCTACCAGTGGAAGTCGACCAACGGCGGAGTGCACGGCGGAGACGAGCGTGCCGTTGCCGGGGGCGATACCGCGGGCGACCGGAATGGTCCAGTCGGTGTTGGTGGCGATCCACGGAATGCCCGTGCCGACTCCGTCGGCGTTGAGCGCGAATGCCGCCTCGGCGAGGTGTACCCAGCCGAGTTCTGGCGAGAAGCCCTGAATCACGGCGGCGGGTTTGTCGTCTGCCGATCGGGTCACGACGAACCCGCCCTTCCGGACCTCGTCGACGAGCCCGTCACCACCAATGACGAGGATGCTCGCGCCGGGTTCCACCTGCTCTGCCAGTAGCCGTACCGCCGCCTGGGGTGAGGTGATGACATCCGCTGCTGCCACGCTCAACCCGAGCTGGGTGAGGTGGTCCGCGACTGACTGGTCGGTGCGCGAGGCATTATTGGTGATGTAGCCCACGCGAATGGTCTCGGCGGCACGGTTCAGGCTCTCGACGGCGAAGGGAATCGCGGCCGGGCCGGTGTACACCACACCGTCAAGGTCTGCCAGAAGTACGTCTACACCGGCCAGCGGTGTTGATGATTCAGGCTTTCGGCGATGTAACATCCGGCTCCGTCTCGTCATCAGTTTCAGCCGTGTCCGCGGCTTCAGCAACGGCGTTGTCATTGTCGATGACGTTGTCGACTTCAGCGTGGTCATCCTCGCCGTCGTTGTCTTCGTCAGCGACGAAGGACGCGAGGGCGTCGTCTTCGTCTTCTTCCATTTCTTCGATCTCGATGGTTTCGTCATCGTCACCGGAGGTTCCGAGGGCAGCATCGGCGCGGGAAGCCCGTTCGAGCCACTCGTCGGCTTCGTTCTCCCTGCCGAGTTCGGTCAACACTTCCGCGTAGGCGGCGAACAGCTCGGGGCTGTAGGAGAAAGCGGTGTTGGGATTGAGCTGCGGAATTTCGAGTTCGACGAGTGCGGCATCTGTTTCGCCGAGGTCGAGTCGTGCACCGGACATGGCGATGGCCAGGCCTACCTGCACGGATGGCGACAAAGTAGCACGGTCGACCGAACGCCCCAGCTCGAGGGCACGGTCGGGACGACCGACGCCACGTTCGCTGTCGACCATGAGGGGAAGCTGATCGTTGGAGCCCGAAATTCGACGGTAGGTGCGCAGCTCGCGCAGGGCCAGGGCAAAATCGCCCGTGGCATACGCGGTGATCGCAAGGCTTTCACGCACCACACCGATCCGACCAGCCCGCCGGGCAGCGCTCATCACGTGCAGGTGCGCGAGCTGGGGGTCTTCGTCGATGACGCGGGCGGCCATCGCCAAGTGGCGCCCGACGGTCTCGGCATTCTCCTTCGTCAGGGTCTTGAGCTCGTTGCGGGCAATGCGGTCCAGGTCGTTAGCCGAGATGTCGTCGGGAAGTTCCGGGTCGTCGTGGCGCGGACGCACCGAACGCAGCTCACGCTGCATGCGCTGCTCCTCAGTCATCTCCTCTTCGACGACGCGGGCATCGCGGTCGTTACGCGCCGGGGCGCCGTCGCGGGTCCACAGTTTCTTGCCGGCATCCACACGCGGGGCTCCGGCACGGTTCGGCGAACCGCCGCGCTGGGTCCACGGCTTGCTGTCGTTGTCCGAGCGCGGACGGTCGCTGCTGGGTCGCTCCGAGTTGCCGCGGTACGGGGCGCGGTCAGTGCCGCCAGACGGACGATCCGAGTTGCCCCGGTACGAAGGACGCTCACCCTGCGCCGGACGGTCCGAGTTACCCCGGTATGGAGCCCGGTCAGTGCCGCCAGACGGACGATCCGAGTTGCCCCGATACGGAGGACGCTCACCCTGAGCCGGACGATCCGAGTTACCCCGATACGGAGGACGCTCACCCTGAGCCGGACGATCCGAGTTACCCCGATACGGAGGACGCTCACCCTGAGCCGGACGATCCGAGTTACCCCGATACGGAGGACGCTCACCCTGAGCCGGACGATCCGAGTTACCCCGATACGGAGGACGCTCACCCTGAGCCGGACGATCCGAGTTACCCCGATACGGAGGACGCTCACCCTGAGCCGGACGATCCGAGTTACCCCGATACGGAGGACGCTCACCCTGAGCCGGACGATCCGAGTTACCCCGATACGGAGGACGCTCACCCTGAGCCGGACGATCCGAGTTACCCCGATACGGAGGACGCTCACCCTGAGCCGGACGATCCGAGTTACCCCGATACGGAGGACGCTCACCCTGAGCCGGACGATCCGAGTTACCCCGATACGGAGGACGCTCACCCTGAGCCGGACGATCCGAGTTACCCCGATACGGAGGACGCTCACCCTGAGCCGGACGATCCGAGTTACCCCGATACGGAGGACGCTCACCCTGAGCCGGACGATCCGAGTTACCCCGATACGGAGGACGCTCACCCTGAGCCGGGCAATCAGAATTCCCCCGGTACGGAGCCCGGTCATTACCGCCGGACGGACGATCAGAGTTACCCCGATACGGAGGACGCTCACCCTGAGCGGGACGATCAGAATTCCCCCGGTACGGAGCCCGGTCGCTACCGCCGGACGGACGGTCCGAGTTGCCCCGGTAGGGAGGACGCTCACCCTGAGCGGGACGATCAGAATTCCCCCGGTACGGAGCGCGGTCGCTACCGCCGGACGGGCGGTCNGCTACCGCCGGACGGACGGTCCGAGTTGCCCCGGTAGGGAGGACGCTCACCCTGAGCGGGACGATCAGAATTCCCCCGGTACGGAGCGCGGTCGCTACCGCCGGACGGGCGGTCCGAGTTGCCCCGGTAGGGAGGACGCTCACCCTGAGCCGGACGGTCCGAGTTGCCGCGATACGGCGGACGCTCACCCTGAGCCGGACGATCGGAATTACCCCGGTACGGAGCGCGGTCATTGCCACCGTACGCGGGACGATCAGAATTGCCACGGTATGGCGGCCGCTCGCCACCCTGGGCGGGACGCTCGCTGTTACCGCGATATGGAGGACGTTCACCATCGCGCTGCGGGCGATCGGAGTTGGCGCGGTACGGCGGCTTGGCGCCATCGCGACCGCTAGAAGGTCGCCCGTTCGAGGGTCGGCCGCTCTGGTTCGAACGACGGTCATCCTGACCGTTGTTACGGGAATCGCCGTCGCGGGGTCCTGAAGGGCTCACTGTATCTCCTGTGTAATTAGTCCGGCATTTCGACAGACGTACCAAGCCTAAGCCTTTAGGCAAGACCTCGCTGAGTGCCCCATCCAGAGCGGATGCGTCCTGCCACTTCTAGCAACGTGAGCGGGCATGGATTGCACCAAGTGTGGCGCATTAAATGTGGTCATGTTGTGGGCGGGGTGGTGGGATATTCGCGGGGTGTCGAGTTTTTGGGTGGTTTTGGGGGTTTCCGCACGTTCTTCGTGGAAGGCCCCCCAAACCACCCGAATGTGTGAGCTGAGGAGCGAGTATCCCGCCACCTCGCCCTGCCCTGCCCTGGGCTAGGAGGAGCTTTCGTGAAGCGTGGGTTAACGCAGAACAACCACCCGAGGGTGGTTGTTAA
>NZ_PJJL01000057.1 GCF_002929505.1 Cryobacterium sp. Y57
GTCGACGAGATCACCGACACCCACTCCAACAAAACCCGTGAGACCTGGGGCCAGGGCGTCGCCAACATCCTGAGCGGCTTGTTCGGAGGAATGGGCGGTTGCGCCATGATCGGCCAGACCATGATCAACGTCAAGGCCTCGGGCGCCCGCACCCGCATCTCCACCTTCCTCGCCGGCGTCTTCCTGCTCGTTCTGGTACTCGGCCTCGGCGATGTACTCGCCGTCGTGCCCATGGCCGCCCTGGTCGCGGTGATGATCATCGTGTCGTATCTGACCTTTGACTGGCACAGCGTCCGCTTGTCAACTCTCAAGCGAATGCCGGGGAGCGAGACCACCGTCATGGTCACCACGGTCGTCATCATCGTTCTCACCCACAACCTGGCCATCGGCGTCGTCGCCGGCGTGATCGTGGCGATGGTCGCCTTCGCGCGCCGGGTCGCCCACCTGGCCCGGGTGGAACGCACGGTTAAGCTCGACCAGCCCGTGCCGACGGCGTATTACACCGTGACCGGGGCGCTGTTCTTCGCCTCGAGCAACGACCTGATGACCCAGTTCGAATACGCCGACGACCCCGCCCGCATCGTTATCGATCTGTCGGCATCACACATCTGGGACGCCTCAACCGTCGCCACCCTCGACGCCATCACCTACAAATATGAACGGCACGACAAGCACGTCGTCATCGAGGGATTGAACGAGGCAAGTCACGAACTGCATGCCCGCCTCGCCGGCAACCTCGGCGGCGAGCACTAACCGGGGCAGCTGCGTCGCCGCGCACCGGCGCTGACGGTTCGACGGCCTGACGACTCGGTGCGGGCCGTCTACGAGCTTCAGGCCGACATACAGCCGATCAGGCCAGGCAGCAACGCGATTTTTGGCCAAGTGCATCACCTCCAGACGGTCACCGCCCGTTCAACGCTCCTCCTTTTCCCTGTCGAGCTTCGCACACCGCCGTGAGTTCGCCCGCGTCGCGGCGGGCGAACGACGCAACCCCGCGTGTTCTGACGCCCAGGCGGACGACTCGAATTCTGCCCACATTCTGCCCACAACTGGCAGGCAGTGTATGAGTAGTGGTGGACACTTGTGTGATCCATAAATGGCCTCGAATCGGGTATTTTGTCCTTGGTCACTGACCACGTCTGCGGCGTGGTTCGCCCTCCGGAGGCAGGGGCGGCAGTTCGAATCTGCCTGGGGGCACACTCGCAAGATCCGCGTAATCACGCGGATCTACGCCCCATCTGGTGTAAGTGAAGATGTCGGCAATTCGTCGCTTGCCCACATTCATTTTTGTAATGAACTGATTCAGCGCCGCTCCAACGCTGTCTAAGGCAGCAGCGGCTGCATCAAACCACCCGCGTCGATAAACCCGATTGCGGAGCACACCGCCACCGCGAGCGCCGACAAACAGGTGATCCGTCGGCCTAGGGGATCATCACGACCGACGTGTGCACGTCCGCAAAGCAGACCACCCCTATTTTCGGGCGTCGCGCCACGCTGTTAAAATCAACGGAACAACACTTGCAGGTGGACTGGCCTGGTCGTGCTGGCATGCAAGTGCCCTACAGACTAGAAGCAGTAAGAGAGATACATTGACGAATTTCTCAGGACGCAGCATCTTTATCACGGGTGGAGCTGGCGCGATCGGTGTCGCAACAGCGGAAGCTTTCCTCCGCCTCGGCGCGAAGGTCGCCTTAGTGGACATATCCCAAGAAGCCCTCGACGCAAAAAAGACGGAATTGTTACCGCACGGCGAGGTGATCACCATTCAGGCGAACGTGACCGATGAAGCCGATGTTGCACGGTACGTCGCTGAAACGGTCTCCGCGTTCGGCACCATCGACGTCTTCTTCAACAACGCCGGCATCGAAGGTAAAGTCGCCGCAATCGTCGACACCCCAATTGAAGACCTGGATTCCGTTCTCGCTGTCAACGTCCGCGGGGCGTTTCTCGGCCTCAAGCACGTCCTACCAATCATGACGAAGCGCGGCAGCGGAAGCATCATAAACACATCCTCCGTCTCCGGTTTAAGTGGGACCCCGAACCTGTCCCCCTACGTCACATCAAAGCACGCGCTCGTCGGCCTGATGAAGGTCGCCGCTTTGGAAGCAGCACCGTTCAACGTCCGCGTGAATTCTGTCCACCCGTCCCCGGTCAACACACGCATGATGCGCTCGTTGGAAGCTGGCTTCAGCCCAGACGATGCTGAAGGTGCGCAGGCTGCGTTTGCTAAGGCAATCCCGCTCGGCCGTTACGGTGAAGCAGCCGACATCGCCAACCTCGTCGTGTTTCTTGGATCCGATGAAAGTGCATTCATCACCGGCGCTCAATACCGCGTCGATGGCGGAATGGGCGCCCTGTAACGGTTTAAAGCCCTGACGATGAATTGGCTGGGCGGACGAACGAAACGCTCGGCGGCCCGGCCAATTCATGTCGCCTGAGCGTCTCAGGAATCGATACCTGCGGAACCGAACTGAGTCGAGTCCTCAGTTCTAGGAGCGATCCCGTTGCCATCCACGTTCTTACCTGACGCAGCAGCCTACGGGTGCGCGAAGGGCTCGATCGAGCCCCCCTGCACTAGAGCCCGGGACCCAGGGGTGTCGCAAGACACTTCTGCGAGGTACATCCAGTTGTCGCCGTCGAACCCACCCGTCACTCGTAGTTGGTCGCTGTCGACCAGTCCAGCGAGCTGGGCCCCGTAGGTGAACGAGTCATAATCCGGGTCGAAGCTGGTAGTAGGGAAGGTTGACGTCCAGACCCGCGCGTAGCATTCAGCGGCAGTCCACGGGTCCTCGTCCCTATCGAACCAGGAGTTCTTTGCGGAGAAGGCGACTTCGTAGCCGTCTGACCTTTTCTCCCAGTGCGGGGTACCACTCACGTCCTCGGACTCGGTCCAGCAGGCGGACTCCGGTGGCGCGGCGCGCGGCACGTCCCACGTTCCCTCGAACGCGTCGAAGGTGGGCCGGATGGAGCCCGCGATCGTGTCGGTGATGCTCGACCACTCGGTCAGCGTGACGCCGAACGCAGCGGCCGGCGACACATGGGCATCGGTGGACTGGGAAGCGCAGCCGGTAACGCCCCACAAGAAAAGCGAGACAACTGAGAGAACGAGCGCGGTGCTTCGGATGCGAGCCATGGCTTCACCCTAAGACCAGCGTTGCTGCGGGCGAGTCGGGCGCAGGTATGACGAACCTGATCGGTGTCATTCTTCGAATTCGTCTGCACAAACGTTAGTCCTCGCGTGCACACCTTCTGCCAGTCACCGACGAACCTCAATTTCCGTAAGGTGAGCCCCTACCGGGCGACAGGTGAGTCGGTCAGGGTACGTTGGTAAACGTGACTAGCCCTAGCGGACGTATCGCCCTGATCACCGTCGGCGTGATCGCTCTAATCCTTGGTGGAGTCTGGGCCGGGCAGGGCCTGAATCTGATCCCGGGAAGTTTCATGACGGGCAACCGGATGTGGCTTTCCATCGGGCTCATCCTCGCGATCGTCGGCATCATCCTGATTGTGCTCGGCCTACGACGGCCAAGGCACGGCCGCACGAGCCGGTGAGACTTGCCTTCCCCGCAGTCACTCAGTGAAGCTGATCGACGCTTCGTCGCAGCGTGGGCCGCGGACTGTGCCGAGCGAGTCCTGGTCTTTTTTGAGACGGAGGCTCCAACAGACGGCCGACCACGTGATGCCATCGCTCGTACTCGGGCATTTGCTCAGGGTGAACTTGATACCGCCGGCGAAATTCGTAGGCGCTTCGTTGCTGGTCGGGCCGCGCAAGCCGTGAACTCGCCCTCGGCAGTGGCAGCTGCTCGGGCTGCTGGACAAGCCTCCGGCGTCGCTCACATGGGCGCGCACGCACTCGGCGCAGCCGCTTACGCCGCGAAAGCCGCCGGGCTGGCCGCCACGGATCAGGCCGCGGCAGTCTCCAATGAGATCTCCTGGCAACTCGAGCACATGAATGCCCCAGTCAGGGCAGCGCTTCGGCAGTTGCCACCACTTGGTGAGGACTCCGCGGGCCCACTCGGTTCAGGGCTTCTCGCGTCGGGCATCCTCGGGTCGATCATTCGGAGAATTCAGGCCGTCCTAGACAGCAGTTCACCAGAGGATGGTGCCCGGTAGCCGGACGTTGGCGGCCGCACGTTCGGCGCCAACTCGCCGACGTGTCGAAACCTCGGGAGAGTGGCATTGTGGAACCTCACAGAATCCGAGGATGCCAGCTAACCCGGACTACCCACGTGCGTGCTGAGAGGCGACCTGCCCAGCGTGTGTCTCGGTCTTTCCAGAGCGAGAGAGATGAGACGCATTGAAGGACCTGCTCAATCTACGCCACGAGTGAACACCCTTGCTGATCTCGCGAACGTTCAGTTGGCTGAGGGCATGGATTTACTGATTTTGGGCGGGACTGCTTTGCTGGGGCAGGCTATCGCGCAAGCCGCACTGGATCGTGGACACGCTGTGACCTGCCTGGCGCGGGGCAGTTCATCTGCCCCGAAGGGGGCGACCTTCATATCTGCTGACCGCGATGACGACGACGGTCTAGCGTCGGTCGCTTCGCGATCCTGGGCCGCAGTGATCGACGTGTCGCGCCAACCTGGGCAGGTTCGCCGTCCCGTGCGTGATCTGAGCACCCAACACTGGGTGTTCATCTCCTCCGGCAACGTCTACGCCGACTTCTCCACCGTCGAGCAGGACGAGAACGCACCGCTTCGACCTCCACTGCAGGGTGAGGTGATGGAGGCCATGTTGACCTACGGCGAGGCGAAGGTCGCCTGCGAGAACGCTGTCCGCGCCAGCAACTCCTCGGCCACGATCGTGCGCTCGGGGCTGATCGGGGGCCGGGTGATTGGTCGGGCCGGACCGGGTAATGGCCATGGCGATTTGCCAATCCCACTGGGGATGACGTCATCGTCCCTGACGACCCCGACTTCCCATGCGCGATCGTCGACGTGCGCGATCTTGCTTTATGGCTCATCACCGCCGCCGAGCAGCACCTCGATTCAACGTTCAACGCCACAGGCCCGACCATCCCCTTCCACCAGGTGATCACCGTCGCCGCGCGGGTGACCAACAGTGCCACACAGCCACGTGCCGTTCCGGCCGAGAAGTTAGCCGAGCTCGAGATCGGTTCATGGATGGGCCCGGCCTCACTTCCGCTATGGATCGATGACCCAGCATGGCGTGGTTTCGCCACCATGAACACCGACCGTGCACGTGCTGCCGGCCTTGTGACACGACCATTGGAGGACACCCTGCGAGACACGCTTGCCTACGAGAACCAACGCACAGAACCCAGGCAGGCTGGTCTCAACGACGAGCAGGAACAGCGAGTCCGGGCCGCGCTCGATCAAACCAGCGCCCGACCGCGCGTTGGCCACTAAAAATAGGATCCGACATTCCATGACCGTCAAGCGGATGGCGACCGGGACACCGACGAATCATCGTCGCCTTCGCGGTTGTCATTTTTCGAAGTCGTCTGCACAAAACGCCCGTTTACCCATAGTCCTCGGCACGATGCACGTTCAGGCGGCGGTGTCCCCGGCTCGTTGGATTGCCCGGTAGACCGTGAATCTGGCGACGCTGATTAGTTCTGCGATCTGTGCGGTGGTGTGTTCGCCGCGCTAGTGGACCTCGACCAGGTGATTCTCCTGCGCCGGGGACAGTTTGGGCTGCTTGCCGCGCAACCGGCCAGTAGCTTTGGCGACTTACATCCCTTCGCGGGTGCGTGCTCGGATCAGGTCGGCCTCGAATTCAGCGACCATCGTGAGCACCTTGAAGAGGAGCCTGCCGACTGGGTCGGTGGGGTCATGGACGGAACCGCCGATTCTGAGCTTGACTTCACGAAGGGTGAGATCATCAACGATGTCTTTGGCCTCACGAAGTGAACGGGCCAGCCGGTCGAGCTTGGTCACGACGAGGGTGTCACCGGCACGGCAGGCGGCTAACGCTTCGCGAAGACCTAGCCGGGCCCGGTTAGTTCCGGGTCAGCGTGGCTTTTCGTCGGTAGTGGGTATGACGACTACGCCAACGCCTAGGACCGTGTGGCAGTCGAATCCGGCGTTGTTCGTTTCTCGGTCGAGCTGCCAGTAGGATCGGCCGAACCGGTCGCAAATGAGGCCGCCCACGTCGCCTGCAACCGTCGTATAGCGGATAGTGCCTTCGGCATCCGTCTCGGTCTTTCCCATCGCGCCCTCGACCGGCCCGGTGTCGACGATCGGGTCGGGCGTTGGCGTGGGGATCGGCGCTGTCGTTGGGCTCGCCGACGGCATCGCCGGTGGAGCATTGGTGGGCAAGGTGCAGCCTGCTAAGAGAAGAGCGCCAATCAGCGCGACCCCCGCGACGCTCAGCTGACGGAGCGACATTGTGCAGCATGAGATGAGAGGCATAGCTTTTTCGTCTCTTGAGTAGTCGTCAGAATACGCCGTGACCGCTCCGCGGCCACGTACTCTCAGCTTGCCGAAGGACGCCGAGCAGCGCGAGTCGGCTGTTCGGAGGACACGGCCTCGTCGTTGTCTGAAACCGCGATGGCCTTCGCCAGTTGAACGCGCTTCAACTGCAGGTGGGTACGTGGGGCATTCCACTACGGGCGCTCCAAACGTGCGTCGTTGCTCTGCGGCTGCGGATTCTCACGCTGCCAGAAGAGGGTCGGGCAAATCGTCGATAATGCGCGAGCCCGACGAGGCGCTCCCCGCAACTGGCAACAAAAGCATTGACTTCATGCGTGCCGTCGTTTACCCCAGTCCAAACACGTTCAACAATGCCTTCATCAGAAGAAAGTGCGTAAAAAGCTCGATATCCTCGATAAAGCCCCGCCCACTCGATGAAATCTGATGCCTGCACCGCGCGAACAAAGACTAAGTCGTTTGTGCTCATCGCCCCAGAGTAGTGGCCCGCATTCTGTTCCCGATGGAGGTTTCCCTTGCGGGCTCCCGCTGCGTTAGACATGTTTGAGATGTCTGACGTAAACCACAAGTGCCGCAACGAGAAGCGCAAGTGACGCCACCTAGAACAGCCAGACCGTTCCGTGGAAGACTTCGAAGCGCGCGTAGGCAGAAAGTGCAGCGGCGAGCAGAATCAAAGTCACTACGGCTACGCGGCTACGCGGCTACGCGGCTACGCGGCTACGCGGCTACGTCGCGAAGTTCGCCGATTGTCTTTCATGAAGCCATCTTCGAACGCAACACCGCTACTGTCCAATTGACGGTTCCGGAAATGACCTAGGCAGTAAAGACATCGTCGGGTTGTGGGCCAGTACCGGTGGTGAGGGCGAGAACGCCACGTTGCGGATGTCCGTACTGACCGAAATCATGCCCGTTCGTGCGGGAGCTCACGAAGAAATCACGATCGGACGTCCGGCTCCCTACACCATACGAGGCCCACTCGGGGGCGCCGACTGTGCCACCGATCTGACAAACGCCGGACATTTCGTTTGCTGTCTCGTTGTCGATTGTTTCGATGTAGATGCCGATCACGCCGTCGTCCCTGACAGCGGTGATCGCTTCCTCGAATGGTGCCCTTAGCGGGATCACCCAGGGGCCTTCAGTCGTTCAACATAAGCTGATGGGTCGCTCAAGAGAGCAACGGACGTGGCTATGCCACAGATGCAGTTCGAGCAATGACCGCGCTGGCATTCAAAGAATTGGGCTCGCTTAGGGTTCAGGCGGAGACGCTGATCCCCAACGCGCGCTCCCAACGAGTCCTCGAACGCGTGGGCTGCGTGCGCTATGGCACGGCACCCCAATACCTGAAAAATAGCAGGCCGGTAGCAGGACCACTTCATGTCTCAGCTGCTCACCAATTCCCAATGCACGGGCAACTTACGCTTATTTCGTCCGCTTAGTAGCGCGGTGTGATCGCTGTCACCCGGTGGAGGCTTGGGCGCACGAGTCATCCTGCGCTGTTTGACCGGTGAGTCCGTCTAACGCTTGAACGGTCGACTCTGGGGCGGGGACGACGGTTTCGCTCGGATCCGGCGTTGACGTTTCGACCGGCACCGATGCATCCGTTGTTGATGTTGGTGTTGGTATTGGCGTTGTTCCAGGGAGGGTGAAGGGCTCATCGGTGGCGAGTTTGGTGAACATGTCTGCGGCCACCGCTTTCAGGGGAACGACCTTGCCGGGGAAGTTGGAGTCTCCGGTCGTGCCGGGATACTGCACGAACAGCAACCGATCCAGGTCGATGTCTTGGAGGGCCAGGGCCATCGATACCATGGTNGATTTTGGCGAGGGACGTCGAGAGCTTGATGTTGGTGGCCGCGGCGGTGGCGAGGTTGATCAGGGTCGGAATGCTCGTGAGTGTTCCGTTGCCCTGCACCGTGCGCATGAGTGAGGCCATGTAGATCTGTTGTGAGGAAATCCGTGACAGGTCGCTCTCGTCGCCGACGCCGTGGCGGCTACGCAGAAACGCCAAGGCGGTATCCCCGGCGACGACGCTCGTACCCGCGGGCAGATACAGGCCTGCCGAGTCGTCGTTCACGGGCGCAGTCAGGCAGATGGGTACTCCGCCGACAGCGTCGCTCATTTGCACGACCCCGTCGAATGAGATGAGTCCGGCATACGGAATGGTGAGTCCCGTCAGCTCGGACACGGTTTTGACCACACACGGTAGCCCGCCCCGGGACATGGCCTCATTGATGGGGCGGGCGGCCATCGCCGAAAACTCGGCACCGCTCTCGCCATCCGTGCATGCCGGGTGCGGCACGATGAGGTCGCGGGGGATGCTTACGACGACAGCGTTACTGTGGTCGGCGGACACGTGCACAAGAATGTTCACATCGTTGCGAGTGCCGTCGCGTTCGCCATACGCCGCGCTTTGAGTTGCGTCGTTGTCGACGCCGACCATGAGAATGTTGAAGCCGTTTTCGTAGCTTTCGAGCTGTGGCACGAGCGCTGCCGTGTCGCCAGCAGTGATGTCGATGGCGTTATCATCGACCGTCTTACTGAAGCTCCACACCGACACAGCAGCGACCGCTGACGTGCTGACTACAGCAACGGTCAGCACGGCCGCCACCAGTTTCAAGGCTGTGGCGTACGAATTCGAGCGCTTTAATCGCCCATGACGTGCGATCCCGACCATCCGCTTGCTTCCCCCGCTCGCGTCAACCACAAAGCCCCGTCCCCTTGAGTTCGATCTTTGACCGAACCATCTCTTTGCGTTGCGACAGATCATGCCCCTCGACGTTGCGCTGGGCCCTCCCGAGGTTACCGCTTTCCACGGCGACGGCTGTGACGCACGGACAGGGCCCACGTTACCGAGACTGAAGTTGCTGGGCGCCATTCTGGCAAGGGGAATCCTCCACAGGCTGGCCTGAAACTCAATTTGTCGGTGGGTCTTCTCGAAGTCACGAGAACTCGCAGTACTCGTGGACCCCACCAAGGAATCACCCTTTTCGGTGGGAACGAGCGTCGAGTGGACCTCACACGCTATTACCGTCGTCGACGAACATGAGCGAGACTCGGCACTACAAATTGACAAGCTCATGCGTAAACCCAGCTAGCGTCACCCCTTCACCGACGTACTCCATCAACGTAACTTCGACTCCTCGGTGGCGACGCTGGCGCCGACCGGATAGGCATGCGGCCCGACAGCATGTCAGTCGTCAGCATCGATGCTGAGACGGGCGAGGCCGACATCAGTGGCCTACCCCGCGACCAGGTGTCGCTTCTCGAGACGCAGTGGCGGCTTTCATCAGATTCCCGCAGGGGGGTTCCCTTTGCGGGAATCTCTGTTCGCCCGGACAGCATCCAAGTTCACGGCGCAAGTTGAAGAGCCTGCATCAAGGCAACGGTCCACGCATAGACATCGCACACACGACCGCACCTGTCGAATTGTCGAACGAGCTGAGGCAGTGCGAAACTCAATCTGAGACAGTGGGGCGCCAAGGCGCAGAGCGACGACGTCATCTCAACGCGGAGTAGACGATAAACACCAAGGGGATTTTATGAAGCGTGTGACATTTGTTTTGGCCGCAGCGACCGCAACGGCTGTTATCTTGTCCGGCTGCCAAGCGGAGCAACCCGTCGCACCTGATTCATCAGCGTCGGTCTCTTCAACCCCCGCCCAGACGGATGAACCCACTGCGCAGGAATCTGCACAGGCGTGGGCGGACGAGACATTCGGAACGTTCAAGGCTTTCACTGTCACCGGTAGCGGCGCTGATGAAATTGTCTTTCCCGACGACGCTAAATCTGGCTTTTACACAATCACGTGGGCGCCCGGCCACTATGCCAATGAGCAGTCCGGCGCGCAGGTTTATGGTGAAGACGGCACGTACCACGAAACTGGCATGGCTGACTATCAAGGCGATGTCGCCAGTGTCGCCTATGGCTTGGACTCCACGGTTGGCCCGGCGGGCTGGATCGCCGTCGGGCCCGGCGCCGGCGACTGGTCCATTACCGTGTCACCGATTTCGGCCCTTCCCGCGCTACCCGAGACCGGCGGCTACGACGCCTATCTGTACGCAGGTACAGAGCAACCGGTCATCTTCTCGTCCACAAACTCGGGGCGGGTCAACGTGCGACAGTTCAATGGCATCGACTCGACCGACAGCATCCTCCCTCAACAAGACTTCACGGCTGTTGGAACTCTCCTCGCTGGACCCAGCGTCGTGAACGTCCAGCTGGAAAGCGTGAGCCCTTGGACGCGATCCACGAACTAGCCAGGACGACACGACCGGATTAGCGGCCGGTTCGGTCCAGGGGACCACAAAACACCCATTGACCTAGCCACCTGGCCGCGTCGAGAACATTTCGACCATTACCAAACCCGTGTCCCGTGCACTTACAACGTGACAGTCCAACTCGATGCGACCCGTTTTGTACCGATTTCTGCTGTTCGTTGAATTACCTGGCGTCCCGCCCCCGGGCAGCTGACTCAATGAGGTTGTCTGCTGCGACAGCGTTCCCGGATGATACGGCTTCGGTCCAGGCGCTCGTCGTGGCGACCGCAGCCCAGTTGGAGTTCAGGACGGCCATGATTGTCTCGTGCACCCGCTTTGCCGGCGCAGAACCAGCGGAATTCACAATGTCGATGGCTCCGGTTGCATCCGACAGCACCTCAACGGCGAACCCGAGGGGTTCAGCAGCGGCGGCGGAACCGATAACGCAGTTGTTCGTCATGTAGCCCACGATGGTGATTGTGTCGATTCCGCGTTCGCGCAACCATTCCTCAAGGCCCGTACCCGCGAAGATGCTGGCGAATGACTTCGTGAAGCGATGAGCCACATTGTCGGCGCGCTTCGCGATCTCGGGGCGCAATTCGAAGGTCGACGACTCCGGCGCGAAGACCGGGAACCCCGCGGGAGATTGATGTTGCCCAACGACGACCGGAATGCCAGCCTGCTCAGCAACGTCCATTGCCTCGGCAATACGACTAAGTGACTCATCGCGTGCGGGATATTGGATCGGCAGCAGTCCTTCAAAATACTCCTGTTGGGCGTCGATGACGATCAGGGCGCGGCGGGGTGCGGACATTGGGATCTCCCTTGGTTGATGTGGTGGGACGGGGCTTCAAACGGATGGGATGCGGTGCTTTCGGTGAGGACAACTTTCTGGTCGGCTCCGGCAGACGATGTTTGACGATGTTACGTCGCCGATTTCAATGAGGGCGGCGGCCTCGGCTGGAGCGACCGGGCTGAGACGCCGCTACCGTTCATTTTCGCATGCGGCCGCAAGGTGCACCCAAGCATTCGTTGAAACGCTTTCACATCGGCTCCCGCCGATAGGGCAAGGCAGCCCAGCAAATCCGCATTTCCCAAAAAACAAGCCCATAAATCGGGGTAGCTAGCGAGAAAGCCCGTATGCCACACTGGCGCACACTAAGTTCACTGACGAATTGACGTCGCGTCACATCCGGTATCACCGGGATGAGCGCCAGGGATGTGAGAGGAAGACCCATGAGAGGAAGACCCATGAGAGGAAGACCCATGAGAGGAAGAATCATGAGACGTACACTCGCGGCGAGCGGCGCGGCATCGGCACTGCTGCTGACGGGGCTGGTGTCTTTGAGCGCCACGGCCGCCGAGCCCGAGGGTTGCCACCCCACCAAGGAGAACCGTCCGGTCTGCCAGGCTGGATCTTCTGCCGAGACCGCGACCTTCTTGGACTCCACAGCAAAGGTCGAGGAGCCGGAGCACATCAGCCTGGCCGAACACGTGTACGTCGGCCCGTTCGCCGAGCTGGTTGCCGATGACGATGCCCCCATCAGCGTCGGTGACGAGAGCAACGTCCAGGACAACGTCCTGATCCTCGGCGCACGAGACGACGACGGTGACTCCGCCGGTGACTCCGACTCCGACGATGACGGTGACGGTGACGGTGGGCGTGAGACCGCCCGCGGTGAAGGCCACGCGGAGCCCGGCGTCGAGATCGGCGATCGTGTCATCCTGGCGCACGGTGTCTCGGTAATCGGACCGGCCCAGATCGGTGTCGAGGGCAATGACATTCCGGCCGACCCGGCCGGCGACCAGGAGGTCTTCCTGTCGTTCTCGAGCCAGGTGGACGGTGCTGTCCTGGAACGCAACACCGGTGTCGGGGCGCTTGGCCGGGTCGGCCCCGGCGTGCGGCTGCGCAGCGGCTTCATCGTGCTGCCCGGCAAGAACGTCACCACCCAGACGGAGGCTGACGACCCTGCGCTGGGCAAGGTGCGCCTCATCAACGAGGCCGATGTGGCCTTCAACGAGGCCGTCATCGAGGTGAACACCGCTTTCGCGCGAGAATACACCCGGTTGTACCGGGACAACCCGAGCAACGTGCGCGGCGTGAACTTCGACCCGGGGCACACCGAGTTCAACCACGACCGCGACCTGCCGAGCTTCGCCGGGCAGGAGAAGCGGGTGCCCGGGTTCCGGAATCGGCTGATCGGTGACCTGAACCTGATCGACACCTTCAGTCGTTTCTCCAGCGTCAGTGGCGCACGAATCTCGCTACGGGCCGACGAAGGTGAGCCCTTCGGAGTCGGGTCGGTGGACCGGATGGGCGATGACGTGGTCTTCCATGCGCTGGAAGAAGCTGACCTAGTCGTCGGTGATCGCGTGGAGTACGGCGACAAGGTCGTCGTACACGGTGGCGGCAGAGTGGCCGTTGCCGGTGAGCCCGAGGAGCCCACGGTGGTGGGCGACGACGTGGTGCTGGAGGACGAGTCCATCGTGTTTCGCAGCACCATCGGGGACGGCAGCGTGATCGGTCAGCGCAGCGTGGTCGTCGGCAGCGAGCTGGCGCCCGGCACTGAGGTCCCGCCGCGAACGGTCATCATCAACGGCGTCAAGTTCGGCGACGTCGAGTGGTGACGACTCCTTGAGGAAACGCCACGTGACGGGGCGGCGCCTGCCGCCCCGTCACGTGCACCCGCGCTCGGTCGCGCTGCTGACCGGTCTGGGTCTGTCCGCCTTGCTCCTAGTCGGATGTTCGACCCCGGCGGACACCGCGCAGCCGGAGACAGCACCGGCCGAACCCGTGGAGGCCGGCGTACCGGTTGAGGTGGTCGAGGCCGTCCTCAACGACGAGATGACCGCCGAGCAGAACGGCCGGATATCCTGGACCACCACCTGGCGCGCCTGCTTCGAGCGGGACGGGGGCAACACGACACGGTTCGAGGCGCAGGCGGTGACGACAGAAGGGGCCGGAACCAGCCTCCGGAAGATGGACGGGCAGTGTCTGGAGCTCGACATCGCCAGCGGCGTCAACGACGCGGCTGCCGGGATGCTCGGACGCGACATCCAACTGGCCGAGGCCTCCACATTGGCCTACCGCGTCCGTGCCGTGCTTGACGACGGCGCGGTGACTCCCTGGACCGAGCCGATACGCGTCGGGGCTACCAGACCACCCGGATAGCTCCCACCCCACCGCGCACCCGGGCGTCCGTGCGACACCGTGCACGGCACGATACCGTCCGCTACGTCGTGGGCTGCCCGGTTGGACGGTGAAGTCTCGAGCGTGTCGGAGGGCTTTTCCGCAGCCATCCAAGGTCATCGTGTCAGAGCCCTGGCGCTTTGGGGATGGTGAATTTTATTTGCCAGCGAGTCGAATTACTTACACCAGTGCGGTTGGAATCCGTTGATGCTGCGGTTGCTGACACCGGTGCTCAGGTCTACGAACGTAGTCATCATTGCGGAAGAGCCAGGCAGAGTCGGGTATTGATCACTATCTCCCCCGCGAGGGAAGGTTTCCACCGCCACATATCGACCGTTCGGGGATACGCAAAAATCCCGAATGTCGGTGTCCGGTGAGGCTGGCACGTAGACGAACGAGCTGCCTTCGTCGTCGGTGAGAGCCAGGAGCGGGCGGGACGTTCCATCGGTGCCCCACGCGTAATACAGGCGAACGTATTCGCCCTCCCGGTTGAGGACTTCAAGTTTTGCGGGGATGGCATCACCAAGCTCATCATCGGCAGGTAAGTCCAAAGGGGTCACGGTACTGTCGCGCAGATCTATTGATGCGCCTTGGGTCGGGTCAGCAACCACCAAAGAGTTTGTTCCTGGGATGAGGCCCCGCATCTCGACGTGCTGGCCGAGGGGAACTATGTCACCCTCCACAGTCACGTCGATCAGATACATGACCTCGTCCGGACCGTGCGCCACCAGGGATGTGGTGTTAGGAACGAAAACGTAGTCCGTTACCGGCAGGGGCCGCTGGTCGAGGCCGAAAACAGGTTGTGGCACTGCTGTCTGCTCGTTGACGTCGTATGTGTAGAGAGTGTCAACCGGATCGTGATCCCCACCAACTAGCCCGCCAGTGAGCGTGAAACCGATCAGATTTGTCGTGCGTGATGTTTGAAGATCTTTCAGGACCGTATCGGAGGGCAGTACAATTTCAAGCTCGGTTTCCTCCGTGAGAGAAAACAGTGTGAGGTGATTTTTATTATCCTGATCTAGCGTGACCACGGCGAGATACCCCGGAAGCACCGCGAATTCCTGTATCCGCTCCGCTGTGAATAGTGCTCGCCCCGCCTCGGTACCCAGAAGCGTGTCGCGCCGTATTTCGTCCGGTCGCTTCGTGCCATCATCGGTGGTTCTTGAGTCGCGATGCAGGGTGTACAGGTCCACATCATCGGTGGTGAAGTCATACTCAATCGACGCCTGGGCGCCCTGGAACAATCCGATTACCGGGTCGATGTTGACCCGGTAATCGGTGTTGTAGTTGAGGGCCTCTTCGAAGGTGATGGTTACGACTGTGCCGTCTACGGCGACGGATACCGGGACCTCTGGGGTTACCGTGATCTGATCCCGGTCGATGCTGGATATCGGCTGGTCGGTGTTGAGCAACAATCGTTGCCCCGCGTGATCGATGACACTTCCGAGGTTGATCGCCGCCGATTCCAATCGGGGTCCTCGTGTGGTGTTGAGCAGTGCCAGTGCGCCCGCCAGCATGGCGAGGACGATGACGGTCGTGAGCAACAGCCGGGTGAAGTCTCGGCCGGATCGGGTGAAATCAGTAGACATACGGCTGTTGGGGTTGGTCGACGGCGGCTACCACTTCAGGAATGATGACTATTCCCTCACTGCTGGCGACGCTGGGATTAGCGGTCAGGCCGCCAGAAACACCCACCCAACTGTCGAGCGGAAATGCGTCCTGCCATCCCGGCCGGTACACCGGCACTCCCACCGGTTGGGCATCGACTACGCAGTGGCTCACGACGAATCGTGCCACGTAGAACACGTTCTCTGGATCCTCCTGGTCGGGCGTCACGAATCCGGTGAGCTGAGCTTTTTTTCCGGCGTAAAATTCGACCCCGGCGCCTTGTCGCAGCAGTGAGGCCCAGTCTTTGACAGAGAATTGTGAGGCGTCTCCTGCTGTCAACTTTGCCGACTCTTCCTCGGTCAGCGCTGCGGCGGAACCGTTCAAATCGCGTTGCTCCAGGGTGGTTGTCGTGAGGGTCGTGGGTGGCAAAACCAACAGAGCCACCGCAGAGGCGGCGATCACTATGCTGCTTGCACCTGCCCAGAAACGCTTGTGCCCGGTTTCGGCTTCGTGATCGTGCCCTGCGTGTTCGTCATCTGGGGACAACGCGAATGACACGATAACGACCGCGGCGGCCACGACCGCCATGATGATCGAAAAAGCAAAATACCGGGGATGAATGTAGAGGCCCAATTGACCGGTGATGCCCAGCCACACCGTCGCGACAATTCCGATCAAGCTCAACAGGGCTCCCCGCCATCGAGTGATCAGATGACTAAGCGACATAGTTCACCGCCAGCCCCAGCGCGGCCGAACAGAGCGCCACAACGCTCGTAATTTGGACCAATGTTCGCGTCGTGAACGTGGTTCGCATCAGAACGAGCATTTTGATGTCAATCATCGGGCCGAAGACCAGGAAAGCGACGATCGCACCAGGAAGGAACGTCGCTCCAAACGACAACACGAAGAACGCGTCCACGTTCGAACAAATCGATACGACGAAGGCCAGCACCATAAGAGCCAGGACGGACCACACCGGATTGGTGCCCAGGGTAACTAACACGTCACGGGGTATCCCCACCTGGATCGCTCCGGCAATGGCGCAACCAATGAACAACGCCGGCATCATCGCGCTGGTCTCTTTCGTGAAGAGACGAACACTGCGCTGCAGTTTGCCAGTGGCAGTGTGATGCTCCCCTTCGCTGGCGCAGGCCGCCTGGAACTGCGACGTGAGGAGGGCCTCCTGACGGGGGTGTCGGCTGTATATCCAGCCGATGAGGTTTGCAATTAAAAACCCGCCAGCGATACGACTGACCAAGATTCCGTTCTCCCAGCCGAACGCTTGATACGTCGTGATGATTGTGATCGGGTTGAGAATTGGCGCGGCAAGAAGGAACGTCATCGCCTCGGCTACAGTGAGCCCCTTTATGATGAGGCCGCGGGTGAGGGGTACATTTCCGCATTCGCAAACAGGGACCAGAACACCGATCAGCGAAACCGCAAACCGCCGCAATACTCCCCGTCGCGGCAAGTGACGAAGCAAAAAGCCATCCGGAAGCCAAACCTGTACGACGACAGACAAAAAAATACCCAAGAAAACAAACGGCAGTGACTCGATAAGTACGCTCACGGCCAGTGTGACGAAGTCCTTGGCAGAGTCCGACATCCCTGTAGCCACAGACTGAGGTGCCGACATGCGCAATACAGCAAGGAGAGCTAACACGGCCAGCCCCAAGAGCAAGCCCATCAGCCCGCGGCGTTGGCCCCTGGCTCTTTCACCACCCCGCTGCGCAGCTTTACCTGGCTCCGCCGCAGCCGTATCGGTCAACAGCACGGAATCTTCTCGCTGAGTGCCGATAGTTCTGCTCATTTCGTTTGCGAAGCGCTGTTTCGACCCACGCGCGGCCAGACAGTTTCAGACCCAACAATTCATCCGGGTACAGAAAGAGCATCTCACACACAGTCTCACCACCCGAGCTTGAGACACCCGGCGGCGTTGCTTACTTGATCGTCCCTGAGCCAGGAATCACCCGCACCCGCGACGCAGTATTGTGGACACCACTGCCATCGCCCTGCACCAGAGCGATGCCCGATCCGAGGAGAACCAGATGTCGGTCGGCCTGCTTGCCGTAGTGGATGACATACTCAGCGCCGCCCTCAAGGCGAGTGTGAAGACGGCAGGAGTCGTCATCGACGATGCTGCCGTCACCCCGCAGTACGTTCAGGGGCTGTCGCCGGCGCGCGAGCTTCACGTGGTCTGGCGGATCGCACTGGGCAGCCTGTTCAATAAGTTCATCATCATCATCCCGCTGGCACTGCTCCTGTCCGCGTTCGCGCCATGGGTGTTGCCGTGGTTGCTGATCTTTGGCGGCACCTATCTGTGCTTCGAGGGTGCCGAGAAAGTGACCGAATGGTTCGGCGTTCATCATGGCGCCGGCGAGACGGAAACGAGGGATGAGCGCAAGCTCATCTTCGGCGCCATTCGCACCGATCTAATCCTTAGCACAGAGATCATGCTCATCTCGCTGGCAGGCCTTGATCCTGATTTCGAGATCTGGATGACGCTCGGTGCTCTGGTGGTGATCGGCCTCGGCATGACGGTGCTCGTCTACGGCGCGGTCGCTTTGCTGGTGAAGATCGATGACGTCGGACTGACGTTGATGGAGAACTCAGCACGATGGCTGCGACGCACCGGTGCGCGCATCGTGCGGTCAATGCCCGCCGTGTTCCGGGTGATCGGCATCATCGGGACGGTCGCTATGTTGTGGGTTGGCGGCCACCTGGTTATCTCAAACCTGGCCGATACGTTCTGGCAAGCGCCCTACGACGTGCTGCACGCAGCAACTCAAATCGTCGAAATGGCCGGACCCGTCGTCGTCTGGGTCACCGACACCGCTATGTCGGCCGTGTTCGGCCTCATTCTTGGTCTGATCATTGTCGTGATCGTTCTGGGAATATCGCGCCTTCTCAAGCAGAACCGACCAGACGGCAATGTGCCCGGACGGGTCTGATACGCGCCGATTGCGGCGGCGGTCAGTCGCGATCTGACAGCTCCACGGCTGTTCCCTCCTCCCTCGGTCTGTGTAACGAAGAAGCCCCAGTCGATTGACTGGGGCTTCTTCGTTATGAGCTTTGTGGGAGTCAGTGGCTGCTCAGAGCCGGTTCGTCGAACTGGTTGCTCGTGTTGTTCACGCCGCCAGCCTTCAGTGCTGCGTCGCCGGCGAAGTACTCCTTGTGGTTGTCACCCAGGTCGGAACCGGACATGTTCTGGTGCTTGACCGTGGCGATTCCCTCGCGAATTTCGCGACGCTGCACGCCCTTGACATAGGCGAGCATGCCCTGGTCGGCGAAGTAGCCCTTGGCCAGATCATCCGTCGAGAGTGCGGCCGTGTGATAGGTCGGCAGGGTGATGAGGTGGTGGAAGATACCGGCCTCCTGTGAGCTGTCGCGTTGGAAGGTACGAATCTTCTCGTCGGCGTTGAGGGCCAGTTCGGTCTCGTCATAGTCGACGCTCATGAGCTTGGCGCGGTCGTAAGCGGAGACATCCTTGCCCTCGGCGAGGAAGGCGTCGTATGCCTGCTGGCGAAAGTTCAAAGTCCAGTTGAACGACGGGCTGTTGTTGTAGACCAGCTTGGCATTCGGGATGGCCTTGCGAACCTCGTTCATCATGGCCGCGATCTGGCCGATGTGCGGCTTCTCGGTCTCGATCCAGAGCAGGTCGGCGCCGTTTTGCAGTGACGTGATGCTGTCCAGCACGCAGCGCGCCTCACCGGTTCCGGAACGGAACTGGAAGAGGTTGCTGGCCAGGCGCTTCGGGCGCAAAAGCTTGCCGCCCCGCTTGATGACGACGTCGCCGTTGCCCAGGTCGGCCTCGGTGATCTCGTCGACGTCGAGGAACGAGTTGTACTGGTCGCCGAGGTCGCCGGGCTGGTTGGTCACGGCGAGCTTCTGCGTGAGGCCGGCACCGAGCGAGTCGGTGCGGGACACGATGATGCCGTTTTCGATGCCGAGCTCGAGGAACGCATACCGAACGGCGTTGATCTTGGCGATGAAGTCTTCGTGGGGAACGGTGACTTTGCCGTCCTGGTGACCGCACTGCTTCTCGTCCGAGACCTGGTTTTCGATCTGGATGGCGCAGGCGCCGGCCTCGATCATTTTCTTGGCCAGGAGGTAGGTAGCTTCGGGGTTTCCGAAACCGGCGTCGATGTCGGCGATGATCGGCACGACGTGGGTCTCGAAGGCGTCGATTTGACCGGTGAGCGTGGCGATCTTGGCGTCGTCGCCAACGATGCGAGCATTGTCCAGGGCCGTGAAGAGCAGGTCGAGCTCGCGGGCGTCGGCCTGACGGAGGAACGTGTAGAGCTCTTCAACGAGGCCCGGGACGGCCGTCTTCTCGTGCATGGACTGGTCGGGGAGAGGACCGAATTCGCTGCGCAGCGCGGCAACCATCCAACCGGACAGGTACAGGTAGCGCTTGTTGGTGGTTTTGAGGTGCTTCTTGATCGAGATCATCTTCTGCTGGCCGATGAACCCGTGCCAGACGCCGAGCGACTGGGTGTAGATCGAGGAGTCAGCGTCGTACTCCCCCATGTCCTTGCGCATGATGTCTGCGGTGTACTGAGCTATCTCCAGGCCGGTTTTGAACCGGTTCTGGGCCCGCATACGGGCGACGGATTCGGGGTTGATTGCGTCCCAGCTGCTTCCGACCTGCTGCTTGAGGGCTTCAATGTCCTCGATGTCTTTCTGGTACACAGTCATGTTTTTTCCTTCGACGTCTGAGTTGGGCTGAGCCGGGACAACTGACTCAACTGGCCGGTATCGGCTGCTAAACCCAGATTGGCGCAAGAACAACCGGTCTTCTCAGGAAAAGTGCGCAGAAGAAATGAAGTTCTTCTGCAAATGAAAAGTTATGCGTCAGGAATTCACCTATTCCGACCACAGGCCGGGTACGAGGATGACCAACCGGCATCGTGGGCACCGATGGCAGGATTCAAGACCTTCAGCGGTGTCTACGCCGTCCGCCATCATCTCGGTGCCGCAGGCGGGACACAGGGGGTACTCGTTCACCGTGTCACCGATTTCAGGCCGGCACCGCACAACGGCACGACCACCGATTGGGCGGTGAGCAGGCGCGCGGCCACCGCCCAAGTGGAGCTGTCGGAGACATACGTTCGGTCGACAGCGGCGCGCACGGCGGCGAATGAGACCGCTGAGGTTGGCTCGACGAAGAGCCCCTCGTCAGCCAGCTCCTGGCGTGCGGCCGCGATCTGCTGGTCGGTGACGGAGATTATGGTGCCACCGGTGGCGCGCACGGCCCGGAGAAGCTGTTTCCCCCGGGGCGGCGCCGTGATGGCGATGCCCTCCGCGATCGTGGCGCCGTTTTGAACGGCCAGGGGTGCGTCGAGTCCCTGCGCCATGGCCTGTTCGAGCGGTGAACACGCGGATGCCTGCACCGCGACGATGCGCGGCATCCGCTCGGCAAGTCCAGCGGCAACCAGCTCGCTGAAGGCGAGGTAACAGCCGAGAACCATCGTTCCGTTGCCCACCGGAACCACCACCGTCTCGGGCAGCGAGCGTGCGCACTGCTCCCAGATCTCGTAGCCGTAGGTTTTCACGCCGTGCAGAAAGTACGGGTGGTAGACGTGGCTCGCGTACAGCACGCCATCTTGCCCCGCTGCCAGCAGTGCCGCCGCAGAGGTGTCCGCTCGCGAACCTGGCACCAGCTCAACCGTCGCGCCGTGCGCACGCATTTGCGCGAGTTTGCCGGGCGAGGTGGATTCGGGAACGTACACCGTGCAGCCGATCCCGGCCCGCCCGAAATAGGCGGCCATCGCCGTGCCGGCGTTTCCGCTGCTGTCGACCATGGCCCGTGTGACGCCCAACCGTTTGGCGAGGGTGGCGAGCACGACCGCGCCGCGGTCTTTGAACGACAGCGTCGGCAACAGAAAGTCAAGCTTGAGCTGCACGTGAGGCAACGCGCGGGAGGGCACGAGGGGCGAGAACCCCTCCCCCAGGGTAACCGTGGGGTCCACCGCGATAGGGAGGACTTCGGTGTAGCGCCAGAGTGAGGGGCTGCGGCCGGGCAGAGCCGTGGCATCCATCGTCAGCACGAAATCGACCACGTCGAGGAGACCGCCGCAGCTGCACCGCCAGACCAGGCTCGCCACCGGATAGATTGCGGCGCACTCTGAGCAGACAAGGTCAGGTAAAGCGGGCATCGTCTCAGACTAACTTGCCCCGCTATCAACTACCCGTGGTGAACTTCCAGCTGCTCGTCGAGACGGGGTTGCCAGCGAGGTCACGCACCATCGTGGTGCCGCCAGTGACCATGACGGTGAAACTGGTCCTGGCTGCGAGCGTGGAACCGGGGTTCAGGATCCATTTGTTGGTCATGCCGCTGCGGGAGACAACGCCGGCGATCTGTGCGCCGGTCAGGGTATTCTTCAGCGTGAAAGTGGATGCGGCAACTCCGGCCATCCCCTCACTGAACGTCGCCGAGACGCTCGCGGTACGACTCACGCCCGTGGCCCCGCTGGAGGGAGTCCGGATGGTGATCGTGGGCGCCGGCCCGGTCGTGAAGCTCCACCCCGTCGACACCAGCGGATTGCCCGCCCCGTCGCGGATCGCCGTAGCTCCCCCGGTGAGGCTGACAGCGTATTTCGTGTCGGGCGCGAGACTCGCGCTCGGGTTGAGGGTGGCAATTCGCGTCGCCGCGTCATAGCTGACCACGGCAGGGACAGTCGAACCGGCATTGTTTTTCAGTCGCATCGTGGTCGGCGAGACTCCCTGCACGGCTTCGCTGAATGTTGCCGTCGTATTGGCGGTCTTCGCGACTCGGGTGGCGCGGCTCACCGGCGATTTCGCCGCGACCGTGGGAGTCGTCGTGTCGATTCCTCCGATTGTTCCGGTCACGATGAGGTCGTCAAATTTGGCGGCGTCGTTCTTGCTGCCGAAGCCGACTCGGCCGGAAGAGAACGTCGCGTCGGTAGCTGCGGCGAGGAGGGTGGTGCCACGAAAGACGCGAATGGCCGCACCCTGTCGTTCGATGCGAATGGAGTAGAAGGTGTTTGCTGTGATCGTGGGGGTGAAGTCAGCGATCTGGGCGGCAACACCACGCGAAACGCAAAACAGACCGTTGCTGGCGGCATCTTGTCCTTCGCTGAAGTTCGCGAAGTAATAGTTGAGTGCATCGCGGTAGTCGAAGACGATCGAGAAATCGTTCCACGGTGACGTTGAGGCCACGGTCATCCCGGTGGCCATGACCGAGAAATCCCCGGCCATCATTGTTTTCTGCAGAGCGAGATTAGCGTTTGGCACGGCAGCTGTCGACGGGGCTGTGAGCGAATACCGGCCCGACGCTACCGCCCACGTGCCGCCACGAATCTCCGTGAAGTTCGCGGCCGACGAGGTGAATGTTTCGCGAACGGCCGCAACTTTCGGAATCACGGTGGTGGGGGCTGAAATCCGAGCGCTGGATCCGGACGAATTCTCTGCGGATACGGACACGGTGTAGGACGTCCCGTTAGTGAGACCGTTGATTGTTGCAGTTCGTTCGCTTCCATCGCCGGTCCACAGCCATTGGGCACCGGAAGACGCAATGACAACCACGTGATAGAGATCCACCACCGGAGCCCCGACAGCAGGCCCGGCCCATCCTACGAACACGCGGGCATCGCCAGCGATCGCCGTGACGGCGGTCGGCGGGATGGGTTTGACCACGGACACGATCGGGCTCAGAAATCCGCTGTTCGCCGTGTTCCAGTGGGTGGCGAGATAGTTCGACGCGGGCGGCGTGCCCGGATAGTAGTAGTCTTCGCTGTGACAGTCGACGGCCGAGGCGAGCCCCGCACAGGTGAAGGTCAGCCGACCGCCGAGGGCGAAATAGGGCCCTCCGTCGTCGTAACACATGAGGTCGTTCTCGTCGTAGCAGTGGCCGCCCTTGGTGGAGTGCTGCGCCGAATCCTGCACGGCACCAATATTGTGACCAATCTCGTGGGCGCTCACAGGCATATCCAGATAGGCCGACATGGAATAACGCGGCCGCGAATCGTTATTGGCGTTGGCGGCAGCACTTGGCTGATCGTCGCCGGTCAGCTCGCCCTGACCGCCATACGGGTAGACATCCTGAATCTGGTCGATGTAGGTGATGTACAAGCGGTCGTTCCCAATGAGATTCACCGGCCCCAGGCCCTGCTCGACCTGGTTCTGCATGCTCACCACATAGTCGGCGAAGGTGTACGTGCCATCCGTTCCGACCGGAGCCAGTGTCACGTTGCGCACCGTCACATCGGCACCATTCGTGCACAGAAACCGGTAACTCTGGCTGGTCGCGGCATCCACTGCCTCGAGGTTGTTGTTGACCTGCCGCATGATGTCGCGCAGCGGGGCCAGCATTTCGGCGAACCGGTTGGTGCGATCCTGCGGTACGCCGTAGATCACCTCGATGCGCTTGCCGCTCACGCCGCCCGCGCTGCACAACGCGGTCAGTTCCGACGCCGGGGCGGCGGCTACACGCTGCTCCTGAGCAGCAGATGTCTGCTTCAGCTTGGCCGCACCGCCGAAAGCAGCGACGGGGTCGGGCCCGTGGCTGCACAGCGTGGTTTTGGCGATCGTGATCTTCAGTCGAGCGCAGAGTTTGGCCAGGTCGGGGGCGGTCCGCACGATGCTCGCGGTTGAGGCGGGCACGCTGGACGCATCAGCGACATCGGTCGGCATCAGAGTAAACGAGGCGGCGATAGTGGCGAATACGGCGATCGCACCGAGTGCTTGACGCATGATGCGGGACGGCTTTGGAGCACGAACAAATTTCATTCTCAGGTCCTTCTGTGCTGACCACGACGAGTTCGTCACAGTAATGCGGTTCAGCCGACCGAACAAGGCCCGGCGCGCTGGGTCATAGTAAGAAGTGCAGCCAATCCAACGCGATTGCGCAGGCGGCCAAAATGGCGATGCGCTCGTCTAAGGCCGCCGTCACACCTTCCGCCTCTGGCGTGTTTGGCAGCAGCCACGATTCAGGAAAAAGAGGATCGCGCCCCTCTGCATCAAATCGCATCGAAGCGCGTCTGATTTAGGTTGAGGCGATAAGGTCGTAGGTAGAAAATCACCAATCGGGGGAACTATGGAATTTGCAGAACTAATAGGGGCGTTGGCTCTCAAAGTACGAAACCAGCGCGGAGCAATTCAGACTGAAGAAGCGACCAAAAACGCTTTTATCATGCCCTTCATCTCAACCATCCTGGGCTACGACGTTTTCAATCCGTTGGAAGTCGTCTCCGAATTCACCGCCGATGTCGGCGTGAAAAAAGGCGAAAAGGTCGACTACGCGATTATGCGCGACGGCGAAGTCCAGATCCTTGTCGAATGTAAGAAGTCCACAGAAGCGTTGAAGATTGAACACGCCTCACAATTGTTCCGCTACTTCGCCGTCACCAATGCGCGTATCGCCGTTCTCACAAATGGCGAAATTTACCAGTTTTATACGGACTTAGACGCGCCCAACCGTATGGATGAAAAGCCGTTTTTGGTTCTGGACTTGATGGACATCGACGAAACGCTGATTCCGGAACTGAGGAAATTGACCAAGGACGTCTTTGACCTCGACTCCATCATTAACTCGGCAGAGGAACTCAAGTACATCGGTCAAATAAAGCGCACTATCGCGGCTCAGTTCACGGAGCCGGAAGATGACTGGATTCGATTTTTCACGACACGAGTTTACGACGGTGCTTTTACGCAAAAGATCCGTGAGCAATTTACGTCCTTGGTGGCAAAATCGACAAAGCAGTTTCTGAACGATCAGGTTAACGACCGCTTGAAAACAGCGCTGGGCGGTTCGAATTTTTCGGGTGCAACGTCAGAAGTGCGCGGCGAAGTCATCAACAGCCACGAGATAGTTGAGATCGATCTCGCCTGAGACACCGAGATCGAGACGACTCTTGAAGAGCTAGAGGGGTATCAAATCGTCAAAGCGATTGCCTGCAGCGAAGTAAAGCCACAACGAGTGATGCATAGAGATTCAAAATCCTATTTCGCAGTGCTTCTCGATGACAACAATCGCAAGCCGGTGGCGCGACTTCACTTTAACGGACGGAAGCAGAAGTATCTCGGAGTCTTCGACGCCGACAAGGTTGAGACTCGCCACCCTATCGACACCCTTGACGAGATATATCTCTTCGCGAAGGACATTCGCGAAACGATTAAGAGCTACCAAAACTAAATAGTTTGACGCCATGCTATGCGCCATAAGGTGGGAGTCATGATGATCCACCGGTACTGGCGCATCCTGCTTGTCGCGCCGGTAATCGGATTTCTGCTGGGGGCAGGTGTGTTCGGGGTGATAGCCCTGGGCGGTAATCCCTACACGCGAACCGGCCAGAGCGCCGGAGGTGTCGTGCGGGCGATTCTGGCCTACGGTGCCGTCGGTCTCGTGGTGAGCGGCGCCGCGCTGATCGGCGGCTTCGTTCTGGTCAGCTGCCTCGACCGGCATCTCACGAAATCATCGGGCACTCGCACGGCACTGGCCGCTCTCGGCGCGGCCGGCGGCGTGCTGACAATGGGGATCGTGTTGGTGATTGTGTCGGAGACGATGAGAAACGGCGGTTGGTCCTACTTGCTGGTCATTATCAGCCTGGTCGTCGCCAGCGTGGCGGGCAGTGTGGCCGCGATGCTGGTTTACCGGGCCGAGCGATGCGAGCGCACCCGGCCAGATCGAGTCGAGCATCCGCTGCCCAGTGCCTGGGTGGACTTCTAGACCGTAGGGTGGGCACATGGTTATTCGGCGCTATTGGCGCATCGCGGTGTTTGCACCGTTCGTGGGGTTTCTGCTCGCGGCGGGCGTGGCGGTCGTGATGACCGACGCCGGTAGTGGAGAAACCGAATTTCGGTTCTGGTTCGTCGTGCTTTCCATGGCGAACTACGGCATGATTGGCTTCGTCATCGGGGCGGTCGCACTACTGGGCGGGCTCGCCGCAATAGCGATTGCCGATCGACGCCTGACGAAATCGCGGCGCCGGCGCGTCACAGTGGCCGCATTCGGCGCGATGGGCGGTGTGGTGGTGCTGTCCGCGGCCATCGCGGCTGTGCTATCGGTGATGGACGACGGACTGTATGCCGGCATCACCATTGCGTTCGGCCTGGCGTTCGGTGCGGCGGCCAGCGTCGTGGCGGCCGTCATGGTGCTCTATGCGGAAAGGCTCAGCCGCTAAGCCGCAGCAAACCGCTTCTGGGAACACACCTTGATTTTTTCGCCTCGATCTCCCGGTTTTTGGGTGGTGCGGCGCTCACGAGGTCTTCGAGCAGGTGCCGGGAGATGTGAGTGGCACATGCCTTCAGGGTAATCAAGGCGTGCACACCCTTCAAGACCCGGGCGTAGGATGCCCTGCTTCGCCTGCTTCGCCGGCTTCGAGGAGACGTCCATGCCAGCAACCACGGCCGACCTGACCGCGCCACTGCGCGCTGCCGGTTGTGTCGTCGTCGAGGAGGAGGCCCAGCTGCTGCTCTCGGTCCAGCCGTCGTCGGCCGAACTCAACGCCAGGGTCGACCATCGCGTCGCCGGATTTGTGATCACAGGAGATATCCATGACAGTCCCCCACACCGCACGCCCTGTTCGCGCCGCCCGCGGCACCGAACTGACCGCGAAAAGCTGGCAGACCGAGGGGCCACTGCGCATGCTCATGAACAACCTCGACCCGGACGTTGCCGAGCGCCCCGACGACCTCGTGGTCTACGGCGGTACGGGCAAGGCCGCTCGCAATTGGGAATGCTTCGATGCGATCGTGCGCACCCTCGAAACGCTGGAGCAAGACGAAACCCTGCTTGTCCAGTCGGGCAAACCGGTCGGTGTCTTTCGCACCCACGAGTGGGCGCCGCGCGTACTCATCGCCAACTCCAATCTCGTCGGCGACTGGGCTACCTGGCCCGAGTTTCGCCGCCTCGAGCATCTCGGTCTGACCATGTACGGGCAGATGACCGCCGGATCCTGGATCTATATCGGCACCCAGGGTATCCTGCAGGGTACCTACGAGACCTTCGGTGCCGTCGCTACCAAAAAATTCAACGGCACCCTGGCCGGCACCCTGACCCTGACCGGCGGGGCCGGCGGCATGGGCGGCGCACAGCCGCTCGCCGTCACCATGAATGACGGTGTCGCGCTCATCGTCGACGTCGACCCGGCCCGGCTGCAACGCCGCGTCGACCACGGCTATCTCGACGAGATGACCGACGATATCGACGAGGCGATCGCCCGGGTGATTGCAGCCAGGACCGAACGCCGGGCGCTGTCGGTGGGCCTGGTCGGCAATGCCGCGACCGTATTCACGGAGCTGCTGGCCCGCCGGATACCCATTGACATCGTCACCGACCAGACCAGCGCGCACGACCCGCTGTCCTATCTGCCCGAGGGTGTCAGCGTCGAACAGTGGCACGCTTATGCGGCAGAGAATCCCGAAGAGTTCACTGTGCGCGCCCGGGCCACGATGGCCAAGCAGGTGCAGGCCATGGTCGAATTTCAGGATGCCGGCGCTGAGGTCTTCGACTACGGCAACTCCATTCGTGCCGAGGCGCAGCTCGGCGGCTACGAGCGAGCTTTTGAGTTTCCCGGGTTTGTGCCCGCCTACATTCGTCCGCTGTTCGCCGAGGGTAAAGGTCCATTCCGCTGGGTGGCGCTCTCGGGCGACCCGGCCGACATCCTGGCCACCGACAGAGCCATTCTGAAACTGTTTCCCAACGACGCCGGGCTGCACCGCTGGATCACCAAAGCTCAGGAAAAGGTGCAGTTCGAAGGCCTGCCGGCGCGCATTTGCTGGCTCGGTTACCAGGAACGACACCGCGCCGGGCTGAAGTTCAACGAGATGGTCGCCTCCGGTGAGCTCAGGGCGCCGATCGTGATCGGCCGCGACCACCTCGACTCCGGCTCGGTCGCCTCGCCCTATCGCGAAACGGAAGATATGAAGGACGGCTCCGACGCGATCGCCGACTGGCCGCTGTTGAACGCACTGCTGAACACCGCTTCCGGCGCGACCTGGGTATCCATTCACCATGGCGGTGGCGTGGGAATGGGTCGCAGCATCCATGCCGGGCAGGTGATCGTCGCCGATGGCACCGCGCTGGCCGCCGAGAAGATCGAGCGGGTGCTCACCAACGACCCGGGCACCGGGGTCATGCGTCACGTCGATGCTGGCTACGAGCGGGCCGAAGAGGTGGCCCGCGAGTGCGGCCTGCGCGTGCCCATGTGGGAAGAGTAAAAATGCCCCAGCAGCCTGCTGAACAAACCGGATGCCCCACCAGCCTCACCGAGAAATTCGGTGCAGCCGCGGACCGCGTGGCCGGAATCGACGCCCGTGAACAACTCCTGCGGGATCTGCGGTGACCGCGTTCTGGTGCGAATCATTGCTGATCGACGGGGTCCACGTCGCAGGGGTGCGGCTCGAAGTCGACCCGGCCGGTCGCATCACGCGCGTTCAGGTTGAGCCTGCGAAGGCGGCGGATATCCGCTTGCGAACGGTTGTTCCGGGGTTCGGCAATGCCCACTCGCACGCATTTCATCGGGCCTTGCGGGACCAGACCCACGGGGATGGCGGTGATTTCTGGCTCTGGCGCGAGCGGATGTACCGGGTCGCCGCCCAGCTCGACCCGTCGAACTACCAGGCGCTGGCTACCGCGGTGTTTGCGGAGATGCTCGTGAGCGGGTACACGGCCGTCGGGGAGTTCCACTACGTGCATCATCGCGCGGACGGGGCACCGTATGAGCCAGCGCACGCTATGGAACTGGCGCTTGCGGCGGCGGCGCGGGCCGTGGGCATCCGTTTGGTGCTACTCGACACGCTCTATTTGACGGGCGGCATCGGTCGGGAACTGGCGCCGGAGCAACGCGCGTTCAGCGACGGAAGTGCCGCCGGGTGGCTGGCCCGTTGGCAGTCGCTGCGCACGCAGCTCGCGGGCGACGACCTGGTTACCCTCGGGGCGGCTCTGCACTCGGTGCGGGCCGTCACGCCCGACGCGATGCGGGAGGTGCTCGCGGGGCTACCACGCGAGGTTGCCCTGCATATCCACCTCTCGGAGCAGCCGCTGGAGAACAGGGACTGCCTGGCCGCCTACGGCCTGACCCCGACCGGCCTGCTCGAGTCGGTCGGGGCACTCGCGCCGCGCCTGAGTGTCGTGCACGCTACGCACCTCAGCGACACCGACCGGGCCCTGCTCGGTGACGCCGGCGTGACCGTGGTGATGTGCCCGACCACCGAGGCCGACCTCGGCGACGGCGTCGGCCCGGCGCACGCCCTCGCCACGGCCGGTTCGCCGATTGCGCTCGGCTCCGATCAAAACGCGGTCATCGATCCGTTCCTGGAGATGCGCGGCCTCGAAATGGGTGAACGACTCGTCTCGAAGCGGCGCGGACGTTTCGCCCCCGCCGCTTTGTTGGCAGCCGCGTCGACCGCCGGCGATGCCGCCCTTGGACTCGGACGCCACCGGCTGCAACCGGGTGATCTATGCGATCTCGTCGAGATCAGCACGACCGGGGTGCGCACGGTCGGCTCCCTTGCCGGGCAGCTGCCGCTGACCGCCACGGCCTCCGATGTACTGCGCGTTTTCGTGGGCGGACGACTGGTAGCCGAGTGTGGCCAGCTGATCGGCGGCGAGCGGCCGGCAGCACTGATGACCGACGCGCTCGCTAGGGCCTGTCAATCAACAACACGCGTAGTTCAGGGTTGATCTGCTGGGCTTTCGGTGTAGTTCCAGTCGCCGTGGAAGTCATGCTTGGTGAGGTGTTGGGTTTCCAGGTCTGCCATCTCGCGGTCGGTGATCTTGATGCTTTTGGGGTAGATCGTGTCGTCGAGTCTGGCTGTGACGGTTAGACCTGTACGGGTAGTGGCACCGGCAATGAGAGTGACGATGACTTCGTGGCTGGTTAGCGGCTGGCCGGCCGCTAGGTGCTCTTCGACCGCGGCGTTGGTGTGGGCGAACTGGGCATCCCGGTCCGGGTGACGGCCACCCTCGATGGTCTTGGCATTGCCCTGCAGGCTGAAACTCTCCTCCCGCAGCAGGCCCGCCACGGTCGGCGCGGACACCCTGTGACCCTGCTCGGCCAGCTCGTCGGCCAGGTAGCGCAGACTCTTCGATCTCCACGGCAACCGGATTCACGCCGCGAAGGAAAAACCATCATGAGATCTCAAGAGTCGACGCCACCAGCGCCCCAGGGCAGTCCCGTGGCGCCCTTGCGCATTCTGTGCCTGTCGACCTTGGCGGCCCGTTGTCGGGCGACAGCGGGGACCTCGATCGAGCACTACTGCCACACCGCCCGAAAGCCTGGTCTTGACTCCCTGATGACCATTTCTAGCCCAAGGTTTTCTCAAGGTCGGCCGAGCAAGGTTGCCCCGTGGATCACCACACCCGTGACCAAGCCACTCCGCCCTGATTTGTTCCAGCTCAAGGGTTCGGCTTGACCTCAGCACACCATCAATGCCGTGACAGGGAGACAAATGAACATTTCTATGAGAGCTCGCGTCGGCATGGGGGTGGTGCTCGCTTACGGCGGCACGGCCTGGCTCCACGGGCTTCACGCAGCCTCTGCCCAGCAAGACTGGAGTTTCGGCACCTCAGCGTTGCACTTCCTTCGGGACGGGACACTGTCGCTTTCGCTAGTGGTCCCGGCCGTCCTGGTCGTGTTCGCGATGATCGCTCGCCTGCGGCCGGCATCTCGGATGATCTCCTTGGCTCGCGCCACGGTCGCGGTCGTCGGTGTCACCACGGCTGTGTTCATGTCAGGTGCGATCGGCCACACGCTGATCTTCCCCTCTGAGCATGCCTCCGCCGCCCACGCGGTTGCCTCAGCTGTCGCACCGGCTGCCCAGGCAGCTCCTGGCACCAGTGTTGCACTTGGTGCTGTCCCGCCACCTGGCGCGCCAGGTGCCCCAGTCGCTGCCGCGACCAAGCCCGGGTTTCACCCGCACCAGCCCTCGGCGGCGTGGTTGGCCAAGACGGGCCAAGCCAATGACTCCGCCAAAGCCGCTGCCGACCCGCACGCTGCGCACAACGGCGCCGCTGAGGCCCCTACCGCTGCCGCCGCCGCCGCTGCCGACCCGCACACTGCGCACAACGGTACAGCCTCTTCCGCTGGCACTACTGGCGCAGCGGTAGCCGAATCGGCCACGGGCGGCCACATGGAGGCGACCTCGGGTGCTGCACTCTTCGAGCACGGAGCCATCGAGGCCGCTCGCGTGTTGCCGGTGCTTCTGCTCCTCGCCCTGGCAGGCCTCGTCCTGGGCATGCGCCGAAGCGGTGACGTGACCGGTGGGTATGCCCCGAAGCCGGTACGGCGTACCCGGTCTGTCGTGACCCCGACGCCGGCACGGCGTGCCCGGTCCGTCGTGGCCCCGACGCCACGCCGCTCTCGCCTGGTTATCGCCGTGGCGGCGGGCGGTGTCGTCGTGATGACGACTTCCGCTCTGATGGGTTCCTCTTCGGCGACAGCTGTCATTGGCGATCCGATCACTTCGGCCAATGGGGTCTGCCCGGCCGGTGCCCGCGCTATTGAGTACGACCTGGCCGCCTTCCAGGTGACCATCCCTCTCAACGGCTGGGGCGACAAACTGCCCAACGGCCTGATGTATGCCCTCAAGAACGCCGACGCAAGGGTGAACAAGGAAAAAATCCTTGCCAACCCCAACCTCACCCAGCCGCTCGTCGTGCGCGCCAACGTCGGTGACTGCGTGTCCGTCAAGGTACGCAACGACATCGCGGGCCGGCGAATCGGCCTGTCCACCCAGGGCCTCGTTCAAGCGGACGTGAAGACTTCCGACGGCGCGCGGGTGGGCCTAAACCCGGACACGACCATCTCCACGGGCACCGAGCGCACCTACACCTGGTACGCCGACCGGGAGGGCGAGGCGCCGCTGTACGACAACGCCAACCTCGACCCGAACGACCCGAAGCACACCTCCGTCCAGAACGGCCTGTACGGCGCGGTCGTCGTGCACCCGAAGGACTCGACCTGGCACAATCAGATCACCGGGGCCGACCTGCTCACGGGCGGGCGGGCCGTCGAGTCCCAGCTGTTCGCCGACATCCGGGCGGGCGCGGCCTCGACCCGTTCGGCCGTCATGATCTTCCTCGACGAGAACGAGGGCGTCCTGGACCGGGACGGGAAGCAACCGACCTTCCCGACGACCGGGCTGAAGGACTCGAGCTTCGGCATCAACTACCGCTCGGAGCCGCTGCGCAACCGGCTGCGGGCCATCCTCGAGCACCGTGGGACCGTCACTCCGGAGAACCCGGGTGGCGTGGCCAAGACCATCACGCTCCCCAACGGCAAGACCTATGCCCCAAGTGACAACTTCTGCAACGGCTACGTGCCCGAGCTCGGCAAGGTCGTCGACGACCCCGGCGCCAAGTGCATGGGCGAGGAGTCCCACCTGCAGTCGTGGGTGTTCGGCGACGAGGGCAAGCTGACCCGAACCGTCGACGGCGTGAAGGTGACCGATTCGGACAACCTGATCCCGAAGGGGTACGTCGGTGACCCGTTGAAGTTCCACGTCGTCCACCCGGGCGCCAAGGAGACCCACCCCTGGCACCAGCACACCCAGCGCTGGAACGCTGACCCGAAGAACCCGAAGTCACCGCTCAACGACGTCCAGTCGTTTGGCCCACATGAGGCTCGAGAGCTGAAGATTGAGGGAGGTGCCGGCGGCACCCAGGGCACGGTCGGTGACACGATCTTCCACTGCCATCTCTACCCGCACTTCGCCCAGGGTTTCTGGGGCCACCTGCGGATCTTCGACAAGTTGCGCGACGGCACGGCACAGTATGCCGACGGCACGCCCCTGGAGGCGCTGCAGGAGCTGCCGAACCGGGCAGGCGCCACGGCGGCCCCGACCGCAGCACAGCCCGGTTTCCCACTGTTCGTCAAGGGTGACGTCGGCCAGCGTGCCTACCGTCCGCCGAACGCGGTGGTCAAAGACACTTTCGCTGCTATCCGTCGCCCCGGCGACGCCCCCCGTGGCCCGACCGCACTTGAGGCCGCAGGGATGCCTGCTCTTGACCCGGACAAGCCCGGCAACGGCTACATCGACCCGTGCCCGACAACGGCACCAACACGGGTCTACCGGCCACACGTCATCGACACCCCAATCACCTATAACTCCGCGGGCTGGAAGGACAAGCAGGGAAGGGTCTACGTGGAGGAATCCGATGCGGTCGCTGTGCGGACAGGACAGAAGGCACCCGAGCCGTACACCATCCGGTCTAGGGTTGGTGAGTGCGTTCAGCTGTTCACCAGCAATGACCTGCACCTCGACGAGAATCCCAACGTCCCCCTCGACCACGTGAACCGCCTCGACGGTGATTACATGGCCACCGAGGAGACATCCGAGGTCTCGACACACGTGCACCTGGTCAAGTTCGACCAGGTTGCCTCCGACGGCACCAGCGTGGGCTGGAACTACAGCTCCTCGGCGATGCCTGGCCAGACCTACGGCTATCGGTGGTTCGTGGACACAGCCTTGCGGACGACCTTCTTCCACGACCACCAGTACGCCAACCTGCACCAGCAGAAGGGCCTCTATGCCGCGATGAACGTCGAGCCCGCTGACGCCACGTGGCACGATCCGAAGACTGGTGCTGCGACGAACGGGGTCGGCCCCATGGCCGATATCCGCTCAGCCAGCGGCCCGGACTTCCGGGAGATGACCATCTTCTACTCCGACCGAACGCCCATGTGGAAGGACAACGGCACTGGTCCACCGATCAACCCACCTTCGGCACCAGACAACTACGGCCAGGACCAGGGCGGCTACTCGATCAACTACAAGAACGCCCCGTTCCAGATCCGGACGAAACCTGGGGTTCACGGCGCTAAGGGCGACCCCGCGTACACCTACTCATCTGCGGTCAACGGCGATCCCGATACGCCGCTCCTGAGGGCATACTCGAAGGACCCTGTGGTCATCCGCAACGTGGCTGGCTCCCACGAGGAGATGCACGAGTTCAACCTTCACGGTCACCGTTGGCTGAATGAGCCGGACAATCCCCTGTCTCGGACGGTCGACACCCAGACCCTCTCGCTCGCGGAGTACTTCAACTACGAGCTGCAGGGCTCGCAGGTGGTCAAGACCAACCCCGGTGCTGCATCAACAGTCGCCAAAGCCTCGAACAGCGTCGCCAACGGCACCCCGTCGATCCTGCAGGACGGCGCAGGTTCCCCCGGTGACTACCTGTATGGCTCCCCGTTGCTCGAGGACCAGTGGATGGGGATGTGGGGTCTGTTCCGGGTCCCCAAGAACGCGGTCTCCGACCTCCAGCCGCTGCCCGACCGGCCAGCTCCTGGAAGTGGCGACGCGTGGCCAGCCCTGAAGCCCGGTGACGCGCTCAAGGTTGCCCCAACAGGATCGCTGGGTTCGGTCACCCCGTGCCCGACAGGGTCAAGGGCGGTCGCCGTCAACGTGTCGGCCATCGCCAAGGACATCGTGTATAACGCGAAGTCAGGTGACCACGACCCGTACGGCACGATGTTCGTGCGAAGCGAGGACGTGACTAAGGTTCGCTCGGGTGCCATGAAGACCGAGCCCCTGGTGATCCGAGCGAATGTGGGTGATTGCGTCACGGTGACGCTCAAGAACGAGCTGCCGCGGACGCCCGCAGCGCACACCGGTGACCTACCGTTGCCTGCGGACGTGACAAACTTCCCACGTTCCAACCGGGTGTCCATGCACCCAAACCTGTTGACCTACAATGTCCTTGACTCCGACGGGGCGACGGTCGGGTACAACTACGACCAGACCGTGGCGCCAGGAGTTACGACAAAGTACACATGGTATGTCCATGCCGCGGTCGAGGACGGCGCAGCGAACCTGCTCGACTTCGCTGACCGGCGTGGGAGTCGCCACCACGGGTCCTACGGGTCGCTGTTGATCGAGCCAAAGGGCTCGACATACGTCAACCCCAACTCCGGGGTTGCGATCACCTCGGGCGCACAGGCCAACGTCACCTACACCGACGCCGCTGGCGTCAAACGCAGCTTCCGCGAGGCTGTGCTCAACTGGGTCGACGGTCTGATCCTGCGAGACAAGGCCGGGGCCATCCTCCCCTACCCAGCGGAGGGCGAGCCCAGCGACCAGGGGCACCGGGGCATCAACTACACGACCGAGCGTTTCGCCCCTCGCCTGGCGAAGGATCCAGAGGTGGCCAACGTCATGTCGTCGGTGGTGCACGGCGACCCGGCCACACCGCTCGTGCGGGCCTATGTCGGAGACGAGACGCACCTGCGGCTCGTATCGGGTGGTGACCGCGACCGGCCACACACCTTCAGCCTGAACGGGCACGGGTGGCGCTACCAGCCAAGCGACCCGAACGCGATGATCAAGACAGCTGAGGGCGGTCTGCTCACAGGCAACGCCTTCAACTACAACCTGCTCGGTGGGGCCGGTGGACTCCAGAAGCTTCCTGGGGACTACCTTTACCGGGACGGCGGTCTGGAGAACCAGGTCAACCAGGGCCTGTGGGGCATCTTCAGGGTAGAGGGCTCGCCCAAGGCGGACTTGAAGCCTCTGCAGTAGTCCATCCGGTGTGAGAACAGCTTAAGAACGTGAGCCGGCGGCATCTCGGGTGCCGCCGGCTCACGCGCGCTCCTGGGCGCGCTGGAGCTAGGAGCGTCACCGAGCGGGGCCCGCGGGCCGGATATCCCGAACCTCGTGTCCTCAGAGCGCGCGCCACATCCCGCGCAGCCAGAAAACAACGCGGCGAACTTCGCCGCCAACGACTCTTCGACCTCCACGGAAACCGACGCAGCATGACTATGGCACCCAAAACGGCATACGTCTGGGTTATTTACTCACGCGCTCGTTAGGCTCGAAAGATGACTGCGGCCAAGCCTGACGGTACCGAGCTTGTGACGGGTATCGGTGAGCTGACCACCCACGACGAATCGGGCGAACGACGCCGCGACGCCGCCCTCGTGATCGGCGCGGGTCACATTCTCTGGATCGGCGCCGCTGCAAAAGCTCCCGCGGCCGATCGTCGAACGGATGTCGACGGCCGCGCGGTTCTGCCCGGCTGGGTCGACACGCACACCCATCTCATGTTCGGCGGCGACCGTTCGGCGGAGTTCGAGGCCCGCATGGCCGGCCAGCCCTACGCTGCGGGCGGCATCAATACGACCGTCGCCGCCACGCGGGCCGCGACCGAGGAACAGCTCGTGGCGACGGCACGGCGTTTGCGCCACGAGGCCGAAGTGCAGGGCACCACCTTTCTCGAAACAAAGACCGGGTACGGGCTCGATGTTGAAAGCGAGACACGTTCGGCGCATGCTGCCGCCCAGGTGGCCGATGTCGTGACCTTTCTCGGCGCCCACATCGTGCCCGTCGGAATGGACCGTCGCGGTTACCTCGATCTTGTGACCGGGCCGATGCTCACCGCCGTGCGACCTTATGTGCAGTTCATCGACGCGTTCTGCGAGCAAGGCGCGTTCGACGTGGAGGAAACCCGAGAAGTACTGCTGGCCGGCCGGGCCGCCGGCCTGGGAATCCGTGTGCACGGCAATCAGCTCGGCTTCAGTGGTGGCGTGCGACTCGCCGCCGAGCTGGGCGCGGCGAGCGTCGACCACTGCAACTACCTGGAGCCGGTCGACATCGACGCGTTGGCCGCCGGAACGACGGTGGCCACCCTGCTGCCGGCCTGCGACCTGTCAACGCGGCAGCCGTTTGCGCCGGCCCGACGACTGCTCGACGCCGGCGTGACCATCGCCTTGGCGACCAACTGCAATCCAGGGACCTCCTACACAACGTCGATGCCGTTTTGCGTGGCGACGGCCGTGCTGCAAATGGGCCTGACCGTGGGCGAGGCCGTCTGGGCGGCGACGCGCGGTGCGGCCCGGTCGCTTGGCCAAGACCGGGAAGCGGATACCGTCGGCTCCCTGCAGGTCGGCGGCCGCGCCGACCTGCAGGTTCTGAACGCCCCCTCGATTGCGCACCTGGCCTACCGCCCCGGGGTTCCCCTGACCGGCGCCGTCTGGAGGCACGGGCTACGCCGTGGTTCCTGACGACGAAATACCTCGCGCGCCCGCGCGCAAACTACGCTGGGGGGATGACCTCTGGCCCGAGCACACCTCCCCTGGCACACAAGAAGCCGCAGAATCGCGAATACCACGGCGACGTCTATATCGACGACTACGAGTGGTTGCGTAACAAGGACAGCCCCGAGGTCATCGCCCACCTCGAGGCGGAGAACAGCTACACGGATGCCCGCACCGCCCACCAGGAACCGCTCCGGCAGCAGATTTTCAACGAGATCAAAAACCGCACCCAGGAGACCGACCTGAGTGTTCCGGTGCGCCGGGGAAACTACTGGTACTACACCCGCACGGTCGAGGGCCAGGAGTACGGCATCCACTGTCGCGCGCCGATCAGCAGCCCGAGTGACTGGGCTGCTCCCCTCATCAGCGGCAGCGCCCAGGTCGGCCTGACCGGCGAGCAGATCCTGCTCGATGACAACGTCGAAGCCGACGGCCACGAGTTCTTTTCGCTCGGCAGCTTCGATCTCAGCGACGATGGCACCCACCTGCTCTACGCCGTCGATGTCGAGGGCGACGAACGCTATACGATCCGGGTACGCGTCATCGCGACCGGCGAGAACCTGCCAGACACTATCCCGAACACGAGCGCCGGCGCCCTGTTCGACCCGAGTGGACGCTACCTTTTTTACACCACCGTCGACGACGCCTGGCGCCCCGACACCGTCTGGCGGCACGAAATCGGAGCCGCACGAAGCACCGACACCAGCATCTTTCACGAACCCGATGAACGGTTCTGGGTCGGCATCGGCATCACTCGCAGCCGCAAATTCCTCATGATCGAGGCCGGCTCGAGCGTCACCACCGAATCCTGGCTCCTCGATGCGACCGACCCCACCGGTGACTTCACCGTGGTCTGGCCCCGGCACGACCACACCGAATACGATGTTGAGCACGCCATCATCAACGGTGAAGACCGCCTCTTGATCGTGCATAACGGCGGCGGCGCGGTCAATTTCGAGCTGGTCAGCGTCACCGCAGAAGATCCGCAAGGCCCCCAGCGTATGCTGCTGCCGCATGACCCACAGATCCGCCTCGAAAGCGTCGACGCGTTCGCTGACTTTCTGGTCGTGGAGTACCGCCGGGACGGCCTCACCCGGATCGCCATCGATCGGCACGACGAGAGCGGACTGACCGAGCTCGACTTCGACGAGCCGTTGTTCGCCGTCGGCTCGGCCGGCAACCCGGAGTGGACGCAGCCGACCATTCGATTCGGCTTCACAAGCTTCGTCACCCCGTCAACGGTGTACGACCTCATCGTGGCTACTGGCGAGCGCCGCCTGCTCAAGCAGCAGCCGGTGCTCGGCGGTTATGACCCGACGCTGTACGAACAGCGCCGCGAGTGGGCGACCGCCGAAGACGGCACCCGGATACCCCTCTCGCTGGTCTACCGCCGCGACCTCGTCCTGCCCGGCACCCCGGCGCCGACACTGCTCTACGGCTATGGATCGTACGAGCACAGCATCGACCCCGGATTCGGTATCGCCCGGCTCAGCCTGCTCGACCGCGGCATGATCTTCGCCATCGCGCACGTGCGCGGCGGCGGCGAACTCGGCCGAACCTGGTACGAAACCGGCAAAACCCTGACCAAGCGCAACACCTTCACCGACTTCGTGAGTTGCGCCCGGCACATCATCGACGCGGGCTTCACGACCCCCGACCAACTGGTCGCCGAGGGCGGCAGCGCCGGCGGACTGCTCATGGGCGCCGTGGCGAACCTCGCGCCCGAGCTGTTCGCCGGCATCCTCGCCGAGGTTCCATTCGTCGACGCCCTCACCTCGATTCTCGACCCCTCACTGCCGCTCACCGTGATCGAGTGGGACGAGTGGGGCGATCCCCTGCACGATGCCGAGGTGTACGCCTACATGAAGTCGTACTCCCCGGTCGAAAACGTGCGCGCCGTTGCCTACCCGCGTATTCTCGCCGTGACCAGCCTGAACGATACCCGCGTTCTTTACGTCGAGCCGGCAAAATGGGTGGCTAAACTCCGGGAAGTCGGAGCGGATGCCCTGCTCAAGACCGAAATGTCGGCCGGCCACGGCGGCGTCTCCGGTCGCTACAGCGCATGGCATGAGCGAGCGTTCAACTACGCCTGGGTGCTGGGTACCGCCGGCCTGAATCCGTCAGAGAGCGACAGCTAGGGGAATGTCGAACGGCCCAGACCTAACCCCTGCGTGGAAGCGGCTGGTACAGGCGCCCGAGCAGCCAGCATCCGCTCTGCCGCGAATCGGCAATTTCGGGCAACCGCGTGCACTGGCTACCGGCCCGAAAGTGGCGATGGGGCTGCAGTTCGAGCTGCGCGAGCAGACTCCACGCACGAATGACCGGTGGCGTGGTCCGACGGCCAAGCCGGTGAAAACGCTCGAGCCCGGCCACGGCGAGTTTCGGCTCGGCGTGCGGCCGGTCATCTCGAATGCGAAGGGTAACTGGGTGCGCAGCAACGTCACCTGGAGCCACCTCACCTTTCAGCTGAACCGGTTCAACCTCGACCCCGAACACCACCGCTGGATCTCGCAATTCGCCGCCCTCTACAAAGCCGTGCGCGAGGTGTGCACGAGCCAGGAGACCGACTGGATCTACCTCGACAACTTCACCAGTGCGCTGCTCTGGCCATTGCTGCGAGAAGCCGAACAGCTCGGCATCGGCTTCGTCGGCGCCAAGAAAGACGTCTCTGTGCGAATCGGTTCGCTCGCCGAGATCAGCCTGGACGCCTCCCGAACGGATGCTGCCGGCCCCCTCGTTCTTCAAGCCCGCCTGCACATCGACGGGGAGGACCACCCCCTCGAGGCTGCCGGAATCATCGCCGGCCACGGCATCTACAGTGTGCGGTTCGGCCTGCCGACCGTGTTCACGCTCGCACCGACCGCTGGCCCACTGAACCGCGAGCAGCGTCACCTGGTCGGACGCGTCGAAACGGCGATGGTTCCCGCAGAGGATACGGGCGAGTTTCTCGGCTCCGTCTACCCGGCGCTGCAGCGCACCGTCTTGGTCACCAGCACGGATGCCTCGGTGCGCTTTCCCGAGGTACTGCCCGATGACTTTGAGCGCACCGAAGTGCCGCACTTGGTGATCACAACGGTGGAGACCGACCAGCGCGACTGGTTCGACCTCGGCGTGATCGTCACCGTCGGCGCGATCACGGTGCCATTCGGCCCGCTGTTCACGGCGCTTGCGAAGGGCCAGACCCGCCTGAAACTGGTCGACAACAGCTATCTCTCCCTGCAGAGCCCCGAATTCGAGCAGCTGCACGAACTCATCACCGAAGCCCGCGCACTGCAGGAGTGGGAGACCGGCCTGCGCATCAGCCGCTACCAAGCCAGTTTATGGAGCGATTTCGAGGATCTCGCCGACGAGACAGTGCCGGCCGTCTCGTGGCGGGCCGCCGCCGCCGGCCTCAAAAATCTGGTCGGCATCGACCCGACCACGGTTCCCGGCGGCGTACGCGCCACCCTGCGCCCCTACCAGCAGGAGGGGTTCGCCTGGCTCGCATTTCTCTGGAAGCACCGGCTGGGCGGAGTGCTCGCCGATGACATGGGCCTCGGTAAAACACTCCAGACCCTGGCGCTGCTGGTGCACGCGACTGCCTCTGAACCGGGGCCGTTCCTGGTCGTGGCACCGACATCCGTTGTGGCGAACTGGCAGAACGAGGCGACTCGATTCACACCCGGACTGCGGGTGCGCACCCTCACGGCGACGGAGGTAAAAAGCCGCACGCTCATAGCGGATGCCGCCACCGACGTCGACGTACTCATCACGTCGTACGCGTTGTTCCGTCTCGATTTCGATGCGTACCAGGCGGTGGCCTGGGCTGGCCTCATTCTCGATGAGGCGCAATTCGTGAAGAACCGCACGAGCCGCGCCTATGCCTGCGCGAAAGAATTGAACACGCCCTTCAAACTGGCCATCACGGGGACTCCACTGGAGAACAACCTGATGGATCTGTGGTCGCTGTTCAGTATTGTCGCGCCGGGCCTGTTTGCCTCATCGCGCAAATTCATCGAGGACTACGTACGGCCGGTGACCCGGGGAGAGAACCCCGAGCGGCTCGCGAAGCTGCGGCGGCGCATCCGCCCGCTGATTTTGCGCCGGACCAAGGACGTCGTGGCCCGTGACCTGCCGCCCAAGCAGGAGCAGGAGCTGCAGATCGCGCTGAACCCGGCGCACCAGAAGCTCTACGACACGTTTCTGCAGCGGGAACGGCAAAAGCTCTACGGGTTGATCGAGGAACTTGACAAGAACCGGTTCATCATTTTTCGCTCGCTCACCCTGCTGCGCCTGTTGAGCCTCGACGCATCCCTCGTCGACACGAAGTATGCGGGCGTGCGTTCGAGCAAGCTCGATGCCCTGTTCGAACAGCTCGACGATGTCATCAGCGAGGGACACCGGGCACTCGTCTTCAGCCAGTTCACATCATTTTTGAAGCTCGCCGCCGCCCGCCTCGACGCGCAGGGTGTTCCGTATTGCTACCTCGACGGGTCGACGTTGCGGCGAAGCGAGGTGATCGACCGGTTTAAAAGCGGTGCGGCGCCGGTGTTCCTGATCAGTCTCAAGGCCGGTGGCTTCGGTCTCAACCTCACCGAAGCCGACTACGTCTTTCTGCTCGACCCGTGGTGGAACCCGCAAACCGAGGCACAGGCCATCGACCGCACCCACCGCATCGGCCAGACCCGCAACGTGATGGTCTACCGCCTCGTCGCGACCGGCACTATCGAAGAGAAGGTCGTGGCGCTCCAGAAGCAAAAATCGCAGCTGTTCAACGCTGTGCTCGACGATGATGCCATGTTCAGCACCGCACTGACCGCCGATGACATTCGCGGTCTCCTCGAGCCGTGATCAGACCGCGCTCGACGCCGCCCACAGGTTGATGCCGTTATCGACGGCGTGCTCGTCGATGGCAGCCAGTTCCTCGGCGCTGAAGTCGAGGTTCTCCAGCGCCCCCACGTTTGCCTCAAGCTGGGCGACCGACGATGCCCCGATAAGCGCGCTGGTCACCTCTGAATTGCGCAGCACCCAGGCCAATGCCAACTGGGCGAGTGACTGACCACGTGCGGAGGCGATCTCGGTCAGGGCGCGGATACGGGTCAGCGCCTCCGCGCTCACCATGGACTTGTTCGCCGAGCCATCCCGGGCGACCCGGGAGTCCGCCGGAATACCACCGAGATAGCGGTCGGTGAGCAGCCCCTGGGCCAGCGGCGAGAACGCGATACAGCCGACGCCGATGTCGTCGAACGTATCGAGCAGGTCGTCCTCGACCCAGCGATTGAACATCGAGTAGGAAGGCTGGTGAATCAACAGCGGGGTTCCGAGGTCGGCCAGAATCGCTGCTGCTTCTCGGGTGCGTGCGGGCGAGTACGACGAAATTCCGGCGTAGAGGGCGCGGCCACTCGTCACGGCGGTGTGCAGTGCGCCCATGGTCTCTTCGAGCGGGGTATCGGGGTCGGCACGGTGCGAGTAGAAGATATCAACGTAGTCAACGCCCATGCGCGAGAGCGACTGGTCGAGACTCGACAGTAAGTATTTACGGCTGCCGAAGTTGCCATACGGGCCCGGCCACATGTCGTAGCCGGCTTTGGTCGAGAGCACGAGTTCGTCGCGGTGGGCGCTGAAATCTTCGCGGTACAGCTGGCCGAAGTTCGTTTCGGCCGACCCGGCGGGCGGACCGTAGTTGTTGGCCAGGTCGAAGTGGGTGATGCCCAGGTCGAATGCCCGGCGGAGAATAGCTCGTTGTGTAGCGAGCGGCTTGTCATCGCCGAAGTTCTGCCACAGACCGAGCGAAATGGCGGGAAGCTTGAGGCCGCTGCGCCCGACACGACGGTAGGGCATGGACTCATAGCGGGATTCATTCGCGAGATAGGTCATTTGATCATGATCGCACTTTTCTCGTCCACACCGACGCTACCCCAGGAGAAACCTGGAGTACGCGTCAGAAGGATCAGTGTGCGGATTTCACCCCGGAACGCTTGCGCGGTTTGCGGTTCTCCGCGCTGACCATCCAGGAATACTGCTCGAGCTTCTCGATGAAAGCGTGAAGAAGATCGGCACTGGTGGGATCTTCCTCGTCAACCTCGTTGTGCACCTTGCGCATGTTGGCAACCGTGGCGTCGAGCCGTTCGGTGATGAGGGTGACCGTCTCGGCCGTGTCGACTTCGCCGTCGGGAAATTTCGGCAGGTGGGTGGCCTTGGTGACCGTCTCGCTGCGACCATCAGGCATCGCGTCGAGTGCGCGCATGCGTTCGGCGACCTGGTCGGAGAATTCACGCACATCGACGATGATCTCATCGAGTTGCAAGTGCAGGTCGCGGAAGTTCTTTCCCACGACGCTCCAATGCGCCTGTTTGCCCTGCACGTGCAATTCGATCAGGTCGACCAGAACGGACTGCAGGTTGTTACTGAGTGTTTCGGAGGCGTGCATGGTGTCCTTTCAATCGGGGAGAATTTGCCTCAAGGCTATATCACGACCGTGTGATCTGGGCCACACTGCAATCACCCGACCGAGGGCCGCAGACCCGACGTGCGGCCCCCAACACCCGGGCTTATCGGCGGCGCGGCGTAGGGCACGCTCTGCTTTCGTCAGGCGTCCTTAGGGGCGCGCGGCGGGCGCGGTTTGCTGTACTTCTTGTGCGCGGTCTGCGGGGCGGTACCCAGTAGGCGTGCGATATCCGCCCAGGAACAGCCACCGTCGCGCATGGCGTTGACCGCCGCGGTGACTCGCAGGTTGACGTCGACGCGATCGCGCACCGCGCGTTCCAACTCTCGCTCCAGAGCCCGGTAGGGCCGGGCAATAGGCGGGGCGGTTTCGTCTGTCGGCAGTGACGCTGGTTCAGCCATACCCTCAGTGGCCTGGTAGTGATTGTCGGGGGCAACACTAGTCATCGGCAACCTTTCCACTGATGAAATGTAGGCCCAGCGTGCTGGTGCGTCAACCACTTGACGCAGACACTTTGACGTCTGCACAGTCGGCGTTGTACACGTTCCCTCGAACGTGCGTGCGCTATGGCAGAATCGAGGGCATGGCACTCGAGAGACGTCCCGGCGCGGTCGTTTCGGTCAGCCGCGATGACGCGCACCGCTTCAGCAAGCCGGTGGTCGCAAGCATCCGTTTGCTGGCTGGAATCGGTGTCGACGGCGATTCTCACTCGGGCGCCACGGTGCAGCACCGCTACGCCAAAAAACGTAATCCCACGGCGCCCAACCTCTGCCAGGTGCACTTCATGGCCGCAGAGTTGTTCGACGACCTCGTGCTCACCGGGTATACGGTCGCACCGGGCAAGCTCGGCGAAAACGTGACGACCATCGGAATTGATCTGATGACCCTGCCGCTCGGAACCCGACTGTACCTCGGCAGCGACGCCGTGGTCTCGATCACCGGCATGCGCAGCCCCTGCTCGCTCATCAACAGCTACCAGAAAGGCCTGATGAAGCAGCTCATCACAACGGATGCCGCCGGCTCGGTTCAGCGCCGCGGCGGAATCATGGGCGTCGTGGTGACCGGCGGCATCGTGCACCCGGGCGACCGGATCCGGGTGGAGCTGCCCGTCGGTGAGCAGCTCCCGCTCGGGGTCGTCTAGGTCTGGATTCACTATCAGGCCAGATCATGGGCCTACTCTCCGGGTCCGGGCCGAAAACCAAGCCTTACTGGGGATCAGCGGAGGTGTGGAACCACGGCGGGTAGACCGCAACCTTGGGCTGATACGAGCTGGCCTTCAGGATGCCGCGCACAGTTTCGCGCACGTTGTCGTTGCAGACGCCGATGAGCGTGATCAGGTCCATCGGCACGGCGTCGGGAACGAGTAGCTCGGCTTCGAGAATCATCGCGCCGTCTGCTTCGGCGCGAAGGGTCTGCAGCATACGTTCGGCGGTGGCCGGCGTGGCGCCGAACCGGGTCAGCGCGCCGGCGGCATCACCGTTGGTGACGGCGATCACACTCGCAACGAACGGAACCGCTTCCTCGGCGGGGTCTATCTGGGCCTCGTCTACCCGAGCCTTGGCCGAGACAATTTCAGCCGCGGCACGCTCCGCCATCCCATCGTTGATCTTTTTGACCGTACTCACGAGCATGACAAAGTCGAAGGCCTCGGAGCCGTGGGCATCGCGCGCCAGGCGCGGGTCAGCGGCTTCAGCGGCTTCAGCGCGCACGCTCTCCCAGACGGTCGCATTCGGCGACAGAAAGAAGGGCACGTACTCAGCAACACTGCGACCATCACCGGAGACGCGGGCAGCCCGGCGCAGGTCGCGGGTGCCCGGTGCGGAGATATCGACGGTGGGCCGCGCGGTGAGGGCGTCGTTGGCGAGCAGGCGTCCGTCCTGCAGAATCGCACCGAGGTTGCTGATGTGCGTGAGGTGGTACACGCGCTGCTCGTCGACGTTGTCGGTCGAGACCTTCTCAGTGCGCACCGGGCGAGGCGCGCCGGCGACGCGAACCGGGCGAGCCGTGCGTGCCGCAGGCATAGCCGCGGTCGGCAGCGGGTCGCGCAGCGAGGACAGCTTCGGAGCGCGGGTCTTCTTCACCGGAATGAGGGGCTCAGTAATAATTTTGGGAAAGCACAGAGCGCACAATTGGCCCTCGAGTCCGTGGATGCATTCGTCGTCCAAGAGGGAAAAACCTTTCGTTACGCGGCTCGCGCCACTCGGAAAAGCCGAATGCACATACCGTCTGTCAACGTTACGTTCATTTGGGTGGCAGCGCTGACCGTTCTTTAGTTTTTCGGCAACTCGAACCGAACAATGAGACCGTCGTCAGTGCATTCCACGCGCAGATGATCGAGCCCGGGCACGACGAGGTCGGCGTCGAGTTCGGCTGCTGGATAGGTTCCGGCGACCCCGATCGTGGTGCAGCCAGCGGCTCGGCCGGCCTGCAACCCGGCGGGTGCATCCTCGATGACCAGACACCGGCGCGGGTCGACGCCGAGCCGGGCGGCTCCCTCCAGAAACGGTTCAGGGAACGGTTTGCCGCGCGGGGTGTCATCGATGGTCACGATCACGCTCGGTGCCACCAAAGCGGATGCCGCCAGCCGTGCGACCGCCAGTGGCCGCGCGCAGGACGTGACGATCGCCCGTCGACTCTCCGGCAGGCTGTTCAGGAGCGCTGCGGCGCCGGGCAGCACGGTGATGTCTTCGGTGTCAGCGGTTTCGAGGGCGAGAATGCGGTCGATTGCCTCGTCGACGCGGGCGGCCGGCACGAGTTCTGCGATGATGTCGCGCGCCGGGCGACCGTGGGCGGTTTCGTCTTCAGCTACGCCCCATTCCCTTCTCCAAACGGCCCACGAACGGTCGACCGCCGGCGTGGAATCGATGAGGGTACCGTCCATGTCGAACAATACGGCGTCGAAGGTGCGCCCCTGCAAAACGTTTTCGGTGGCAGAACTGAGGTCGGTCATCCGTTGTCCTTTCGTCGCGCCGGCTAGCTGCCAATGTGTCAACGCTAGGCCACCGAGCATTACCCACGCCATTCGGTGCGGCCCGGGCCGGTATCGTGGACAGCAACAACCGAGCTGGGAGACCTTGACGTGTGGACGACCGTTCTGGTGATTGCGGCCGTACTGGTGGGGTCGAGCATGCAGCGCATCACGGGCATGGGTTTCGCCCTGGTAGCGGCGCCTTTTCTGGTTTTATTGCTCGGGCCGGTTGACGGCGTCATCGTGGTCAACGTGTGCGGGGTCCTCACGGCGAGCATCATCTTGATGCGAGTATTTCGGCTGGTGGACTGGCGGCGCTACATAGTTCTGGCGCTCTGCGCTGTCGTCGGCATCGTGCCCGGCTCCTATGTTTTGCAGTTCGTTTCGGTCGCCTGGCTCGAAATTTCGATCGGCGTCCTCGTGGCAGCCGGTCTGACCATATCGGTGAATCTCGGCCGGGTCGTCGTGCGCGACCGACTCGGTTTTCGCGTGGTGGCCGGCATGGCCAGCGGGTTCATGAACACGACGGCCGGTGTCGGCGGTCCGGCGGTGAGCATTTACGCGATTGCCACGGGATGGCCGCAGCGGTCCTTTGCCGCGACCATGCAACCGTACTTTCTCACGATCGGGCTGGCGTCCCTGGCCTCAAAATTCGCCTTGGGATCGGCCGACCTGCCCCAGTTGCCCGTGCCGGTCTGGGTGCTCATCGGATGCGCCTGCATCGTGGGGCTCATCATTGGTGACCGGCTGGCCACTGTGGTCGAACCGCACGTGGCCCGCCGCCTGCTCGTAATCGTTGCCTACCTCGGGTCGTTCGCGACCATCGTGCGCGGAGTAATCGAACTGCTCGTCTAAGGCAGGCGGCGGTTTGGCCAGTAACTCAAATGGTGAAGTCGGCGCCCTCGATGGATACCGACTCGGATGCGGCCGGGTTGGCCACGTGATGCGCGGCATCCGTCTGCATCCTGTGCTCGTTGGAATAGGTAGCCGTTACCAGAATGGGCATGTGATCTGAGGTGCCCTGCGGGAGAGTCTCGACATTGGAAATTATCAAGCCCATCGAGGTCGCCAGGTCGAAGTGTCCGCGAAAGAACTTATACCGGGTATACGTGCGCGTATCGCTGAGCGTGAGATCGTAGCCGGACTGGTTCACCTTATTGCCGAGCTTGCCCTGGAAGATCGGATAATTATAGTCGCCGACCATGAGGGTCGGCAGGCCGGGGCCCAGAACGCTCAACTCTTCGTGGGCGTTACGAATCTGGTTGCGGCGCAGAGAATTGAGCGCGGTCAGCGGCGCTGCGTGAAACGATGCCACGACGAACTCCCGCTGAGCGACATTATCAACCAGGCGGGTGGCGATCAGGCGTTCGTGCGCGGGTGCGGCAACACGGTCGTGCAGGGACTTCTTGAGCGCGAAGGTCTGCGTCCTGATCGCCGTGAAGCGGTCCTTGCGATAGTAGATGGCCAGGCCGAGGCGATTGCGATGAGTCGAGTCGGCCAGGTGCAGGTTTCCGACCTCGGCTGGCAGATCGATGGTGTTGCATTCCTGCAGGCAGAGAATGTTGGGACTGTACCGTTCGGCCAGAGCGACGAGTTCGCCGCTGGCACGGTTCTTGCGGAGGTTGTAACTAATGACCCTCATGGCACCCGTCTCAGACTCGATGGCTAGGCCTTTAGCCTACGTCTCTCGCCGGAGTCGAAATTGAACATCCGGGGTCAGTTGACACATGCGCAGGTGGCGTCCAGCCTGCCGATTTTTTCGGACCGCAGGGTCGACGCCGAAGCGTTCCCGTCGGGGCTGCCCGGCGCACGAAACGTAGACTTGATCGGCCGCGTTCCCGCGGCACACGCGAGGGAGCCGCATGACCCAGAACGACATCGTTCTTATTCGCCACGGGCAGACCGAGTGGAGCATCTCCGGTCAACACACCGGGCGCACCGACATTCCATTGACCGACTTCGGGCGCCGTCAAGCGGATGCTCTCGGCGAGATGCTGGACGGGCGACACTTCGATCGGGTCTACTCGAGCCCGCTGGTACGTGCCTGGGAAACCATGGAACGGGCCGGTTACGGCGCGCAGGGCGTGGCCACCGACGACGTGCTGGAATGGGATTACGGGGTGTACGAGGGACGCCGAACCGTGGACATCCGCTTGGAAATTCCCGGCTGGACCGTGTGGGGCGATCCTATTGTGGGTGGTGAATCCGTGGAGGAAGTGGGCGCACGGGCCGATCTCGCCATCGACGCCTGCCTCGCAGCCGAGGGCCGGGTTGCCATTTTCGCCCACGGACATTTTTTGCGCATCATGACCGCACGCTGGATGGGCCTGCCCGCCGTCGCTGGCAAGAGCCTGAGCCTCGGCACCGCAACCGTGTCAACGCTCGGATGGGAGCGCGAGAACCGCGTATTGCAGATGTGGAACGACTCCTCCCACCTGAGCTCGATGGACCCGATCGTTTAGTCGTCCGGCGAACCATGGACGGCAAACTGCCGTACTACCCCTAGTCTGGGGTTAGACAGATTCTATTCGTTGGAATCATTGTCGTGGGGGCGCACGAACGTATGTGCGTATTGCGCCCGGTGGGCACGACAGTTGGGGCTTGGGGGCGTCACCTACTTTCGAGCCTGATCAACGGGAGAAGCCCGGTGTGTAGCACCGGCGGCTATATCAGCACGTGGCCCTGCCCCGACCCGCATCGTGCGGGTCTTTGGAGAGGGAAAAAAACATGAGTTCGTTCACACAGCTTTCATCGTCGCGCAAGCGACTTCTCGGCGCCCTCCTGGTCGTCGGTATCATCGGAGTGGGCAGCATCGGCGTCGGCGGAGCCATCGCATCCGAACCCGCACCGCGCGCCGCAGTCGACCTTGGAGAGGCCGGCACGTTCGCCATCCTCTCCAAGTCCGGCATCACGGATGTCTATGCGTCCGCGATCAGCGGAAACGTCGGAGCGAGCCCCATCACGGGAGCTGCTATTCACGTCACCTGCCCGGAGGTCGACGGAACGATTTACAGCGTCGATGCCGAGGGCCCCTCCTGCATCGTGACCGATGACACGTACCTCACCGAGGCCGTCAGCGACCTCGAGATCGCCTATACCGATGCCGCCGGGCGCACCACTCCGGACTTCATCAACTTGGGCGCCGGCGAAATCGGTGGCCTGACCCTCACGCAGGGCCTCTACAAGTGGGGCACCGACGTGAATATCTCCACCGACGTCACCCTCACCGGCACCGCGGATGACGTCTTCATCTTTCAGATCTCCAAGGACCTGGAACAGGCTTCAGCTCAGAACGTGATTCTCGCCGGCGGCGTGCAGGCCAAGAACGTGTTCTGGCAGGTTGCCGGATCCGTCGCCATCGGCACGACCGCGCACTTCGAAGGCACCATCCTCAGCCAGACGATGATCGCCATGAAGACCGGAGCCACCATCAACGGACGCCTCCTGGCCCAGACGGCCGTCACACTGCAGAGCAACACGGTCACCGCGCCCGTCGAGTAGCTTCGCAACATATGCACACGGGCGCGGCTGACGTCATGTCGCCCGCGCCCGAGTGCCGTACCGCACGAACGTCGAGGTCAGCGCACCGGCACCCAGGTTCCCTTGACTCGCTCGGTGATCAGCGACGCCCGTAACTCGGCGACGACCCGCAGATCTGCCACGACGTGGGCGCCGATCTGCAGGGCCGACGCCGAGTCATCCGCCGTGAAACGCACGATGACCCGGGCTGCACCGGCGACGATCGTCAGATCGGACGCTTCCACCGTGGTGAATTCGGCGGCCGCAGCCGCCGCCCGGGGTACAACCGAGGCGGGCTCAGTTCCCGAGTGCAGGGATTCGATACTCATGGTGACGCGATAAGAAGGCATAGATTCAGGGTACGGGTACTGCTTTACTGTACGAGTCCTCAACCCCTCATATTCGGAGCCCCATGACGTTCACTGCCACCATCATCGCCCAGGTTCAACGCACCAAGCCCGATGCCCTCGCGGCCATCGCCACCGCCCTCGGTACGAACGTAGAGAACCCGGCTGGAGCGAACGCTTTCATCGCGCTGCCCGACGGCGGCCGGATTGATGTGGAGATTCCCAAGTTCGGCGAAAGCCTGCCCCTGACCATCGACGTGGTGGACGTGCGTGGCCAGGCCGAAGCGCGGGCATCCGCTCAAAACATTCTGGATCTGCTCGAGCAGTCCACCGGCTGGCAGGTCGACCACCTGCACGACTAAAGCGGATGCCCCATCCCTGACACTCAGGTGCTCCGCTTACACTCGTATTTATGACTGAATCGACTGCCGCCGCGTCGCGCATCACGATGTATGGAGCACAGTGGTGCAGCGATTGCCGTCGTTCCAAGTCGCTGCTCGACCGCCTCGAGGTGGACTACGACTACGTCGATCTGCTGCTTGTCGAGGACGGCGCCGACCGCGCCCGCGCCATTAGCGGACGCACCAACATTCCCGTCATCGTGTTTCCCGACGACACGCACCTGGTCGAGCCGAGCGACGCCGAGGTCCGCACCAGGCTCACCCAACTCGGCTACATCGGCTGACCCAGCCTCACCCCCCCCGTGCTACTGTCAGAAATCGCAGGCACTAACGGGGGTCGCATCATGCACGCAATTATCACGACGTCGACGCGGCACATTCCCATTTCGCTCTGGATCAGCGCGGCACTGTTCGTTGTCTACTGCGTGCCCGGCGTCGCAGTGTGCTCGTCTGTGCGCGATGACCCGCTCAACGTTCTCGTGCTGCTTTCGGTTTCTCCACTCATGTTCGTCGGCATGGTCATCTCGGTGGTCGACATTGTGCGCACCCGTAATCGCGGCGGCATCAACCCGCCGTACGCGCGGCTGCAATGGGTCGGCCTCGGACTCATGGTCCTAGCGATGCCGCTGTGGATGGCCGCTGCCATTGTGATTGCCTCCCTGCCCTAGCCGAACCCGGCTCACTCGCGAGCAGAGATTCACTGCCTTTTTTAGCGGCGAGTTTTCCTACCGTTAGTGCAGAACTCTTGATGTTTGAACGCCTTTACGCGTAGCGTCAGAGTGTTACCCCAGACCTCGGTAGCGGTTTTGACCGCTTCGAGTCAGGGGTTTTGATGTTTCACACGTTTCTACATCCGATAAGCAGGTTGTCCGGCGAGGCATGGACCTCCGTGGGGATAGCTCTTCCTCCCATGACTGTCACCATCACTCCGGCCATCGATTTCGATCAGCAATCGTCGTCTCGCGTGCCGCCAGCGCACGGCCCCCCACTCGCCAGTGCCACGATTACGTCGACCCCGCTCGAGGACTGGCTCGACAATCTCCCGGTGCGCGACTGGGATGCCTGAGCGCCGTTGTCCCGACCGCCGGCGGCGCCAATCAGCAGCGTTAGCAATGGGTCAGTCGCACCCGCCGTCACTCAATGCTCAGCGGCGCACGATGGAACGCAGCAGGCGCACGGCGACCGAGAGAGACGCCATGTCGTCTTGCGCGAGCGAATTGACCTCGTCGAACACGCTACGGGCCCGGCCGAGCTGTTCAGCGTTGAGTTCTTCCCAAGCGAGGAGGCGCTCGTCGGCAGTTCCGGCATGTGGTTCATCGAGCACGGACCGCGTCATATTTGCGACGGTCGAGTAGAGGTCGTCGCGGAGAGCTGCGCGAGCGAGAGCCTGCCAGCGGTTCTTGCGCGGCAACTTGGTGATGCGCTCGAGCAGATTGTCGATGCCGAAACGGTTGTAGATCGTGTAATAGATTTCGGCGACCCGGGTGACCTGCACACCCGCCCTGGCCGCGATCATGGCCACGTCGAGCAGCGCGTACGCTTCGAACAATTCCGACCAGCGGCGACCGAGCTGGTCGGGCAGACCCCACTCCCTGGCCTTCTTCTCCTGTGTTTCGAGGCGCCCGCGATCGGTGCCCTGTAGGTAGTCGCCGAGGTGCGCGCGCACGAGCGCGATCTGCGGCTTGTACGCGGCGATGACCGCGCCGACAGGCATGTTGGCACCCTGATTGACCTGCCAACGCACAGCACGGTCGAGCAAGCGGCGAATGTCCAGGTGGATCGACGTCCATTTTTTGGTCGGGAACGACGACGGTAGCGCGTTGAGTTCGTCGACCATCGAGTCGAGGTCGAAAACCTCGCGCAGAGCCACGAAAGCGCGCGCGATCGTCGCCGAGTTAGCCGAGGTCTCCTCCATCGCACGGAAAGCGAAGGTGACGCCGCCGAGGTTGATCATGTCGTTCGCGACGACCGTCGCGATAATCTCCCGGCGAAGCGGATGCGTGTCCAGCTCGGCATCGAAACGTTCGGACAGGTGCTTCGGGAAGTATGCGCGCAGGGTATTACCGAACCACGGGTCATCGGCCAGGTCGCTGCTCCGCAGCGCGGTAGCCAGCGCGATCTTGGCGTAGGCGGCAAGCACGCTCAACTCGGGGCTGGTTAGTCCCTGCCCGCGGTCCAGACGCTCCCGTAGTGTGGCTGTCGTCGGCAAAGCCTCCAGCTCGCGCTGCAGATCTCCCGATCCTTCAAGCCAGTTCATGAGGCGCTCGTAGCTCGGGCTCCAGTTGTTCACGAGCATGCGGTCGTTGAGCAGCAGAATATTCTGGTCGACGTTGTCCACCAGCACTAGCCGCCCGACCTCGTCGGTCATCTCGGCGAGGAACCCGGCCCGCTCGGCCGGGTCGAGTTTGCCGGCGGCGACCATTCGGTCCACGAAGATCTTGATGTTGACTTCGTGGTCGGAACAGTCCACCCCGGCCGAGTTGTCGATCGCGTCGGTGTTGAGGATGACTCCGGCAAGCGCAGCTTCGATGCGGCCGAGTTGAGTGAACCCGAGGTTGCCGCCCTCGCCGACGACTTTGACCCGCAGGTCCCGGCCATCGACCCGAATGCCGTCGTTGGCTTTATCGCCAACCTGCGCGGCCGATTCGCTGCTCGCTTTGATGTAAGTTCCGATACCGCCGTTGTAGAGCAGGTCAGCCGGCGTTAGCAGAATCGCCCGTAGCAATTCCGGCGGGCTCAGCTGGGCGGTCCCCTCTGGCAGCCCGAGCACGACCTGCACCTCGGCCGAGATGGGAACGACCTTGGCCTGGCGAGGGAAGACGCCGCCACCAGCGCTGATCAGATCGGTCCGGTAGTCGGCCCAGGATGAGCGCGGCAGCTCGAACAACCGGGTGCGTTCCGTGAAAGAGAGCGACGGATCGGGGTTGGGGTCGAGAAAAATGTGCCGATGGTCGAAAGCCGCGACGAGTTTGGTGTGCTTGGAGAGCAGCATGCCGTTGCCGAAGACGTCGCCGGACATGTCGCCGACACCGACGACGGTGAAGTCGTCGGTTTGAATGTCAACACCGAGTTCGCTGAAGTGGCGCTTGACCGACTCCCAGGCGCCCTTGGCGGTGATTCCCATCTCCTTGTGGTCGTAGCCGACCGAACCACCGGAGGCGAAAGCGTCGCCGAGCCAGAAACCGTATTCGGCGGCCAGCTCATTGGCGATGTCGGAGAAGGATGCCGTGCCCTTGTCAGCGGCGACGACAAGGTAGCTGTCATCGTCGTCATGCCGCACCACCCGGTGCGGTGCAACGACGTGTTCGCCATCGACGTCGGCCACCAGGTTGTCGGTCAGGTCGAGCAGTCCACGAATGAAGGTCTTGTAGCTATCGATACCCTCGGCCATCCAGGCCGCACGGTCACGACCGGGGTCGGGTAGCTTCTTGGCGAAGAATCCACCCTTGGCGCCGGTGGGCACGATGACGGCGTTCTTGACCGTTTGGGCCTTGACCAGGCCGAGCACCTCGGTCCGGAAGTCTTCACGGCGGTCGGACCAGCGCAGCCCGCCGCGGGCTACCTTGCCAAAACGCAGGTGCACACCCTCCACGCGCGGCGAATACACCCAGATTTCGTACATAGGCCTGGGTGAGGGCATCTGCGCGATCTGTGATGGATCGAGTTTGATGCTGAGATAGGGCTTGTACTGAAAGAAATTCGTGCGCAGCGTCGCTTCGATCAGGGTGATGAGCGTGCGCAGCACCCGGTCGGCGTCGAGGGTGGCCACCTGCTCCATTGCGACCCGCAGCTGTTCGCGTACGTCGGCGACGCGGAGCATCCGCTCGTCGTCGGCCAGATCCGGATCGAATCGGGCCTCGAACAGGGCAACGAGGCCGAGCGTGACGGCCGGGTTGGCCAGCAAGGCGTTCGCGACGAAACCGTAAGAGTTGGTGTTGCCGATCTGGCGCAGGTACTTGGCGTAGCTGCGAAGAATAACCACGCGGTGCCAAGGTAATCCGTCTTGTAGGACCAGGCGGTCGAGGCTGTCGGATTCGATGGCGCCGCTGATGGCCGCGCCGAAGGAGTCTGCCAGCAGTGCGCCGGTCGCGACCGGGTCGACTCCGGCCGGGTAGTGCAGGCCGAGGTCGTAGAGGTAGAAGCGACGCCCATCGGTGGTCTGAATTTCAAACGGCACCTCATCGAGCACCTCGATGCCGAGGTTTTGCAGAAAGGGCAGAATCTGGCTGAGGCTTTTCGGTTCGGTCATGTAGAGCTTGATGCGGGCGTCCTCGCCCGGGTCTCCGGCCGTTTTGGGCAGATACACGTAGAGTCCGGGGCGACTGTTTTTCGCAGCGCAGGCCTCGAATCGCCCGATGTCTTGCAGCGCATCAGTAATTTCGTAGTCGACCCGGTAACTGGCGGGAAAAGCGTCGGCCCACACGTCGGCCAACCGCTCCGCGTCCTCAACCGAGTGTGCCTTGCACAGTTCGTCGCTGATCCCCTCGGGCCAGGATCGAACGGCTCTGGCCAGGCGTTGTTCCAGCGCCGCGATATCGACGGAGTCCGCCAGGACATCTTTGGGCAGGCGGATGCGATAGAACAAGCGCGCCAGCGCAGATTCGGTCATTCGCGCTTCAAAATCGAGCGACTCCGAGTTGAACGTCTCTTGTAGTTCTTTCTCGATGCGCAGTCGCACGCCGGTGTTGTAGCGGTCACGCGGAAGGTAGACCAGGGCTGACATGAACCGGCCGTAAATGTCGGGTCGTAGAAACAGACTGGTGCGACGGCGCTCTTGCAGACGCTGAATCGCGAGCGACGCTGTGACGAGGGCGGGCACCTCGATCTGGAAGAGCTCGTCACGAGGATACGTTTCCATGATGCCGAGCAAGTCTTTTCCGCTGTGCGAGTCGGGCGGAAAACCGACCTCGGTCATGACAGCCTCGACCTTCTCGCGCAGCACCGGAACCGCGGTGACCGAACTGGTGTACGCACTCGCGGCGAACAGGCCGATAAACCGCTGCTCACCGTCGACCTCGCCGGCGGCATCGAAACTCTTGATTCCGATGTAGTCGAAGTAGGCGGGACGGTGCACGGTGGACCGGGAGTTGGCCTTGGTGATCACCAGGGCGGTGCGCTCGCGCGCCTTGTGACGGCCGGCATCGGTCAGGTGCTGAATCTGGTGGCGGTCGTCGGCGGAACGCAGCAGACCGAGGCCGCTGCCCTTGATGAGAGTGAGCACGTCCTCACCGTCCTGCGTTTCGAGGTTGTATTCGCGGTAACCGAGAAAAGCGAAATTACCCTCGTCGAGCCACTGCAAAAGCTGCTGGGTCTGGCGAAGGTCTTTGATGTGCTCGCCGTCAACGATTGTGTCGAGCGCTTGTGCGATCTGCATGGCTTTGGTGCGCATGAGCGGCCAGTCTTCGACCGCGGCCCGCACGTCGTTGAGCACAGCAGTTAGCCCAGCGATGAGGCTGGTCTGCTCATCGTCGCTCGCGCTGTCGATCTCGATGGCGATCCAGGACTCGAGATGTGAGGCATCATCACCGGTCGCGATGAGGTGGGCGATATTGGGCATGGCCGAGGTGTCACCACTGGAGACGCCGGCACTGGAGACGCCGACGCTGGCCGGGATGCGGTTGATATCGACGAGATCGTTCGTGGACTTGCTGCGAGCGACGATGAGCAGGGGGTGCACGACCAAGTGGATGGCGGAGTGCTGGCGCACCAGCTCGGCCGTGACTGAGTCAACGAGAAAAGGCATGTCGTCGGTGACGATATAGACGACACTCCGACCGGATTCATTGTGGATCTCGACGGCCGCGGTCTTGGGTACCCGGCGCTGCGCGACCCGCCAATGGGCACGCGCCCGAGCTTCCAAAAGCTCCCGGGTGTAGGCCGCTGCATCTTCGTCTGTTAGATGCTCATAGTAATCAACTATGAACGTTTCGAGCGTTGGGCCTGAAGGGGATAGATCCGACGGCGACGGACCCGATCGGGTGAAACCAGACGACATTGAAAAAACGCCTCCATGAAATTCATCGCCGTGCGGGTGCGGCTTGTTCACGCCCACAAGCTACCGGACACTGCCGGCCTTCCCAGCTGGGAATCCGGCACGGCAATGACCAGGCAACCTACGAGCAACAACCAGCGCACTGTGAACACAGACGAACTCTGAGTGCGGGCTCCTGCGACGGGCACATCGGTGTGCCTCGCCGAACTCAATCACGGAGTCCTTATAAACACATCGTAGCGCCGGGCCCTGCACCCTGGTTGGTCACCGCAGAACCTGCGACCGGCCACTATGAAAGAGCCTGTTGCTCGTCGATTCGGTCGTGACCGGGGCATAAACCGCTGACGCCGAGCGCTTTAGTACCAGCCGACAGACTGCGAGTGCGACCAGGCCGCGCACGGCGTTCCGTAGGACGAGGCTTTGATATAGCCGAGACCCCAGCTGATCTGCGTGGTGGCGTTGGTAGCCCAGTCGTCGCCGGCCGACGCCATCTTGCTACCGGGAAGTGCCTGAGGAATTCCGGTCGCACCACTGCTGGAATTCATGGCCGCATAGTTCCAGCGCGATTCCTTCTGCCACAACCGATCGAGGCAGCTGAACTGGTCCTCACCCCAGCCGAACTGCGAGGCGGCCATCGAACGCGCAGTGGCGCGCGCACCATCGACGGAGTTGCCGCCGGCTAGGGATTGCACGCGAGCGGCTTCGGCTGCGGCTTGCGCTGCTGCTTCAGCAGCCGCGGCGGCAGCGGCCGCCGCAGCGGCCTCGGCGGCGACGCGGTCGACTGTAGCCGTGGCAGCAGCGACCGACGCGGTCTCCGCCTTCGCCTCGGCCGTGAGCGATTCCACCCGCTCGATCGGCAGGATCGCGTAGCTGGCAAGCGAGGTGGCTACGGAGGTGAGAGTGGTGGCATCCACTTTGCTTTGACTGGCAGCGATGACGACGTTGGCCGCGCTCAAGGCAGCGGATGCGTTATCGCGAGTGATCGTCTCACCGCGCTGCACGTAAAAGTCGAGTTGATCGCTCTGCAGGCCCGTGCTTTCGGTGAGTACAGTCGTGGCGGCGATGCTGTCTTGCTTGGCATCGGCCGATTGAGCGACGAATCCGCTGCTGGCGACCAAACCGGCGATCACGAGTACGGTACCGGTCGCCGCGACGATCTCGTGTCGGCGGGTTCGTGGTTTGCGGCTTTTACGGTAAATATGAGTGTTTTTGAGGGCAACGTGGGCATGGGGCATTTCCGTGTTTTTTGGGCGCATGTCCTTCATCTGGCGCGAATGATGGACGCTAGGTACGCCCGTTCGCTGGGTTTTTGGTCCGTGCACTTCGGGGTGGCGCGGACAAGGCCGCCAGCATGCCCGGCCTTTTTGAACAAATCCTCACGATATTCTTCGAAACCCCTGATTTTCGGTCACGCGCGTTCTGTCATGGCATACTTTGCGACTGCTGCGGGTTCGTTCATAGGTACGACGGAGCGTTTAGCCTGATCATCGTCGTATCGGTGGACATAACGACCGAGTGGAGCGCGATCTTCAGGCTGAAATAAACCGAAAATTATTTTGAACGAAATCGGCGAGCAAGCACTCCAACGCGAGATTCCATTGGATGGGTTCCTGTTTCAGGCGCACGTTTTCGTTCGAGCAGACTTGGGCCGTCGCGTTCGAGCGCTCCGGTATAGTGGTCGGTCACGCCATCCGGACGGAACTCGACTAGATCGACGATGCTCGTCGCCGCGCGCTGCAATTAGTTCGCGCGGGCGACGTAGTCGAGGATGGTCGCAAAAATTCTCATCCCGTCTTTGAATCGCGACAGCTCGAAGTTCTCGTTCGCGGCGTGATTGTTCTGGTCCGGATTTGCATAGGGCACGAGAATTGAGGGAATGCCCAGGATATCCGTGAAGACGAAGTTCGGCAACGAGCTGCCCAGGCTCGGCACGATGAAAGGAACCATGCCGGTTGCATGCTCTACTGCACCAGCCACGATCGCAACATATCGATTGTCGAGCGCCGTGCGCGACGGCGGAACCGAGCTGAGCCGGGTCAGCTCGATATCCGGAGCATGCACCGCCAGATGCGCCTCGAGCAACCGAAATATTTCGTTTGGGTTCTGCCCGGGTACCAGCCGCATATCAAGGTGCGCTCGGGCGCCGTTGGCAATGACTGTTTTCATTCCCGGTCCGGTATAACCGCTGGTCAGACCGGCGATGGTCATGGTCGGCTGCAGCATCAACCGTTCGTAATAGCCGATTCCCGCCGGCTTGGGAAGCTCGAAAATGCCGAAGTCCGTCAAGTGATCGTTCAGGTCGAGCGGTAACCCGGCCAGATTCGCGCTCTCGGTTGGCGTAGGGGGCAGCACGTCATCAAAGAAGCCCGCAACGGCGATCTCACCACTGGGGTGCCACAGCGTCGCCATCGCCTGCACGAGATGCTGGGCGGCGTCAGGCAGCAGCCCGCCCAGGCTGCCAGAATGCGCCTCCCGGTTCGCCCCACGGGTGCGCAGCTCAACGCCGAGCTGTCCGCGAGTGCCGAGCACGAGCTGCGGAGTGCCGCTGCGATGAACGGGACCATCCGAGGTGATGACGAGATTGGCCGCCAATAGGTGCCGGTTATCGCGCACGAGTTCGGCCAGATGCGGGCTTCCGATCTCTTCCTCGCCCTCGATGAGCACCTTCACATTCACCGGCAGCTCGCCGTGGGCGGCAAGCATGGCACGGAGTGCGCAGAGCTGTGCGAGGTGCTGACCCTTGTTGTCGCTGGTACCACGCCCGTACATGCGGCCGTCTCGAATGGTCGACTCGAACGGATCATCCTGCCAGTGCGCGTCAAAATCCGCCGGTTGCACGTCGTAGTGCCCGTAAATGAGCACGGTCGGCAAGCCGGGGTCGACGATGCGTTCGCCGTACACAGCCGGCGGTCCATAGCCCTCGATCAGGTGCGCGCGCAGACCACTCGCGCAGACACTGTTCAGCACGATCTGGGCGCACACGACAAGGTCATCCGTGGGCTGAGCACTCACGCCGGCGATGCGTACAAGAGAGGTGAGTTCGTCGAGCGCTGCGATAAATCCTGCATCAATGTGGGCGTAGACATCCTCGATGGTCATGAGGTCACGGGCCCGAAGACCGGCACCGGTGCCTGCCCGCGCCGAGGTCGCCAGCCGACCTGCACGGAGCTGCCGATTAGACAATCTTTTTCGGTTAGATTGGTCAATAATCGCGGTCCCTCTTCGAGCTCCACGACGGCCACGACGTATGGCGAATCCAGGTCGACCTCGGGCGAGGACCTCAGATGCACGGTGGTCTGCGAGTAGACCGTCGCGCGGCCACTCGCCGCGACCCAGCCGATGTCATCACTGTCGCAGGCAAGACAAAACAAACGCGGATAGAACTGGTATTGACGGCAGGCCCCGCACCGCTGGATCACGAGTTGTCCCCGTCTGGCGGCCTCCCAGAAATAGGCGGTTGTGGGGTCGTCCCAATCGAAAACTGACTCAACCACGAACCAACACCGCCGTGGCCGCTGTCGAGAAGAGTCCGCCGATGCCGTGCACCAGGCCGACTGTCGCGCCGGGAACCTGCCGCAGACCGGCTTGCCCGCGCAGTTGCCGCACCGCTTCGATAACCAACAAGATGCCCAGCGCCCCCGGATGACAGTACGACAGCCCTCCCCCTGAGGTGATCGACGGCAGGGTACCGGTCGGGGTCAAGCTTCCCGCCTGCACGAACGCGCCGGCTTCACCGCGGGCACAGAACCCCACGTCTTCGAGCGCCAGGAGCACGCTGATCGTCGAAGCATCGTAGGGCTCGAAGATGTCGATGTCACGGTGCACGACGTTTGCCATTTGCAAGGCGGATCGTGCGGCTGCGACCCCCGGTGAGGCCGCGAGGCTCGGTAATTGCGCAATGTGCCACTGCCTGGCGCTCTCCCCGGTGCCAGCCACGCGAATCGGAGTGTTGTCCGCATCGCGCGCCCGGTCACCGGTCGTCAACACAACGGCACCGCCGCCATCGGTGATCAGGCAGCAATCCAGACGATGCAGCGGATCGCAGATCATGCGCGACTCCAGCACGTCATCAATAGTGAGCGGATCGCGCTGCCACGCCTTCGGGTTCATACCGGCCCACTGCCGCGCGGTGACGGCGACGGACGCCAGCTGCTCGGGTGTCGTCCCAAACTCGTAGATGTGTCGTGCCGCGAGCAGCCCGAATTGGCCGATCGGTGCCGGCAACCCATATGGCTGCTCGAACTGAGGAGACGTTGCCTTCATGTTCCAGTGATTGAGTGTGCGGCTGGCCCGAGTGCGCTGCCGGGACGCGTACACGACGAGGGCAACCGTGCATCGTGCGGTCTGCAGGGCGGCCGAAGCGTGACCCAGAAAAGCAACGAAGGCAGCGCCGCCGAGATCGCTCGAATCGGAATAGGTCGGCTGGATTCCGAGGTATTCCCCCACCTGCACCGTGCCCGCCTCGCCGAGGTAATTCACGAATAGTCCGTCGACATCGGCGAGGGTCAACCCGGCATCGGCGAGGGCCTCCCTGGCTGCCAGCGCGATCATCGACAGTTCGGAATGATCCCGCACCTCCCCCAGCGGCGCTTCGGCCACCCCCGAGATGAAAACCTCACCGGCAAGTCCTGTCATCAACATTTGCGTAACCCCTCACAACGAGATTCAACGACCATTTTGGTTCATCATATAGATTAACTGTCTATCCAGGGATACGATTCGAGAAATTCCTCATCCTACAAAACGCCGCCACCCGAACCAGGCGACACGGAGAACAACCCATGACCGCAGACTCACGTCTCACCCCCTTCCCGGTCTCCTACGCCCAGCGCATCGCCGACCTCGCCACAGAACGTGGCGAGCGCACCGCGCTCATTTTTATCGCCCCCGACGGCAGTGAACGTTCCCTCAGCTGGGCGGAGCTGGATGCGCGCGCCAATCAGCTGGCCCGTCTGCTGGCGGACCGCGGGGTGGGCCCGAAAACCCTTCTGGCAATTTGCCTGCCCACCCGCGCCGAGCACATTATCGCTGCCATCGCCGGCTGGCGGCTCGGCTCCTGCACTCTTCCGCTGTCACCCCAGATGACCGACCGGGAACGTGCAGAAATTATCGCGGTGAGCGAATCGTGGCGCACGACCGTGATGCTCGTTGAACAGCAGGGGCCGCATGCGTGCGATATTGGGCTCGACCAGCTGCCGGCATACGAGACCGTCGACGCGTCACCGCTGCCGGCCGTCACCGCTTGGCCGGGCAAGGCGATCTGCTCGGGCGGCTCGACCGGACGCCCCAAGATCATCCTTGATGACCGACCGTGGCAGAAGATTGTCGGACAGGGCAGCTCTCTTCACCACTTCGGCCTGCGGGCCGATCAGACCCAGCTCGTCACCGGTCGCCTTTACCACAACATCGCCTTCAGCCTCACTCACAATGGTTTGTTCGAGGGGCATACCGTGATTCTGCTGGAAAAATTCGATGCCGCCCTCACCGTAGACGTCATCGAGCGATACCGCGTCTCGTTTCTCGCCATGGTTCCCATCGTTATGCAACGCATCGCGCGCCTGCCCGATGTGCTTACGCGCGACTTTTCGAGCATCGACGCGTTTTATCACAGCGGTGCAGTCTGCCCGGTATGGGTCAAACGAGTCTGGCTGCAGCTGGTTGATCCGGCCCGACAGTACGACTGCTACGGCGGCGCAGAAGGCACCGGCGTCGTCGCCATTCGCGGCGACGAGTGGATGCTCCGCGAGGGCAGTCTGGGTCGCCCGGTCGACACTCGCCTGAGCATCCGGGACAGCACTGGCGCCGCCCTGCCAGCGGGCGAGATCGGTGAGATCTTCACCGGACACACCGGCGGTCCCCTGACGTTTCGTTACCTAGGCACCGAACCGCTGGAAGCCACTGACGACGGTTTGGTCACCCTCGGCGACCTCGGTTGGCTCGACGACGACGGCTACCTCTATCTCGCCGACCGACGAGTCGACCTGATCATCACCGGCGGGGCCAACGTTTACCCGGCTGAGGTCGAAGGGGTGCTCTCCGAACACCCCGGCATCGCCGACGCCGTCGTGATCGGCATCGACGACGACGAGTGGGGCAAACAAGTCTACGCCATCCTGCTGCCAACCAACCCGGCCGCGCCGCCCGAAGTCGACGAAGTGCGGGCATTCTGCCGGGAACGCCTCGTGCCCTACAAGGTGCCCAAGACTTTCGAGTTCGTCACTACGAGCTTCCGCGACGAATCCGGCAAGATGCGGCGGTCGGCGCTGGCGAGTTCGCGAAACCAGGCGCGCGCCTCCACTCTTCTTTCAACCTCCCGAAACGAGCCCATTTCATGACCACCCAGCTGCGTGCCCTCGTCAACGCTCGTCTCATCGATGGCACCGGTGGCCCGGCGCGCGAGCGGTCGACCGTGATTATCGACGGCGAACGTATCGTCGAGGTGACCGACGATCGCCCCCTTCCCGTCACCGTCGAGGTCGTCGATCTGGGCGGCGCCACCCTGATGCCCGGCCTGATCGACTGCCACACGCACCATGCAGCCTGGGCGCAGAGCCTTGTCACGCACCCGGAACCGCTCGGACTGCTGGTGTCCCAGACCGTGGCGGCCCTGAAGGTGACGGTGGAGGCTGGAATCACCACAGCCCGTGACCTCGGGGGTCTGGAACGCGGCTTCGTCGACGCCGTTGACCGCGGCGTCATTCCCGGTCCGCGTTTGCAGACCTCGCTGATCATTGTGTCGCCGACCAACTCACTGATGGATCACCATCCGGTGTCGGGCGGTGCGATCAACTCCCGCGGGCGGTACGAGATCTGGCCCGGTCTGCCCGAACCCTGGTGCGACGGCCCGGTGGCTGCTCGGGCCAAGGTTCGCGAAGTTATTCGCATGGGCGCTGACGTCATCAAGGTTGCGATGACGGGGAGCATGACGTTTGCCGCACGACGGCCGCACCGCCCCTTGTTCACCGAGGAAGAACTCGCCGCCATCGTGGACGAGGCGCACCTCGAGGGGATCCCGGTGTGCGCACACGCCCACGGCGATCCCGGCGCAATCCTGGCCGTACGGGCCGGTGTCGATACCATTGAGCACGGAACCTACCTCAGCGAAGAGTGCGCACGCGAAATGGCTGATCGCGGCACATGGTATGTTCCAACGATGTGCATCTCCAACTGGCACAGCACCCTGTCCCAGGCTAGCGTGCGCGCCCACACCGCGGACATGCCTGCGCGTCATCGAGAGAGCATTGCTCGGGCCATACGACTCGGCGTGCGCATCGCTGCGGGCACAGATACTAATCCGTTCCACGGATTCGGGCGCACCGGGATGGAATTGGAACTACTGGTCGAGGCTGGCATGACCGAAGCCGAAGCGATCACGGTCGCCACCGACCACTCCAGCCAGTGCCTGGGCATGTCAGCCGATATCGGTACCGTCGCGGTGGGCAAGTTCGCTGATCTCCTCATCGTGGACGGCGACCCGCACGAGGACATCCGCTTGTTGCAGGATGCGCGCCGCCGCACGGCCGTACTGAAAGGCGGCCAGTTCATGAGCGGTTCACTACTTTCTATAGGGGATGCGCATAGTCGCCGAACGATTGCGGTGACCGCATGACGACTGACACGACTGATGCCGCGCAGACTTTAGACACGTCGACGGCCCCGCCCGTTCCAACGGGCCCGGCTACCGACTATATGATCGGGCCGGTTGCCGCGGCCCTCGATATTATGCTCGAGTTCGAGAACGGGCAAGGGGAACTGCGCGTTGCCGACATCGCCCGGCGAATTGGCGTGACCCGAAACAAGGCCTTTCGCCTGATCAAAACCCTCGAATCGCGCGGTTTTCTGCAGCGTATCGGCGACCACTACCGGGTGGGCAGTCGATTACTCACTCTCGGCGAAGTGGCGGTTCAACCGATCGAGGCACTGCGGGCCGCTGCGCAGCCCGAGCTGGAGGCGTTGCAGGCGCAGACCAATGAAACGGTCTATCTGCTGGCTCCGTTGGGCATGGAAGCGATCTGCATCTCCCGCATTGAGAGCACCCATTCCCTGCGTATCTCAGTTGATGTCGGCAAAAAACGGCCACTTAATTCGGGGGCTGGGCAGAAGATGCTGCTCTCGGGCCAGGACGAGCAACGCCTGGCCCAGGTGCTCAGGCATCGCGGGCCGGCGTTCACCGAACACACCATCACCGACGAGGCCGAGTTGCGCCGACAATTGGAGGAGATTCGCCAACGCGGTTACAGCCTCAGTCTCGGCGAGGTCGATGCCGGTGCAGGGGCAATCGCCGCGCCTGTCTACGACTATTCTGGTGACATGATCGCGGCCCTGGTAATTGGGGGTGCCATGTCGCGGGTGTCGGGCAATGTCGAGGGTGTGTGGAGGGATTCGGTCGTCAGTGCCGCCCACCGCATTTCTGCAACGCTCGGTTACCACCGAAATTAACGGCGCTTCTACCGCGCAACTCCACCGCTTTGTCGCCTTTTTCGTTACATCGCCGCGGGCCTGCACGCAGGCGCGTTGAGTTCAGCCCAATCAACTACAGCATTGGAGCACTGTCAATGAATCGTATCCAGGTCGCGAAAACGCTTTGCATAGCCCTCTCGGTCTCTCTCTTAGCCGGCTGCAGCGCAGCCGTCGAACCGGCGGAACCCACAGTATCCACTGGTATGGACCAAGCCATTCACGACGCCCTACCCCAAAACATTCAGGACGCCGGCGAACTCACTGTCGTCACGAGCGGTGCAAACCCCCCGTGGTGGGTCACGACTCCCGGAAAAACCGGCGAGTACACCGGTGCCGGTGCCGAGCTGATGAAGGCCATCGCGGAGGTCATGGGCGTGGATATCACGGTCGCCACAGTGCCGGACATTTCCGGCGCGTTCGCCGCGATCAGCGCCGAACGTTACGCCTTCGGATTCTTTCCCTACGCTGACTCGGTCGGAGGACCGAAGGAACGCCCAGGCGCCGAATTCGTTGACGTTCTGCAAGAGGTCGTGCCTTTTCTCGTGGAGAAGGGCAACCCCAAGAACGTCACCAACATGGATGAATTGTGTGATGTCACCGTGGCGGCACTCGCCAACGCCGCCACGTATAAAGTTGCCGAGGCTCAGGCAGTGAAGTGCCAGGAGCAGGGTAAGGACCTCACCGTGCTGAGTGTCGCGAGCGTTCCCGACGGCGTGCTGGCCTTGCGATCAGGGCGGACGGATGCATTCTTCACCGGCGGAGCCTCGCTGTTCTACGCGGCCAAGGAATCCAACGGCGAGTTGGAAGTCGTCGGCGAAGAGTTTGCCAACGGGTTCGCAGGTCAGTTCATGGGAGCTCTGCTCCCGAAAGATTCTGAGCTCTCCGACCCCCTGCTCGCGAGCTTTCAAGTGCTCTTTGACAATGGTGACTACGAGAAGATCATGACCAAGTATGGTCTCGATCGAGAGATTATCGAACAGCCCGGCATCAACCTGTACGCCGACTGGCTCGTCGCAAACCCGCAATAGTCATGGCAAACCTGCCGAGTAACCAGACCGACATCGAATTGCCTCACCCGCGACACCCTGTGGACGCAGCACGGGCGCTGGCTCCCCGGCGGCCTGCTACCTGGGTGCTCTCCATCGTTACCGTGGTCGTCGCTGCACAAATCGTGAACCTCTTGCTGACGAACCCCAACTTTGAATGGGACGTCGTCGGGCAATACCTCAACAGCGAAACCGTGCTCCAGGGCGTTGTCATGACGCTCTTTCTCACGGTGACGGCAATGACGATCGGTCTGGTTCTCGGCGGCGTTCTGGCAGTGTGCAAGCTGTCAGACAGCGCCCTGCTGCGCGCGCTCGCCTCGTCGTACATCTGGTTCTTCCGGGGTACACCACAGCTCGTGCAACTGATCTTCTGGTTCAACATCGGCCTGCTTGTACCGGTTTTAAGCATCGGGATTCCGTTTGGTCCGACATTTGCCTCCATCGAGTCCAACACCCTGGTGACGCCACTCTTGGCGGCCATCGTCGGTCTTGGACTGCACGATGCCGCCTATCAGGCCGAAATCTATCGCGCCGGGCTGATCTCGGTTGACGAGGGGCAGCTCGAGGCTGCGCAAGCCCTGGGCATGAAGCCGGTTCGCGTCTTCTTTCGAATCCAGCTACCCCAGGCGATGCGCTTCATCGTTCCGCCCACTTTCAACTCCATCATCGCACTGGTGAAGGGGACGTCGCTGGTGAGCGTGATCGGCGGAGCCGAGTTGTTGTTCTCGGTCAAGGAGATCTACAGCCAGACCTATCAGACCGTGCCATTGCTGATCGTCGCGAGTATTTGGTACCTCTTCATCACGACCGTGCTCAACGGTGTGCAGTTCTTCATTGAGCGTCACTATGGCCGGGGGTCCAGCCGCAATGGCAGCTCGTCCATTGTGGCCAGGTTTTTCGATCGACGAGCCGCCGAACGCAACCTGAATCGAGGTATGGAATCGTGACTGAGCCCATTCTGCGCATTAGCGGATTGCGTAAACATTTCTCCGGGGTCGAGGTGCTCAAGGGCATAGACCTCGAGGTGCACGTCGGCGAAACTGTCGCGATCCTCGGTTCGTCAGGGTCGGGAAAATCTACCCTGCTGCGCTGCGTGAATTGTCTCGAGGTTGCCAGCGGTGGGTCGATCTGGGTGGGCGAGGAGCTGATGGGCTATCGGCAAGAGTCTAAAGGGAGCGTGCGCCGGCTCACCGAAAGCCAGATCGCCGTGCAGCGTCGCAATGTGGGAATGGTTTTCCAGAACTTCAACCTGTTTCCACACTGGAGCGTGCTGCAGAACATTGCCGACGGACCGCGCTCAATTCTCAAACTGAGCAAGGCCGACGCGATCGAGCGCAGCATGACACTGCTGACCCGGGTTGGATTGGCCGATCGTGCCAACGCTTACCCTCGCCAGCTCTCCGGCGGGCAGCAGCAACGCGTCGCCATCGCCCGGGCCCTGGCCCTTGAACCCGCTCTGCTTCTGTTTGACGAACCGACGTCGGCCCTCGATCCGGAAAACGTCAGCGAAGTCACCGATGTCATGGCCGCGTTGGCCGCCAGCGGCGCTACCATGCTCGTGGTCACCCACGAGCTGGGCTTCGCTCGGGCAGCGGCCGATCGGGTCGTTTTCATGGACGGCGGCGTCATTCTCGAGCAGGGTTCACCGGCCGAGGTGTTCGACCACTCACAACAACCGCGCACCCGGGAGTTTCTGCGCAAGACGCTGGTGTGACTCGACAACTCTCCCGCTGCGGCTCACACTAGAGGCATCAGTGGCCTTCAAAGGAGAACCCGTGACCGTACTCTCAGATGCCCGTGAACTTGCCGGAGACATCACCGACCTGCGCCATCGCTTGCACCGGGAACCCGAAATGGGGCTGCAGCTGCCACGCACACAGGAGAAGGTACTCCAGGCCCTCCAGGGCCTTCCGTATGAAATCAGTCTGGGTACCGACACGACATCGGTGACGGCGGTGTTGCGTGGAACCGGCGCCGGGGCGTCCGCTTCACGGCCCGTGGTGTTGTTGCGCGGCGACATGGACGCGCTTCCAGTTCAGGAACGTACCGGATTGGAGTTCAGCTCGCGCATTGACGGCGCCATGCACGCCTGCGGTCACGACCTGCACACGTCCATGCTTGTAGGCGCGGCGACGCTGCTCGCCCACCACCGTGACCAACTCGCCGGAGACGTCGTACTCATGTTCCAGCCGGGTGAGGAGGGGTACGACGGGGCGGGAGTGATGATTCGCGAGGGCGTACTCGACGCCGCCGGCCGCCGGGCGAACGCCGCCTACGGCCTGCACGTCGTGTCGGCCGGCGCACCCAACGGGCAATTCGCCAGTCGCGCCGGAACCCTGATGTCGGCCAGCGATAGCCTCACGGTAACGGTGCATGGCGCCGGCGGGCACGGTTCAGCCCCGCACCACGCGCAGGATCCGGTGACGGTGATTGCCGAGATGGTTACCGCCCTGCAGGTGATGGTCACCCGCCAATTCGACATGTTCGACCCGGTGGTGCTCTCGGTCGGAGTGCTGCAGGCTGGCACCAAGCGCAATATCATCCCCGACTCCGCACGTCTGGAGGCGACCGTTCGGTCATACACACCTGAGTCGCGGGCCACGCTGGCGCGCGTGGTCCCCCGTCTGCTCGAGGGAATTGCGGCAGCCCACGGCGTTGAAGTAGCGGTGGATTACGTCACCGAATATCCATCGACCGTCACAGACGAGGGCGAAACCAGCCGGGCCGAGCGCGTCGTCGGTGAACTCTTCGGTGAAAAGCGGTTCACCCGCATGGTCAACCCCCGCGGCGGCTCCGAGGACTTCTCGCGAGTGTTGCAACAGGTACCGGGAACCTTTGTCTTTCTCTCGGCCGTGTCGCGACAAGCGGATGCTCCCACCGCCGCCTTCAATCACTCCCCCGCGGCAACCTTTGACGACGACGTCCTTGCCGACGGCACGGCCCTGTACACGCAGTTGGCACTGTCACGTATGGCCGAACTGGCGGGCTAAGCCCGGGCCATCTTCGGCGCGGGCTCGTCATGCACAAACGCCACCACAGACACGGCCCTAAAGTTCACCCAGTTCGCGGGGAGGCGTATGTCGCTCGTGCGTGCTTAGCTATATGCAGAAGCATATTCTTGGGAGTCCGACAATTTACAATTTCACGCTGAACAGCGATACCACCATGGCCGATACGGCCGATCGAGCACGCATCGTTGATGCCGGCTACGCCACCCGTCACGATGGGCAGGCACGGTGAGCGTTCCACGACTTTACCTCTCTGTCAACGGATGCCTGTGCCCCCGTTCCGAACCAGACCCGGCCTGGGGAGATGTAGCCACGGCATCGATCAACATCGAGTACGGTGACGGTCACGCCGCAACCCGCGACGTGCACTGGGCTCCCCGCCTGATCACGGCGCTCGACTCCCTGCTGATGCAGTATGGAGTCGAGCTGGTCTGGCTCACCTCCTGGAACGAGTTCGATGCCACCCGGCAGCTGCTCGTGCCCGAGTTGCACGGACTGGCCGGCGGGCGCATGCTCGACGTGACGACTCCGCCGAAACGCCAAGGCCAAACCGATGGCGAGACGGGACTCTGGAAGTCCGAGCGTATCGAAGAAGACCAGAACGTACCGGCACCGTTCATCTGGATCGACGATGCCGACGTGCAACTGCACGGGGAAAGGGTACGCAATGCCACGCTGGAGACACCGTCGCTGCTAATTCCGCCGCGCTCCGAGGTAGGCATCACCGTCGACGACATCGCCCGGATGCGCATCTGGCTCGAGCAGTTGCCCTAGTTCAGTTCGAGCTCTCGTCTTGCCCCTCGCGCCACGACTGGACCCACTGCGGCCAGATGCGGCTAGCAGCTGCGGCAGGGTTCGTCTTAGGTGCGCCAGGGCGGTTCGGGGCTGGGGGTGTTGGCGCGGTGACTTCGGGCGGGGCGCCAGGTTTGGGTGGGGTCCCACAAGACCGGCCCGCGTATGTGGGGTTTGCCGTTGGGCGGATTCTGAGAGTCGACGCAACACAAGTGTTATTGTCCGGCGTATTTCCGGGCATTTCGAGGCTACCGCGGATCGGA
>NZ_PJJL01000046.1 GCF_002929505.1 Cryobacterium sp. Y57
CATCCCACGGTGGCTCGCTACGTTAACGCAGCAACACTCAGGAGCGGGAAACAACACCACTCAACGGGACATGACCTCGGCACGTCGGCGCATCGGCTGGCGCGCACGGTCGATTTCTGCACGGAATGTTATTGCGCAACCAGGTCGGTGACGCACTTTCAGGCTATTTCGGCCGCGTGAGGTTCTTGCGCCACGCCGAAAAACTCTGGACAGAGCCGGCATGAGGTTGGGCAAGCCAGGGCCAGGGATGAAGCTCCACTGCCGACCCGGCGTATTTCTCGAAGCTCGGAACCGGAGCCCAGGTGATCGCGGCGCTGAGTTCTGGAGCGATTCGTCTCGGGTCTCCGAGATGTACACTCACCTCACGCCGCGTAGCCAGGTCCTGCAGCGTCTCGACGAAAAATACCAACCTTTTGCTCGAAAGCTGAAGTTTTTGAAGGGCTGGTTCGTCAAAGATAAAGACGGCCGGCAGCTGGGGATGCGCAAGAAGAGCAGGATCCGCATCGCCCAGCGATTCGACCGTGAGCAAGACCGATTTCGGCGTGGAGCGCTCGACGACCGTGGTGGGACCTTGGGTAGTTGCTAGATCGTCGTCCCGCACGAGCAGCGGAGTCGGATTCACAACCGGGTGCAGATCTCGGTTTGGCGGAAAGTTTTGAATCGGGCAGTTGCGGTTGAGGGGGCACGCTGCACACAATTGGGGCGCGCGTTTCTCGACCTGCCAACGCGCGAATCCATAGGGTTTGCTGGAGCCCGCGCCCACCGTCCATTGCCACCCGAGCAGGTTGGCCGCGCGAGAACCGTCTAACAGATGGCGATGAAAGTACTCCTGACCGGCCACCCAGCCTGCTCCGGATCGCACCGTGTACTGCGAGGCGAGCCACATACGGGACTGGTTCACCAGCCAGCCGTCCGTCTCCAAACTCGAGAGCGCCCAGTCGACGCAGGCCATTTCGCGCGGCCAGGCCGCTGGCGCAAATTCCCCCGACCAGGCAACGTCAAACCGCAAATTGCGATGCAGATGCATGCCAACACGAGCATATAAATGTCGGGCATACTCTTGCCAGAGCAATTCGTCACGGAATTTGGAGACATCCGCGGCCGGACCCCCGGCGGCTGCATTCCAGACTTCCCGCAAAGGAAGCAACCCGTGGCGTATGTAGGGCGATAACCGAGAGGCTCCGCGACCCGACGCCGGAAGTACCCGGTTGCGCGTCGCGGCGTACCCTGTCACGTCAAACGTGGCGAGCGCAGCATCCGCCGCCGTCTGGCCGCCGCGGATGTCGGGACTTGCCCTGATTCGATCACTCACGAGGTGCGCCAGGTCTCGATCGACAGCGTCTTCTGCGGAGATACCATCGAGGTCAATGATCACCGGGTCAGCATAACGCCCGCCGATATAAACCGGTGAAACGCGGCCCGGTCAAAATACTGTGAACTTGTTGCGCGAACCGTATTGACTCCCCGAGGTCAAGACCGTTCACGACGGCCGACCACAGAATCAGGCGTCTTTCAAGTCGATGCCCTTCGTTTCCTTCATGATGAAACAGGCGATCCCTGTGCACGCACAGAGAACAATGATGTACACGCTGGAGAGCCAGCCAACATCCAGCGAGTTGAGGAGCGCGTTTAAGTAGGGAGCGGTGCCGCCGAACACGGCCACTGAAATGGAATAGGCGAAACCGATGGCCCGGGTACGAATTCTGGTCGGAAAATTCTCGGAGAGAATGGCCGAGAGCAAAGCTCCAGGGATGGCGACGATCACTAAAGCGATCGCCGAGGCGAGTAGGAGCGTCCATCCCGCCGAAGTGATCATGGCAGTCAGGGGGAGGGAAAGCGCGATCATGAGTACGGCGAAGATCAGCATCATCGGGCGCCGACCGACTCGGTCGGAAATCCATCCCCAGAGCGGCAGGGTTGCCAGGGCGATCAACTGGGCTGTCAGGGTCATCCAGAAGGCGGTGCCCGAGTCCATGCCTTTCTGGGTGATTGCGTAGGTGGAGGCGTACGAGGTCCAGGTGTAATGGGCCGCTGTCACCCCGGAAGTCATGGCGATCATCAGCACGATTGTTCGGGCAACCTGAGCTTTCGGCAGCGGGGCCGGCTTTTCGGCGCCGGTCGTGTGTTCATCGAAGACCTCGCTCTCACCCATGTTGCGTCGCATGTACAGAGCCGCAAGGGCGAGGAAAGCGCCGAGGATGAACGGGATACGCCATCCCCAGGCCGCGACACTGTCGTCGGGCATGATGCTGGTCACCCCGCCGGCGACACCGTAGGCCAAGACCGACCCGCCGAAGATAGCGATGAAGACGGCGCTGCCCCAGAGTCCGCGATGGCGTCGCGGCGCAATCTCGGCCACGTAGGTATAAGCGGTCGCGGTTTCTCCGCCGTGCGCGAACCCTTGGATGACCCTGACCATGAGCAGCAGGAGTGACGCCCAGGCGCCGGCATTCTGATAGGTCGGCATCACAGCCATGGCCAGGCTTCCGCCAGCCATCATGAGCATTGTCGTGACCAGGACGAATTTACGCCCGCGCCGGTCGGCGACCAGGCCGAAGACGATGCCGCCCAGCGGACGCATCAGGAAGCCGACGGCGAATACTCCCAGGGTGGAGAGGAGTCCGGAGATGGGATCGTCGGGGTTGAACATGGCAGCGGCGATGAACGGCGCAAAGACCGCGTAGGCGCTCCACTCATACCATTCGAGGACGTTACCGAGAGTGCTGGCGATCAGGTCCCGCCGTTTCGACCGGTCGGTGACGCCGCTGGCTTCTCGGGCTGTGTCGTTGTCGGTCTCGTCGATCTGGGTCATCAGAAAAGGCTCCTTTGCCTCAAAATATTCACGTCATCACACCCCGAGCGGGATGTCGATGGGTCGCAAATCGGACACTATGTCGTACGGGTAGAACCTGGCTCCGGTCTTTCGGCTGAAGTGTCATACAGAAGCACCGTCCGGCGCGCACGGATGCAGCTTTCGGCGATTCCGCGGCCCAGTGCGGCCGAGCCGACAACACCCACCGTTGTGATTCTTGATATTCCGGTTCGGGGCGTCATGCCTCGTACCTCCTGATCAGAGCGGCGAGTGCCTGGCCGCCGCCGATACAGAGCGTGACGATGCCATATTCCGTACCAGTGCGCTGCAAATGCCGGGCGGCGCGGAGGGTCAAAATGGCGCCGGTCGCTCCGATCGGGTGACCCATAGCGATGGCCCCGCCGTAGGGGTTGGTCCTTTCTGGATCAAGTTTCAGGTCGCGGATGACGGCGACGGACTGGGCCGCGAAGGCTTCGTTCAGCTCGATGATCTCAATGTCTGCCGGACTGAGTCCGGTCTCGTCAAAGAGTTTTCGTAGCGCCAGGGCCGGGGCATAACCCATCAGCGCCGGATCGATCCCGGCCGTCGCGACATATTCCAGAGTAGCCAGGCCACCGAGCCCTCGGTCGCGGGCGGTGCTGTCCTTCATCAAAATAACGGCCGCGGCGCCATCGTTGATTCCCGATGAGTTGCCGGCGGTTACGCTTCCCCCCGTCTGAAACGCCGGGCGGAGCCCCCGCAGCGTCTCGAGGGTAGTGTCGGGGCGCGGCGCCTCATCGACGGTCACCGTCACCGGCTTCTTCCCGGGAACCAGAACCGGCGTGATTTCCGCAAGAAATACCGCCTGGGCTTCCGCGGTGCCCGCTCGGCGTTGGCTTTCGCAGGCGAACTCATCCTGCTCCCGCCGAGACACCCCGTATTTTTTGGCCACATTTTCGGCCGTGACACCCATATGTTTTTCGCTGAACGGGTCGGTGAGCATGGCCAGTGTGCCGTCCACCTGGGTGCGGTCGCCCAGCCGCGCATTGCCGCGGGCGTTGTAATCCAGGAACGGCATCCGGGACATCGATTCATCGCCGCCGGCCAGGATGACGTCGGCTCCACCCCAGCGCAGCTGCTGCGCAGCCGACCAGATGGCCTGCAGTCCGCTGCCGCAGAGCCTGTTCACGGTGAAGGCGGGAGTGCGCTCGGGCACGCCGGCTGCCAGAGCGACGCGGCGGGCGTTGTAGGCATCCGCACCGGCTTGGCCGACGCAGCCCATGATGACCTCGTCGATGTCGTCCGCGGCAACGCCGCTGCGTGCCAGTGCCGCGACTGCAGCAATGGCGCCCAGCTGGTGTGCTGGCACGGCCGCCAGGGCCCCGTTGTATTTTCCGACGGGCGTTCGGGCTCCGTCAACGATGACTATCTTCTGCTGGGACACTGCAATCTCGTTTCTCTGACGTGCCGGGCAATGGCGGAAAAGGGTTCAGGATGCGACGGTCGACCCGACGCCGGCAAATTGCCGGGCACCGTCCAGGAGCCTCGGGATTCCTTCTTCCAGCGAGGGGCCGAAGCCGGTGTCGCCCGGTCGTTCACCCTTGAGCCAGCGGGTGTAAATGGCCTCGCAGAAGATGGATGCCTTCCACAGCGCCAGCGTCTGGTACCAGGGCAGCGCGTCCACGTCCACCTGCATCCGCTCGCGGTACCGCGAAATGAGCTGTTCGCGGGTGAGGTATCCGGGTTCGCGGGTCACTGTGGTTAATTCGAGCGGCGTAGAAAAACTTCCCGGTTCCGAATAGGTTGCCGTGAGATAACCAAGATCCGCCAACGGATCACCCACCGTGGCCATTTCCCAGTCCAGGATGGCCATCACGCGTGCCGGGGACGACGGTTCGAACATCAGGTTGCCGGCCCGGAAGTCACCGTGGATCACCGTAGCGGCCTGGCTGGTGGGAATATTGCGTTCCAGCCAGCCGCCGATGCTGGCGACCTCGGGCAGATTCCGGGTGGTGTTCACCTCCCATAGGGCGGAAAAACGCTGGACCTGTCGCTTCAGGTAGCCGTCCGGGCGTCCGAACGCGGCCAGATCTCCAGCGGAAACATCCACCTGATGTAGCTGAACCAGGGTGTCGACAACAGCGGCGCTGGTCGCCTCACGCTGCGTCATGGTGCTGAGGTGGCCGGGGATTCGATCGGTGATAACGGTGCCGCCGAGGAACGACATGATGTAGAAGGGAACGCCGAGAAGCGACTCGTCGTCACAAATTGCGAGAATTTCGGGAACCGGCACCCCCTGTTTTCTGACCAGCTGTTGGATCCGAGCCTCACGAACCATGTCGTGGGTGGATCGCGGCAGGGGCGGACGGGGACCGCGGCGCAACACAAACACCTCGGTGCCGCGCTGGAGACGGTAGGTGACGTTGGACTGCCCGTCACCGATCCGACACCAGGACAGCGGCCCGATACCGAGCCCTGTGGCATCCATGAACTCTTCGACTGCGTCGAGAATGAGAAGCGGCGGCAAGCTCAGCCGCACGGCGTCGGCGTAGTTGGCGACGACTTCGACGCCGTCGGGAATGGTGCGCATCAACGGATTCCTGCCAGCTCGGTGTCGAGATCAGCGGCGTGCAGGTCGGTACTACCCGCGGCAGCGCCGTGCTGATCGGAGCCGTGCACGTCGGCCAGGTACGGCTCTCCCTCGTCGACGGCTCGCTTTCGCGCCGCCGATGCGCGCCGGGAAATGGCCCATTTGTGGGTCTCGTTGGCGCCGTCGTAAATTCGAAACGGTCGCACCTCGTTCAGGTAGGCAGCCAGGGGAAGCCCGTCCGAAACCCCGTCGCCACCGCAGAGCTGGATGGCGCGGTCGACCACCCGGAAGATCGCCTCCGAGCAGTGCACCTTTGCGATGGAGGACATCGCGGATCCGGCCCGTGGATTCGTTTCGAGCAGCGCGGCGGTCTTATCGATGATCGCATCGGAGGTTTCGATGTCGATCACGGACTGGGCGATCAGTTCCTGGGCAAGGCCCAGGTTCTTCATCGGGGAGCCGAACATTTCGCGGCGCTCGATTCGGTCCAGGGCAATGTCCAGCGAGCGCCGGGCCAGTCCGAGCCAGCGCATGCAGTGGGTGAGACGGGCTGGGCCGAGGCGCACTTGGGCATATGTGAAGCCGAGCCCGACGGCCCCCAGTACCGCGTCATCCGCTACAAAGCAGTCTTCCAGATAAATATGGGGATGACCGCCAGCAATGGCACGGTCCATGGTGTGGATGTTTTCACCGAGCCGGATGCCTGGGTTGTCGAAATCGACCAGGAACATGGTGGCACCGGTCGGGGCGTCTTTGACGGCTTCGGTGTGGGCCATCACGATGCAGAAGGCTGCGCCGTCGGCGCCGCTGGTGAATCGTTTGTGACCATTGATGGACCATCCGCCGTCGACCTTTGTGGCCTCGGTGAGCAGGGCGGCCGGATCTGAACCGGCGCCAGGGTGTGGTTCGGTCATTCCGAAGCAGGACCGCGACGTGCCGGCGGCCAGGGGCACAAGGTAGCGCTGTTTCTGCGCCTCCGTGGCGATCAGGTTCAGCATGTGCATATTGCCCTCGTCCGGCGCCATGCAGTTGAGCGCGGACGCGCCGATCGGGGAATATCCGGCCTCTTGAAAGATCGCGGACCAGTACTGGATGGGGACGCCCTGGCCGCCGAATTCCTTAGGTACGTGCGGGGCGAAGACATTGGCGGCCTTCGCTGCCGCCTGTAGTCGGTCGCGGGTGGACTGGGCCAGGCGCTCGCCCGGCCGTGGCTCGGCGGGAATAACCGTGCTGCGGATGAATTCGCGGGTGCGGACTCGCAAATCTTCGATGTCGGCGGGGAGTGACTCGGTGCTCATTGTTCTATTTCCTTCCGCGGCCGGGGCCGATGAGTGGCGTGTTAAGCGGTGCCGCCGGCTGCAAGCAGGCCGCCGTCGAGGTTGATGACCTGGCCGGTGATCCAGGCCGAATCTGAGGACGCGAGAAAGGCAACGGTGGCGGCGATATCCTCGGGGCTGCCGAGGCGGCCCAGAGGATATCTCGCGGCGACTTCCGCCTCCTTGCCTTCGTAGAGGGCCTGGGCGAATTGCGTCTTGACAACCGCCGGTGCAACCGCGTTCACCCGTATCTTCGGTCCCATTTCAACGGCGAGGGTGCGGGTCAGATGTGCAATGGCGGCCTTGGTCACGCCATAGAAACCGATACCGGGTGCCGGTGTCTGCCCGGTGACCGAAGACACGTTAATCACGGTGCCGCCGCGGCCGGCGAAATCCAGGGCAACGTGGCGGTAAGCATCCTGAATCCAGGCCAGGGTACCGAAGACGTTCACCTCGGTGATCTTGCGCGCGGCGGCAAGGTCTAGATCCATGACCGAACCGTAGACGGGGTTGATACCCGCATTGTTGACGAGGACATCCAGCTGGCCGAATGTTTCGGCGACAGCATTGAGAACTTCGAGGCGGTGGTCTGGATCGTGGGCTTTGCCGGCGAGCGGGAGGACGGATCCTTTTGGAAACTGGGCGGCCGCATCGTGTAATGCCTCGGCGTTACGGGCGGTGATACAAACCCGGGCGCCCTCGGCCACCAGCCGCAAGGCGATGGCCAGCCCGATCCCGCGACTGGCACCCGTGACGATGGTCGTCTTGCCCTCAAGGCGGTGCGCGTGCACGGTTTGCTCGGTCATGATTTATCCTTCTGGGGCGGCACGCCCTGGGCTGTCGTGTTTTCTTCACGGAGCTCCTGGCGGCGAATTTTTCCGGTCTGTGTCTTAGGTAAGTCGTCGATGATGTGCACGATGCGGGGGTACTTGTAAGCCGCGAGGCGCTCTTTGGTGAATGCGATGAGTTCGGCTGGAGCGACCGATACACCTGATTTCAGGGAGACGAACGCGACGACGGATTCGCCGCGGTACTCATCTGGCTGGCCGATCACGGCGGCCTCATGGACTGCGGGATGTTCATACAGCGTGTCCTCGACTTCGCGAGGCCAGACCTTGTACCCGGAGACGTTGATCTGGTCTTTCAGCCGGTCCACCAGATAAATCCAGCCTCGAGTGTCGATGATGGCCACGTCGCCGGTGCGGAACCTGCCTCCGGGCATGGCGTGGGCGGTGGCATCCGGATTATTCCAGTAACCCGGGATGATCTGGGGGCCAGATAATTCCAACTCGCCCTGAGTACCCGGTGGAACGGGGTGACCGTTTGGATCGATGACTCTGGCCACAACGTGCGGTAACGGAATACCGATGGACAGGGTGCCGCTGGAGGCGTCGACGGGCGCTGTGGCATAAGGCGGGACGGCAATCACACCGGACGTGCTTTCGGTTAGTCCATAGGCGTTGAGAATGTAGACGCCGAAGCGCTTTTGGAAGCGTTCCACGGTAGCCGGCGGGATCGGAGCTCCACCGGAGTACAAAGTCTTGACGGAGGCAAAATGGCTGGCACTGGCATGCGGAAGCGCCAAAATCGCGTTGAACACGGTAATCGAGCCGATGGTATAGCTGACCCGATGCTCGGCAAAGGCCTCCAACACGATATCGGGGTCAAAGCGGCCCGTAAAAACCAGGGTTGTGTCGGTGAACAGCGAGATCGCGGCGTTGATCACGGCGCCAGTGATATGAAACAGTGGAGCCACGGCCATGACGACGTCACCGGGGGCCAGCCGTGCAAAGCGGCAAAACGTCGTGGCGACAGCTAAGACGTTTTCGTGAGTGTTCATGGCGCCCTTTGGCGGGCCGGTCGTGCCCGAGGTATAGGTCAAGAGCGCCACGTCATCGCGGGTCAGCGCAATGTCAGCGGGTCGCAAGCCGTCGAATTCGCGAATCAGAGTGGCGACATCGCCGTCAGCCGAAGCGGTCGGGCGTGCTGTCATGTCACAACTGCGCGGATCGTTTCGCGTCTGAAAGTCACGTGCAGAGGTAGTGATGAGCCAGCAAACCGTGCTTCCGGCAAGCGTTTGGCGCGTTTCCAACTCAGCTGTATCGGCACAAATAACACCGATGGCACCCGAATCGTCAACGAGGCGGCGCAGCTCGCGACGTTTGTACATGGGGTTCAGCAACAGTGCCGTCGCTCCCAATTTCCAGAGGGCCAGCAGGGCAAGCGCATAGTGCGGGGTGTTTTGGAGGTAGATGCCGACCCGGGCACCGCGAATTGTGCCGCGGGCTACGAGCGCTACAGCGAGAGCGTCGGAGGCGCGGTCGACTTCGGCGGCCGTCATCCAGCCATCGAAGTAGCGAAGGGCGACGCGCTCAGGGTTGCCGGCAACGCGGGCCTTCCACGCCTCTACGGTGGACTCGTACTGCATCCCTGCACGTACGTCCCGGCTGAGCACGTCTGGTGCGGTCTGAGAATCTTTTACGGCGTTGATCCCAGACCGACCCTGTACACAAGAGCCGATCTCACCTTGATTGGTCACAGATGAACGAGTCACGACAGCCGCCCCTCTCCGGCATCGTCGCCGGAATTGACTTTACTCACTCCTACCGAGCGATCGCTCGGTAGGAGTTAGTCTGAAGTAGACGTCACCATCTGTCAAGACAGACAATGGCAATCAGGCATTAACAGGTGAAGGAGTATTCGTGAAAGTTGAGACTGCGAAAAGAGTCGGGGATGAGGCCGTATGGCGCAAATACTCCGACAACGCTCTGCCACCCCTGCTTCAAGCGGCTTTGGATAGTTTTGTGGAGCACGGCTATCACGGCACGACGATTCGCACTGTGGCCGCTCGGGCCAAGCTCTCCGTACCGGGCCTCTATCACCACTACGCCTCCAAGCAGGCGTTGCTGGTGGCGATCGTGCAGTTCGCGATGCAGGATTTATTGGTCAGGAGTGAAGACGCCGTAGCGGAGGCAGGTTCCTCCGTGGAGGAACAGTTTCAACTTCTGATCGAATGTCTGGCGCTCTTTCACGCTCATCGCAGTGAGCTCGCCTTCATCGCTGCTAGTGAGATCCGAAGCCTGGAAGGCGAGTCGCGAACGGCGCACATCGCATCCCGCGATAGGCAGCAGCAGATGGTGGACGACATTATCAATCAGGGTATGCAGGAGGGGATCTTTGACGCTGAGCACCCCAAAGACACCAGTCGAGCCATCGTGACTATGTGTACTGGTATTGCGCAGTGGTATCGCCGTGACGGTGAGCTTTCGCCCGAAGAGCTGGCCGTTCGATACACCAACATCGCCCGGATGACGTTAGGGATTGGCTCAGGTTCTCGAAGATAGAGCCCCACAGAGCCTATTCCTGTGCGAACAGATGCACGAGGCAGGCGAGGCGGCGATGGTTTTTAGGGGGCGGTGCGACGCGGGGTGATCTCTTCAGCGATCGGCAGCTCGTTGAAGCGTTCGGCGGGGGTGTCCGAGGCGACGGCAGTCCTGATATCGACATCGGCCACAGCGACCCTCTTGCCGCAGGGATCGTCGTCGCCTTAACGTATGCCTCCGGGCAAAAAAGTTAGCGCTATCCCACCACCAGCGCCGACGGCTACGACAGCCCAGGCCGGTGTGCGCCAGGCGATGAGGAGCACGAAACATACAAGAGCCAGGACGAAGGGGGCAGGACCAGTAATTGCGGTGGTGAAGACCGGGTCGTACAGCGCCGCGGCGAGGATGCCGACAACCGCAGCGTTCGCGCCGCGCATGAGCGCTTGGGCCCACGCTCGCAATCGGAACGCATTCCAGAACGGGATCACCCCGATCAGGAGAAGCAGTCCGGGGAGGAACACACCGGTCAGAGCGAGAGCAGCACCTGCGATACCGCCAGGACCCACGGTTGAGAGGGTTCCAAGATACGCCGCGAATGTGAACACAGGGCCGGGCAATGCCTGCGCCGCACTGTATCCAGTGAGGAATTGATCCGGCGAAACCCAACCGGTATCCATGACCCCGGCTTGCAACAGCGGCAGCACGACATGACCACCGCCAAACACCAACGCTCCGGCCCGGTAGAACGCGTCAAACATATCGACAGCCCCAAGTTCCGTCGCGGCAGCCAAGAGCGGCAATACGACGAGCAGGATCACGAAGAGTGCGAGGCAGATCCATCCGGCGAGGCGGGAGACCGGGAATCGGATCATTTCTGTCACGGCGCCGGCGCCGGCACGGCAAAAAATCAGGCCAGCACACGCGCCGACCACAAGAGCGATGATCTGCCCCATCGAGCCCGCAAGCAGAAGTGCGCCCAGAGCGGCCATCACTGCGATGGATGCGCGGGCGGGATCGGGCGTGAGAGTTCGTGCCATTCCCCAGACAGCCTGAGCGACAATCGCGACGGCGACGATCGTGAGCCCGCGGATAATTCCGGAACCGACTACGCCTTGGAATGTGCTCGCGCCGTACGCGAAAGCTACCATCAAGACGGCGGAGGGCAGGGTGAAAGCGAGGAATGCGGCGGTAGCGCCAAACGGACCTGCTCGGAAGAGTCCCAAGCCGAATCCGACCTGGCTCGACGCGGGGCCTGGGAGGAATTGGCCGAGCGCGACCAGGTCTGCGTAATCGCTGTCGCTCAGCCATTTGCGGCGTTGGACTAATTCCCCGCGAAAATATCCGAGATGTGCCACTGGGCCACCGAAGGACGTCAGTCCCATCCTCAGAAATACCCAAAAGACCTCCCAGACGCTCCCGCGCAAGCGATGGTCAGCCGTGCCGCCCTCCGAGGGTATTGCTGTGCCCACTTCCCGCTCAGTCTGGCTAGTAGTTTGTTCATCAGTTACTTTTCGGACCACAGGCAGAGTGTCGCACGTTGAGGTTAACGAGCCGATCACCCTCTGCGCAGAGGCGACGACTCGATAAAAGCGAAATGTAGTGTTTCGAAACCCCACTGCCTCGTCGCCCCGGGATACCAGACGGTGGAGCTACTGCCGAGCGTCGCGGACTTAGTCCGAGGTACGAAGCGTGCGGAGGGCGCTGGGGGATACGTCAGCGAAGTCGTCTCCGCCGTACTTCGCATTGGCCACGGACATGACGTCAGGCCACATCCGATGGCGGGCCGTAGCGGCGTATCCGCTGTCGAAGTACATGGAGCGTTGGTCGAGGGATCCCGTAACACTCACGACGCCGGCCACGGTTGCCACCTCGGTGCTCGCGCCACTCATCCAGGTATCCGCTGCACCACCCGTGGTTCCGGTTTTTCCGATCATCGGAACGCGGGGACTGGTCCGGTAATACGACGAACGGGCGGTGCCCTCGCTCATCACGCGCTGCATGGCGTAGGCCATAACACCCGCTACGGCGGGCTCAACCGAGGCGCTGCACTCGGATTTTGGAACGGGCAGTTCAGTGCCATCGGCGGTCACGATTCGATCGATGACAACAGGCGTGCAGGTCACCCCGTCGTTGGCGATACCGGCGAAGGCGACGGCCATGGTCAGGGGCGCGATTTCGTTGGTGCCGAGCACGGAACTGGCTCCCTGGCGAAGCGGGTCGCCGTCGGCACGGTGTACGTCGAAGGCCTCTGCAGTCTTGCGGATACCGCACAGGTCTAGCTCTTTTGCCATGCCCAGGTACCCGGTGTTGTAGGAATTGATGGTCGATTCGAGAGCGCTGTAATTGGATCGATTTTGACTCAATGAGTCATTGCGGGGGTTCCAACCAGGGTAACGCTGTGTACCCCGGCAACTGTCCTGGAAAGCTCCCCAGTGCGACGTGCGCCCAGAATCAACGCGTTCGTTGAGGGAATGCCCCTCGCTGAGCCATTCGGCCAATGTGAATACTTTGTAGGTGGAACCGGGCTGAAAACCGCTCGAGCCACCGGCGGCATGGTCGGTGTTGTAGTTGATGGCCGTGTAGTTGGCCCCGGAATTCAGCACGGCCGGATCCTGGCTGTAGTCCTTGTTCTGGGTCATGGCGAGCACCCGGCCGGTGCCGACCTGAACGCTGGAAATGACGGCGCCCACGTCTCCTGCGGTGGAGATCTTGGGAACGTTTTCGTTCATGGTTGTCACGGCCGCACCCTGCAGGTCCAGGTCGAGCGTGGTGTACACGTCGTACCCACCACGGCGAAAATTAAGCAGCCGCGTTTCTTCGTCTGCACCAAAAATGGGGTCGGTCTGGAGGGCGTGTACGACGTAGTCGCAGAAGTAGGCGTTGGCGCCAGCCGTAGCGCAGCCGGTACTGGGCGCCGTGATGACCGGAGTGATCACCGTGGCGACCGCTGTCTCGTACTGGGCCGCAGAGATCTTCTCCTCGGCAAGCATTTCCCCGAGAATATAATCGCGGCGTATCTTATTGGCGGCATAGTCGTTGGCGGCGCCATTGGTGACACTGCCCGGTATATCGAGCTGGAACTTTCGTGGGTTGTTCACGATCGCCACGAGGCTTGCGGCCTGCGGCAGAGTCACTGCCGCCGCTGTCGTGTTGAAGTAATGATTGGCCGCTGCCTCAATACCGTAGACCGTCCCACCGAAGCCCGTGATGTTGAGGTACTGGCGGAGAATGTCCGCCTTGTCGTACTTCTTTTCCACGGCAATCGCGAAGCGCATTTCGCGAAGTTTGCGCTCGGCGGTGATTTCCGTGGCCGCCGTGTAGCACAGGTCGCTCTGCTCCTGCTCGGCGATGACTGCACATTTCTGCACGAGAACGTTCTTCACATACTGCTGAGTGATCGATGATCCTCCCTGCAACGAATCGCTGAACGTGTTGCGCACAACCGCGCGAAGGACTCCCTGAATGTCAATGCCGTTGTGCTCAAAGAAACGAGGATCCTCACCCGAGACCGCGGCGTCCTTCACAAATTGACTGATGGCATCCGATTCAACCTCGACCCGATTCTGGTCGTAGAACGACGCAAGCAGTACGGGGCTGCCATCGTCCTGGGTGGCATAAATGTTGCTCTTTTGCGAAAGCTGCTCGATTCCCAGATAGCCCGGCAGGTTATCAAGGACTGTGATGGTGTTCGTCGCGCTCAGGCCGGCCAACGCGACCACCGGCGCCATGCCCGCCGTCACGAGGACGCCGGCGACGACACTCATCCCGACAAGCCTCATGAAAGCGCCGAGGAACGTGCCTCTTGTTTTCGTGGGGACAGTGACATTGATGTCTAAAATTATCGCTACCTCATGGATCCATTAGTAGACAAAACGGGATGAGTGCGCCTCAAGCGCTCGCACGCGCAACGCGGGGGCCACGGTTCCACCTGTGAGGGGTGGAGTCTTGGGAGAGCCTTTATCGCGCTAGATGCCAAGGATCAACAAGTCTTTCGATGAGGTTTCCCCGGCGGCCCGGGCAAAGAGTTCAAATGCAGAGACAATTGCGGACTTTTGGTCGGGCGACAAGACGGACAGGATGTCGGCGATGTTGTCGCGGCGCTGCTCCAGGGCATGAGTGACAAGGTTTTGTCCTGCTGGCGTGAGCTCAATGAGTACCTCACGTCGACTGGCTGGCCTGGTGGTGCGCCTCACCCAACCAGCTTCGACAATGCGATCGATTGCCCGGCTCAACGTGGAGGGAAGGACGCCGATGGCTTCGCCCAGGACGCCCATCCGCAGGGGCCCCGAGGTGTCCAGCAGCACGAGAACACGAAACTGGGGCAACGTCACGATCTCCAGGACACCTGCGACAGATCGAGCCACCACACCCATCAGCGCACGAGAAGCTGTCAACGCGGCGTCCGCCGCGCGAGCGTCGAAATCTTCGTCAGGAATCACTGATACCCTCATCTCATGCAATAGTTGCAAACCCACAACAATTGCAAGCATACATTTATGGCGTGGTGGCACCCAACCTGTGTGATCCTCGCGGAATTGTTCAACTGGTTTTCGAACAAAACCCGTCATTGCACGTGAAATCGGGTTTGAGGGGCCTCTGGCTGCGAGGATGACGAGAATCTGGATCGGTAACTTGGTACGTCATGAACAACGCTGGCCATGACCGCGCAACCGAGTAGCGCTCGCGACGTGGCGCGGGGTGATTCGAGTACCTTGGTGCCCGTTCGTGGAGCGCTGGTGTTTTCACCGTTCCATCGCATTGCCTACTACATCCCGTTCGAACAAGACGCGGCGAATCTGTTCTTCCAACTCGTCTCGTCCCGTTACGAACACGCCTCACTGATTTCGACGTCGAATTTGGCCTTCGCCCGCTGGGGCGACGTGTTCGGCGATCAGATCGNGAAGGCGCCAGCTACCGACTGCACAACACCGGGATCGAAACTTTACCTTCAGTCCGCGCCGAGAACGCGGCACAATAGAACACACAACAAGGGCTCAGTTTTCACCGTCGATAGTGGCTCAATTTTCAATTGTCGTCGACACCCGACCCGACTTTCCCATCTCGATGCGCAGTCAGAAGCCCCTGTTGGGGCTAGTGGGCATAGTAGGTAACTGACCCGCATCACTTGGCAGACGGGACCATCACCGACCGAACCGGTCAAGATTCATGATCGTGTGCCACGCGGATGCGAAGTCGCTTATGAAATTCTTTTGAGTGTGCTGGCTCGCGTCGACCTCCGACAGCGCGCGCAGCTCAGAGTTGGTCGAAAAAAATCAGGTCAATGCGACGATCTCAAGAGGGTGCTCGCCTCGGTGCCGGCCCACCAATACCAGATCGGCGTCGCCGAGGAAACATCCGATCCGGGTCCGTCTGCGTCAACGTCACCGCGTACCAGCCAAAGTTCGCGACCTCGCCACCTGTCCGAAACTCCACCGGCATGAGGAGAAAAATAGCTTAAAAGCACCAGCCAAGCGACCCAACAACGTCAAACCGTAACAGAATCCGTACCCCACGCAACGAGGCCCTCACACCCAAGCTATCCACGGACCCGCTAGACCGCCTCAACGAGGCAACGCTGACCGGCATTGGAACAGCCAATGGCGGTAAATGGACTCAACCCATCCGCTTAACGCCACTGACCGTTCCGTTGTTACTCACACCCCGAAACCGGATCAGAAATTAAACCAGCGTGTTAATCATCTGCAGTCCCTAAGCCCCGAGGCCCTCACCTTTCATGAGCCCGACCGGTCACCAATGTCCATGCCGAGTACAACTACCCCTTCGAAGAGGCGAAAGAGTTGACGCAGTCACCCTGATTCTTGAAGTCGGGACTCGTGCTAGTTTCCCACCCGCCGTTTTTGCAGTTGTCCTTGCCCGCGAGCACAGTTTGAGTTCCGAACGTGTATTCAGTGCCAGCGAAGTTGATCGCGTTGAGGACGCCATCGCCTTTGACTCCTGAACCGAGGGAGAAGCCGAACGCAGTGACGTCAGCGTTTGGGAAGGCGGTCCGCCACTGGTCGAGAGTGCCGTGGTTGTTGCTGCCGAATCCGCCCATGTGGGACGGTGCGCCGTTTTTGACGAATAGGTCTGCGGAGTTACTCAACCACCAGTCGTTGCCATAGGTGGCAGGCTCTCCGATGAGGATCCCATCGGCAGTGCCGTCAGCGTCGAAGTCGACGATGAGCTGGGCGCCGGGGATACCCCCGGCTGTGTTCGTATACTCAAGGTTTGGTTCGCCGGCTGCGGCGAGCAGGGCGTTCGTGTCGACGTACTCAGCGACCTTGTCTGTGCTGGTGGTCGAGTCGGTGTAAATGTGGAGACCGGTAGCGACCACTTCGTAGTGCCCTGTCGCCCTTGTGTCAGAAAGTGCGGAGTTGAAGCTGTCCGGTACGAAGAGGACGCTGCTGGCGGCGTTCGCGGGTACTGCAATGGCGAGGCTGACGGCTGCGGCGACGATGCCGACCAGGCCGAGCGAGATTTTTCTCATGCGGGGATTCCGTTCTTCCACCACGGGGAACCATGAGCGCGGGAGTGCGTCACAGCTGTGAGGATTCTGCACACACTGTACAGGGGGACCGCTTACGAAACGGAATAAATAAAACGGCGGAATGGACGACTCGAACCAGCCCCCTAAACTCCCATTGGCCTCATTCACCTTGACAAACTCTGGTCTTGCCCCCGTTGGGTGGACACCTCACAAGAGAGAATGTTCACAGGGGAAAGACACGCAGGGAGTTCACTTCTGAGTGCAAAGACGAGGCCGTGAAGCGGGTGATTAACACTAGTAGGGCGCTTGTGACCGTGACCGTGACCGTGGCGCGTGAGCTCGGCATCGACGAGGCCTCGCTGGGCCGTTGGCTCAGCGCTTTCATAGCCCGAAATGACAGCGGTGAGACCGCTGTCACGGAGTCGGAACGGGCCGAGCTGCTTCGGTTGCGACGCGAGGACATCGAGGAGAAAGTGGCGTGGTTCCACGTCGACTCCGACGAGGTCCATGGAGCCCCGAGAATCCTGGCCGACCTCTGTGCCGACGGGGAAACCATCTCACGCAAGACCGGCGCTAAAATCATGCAACGCCTCGGATTGGTAGGCATCTGCCCGCAAAAGTGGAAGACCACCGCGATCATTGACCACGCCGACGCTTACCCGGTCGATGCCGTCAAACGCGAATGGAACACCGGGGCGCTGAACCAGATCTGGGTCGGCGACATCACTTACCTCAGGACTTGGGAGGGATGGGTCTACTTGACGACCGTAATCGACGCTCACAGCCGCCGAGTGATCGGCTGGGTCATCGCCGCCCATAAGAGGACCGACCTGATCGAGGACGCCCTCGCGATGGCCATGACGTTATGCGGAAACAGGCCGGCGCGGGTCATATTCCACAGCGACACGGACACCCAATATGCCTCCGCTCAGATCACCGCATTCGCCGCCAAGAATGGCATCACCCGCTCGATGGGATTGACCGGAAATTGCTGGGACAACGCGATGGCTGAGAGCTTCTTCGCGACGCTGAAAACGGAGTTCTACTACCGCCGTGTTTGGCCCACCCGCGACCGCGCCACCCGCGAAGTCGGCGCCTGAATCGAGGACCGCTACAACCGCCGCCGGCACTCCTCGATCGGGCAAATCAGCCCAGTCGATTTCGAACTGCAACACTCGTCAGAGACCGCAGAAGTCCAACTCACCGCTTAACCCGCGTCCACTCAACGGGGGCAAGGCCATGCGGCACAAAAAGTCGCTTGACATCAATAAGAGCATCCACTTTGCGGGACGTCACCGTGCTTGGGTTCTCTTGGTCGTTTCGCATGGCCGCTAACACATGATGGCAGCGTCTCACCTCCACGACATTCTGGATAAAACACAGTGGTCAGAGACCGAGCAGGGGGTACGTTCGATTCAACAGATCGAAAACCGCTATGGGCGTACGGCCCGTCGGCGCTGAATGAAATGGAGCAGCACCATGGCAACAATTCTCTGGATCATTGCAGTAATCCTCGTAGTTGGAGGAATTTTCGCGCTATTTCGACGCCAGTTTCTCTGGGGTATTGTGCTCATCGTCGTGGGACTGCTGGTTGGTCCAGGTGGCGTGAGCATTTTCACTTGAGACTGCGGATTGAGTAGCCGTTCCGGGGCGTGGCGGAGCTCCGGAACGGTTTCGGCGTGCCGGATCCACTGACGCTCAACCGGAGCACCCCAGCCGACCTGCTCAGCAGGCTAACCTCGAAGGCAGGAGCATGCATCAATTGACACGACGATAATCCGAGGAAAATCATGAAGAAAATTTCTGCACTCTGCTCCGGAATAGCCGTCATTTTCTTCTTGACTGGCTGCGTTGGCCAAGTGAGCGGTGAGGCAGCGTCTGCAACCCCGTCGCCCACTAGTGCCGGTTACCCTTCGGCTTCCGCTTCGCCCGTAGCGCCTGATCCGGGGGAGTACGAGACCGCTGGCGAAGCATCGGTCCCCGCAATCGATGCAGATGTGACGCCGATGCCCGCCGGAGCCGCTGAGTGTGACGGAGACAACCTGGGTATTTCTATCGCCGCCCAGCCCCTGGCCAGCGGAGCCGGTTCGTTCTTCTCCGAGATCACGTTTACTAACACCAGCGGCGACGCCTGTTGGGTCGAGGGACCACCTTCCATCTTCAACCTCGCGGACAGCGCTACGGGGGCGGTCGCAGGGAAGCGCGCGGCAGACAGCGGCATGCCGGAGGTGGTGCAGCTCGCTCCCGGGGCATCTGCTTACAGCACCATCCATTTCAGTAATGCCGGAGCGTACGACTGTGACACCGCCGTCGCCGATGTGGCCAAAGTGAGTCCGCCCAATTGGGATTCGTCGCGGACCATAACGCTGGAAAATCCCGTCACCGTATGCAACACACCCGCTACCTACACGGTGTCGTGGATCAGCGCGACCAGTCTCTTCTGATCTAAGGCATGGGCAGCGACTGATTCCGCCTATGCCGCGATGGCCTTGCCCCCGTTGAGTGGACACCTCACAAGAGAGAATGTTCACTCAACGGGGGCAAGGCCAGGTCTAGATGGCTGCGGCCAGGGTCAGGGCGAAACGATTTTGCGGATCCGTCCACTGCCCGGCCACGGAGAACCCCGCCGTTTCCATCTCTTCGACCACGCCGTCAAGGCGGAATTTGGCCGAAATTTCCGTACGAAGTTCTTCCCCCTCGTGGAACTGGATGGTCATGTCCATCTCTGGCAGGTGCACCATCATGGGTCTGCTGGCGCGCAGCCGCATCTCGATCCATTCCTCTCGGGGCATCCACACCGCCATGTGTTCGAAGGCCATCACGTCGAAATTGGCACCGAGCTCGGTGTTGAGAACGCGCAGCACGTTCCGGTTGAAGTCAGCGGTGATCCCTTCCGTATCGGCATAAGCCGAAACGAGGACGTGTGGCGATTTCACCAAATCCGTCCCAAGAAGTAGTGAACCACCGTCTTTGCCGAGCAAGTCGCGAACGTCAGAAAGAAAACTGGCTCGGGTCGATGGCTCAAAATTTCCGATAGTGCTGCCCAGCAACGCGACCATGCGACGTCCGGCCCGAGGTAGCAGGTGCAGCTGGGTCTCGAAGTCGGCTGTCACGGCCTGCAGTTCAAGGTCGGGAAAGGCACGAGCCAATTCGTTTTGGGCATCCAGCAGTGCGCTATCGCTGATGTCTACGCCAACGTAACGGCGAAGGGAGCCTTCGTTTCTCAAGGCGTTGAGTAGCAGGGGGGTTTTCCGGGAAGATCCAGACCCGAGCTCGATCAACGTCTCTGCAGGGCATGCGGTCGCTATCTCTGCCGCGTGGAGTTCTAGCACTTCACGTTCGGCTCGTGTGGGGTAATACTCCGGCAGGCCGGTGATGCGCTCAAACAGTTCGCTGCCGAGTTTGTCGTAGAACCACTTGGGTGGCAGCGTTTTCGGCGACGCGCTAAGTCCTGCGCGCACGTCTGCGCGCAGGCTTCGCCCTAGATGGTCCGGAGATAGGTGATGGATAATGTCGGGGCGGGCGGCAAAGAGGCTCATGGGGCTACCTGTTCCTTCGTGAGAGTGGAAATCGGACGGACGTCGACGTAGCCGGCGGTGGCGGTCAGAAGAGAGTTGTCCGCCACCTCATGCCAGTCGGGGCTGTCATCGAAAGGTTCACTGGCCACCACGACGCTCCCGGGACCGGTTCGCCAAAAGAGGGTATCTCCGGCGGCCGTGGCCGCTATGGCTGTGCCGTCCGTGAGCAGAAAATTTAGTCGTGCGCCGGTGACGGCAGAGACGCTGTTGACCACGTGCGCCAGCGCATCCCCGGCGCAGTCTCCTGCGGCGAGCCGTTCCAGGACAAGTGCCCAGAGCAGGGCGGAGTCGACTCGAGCTTCAAGGGCCAGCAGACGAGCGGGCGGAAGCGATGCGGCCAGAGCTTCCAATGCCTGCGGCCAACCCTCTACCCGGCCGTTGTGGCTGAAAAGCCAGGGCCCGTACGCGTAGGGGGCAGCAGCTGATGCCTCCTGCGTCATCCCTGGCGTCGCGGACCGGACGGCCGCGAGCACTGCCTGGCTGGAGGTAACCCGAGCGACATCAGTGAAGGACCCGTCTGCCCAGATGGGGATTGCGCGACGGTAACGGGCGGGTATGGGATCCTCCGAGGCATACCATCCGACACCGAAACCATCAGCGTTCACGGTCCCGTGCCGCTGATGTCTGGGCGCCCAGGATTGCGTCAACAACCCGTGCGCGGGAGCGAGCAGCAGCTCCGCGAGCGGCATGGGGGACCCGATATAAGCTAAATGACGGCACACAGGCTAACGCACCTCGTCCGGTGCGGCATCCCGCGCCGTACGGAAGCCGGCAAAGATTTGCCGGCGGATTGGATAATCCCAATTGCGGAATGTCCCACGGCACGCGGCCGCGTCCGCCGCCCAGGAGCCGCCGCGTAGCACCTTGTAGTCAGACCCGAAAAAAACTTCGCTGTATTCCTGATACGGGAACGCGATGAATCCGGGGTACGGGCGGAAGTCGCTGGAGACCCATTCCCAAACATCACCGATGAGTTGGCGCACTCCCAACGGTGATGCGCCGCGCGGATAGGAGCCGGCGGGGGAAGGCCGCAGAGCTGATCCGCCCAGGTTCGCATGATGCGGGCTGGGATCTTCATCACCCCACGGGTAGCGCTTCGAGCAATCGGACCGGGGGTTGTACCGCGCAGCTTTTTCCCACTCTGGTTCGGTCGGAAGCCTGCGCCCGGCCCAGCGGGCGTAGGCGTCCGCTTCGAACCAGCACACGTGCTGCACCGGCTCGTCTTCTGGCACCTGTTCAACGACGCCGAATCTGGTTCTGACCCACCGGTCACCGTCGCGTTCCCAATATTTGGGCGCCACTATTCCGGTTTCTCTGACGTGCTTCCATCCTTGGGCCGTCCACCAGCGGGGGGTTCGGTAGCCGCCGTCGTCTATGAAAGATCGGTAGGCGTTATTGGTTACCGGAATAGTGTCGATCCAGTACGCGCGCAGATCAACCGGATGGGCGGGACGTTCGTTGTCCAGTGCCCAGGGCTCCACCGAGGTCCCCATCATGAACGTCCCTGCGGGGACCAGCACTTCCTTTGGTAGAGAGTACCGGTCGGTGGACACGACGTCGGCTGCCAATGTCCGGGCGTGCAGGACTGGTCTGCCAACCCGGAGCTGGTGGGTGGCCAACATCGTCTCGTCGTGCTGCTGCTCGTGTTGGATGATCATTCCGAAGGCGAAGCCACGATCCACCAATGGCGAGCCTTCCAAGGGAATCCGATCCAGGACATCGAGGGTTTTGGTCCGAACCTGGGCGAGGTACTTGCGGGACTCATCCGGAGAGAGCAATGGCAGCGAGGTGCGAGCGCTGCGCGCATGCTGGAAAGCGTCGTACATCTCGTCGATGTCGCACCGCAACGGCTCCATTTTGCCGACGTCGCGGACCAGCCAGAGTTCCTCCTGGCTGCCGACATGCGCTAGGTCCCAGACCAGCGGCGACATCAGCGCTGAGTGCTGTTTCAGCAGATCTTCCTCGTCGCACTCAGTCAGCGCATGCGTTCGGTTCCGGGACCTTTCCAGCGCGTCGGCAATGAAAGTTTTGAGATTTTCCGGATCGGTACCGGATTCAGAAAAATTATCGGACATTTTCACAATGCTCCTCATGCTCTGACGGACCAAAATAACTGCCGGTCCTTCTCCACACTTCCAGTCGCTCTTCCCCGGGACACCGGCCCCGCGCCGTATATCGGGCAACGAAATCTTCTGCGCGGTTACGCGTAGTGGTGTCAACCCCTAAACGGGGCAATGCCATCAGAGCGGCTTCGGCGCAGCCGTAGGCTGCCGAAGCGAGCACGGGATTTGTCAATGCGTGACGGGCGGCTGTCCTGAGCGGATTGGACAGGGACGCCACCGGGGCGCAGGCCTCTGCGGCTAGGTCGGCCGCATGCTCATCGTCCACCAGTGCTGTCACCATGGCCGTGACGGACTCCCAGTCGTTGCCTGCCTGTGCGTCGATCACCCTGATCTCCATGAACCCCCGCGGGCGCACAGGTGGGAACAAAGTTGTCAGGTGGTACTTCAGGTCGTCGAGCGTTGCAGGTCTTGGGCCTTCTCCACGTAACCAGTTCCGCATCGACAACCCGCGCGGAGCTGTCCAGGCAGCCTCTGTTGAGGGAATGCACAGCAGCAGCGCATCCAGCGCGTAGCGAGCCCAGTCCAAGCGCGGGTCCACCGAGCGGGGGACCATTGCGGTCCGGGAAGCATCCATCGCCAACCAGATACGCTGCCGGTTGCTATGCCAACCGTTGGGGACGCCATGAAGGAACGGAGAATTTGCAAACATAGCAGCAAAGACCGGAATGAGATTGTGCAGTCGTGCCCAACGTTGCGCCGCGCCGCTGGATCCCGAAGTGTCGAGCCCAGCCTCCAGCGAAATCTGCAGAGCAGCCGTGGAACACATCATGACCCGTCCCGCAGAGCCGAAACGATCAAAATGGTGCTCCATGGCGGCATAACGTGGATGATCCAATGACCGCACCGGCGGCCGAGCAGGGTCCAAAGCCACCGCGCCGAAGCACAGACCAGCATCCGTCAGCAGAGCCTCAACAGCTGCAAGATCCGCCCGGGTCGCCACGACGAGAGAGGGAAGATCAGACGCGCACACAGAGCTCACCTCCAACTGACCGCCTGGTTCGAAGGTGATTACTCCTCCACCCGGTAACGGGCCCTGTGATGCCGCCATCGCGTCGCTGACCCGCGCAACCGAAACCGGGAACTGCGGATCCGAGACATCGTGGACTATCCGTTCGACCTCAACTCCGGCAGCACCCGGCGGCCCGGTCTTAAAACACACGGAGGCAACGTATATCTCCGCGTCAGATTCCGAGAGCGCACCCACGCCACGTCCGGGCAACCTTGCAGAATTCACACCACACCATTCCTTCCGGTCACGTCCCGGCGGGTGGATAATTCATCGTCACCATACGGGGCCGTTTTTCCGATTATGCCGCAGTGAGCTCAAAGATGGAACCCACCCTCGTCAGCGCCCCGGCGTCGGAGCCACTCAGTGCAGCGTTGAAGACGAACAATTCAACGTGGAGTTCTCGGGGAGGTAAGCAGCGAGTCCCCGCCACTTATTCGTCGTGCTGCTCGATAAAGACGCGGGTAGACCCTTGACCCGATCGCTGGACATGGCTCGTGCGGCTGAGCTGCGTGAGAACGCTGTTGTTGGCGTGCCAAAGTCTGTTCTTACTCATGGGTTTGGGATCAGCCAAGAGACTGTCGATGTCTACCTCCGCGCCGGGGACTGAGCTGGCTGTAGACGATTCGGTGTGGTCAGAGGTGGATTCCTGCGGTGTCGATTAGTTCGACCCAGCGCGTTCGATGGTCGGTGTCTTCTCGTGTGCTGCAGTCTAAATCTTCCCCGCGCTGGCAGCCTGCACGTACACGGTCGCGTTGCAGCGGCAGTACGGTGCGCCACGGGATTACGATACGACAATGCCGGACGACAGCGACGCCACCGACGGTTTATTCGACCCGCCGAGGATCGTGCGCCCTGGCTACTCTCCAAGCAGCGCCAGCATGCTCGCGATGGTTTCCGCGAGCCTGTCGTCTGCGGCACCGTAAGCGGCAAAGTCGCCCGCGGTCAGAGCGGACTGCTTCTCGGTAAGGGCTGTGTTGGCGGCCTCTAGGAGCGCTGTCAATTCGAGGTCGGTCTCCGCGTTTCCGGTACCGGTCGCCGCTGGAACATCGGTAGACGTGTCCGTGCTGGTGTCTGTGCCTTCGGTCGGGCTGACTAGGGTCGTGTCATCTTCGGTCACCGGAACGCTCGCGTCTCCAGCATCGGCTCCAGAGTCTCCTCCGAAGAGGGTATCAAGCGCTTGATCGAGAGTGTCCTCGAAGGCGATCTGGTCGCCGAAGGCAACGAGTACCTTCTGTAGCAGCGGGTAGCTGGTTTCACCCGTGGATTGCACGTAGACGGGTTGCACGTAGAGCAGTCCGCCGCCGACCGGGAGGGTGAGCAGGTTGCCGTTGAGCACCGTAGAGGCCCCTTGACGCAGCAGGTTGAGCTCGGTCGATACCGTCGGGTCGGAACTGAAGATGTTCTGTACCTGGCCGGGGCCGGGAACGGTGCCGTCCTTGGGTAGGTTGAGCAACCGCATGGTTCCGTAGCCTTCTGAGCGTTCTCCGTCCACGTTTCCGGCATCCGCGTCGACCGCGAGGTAGCCGAAGAGTACGCTTCGACTTGACTCGCCGGTGGCTTCAGGCTGGAAGGTGGAGTACAGCGAGAATGACGGCTTCTCCGTACCGGGTACCTGCATGGTGAGGTAATACGGCGGCTGCAGGGTGGGGTCCTCGGCTGGAGAGTTTGGATCGTTTGGGGTGATCCAGGCGTCGTCCTTGGAATAGAACGAACTCGGGTCGGTTACGTGATACTGACCCAGAATGGCGCGCTGTACCTTGAACAGGTCGGCTGGGTAGCGCACGTGACTCATGAGGTCACCGCTCATCTCGTTCATCGGCTTGACTGTGGACGGGAAGATCTTCTGCCAGGTCTGCAGCAGCGGATCTTCATCGTCCCAGGCATAGAGAACCACTTCGCCGCTATAGGCGTCGACGGTGGCCTTGACCGCGTTGCGCATGTAGTTCACGCTATCCAGCGCGAAGGGCTGCGGCGGGGTCTCTGTGTCGGTGATGGCTTCGTTGAGGCTCACCGGGGTGGAGTATGGGTATTCCGCGGATGTGGTGTATCCGTCAACGATCCACTGCACCCGACCGTCAACAACGGAAGGGTAGGCCTCAGAGTCGAGGGTCAGATATGGAGCGACCTTCTGCACACGCGTGACGGGGTCACGGTCGTAAAGAATCTGCGACTCGTCACTAACGGAGTTGGCGAGAAAGATCTGCTCGGACTGGAACTTGAGCGCGTAGAGCAGGCGTTTGAAGGCGTTGTCGAGCTTGGGCCCGCCGTCTTCGCTGAATGTCGTGTAGGTCTGGCCGGCACCGTCTTCTCCGGACGGGTAGTCCAGCTCGATGGGTTCTGTACCTTCGGGAGCGCCCACGATGGAGTATTCCGGGGAGGTCGTTCCGAAGTAGATGCGTGGTTCAAAATCATCAAGTTCTCCGCTGGTCGGGATGCCCGACTCGAGGAACACCGGCTGGCCGTCGGAGGAAACCTGGTTGCCGTAGGCGGCAACGACGCCATAACCGTGCGTGTAGATGGTGCGGGAGTTGACCCAGGTGTTTCCGTCGTTGAGACCGTCGAGGTTGAGGCCGCGAACGGCGACGACAGTGTCTTGTGAAACACCGTCGATCTCATACCGGTCCACGCTGAGGTTGGTTGGAAATTGGTAGTACTGACGGAACTGCTCCAGTTGAGCGAAGGAGTCGCTGACCAGAGCCGGATCGAGAATGCGAATGTTGGCTGTCGTGGCGGCGTCTTCACGCAACGCGCCCGCTGTCGCTTCCGTGGTGGCGTTGTAGGGAATTTCGACGATGTCCGAGAGGTCGTAGGCGTCTCGGGTCAAGTTGATATTTCGATCAATATAGGGTGCTTCGAGGGTAAGCGCGCTGGGGTCGACTTGGAAGCGCTGCACCACCCACGGGTAGAGGGACCCGATCAGCACGCTGCTGATGATCAGCAGCGCGGTGCCGATGACAGGCAGGCGCCAACGGCCGATAATGGCAGTGACGATGAAGAGGATCGCCACGACAGCGGCGATACCAGCAAGAATGGCGCGTCCAGGGATGGTCGCGTTGACTTCGGCGTAGGCGGCACCGGTAATCAGGTCGCCCTGGGCCGTCAGCGTGGAGTACTGGTCGAGCCAGATGCTCACGGCCTGCAGCAGCAGGTAGACGCCTGCGGTGACGGCGATCTGCACGCGGGCGGCTTTGCTCAGCAGAACCTCCCTGCCGATGAGACGGATGGAACCATACAGGTAGCTCGTGGCCAGTGCAACGAGAGCCGAGATGAGCACGACGGCTGAGACGAATCCGAGCACGGACTGGTAAAATGGCAAGTCGAAGAGGTAGAACGCGATGTCGAAACCGAACTGCGGGTCGGTGGTTCCTACCGGGGTGCGGTTGAGCCACATGAGAATCATCTTCCACTGCGTGGCCGCGGCGATGCCGGCGAATAGCCCCAGCAGCGCAGGGATGGCGTACATCGCGAGTCGACGCAGCGGTTCAATGACCTCTTGGTACCGGACTAGCTGAGAGTTCAGCTTCGCGTACATCGTACGCAAGCGGTATGCAAGCTGAATGCTCACGAACACGGGCACAGACATCGCCACGAATCCGATCAGGAACAGCACGACATTAGCGATCCACTGTGTGGTCAGAACGTTAAGAAAGCCGAGTTGAGCAAACCACAAAACATCCGTATATAGCCCGGCGAAGATAAAGAACAAGATCACCAGCCCGGCGATACTCGCCGCCGTAATAACTAGCGGGGTTCGGCTCCGGATAGACGTGCTGGATGAAGATGAACTCACGAATTAGCCTCTCGCTCTCAGTGCTCGGGACACGTATAACGTTAGCCCGAATATACTATATCAACGCATAACGTCGACGCTGTTTTTGGCCAGTATTACCCCTGTGATCAGCTTAAATAATTGTTACTTAAGAAAACTATTTAGCGCCCACGACACAACTCAGGACTTTATCTGCATCTTTTGACTATCCGAAACATGTCGTCGACTGAGCATCTCCTCGACATGGTGCGGATGAGGGCCGTACGGCAACTGCTTAGGTTTGCCACCCGCTTGATCCAGCCGTCTCGACCAGTCAACCAGTCGGGGCGGCATGTAAAAGTAGAGAAATGGGCACCCATCCGGCAGCAGGAGTTTCCGGGACCGAGGCCTCTGGCTGGTGGGGATGACGAGAATCCCAAACGGTGGCATTGGTCCGTCGTGAACGGCGCTGACCATGGACCGCGCAACCGAGTAGCGCCCGCGACGTGGCTTGGGGGGATTCGAGTCCCTCGGTGCCCGTTCCTAGATCACTGGTGCTTTCACCGTTCCGTCGCCTTGCCGATCGTCCCGGCACGGGCGGGAGTTGTCGTCGGAGAAGATTCGGTGATCGCGCGAATGTCGCCGCTGATCTCGATTTCTCAGTTGCTCGTGCTGTTGGGCAGGTACGGCTCAAGCCATTTCAGGCTGCCGTTTCGTATCGGGATCTGCACTGATTCGGTGTCCGTTCCGACAGCGATGGTGACATCCGCTACTGCACCTGGTATCGCGTCAGCGGTCTCGAAGAGGGTCGGGTGTTCCTGGAAGGCATATTGCTCGCTCGGATCGAGGGTGACGGAGATCTCGTCGTCTTGGTCTGACAGCGTGACCTGGATTTCTTTCTCTGATCCATTCAAGAGGACCCCGATGAGGCGTGCGGGCTCGGCTTCGCCGTGTGTGACCAGGAGCAGGTTCCGGACTTCGACAGGACCTACCTCCGCGTTCATGCCGAGGTTTTTCGATCCCAGCTCCGTCGGGGGTATGCGTGGAGCGCCGACGCCGGAGCAGCCTGACAACGCCGCGGCCACAAGCACCAATGCCGCAGCACTGACCCGATTACGCACGACACGCCGCTTGGACCTAAGAGGATCGTCGGTGTGGCGGGGGGAGCGCATGGTGCTTCCGTCCGACAGTCGCGCGCAGATCAGTGCGAACATTCTGGTCATTGTGGGTCCTCCTGCTTGATGTATTGCGGCTGCTTGTGGTCTTTCTGCTAGGGCCATCGCCCGGTGATTTACAGTTCCAGCCATCAGCTTATGTGCCGCGCGCAGCTCAACTCCTGACCGATACCACGCGGAAATGGGTGTTTTGGGGAAGATTGCGGGGCGCGTTCTGTTGCGGGAAGCGATCCAAGAAAATCATTCTGAGACGCTGCAGCCCGCACCGTGTACCGGAAATCCCGTGCTTTCAAGGATCCCGTGACGGCCGTCGCAGATGATGACCGAGGTTTCGCCGAACCGTTGCCAGAGGGCGGTTGTGAGATCGATTACGTTCTGTGCCTGCTGGCACCGGTGATGGCGGTCACGATCGCGAGATGATCTCCCGACTCATCCTCGGGAGCACGGATGTCGGCACGTCGTGGACGTATTGACACGAGCTTCCGCGAGTGAAAGTCTGAAATGCAGGCATCAGCGGGCGAAACGAGGACAGTATGGCCGAATTCACAACGGACACTGATCAGCTCACGGGAGTGCGGCATCGCACTATTTCCGTCGATGGGTTAGAGATCTTCTATCGGGAGGCAGGCCCCGCGGACGCGCCAACGCTCGTGCTGCTGCACGGTTTCCCGGCTGCGTCGCACCAGTACGCGCACCTGATGGATCGGCTCAGCGATCGGGTGCACCTCATTGCACCGGACTACCCGGGGTTCGGCTACAGCAGTGCTCCCACCTCCAGTAGTGGCGGCGGCGACTTTGTTTACTCTTTCGATCACGTCGCCGATGTTATCGAAGCATTTCTGGTCACCCTCGGCATCGACGAGTTCTTCATGTACGTTTTCGACTTTGGCGCTCCAATCGGGTATCGCATCGCGGCGCGACATCCAAATTGGATACAGGGAGTCATTGCCCAAAATGGCAACGCCTACGAGTCCGGACTAGGACCGAATATGCAGCCTGTGGTTCAGTACTGGATAAATCAGGAGGAAATGGAGCCCGTCATCCGCGGAGCGCTTACAGCTGAGGCAACGCGCTCCCAACATCTCGAGGGGGCCGCGCATCCAGATTTCGTCGATCCCGACGCATGGACTCTGGACCAACACTGGCTTGATCAAGCTGGGCGAGACCAGATCATGCTTGATTTGCTCTACGACTATCAGTCCAATGTCGCGCTGTATCCCGCGTGGCAAGCGTGGATGCGCAAGCATCAGCCCCCCATGCTATTGCCCTGGGGACGTAACGATCAGTTCTTTTCTGAATCTGGGGCGCGCGCGTACCTTGATGACCTTCCATCCGCTGAACTGCACCTGCTCAACACCGGGCACTTCGTTTTGGATGAAGAACTGGACACCGTTGTGCATCTGATCGATGACTTCATCGGGCGACACACAGAATAGAAGCCACTCGAAGCACACGCATTGTAAAAACAAAAAGAAAGATAACGACAATGTCTTTTGAGCAACGCATCTCCGTCCCGGACGTCGATCCCGAGGCCTATAAACCGATGATCGCCCTTGAGAAATACATCCACGCAGGAAGTCTGGGTGAACCTCTCCTGGCGCTGATAAAAATTCGTGCTTCGCAGATCAATGGTTGTGCATACTGCTTGAACATGCACGGGCGTGAAGCTCGAGCGGCGGGCATTGATCAGCGCCGACTCGATGTGTTAGCTGGATGGGGGGAGGCGCCGAACGTGTACTCCGAGCGCGAACGTGCCGCTCTCGCACTCACTGAGGCTGTGACGCTCATCGGAAACGGCGGCGTGTCGGACTCGTTGTGGGGGCAGGTGAAGACATTATTCGAGGAGAGGGAAATCGTGCAACTGTTGATGGCTATTGCCGCGATCAACGTGTGGAACCGTCTGGCGGTCAGTACTCACCAGAGCCTTCCAGCGCAAACGGCCTAACCATCACGCTGCTCCCACGATCGATGGGTATCGCGGTACACGTGGGGACTGCGGTGACACAGCCTTCACAGCCGAGATCTCATCGAATGAGATGATGCCTACTCTGCATCCGATCTTCACCAGACATTCAGTCTTCGCGCGACCGAACTAGTAGCCACAGCATTGCTGAAGCAATCGCTGGCGCATGCATGCAGCCATTCGTATTTCGAATGCGTTTCATCACGTACTTCAGAGGGTTTCGTACTACGCGAGCTTGCAGCAACCGACTGAGGCCGCAGTCCATTTCACAAGGAAAAACAACGATCACGCAAAAGAACATAGGTCGGACTTTGGACAGCTGTCACCGTCCGTCAACGTACCGTTCTCGCCGCTAATCGCGTCATGGTGCCTGGTCCCGACGTGATCACGTCGGCCGTGTACGCCGTCGTGTTCGGTGTTTTAGTTCCAATTGGCGTGCGCCGTTGAGCTCTGATGATTTCAACGTGGCCAAGGTACCGATGGGTACTGCCGGGGGCACGGTTGCGTGGTTCTCACTTAGCTGATAAGACTGAAATATGAGTGGGAGAGTGGCTCGACGAAAAGTTGTCTGCTTTAGAGTAGATGATTCATTAGTTAGGCAAGAAGATGTTTTTACTCGCGTGAAGCCACCGAAAGTTAGCGGTGGGGGGATTTCTCTCGCGGTGACCAGTCGTGCATTCAATGGCGACTATGATTTGGCCGCCGATTTCCTCGTCTCCCCGGGCCAGATTACCGGAGGTGATCAGGCTGCGCCGGTTCGATATTGTGCCGGGTCCACTGGAGAGCGTTTGAACATTCATAGCGTTCTGGACGACTTGCTGGCCATTGGCGTTCCGCGGCGAAATCCGCGTTTGGAATTCAATTCCTACGTCACGAATTCTCGTTGTGTCTGTCGTCAGCCGAGTGTTGACATGGTGCGTACGTAGTCTGTGGATGAAGTGAACGACAACGAAGTGACAATCGACCCGGGCTTTTGGCGACCTGTTCCGACAAACTGCGCGCAAAACAGGTTGTCTCCTCAGGGCACGGTGTTTATTGTGTCGAGCAGGATAGGCGTGGTTTTGACGCGCAAGGCCGAGATGGCTACTGTCCCGATGGTGGCCTCTGCCTTGGTCCCACTCTTCTGCGCTGCCGAACTGGCGTCCGAGGTGCAAATAATACCGGAGGGCTTCCTCAGGAAAGTTTGATGGTGATCTATTCCGGCGATAAACACGTCGTCGAAATACCGGCAAGACTACAAGAAAGTGGTGCGGTATGAGTGCTAAAGCCCCGATTGAGGATATCAACGAAGATGCCACTGAAATGGTGGTCGGGGATCCGAAGACGTGGGCTGCCGGAGTGCCCGGGGTCACCCATTCCATGGGGCCGGCCTTCTTGGAGATGGGTATTGGTCGCAGTCTGAAGCTGCTCACCGATATGAATCAGAAGGACGGCTTCGACTGCATGAGTTGTGCTTGGGCGGATCCGGATCACCGCAAAACGTTCGAGTTCTGCGAGAACGGGGCGAAGGCCGTCACCTGGGAGGCTACGCCGGTGGCGATTCCGACGGCCTTCTGGTCGGGACACTCCATCAGCAGTTTGCTGGAGAAGTCAGAGTACTGGCTGGGCATGCAAGGCAGACTGACTGAGCCTGTGTACAAGCCGAAAGGCAAAGACAACTACGAGCCGATCAGCTGGGATGACGCGTTCACGCTTATCGGCGACCGGCTGAAAGCCCTTGATTCTGCCAACGAGGCGACGTTCCATACCAGTGGTCGCACCGCCAACGAGACCGCATTCATCTACCAGCTGCTTGCCCGGTCACTTGGCACCAACAATCTTCCCGATTGTTCTAATATGTGCCATGAGTCCACTGGGCTAGCCATGGGCGAGGCTATTGGCATCGGAAAGAACACGGTCGCTTATAAGGACTTTGCTCAGGCGGACCTGATCATCGTCATGGGGCAAAACCCTGGTACGAACCACCCCAGAATGCTCACGGCCCTTGAGGAGGCAAAGGAGGCCGGTGCAGATATTGTTGCGGTCAACCCGCTCCTCGAGGCTGGCTTGATCCGCTACAAGAACCCGCAGAAGGTGAAAGGTATCATCGGCCATGGAACAGGTCTTGCCGACCAGTACGTGCAGATCCGCGCCGGCGGTGACGGGTGGTTGATGAAGGCAATCTCCAAACGCGTCTTCGAAGCCGAAACCGCACACCCCGGAACGGTGCTCGACCACGAGTTCATCGAGGAACACTGCGCGGGGCTGGAGGAGTTCAAGGCGCATGTCGCCACGCTCGATCACGACTCGGTTCTTCGAGCAACCGGACTTACGACGGAGGAGATAGACGAGCTTGCTGCGCGGTACATGAAGGCAGACAAGGTCATCATCACTTGGGCGATGGGGCTCACTCAGCACAAAGACGCTGTTGCCATCATCAAAGAAATCATGAACCTCCTGTTACTTCGGGGAAACATCGGTAAGCCCGGCGCAGGCGCCTCTCCGATCCGTGGTCACAGCAATGTGCAAGGCGATCGCACAATGGGCATCTGGGAACAAATGCCTCCGGCATTTTTGGATGCCCTCCAGCAAGAATTTCACTTCGATCCTCCACGCGAGAACGGCTTCGACACCGTTCAGTCGGTGGAAGCGATGCTCGCAGGGAAAACCAAGGTGTGGATTGCGATGGGCGGCAACCTGGTGTCCGCGGTATCAGATACCGCAGCTGCTGAAGCAGGATTCCGCTCTGTGGGCCTCAACGTGCAGATCTCAACGAAATTGAACCGTAACCACCTCACGGTGGGCGACGAAGCGCTGATCCTGCCAACCATGGGGCGCACCGAGATCGACATCCAGGCAGGGGGCCCGCAGATGCTCTCTGTCGAAGACTCCGTGTGCGCGATCCACGCGACCAGAGGCAAGATCAAGCCGATTTCGGACAAGCTACTCTCCGAAGTGTCAATCGTCACTCGGATCGCGCGCCAGGTATTCGGCGACGATGGGCCCATCAACTGGGCCGGGTTCGAAGAAAACTATGACACGATCCGCGATCACATCGAACACGTTATCGGGGGCTTCGACAACTTTAATGAGCGACTCCACCGGGACAACGGTTTCATCCTTCCCCACGGGCCGCGTGATTCACGGACGTTCAACACGCCAACCGGCAAAGCCATGATCACGGTCAACGAGCTTGAATACATTGAGTGCCCGACTGGACGCCTGTTGCTGCAATCGATGCGCGCGCACGACCAATTCAACACGACGATCTACAGCTTGGATGACCGCTACCGTGGCATCAAGAAGAGCCGCAAGGTGATCTTCGTCCATCCAGACGATTTGTCCATGCTCGGTATGGAAGATGGCCAGATCGTCGACGTGCACAGTGAGTTCACCGACAACGTCGACCGGGTGGTGCGCAACTTCAGGGTTGTCGCGTTCCCGACGTCACGCGGGTGCGCAGCTACCTACTTTCCCGAAGGGAACCCGCTCGTTCCACTAGGTTCTACGGCCGACGGGAGCAACACACCGGCTTCGAAAGCGGTCGTCGTACGTCTGGAACCGGTCGAGACGTACCGTGCGGGCAGTCGCCGTGCGCCAGAAGGAACATTGGCGGGAGTGTAGCGATGTCATCATCAGCCACGCTGATCGGCGGAACGACCAAAAAAACCGGCGGTGATGCGATGGGAATTGTGATTGCAGCGCTGTTGAGTAACCATGCGGTCACCATTCAATCACGGTGTCCAGGCGTCGACTGGAGAGAGGCCGCGGCACTCGAGTGCTTGTCCACGACAAGCTTAGGCAGCATCGACACAAGACTCTTCACGCGTTTAGAAGCTTCCTTGCAATTCTCACTCTCATAACCGACTGAAAGGACTTGAATCATGACATCTGCAGAGCGCAGCAGGCTCGTCCGGCTGCAGGACACCAATATGACCATCGCTGCGACAGATTCCGACATCCGGGGGCACCGAGTTCTCGACAAGGATGGCAATAACCTCGGGAAGGTGGACGCTCTCCTGATCGACGAGCAGGAAGAGAAAGTGCGATTTTTTGAAGTCGCCACGGGCGGTTTTCTGGGAATTGGCAAAGACAAGTCATTCATTCCTGTCGACGCGATTACCCATATTGACGATAAAGACGTCTATTTGAACCTATTGACCGACACTGTGGCCGGATCTCCGCCTTATGATCCCGATCTCGTTGAAGACAACGTTTTCTTTTATGACACGTATGGTTATTACGGGTTCTTGCCCTATTGGGGAATGGGGTATGTCTACCCGCCCTTCCCGTACTACCCCGGCCGGTACTAAGCATCGTCTGCGTTCACTTACGTGCGATTCTGATGTGAAGGCTGCACTCGGAAATGGCCTAAAAAGATTTGATGACACGGGTACGACTTACGTGCCTTCATTTATTGTGCTACTCATGCGTTTGGATCATTTGGATATCCGCGATGGTTGGTGGGGCACTCGACCTCGCCGGCCGGGTGGGTGTTATGCGCGTGCGGCTGGCCTGCGTGCGGCTGATTTCGTTTATCGAGGTGCCCCGACCGCGCGAGCTTGCGGTAATCACGTCGGCGGTTTGCCGGGTGCGAACGCCTGCCCGTGGCTGAAATAGGCGCAGAACACCGGCAACACCATCTGCGTGAAGCTAGTTGGGACTGTGCGCAGCACCGGATGTCCTGTTCGATAATTTCGAGTCGGCGGTCGCTTCGTTTACGTCAGACGTCCCGACGTAGATTTTATCCACGGCGTTGGGGCCAACTTGGTCATTCATTCAGCTTCGGAGCATGGCGCTATCGTGTTGGCGCTGCTGGGTGCAGATTGATCTTGCCTCCCGGAGTTGTGTGATCTGAGACAAACAAGACTCAAGTCGCCGGCTAGGGGATCGTGGCCACCACTACCTGGATGTGGCCGCCGCGCAGCGACGCGGAGTGAACATCCACACCTTCACGTTCGATGACGGTCCACGGGCGAGCGTGGAGGTCGGCCCCGCCAAGCGAGGCGGCCAGTCGCACGAGTGGAGAAAACATCCGGGCGCGGCCGACGGGCAGCTGCATGTCCACGATGCCGGCGTGACCGCCGGGCTTGAGCAGCGCCCGCATCCGATCCCAGGCCGGGTGCCAGTTGTCGAAGACACTCATCGCATAGCTGGAGAACACGGCGTCGACGAGCCCGTTCGACGGTGCTGGGAGTTCTTTCGCGACCTCATTCGGATCGAACGTGGTGGCATCCGCTTTGACCAGGCACACGCATGTCCATCCGTTGGCTTCCACTCGGCGGTGGGCCATCTCGAGCATTTTCGGGCTGCGGTCCAGCCCGACCACTGTGCCCGACGGTCCGACGGCATCAACGAGCAGGGCAAGGTTCAGGCCGGTGCCGCAGCCGAGGTCCAGGACTGTGTCGCCGGCACGCAGATTCAACAGCGCCACACCCGATCGTCGGCCGGCTCGGTAGGCGACACGTTCTCCGGACAGCGCATCGTAGAAGCGGCCCGCAGCCTCGTAGTCATTCACCATGAGTGCTCGACCGGCCTTTCGTTTCCATCAGCCTAACCAGGCTCGTTGTCGCTGAAGGCAGCGCAGACCGTCTACGCTCGCAGACATGATTGAACCGCATGTGTGGGACCTCGTCGTCATCGGTGGAGGAGCGGCTGGTCTCGCGGCCAGCCGCACCGCAGCCAGGTTCGGGGCGAGGACTGTTTTGATCGAGGACAACCGCCTCGGTGGGGACTGCCTGTGGACTGGCTGTGTGCCTTCGAAGTCTCTTATCGCCGCCGCGGATGCCGCCATGATGGCCCGTTCGTCGGCAGGCCTCGGGCTGAGCGTGAACGATGTTGTCGTGGATTTCGCTCGGGTGATGGAGCACGTGCGGGCCGCCATGTACGAAATCGCTCCGGTTGATTCCGAGGAGTCGCTCGTGGGGGACAACGTCGAGGTGGTGCGGGGCCGGGCACGTTTCACCGGTCCCGACACCGTCGACGTCGACGGTCGCGAGCTGCGGTTTCGGCAGGCCTTGATCGCCGCCGGCGCCTCGCCGGGACTGCCGGCTATCCCCAGGATCGACTCGGTCGATCTACTGACTAGCGAAACGGCGGATTCTGAGAGTCGACGCAACACAAGTGTTATTGTCCGGCGTATTTCCGGGCATTTCGAGGCTACCGCGGATCGGAC
>NZ_PJJL01000051.1 GCF_002929505.1 Cryobacterium sp. Y57
GCCTGCTTCTCCACCAGCTCATACTTCGACCACACGTACAACACCTCACAAAATCGAGTGTTGCGACGACCGGTTGAATCCGCCGTTCCCTTTGCGGGCATTGTCGATGGTCTGGTGGTTTCCGGCGCTGCAGTTGCGGCGCACCGCCGTGAATAAGTAGATCGCCCGACAGGCATTCGCGAGCTATCCAACGGATAAACACGGAACGTGTGCGAGGTTCGCTGGCTCGGGCTGTGCTGTTGACAGTAGCGCTCGTAGCTGCGCCTTGGCTTTTGTCATCCTGGATCTGACGGTTGAGGGATTGATGCCGAGGATTGCTGCTGCCTCGTGTGATTTGAAGCCGTCCCAGTAGATCAGTCGGACTAATTCACTTTCACCGGCGGAAAGTGATGCGATCGCATCTCGGAGCTCAACACCCTTGTCTTCGGGCTGGGGTGCCGGAGTGGTTCGCAGTTCGTCGGCGAATCTCTGCACCGCGGCCGAGTGGCGTGCGGAGTTGCGTCGGGTGCTTCGCAACACATTGTGAGCGACACCGAATAGCCACATGCGTGCTTCTGTCGCGTCTGTCGGCATTTTGCGATGGAGTTTCCATGCCGTGATGAGCAGCTCACCATATGCTTCGGCGGCATCAGCCGGGTTCGAGATCCTGCGCAAGAAGTAGCGGAATAGGTCGCCTTCGCTGTACTTGATAGCCACCTCAAAGCGAGCTTGCCAGTCAGCAGCGCTCACAAGCCGCACCCTTCCGTGGCCATGCCGAAGCCGACGAGATCGGGGTCGTAACCCTTTGCCTCCAGGTGCTCCCACGTCAAGTTCGAGGCCACCCGCCACACAGCCATCTGCTTGGCCTGCGCATCGCTCATGGTGATCGGATTTACATCGCCACTCTCATCGCGGGCGGTGAGATACGACTCGCGGTTCTCGGCTTCCATCTGCGCGGTGTCCAACGTTTCAAGATCGAGCGCGCCCACGAACGCTCGTGTTTCACGCGCGATGTCTGAGTCCTCGTCTACGCCATCCAAGAAGCTGACGGTGAATCCTGCGAAGCAGATCTCGGCACCATTGGACACTGAGAAGACATTGTCCGCGACCCAACCCCAGGGCGTTTCCATGCCGCCGGCAGCCATCGCTGCTGACCCTCCACCGAGAAGCAACACCGAAACTGCGACGCCGGCGGTCCACGCCCGCAAACGACGTGCACGGCGCGGCTTTGCTTCAGCGAGGATCCGCTCACTGTGCCCGGCCAAGCCTGTGGGCAGCAGCGGCTGGGGTGCCGTCTCGCGGAGCAAGAGTTCGAGTTCAGTGTTGTCCATGGTGCGCCCTCCGATAAGTACATTCACTCAGTACATGACCGCTGGCACCCGTTTTGTCCACGTGTCCTCAAGAATAGGTCAGGAGACAGTAACGCCAGTCATAGATACCGCGACGTCTTTTCCAGGACTCGGAACCGCTTTGCGGGCTGAGGATCCGACACCTTCGACTTTGGACTGCTCCAGCCAAAAAATGCCCGTATGGGGTTCCCTGACTGGGACTGGAACGCGCGCTGGATGACGCGGATGTGCCGATCGCGGACTAGCGTTTCAGACAGTTCCCGCTGCTCGTCCCCTTCATTTTGCAGTCGACACTCGTGACTCTTGGCGGTCGGGTGGGTTGACGTTGAGGCGGTGCCTTTGCTCGATGGAGCGGCCCCACGCTGTTCCGGCGAGGATAAGGGCGATACCGAAATATCCGGCGGGTGCCACGCTGTCGTGAGCGATCGTGATCCCGACGATTGCGGCCCAGATCGGCTCGGTTCCGAGGAGGAGGCTGACTCTGGATGGCGATGTGCGCCGGACCGCCCAGGTTTGTACTAGGAAGGCGAAGACTGTGCAGGCGAGAACGAGGTAGAGGAAGAGGACTGTACGTACGGCGTCGAGTTGCGCAAGGAAGTGCGGGATCGCTTCCCCGTAGAACAGTGACGTCGCCGAGAAGAGTATCGCGCAGGTGGCCAGTTGCACCGTGGTGAGGTGAAGCGAGTCCATCGGTCTGTTGATCGTGACTTTGAACATCGTGGTGACGTGGACGGCGCGAACGATTGCCGCAACGAGGATGAGTAGGTCGCCAAGGCTCGGCGGTTGGAATGCGCCGTTGCTGGCGAGAAGCGCGACTCCGGTGATGGCAATCATGGCGGCGAAGAAAAACCTGCCGGGCAGCCGTCGACCGGATACCGCGGAGTCAAGAATTGGGGTGAAGACGATCGTCAGGCTGATTATGAGTCCGGCATTCGTGGCTGACGTATGGACTATCCCGAAAGTTTCGAAGGCAAACACAGCAGCCAACACAATCCCGAGGATCACCCCCACCCGCAGCTCTGCTGCGGTCACACGGTTCCGCCTTGCGGCCACGATTGCCGCCATGATGGCAGCGGCGAGCATCATGCGTAGCGCGAGGAGTGACACCACGGAATTTGGCGTGACCAGTTCTTTGGCTACGAGGTATGTCGATCCCCACGATGCGGCGACCAGGAGTAGGAGCAGGTCGACACGGAATCGGCTGAGTAGAACAGTCATTCCTCAATCGTCCAGTTTGACCTCGCGTAAGATAAGAAAGGAGTTTCGTGACGAATGGTTTAGTTTGAACTTATGGAACTAGGTCAGCTTCGCGCATTAAGAGAGTTGGGTGACCGGGGCAGTATTGCCGCCGTCGCTGCGGCGCTCTACGTCACGCCGTCGTCGGTCTCGCAACAGATCAGCGCTTTGCAACGTCACTCAGCCGTCCCATTGACGTTCAAGAACGGACGGCGGACGGCACTCACCGATGCCGGGCACGCCCTAGCGTTGGCAGCGATCGATGTGGAAGTGGCGCTCGAACGCGCCGGACAGGCAGTAGCACGCTTTCAGGGCGACCCGTTGGGCACCGTTTCAGTGGCGGCCTTCCACAGTGCGGGCCGGGCGGTCTTCGGTCCACTGATCACCGCGTTGAACAGCTCCGATCAGCCTGACGTCCGACTGAGCGATTTCGACGTGGCTCAGGAAAATTTCCCCCCTCTCACGGCCGAACATGATCTCGTCCTCGCGCACCGGCTGGTCGGCAGCCCGTCATGGCCAGGGTCCGTGCGTGTGGAACCTCTCCTGTTCGAGCCTCTGGACATTGCCGTCCGACGCGATCACCGACTGGCAGCGAAAGTTGCGATCGAACCCGCGGATCTCCACGACGAGGCATGGGTGGCAGTGCAGGAAGGCTTCCCGCTCGAGCAAGCTATCACCGTGATTGCGGGCATCGGCGGCAGCGAAGCGCGCATCCTGCACCGGATCAACGAGTTCCTTGTTGCTGCCGCGGTTGTCGAAGCAAGCGGCTGCATCGCACTGATGCCCCGGTACACAACCGACATCCACGACCATCCAGGCCTCGTCCTGCGTCCGCTCGCCCATCCCGGGCTGGGCCGGCACATCGACTGCCTCGCTCGACCCGAAACACTTGAGAGAAACAATGTGAAGGCAGTCCTATCGCAGATCAGGACGATCGCCATGAGCCTCACCCGGCGACCGCCTACCGTGTAGCCGGATACGCCTTCAATCTCAGGCGTCCCGTTGGGGGTTCCCCATACGGTCGAGCATGGCGGATTATCACCTATCCGGCGCTCCTCGCCCTCGGAGTGCGGGTCGTTGCACGGGAGAGGGTACGGTCCCGGCGGCTTCGAATGGCAATGGCGACGCCGCCAATGATGCGAAGACCAGGTGCGCCGCAATCAGTGGCTCCGCTAGCCTCATCGGTAACGAATGAATGGGGACAACATCGCTAACACGGTACCGGCCACGGCGGTCAAGCATCTCGTCGGTCTTTGCGCCGTGTTCATCGCGAGTGCAGTCCTGTCTGGCTGCTCGGGTCCGATTATGAATGCGTGTACGGCGATCGGGTGGGCAAATACGCTCACCGTGACGCTTGACGGTGGAACGGCTGATGTCAGCCTCGTGCAGCTGTGCATCGATGATGAGTGTTCAATTCCTGCTCCGAGCGACATCCTGGGACCGGAAGATCTTGAGATGTACACGCCCGATCCCCGTGCAGTGAAGCTCCCGTATTTCGCTTCCAAGATCAATGACCACTCGTGGGAGATCGACCTCAGCATGTCGTCCCCGGACAAGGTGACACTCCGCGCCTTCTCAGCGAACGGAATTGTCCTCGCCGAGGAGGACATGACGCTCAGCTGGGTCCGAGTCGGCGGTAGCGAGCGTTGCGGCGGCCCTGAAGAAGCCGCCCCGGTCACTATCGAAATTACGACCTGAACCCATCAAAGGTTCTTGAGATGAGCGCGTCCCGCAAGGGGTTCGGCTTGCGGGACTGGATCGAAAATCGTCGATCGCCTGCTCGGCTCTCCGACTCGACGTCCCCCTTGCAGGCTCACCGTAGGGTCCTATTCGCGCGAACGGCACCGTGCTATCCGAGCGGCCTTGCGCGAGCGTTCAGGCGCCCGGGAACGGCAGCACTTCGGATCGTCCGGCGATAGGAGCTAGATGTCCAGTTCCTCAAGTGCTGCTTGGTAGGCCTCGTTGTAGGTGGGGAATTGGGCGACTTGGTCGCGCAGGATTTCGATTGGGATCTGTGTGCGGATGGCGAGGGCGGCATGATGTATCCATTCGCCGGCCATTGGCCCCACAGCCCAAGCGCCAATGAGAGTCTTGCTGTCGGTGTCGGCGAGGAGTCCGAGGAATCCGCGAGGGTCTTGTTCGTAGGTCCAGGGGCGAGCGATGGCACTGGCAACGTCAAGCTCTGTTGCGACGGTCCGCAAGCCGTGCTGCTCGGCCTGTTCTTTTGTGAGCCCTGCGGCCGCAATTTCGGGATCTCCAAACACGACGCGGGGAATGCCGCCGTAGGACGCGGTGTGCGGTTTGCCAAGAATGGCGTCTGCTGCGATCCGTCCCTGATATTTAGCGACGTGGGTGAAGGGCATGATGCCGGTGACGTCTCCGATGGCCCACACATTCTCGGCCGCACGACAGTATTCGTCCACCTGCACCTGCCCGTGATCGCCCAGAGGGACACCAGCGTTTTTGAAGCCGAGGTTTTTGGTACGAGGGGTGCGTCCGGTTGCGAAAATGACAACGTCGCCCGTCACCTCCGTGCCGTCATCAAGTTCAATCACGCTCTGGTCACCGTTACGGTGGGCCCGGCGGGCGGTCACGCCCAGACGGATATCGATTCCGGACTCCGTCAAATACTTATGGGTCAGCTCCCCGACCCTGGGTTCTTCGCGTTCCAGGAGCCGGTCGCCGCGGTGGACGAGTGTGACCTTCACTCCGAAAAGGGAGAGGAAGGTGCTGGTCTCGGTCCCGACGGCGCTACCGCCGATGATCACCGCACTCTTCGGCAGGGTCTTGGTCGTGTACTTTTCTCGGTTCGTCCACGCGGTGATCTGATCGAGACCTTCGAGTTCGGGGATGACTGCCTCCGAGCCGGTCGCGATAATGATGTGCTCTGCGGTGAGCTCGCGGTCCTCGACTTGGATCCGGCCGGGGCCCGTGATCCGGGCTTCGCTCTTTATTACGACGGCACCGTGGCGGGCATACCCGTCGACCTGTGCGCTGTCGTCGAGATTCCGGATCATGTAATCGCGGTACTTACTGGCCTCAGACCAGTCCAATTCCGCGCCAGATACCCCGGCTGCCCGTTGGACTTCCGTGCGGGCTTCAGCTGGCCGCAACAGCGTCTTGGACGGAATGCAGGCCCAGTAGGCGCATTCACCGCCGGTCAATTCCCGCTCGATGACCACGACCTTCTTACCGGCCTTGAGCAGCCGGCTTGCGGCCACCTCCCCGCCGGGCCCCATGCCTATTACCGCAACATCAAAATGTTCGCTCACAATTTTCTTCTTAATCTCAGATGTTTACATCAGGTTCTGCGCGTGGAGCTCTAACGGAGACTGCAGTGGATTGGTGCCGGTGACGGTGCCGGTGCGGCATTGCGGTCTTAGCAGCAGCCGTGCGCCCCGTTGTCAGGGTGGGCGGACCGCTGCGGTGTCGTCTCTGTGAGCATTGTTTCGGCAATGGAGGTACCGAGCCGGTAAGCCTCGTCGATGGGTATCACGGAGCCGCCGGGGTGGCTGTCAAGCCAAGGCTTGGCTTCTTCAGGGGATGCGAAGAAGTGGACCTGGTTACAGAACGATGAACGCACCGAGCTCATGTCTTTCGGATTGACCAGGGAGACCACGGCCGTGGCTGGCTCAACGCTTGTCACCCCGGTGGCGTCAACGCTGACCCGAACTGGGATTCCTGTTGCCCCGTAGGCTGATTCGATTCTTGCGGATGTTCCGAGGGCGGTTGGCAGGATCAGGGTATCCAGGGCGCACCATGTGTAGAGCTGTTCACCGTTGACCTCGAGGCGGTGCGGGGTGGACCGAAGAGTCAGGCCCTGCCCGCTAATGCGACCGGACCCGTCGTACTCCGTTTCGGGCACGGCTGCCAGAGCACGGTGAACGTCTTCGGCGGGCCGGCCGGATGCAGCCACCAGGTCGGCAATGTCTACTGCGTCGCCCTGGGCCAGCAGCTTCATGAGCGGCAGCCAGACCCAGGTTTCAAGTCCTGCATCGCCGGAGGTGAGTCGTTCTGTGACCTGATGGGTTTCATTCGTCATGAGAAGTGCCTTTCTTTGTGAGGTTGAGGTGGTTAGGCGGCGCAGCAGGAGAGCTTGGAGACGTCCGTGTTGTAGGACTGGCAGGCGATCTTGATGCCTTCGGCCATGGTCAGGTACGGGCTCCACATGGTGGCGACTTGGTCGACGGTCATCCCGGCTTCCAGGATGTAGACGCCGGCCGCGGCGAGATCACCGGCGTCTGTGGCGACGGCAGTGATCCCCACGATCCGCCGTGTCTGGGCGTCGGCGACGATCTTGATGAAGCCTCGAGTATCCCGGTTGACCAGGGCTCGGGGGACGTATTCCAGCGGCAATACCCGGCACTCACACCGGATGCCGGCCGCATTGGCTTCCTTGTCGGTCATACCTACCGCGGCCAGCGCGGGGCTGGTGAAGGTGACTCGGGGGAGGTGACGGTAGTCGACCACACGTCCGGCATCGGTGAACGCGTTGTCCACCACCAAGGATCCGTGGGAGGCGGCCACATACACGAACTGCGGGTGTCCGGTCACGTCCCCGGCACCCCAGATTCGCGGGTTCGAGCTGGCCAACATGCCGTTGACCACAATTTCGCCCTTCTCTCCCACGTTGACGCCGACCGCGCCCAAGTTCAGGCCGTCCGTCACGGGGCGTCGCCCTGTGGCGACGAGGAGTTTGCTGGCACGGAACTCTTCCCGCCCGCCTCCCGTTGTGGCCACGGCGACAACCTCGCCGGTGGACTTGTCGAGGTGCACGGCGGACACGGTGGTCCGGCGGATGACCCGCATGCCCTCGTCCGCGAAGACGCTCATCAGGGTGCGGGACGCTTCCGGCTCCTCCGCCGAAGCGAGCCGGGAGCGGACCAGCATTGTCACAGTGGAGCCCAGCCGTGAGAAAAGCTGCGCCTGTTCCAACGCGACGTATCCACCGCCCAGGACCAGCAGGGACTTGGGCACCTCGTCCAGTTCCATGGCCGTCGTGGACGTCAGGTAGCCCACCTCCTCCAGACCCGCGATCGGAGGCGCCCACGGGGTCGACCCGGTTGCCACCAGGTAATGGGCGGCGCGCACGGTTTCCACCGACCCATCGAAACCGGTAACTTCCAACACCGGCTCATCGGCAGTCCCGGCGAACACGGCAGTGCCTTGGCGCAGCTCCCAGCCATACTCACCGATCAGGTCCACGTACTTACCGGTGCGCATCGTTTCCACCAGAGAACGTTTGCCACCAATCAGCTCCGACATATTGACTACGTCAGCGGCGGTAGAGATCCCCGGGAACCGTCCGGAATCCAGTGCGACGTGGCGCGCGTCGGCCGCCGCTAGCAGGGCTTTAGACGGAACGCAGCCTGTGTTCACGCACGTTCCACCGACGGTTCCGCGCTCAATCATCACGACCCGCTTACCCAAATTCGTCGCTCGAATGGCGGCAGCGAACGCGGCCCCACCGGAACCGATGATCGCCAAGTCAAAATCAGACGCGGCTGTTTCAGACGTTGTTGCTTCAGACATGAATCCTCCGGAAAAGCTGTGGACGCCCAAACCTGTCTTGGACAAGAACGTGCATGATTTTTTGGTGCTGAGCCCAGTCTGCACCTTCCCCTAGACTGGAAGGTCAAGTGTGAAAGTTCCCGATATGCGAGCGAGAAGTACGGAGTGCGCATTGGTGAAGCGGCCGCGGCCGTTGGCATGACAACCAAAACCCTAAGGTTTTACGAGGACCGGGGACTGCTCCCCGCCGCTCAGCGGGCGGCCAACGGGTACCGATCCTATGGGGACGAAACAATCACGCGTCTAGATTTCATTCGCCGGAGTCGGGGCGCGGGGCTGACCCTGGCCCAGATCAGTGACATCTTGCACATCCGTGACGCCGGCCAGGCTCCCTGCACGCATGTGAGCGACCTTCTGGCCAGGCAACTGAAGGATCTGGACTGGCAGATCACCGAGCTGGTCGCTCTTAGATCCACCGTCGCCCGATTCCATGACACCGCCGCCGCTGCCGATCCTGCCGCGTGCGACTCCAAACGAATCTGCAGCTACCTCTGAAACGTTCCGAGCCCAGACGCTAGACACGCCGCGCCTCGGCGCTACGGGTCGCGGACGGCAAGCAAGTACGCGACGCGGGACCAACGGTCAGGATTGTCGGCGTGCAGATCATGGTTCCTGAGCGGGCTCGCAGCAGTCGTCACCTTCGCGCAACCGGCGGGACCTAGCCCGTTGCACCAAAGCGCCAATAACTGTCACCGCGACTACCGCGCTGGCGACGATGACGATCACCAGCTGGTTGCTGCTAATCCAGCCAGACAGTGACCCGGCTGCCCCAGACAACGCGGAGGTACCCGGGCCACCGCCGAGAAGTTGCGGCAGCCAATACACGATCAGATAACCGCCGGGCAAGAGCAAGATCGCGCCGGTGATCCGGTTCATATGCGGCAGGAGGCGGCGCAGGTACCGGTAATTAACATGCTGGCGAAAGCTGTCACGACCACCAGGATCAGCAGAAGCACGGCGGAACCGACGACTTGACTTTGCCGACCGCGTAGGCGGCGAAGACCAGGAATACCGTGGCCAGACCTGTCCCAGCCAGTGCCTGGGTGATCACAGCCAGCAGCAGGGCCAAGCTGCGAGAGTTCGTCTCCGGGCTGGGTCTCGGAAGCCTGGCCTCAAGCTGCCGCTCGCGTCGACTCGACCGTCATAGTCGACCTGAACCGTCCCGGTGAGGGTTCGGCTTGCGGGCGGCTCGTGTTTAGCGGATCTCGTTGTCGGGGTGTTGGGCGTCGTAGTGCGCTCGGGAACGTCCAATGGTTTCGCGGTGGTCGAGTGACCAATCGGCGAGTTGTTTGACGAGGTGGGTCAGGCTGCTGCCCAGAGCTGTCAGCTCGTACGTGACTTGGGCGGGGACTGTGGGGTACACGGTTCGGGTGACAAGGCCGTCGCGTTCCAGCCGGCGCACGGTCAGGGTCAGCATCCGTTGAGAGATTCCGTCGATGCCGCGTTGTAATTCGCGGAAGCGGCGTATGCCCGAGGCGAGTTCGACAATGACGAGGACGGACCATTTGTCGCCCACCCGGGTCAGTACGTCGCGGATACCGCAATCCGGGTGCTCGTCCAGACCGCAGGGATCGAGGGATGCGGTTACCTGAATGTGACTGTCTGACATGAAAGTGCCTCCTTGTGGAGTGCCGGTAAGTTACCGAAAATGAGTCTAGTTACTGTTCAGAACCACCGAGGGGACTTACGCATGATTTTAGTTACCGGAGCATCCGGCCAGTTAAGCCGGGCCATCGTCGAACGACTGGCTGGCGGGGGCCAGCCAGCTGTCGCGGGCACACGACGACCAGTCGAGGGCAGCGAGCAACGACGCGTCGACTTCGACGAACCCGGTTCTTTGGACTTCACCGGTTTCGCCACAGTAGTCATGGTCTCCGCTGGATATGCCGAAGATGACGTGGTGATTGCTCGGCATGAAAGCGTCGTCGCGGCTGCGGAACGCGACGGAGTGCAGCACCTGATTTACACCAGCATCGCCACAGACGGGGACCATCTGGGCTTCGCCCTCGCGCATCGCTGGACCGAGCGGCGAATACAGGGAAGTACTTTGCGGTGGACTATTTTGCGCAATGGCCTCTATGCCGAGCTTTTTGGGTCGTTGCTCGCGCCGAGTGACGGCGTCATTACCGCGCCGTTTGGAACGGGTTCTGTGGCCGTGGTCACTCGCGCAGATTTGGCCGAGGCAGCAGCCATCGTGGCAGCCGCACCCGACCGCCATATCAATCGTGTGTACGACCTAGTCGGGTCGAATGTGGTCACTGCCGGCCAGATCGCCGAGGGGGCCGGTTTGCTCTACCGACCAGCTGCGCTCGGCAGTCACCGCGCCGCTCTCGAACAGAGCGGGCTGTTGCCCTTTCAGCCAGCGATGCTGCTTTCAATCTATTCGAGTGCGGCACACGGATTTCTTTCGCGCACGACTACCGACCTCGGCGATCTCCTCGGTCGTGGGCCGACTGATCCCGGACCAACCGTCATGCGCATCCTGGAGAAACAGGCTGCTGCCTGATCCCACTGTGTCCCGCAAGACGTTCCTCTGTGGTTAGGGGGTGAAGGGTCTGCCGGATCCGATCCGGAATATGCCAATCACTGTGGTGCCGTCCGATGCGTAGGCCAAAATGTCGACGTAGGTTCCTTCATGCGCATTCGTCCACTCGATCGCTTCCTCGGGTGACTTCACGTTCGAGCCTTCAGCGACTTCAAGGTCCTTGGAATAGACGTAGCCCGACTGCATATCGAGGGTTTGGACGAGGATGAGGTCGGGTGCGATCGCGCTGTCTCCTTGGACACCGAACGTTTGACCGTTTGCGTTGACAGGCCAATCCGGAACCGGCTCGAGTGTGGCCTGTGCGCCGGGAGAGGCCGAGGGCGTGTAGAACAGGGTCCCGTAATTCAGTGCCGTCGCCGTTCCACCTGTTCCGACGGCCGCGATCAGGAGGATCAGCGCAGTCCAGCGGATTGCGCGCCCTCTTCGAGTCACGGGATGCTTCTCCTGAGGGAGCGAACCTTGCGCTTCAGCGACAAGGAAGTGCCTCATTTGGGTTTTGCGTTCCGAGAGAAAGTTGTCGTCGTTCATGATCAGGCAGTCCCTTCTGGCTGCACGTGCGGAGTCGGTGCTGCACCAGTAACCCCGAGGGCAAGACGGCCTTTGGCTCGGGCGAGTCGGGATTTCACCGTTCCGACCGGGATCCCCAAGGCCGATGCCGCCTGGGCCATCGACATGTCCTCAAGGACGCACAAGGCCAGGACGTCCTGGTCCCGTGCGCTCAACCGGGAGAATGCCTTCCGGACGCCAGTTCGGGGCGATTGAGCGTCGAGACGTTGGCCGGTAGCTTCCGCGAAATCGTCGGCGTCTCGAGGTGCAGGGAGTCTGGCAAGGGCCAAATGTTGGCGCCGCCGGGAACGGGCCAGATTGCGGGCCGTGTGGGTGGCCGTTACGAGGAGCCAGCCGATGATCGATGTGTCCACTACGCGAACGGATCGGCGGCGCTTCCAGGCTGTGAGAAAGGCAATGGCGGTCACATCGTCGGCGTCGGCGCGTGACCCTGTCAGTCGAAGGCTGTGGCCGAAGACGCGATCCGCGTGAAGTTCAAAGACTCGCCCGAACGCTTCAGGATCGCCGGCGACCGCGCGCAACCACAGTGCGCTCTCGCTCACGTCCTCCGAATGGTCCATACCTAATAATGTCCACTCGGCTCATTCGAGTTCCCTTTCTCGGACACGAGCGTCAAACGTCGTCGCGGAAAGAAGGCACTCCACGCGGCACTCGCGAGAAACCTGTTGTTCACAGCGCTGACAAGGTGCTTGACAGCATTGACGCGGTCAAGCACTGGGCTCATGGGTGCGACCCTCACCTCGTAGTTTGTCTCTTGCAGATGCGAGGGGGACTTCCGGCGGCTGCAGGAAGCCCCACTCCCATGGAGTGCTTTCTATCGAATTTCGGTTCGGAGTAGTGCGGTGATGTCGATGGATTCCGTCGGTGGGAGGCCGACAGCGGCCGGGTTGATTAAGGGGGTGTCATTCATCGGGGGCTCCTTCGGGCGGGCATTGGGACACGCCCGGTGCGGTCTGCGTGCACCCCATTTCGTCGAAGACGCCGTTCGCGCTCCCGCCTTCGGGCGCACCATCGACGACCGTGGTCGTGATCGCCGTCCAGGAAATGGTGGTTCCGATCGGGAAGCCACTTTGCTCTTTGCCTTCGTGGGTAAGTACTTGTCGTTCTCCGATCAGTTGGCCGGTGGTCGGGTCGATGATGAGGTCCTGACGGATGCCGTTCGCATCCTCCAGGCGACCGATCGCGACCCCGGTCGCACCGTTAAGGTTCGCCTGCTTCTCGGTGATCTCGACACCCGGGATCATCGCGGCCGCCTGGTAGAGCGCCGCGCGAAGATCGGCCGGGACGGCGCCGAAGCGGAGAGTGTCGGCGATCCATGTCAGCGCTTGGCCGTCCGGGGAGTTGCCCTGTCCCATGGTCGTCTTATAGATGTGGTTCAGCAATAGGTACGGATTCCGGGAAAGCTCGGCGAGCTGATCAGGTGAGTGTACGTTTTCATAGCTGTAGAACGCACCCTTTGGTGCCCGTACCAACTCCTTATAGTCGGCACCGCGCTCCGAAACGACCGCTGCCCAACTCTCCTCGGCGACCCGCTCCGATTCAGGACCGAATGTATCGTAGGGCTCCGCAAGGCCGCGTACCCACACCCAGTCCTGGGCGCGGTCGGCGGGAACGTACAACTCGTCATTCGTGATGGTCAGGTAGCTCACCATCCTGGCTGAGTCACCGATCTGTGTCGTCGCGCCGTATACCGCCGCCGTATCAACGCGCAAATACTGACCGGGCGCGAGCAACGCGTCGGAGTTCCCGATCGATGCCAGCGCGGCGCTGTGCAGGACTTCGGCTGCAGCCGGCTCCGCGCTTCCGCGCCAGCCAGCCAGACCAATCACGTTGGTCACGATTAGCCCGGTCACGAGAGCTGCCGTACCGATGGCGCCGATTCCCGCGCTAGCCCAACGGACGCGGGCCTTCTGCTTGGGGCGTTTCACCGCCGTCGAGCCCGATTCGTTGATGCGATTGAACAGTGCGGCCCGCCCCTTATCGAGTATGTCGCCGCTTGCTTCAGGGACGTCGCTACGCACCTTGCGCAGCAGAGTCGATTCGTCCATGTTCCACCTCCATCTCAGGGGCTTGGCCCCTACTGATCGCTTCACGCAACACCCGTCGCGCGCGGTTAAGTCGTGAGCGGACAGTGCCCACCGGCACTCCCAGCGCCAGCGCGATGTCCTCGTAGCTGAGCTCCGCCCACGCCTGCAGCAGGAGCGCGTCGCGGTCTCGCTTCGCCATTCGGCGAAGCGCCGAGCTGATTCTTTGAACGGAGGCCTCCGCATCGACCCGGGATTCAAGACTCGCGATGTCGTCCGTGACTACCTCGGCCGCGCCTGAAGCAGCCATCCCCCGCCAGGAAGCGGCCTCGAGTCGCGCGTGTTTTTTCATCAGTGTGGTCGCGATCCCGTAGAGCCACGGAAGTGCGGCACCAACCGTTGGATCGAACGCGGCACGGCGTTCGAATGCAACGAGAAACGTCTCCGACATCACGTCATCGGCAACACCCACCCCGAGCCGACGTGCTGCGTACCGGTAGATCGCGCCTGCGTGCCGATCGTAGAGCCCGGCGAACGCGCCGGGAGTGTCCCTCGACCGCTCGATGATCTCGTTATCACTGCTCATAACTGTTATTGCCGCAACGCAAACATTAAGTTCACGGCAATGTCGTCAGATACGGCCAGATTTCCTCGAATCCACATAAGTCATAGTCTTGCCGCAGTCAAAGGGCTTGCGACGCCCGTTACGCAATCTGCGCCGCAGAGGGTTCCTCTTGTGGATGTTTGTACAACGGTCACGACAGCGCCGAGAAGCCTGAATCAGCAGCCTCGTTGGGAGGGATTGGCTCTCGAACGAGCCGGCTGGAAAGAGGCACGCCCGCGATCGACGAACGTGGCCGCCATGCCCACGATGCGACCGCCAATAAGAATGGGGCTCCGCCGGATTACTTCGATTCGAAGAAGGGCGAATCTGCCGGCCAAAGTTCTCCGCCCATATCCGTCTGGGCCGTCAGGAGATCTTCGGGATTTTCGCTTCCAACAACCCACAGGTCACCGACGAGGAAAAGGCCAGTCTCGGGGCTGGCCTCGTTGAGTTGCAGGAGACCGTCCAGGTCGGCCTGAGTAGCAAAAGTATTTAGACCGTTTTCACTGTTGCGGCACACGCCCGATTCAAACGAACCGGCCATGACGTTCTCTGTGACTACCCATTCACAGGGCAGACCTGTGGCGATGTAGGCCTCGTGCAGTTCATCCAAGGTGATCGTCGCTTTAGGAGCGACAGTATCCGGCGCCGTCGTTTGGGTTTCTGGCGTTGCTACGGCGGTCTCGGATGATTCCGGCAGTGACGACGCTGTGCAGCCTGCGAGAGCGGCGGCGACGATCGTTATAACGGCTAACGCAAGTGACGTGCGGATGGTGACTCCCAGAGCAGATGAGGACGCCTTGAGCGCCCGACTCAGTTAAGACACTATCGCGCCATCAATGTTGGCGGCGCTGCGGTGGTGGCATTGTCGCCGCGGGTTAGCCAGCTTCGACTGGCGAGAGACGAACCATGTCCCGTAGGGGGTTCGGCTTACGGGCAACTCGCTCAGGGAATCGATTTGAGGAATCACGCTTCAACGCGTCCGGTGGGAGTCCGTCTTGCGGGCATGTTGGCAAGGAGTCGCGCTATTTCGTCCGCAGTCGGAAGGCGAACGGTGAGTCTGACAAACTGTGCGGCTCGGGGAGCGTAGCGCGTGGAGCGCGTGGAGCGCGGGCACCGATTGCGCCGGACCTCTCGGCTGATGGTGGAGGGGCTGTGGCCGAGAGCGGCGGTGATCATTCGTGTCTTACGGCAGAAGGAGCTCTATTCGAGATTTAGGCTGCTCGCCACCTGGCGAACCAAGTCATAGGCAGAGTCATTTGCGGGGAGGGTGAGCGTAACGGTGTAGTAGCCCATGTCCGGCGTGACCAGATGGATCCGTGCATCGAAGATGGTCCCGGAGAGAGTAACTCCCTCAGTCGTGTCGTTATACGGTTTCAGGGGCGTCACTTTAATCGCTGCGTACGCTGCTCCGCTGACGTCCAGACGGAATGATTCCGTTCCGTCCTCAGCGTCCCAACCGCCGTACCAATCGGTCTTCTCACCTTCACAGGCGAACGCGATGCTTTGACCTAAGGAAGTGCTGCGTTCGGGATTTTCCACGATTAGTGCCGCCTCGGCATTATTTATGAAAGATCTTACACCTGCATTGAATGACACGTCCTCCCAGTCGGCCGGGGACGAAAAGCTCAATCCCTCACATGTTCCCGCTACCCAGCCCTCCGGAGCAGCGGCGGCCACGCCATCAAGTAGCGGCAGTAGGTCAACAGGCATTGATTCGGGAGCTGTAGTGGCAGTGGGCGTTGCGGTAGCGATTGGCGCCGATTCGCTGGCGGTTTCCGTCTCGGGTGCAGAGCACGCCGCCACCGACAGAAGAAGCGCCACGCCAAGTGTGACCGCGAGCAGATTGCGTTTGTGAGTCGAAATAATGTTCCCCCATTTTGTTACAGTGTAACGGCCACGGAGCGCGGGGATCGTCTCGACCCGCAGGGACCCCGCGACCCTCTGCGGAGGCCTCGGCAAGAGTGGGCCGAGGGTTGCATTGCCGCCAGCCGATTCAGACTAGGCTCCGCGGATCACCCGGCAAGAATGCCTTGCTGGGATTGCACCCATTCGGTCGCGTCCCCACTGGCATCCACTTTGGCCGTCGTCAGACACCACGCCGAGTGGATGCCAGCGGCCCAGTCGACCTCATTCACGTCGTAGCAACCCGACATCCAAGACCGAGGGTCTCCGACCGGAGTGTATCCGCCGAGATACTCGCTGAGCGCCGGCCCCTGCAATGCCGTCTGTGCCGCACCGAGCTGTGCCGGGAATTCCTCCCCGGGATACTCGCCCACCCAGTAGACCTCATGGGTGTGTGCATCCGTGCACGGCACTGAGACGAACTCTCGAAGACAGTCTCCGAACACTGGAGAGTAGGGTGCTGCTTCCACTTCGGGGGTCGTCTCCGGCTCCGGCGTTACCGACGTAACGATGTCCTCAGCTGTAGCTGACGGGGTAGCTGTGTCGGGCTTGGCGGAGCTGGTCGAACAGCCGGTTAACGCGAGAGCGGCGATTCCTATCGCTATGAAAGAGACAGCAAGCACTCGTTGTTTCTCGCTAGACCTTATATTTTTCATATTGAAGTGATCATATCGTTCCGATCGATGACGGCTGGATCGCCCCAGGCTCCGAGCCCGACCAGTTATCGTCAACTGCCCCGACCGGTACCGATGAGATCTGCAGGATGGAGATGGTGCTGGTGTCGGCCCAGTGGTCGGTGCCGAGAAGGCGAAGTGCCCGTTATGGCCAGGGCGGCGACGGCCCGGTTGAGGTAAGGGCATCGTGTGTGTCGCTGGTTCTGGTTCTGGTTCTGGGACTGGGACTGGGACTGTCGGCAGAGGTGACCAATATTGTTTGCTAATTTGGAATCGTTGGAGGTGCGGTGGAAACAGCGACCGTGCACGACAAGATGGCGGCTCGGCGCCATCTCAGAGCCAACTGGGGGGGGGTCGCGCTGTCGATGGTTGCGATTGTGATCAGCGTGAGCTCATTCGTCTATCCCCTCGTTTTCGCAAGCGGGCCATGTGGGTCGTAGCGGTAAGGGGGTCTTTGCGCCGCCTCAGCCGGTGGGGAACGATTGGCCCGACTTCGTGCGGTCAGTTCTGGAGCAGGGATACTGGCAGGCGATCATGGTCAGCGAGTTCGGCGGGGTGAGCTACGCGCCCGACGCCGCCGAGAACNTTGCGCGACAACCCTCTGCTGGCAGGCTTCTGTTACACCCAGCTCACGGACCCCCTGCAGGAGACCAACGGCCTGACCGACGCGAACCGCACTCCCAAGCTGCCCATTGCGGTCATTCGCGCCATCGTGACGGGGGACGCCGACCGCGGGGGTGCCGAGGACGTGGGTCAGGCATCCGCTACCTGGAGTGGGCGCTATTTGGCGAGGAAGGCGAGAACGCGCCGGTTCCACTCCTCTTTACGCGAGACGGTGACGCCGTGCGGGGCGTCTTTGATCAGCGCGAGTTCACTGCCGGCGATGAAGGCGTGGGTGCGGTGGCCGCTGACCTCGAAGGGCACGATGGCGTCGGAATCGCCGTGGATCACCAGCGTCGGCACGGTGATTTTCGTGAGGTCGGCGGGGGCGGCGGAGGGGGGGAGGCGGAGCGGCCTGCGGGAGCGGGTCGGCAACTGGGTCAGTCGGTGAGGGTGTAAAGTGCGAGACCCGACGCTCCGCCGATCACGTAGGAGTTCTCGCCGGCTTCGACGCCGCCCATGCGCACGGCGGCCGCCGAGAACGCGGTTCCGCCAGTCGGGGTTTGGTCGCTCGAGCACGCGAAGACGTCGCGTCCAGCGCTGTAGGCGAGTATCTCGCCGGTGCCATTCTGCGGCGCCTGGAACCCGTCACGGTAGTCCAGGCAGGCGAAGATCGCGCCGCTGGGCAGGTCGGTGACCTCGCCGGTCAAGGCGTTGACCAGGCTCACCGTGCCCAATACGTCGACCGGACGGACGGCCGATCTGGTTTCGAAAAGGACATCGGTTTCTGCCAACTCGGTACTGGCGCTGCCTAACGGCACCGTCCACTGCACCTCACCGGAGATCGGGTCGACGCCGAGCAGGTCGATGTCGAAGTCGGTTCGGGTCGACTCGAGGTTGAGACCGTCGGCACCCAGCGTAATGGTCGTCGTGCCGGAGTTGTATCGACACAGCGGGGTGATGTCATCGAGGAGTTCGGGAGCGATCGTGGACGCGGCACAGATGGTGGCGCCTTCAAGCTTCCACAGCGTCACTCCCGTCGCGGGGTCGAGGCCGACGGCAGCGGTTTGCGTCTTGTCGATGACACCGGCACCGGTGGCGAGCCGGGCGGTGTCGAAGTAGCTGGCGATACCCACCACCGCGGCATCCGTTCCGGAGAGATCCCAACTCCAGCCGGCGTCGCTCGAATAGCCCTCGGCGAAGATGTCGCTGTAGGGGCGCAGCCACGTTGTGCTGCCATTTGCGCTGGAGCCAAGTTGCTCCGCGCCGTCGGGTGCGCGGTCGCCGGTGGAGAACAGGCGATCGTTGAGCATGCGCGCGTTGGCGGGAATGACGACGTCGGTGTCGGCCACGATCGTGCCGACCTTGGGGTCGAGACGAAAGTTCGCCCGGTCCTCGTTGTAAGGTTCCGCGATGAAGCCGGTGAAGCAGACCGCGATCTCGTCGGCGCACGGTGAGGGGCGTCTCGTCGCCCAAACCAGATCGTTCGAGATGGCGGTGGGGATGCCGGTGGCGATTTCTGCGATGACCAGCTCGCGCCATCCGTCGTCGTCGCCGATCGGCGCACTCAGATACGTGACGAAGGACTTGTCACCCGACTCCAGACCGGCCAAACTCACGACAACACCCTGCGTGGCGGAGCCGACGGCCGCGACGTCGCGCCAGATTTCGGCGCCGGTCTCGGCGTTCCAGGCGACCACGTTGAGCGCGCCATCCGGGGCGGCCACATAAGAGGCAACGAAACCGTCCTGGTAAATCGGCTGCCCGACCAGATCGACATCTGCGGTCCAGGCCGGCTCGACGGGAGTCACGAAGTCGGGTTGGGCCGCGGTGGCGGTGGGCTCGGGGGACGGAGCGGACGCGGAGCATCCGCTGAGAGCGGCAATCACGACCAGCGCGATGAGTGTGGCCGTCTTGGTGTGCCGTGACATGGTTCCCCTTTGGTTCGTCAATCGCCCCCGATCGCGAAAACACGATCTGTGACAACTATGCCGTATCGGGGGCGGGAGGGGCGCGAGAGCAGCTGGAGGCCGCGATTCGCGATCACACCGACGGGCACACGGTCCGATTCTCGTGGGAAAAGACCGCACACATACCCGTTCCCTTCCGGTAACGGCAGCCGCACTTTCGCGCACCGGACGTGCGGACCGGCGACAAGGAATAGCCTTCTCAGCCCGAATTCGTTACCCGCCAACTCGGGCCATCCGACGCAGTTCTTCGGGCCGGGCTGGCACATAAGCACTTCGAAGTGCCCGCTGAGACCGCCAACAGTTCCTTTCGGGTTATTCGCGCACGGCAGAAGCGACACGTCGCATTCCTGACGAGGGATGCGAACACCACAGACGATTCCGGGCTCATTCCGGCGCGGCACCGCTTCCCTAGAACGATCCGCTACCGGAACGTAGCTGTCCCACTCAAGGTTCCCATGCGGGCCCAGTTCTGTGACTGGAGTAGCCATCGATGGCTAGTCGGCCATTTCCTCATTTCAGTATTGGATTGTGAACTCTCCAATGCGAGTTTCGCCATCGTTTTGATAGACGGGGACCGAAACGTTTTTCCCCGCCATTGAGTCTTGCCACGCGAGTGCTTGCTCCGGGGACGTGAAGGTTGCTGCTTGTTCGCTTCCGTCTGCGTGGGCAAGTTCCCCAGCATGAACAAAGCCTTCGTTTCCATTTGTCGCGATGACTGCAATCAAGTCAGGCTCACCGCCTTCGTTCAGCGCGCCATACGTCTCGCCGTTGTCGTTAACGGCCCACTCTGTGGTCCGCTCGCTGACGGACGTCGCGGTAATAGTCCAGCTGGATTCTAGTGGGGTCGTGATGGTGATGGACTGCTGTCCCGGCGAGAGAGTCAGCGTGTAGCTGCCACCGCCGGTGGCTTGACCGACGTCGTCCATGGTGCAGCCGATGCTTGCGCCGTCCTCAAAGGTGAACGTTCCCGGAGTCAGACAGGTCAGGGAAACGAAAACACCTGTTGCCCCGTCAGGCACAGCGTCCAGCTGGACAGTGTCTGTTCCCGTCGCCGTTTTCACCACGGATGCACCAAATTCGGTGACCTCTTGTGCGCCGGGCATGGTCAACAGGCCTGCGGCAGCAGCAGCAGCAGCACCACCGATCAGGATGCTCGCTCCGGCAAAGATGCCCGCTCCGAGACGGAGGTGTCTCAACGTTGTCGCTAGGTCCCCCACAGTCACCTCACCCGATTCCGCACCTGCGATCATACTCAGCAGCTGAAGTCAGGTGGGGTCCGCCACAGCACGCAGGGTACGCGCCAACAGCTCTGCGGCCGTCCGATCCAGTGGAATGAACGGCTGCGCTACAGCTGTGTCGTCGTGAAGAGCAGATGAGGGCATGCAAGCAGTATATGAGCGTCCTCAGACTCGGAACTCGGCGATTTCATGACAGGGCGATGACGTACAGCAGACCTTAACGCCGAGCCGACTGCTGGCTACCAACGACACTGTCGGCGGACATGAGAAGTGACCTGCCGCGGGCATTTCGGACAGCGGAATTAGTGGATTCTTCTACGCTGCCAATGCTGGCTGTTGATAACAAAAGTGGACGTCATTAGGCCGGCGGTAACCGAGCGCGGAGTGCCGGCGACGACTGTTGTAGAACCCTTTGACATAGCGAATGACGTCGCTTCGAGCTTGTGATTTCGTGGCATACGCAGTGCGGTAAACACGCTCGTTCTTGAGCATCGAGAAGAAACTTTCCGCTCAGCCCAGTTGACTTCGAACTGCAATACTCGTCAGACACCGCGGAAGTTCAACTCGCCGCTTAACCCGTGTCCACTAACCGGGGGCAAGGCTACAGCGCGGTGGTCTCGTGTTTCGTTAGCTGGCTGACTCAGTCGGAATTGTTGAAGGCGAGGCGCGCCGCACGAAGTGGGCGATGAGGCGTATTCCTCCAAGGCGATCCGTAAGCTTCTCTGCGATCGCGGCATCCGGGCGGTCATTCCTAAGCTGGCGGACCAGATCGCGAGCCGGTAGTGACGCGTCAGAATCGGCGGTAGCAGAGGCGGGCGTTCGCCGTCCTTTGACCGGGAGCTTTACAAACGCTGCAACCTTGTGGAAGGGTTCTTTATGATATCAAGCAGTGGCGTGGCGTCGTGACCCGTTACGACAAACTCGCCTTTACTTACCGCGGCGGAGTCGTCGTGCGGACCATCATCATTTGGCTCAAAAGCATTAAGAGACCGGCTCTAGCTGCCAAGGTCCACCACTCCACCTTGGTTCCCTGTCCGAATGATGTATTAGGACGACATCCGGCGGGAAATACTTAGGAGGCATTACATTATGACGAAGTCCCCAAACCGTTTGCTGGCTATTGTTTTCGGCGCGGTCTATCTTCTCGTTGGTCTGCTTGGATTTACCGTCACAGGAGGCGTTGACTTCTTTGATACCGAGGGAGGCTTGCTTCTCGGCCTGTTCGAAGTAAACATCTTCCACAATGTCGCTCACCTTCTCATTGGTGGTGCCCTGCTGATCGGGGGTCTGTCCAGCGTGCGGGCGGCAAAGGGTGCCAACATCACCGTCGGTGCGGCATACCTGCTGCTCGGCATCGTCGGACTGTTTCTCGTCGGATCACCCGCAAATATTCTCGCTATCAACGCCGCTGACAACGTACTGCACTTCGCAAGCGCCGCGGTTCTGCTTGCCGTCGGTCTCGGTGTCGACAAGAACGTGCGCACCTCGGTCGCATAAGCACCACCAACACCGGAATCACAACACGGCAGGGGAAAGCGACCATGTCACAGATCATGCGCACCTACCTCGGTTTCGCCGCAATCGGTGCTGGTTTGATTCACCTGGCAATGGTCGTCAGCTCTCCTTTGCCCGTAGCGATCGTCCTGGTCGGACTCGGAGTCACCGAGTTCGGCTGGGGCATTCTTACCTTCGCGAAAGACCGTTTGATCGGCGCATCCGCCGCACGAATCGCCGCCATCGGCCCGGTGATCGTCTGGGGCATACTCGTCGTTGCCGCGACCCTGTTCGACAAAGCCTGGCTGGCATCCTTTCTTCCTCTGATTCCGCTGGCCATCGCGACCATCTTCGAGTTGTTTGCCGTGGCCGTGCTGAGCTTGCACCTGCGGCCATCCAGAGCAACGGATGCCGCGACTCCCGCACCCGCCTTGCCGAGTGCCGGCCGCTACCTGCTGGCCCTCACCGCCGGGGGCATCGTCGTCGGCGCTCTGATCACTCCCGCCCTCGCTGCGACCGAGGCGGGCAAGCACGCTCAGCCGCACGGCGAGCACAATGTTGACTTCGTGCCAGCTCAGGTTGACAGCAATCCGCTGTCAGACCTTGTCCTTCCGAACCACGAGCAACACTGAGTTGGGCCATTGAGCGTGCCGGGCACCGAACCCAGCAGGAGCGTGTCTCCCTATTGCTGGTCTGTTCGCTTGGCATCATTTTCCGCATGACGCGTGATGCTGTGCTGTCGGATAACCAGTGAGCTCGAATTGAGTCGTTGATTCCTTCCTCGGGAAGTGTGTCGTGCGGCCATTCCGGGACCATCGTTGCGACGACCGGTTGAATCCGCAGTTCCCCTTATGGCGACGGGGAAGGTGAGTGAATTGCGTTCGAGTGCCCGCTCGGGTCGGCCGATCAATACCAGCTTGAATGACTGCCTTAGGATCAGGGAATGATGCCAGCCGACAACGCCACACGTTCTACGCGGCGGCGGACCGGGGTCGGGTCGCCTGCTTTAAAGTTCGTGCGGGACATCGTCGTCATCGTGGTCATCGCGATTCTGATCTCAGCGCTTCTCAAAACTTTTGTCGTTCGTTCGTTCTACATCCCCTCCTCCTCGATGGAGAACACGCTCCTGATCAATGACCGGATCATTGTGAATGAACTCGTTCCCAACCTGATCCCGATTGAACACGGCGACGTCGTCGTCTTCACCGACCCGGGAAATTGGCTCCCACCACAGGAACCCGTGCCGCTGAATCTTCTCAGTGCACTAGACGCCGCGCTCACGGCTGTGGAGCTGAGTACCGCCGACAGCAATAATCACCTCGTCAAAAGGGTCATCGGCCTTCCCGGAGACACTGTGGTCTGTTGCACCGCAGCCGGGCAGCTCACCGTCAACGATCTCCCCATCGACGAGCCGTACATCCAGGTTCCCGACGGTCAATCCCAGGCAACCAAGAGTCCGTTTACGGTCACTGTGCCCGACGGAAAACTATGGGTGATGGGCGACAACCGATACAACTCAGCCGACTCAGCCTTCCACCACCTCAACGGCTCGCCGGGAGGAGGCTTCGTCCCCATCAGCAGCGTCGTCGGCCGCGCTGTCGTGGTGAGCTGGCCTGCCAAACACTGGGGATGGCTCGGCAACTGTCCAGAAACCTTCACGCCATTAGCCCACTGAATTAGGCGATGACCTCGAAACAAGAGGGTCAGCTCCTCAGCTCAACTCGTCCCGCATAGGGTTCGCGTTACGGGCGGTGCTTTATCCAGCTTTCACGAACAACAGGCCAGCGTAATTCCCCGTTACTCTGAGCCCATGACGACCAAACCGGATGAACAGGCTAAAGCGCGAGCTTTATGGCGTTGGACGGTGCCGCCTGCCGTGATCGCCGTCGTCTCTATTTTGCTGATCTGGATAGCCCAATCGTTACCCACTATTTGCCCCGCAATTTACCCCGCGCCGCCAAGCTGCGCTCCTGATGCACGCTCGGGTCCCGCACTTCTTGGCAGCGCCTTCCTCGTTGCTCTGTTTGTGACGCTGTTGGTCACCGGCGCGGTACTTCAACCCAAACGCCGCGATAAAGCATTACGGATCCTTGTGATCGTGCTTGTCGTGGCTGCCGTCGGCGCGCCTTTATGGACGCTCACCGGTTCCGGGTTCGCACCCGGTTAGCGTTCCACTCGTAGGCGACTTGCTCAGCGAATCGACTTGCTCAGCGAATCGACTTGAGCGGAATCACGCTTTAACGCGCCCGCTCGTCGTTCGACTAACGGGCACTCAACCCATGTTCGACACGCGTCATCTATACGTTCGAATACGTGACAGACCTAGCTTCGGCTTGCGAAGGATCAAATACGTCACTTATCCCGTCACTTATCCCGTCATTTACCCTAAGTTACGCAAAGGTTACGGCGCCAGGTTGGGTGATGGCGCTCACACGACAGGCTCTCAGGAGCTCTCGACTGGTAGGCCCGCCAGCGTCGGGTTAATTGACTCGGAACTGCTGGGTCAGTGGTCCATGGTTCGATGTAGTCACGGGGACTCAAGATCGAGACCACCAGATGCGGGGGCGCAATGTCAGGTTTGCCATTTACGAAGCACCACTGGAATCGTCTGGACAAGGGCGCCACGGTCGTTGTCACGTTGACCACAGCGGCCAATGTTCGCCTTCTGGACAGTTCAAACTTCACCTCTTACAAAAACGGCCGAGCGCACAAACACTTCGGGGGCCTGGTAAAGACGTCACCTTTCCGTCTCACCGTCCCTCGCAGCGGCAGCTGGTACCTCACTGTCGATCTGATGGGTTTGAGAGCAACGAATGTGCGATCGTCAGTCGCTGTCGAACCTCCCGCTCTTCCCGTCGCCAAGTCGTCACCGCCCCAGTCGCTCAGCCGTATTCGGCACGAGCGTCCGCCGGTGGTCCCTGACAACCGTCGTCGCGACCTGCTACCTGTTAGGCGTCTCGACCCGGCGGATGGAGAAACTCGTCGAGACCCTCGGCATCATCCACCTCTCTAAATCTCAAGTCTCGGAGATGTCGAAAGAACTCGACGACCACGTCGCCGACTTCCGAACCCGCCCCCTGGACGGCGGCCCCTACATGTTCGTCGCCGCCGACGCCCTCGCGATGAAAGTTCGAGAAGGCGGCCGGGCCGTGAACGTGTCCGTGATGGTCGCTACCGGCGTTAACGCCGATGGCCACCGCGAGATCCTGGGCCTCCAGGTCGCTTCCAGCGAGGACGGCGCGGGCTGGTCTGAGTTCTTCCGCGACCTCACCGCCCGGGGCCTCACCGGTGTCAAGCTCGTCATCTCTGACGCCCACGTCGGCCTGGTCGCCGCGACCGCGGCGACCCTGCCCGGGGCTGCGTGGCAGCGGTGCCAAATGCACTACTCGGCGAACCTGATGTCAGCGACACCGAAGAGCTCGCGGCCGTGAGTGAAGACGCTGCTGCATACCGTTTATGACCAGCCCGATGCAGACGCAGTGAATGCCCAGTTCGACCGGGTCCTGGACGCATTGGAACACAAGCTCCCGAAAGCGTGCGCATCTCGACGCGGCCAGGGCCGACATTCTCGCGTTCACAGTGTTCCCGAAAGAGCTCTGGAAACAGATCTGGTCGAACAACCCGAACGAGCGCTTGAATAGGGAGATCAGGCGCCAGACCGATGTCGTCGGGATCTTCCCTAACCGGGACTCGATCATCCGTCTCGTGGGAGCTGTCCTTGCCGAGCAAGACGATGAATGGGTCGAGTCCCGCCGCTATCTCGGCCTCGATGCCCTGGCCAAATCTCAGGCCGTCGGGACCGTTACGCCCGAGGAGGTGGCTATCGAGATCTCTGCCCTCAGCGCCTAATCAGCCGAGGGATCACAGGGAAACCGAAACACCACTCAAAAGGACTTGACCGGGGACTCCTGCTTCTGAGCAGGTTCCAGCCTGACGATGACGGCCTTGGATACCGGTGTGTTGCTGTCGTCGGCTACTTTGTCCAGGGGAACAAGAACGTTCGCCTCGGGAAAGTACGTGGCAGCGCACCCACGGGCGCTGGGATAGGCAACCACACGGTAATTGCGCAGTACTCGCTGCGCGCCATCATCGTGCACGCCGTGAATGTCCACCTGCTGGCCGTCCTCCAAGCTCAGTTCAGCGAGGTCTTCCGGATTCACGAAGACCACATGCCGGCCTTTCTTGATGCCCCGGTAACGGTCGTCGAAACCGTAAATGGTGGTGTTGAACTGGTCATGGGATCGCATAGTCTGCAGGATCAAGGTCGCGGCCGGCCGGCCAATAAACTCAAGCCCGTTGACAGTGATCATGGCCTTGCCCGTGGGCGTGTGGAAAGTGCGCGAGTCTCGCGGTCCGTTCGGCAACACAAAGCCGCCATCCTTCCGGATTTTTATGTTGTAGTCCTGGCATCCTTCCACCACGTGCGAGATGTGTTCGCGGATCAGATCGTAGTCTTTCTCGAATCCAGGCCAATCAGCGTTGGTCTTCTCCCCGATCGTCGCCCGTGCCAAGCGGGAGATAATGGCAACCTCGGAAAGCAGGCCAGGTGCAACCGGTTCAATCACGCCGAAGGAGGGATGCACCGCACAGACCGTGTCTTCGACCGACACGAATTGCTCTCCCGATGCCTGTCGGTCGACCTCGGTGCGGCCCATGGTCGGAAGAATAAGCGCTTCCTTGCCCACGACCGCGTGGGAGCGGTTCAGTTTGGTGGAGATCTGGACGGTCATGTCCGTGCCGTGCATCGCGGCTTCGGCGGCATTGGTATCCGCGATCGCCCCGACCAGGTTGCCTCCCAATGCCATGAAAAATTTGATGCCGCCGTCACGCATGGACTGGATTGTCTTGACCGCGTCCACTCCATGATCAATTGGCGGCTCGAAGCCGAATTCCTTGCCGAGTGCGTCCATGAATGACTGTGGCATTTGCTCCCAGATACCCATGGTCCTGTCGCCCTGGACATTGCTGTGGCCTCGGATCGGGCAAGCGCCAGCGCCCGGCTTGCCGATGTTTCCGCGCAGCAGAAGCAGGTTGATGATCTCCTTGATCGTGGCGACCGCTTTCTTGTGCTGGGTTATCCCCATCGCCCAGGTGATGATGACCCTCTCAGCTTTCAGGTATCGGGCCGCCAACTCATCGATCTCGTCTATGCGCAGGCCAGTCGCCTCCAGGACTGCACCCTCGTCCAGCTCCGCGAGGTGCAGTGTGAACTCCTCCAGCCCTTCACAGTGCTCGTCAAGGAATTGGCGGTCCAGAACTGTTCCCGGGTTTTCGGCCTCAGCATCGAGCACCCTTTTGGAGACGGCCTGTAACAGGGCCATGTCCCCGCCCAGCCGGATCTGAATGAACTGATCGGCAATCTCAGTCCCGTGGCCGATGATGCCCTTGACCTGCTGCGGGTTCTTGTATCTTCTCAGTCCCGCTTCCGGCAGGGGATTTACGGCGACAATTTCCGCGCCGTTGTCCTTGGCTTCCTCGAGAGCAGTGAGCATGCGGGGACTGTTGGTTCCCGGATTCTGACCCATGATAATGATCAGATCGGCCTTGCCGAAATCATCGTAGGCGATCGTGGACTTGCCAATTCCAATGGTCGGGTCCAAGGCCCGACCGGTTGATTCGTGGCACATATTGGAGCAGTCGGGCAGGTTATTCGTCCCGTAGCCGCGGGCGAAAAGCTGATACGCGAAGGCGGCCTCGTTGGACGCGCGACCGCTGGTGTAAAAGACAGCGTCATTGGGGGACTCGAGGCTGTTGAGCTTGTTGCCGATGATGGCCAATGCCTTGTCCCAGCTGATAGGCCGGTAGTGGTCCTCACCGGCTGGCTTATAGACAGGTTTAGTCAGGCGTCCCTGCGTGCCCAGCCAATACTCCGAACGCGTGAGCAGGTCGCTGACCGAATGCTCGGCCCAAAAACTGGAGGACACGACAATGGGCGTCGCTTCCCAGGTGACGGCCTTGGCGCCGTTTTCGCAGAACTCGAATGCCTTGCGATGATCAGGATCCGGCCACGCACAGCTCATGCAATCGAAGCCGTCCTTCTGGTTCAGAGACAGCATCGTCTTTCGCGTTCGATCCACGCCCATATCCTTGATCGCCGGAATCATTGAGTGCAGCACACCGGGCATCCCAGCGGCCCAGTCCTTAGGCTTCCCGACTTCAATGTCGCTGTCTTGAGGTTCGTTCACCGGAGGGTTCTCGCGCATCATGACCACTCTCTTCCCGCTTGTAACAGCAGCGACCAGAATCAATCGTGCCAGCCATATCAGGACTAACAGGTGCGCTCAGGCATAGCAACTAAAACGATTAAATTGCCAGCCCCGACGCGAGTATCCTGAGCGAATGCAGGCAATTATCGAACACTGTCACGTTGGGAGACGAGACCGTGGTTGGGCACTATGAAACGCGGTCGCGGCCAAAGGATCGCCATTCAAGAGGGTTGATTTGAAGTCCTTGCCTGATGTCGGGGAGCTTACCTTCGGCCGGCTCGACTGGCACAACAACCGGCGTCTCCACAACGCTCTCGAGAGCGTTCCGCCGCAGGAATAGGTCAGCACAATCGGGTTGTCATCGCCCATGAAAAAAACTGAAGGAATCTCCTCATGATTCGCACCCTCATCCAAGATTACGAACAGATCCACACCACCATAGGCATCAGCGGCAACCTGTTGTTCGTCGTGGGCTCTGTGCTTTTCTTCAAAGCCTTTAACCACTTCTATACGCTTGCGGTCTGGCTGTTCGTCATCGGTTCAATCTTCATGTTTATCGGCGCGCTCGGGGGTGGCCTGCACCGAATGCTGCAGCGTCGCAACAATAGGGTCTAGGTGTTGTTCTCACGGTGGTTGTATGCCGCGTGGCTGGAGTAAAAAGGTGAGGACCTCCGGTATCGATTGGGTTACCACGCTCAAGCCGATGCCACGGAGGCCCTCATCTCTTACGTTACTCACGCCAACGCGCACCTGACGCCCGAGGGACGCCTGAAACTCGTCCAGCTCGTCACCCGCGACGGCTGGGCCCAAGCCCGCGCCGCGGAACGCTTCCTGGCTCTGCCCCCGTTGACTGGACACCTCACAAGAGAGAATGTTCACATGGGAAACACACGCAGGGAGTTCACTCCTGAGCACAAAGACGAGGCAGTGAAGCTGGTGATCAACACCGGCCGGGCAGTCGCGACAGTCGCCCGCGAACTCGGCATTAACGAGGCTTCGCTGCGGCGGTGGGTGAGCGCGTTCAAGGCCCGAAACGACACCGGCGATACCGCGGTCACCGAGTCCGAACGGGCCGAGTTGCTCCGGCTGCGTAAAGAAAACGCGGACCTGAAACTGGACCGGGCGTTTCTAAAAAAAGCGTCCATCTTCTTCGCCCAGGAAGCATCGGATACGAGCGCAAAGCGTTCGAACTGATGCTGGCGGAGAAGACCAACTTCACCATCACCCGCATCGTTCGCCTGCTCGAGGTGTCCCGCTCGGGATACTACGTCTGGCTCAACCGGACGCCATCGGACCGTGCCATTCGGCGGGAGAACATCGAGCAGAAAGTGGCGTGGTTCCACGGCGACTCCGACGAAGTTTATGGATCGCCGAGAATCCTCGCCGACCTCCGCGCCGACGGGGAGACCATCTCGCGCAAGACCGTCGCCAAGACCATGAAACGCCTCGGACTGGTGGGCATCTGCCCCAAAAAATGGCGGACCACCACGATCATCGACCACGCCGACGCTTACCCCGTCGACGCCGTCAAACGAAAATGGGACACCGGGGCCCTCAACCAGGTCTGGGTCGGCGACATCACCTATCTGAGGACCTGGGAGGGATGGGTCTACTTGGCGACAGTGATCGACGCGCACAGCCGCCGGGTCATCGGCTGGGCCATCGCCGACCACATGCGGACCGATCTGATCGAGGACGCCCTCGTGATGGCCATGACGCTGCGCGGGGACAGGCCGGCGCAGGTCATCTTCCACAGTGACCGCGGCACCCAAGACAGATTCAGCCGGTGGAAGCAACACCTCAAATATGGAGGTGGGTTATGGGACGTTCAAAAGGTTGGATGGCCACACAACTGGGGCGGGAACCGATGCGATCGCCGGGCCGACCGCCGGAGTGGCGTCGGGAGCACCGGCAGGAATTCTGGGACCTCGTCGGGCGAGGCATCTCGAGCGAAGAAGCTGGCGAGCGGGCCAGCGTGTTGGCGCCTGGATCGAGGACCGATACAACCGCCGGCGCCGGCACTCCTCGATCGGAGACGTCTGACCTGCCGCCTTCGAACTGCAATACTCGTTAGAGACCGCGCAAGTTCAACTCGCCGCTTAACCCGTGTCCACTAACCGGGGGCAAGGCCAGATAAGGCATTAGGAAACGCGCCAAAGCACCACACAACGTAGTAGACACCATCTCGCGTGGCTCACGCATCAATGGTGCCTAGCGATGCCGTTTGGCCCAGAAGGTGGAGAGGTTTTCTTCGAGAACGAAGACGTCAGTATTGTCGGATTTACTAGCTGACGGGTCGCGTTTGGGTCGGGGACGCGGCAGTATCGGCGACTGAACGGTGTTTACCGCGTCGGCTGAGAATTTCGGCGAAAGGTCAGCCGATGCGGATGAGTTTCTTGTTCACGAACTCATTTGCACCGAAGCGCCCGAGTTCGCGCCCGAAGCCGCTTCTTTTCACTCCGCCGAACGGGAGCTCTGCACTGCCGGCGTCGACGAGGTTGACGTAGACCATGCCGGCTTCGATACGGTCGGCGACTCGCAATGCCTGCTCGGGATCGGTCGTGAACAGGTAGGAACCAAGCCCGAAGGGAGTGTCATTCGCGAGGGTGACGGCGTCATCCTCGGAGGCTGCTCGGTAGACGAATGCTACGGGTCCGAAGAACTCCTCGTGGTAGGTGTCGTTGTCCCGCGTGACATCGGTGAGCACGGTAGGCGGGTAGAAGGTGCCAGAGCGTGTGCCCGTAGTTGCCAGGGTGGCTCCTTGCGCGACTGCGCGTTCTACCTGCTCCTGGAGATTCTCGGCCGCGCCGAGGGACGAGAGGGGGCCGTAGTCTGCGCCGTGAACGGTCGGGTCGCTGGGGGACATTGCCAGGATGGCTGCGGTGAACTTCTCCGTGAACTCATCGTAAAGTTCATCGATCACGATGAAGCGCTTAGTCGCGTCGCAGGCCTGCCCACCGTTGCGTAGACGACCGGCGACAGCGGCGCTCACGGTTGCGGCCATGTCGTCGGTACTGAGCAGGATGAACGGGTCTGACCCACCAAGTTCCAGCACGACTTTTTTGAGGTGGCGCCCGGCCACCTCAGCAACGGCCGCGCCGGCGCCCTCCGAACCGGTAAGAGAGACGCCCTGCACCCTTGGGTCGGCGATTACCGTGGCGACCTGCTCGCTGTCGGCATACACGTTCGTGTAGGCGCCGGCAGGGAATCCTGCATCATGGAAGATTTGCTCTATTGCCGCCGCCGATTCCGGGCACTGCGACGCATGCTTGAGGATGATCGTGTTCCCGGTCATGAGGTTCGGACCGGCGAAGCGCGCAACCTGGTAGTACGGGAAATTCCACGGCATGACGCCAATGAGCACCCCCAGTGAGGTGGAGCGCATGAACGCGGAACCCTCTCCGCCGCGCAGGGTGATTGGTTCGTCCTTCAGAAATTCCTGCGCGTTGTCGGCGTAGTACCGGTAAATGTTGGCGGCATAGTCGACCTCGCCGAGCGCTTCATCGACGGGCTTGCCCATCTCGCGCACGATTACGGCCGCCAGCTCCTCGCGGCGTTCTTCATGCAATTCGCCGACCTTCCGAAGGAGTGCGGCTCGCTCGTCGACGGAAGAGTTCCGAGACCAACCGTAGTGAGCCTCATCTGCCGTTGCGATGACCTGCTGGAGTTGATCATCGGAAATTTGGGGGTATGTTTTAATGGTCTCGCCGGTGGCGGGGTTGATCACGGCAGGGTGGCTCACGAGCCACCTCCTTTCACGGTCGAAATACTGTGCCGGAAATTGTAACGTAATACGAGCCAATCATGTTCGCTGAATTTGTCAAGACGAATCAGACCAGCGGTGTCGTTACGGGCTTTGAATGCGCCGACCCACCAGCCCAGCGATGCCTCGTTGATGCCGATTTCACGGGCCACGGTCACTATCGCCCTGCCAGTGTTGATCACGAGCATTACGGTCTCGTCTTTGTACCCAAGAGTGAACTCCCTGCGTGTCTTTCCCATGTGAGCATTCTCTTTTGTGAGGTGTGCACTCAATGGGGGCGGGGTCAACTGATCGGCCACGCGCGCGTATCGGCGCGTCAGCAATCCACCGACCGACAGCAAGTCGATATCCTCGCCGCTGGCGTCCGGCGTACGGCGTGATGACGTCTACGTCGACCATGGGTTCTCAGGAGCTCGCACATCGCGGCCCTTCTTCGATGGTGCGCTTGACGCTCTCGAGGCGGGCGACACTCTCGTCATCACGGCTCTGGACCGGCTCGGGTGATCGACGCAGAACATGCTCGCTTTCGCCGAAGAGCTCTGCGCCCGCGGTGCCGGCCTGAGGGTGCTCAACCCGGGCGGCGACGACGTCGATACCGCGACACCGATGGGGTCCATGCTATTCACGATCATGGCGGCGCTCGGGCAAATGGAACACGAAATCAAGTGAGAGCGCGTAGTCGACTCGATCAACAAGCGCCGCGACGCCGGAAAAATCTGGGCGGGCGACCTCGACTTATTACCGACAGTCAAATCCGAAACGCCCACCGGCTCATAAAAGGTGGAGAGACAGCGGCGCAGGTCGCGGTCGATCTTGGAATGTCCAGAGCGACCTTCTACCGCCGGGCCCGCGTCCTCGGGTTACTGCCAGATCAACCTACTAACGACACTCTGACACCTGCCCGCGCTTGCGTTCTCTTGATCGTTTCGCATGGCCGGTAACAGATGATGACAGAGTCTGACCTCCACGACATTCTGGATAAAACACAGTGGTCAGAGACCGAGCAAGGGGTACGTTCGCATTAGCAGATCGAAAACCGCTCTGGGCGTACGGCCCGCCGGCGCTGAATGAAATGGAGCAGCACATGGCAACAATTCTCTGGATCATTGCGGTAGTCCTCGTTATTGCAGGCATTGTCGCGCTATTTCGACGCCAGATTCTCTGGGGTATTGTGCTCATCGTCGTGGGACTGTTGGTTGGTCCAGGTGGCGTGAGCCTCTTCACTTGAGACTGCGGATTGAGTAGCCGTTCCGGGGCGTGGCGGAGCTCCGGAACGCTTTCGGCGTGAATGATCCACTGACGCTCTTTGCTGTCTGAGGGCTGCATAGGCGATCATCCGACTATGGGAATCGGTGTGGGAAGAGTTCACCCCGTTCTTGTCCTACGACCCCGAGAGCCGCCAGGTGATCTGCTCCACCAACGCGATCGAGTCGCACAACCCCCGGTACCGGCAGGCGGTGCGTGCTCGAGGATATTTCCCCACCGAGCAAGCAGCTCTTCGAGCGGTCTTTGATCCGTGAGCGTCAACGCGAGGGCATTGCCCTGGCGAAGAAGCGTGGCGTGTACCGTGGCCGTACCCCGTCACTGGACATGGCTCGTGCGGCCGTGCTGCGTGAGAAGGCTGCTGCGGGCGTGCCGAAGTCTGTTCTTGCTCGTGAGTTTGGGGTCAGCCGTGAAACTGTCTATGTTTACCTTCGCGCCGGGGACTGAGCGGGCTGTAGACGATTCGGTGTGGTTAGAGGTGGATTCCTGCGGTGTCGATCAGTTCGACCCAGCGCTGTCGACGATCGGCGTCTTCCCGGATCGTTGGGGTCGGGGCGTAGACGTCTGCTTCGGATAGGGCGGCTAGGTTGAGCCCGGTGAGGTCGATGATGTCCACGGTAGGTACTTGGTAGGTACTTGGTAGGTGCGGTATGGTCCAAGCGGTGGGGAGTGCCGTACATGAGGGCTGGTGCGTGGACCGTGTCAAGGTCGATGTCTTCTAATTGCGGGCTTTGGTCGAGGACGAATCCGGCAGCGTGCAGAACGGCGGAGCCGTGCATGGTCGTGGTCCATGCTGCGATCTTCCAGAATGCTTGCCGGATCTTCACCCCGCGGTAGGTCGGGTCCTGGGCGGAGAGTACGGGAGCGGTGAAGACGCTGATGCGGTTAGCGTTGGTGCGTGCGTAGGTGAGGACGTGGTCCTTGAGGCCGAGCCAGAGCTCTTTCGATTGGTTAAAGTTTCCGGCTTGGGGAGCGGCGTTGGTGTAGGCGAAGGTGTCGTAATTCGCTCGCCGGGCTGTTGTCTCGTCGCCCCAGACTGGATCTCGGCGCCGGACGAGGTGTCCGCGGTCGAGGTCGTTTCTGGCGTAGACGGCCTCCCCGGTCTGTTCGTAGAGCGGTATCCGTGAGTCGAGGTGCCCGTCGTCGCCTCGGTCAACGGTAACGAGCTGGTCCCCGTCGATGTTGACGCCGGTCGCGATTGCGAGGCGCCGCGCGGGATCGAGGAGCACGGTGAAATGTGTGTAGGCCAGTTCACGAATCAGGGTTCCGGAGGGAGGAGCCGGGAACGCCAGAGGGATCTGGAGGAAATCGGCGTTGTAGCCAGCAGGAGAAAATAATGCAGCGTTCATGGTGATAGTCAAGCAGCCAGAGCAAGCCGATAGTGGGGGCTGTCGGATTTAGATGGCGGTGTTGACGGGGAGATCCCGTTCGCTGGTGTTTTGTCTTGGTCAGAGATACGAGTGCCCGAACGGGGGTATTGCTGTTCCTCGGGGGCTACATAATCTTGGGAAAAGGCCTGGTTGCTCAAGGAGCGGTGTGAGTAAAATAATCGTGACATTACGACGCCGATTTGTGCGATGGCCGGTTTTCGTTCTCGTCGGCGTGAATCGTCGCGGTCAGCTACCCGCCGTCCTCGTGGATCCGGTGGATTGCACAGGGCGGGTCATTCGGGGCTTGTGGCTGTGCGACAGCGTCGACGACGGGGATGATGGCACGACGTACCGCAGAGTGAAATGGGTGATGTGGAGGCACTGACCAGGAGCGGATCAGGATCAGCGGTAAGACTCGCAGCCGCAGCCGCCAACGTCAGCTCTACGACTCTTTGCCTGTACGCACGTGCTGCCCACAGCCCTGCCGGCAGCGTCGTACGGCCAACGTGACCGAGACGACCCGGATGCAGGAACCTGTGCAGCAGACCTACTCACATCCGTTCATGATGGTGCCGTGGGGCTACGGCGAGGGCCGCCGGCGGGATCAGCCAACGGTTGAACCCGGGAGGGCGATAGTGCGTTCTCGATCGAGCCGACTCATAAGATAACTCCGTTGTTACGGTTGTGATGTGCAGAGCAGCCATGGCTGCCTGGTGGGGCGGAGCAGGCCGCCAGCCGTATCACAGTCACCGCAACCTCCTTCATTTAGTACTTACTTCAGCTGTCTTACTGGCCGCCACTACCAGGGCTCGATTCACCGCCGGCTGTGTAGGAGGCGGCACCAACGCCAGCGAGTTGCCCGCCGTCGACGATGAGATATTCGTCCCGAATAGGTCGATCGGCGAACCAGTCTTCGAGAATCTCCCGGGTACCCGCGGCGTAACGAGCCTGAGCGGAAAGAGTCGACCCTGAGACGTGGGGGGTCATGCCGTTATGCGGCATCGTGCGCCAGGGGTGGTCGGCCGCCGGTGGCTGCGGGTACCAGACGTCGCCGGCATATCCGGCGAGTTGCCCTGACTCGAGCGCGCGTACGATCGCGTCACGGTCTGTGATCTCGGCGCGGGCCGTGTTGACGATGTAAGAGCCGCGTTTCATCGACGCGATCAGAGCGTCGTCGAAGAGGTGATAGGTCTCAGGATGCAACGGTGCATGGATCGATACAACGTCGACGGCTTGCACGAGAGAGGCAGCATCCGGGTGGAAAGTCAGGCCGAGTTCACGCTCAATCTCGGGGGACAGCCGGTTCTTGTCGGTGTAGTGCAAGTGGACGTCGAACGGTGCGAGTCGGCGCAAGACGGCACGGCCGATGCGGCCGGCTGCGATGACACCGACGTTCATTCCTTCGAGGTCATACGCGCGCTCGACGCTGTCGGCGATGTGCCAGCCACCATTGACGACCCATTCGTGGGACGGGAGGTAGTTGCGTACGAGGGCGAGGATTTGCATGACCGCGTGCTCTGCGACACTGATGCTGTTGCTGTACGTCTCCTCGACCACGGTGATTCCGTGGCTGATTGCTGCGTCGAGGTCGACGTGATCTGAACCAATGCCTGCCGTGATCGCGAGCTTCAAGTTTGGTGCCTTCGTGATCCTCTCTTTCGTCAAATAGGCCGGCCAGAACGGTTGGGAAATCACGATGTCTGCAGTCGCAAGCTCCCGCTCGAACACCGAATCCGGACCGTCTTTGTCCGAGGTGACAACTAATTCGTGTCCGGCCGATTCAAGAAATTTGCGCAGGCCAAGTTCACCGGAGACCGAACCCAGGAGTTCACCCGGGGTGAAGTCAATGGCGGAAGGGCTTGGCAGCGTCTGACCGCCGGGGTAACCGTCAAGCACCGGGAGGGTGTCACGCGCGTATTGCGGCGGATACCCGGTAACGGAGTCCGGGTAGAGTACGAGGAGAATCTTGGCCATGTGGCCTCTTTCTGAGACGCCGGCCTGACAGCTGTCGCGCCCGGCTGATGCGCTTCACCCAGTTTCTGCCTCGCCTCTCCAGCCTGTCCAAGACCAGAAATTGACCAGCCGATAGCTGCCGGCTATCGAACCGCTTTCACTGTGGATGCAGCAGTACCGGACAAACCCTCGAAAGCTCTTGGTCGAACAGTTCGCCAAGCTCTTGGTCGAATAGTTCGTCCAGCGACAGCTTCGCTGCAACCGCCGCGAACGCACGAGCAATGACCGAACCAGGCGAAGCCGCATTGATCGCCACGACAACGCGCGCGGTTGCGATCGGATCGACCAGCGGTATGATTCGTGTCCTCGGAGATGAGGCGATATTTTGCACCCACGTATGCGGGACTATGCTTGCCCACCGGCCTGTCCTCATGTGGGCGTGGAGCGACGCGATCGAATCCGTCTCCACCTGAGGTATCAGCTGCACGTGGTTCCGCGCGAACGCTGCGTCGATCATTTGTCTGCTGCGCATTTCCGGCGTCAGCACGGCAAGTGGTAATCGGGACGCTTGTGCCCAGGTCATCGTGGTGGATATGTCGGGAATGAGCATCTCGGAGGCAATGAGCACGTAGTGCTCGTCATAGAAGGGCACGACATCGAGTCTTGGGTCTTCGCTGGCATCGAGGTACGTCACACCAGCATCCAGCTCGAAGTCATGTAATCGGCGTCCGATTTCGGTCGAAGATAGCGCGGATTTGATCTGCACTTTTGCCAGCGGATGAGCGGCACAAAAAGCGGCGACTAGCAATGCGACCGTTGTCGATGCGCTCGGCACGACGCCAAGCCGCAACACACCGGTCACGCCGGATTGGAGAGCCTGAACCTCCGCCTTGAACGCATCACGTTCCGCCACGATTCGTTTTGCCCAAATCATCAACAGTTCGCCCTCCGCAGTCAGCCCTTCAAAAGCGTGATCACGGTTTATTAGAGAGACATTGAGTTCTTGCTCTAGTTTGCTGATTCCCGCGGAGAGGGCGGGCTGGGAAACGTGACACGCGGTAGCTGCGTGCGCGAAATGTCGCTCCCTTGCGACAGCTACAAAATATTCAAGTTGGCGAAAAAGCACACGTTCTCCTTCGGTTCGAGAGTGATGGTCCTGACCGCCTGCTCCGGATCATATTGGTCCGTCACCCTGACGCTGAATCGACCGATGTGCAATTCTTGTCGCACGCCAGCTCAGTCAGCCTTAAGGCTACTGCGATGGATAGAGTAGGGGCAGTTGCCACCGTGGACTACCACTGAAAACCCACCAAATCACTGTGAGCCTGACGCCGTCGGCTACCCAAACCCAAATCCGGGCGCGCTAAAACCCATCGTCACCGGGCTCGACGCCTACGCCGTCACCCCGGGAGACGTCCAACACCACCCAGGTCCACAACTAGGGCGAACGGTTGAAACCACTCCCCGCCTATCCGCGGGAGCCGGAAACTCCGTAAATCAATCGAGCGCCTGCACATGAACGTCGGGCACATGCTTTCCGCGCCCTGCGGACCGCCGTAACCGACCCGCATGAAAACGCAACTGGTGGGTCGCATACGCGTTGTGGGTGTTCAGCTTTTTGACCACGACGACGTTCGTCGGCTCGGTGGCGGCCGGGACAACTGCATCACGGGGTCGGGAAATTACAACGGATGCCACGGTCGTCACCCGCGGAGTGCCAGGTGGATCCGCGTAATGACGCACCCATCCGTGCGTTCAAGGATGATGTGCTTGTCCACTTTGGTAAGCCGTTGCTCGACGTGCGCTCCCCGGGAAAGTGCAGCGGTGAGTAGTGCGCATCAATGTCGGTTTATCCGTTCAAGGCCCGCGACGAGCTCGACGCCATTCATCGGGGCAAGGCCCTTCTCACCGAGGGCGACAATGTCATTGTGTATTGTCGGGCGTTCGAGTCACACCTGGCTCGTGCTGACCCCCTTGTTCAGGCGCAAGGGGGTCAGCAACTATGTCGGTTTCTAGGTTGAGTGGGGTAGCACCGTTCGGGTCCCGATCGGTGTGGGCGTCACGAGGCCTGAGGCGGTTCAGACTTAGGCGTGCATCGTGCATCGTGCATCGTGCATCGTGCATCGTGAATCTCAACGAGCTCTCTATTCTCAGCTTGTATTAGGCGATGGCCGTGCATGCGCAGGCATTCATCGCCTTCACGATTGACCTGGCGAAGCGTTCGTCGGCAGTGGGCATGACGAAACGGATGCCGTGGCTGCCAACCACGCGCAGGCCGGTGTGGGGCATCCGGTGGCGCCACGACCACCCCCAGTCGTCTCAGTGCACGCAATGGGAATGACGTGACACCCGTATGACCTCTCGGCCAGCCTGCGGGTGGGCGTTTCGCTCACCGTGCTCGCCTGGAGTTTGCACCTCGTGGCCAATGCACTGGGCGGTGTTGCTTCCAGCCGTGTTCCGTGGGCGAACGTGTACGAGTTCGCGATGACGGGCACGCTTCTCATTGTTACGGTGTTTCTAACCGTGCTGACGAAGGCCGACCTGCGTTTCCTCGGCACGTTCGTTATCGGCCTGATTTTGGTGCTGCTGGGGATTGCGGCCTTCAATTTCAACGTCGAGATCGCACCGATGCCGACGGCACTGCAGTCGGCGTGGCTTATCATTCATGGTTTCGTGGCGTCACTCGGCACGGGCTTTTTCGCGCTCGGCTTTGCGCTGTCCGTGGTTCAGCTGCTGCAGCTCAGGCGGGAAAGTCTCTTATCGGACGCCAATACCATTTGCTTAAGGTTCCTGGTCACGGTGCCCGCAGCTGCGACCCTCGAAAACCTCGCCTATCGGATTAGAATCCTTGGGATTATTCTTTGGACCTTTACGCGTATGGCCGGCTTGATCTGGGCTGAAAGCCTGGGGACGTTATTAGGGTGGGGATACGAAGGAAGTCTGGACCTTCATCGTTTGGGTCATTTACGCCGGTACATCCACGCACGGGCGACCCGCGGATGGCGCGGTTTACGGTCGGACTGGCTGGCAATCAGCGAGTTCGCCGCCGTCATATTTAACTTGGGCATTGTGAACGTGCTTGTCAAAGGCCTGCACTTGTACTCGAGGCTGTAAACACTTCGCTCCCGATTAGAAGCCCTCCCTCTCGAGCCGAAAATAACCCATGGATGTGTAAGGAAGGCTAGAAGAGCCTAGAGTGTTTCTAAAACCTTGTGCAATCGCGACCGCACAAGAGCGAACTCTAGCGTAGACAGCCCAAAGGAGCACCATGACCGCCACCATTACCGAGGCCCTCGCCCCCAGCACCACATCCCATGGCGTTGGCCTTACTGAAGCCGCTGCGCAGAAGATTCGTAGCCTGCTTACTCAGGAGGGCCGCGACGACCTTCACCTCCGCGTTGCCGTTCAGCCTGGTGGTTGCTCCGGCCTGATCTACCAGCTCTACTTTGACGAGCGTGTGCTCGACGGTGATGCTCTGGTCGACTTTGACGGTGTCGGGGTCGTCTTGGACAAGATGAGCGTGCCGTACCTTGAGGGGGCATCCATCGATTTTGAGGACACCATTGCGAAGCAGGGCTTCACCATTGACAACCCGAACGCGGGCAGCAGTTGCGCTTGTGGAGATTCCTTCAGTTAGTCGCGATATGCACGGTTTTCGGGGAGATCATCCGCAAGGATGGTCTCCCTGGTTGTGTTTAATGCGCGACACTTCGGTTCTCCTGACACGAACTGCAGGTGATTTGGGTGTCCCTCAGCGGCTGAGTTCCGCCGACTGTTGAGGTTTCTGGCTATCAAGGTTTGGAAATATGTGGGGTGGAAGAGCGGCGTACAAAATGGCCGTCTCTGGCGGTCCTGTCTTGGTGTCGAGACGATGCCCGTGGGATCGATTGGCAGGAACGGAGTTCCTGGTTCGCGACAAAACCCGCGATGCAGTGTTCGCCGTGCGGCAAGAGGTTTCGATGCGGCAGATCGGGTTGCTACGCGTCGGTGGCCGTCTCCCTTGGCTGCACGAACGAAGAGAAGGTGAGATCGACGATCGAGATTGAGCTGGGAAGTTAGAACGTCTGGTGCGCTCGCCCTGTTCATATGGACAGCACAGGAACCGAACTAACTCCGTACAGGGCTGCGGCGCGGCAGACGAGGAACGGTGATTGAGGATGATGCGCCCGCATCTGGCGGTACGATCACTACCTGCCTCGCTGGTAAGTCACGGCTAGCGGTTCGCACGAGAAGTTCGGTAGTTGGATCGGTATCGCGTTTGATGACTGCGAGTGCGATCGGTCCTAATTCGAAGTGCCGGGCAACAGAGGTCACCTGGCCCACACTTTTGTCCTGGCCGTCCTGGTCCGGCACCACAACGTCGTCCCCGTGCGACGACAGCACTGCACCACAGTCGTGCAAGTAAAGCATGACAAGTCTGCGCGGTGGATGGCCGATGTTATGGACCTTGGCCACCGTCTGTTGGCCGCGATAACCACCTTTGCTCAGGTGCACAGCCGTGCGCAACCAATCCAGTTCATGGGGAATGGTTTTGTCATCGACTTCGGTGGCAAAACTTGGACGCCAAGCGGCGATGCGCAGCGCGTCGAGAGCGAGCAGCCCAGCGACAGGAATATCAGAGGCGGCGATGCCGGCAAGTTTGGTGCGGGGCAGCAGCAATTCGCTGTACGTCCAGCCTGCGGCCGGGTGTCTTATCGCTTCCGCGTACTGGTGCCCACCTTGGCTCACCTTCATCCACGGGTCGCGCCAGACCAATGGGAGACCATGAGGGGCAGCTACCGGGAGCTCAGGCTGGCCAAGGGTGCCGATTGTCGCGAAATCTACGGAACGATCTGCAAGTTCCACCCGCAACGCGAATTGCATGCTGCTCAGCCACTGCAGAAGCCCGGATGCTTTTTCCCGCTCCAGCAAGAGCCACAGGTTGGTACCGTCATCGATCAAACGAACCGCATATTCGATCCGACCAGTCATATTCAGCAGCAGGGTCTCTGTGGATTCGCCTGGTGCCAGGTGGGCGACACTCTGACTGGTCAGCGAGTTGATCCAGCTCAGACGATCGGGGCCGGTGATGGTGATCACTGCCCGGTGGGAGAGGTCGACGATCGCGGTTCCGGCGGCCAGTTCGCGCTGCTCGAAGATCGGGTTTCCGTAGTGGTCGGCCACACCGGCATTGGTCGCATTACCGGCCTCGATGGTGCCGGGCCTGTTCAGGAATTCACTCGACATGAACGAGATGTCCCGAAGCGCACGTGGCCTGTTTGTGGGCGAGCGCGCTGATGTCCGGGGACCGCGACCGGGACCCGTACCTCGTGCCGGTACCCGGCGTGACGTCGTGGAGCTGCATGCTGGTGTGGGAATTGTTGTTGAGCTGTGGCAAGTGGTTTCCTTCGTTCATCCTTTGCGCTCGGTTATCTTTCGCTCGCGGCGCACACAGGTGGCGCAACCCGGGGTTGGGGCCGGGGCCTGTCTAGTCAGTACATTCCGAGTTGGAGCCTGGCGGCTTCCGACATTCGGTCCTGGCCCCAGGGTGGGTCCCAGACGAGTTCGATGTCGATGTCGCTGACGCCGGGAACCGATTGGATTGCGGTGCGGGCGTCTTCCTTGAGCACGTCACCCATGCCGCAGCCGGGAGCGGTCATGGACATTTTGACTTCGACTCGGTGGGAACCATCAGCAAGCAACTCTTCTTGGCAGAGATAGATCAGTCCCAGGTCCACGACATTGATCGGGATTTCTGGGTCGAAAACGTTCTTGAGCTGGTCCAGCACCTGTTCCAGGTCGAACGGACCATCATTCTTGATCACTGTTTCGGCGATGGGCTTGATCAGTCCGAGCGCGGCTGAGTCCTCGGCGCTGATCCGTACCAGGTAACCCATGGCGGTCTGCACGGTCACGCTATCACCCAGGGTCTGCGTCACGACGACCTCTTCGCCTGCCTGGAGCAGCATCGGCTGCCCGCCCGGAATCACCGTCGCCTGCGCGTCCTGGCTGAGTTCAATTATTGTGTACCTGTCTAAGCCCATGGTCGACTACTCCTTTTCGCCCGGGCGGTCGCCGGTTTCGAGGGCGTTGCGCAATGCCTGCCAGGCCAGGGTCGCGCACTTAACCCGTCCGGGGTATTCCCATACCCCCGACAGTGCAGCTAGCTTGCCCACGTCGACCAGTGATTGTTCATCCACGGTTTCGGTGGTCAGCATGCTGTGGACGCGGGTGAACAGGGCGAGGGCGTCACCTTGTGGGAGACCCTTCACCGCCATGGTCATCAGCGATGCGGAGGCCCGCGAGATGGCGCACCCGTTTCCCTCGAAGGCAATGTCGGAGACAGCACCATCGGGGGTGAGGTTAAGGTAGAGGGTCAAATGGTCACCACAGAGTGGGTTGACCACGTCGACCGTGCGGGTCGCGTCGGCCAGTTCACGAAAATTCCGGGGACTTTTGGCATGCTCGATGATCATTTCTTGGTAAAGTCCGGCGATGCCCACACTCGCTTGCCCGTTCATAGCTCGACCGGGCGGTCGTCATTCCTGAACCGGCCAGCGACGAGTGGTTCCAGTTGCGTCCGGAGCTGCTCGATGGCAATCCGGTCCACCATCTCGTGCACGAACGCGTAGATGAGCAGACCGCGCGCTGCCTCCGCCGGTATCCCGCGTGCCTGCAGGTATAGCAGCGCTTCCTCGTCCATTTGTCCGACTGCTGCACCGTGCGTGCACTTCACGTCATCGGTGTAGATCTCCAGCCTTGGTCTGGTGTCGACCTCGGCGTGGTCGGAGAGAATCAGGTTTTTGTTCTTCTGGTTCGCATCGGTTCCGTCGGCACCATGGCGAACCATGATGTGCCCGTTGAACACCCCGTGTCCGCGTCCGTCCAGCACGCCTTTGTACAGCTGGTGGCTGGTGCAGTTGGTGGCGGCGTGATCGATGAAGATCGTATTGTCGTGGAGTTGATCGCCTTGCGGCAGGTAGACGCCGTCGAGGCTGACCTCGGCGCCGACGCCGTCCAGCAAGACCCGCACCTCGTGGCGGGCGATGCTAGCGCCGAGCATGACGGAGCGGGAAGTGAAGCGGCTATTGCGCCCTTGACGCACATCGAGCAGTGCCAAATGGAACGCCGTCACAGGTTCGAGCTGAATCTTATAGTGCTCAATCTGCGCGTCATCGGCCAGGACGAATTCGGTAACAGCATTGGTGAGATACACGTCGCCATCGATCCCCGCGTAGGTCTCGACGATCGTTGCGCGACTGCCAGAATCGGCGATGATCACCGACCGTGGACTGGATATCAGGGGGACTCCGTCGGCATTGGAGAAGAATACGAACTGGATCGGCTCGTCCAGGATCGCCCCGGATGTGAGGTGGATGAATGCACCGTCCTCGGCGAGTGCGTCGTTGAAGGCGGCGAACGCGTGATGTTCGCCGGGGGTATGCGAGAAGAAGGGTTCGAGGCGATCAGACCCCGAGGCCAGCACCGCGGCGAGAGTTGTCACGACAGAGCCAGCTGGCAGGCCGGTCAGCCGCGAAAGCTCGGGCGCGAAGTGTCCGTTGACGAAGACCAACCGCGGACCACCGAGGTCGACCGCTGCTGCGTCGATCATTTCTGCAGTTACCCAGTTGCTGGAGGTTACGGTGGCGGCTTCGAAGGGCACAGCGAGGATCGGGGCCAGCGCTGTGTACTTCCAGTCCTCATCCTTGTGGGTCGGGAAGCCGTGCACGCCCACCCATTTGAGGGCGGCCAGTCGTGCCTCGTGGAGCCACGCGGGATCGCGGTCGTCCCGGTGGGGTTCGCGGCCGGCGAGCACTCCGCCGGCTGCACGCGTCAGCGTCACCTGGCCACCCCCACCGGTGCCAGACGCCCGGCGTTAGCTTGTTGCACACTCGTGTAGCCGTTCGCTTCGAGTTCGACGGCTAGGTCTTTGTCCCCTGAGCGCACAATTTGGCCAGCGGTCATCACGTGCACCCGGTCGGGAACGATGTAATCCAGGAGCCTCTGATGGTGCGTGATAACCAGCATGCTGCGGCCGGCGCTGCGGAGGGCGTTTACGCCGTTCGCGACGATCCGAAGGGCGTCGATGTCCAGACCGGAGTCCGTCTCATCCAGAATTGCGAGTTTAGGTTCCAGGATCGCCATCTGCAGGATCTCGTTGCGTTTTTTCTCACCGCCAGAGAATCCCTCATTGACCGACCGGTTCATGAAGCTTTGGTCCATCTCGACTAGCTTCATTCGCTCTTGGGCCAGTGCCAGAAAATCCACCGGATCCAGTTCTTCCTGCCCGCGTTGGCGGCGCAGGGAGTTCAACGCGGTGCGCATAAAGTACATGTTGCCAACGCCCGGAATCTCAACCGGATGCTGGAAGGCCAAAAATACACCGGCGGCAGCACGCTCCTCGGGCGACAGTGCCAGCAGGTCTTGACCCTCGTAGGAGACGCTGCCCGAGACTTGGTAGCCGTCTCGGCCAATGAGCACACTGGCCAACGTGCTTTTTCCCGATCCGTTGGGCCCCATGATCGCGTGCACCTCGCCCGCGTTCAGCTCAAGATTCACTCCCCGAAGGATTTCTTTGTCCTCGATACTGGCGTGCAGTTCTTTGATTTTCAGCATTATCCAACGCTTCCTTCCAGGCTTACGGTTAGTAGTTTTTGCGCTTCGACGGCGAATTCCATCGGGAGCATCTTGAATACTTCACGGCAGAAACCGTTGACGATCATCGAGACCGCCTCCTCTTCAGGAATGCCTCTTTGGCGGCAGTAGAGCAGTTGCTCCTCACCGATTTTGGACGTGGAGGCCTCGTGTTCAACCTGCCCGGTCTTGTTCTTCACCACGATGTAAGGAAGGGTGTGTGCCCCGCTATCATTGCCGATCAACAGCGAATCGCATTGGGTGAAGTTGCGGGCGCCGACGGCCGAATGCCGCATGTCTACCAGCCCCCGGTAGGTGTTCTGGCCGTGACCGGCCGAAATCGCTTTCGAAATAATGGTGCTCTTGGTGTTCTTACCAATATGCACCATTTTGCTACCGGTATCGGCCTGCTGACGCCTGGCTGTTAATGCCACGGAGTAGAACTCCCCGACCGAGTTGTCGCCCTTAAGAACGACGCCGGGGTACTTCCAGGTGATCGCCGAACCCGTTTCGACTTGAGTCCAGGAGATCTTCGAGTTCTTCCCCGACGCCATGCCACGTTTGGTCACGAAGTTGTACACGCCACCGTTGCCGTCTGCATCCCCCGGATACCAGTTCTGCACAGTGGAGTACTTGATCTGTGCGTCATCAAGGGCGACCAGCTCGACCACGGCGGCATGCAGCTGGTTCGTATCACGCACCGGGGCGGTGCACCCCTCGAGGTAGCTGACATAGGCGCCCTCCTCGGCAATGATCAGGGTGCGCTCGAACTGACCGGTATCGGCCGCGTTAATGCGGAAGTAGGTGGACAGTTCCATCGGGCAGTGCACCCCTTTGGGGATGTAGCAGAACGAGCCGTCGGTGAACACTGCAGCGTTTAAGGAAGCGAAGAAGTTGTCGTTGTAGGGGACCACCGAGCCGAGGTATTGACGTACTAGGTCCGGGTGGTTCTGAACGGCCTCCGAGAAGGAGCAGAAGATGACACCGACCTCAGCCAACTTGTCCTTGAACGTGGTCGCCACCGACACCGAATCGACAATGGCGTCCACGGCGACGCCGCTGAGCCGCTCCTGCTCGCCGAGGGAAATGCCGAGCTTGTCGAACATCTCTCGCACCTCCGGATCGACCTCGTCTAGACTCCCTAGATTTTTCTTCGGCTTGGGGGCGGCGTAGTAAATGATGTCCTGGTAGTCGACCGGTCCGTAGGAGACGTGCTGCCAGGTGGGTGGTGTGAGCGTAATCCAGTGCCGATAGGCACGAAGCCGCCACTCCAACAGCCACTCCGGCTCGTTTTTTTTACTCGAGATCAGCCGGATGATGTCCTCGTTCAGCCCTCGGGGGGCGACGTCGGTATCGAGATCGGTGACGAACCCGTACTTGTACTCTTGATTGGCTAATTCACGGACCTCGTCAGAGATACCCGGCGCGATTGTGGGTGCACTCATTTACTTCTCCTTGTCAGTTGTTGAAAGTTTCTGTCGGGCAGTTGGGGGCGATCAGTGCCCCTGGGGTGGCAGGGCGGCCACGAGCGGGTGATCCTTGGCATAGGGACCCACCTTCGCCGCTCCGCCCGGGGAGCCGATGTCATCGAAGAACTCGACATTGGCCGTGTAATAGTCGGCCCACTGCTCTGGCACGTCGTCTTCGTAGTAGATCGCCTCGACCGGGCAGACGGGTTCACAGGCACCGCAGTCGATGCATTCATCGGGGTGGATGTAGAGCGAGCGCTCGCCCTCATAAATGCAGTCGACCGGGCATTCGTCAATACATGCCTTGTCTTTGACATCCACGCATGGCAGCGCGATCACATACGTCACGGTGCGGCCCGTACCGAGTGCTCCAAGAATATTTCCTGACCGCACCCCATTAGGCTGCCACCCTAAATACCGCGGGTACCTGATCGAGAGCGTTCAGCAGCGTATCAACCTCAGCCACAGTGTTGTACGCGGCGAAGCTGACTCGCGTCGTCGCCGCCACGTTCATGCGCTGATGCAGCGGCATGGCGCAATGGTGACCAACCCGAACGGCGATCCCGGCATCGTCAAGGATTTGGCCGACGTCATGCGCGTGCACACCGTCAACCACGAATGAGATCACGCCAGATCGGTCCTGGCAGTCGACCGGACCGACGACACGGACCCACGGACGTTTTGCGAGTTCGGCGAGCAGAATCTCGGTCAGGGCGTGCTCATGGGCACTCACCCGCGACATACCCAAACGGGTCAAGTAGTCGCAGGCTGCGGCCAGGCCTACGGCCTGAGCTGCCACCGGAACACCCGCTTCGAAACGTTGCGGCGGCGCGGCGTAGGTCGAGCCTTCCATGCGGACGGATTCGATCATTGAGCCCCCGGTGAGGAATGGGGGCATGGCTTCCAGGAGAGCGTAGCGGCCCCAGAGGACGCCGACCCCGAGGGGGCCGAACATCTTGTGGCCGCTGAAAGCCACGAAGTCCACGCCGAGATCGACTACGTCAATGGCTAAGTGCGGGACCGACTGGCTGGCGTCCAGGACAGTCAATGCACCGACCATCCTGGCTCGACCCACAATGGCTGCAACAGGATTAATCGTACCCAGGACGTTCGACACCTGGGTGAATGCGACCACCTTGGTATGCTCAGTGATCACCGTCTCCAGATCAGTCAGGTCAAGACGGCCATCGTCAGTGACACCAATCCAGCGCAGGGTAGCGCCGCTGCGCCGGGCAAGTTCCTGCCACGGAACGAGATTGGCGTGATGCTCCATCTCAGTGACCACTATCTCGTCTCCCGTTCCGAGCGCGAACCGCGCCGCGACATCCGCGTCAACGCCGTCCATAGCCCCCACCGCAGCGGCATTGCTGAAGGAATACGCCACAAGATTCAGCGCTTCGGTCGCGTTTTTGGTGAACACCACCTCTAGAGCGTGCGCACCAATGAAACGGGCCATCGTCTCTCGCGCGGACTCAAACGCTGCAGTGGCCTCCTCAGCCAGCTGATGGGCACCACGGTGAACCGCGGAGTTGTGCTGCTCATAGAACGCACGTTGTGCATCGAGCACCTGACGCGGCTTCTGCGACGTCGCCCCGGAATCTAAATACACCAACGGTTTCTCTCCACGCACGGTGCGCGACAGGATCGGGAAATCGCCACGTATGGCGGCCGACTCCTGGGCTGTGAAGGCCCCGGCACCTTCAGAGCGTGTGGTTTCCGTCAAGCCAGAGTTTGACCCTTGGAGGGTTCTCATAGATTGGACCTTTCATCAGAGTTGTTCGTTTCGGATGACGTCGTAAAGGGGACAGTGTCCAGGGGGATGAAAGTCGTACAGACATGCTCACCTTGCACAAGAGTTGTTCGTCGTTCAACGCCAACCCCGAGCAGTCGCGAGAACGCTTCGGTCTCGACGTCGCAGAACACCGGGAACTCGGCCGCGACATGCAAAACTGGGCAATGCCCCTGGCATAACTGCACACCAGCCACGGGCAGGCCCGTGCCGGTCGGCCGGATCGTCGCTGCGAAACCGTCAGCGTTCAATGCCGAGGCCAGTGCCTCCGCGCGGGCGCGCACATCTCCACCCGTCGAGGGCAGCTGTGCGGCATACCGCCGCTCCAACTGTGCGCCACGTTCACGAGCGAACTCGTTCACGGCATCCGCACCGGCGTGTTCTGCGAGATAACGTAACGCCGAGGTGGCCACATCGGCGTAGTCACTACTCATCCCGGAATGACCAGCCTCGGAGAGAACGTACGCGCGGGCCGGCCTGCCACGGCCACGGCCACCGGCTGTGGCGAGCTCGCGTTCCTCGATGGCGCCTTGCTCGGCGAGCAGGTCAAGGTGACGGCGTGCGGCGGCGGGCGTCAATCCCAAACGTGAGGCGAGATCGGCAGCAGTAAGCGGGCCATCCTCGGCGAGCAGCTGCTGGACCCGGTCCCATGTGCGGGTCTCAACACCATTCGGTCCGTGTGTCGACCCGTCTGTACCCTTGGAGCTGTGGCGGTGGGTTATTAACATTACATAAGCATGTCCTAATTGAACTCGACTATCAAGCCGGCGCGTCGACTCATAAAAACCTCAGCTCGGTCATGTCCCGTTGAGTGGTGTTGTTTCCCGCTCCTGAGTGTTGCTGCGTTAACGTAGCGAGCCACCGTGGGATGGTCAG
>NZ_PJJL01000073.1 GCF_002929505.1 Cryobacterium sp. Y57
CACAATTATAGCCCGAATCGACCATTAAAGCGAGTAAATCTCAGCATAAAAGTGATGTCAAATCAAAAGTTTCTTCTCATTCTTAAAAAGGCCAAAACTCGTCGATTTAGTGGCCCAACACAACTACTTTTGCATTCTCGTGAACAGTGGTCGGAAGGGGGTCGTTTGGTTTACCGTGCTGGCAGAATGTCGTCGCCGTCGCTGCCCAACTGCCGGGTGTGACCAGCCATATTCCTTGAGTTGACCGGCAGCAACATTTCTCGAGGATTGCTAGATTTAGGTATGCGAGAACTGCAGGCGCGAATCATCGCCGAACTCAACGTGTCACCCACTATCGACCCGGCCGCCGAAGTGCGCCGTCGGGTGAAATTTCTCAAGGAGTACCTGAAGCGCACCGGCGCCCAGGGCTTCGTGCTCGGCATTAGCGGCGGCCAGGACTCCACCCTCGCCGGCCGTCTTTGCGCCCTGGCGGTCGACGAACTGACCGAGGAAGGGCATCCGGCTACCTTTGTGGCAGTGCGCCTGCCGTACGCAGTGCAGCGGGATGAGGTGGATGCTCAACTTGCTTTGACATTTATCCGCCCGCCTTCGCAAGCTACTTTCAACATTGAACTCGCCGTCGATGGATTCGAAAGTGAATTCCTGGCGAGCCTCGAGGTGGCCATGACGGACTTCACCAAGGGCAACATCAAGGCTCGCTCACGCATGATCGCCCAATATGCCGTGGCCGGCCAACTCGGCTTGCTCGTGGTCGGAACCGACCATGCTGCCGAAGCTGTGACCGGATTCTTCACCAAGTACGGCGACGGCGGCACCGACATTCTGCCGTTGACCGGGCTGACCAAGCGCCAGGGTCGCGCCCTGCTGATGGAGCTGGGTGCGCCCGAACAGCTTTATCTGAAGGACCCCACCGCTGACCTGCTCGACCACACTCCTGGCCAGACCGATGAGGCCAACCTCGGTCTTCAGTACGAGCACATCGACGACTTCCTCGAGGGCCGATCGGTCGAAGATGAAGTGGCCGAGGCCATCGAGGCACGCTATCTCAGCACCGAGCACAAGCGGCGCGTACCTGCGTCACTGTTCGACACGTGGTGGCACTCGTCACCGACGCGGTAAACAAAACACGAACCGGTCAGCGCTAAGAAAGCGCCGACCGGCTCGTCGTTTGTATGAGAAGAGCGACTACAGCGTGGGGGCCGCCGAGGAACGCGTGAGCGGGTCAGTGCCGCGCACCTCGAGCTTGTTCACGTCATCCAAAAGGCGCTGGGTCTCGGTCGAAGCGTCCGCAGCCGTCGAAGCGGGCGAGGTGGACCGGTTGGCGACCGCCGGTGTGAGCGGCGTGGCCCGCATCGGAGCGGGTGCCGAATCGGTTGGGGTGTACTGGTCATGGTGTTGCTGGGCCACCCACGCTTCCTGCTCTGCCAGCAGGCTCTTCTCGGTGGAGGAGTTCTGCGACTTCCATCGGTCGAGATCGCCCTGAAAAATCTTGCGTGCGCGGGCGGGCTTGTTTTGCCATTCGATCAGTCGGTCACGAAACTCCACCAACGCCGGCTCCAGCTGGTAACCGAACGTGGCGGAGGTGCGCTTGAGTTCGTACAGTTCGTGGGCAGCCCAGTTCGCGGCGATTCTCGATCCGCGAATTGGCAGCAGCCGGACCTGAATATCGGCCTGGGCGACCGCGCGGTCGCTCATGACTTGTTCCTGCGGTGTGAGCGAATTCCACACGGATGCCTCGGTGGCGGCATCGACGAGGGTCGCGATAGCAGCCACCTTGATCTCGCGATCGCGCTGGGTAATGAGCCGTTTGATGGCTCCGCGCGAGATCAACGCGGCCAGCACGCTGGCAATGACGATCGCGCCGATGAACACGACCGCAGTGAAAATCATCGGTTGGGTACTGACGTCGGTAAACCAGGCTACGAAGTTATTCCACCATTCCATGTGCAGGATTTTATCCGTGCCGAACCCTGTTCTCTGGGATCAGACGCGGCGTGCCCTCAGGCAAGTGCACTCCTTCCCCTCACGACGGTGCACTTATTAAAGCGGCACTAGCGAAAGCAGTCGACCGCATCGTCGATGAGACAGAACTCGCCGAGGTCCCGGGTGCGGGTCGCGAAGACGATTCTCCGGGCGCTGTATCGGCTGCCGTCGACGCCGACGTGATGTTCGATATACCCGATGACAGCGCCGGCCGGATCGACAATACGCCACAGCCCGTCGCGCACGAGGATGAAGCTGCGGCCACGCACCGTGCGAAGCGCTGTTGTGGGAAGCGCTGTTGCGGGAAGTGCGGTTACGGGGCGTGCTGGGATGGAAATTGCTGAGCGAAGAATCGGTGCGATGAGAGTGGTCATTTGTGCGCCTCCGTAATAATGCCGCAGTGGCCCAGCCGCCTTGGGTGTTTCTTCAGCGTACGGGCGACCACCGACATCCGCTTTAGGCGAACAGGCGGCGTGAATGCCGGTTCGACCGGAGGCTGCCGCAAGCGAAGAGTTATACTGATACGATGCAAACTTTTGTGGTCGCAGGTGGATGTTTTTGGTGTCTCGATGCCGTGTATCGGGTCTTACGCGGAGTAAGTGACGTTGTGTCGGGGTACACCGGCGGTACGACGATCAACCCGAGCTATGAATCGGTCTGCACCGGTCATACCGGTCACGCCGAAGCCGTCGCGGTGACTTTCGATCCCGATGTCATTCCGGCTAGCGTGATCCTTGATGTATTTTTCACCCTGCACGATCCCACCCAGCTCAATCGGCAGGGTAACGATGTGGGTACCCAGTACCGTTCGGCAATGTTCTACACCGACGACGCGCAGAAGCAGCTGTTTGAAACGGCCCGTGATCGCGCGACTGAATGGTGGGGTGCCGGCATCACAACCACGATCGAGCCGCTCGACGATTACCACGAGGCCGAGGACTACCACCAGGACTTCTTCGCCAAGAATCCCGGACAGGGGTACTGCATGGCGGTCGCCGTGCCCAAGGTCAACAAGATTCGCAAGTCTTACTCGGAGTACCTGATCGGCTAGGTCCTCCTCCACAGGCGTTTCTGTGCCCCGTTCTCCACTGATCGCACACAGCGTGCGCGGCGGCGTCGTTCCGCGCGACACACTCACAGTATGCGATCCGGGAACGGCAAAGAATGGCACGAGTTGCCGTTTCCGGGTCGCGTGCGCCGGGTGTTCGCCCGGCGGGTGACGTGCGCGTACTCACGCGCTGACCGTGCCGGGAGAAACTATGAGCGACCACATCACCGTATCCGGAATCATCGGCACCGTTCCCCGCCGCAGTGTGGCCAAAAACGGCGCCCCGATCACGTCCTTTCGACTGGCCTCCCGCCAGAGTCATCTTGACCGCGCGAAAGATGAGTGGGTTGAAGACGAAAGCAGCTGGTACTCCGTCACGACGTTTCGCCAGCTGGCCACAAATGCGGCGTCGTCGCTCAGTAAGGGCCAGCATGTCATCGTGAGTGGCCGCTTGGTCATCCGCAATTGGTCCAACGCCGAAAAATCCGGAATTGACGTCGATATCGTGGCCGACGCTCTCGGCCACGACCTTACGTGGTACACCACGACGCCGGTGCGCAGCGATGCTTCCTCCAAAATCCCCCCCGAGCAGACCGGGCCAGAACCGGTAGAGCCAGCAGAATACGCCGAATTAGCGATCGCGGATGAGGCGGACAGTAGGCAGATCCTCCGTTCCGACGACGGTTTTATTCCGATCGACGCCGACGCTGCTCAGGATGCGTATGCCCGTTTAGACTCATAGCACCGTTCACGTGCGTGGACTGGGGGAGGCAAGTCGTGGGCGTGGCGAAACCAGCATGGCAGAGTGTGGGCACGAGAACAGCGGGGGGACGTGCCTGCCGCCCGCGGTTCGTGCTGGGCGTGGTGAGCGCTGGACTGCTCCTCGGGGTCAGCCTGACCGCGTGCACGAGCATCCCAGCAGAACCCCGCGCTAACGACACGGCGCCGTCCAGCTCCGGCGCGCGTGAGCCCTCGGCCACACCGGCGCCTGATGCAACGCTCGTGCCTGACGGGACCGCGGCCGAGAACCTGGTCTACTTCAACTTTCTCGCCGCCGCGGTCACCAAAGCTAACCCCGCAGCCGACGGACGCGACTACATCGATGCGCTCGTGGCCGGCGGGTTCGACCGTGCCGCACTGGAGGTGACCTTTGATCGAACCCAGGCCGATCTGGCGGTGGACTCTACCCAGTTCTCCGTGCGTTTCGCCGGCGAATGCCTGATCGGCCAGATCGGGCCGGCCACCAACGGCTTCCACAGTGTGGTTGCGCCTATTTTGTCGACCGGTTTGTGTCTTGTTGGGTCCACCCGGCAAATAGACTGGTAAGCACTATGGCCGAATTTATTTACTCAATGGTCCGCGCTCGCAAGGCGATCGGCGAAAAGCTGATTCTTGACGACGTCACCATGTCCTTTTTTCCCGGCGCCAAGATCGGTGTGGTCGGCCCGAATGGTGCCGGAAAGTCTACGATTCTCAAGATCATGGCGGGCCTGGACACCCCCAGTAATGGCGAAGCGAGACTCTCCCCGGGCTACACCGTCGGCATCCTGATGCAGGAGCCGCAGCTTGACGAGAGCAAGACCGTGTTGGAGAACGTGCAAGAGGGCGTCGGACCGATTAAAGCCAAGGTCGACCGCTTCAACGAGATCAGCCTCGCCCTCGGCGAGCCCGACGCAGATTTCGATACGCTGCTCGCCGAAATGGGCGTGCTGCAGGAAGCCATCGATGCAGCGGACGCCTGGGATCTCGACTCGCAGCTGGAGCAGGCCATGGACGCCCTGCGCACCCCGCCTGGAGACTCCGAAGTCTCCAACCTGTCCGGTGGTGAGAAGCGCCGGGTGGCCCTGACCAAACTGCTGCTGCAAAAGCCTGACCTACTGCTTCTCGACGAGCCCACCAACCACCTCGACGCCGAGAGCGTGCTCTGGCTCGAACAGCACCTCGCCAAGTACCCGGGCGCTGTGCTCGCCGTCACTCACGACCGGTACTTCCTCGACCACGTGGCCGAGTGGATCGCCGAGATCGACCGCGGACACCTGTACCCGTACGAGGGCAACTACTCCACCTACCTCGAGATGAAGCAGGAGCGTCTGCTCGTGCAGGGTAAGAAGGACGCGAAGCTGTCGCGTCGTCTCGCCGACGAACTTGAGTGGGTGCGTTCCAACGCCAAGGGCCGCCAGGTGAAGTCGAAAGCGCGACTGGCTCGCTACGAAGAGATGGTCACCGCCGCCGAAAGCACCCGCAAGCTCGACTTCGAAGAAATCGTGATTCCGGTCGGCCCGCGCCTCGGCGCCCAAGTGATCGACGCAACCAAGCTGGAGAAGGGGTTCGACGGACGCATACTCATCGAGAACCTCAGCTTCACCCTGCCGCGCAACGGCATCGTCGGCATCATCGGCCCGAACGGCGTGGGAAAAAGTACCCTTTTCAAAACCATCGTCGGCCAGGAACCCCTCGACGGCGGTGAGCTCAAGATCGGCGAAACGGTGGATATTTCCTACGTCGATCAGGACCGTGGCGGCATCGATCCGAACAAAACGCTGTGGGAGGTCGTCTCGGACGGCCAGGACTATATCCAGGTCGGCAAGACCGAGATTCCGTCGCGCGCCTACGTTTCAACCTTCGGGTTCAAGGGTCCAGACCAACAGAAAAAGGCCGGTGTGCTCTCCGGTGGTGAACGGAACCGCCTGAATCTGGCGCTCACCCTGAAGCAGGGCGGCAACCTGCTGCTCCTCGACGAACCCACTAACGACCTGGACGTTGAAACTCTCGGCTCGCTCGAGAACGCGCTGCTCGAGTTTCCCGGTTGCGCCGTGGTGATCACTCACGACCGGTGGTTCCTCGACCGGGTGGCCACGCACATCCTCTCCTATGAAGGAACCGATGACAACCCGGCCAACTGGTACTGGTTCGAGGGAAACTTCGAGTCGTACGAACAGAACAAGATCGAGCGGCTCGGCCCGGATGCAGCCAAGCCGCACCGCTCTGCGTATCGCAAGCTCACCCGCGACTAAGCAGAACAGGGAAATCTGGTGAAGCTGCACGTTCCGATTCGCCTGCGTTGGTCCGACCTCGACGCTTACGGTCACGTGAACAATTCTGAGATGCTGCGCCTGCTCGAGGAGGCGCGCATCCTGGCGTTCTGGGTGACCGAAGACGACGGGGCGATCGGAGCGAGTACGGCCGTGCTCGACGGTCGCCCCGGGGCGTCGACCCTGACGTTGATCGCGCGCCAGGAGATCGAATACCTCGCGCCGGTGCCCTACCTGCGCCAGCCCCTCGACGTGAGACTCTGGCTCGGCAAACTCGGCGGTGCCAGCCTCGATGTCTGTTACGAGGTATTCAGCCCGGAGGGCGTCACACCCGAGGTTCTCTACGCCCGGGCGAACACCACCATCGTGCTCGTCGACGCGACGAGCGAACGCCCGCGCCGCATCAACGACACGGAGCGGGTGGCTTGGACGCCCTACCTCGACGCGCCGATCGAGTTCGCGCGGCGGTGATAATCACCGCACTCTGCGGCTAGAATTCCCGTAATACCGGTACTACTGAACCACAGACGCGTTTACCGCGTGTTAAGCGGGGGAGGTACTTATGGCCGATGAGCGCGCCGAACTCTTGCAGGCCCTGCACGATGAGCACGCACCGCTGTTGTGGCGCTATGTCGTACGGTTGACGCAGGATCCGGCCTTCGCCGATGATGTAGTGCAGGAGACGCTGCTTCGAGCTTGGCAGCGCCCTCGCCTGCTCGACCAGACCGAGGTGTCTGCTCGCGCATGGCTGTTCACGGTAGCCCGAAACCTGGTGATCGATGACCGGCGCTCGGCCCGTGCCCGCCATGAGATTCCCACCGACCAACTGCCCGAGGTGCCCACCGACGATCAAACCGATGCCCTGCTCGATGCTTGGCTGGTCGCGGACGCACTGCACGATCTCTCTCCCGACCACCGGGCGGTCATCGTCTGCGCATATTATCGAGGTCAATCCGTGGCCGAGACTGCGCGCGATCTCATTATTCCCGAAGGCACCGTGAAATCGCGGCTGCACTACGGACTGCGAGCCCTGCGACTCGCACTGCAAGAACGTGGAGTGACGGAGCGATGAACACTCCAGCAGATCTGTACGCCGACTGGGACGGCGCGTATATGCTCGGCGCCCTGTCACCGGGCGACCGCCGGGACTACGAACGGCATCTCAATGACTGCGTCGCCTGCAGCCAGGCGGTCGCGCACCTCGTCGGCTTGCCAGGGCTGCTGGCTCAAGTCCCACTCGATCAGGCACTGCAGCTCGGCCCGTCCACCGAGACGTCCACCGAGACCAGAGCGGATGCCGCGCACTCCGCCACCCTGTTGCCCCGCCTGGTGCAAGCGGCGCGGGCCAGTGTCCGGCGCGCCCGTTTGCTCGCCGCCGGAGCCGTGGTCGCGGCGGCTGCGATCGCGGCATCCGCTGCCCTGGTCGTCCCGGGGTGGCTGGAACAGCCGGGCGTAAACGTCACCGAACCGGCCGTGGCTATGGCCGCGGTGGTTCCCAGCCCGCTCACCGCATCCTTTCGCCTGGCCGGCGAAGACTGGGGCACCCGGATCGACGCGAACTGCAGCTATGCCACGAGCGGTAACGATTTCGGTCCGCAGGCCTACGCCCTGTTCGTGACCGACCGGGACGGACATGACACCCTTGTCGCCAGCTGGATCGCTGGTCCCGGAAGCACGATCAGCGCTGTCGGCACCACGAGTGTGGTGGAGAACGATATTGCCAGTGTGGATATTCGCTGGATGCCCGACGAGCGGGTGCTGTTGGAATCCACCCCCACCTGGTAGGTGCTCGAGTTATTCGAGAATGATGGGCACGCGCAGCATGCCCTCCTGCGCAACGGTGGCCAGGAGTACGCCATCGCGGCTGAAGATACTGCCCGTGGCCAGTCCGCGACCGCCCTGAGCGCTCGGTGAATCCTGCACATAGAGCAGCCATTCATCGACGCGCCCGAAACGGTGCCACCACATGGCATGGTCAAGGCTCGCGACCTTGAGGCCGGGGGAGGACCAGGCGATGCCGTGCCGGCGCATGATCGGCTCCATGATCGAATAATCACTGGCATAGGCCAGGGCGGCGCGATGCAGATCGGGGTCGTCGGGCAAAGGAGAAAAAGTCTTCATCCACACGGCTTGGCGGGAGGTGTGCTCACCGTTCACCTTGAGGTAGATCGGTGAGGGGACATGCCGCATATCGAAGGGACGCTCGCTTGCCCAATAACGGGCCACCGAATGATCGATGTGCGCAAGCGCATCGGATGCCGTCGGCAGGCTCTCCGGGTCGGGGATATCCTTCGGCATCTCGATATGGTGCTCCAGGCCCTCATCGGCGTCCTGGAAGGAGGCGATCATCGACAGGATGGGCACGCCCTCCTGGTAGCACTGCGTGCGGCGGGTGGAGAATGAGCGACCATCGTGAATGCGCTCGACCGAGAAGGTGATCGGCGCTTTGACATCGCCGGGACGCAGAAAATATCCGTGCATGGAGTGCACGTGGCGTTCGTCGGGAACGGTGCGCATCGCGGCAACAAGCGATTGGGCCAGAACCTGCCCGCCGAACACGCGGCCAAGCGGCATCCACTGGGACGGACCGGTGAAGATATCCTCACTGGTGCGGGCACCGGTGTCGGTCAGATCGAGAACGGCCAGAAGGCCTTCCATCGGCTTGTGCATGCTGTCTCCTCGGGCAAGTTCGCGACCGCGGCACGCGGATGTTTCGTATCTTGGTAGTTTAGGAGGTGATGAGCCAGTCATTCACTCTTACCGATTCCCAGTCCCTCAGCGATTTGATCGTGTTTCTCTCACGATCCGGCCGCGTCCTCGATGGTTCCGTGCGTCTCATGGCGTCCGAGGGCGTTCTCGCGGTCTACACTGCTATTTTCTATCCGCGCGGTCTGCTCGACGCGAGCCCGACCGTGCTGGGGCTACGCACCTTCGCCCTGACGGAGCCGGTCGACCTCGACACGGTCGTGCCGGTGCGGTCCCTGCTAGAACGCCTCAAACGCCTCGAATCCACCGCGCGTGACCTCACCGTGCCGGTGATCGTGACCGTTCCGCTGGAGGTGAATACCGTGACCTGGACCGGCATCTCCCCGCCGAAGGGCGGCTGGGAACCCCACGGCCAGACGCCGGCATCTCACCTCGAAGCGGCCGCCCGGGAGGGCATCGACGAGGTTGCCGCCGCCGTGCCGGAGGGCACCGGAGAGTTGATCGTCGAACGCGTGCGCGCTGAGGTCTGGGGCCGCCAGGTCGATGGGCTCGAATTCGTACCGACCGGGGCCGGTTTCGCAGCCTTCAGCCTGGGCTTTCTCGCCGATGACGAACCGGTGCACCTGTTCGAGTCGGGCCTGTGGACGCGCCTGAGTACGAGTCGCGGCCACGTTTTGGTGCGACGCAAGCCGTGGACTCTCCAGGCCTGACCGGCTCTAGAGTGCACTGGCGGCCGCGGTGGTACCTATGCCGTAACCCGCTTGCATCCGAAGTCATCACAGCAGAGACTCGGGCGGGCACGCTGGATGCCTCTAGGCTGTGGGGCATGCCCATACTGTTGCAGCTCGATTCGTCCGCCGACCTTATGAGTTCGCGCTCGCGCGCGATTACGGCGACTTTCGCGGATACCTGGCGCGGTCTGAGCAGTGAACACACCGTCGTTCACCGTGATCTGCACCGGGAACCGTTGCCCCACCTGACCGATGCCGCGCTGCACTTTCCACCACGGCTCCGCCCGGAGGGTGCGAGCGCCAGCCCGGAGCAGGAAACGCTGCAGCAGCTCCTCATTGCGGAACTCGTCGCGGCCGACGTGCTGTTGATCGGTGTTCCGCTGTACAACTATTCGATGCCATCGACCCTGAAGGCGTGGATCGATTACATTCACCTGCCGACGGTGACCGCTCCGTTCGACGACCCGACCAGTCAGCAGCCCCTCGCTGGTCGCCCGGCCGTACTCGTTTCCACTCGCGGCGCGGTCTACGACCCGGGAACCTCCACAGAGTTCGACGATCACGCGCTTCCGGCGCTGAGCCTGATTCTGGCGAACGCCTTGGGAATGACCGTCGAGACGATCGTGGCCACTCGCACTCTCAGCGAACGGTTCGGTGCTCCCGCCGACGAGGTCGACAAGGAACACCGGGAATTGACCGCGGCGCACGAGTCCGCTGCCCAGACCGCCCGCCGCCTGGGCTGAGGGACGTCGCGACGACGTGACGCTGAGTGCGGTCGGCGCGCATCCAGGGCTGCGCCGCAACGTTGCCTTCTGGCAGGCGGTGCTGTTGACCGGCACCCGCGCGGTGCTGGGCCGACTCTTCGGCCTAATGGGGCCCACCATGCTCGGGCTGGTCGGTCTGCTGACTTTCGCACCGCCGTGGCCTCAGGTCGCCTGCTCGTTCTCGTGCTACCCGTGATCATCGCGGTCGGCAGCTGGATCCTCACCCGCCCGGCCGAATTCGAAGAGCGTCTGCAGCGCACGCTGAACTGATCCTGGTCAGGATGCTGCTGGATCCCGAAAGTGTGGCTGTTCAGGCGGATTCGTTTGGGCCAGCAGTCACCCGACGAACTGCTGCGTCATTGCCCTCGATGAGCGGCCGGAGCGCGCTTATTTGGCGGCGAGCAGGCGCGCAACGCGGGGCTTGACCTCGGTGGCGAGCAGGGTGATGGACTCGAGCAGGTGTTCCTGGGGGAGCCCACCGTGGTCGCCCTGCAGAAAATGACGCATGTGGCCGAGGTGCCTGTGCAGCGCGACAATGCGTTCCGCGACGTCGTCGGGGTCGCCCACGAAGTAGGCGCTGGGTGCATCGACCTGAGCCAGATAGGAACTGCGCTGCGGCACCGGCCAGCCCCGCAACCGACCCATCTCCACGTTCAAGTTCACCCACCCCGGATACATCCGCTCGACGGCTTCCTTCTTGGTCGGGGCCACCAGGCCGAAGGTCGCGACCGAGACCTTGATGTTGTCGCCGGTGTGGCCGGCCTGCGCAGCGGACTGCCGATAGAGGTTGGCGAGGGGCGCGAACCGGTGCGGCTCTCCGCCGATGATGGCGTAGGCGAGGGGGAGACCGAGGCGTCCGGCGCGGGCCGACGACGGCGCGCTGCCGCCGGTTGCGATCCAGATGGGGAGTGAGCCCTGCACGGGGCGCGGCACGACGTCGAGCTGGGGGATCGACGGACGTGCGGTGCCCGACCAGGTCACGTTTTCGGTGCTGCTGGCGTTGAGCGTGAGCAGCAGGTCGAGCTTCTGGGCGTAGAGCTCGTCGTAGTCGTTCAAGTCATAGCCGAACAACGGAAAAGTCTCGACCGAGGAGCCGCGGCCGGCGGTGATCTCGATGCGGCCACCGCCCGAGATCGCATCAGCGATGGCGAACTGCTGGAAGACCCGCACCGGATCATCCGTTCCGATAATGCTCGCCGCGCTGCCCAGTTTGATCTGACTCGTCGCGGCGGCGGCCGCTGCGATGATCGCACCGGGAGAGGAGGCTGGCATCGACACGGTGTGGTGCTCACCGACACCGAAGTAGTCGAGCCCGGCCTTATCGGCCAGCACGATGGCGTCGAACAGGTTCCTGATCGCTTCCGCGGTGGAGCGCGAGCTGCCGTCGGGGTCGAGCTGAGTGTCGCCGAAGCTGTAGGCGCCGATCTCCATGATGTTCTCCATTGTGTACGGGATAGTGAGGCGGCGTCCGGGAGCGGGCGCGCCTTCTGGTGCAGAAATCCTCCGACGATCGCACGCGTTGTGCGCGAGTCGCCGTAGCTAGTTTCGCGCCTCTGTTACCCGCCCGGAAATGGGTAACGACCATTCGCCGCGCGCGCGCCCTAGTCTTCGAAGCTGTTCACCATCGCGAAGGCGGCGCGTTCCATATAATCCCAGAGAATTCCCCGCTGCAACGGCGGCAGGTTGGCGGCGTCCACGGCGACTTTCATGTGGCCCAGCCAGCGGTCGCGGGCATCCGGGTTGACCTTGAACGGAATGTGACGCTGACGCAGACGCGGGTGGCCGCGCTGCTCGCTATAGGTGCCTGGACCGCCCCAGAACTGCTCAAGGAACATAACCAGGCGGTGTTCGGCCGGTCCGAGATCTTCTTCGGGATACATGGGCTTCAGCACCGGGTCGGTGGCTACCCCGACGTAGAAGTCGTGCACGAGCTTTTCAAAGAACGGGGTTCCGCCGACTTCGTCGAAGAATGTGGGCACTGCGGCTGGGCCGTTCTCACCTTCGCGCAGGTACACGTCGGCAAGGGCTGCAGGCTGATCGGTGGGGTGTCGTTCAGTGGTCACGTGGTGCGGCTTTCTTCTCTTCGGTTAGTTCACTGTCAGTCAATGCCATCCCCACGAACTTCAGGGTCGGGCGTCTTCATCGGAGCCGGAACATTTTTGGGCTTGCGCGGCCCGCGGGGCTTGCGTACCGCAACTGGCCCGGTGCGTACGCCATCGACGGCGTCGGGTACGGCCGCAGCGGCCGCTTCGGCCGCGTCGAGAGCGCCTTCGGCCGGTTCACTGGTCGATCCCTCAAGGGTACCGTCGCCGGTGGTCATGACCACGCTGTTGAGCGGCGTGAGTGGCACTCCCATGCCGTCGAGGGCCTTCTTCATGTGCAGGCGCAGGTCACGGGCGAAGTCCCACTTGGCGGAGACCCGGGTCTTGACCACGAGCCGGGTCACGAGGGCTTCGGCGCTGATCGACTCGAGGCCCCAGATCTCGGGCTTTTCGAGAATGAACGCGCGCCACTTGCGACTTGAGGCGAGGGCAGTGGCCACGCGCAGCAGCTCGTCTTGCACGGCCTCCACGTCGGAACTGTAGGGAATGGCGAGGTCGATGATGACGCGCGCCCAGCCCTGCGACATGTTGCCAACTCGCAGAATCTCGCCGTTGCGCACGAACCAGAGCGTGCCATCGATGTCGCGTACCTGAGTGATACGAATTCCGACCGTTTCGACCACACCGGAGGCGAATCCCACGTCGACGATGTCGCCCACGCCGATCTGGTCTTCCATGACCATGAACAGGCCGTTGAGAATGTCCTTGACGATGTTTTGTGCGCCGAAACCAAGGCCGGCGCCGAGCGCGGCGGTGAGCAGAGCGAAGGAACCGAGAATGTCCTTGTTCAGGACCGTGACGATGAGCAACAGGGCGGTGATCAAGATGAACACGTTCACTATGTTCGCCAGCACGGCCCCGAGCGTGCGTGAGCGCTGGACAACGCGAACCGCCGCGAGCGGTGAGACATTGAGTGCCTGGGTGTCGTCGACCTTCTGATTCTTCTTGACGCCGGAGACGATCTGCTGCACCACGCGCCGAATGACGAATTGCAGAACCCAGCGCAAGGCGAAAGCGATGAGGATGATCATCGCGATGGCGAAGGCCTTTTCCAGAAACACGGTCCACGGAATTTTAGCGAAGTAGGTACCGAGATCGGCCCAGAAAGTTTCCCAGTTCATATCCAAACCAGTCTACCGAGAGCCGTTTGTGGAACCCGGGAAGGGACCCCGGTCACGGTATCGGCGCCCGCGACACGCAGCCGCAGCAGACCGGTCTCGGCGCCGCAGGCAGTGGCATCCTCTCGGAAACCGTGGAATTTGCTGTGAACCTCACGGGATGCGTGAAGCCCGCGGCCAACCGTCGGCTGGCTGCGGGCTTCACGGTGTTCCCTGCCGATGGCTAGTCGGCGTCGCGCGCTTGTACCTTCAGCGACCGCTCGACTCCGGCCAGGTTCTCGACCACGAGGCGGCGAAGCGCTGCCGGTTCCGGGTTCGCATCGAGCCAGGCCCGGGTCGCGTCGGCGAGGGCCTGGTTGTTCAGCGGCGCCGGGTAGAGACCGATGACGAGCTTCTCGCCGATCGAGAAGCTACGCGCCTCCCATACGCGCTGCAGCATCTCGAAGTAGGTCACGACAAACGGCTCGAGCAGGGCCGCGTCGTTGACGCGCAGGAACCCGGCGGCCGTCGTGCGCACGATGGTCGTCGCTGCCGTGTCAACGTCGATGAGTGACGACCAGGCGGCGAGCTTGCCGTCGGCGGTGGGGAGAGCGGCCCGGGCCAGGGCGGCCGACTGGGCGCCGGTGGCCGTGTTGTCGGCCGTGAGCGCCGCGTCGATCTCGGTGGCGTCGGCGCGTCCACCGGCCACAAGAGCCGTGAGCAACTCCCAGGCCAGGTCGGTATCGACCGTGAGGCCCTCCAGCACGGTACTGCCCGACCGCAGGGCAGCTACGTTCTCGAGCTCGGCTGGGTTGGTCGCAACAGCGGCGAAGAACTTCACGAACTGGAACTGGGCGTCGCTGCCGGCCACAGCATTCTGGGCCAGCGTCCACAGTGTCGCGGCGACCTCGGTCGTGACGGCAGCGCGGTGTGGCTGGCCGACGTAGTAGTTCGCCGTGAGTACGACCTGGCCGAGCACGGTGCGCAGCGTGGTCGACTCGGTTTCGGTAGCCACGTTGTTCAGTACCAGGCGCACGAAGTCGCGCGCCGTGGTTTCAGCGTCGCGGGTGGCGTCCCAGACCGAACCCCAGACCAGAGCGCGGGCGAGCGGGCTCTCAATGGCGGAGAGATGTTCCAGCGCCACCGTCTCTGAGGCCGGGTCCAGGCGAACCTTGGCGTAGCTGAGGTCGTCGTCGTTGAGCAGGATCAGGTCAGGACGCTCGCGGCCGACGAGGGCGGGGACATCCGTTCGCGAGCCGTCGACGTCGAGCTCGACCCGGTGCGTGCGCACGAGCTTGTGGGCGTCGGTGAAGGTGTAGAAGCCGATGGCCAGGCGGTGCGGGCGAATGGTGGGGTAAGCGGCTGCGGCGCTCTGCAGCACAGCGAAGCCGGTGATGACTCCCGCCGCGTCGACGGTGATTTCGGGGCGCAGGGTGTTGACGCCGGCGGTTTCGAGCCACAGCTTCGCCCAGTCGCGAAGGTCCCGGCCGCTCGCCGCTTCGAGTTCGACGAGCAGGTCGCGCAGCTCGGTGTTGCCCCACTGGTGCTTCTGAAAGTAGGAGCCGACACCGGTGAAGAACGCCTCGATACCGACCCAGGCGGCGAGCTGCTTGAGCACGGAGCCGCCCTTTGCGTAGGTGATGCCGTCGAAGTTGACGAGCACGTCGTCAAGGTCACGGATGGTGGCGACGACCGGGTGGGTCGAGGGGAGTTGATCTTGCTTGTAGGCCCAGCTCTTCTCCATCACGGCGAAGGTGGTCCAGGCTTCGTGCCACTCGGTGGCTTCGGCGGTGGCGATGGTCGATGCCCACTCGGCGAAGCTCTCGTTGAGCCAGAGGTCGTTCCACCAGGTCATCGTGACGAGGTCGCCGAACCACATGTGGGCGAGCTCGTGCAGAATCGTCACGACGCGGCGTTCCTTGACGGCGTCGGTCACCTTGGAGCGAAAGATATAGGTTTCGGTGAAGGTGACGGCGCCCGCGTTCTCCATGGCGCCGGCATTGAACTCCGGCACGAACAGCTGGTCGTACTTGTCGAAGGGGTATGCGTAGCCGAACTTCTCTTCGTAGTAGGCGAAGCCCTGGCGGGTCTTCTCGAGGATGTAGTCGGCGTCGAGGTGCTCCGAGAGGCTTTTGCGACTGAACACGCCAAGTGGGATGGTGCGTCCGTCGCTTGAGACGAGCTCGCTGCGCACGACGGCGTACGGGCCGGCGATGAGCGCGGTGATATAGCTCGAGATGGTGTGGGTGGGTGCAAACGCCCAGGTGCTGGCGCCGTCGCCGGCGTCGATGGGTTCGGGCGTGGTGGAGTTGGAGACGACCTGCCACTCGCTCGGCGCCGTGACGGTGAAGGAGAATTTTGCCTTCAGGTCGGGTTGCTCGAACACCGCGAACACGCGGCGGGAGTCGGGTACCTCGAACTGGCTGTACAGGTAGACCTCGTTGTCGACCGGGTCGACGAAGCGGTGCAGGCCCTCACCGGTGTTGGTATAGAGTGCGTCGGCGACGACGACGAGCTCGTTCTCAGTCTGCAGGCCGTCGAGCTGAATGCGGATGCCGTCGCTCACGACGGCGGGGTCGAGCGCGGCACCGTTGAGGGTCACCGAATACACCTGTGCTGTGATGGCGTCGATGAAGGTCGAGGCGCCGGGGGTGGCGTTGAAGCGCACCGTGGTGGTGCTGCCGAATGTGGTGGGGCCGGTAGTGAGGTCGAGTACAACGTTGTAGCTCGCTACCGTGATGAGCGCGGCGCGCTCGGACGCTTCCAGTCGGGTGAGGTTCTCTCCAGGCAAGTTAATACTCCAATTCGATTCACGATTCGATTCGCGACGGATTCCATTTGGAACGGTGAAGCTTTGGCGCTCGTGGCGCCAACGCACCCCGCAAGCCTAGCCATGATTAGGATGTGGGCATGAGAGCGAGCACCGATCCCGGAGTCGCGACCGCTGAACGCTACCGGGCCTTCGCCGAGGTTGAAGCCCGCGGAATGAGCGCCTGCTACGAACGCTGGGCCGCTGGGGTTGCGGCTGATCCTGAGATCGTAACGCTGATCAATCTGCTGCCGCCAGTCAAGCGGCAACCGAACCTGGTGTTCAGTGCGGCCCGGTTGCACGGGGCAGTGGCGGGGGAGTACCCGGCATTCGTGGCCTGGCTGCGCGCGCACTGGGCGCTCGTCGCCGCCACCTGCCTGACCCATGCGACCCAGACCAATGAGGCCGGGCGGTGCGCTGTGCTGTTACCGGCCCTGGCGGCGCTCGCCGGGCCGCTCGCGATCATCGAAGTGGGGGCATCCGCCGGCCTCTGCCTGCGCCCCGATCGGTACAGCTACCGGTATCGCTCTGCCGATGGTGGCGAGCGGATGCTGCACCCGGCAGACGGCCCCAGCCCAGTGCTGCTCGACTGCGCCGTCATCGGCCCGGTGCCATTGCCCGAGCGGATGCCCCAGATCGTGTGGCGGGCCGGAATCGACCTTCATCCCCTCGACGTGCACAGCGACGCGGACGTGGCCTGGCTCGAGGCGCTGATTTGGCCGGAGCACGACGACCGTCGAGCCCGGCTGCGCGCCGCGGTTGCCGTGGCCCGCCAGGAGACGGTTGAGATCGTGCCGGGAGATCTTAACGGCCAGATCGAGGCCCTCGTTGCCCGGGCACCGGCCGGGGCAACCGTTGTCGTGTTCCACACCGCGGTGCTCGCCTACCTGAACGCAGCCGACCGCGACCGGTTCGCCGCGCAGATGACCCGACTGCCGGTACGTTGGCTATCGAACGAGGGGCAGAGTGTGGTGCCCGGGGTGCTGGAGCGGCTGGGGGAGGCGCCGGCACCGTCACATTCAACTCCGGCATCCGCTTTCATTCTCGCCCTGGACGGCGAGCCGATCGCCCTGACCCAGCCACACGGCCGGTCATTACACTGGCTCGGGTGAGTCCGCTGAGGGCTCGGGGGTCGGCTCCGCTGTCAACGGCGCTGCGCTACCGGCTGCCCAGCCGAAGGAGGCAGATTGGCGCGCCATCACGGCCGCCGCATCGTGCATCGAAACGTAGCTCCCGCTGTTCGGCCCATCGCTTGGCTCCTCATCGGGCTGCCAGCGCGGGCTTCCGCTGCTGCGGGTGCCGAGGAGCCGTCGGGTGAGGGATTCGCCCGCCGACAACAGATCGTCGAGGGCGACCTGCAGGTCATTGTCGTCGACGGTGTCGGTGCGAAGGGCAGCGCGAAGCACGGCCCGGCGAATCAGCTCCTTCGCAAAGGAGCCCGTGACGCCTTCCGCACGGCGGGCAGCGGCGTCGAGGGCAGCCGGGCTGAACGGCAGCCCTCCCGCATAGCGCCGGAACAGCCGCTCGCGTTCGGCCAGGGCGGGCAAGGGTACTTCGACGGCGAGATCGACCCGGCCTGGCCGTTCGGCGAGGGCGCGTTCGAGCACCTCGACTCGGTTGGTGGTCATGACGAAAGCTACATCGGCGTCGCCGTCGAGCCCGTCGAGGGCGTCGAGCACCTCGAACAACAGCGGCTGCGGAGTGGCATTGCGTTGCATCGCGACCAGGTCGATGTCTTCCAGCACGACGATCGACGGCGCGAAGGTGCGGGCGATCTCGGCCGCGGCAGCGATATGCACGATACTGGACCCGGTCAGTAGTACGGCCGTGATGCCCGGTGTCTCGCTGAGCAGGTGGCGCACGGTGAGGGTCTTACCGGTGCCGGGAGCACCATAGAGCAGCACGCCGCGCTTCAGGTGTTGACCGGCGGCGAGTAGGGCCTGGCGTTGCTCACCGATTCCGATGACGTGGTCGGAAATGGTTCCGAGGATCCCCTCCGGCAGCACGATCGCCGCGGCGGGCACGACGGGCCGTTCCAGAAAGGTGATTCCGGCCCCGGCCCCGTATTCGGTGTGCACGAAAGACAGCACCTGCCCGCGCAGCACGCTGTGCTCGATCATGAGCCCGCGCAGGTGCTCGAGAAAGTCCGTGACCGTCTGCGCTGACACCGCCATGATTTCGAGTTCGGCCGTATTACGCCCGAATTGCGGGTTCGCGGCGCGCTGCAGCACGGCGATCGGCTGCCCGTTGAAGCGGATGAGCCGGAGGCCGAACGAGACCACCTGGCGGGTCGACGTTGGCCCGGTCGCCCGGGCCGAGTAGTCCACCGGTCCGGGGCCGAAGCCCGGAAACGGGCTGGCCACGAGCTCGGACAGCGTCGAGTGAAACCGCTGCTGCCCACCCGTTACGCCCAGAAGCGCGGCCGGATCCGCGCCGGTCAACGTGCTCAGGGCGATGTCCGCGTCGACGAGGCGATGATCGGCCAGGGCCTCCGACACGACCGGCAACATCGACGCGTTGGCGCCGAGAAAGGCGCTGATGCGGTCGCCGAGTGGTGTCAAGCCCGACCCGGCCCGGTCATCTGCCGCAGATACGACCCGCTCCATGAAGTGTTTGAACGCGCGTACGACGTCTCGGTCGAAAGTGTCCTCGGTCATGTCGTTCTCCTGTTCTCGTGGCAGCCCTGTCGAACCTAGCGGGCCTGGGCGATTATTGCTTCAGCGACAGCGACGGTACGTGACTCGATACGCGCTCGAGCCGGTCAGAGAAGGGCTAGCCCAATTATGTGGCCGCCTGAGGCACACTCCAGGAGCCGACGGCACTGAGCGTTACCATGCTCCGGGCTGGTAGTCCTTGAGGAAGACGCCGTAGAGGTCTTCGCCAGCCTCGCCGCGCACGATCGGGTCATAGACCCGGGCGGCGCCGTCAACCAGGTCGAGCGGCGCGTGAAAGCCTTCCTCGGCCAGGCGCACCTTGGTCGGGTGTGGCCGTTCATCCGTGATCCAGCCGGTGTCGACGCTCGTCATGAGAATGCCATCATCGAGCATCTCTTTGGCGCTCGTACGCGTGAGCATGTTCAGCGCTGCCTTGGCCATATTGGTGTGCGGGTGGCCAGGCCCCTTGTAACCGCGACCGAACACGCCCTCCATCGCCGACACATTCACAATGTAGGTACGACGCGCAGCGGATGCCGTGAGCGAGCCCCGCAGACGGCTCACCAGCAAAAATGGTGCGGTTGTGTTGCACAGCTGAACTTCGAGCATCTCGAGCGGATCGACGTCTTCGACGTTGGCCGTCCAGCTGTTCACGTCGTGCAGGTCGGGAACGAGCCCGCCGGCGTCAATGGCGGTGCCGGCGGCGAGACGCTCCAGTGACGACGACCCGGCGGCGAGAGCCAGTCGGGTGAGGTCATCCGCTGTGAGCGCGCCGGAACCGGACGCCGCCGCGAGCAGCGGATGCCCGGAGACCGACGCGGCCAGGGCGAGCGGATGCGCATCATTGGTGTGCCCGAACGACACGATCTCGGGGAGGGGACCGTCGGGCAGCGGAGCGTCCTCGGCCTCGACCAGGGGGGAGTACGAACCGCGGGAGCGTCGCACGGTCTGCGCTGCATTGTTGATGAGAATGTCGAGCGGTCCCTGGGCAGCGACGGAATCAGCGAGAGCGATCACCTGGGCCGGGTCGCGCAGATCGATTCCGACGATGCGCAGGCGGTGCAGCCAGTCCTGGGAATCGGGCATAGCGGCGAAGCGGCGAACGGCGTCGCGCGGAAACCGGGTCGTGACGGTGGTGTGGGCACCGTCACGCAGCAGGCGGAGTGCGATGTACATGCCGATCTTGGCACGGCCGCCGGTAAGCAGTGCGCGCTTGCCGGTGAGGTCGGTGCGAGCGTCACGCTTGGCGTGACTGGAGAGGGCGCAGCTCGGGCAGAGCTGGTGGTAGAACGCGTCGACCACGGTGTACTTCTGCTTGCAGATATAGCAGGCGCGCGGAACGAGCAGCTCACCGGCGGTCGCCGCGCTGGTACCGAGGGAAAGCTGGGCCCCGCGGGTCTCGTCGTCGATGCGGGTGGGCGCGCCGGTGGCGGTGGCGGCGATGACGCTGCGATCGGCATCGGCGATGACCGCGCGTTTCTCGATGCGACGCACCATCTTGACCGACTTGAACATCTTGGCGGTGGCCTGGCGCACAGTGACGAAGTCGGGGCTGTCCGGGTCGATGTCGGCCAGGGAGGCGAGCACGCGGAGGGTGACGGCGAGATCGTGTGGATCGATTCCGACGAACTCGGTAGCCGGTGCTGCCAACTCGTCGGCGGTAGTGGGCGCAGAAGTCATTAGAGAATCCTACGCGGACCGACTGGGAGCATCGGTGTCAGCGAAACGATGGCGCCCATACGGAAGGCCCATTCCGCCTCCACCCGATCATCGACTGGCCCCGACGAACAGATACCGGGAAGCACTACACCTTGGTCGATTCCTGAGTCGGAATGGCGCTGGTCGGGGGCTCGAAGGTATGGTCAAACGGCATCTGGTCGGTATCGAGCAGGGGATTGCCGTCTTGCGTTTTGACGAGTTCATGCGCTTCCTCCTCGCTGTTCACGCTCGGCATGGAGCCAGGAAGATGGCGGTTGGCCGATTCCCGCAGAAAGAAGATGGCGATCGCGCCGATGAACGACGTGCCCATCAAGTAGAACGCCGGCATCAGGTCATTGCCAGTGCCCACAATGAGCGCCGCGATGATGAATGGCGTGGTCCCGCCGAATATGGCCACGGCGAAGTTGTACGAGATGCCCATGGCACCGTACCTGCTCGCCGTGGGAAACAGTGCGGGCAAGGCGGAGGCGAGGTTGGAGACGTAGAACGTAACCGGAAACGCGATAAACGCCAGGCCGAGCAAGGTCGACCAGACGTCGCCGATACCGATCAGCAAAAATGCCGGGTAGGCCAGTACGACCGTGCTGATCGCTCCGATCCACAGCACCGGTCGGCGCCCGATGCGGTCGGACAGGCGGCCGGCCAGCGGGATACACAGGGCCATGACCACGAGAATAGGAATCGTCAGCGCTGTGCCGTGCAATTCGTCGTAGCCCTTGTTCTCGGTGAGGTAGGTGGGCATATACGAGGTGAGCGCGTAGCCGACCGTGTTCGCGGCGGCGACGAGGATCATCGCGATGATGATATTGCGCCAATATGCCTTGAAAATGGCGATCGGACCCTTCGGGGTATCCGCCGTGGCGCCGATGGGATTCTTCTGCGCTTCCTCTTGGGCGTCGAGAGTGGCCTGGAAGGCGGGCGACTCGTCGATCTTCAATCGGAAGTAGATTGCGACCAGGCCGAGCGGCCCGGCGACGAGAAACGGAACCCGCCAGCCCCACTCCTCCATGACCGACTGCCCGAGCGTGAGCTGAAGTACCGAGACGAGCGAGGCACCGACGGCGAAACCAAGGTAGCTGCCCATATCGAGAAAACTCGCGAAGTAACCGCGCTGGGTGTCGGGCGCGTGCTCACTGACGAACGTTGTCGCCCCCGCGTACTCGCCACCGGTGGAGAACCCCTGTACGAGCTTGACGAATACCAGCAGAACCGCAGCCCAGACGCCGACCTGCGCGTAACCGGGAAGGATACCGACGGCAAACGTCGAGGCGGCCATCAACATCAGCGTGGTGGCGAGCACCTTCTGCCGGCCGATGCGGTCACCCAGCCAACCGAAGAACACGCCGCCGAGCGGGCGGGCGAAAAAGGTAGCGGCGAAGGTTCCGAGCAAAAACAGGGTTTGAACGGATGCGTCCGCCTCCGGCAGAAAGACCGGACCCATCGTGGTGATGAGGTAACCGAAGATACCGACGTCGTACCACTCCATGGTGTTTCCCACGATGGTGCCACCGAGGGCACGCTTCATAATGGGTTTGTCGACGACATTCACGTCGGACACCGCGATCCGTCGGCGGCGCAAGATTTTAGCGGGCTTTCTCCTCCCGGCCGAGGCGTTCGTGGCGTCGAAATGCGGGCTGGATGTACTTCGGTCAGTGGGCATGAAATTTCTCCCGTGGAGATTTTGTGCTGCGAAGTCGAGGCTGTGCTGCGTGGTGCAGATTTTTTTTAGTTGAATCAGAATACCCCCGAAGGGGGGCATTGTCTAAATAGCAAGTCCCGGTTTCGGGGAGGACCCAGAGAGTTCTGCCTAGGCTGGAGATATGACTGATTCCGTAGATTTCTGGTTTGACCCCTCCTGCCCCTGGGCCTGGATGACTTCGCGCTGGGTGGACGAGGTTGCGCGCCTGCGCAATCTCGACGTGACCTGGCACGTGATGAGCCTCGCCGTACTCAACGAAGACCAGGATGTGAGCGCGGAATACGCGGCGTTCTTTCCGCGGGCGCTCAAGTACACCCGACTCGTGGCTGCCGCTGCCGAACTGCACGGGCAGCCGGCGGTCAAGGCGCTGTACGACGCGCTCGGCACCCAGATTCACCCGGGCGGTAGCAACAATCCCGACGAGGTCATTCCCGCAGCGCTCGCCGAGGTGGGCCTACCCGCCAGTTTCGCAGCCTTCGCCGACAGTGATGAGTATGACCCCCAAATGCGCGCGAGCCACTTCGACGGCATCAATCGGGTCGGCCAGGACGTCGGAACCCCGGTGATTGCGGTCAACGGTGTGGCGTTCTTCGGCCCAGTCATCTCACCGGCACCCATGGGGGATGCCGCACTGGCCCTGTGGGACGGCGTCGTGGCGCTTGCAAGTTACGACGGGTTCTTCGAGCTCAAGCGCAGCCGCACCCGCGAACCAATTTTCACCCCAGTGGCCAGCACTAAATAGACTGATCACATGCGCATCCACATCGCCACGGACCATGCCGGTCTCGACCTCAGTCACCACCTGATCACGCACCTGAGTGCAGCCGGTCACGAGGTCATCGACCACGGCCCCCAGATCTATGACGCCTTCGACGACTACCCGGCGTTCTGCATCAACGCCGCGCAGGCAACCGTCGACGACCGCGAGTCTGGCATCGAAGCGCTCGGCGTCGTATTCGGCGGTTCGGGCAATGGCGAGCAGATCGCCGCCAACAAGGTACCCGGAGCCCGAGCAGCCCTCGTCTGGAATCTCAGCACGGCCCGGCTCGCACGTGAGCACAACGACGCCAACGTCATTTCCATCGGGGCCAGAGAGCACACCATCGCTGCGGCCACGAGCTTTATCGATGCTTTTGTTGCCGAGCCGTTCAGTGACGAGGAACGGCACACGCGGCGTATCCGTCAGCTCGGTGAGTATGAGCGAACCGGAACCATCGCCGGGAAAAACGTCGACGGCAGGTGAACTGAGGTGCCAGAGGGTCACTCCGTTCATCGCATCACCCGCCAGTTTCAGCGCAATTTCATCGGCCACCGCGTGACGGTCAGCTCGCCGCAGGGCCGGTTCGCGACTGGCGTCACCCAGCTCAGCGGACATTCGGTGGTAGATGCTCGCGCCGTGGGCAAGCAGATGTTTTTGGAGTTTGATCACGGATTGTGGCTGCGCATCCACCTGGGATTGTACGGCGCCTGGGATTTCAGCGGCGAGGTTCTCATGGATGCCACGATGGCGTCGGCCAATGGCCGGATGGGCCAGACCAATCAGCGCGGCACCACGGTCGCGGCGGGGGCCGAGACCGCGACCCTGGACGCCGACGGTGAAAATTCGATCTTCAGTATCGGGGCGCCGCGGCGCACGCGGGTGCGCATGGCCGAGCAGGAAAAGGAGATCGACCTCGTCGATTCCTTTCCCCCTGAACCGGTCGGCCAGGTGCGGGTGCGGCTGCTCACCGACACGGTGTGTGCAGACCTGCGTGGACCGACGGCGTGTGAGGTGCTCGACCCGGCTCAGGTCGACGCTGTGATCGCCAGGCTCGGACCCGATCCGGAACTGGATAACACCCCCGCAGCCGAGGAACGCTTTGTCTCTGTCGTGCGAAAAAAACCCACGCCGATCGGCCGGCTGCTGATGGACCAGAGCGTGGTCAGTGGAATCGGCAACGTCTATCGTGCCGAAATACTCTTTCGTGCCGGTCTCAACCCGCACACTCCCGCCAGGTCACTCAGCGACAAAACCGTGCGCGCGCTGTGGCAGGACTGGGCACACCTCTTGCATATAGGTGTTGCCACTGGCCAGATGATGACCATGGACAAGCTCGAGGGTGCGGGGTACCGGCGCGCCATGAGGAGTCGGGCCCATCGACACTGGGTCTACAAACGCGAAGGCCTGCCCTGCCGAGTCTGCGGTACGCACATCGTGCTCGAAGAAATGGCGGCCCGCAAGCTGTACTGGTGCCCGCGCTGTCAGGCGTAACCGCTCCTGCCGCAGCGTGAGGGAGGACACCACGCGTGGTACTCGGGTGTGGGGCATGCTGCGAAAATAAAGTCATGATCCATCGTCGATTTGCCCGGCCGCGCCGGCGTGTTGCAACCATCGTCAGCGGTGTCATCGTCGGAGCGGTCGTACTCACCGTCGCACTGACCGCCTGCTCCAGTGACAACGGCGCCGGCGTCATCGACACCGTCGGCAGCGTCGACTTCGTCACTGCGCTTGCGATCCCGCCGCTGGCCGAATCGACCGTGAACGCCGCAGGTGAGCGAGTGTTCGACCTCGCCGCCCAAGAGGGAACGAGCGAGTTCAGGCCGGGCGTCAGCACCGAAACCTGGGGCTACAACGGCAGCTACCTCGGCCCCACCCTCGTCGCCGAGCGCGGCGAAAACGTGCGCGTCAATGTCTCCAATAACCTTCAGGAAGCTACGAGCGTGCACTGGCACGGCATGAGCCTGCCCGCAAAAATGGACGGCGGCCCGCACCAGATGGTCGACCCGGGCGCTAAGTGGAGCCCGAACTTCACGATCGACCAGCCCGCCGCGACCCTCTGGTACCACCCGCATCCCGACGGCACAACCGAGCACCAGGTGGAAATGGGCCTAGCCGGCCTGTTCCTGATCCAGGACGACGAGGAGGCCGCACTCAATCTGCCCCGCAGCTACGGGGTCGATGACATACCCGTTGTGGTGCAGGATCGCCGCTTCGACGCGACGGGCCAATTCATCAGCGACGTGCGCGGTTACATCGGTCCCATCGGCGATGAGTTGTTGGTCAACGGCACTCTCGCGCCGTACTTCGACGTGACAACCGAGGTGGTGCGCTTGCGCCTGGTCAACGGATCGTCGGCGCGCGTGTACGACTTCGGCTTCAGCGACGGCCGGTCCTTCGACCTGATCGGAACCGACGGGGGGCTGCTCACTGAAGCGGCACCGATGGACGGCATCCGCTTGTCGCCGGGGGAGCGCGCCGAGATCCTCGTCACAGTGATCCCGGGTGAGACTGTGAAACTGCAGTCCACCCCGCCCAACCTCGGCACCTCGGCCCGAGCTTCGACCCGCAACGCGGGTGATGACACGCTCGACGTGATGGAGTTGCGCGCGGCCGCCACGCTCGGCAGCATCGGCGCAGTATCGACGACTTTGGCCAACATCGAGCCACTGCAGAAAGCGGATGCCTCCGTCGACCGCTCGTTCACCCTCAACGGCTACACGATCAACAACCGGCTGATGGACATGACACGCATCGACGAGACCGTCGAGGCCGGTGCCATCGAGGTGTGGACCGTCGATAATACCATGCCGTTACCGCACAACTTTCACGTGCACGCCGTGCAGTTTCAGGTACTGCGGGTGGGGACGAAATCGCCGCCACCCGAACTTTCCGGCTGGAAGGACACGATCTACCTCGAGCCGGGTGTGCGCTACGAACTCATCATGCAGTTCGCGGAATATACCGATCCAAACTTTCCTTACATGTTCCACTGCCACATGCTTGCCCACGAAGATGCCGGAATGATGGGCCAGTTCGTCGTAGTGGAACCCGGTGAGCGGGCCGGTACGCCGCCGACGGCTCACGCCGCGAGCCTGCCGAAAGTAAACCGGGCCGTTGGCAGCGGGCCGCGCGTGATCTCGAAGGCCCACGGTCACTAGAGGCGGACATCCGTCTCACCAGCGAAAGCCGCCAGCTTGGGGCTGGCGGCTTTCGCTGTGTGCATATTCACGCTGTGGAGGGGACGACGGGAATCGAACCCGCGTCATAAGTTTGGAAAACTCAGGCTCTACCATTGAGCTACGTCCCCAGGCCCAATATTTGAGCACTCGACGATCCTAGTACAGGAAACCGGGGGACGTTTGCCAGTGCGGGCGCATCCGCTCGAACGGCGTGCATTAGACTGGTCGAGGTCAATCCGCCTGTCGTGAGCTTTCGCCTGCGCCAACAGATTGGTTCCCCAACAAAGCAGTATCGATGGGTCGAAGTAGATCCGGGGCGTAGCTCAGCTTGGTAGAGCGCTCGTTTTGGGGGCGAGAAGTCGCAGGTTCAATTCCTGTCGCCCCGACATTATCCGCAGCACACCGTTTCAATACACAGGAGAGTCTCGAGTGAAGTCCACGGTCGAAAAACTGAGCCCCACGCGCGCCAAGCTCACCATCACAGTGAGCCCCGACGAGCTGAAGCCAGCCATCACCCACGCCTACGGCCACATCGCCGAGGACATCAACATCCCCGGTTTTCGTAAGGGAAAGATCCCGCCGGCCATCATCGACCAGCGCGTCGGCAAGGCCGCTGTTCTGGAACACGCTGTCAACGAGGGTCTCGACGGTTTCTACCGTGCGGCCGTCGAAGAGAACAAGCTGCGCCCCTTGGGTCGTCCCGAGGCCGATATCGTCGAATGGCCGAGCAACACCGACTTCTCCGGTGACCTGCTCCTTGCTATCGAGGTTGACGTGCGCCCCGAGATCGACCTGCCCAGCTATGCCGGCCTCAAGCTCACCGTGGATGCCGTCGCGGTATCCGATGAAGAAGTCGCCGAAGAACTCGACAAGCTGCGCAGCCGGTTCGGTACGCTCATCACCGTCGATCGTCCCGCCAAGACCGGTGACTTCGCTCAGATCGACCTGAACGCCGCAATCGACGGCGAAGAGGTCGACACCGCCAGCGGCATCTCTTACGAGGTCGGCTCCGGCGACCTTATAGACGGCATCGACGAAGCGCTTGACTCGCTCAGCGCCGGCGAGACCACGACTTTCAACTCCGACCTCATGGGTGGGGACCACGAGGGTGAGACGGCTGAGATCACCATCACCGTGATCGCCGTCAAGGAGCGCGAGCTTCCCGCCGCCGATGACGACTTCGCTCAGATCTCGAGCGAGTTCGACACGATCGCTGAGCTCACCGAGAGCCTCAAGGTGCAGGTCGAGAAGTCCAAGGCCTTCAGCCAGGGTAGCCAGGCCCGAGAGCGTCTCATCGAGACGCTCCTCGGTTCGGTCGAGGTTCCGATCCCCGCCGCGATCATCCTCGACGAGGTGAATCGTCACCTCGAGGGCGAAAGCCGCCTGGAAGACGACACTCACCGCGCCGAGGTGACCGAAGCCAGCGAGAAGACGTTCCGTCAGCAGATCCTGCTCGACACGATCGCCGAAGCTGAGCAGGTCAAGGTCAGCCAGGACGAGCTTACCCAGTACCTCATCCAGGGTGCAAGCCAGTACGGCATGGACCCGAGCGAGTTTGTGCAGACGCTCAACACCAACGGCCAGATTCCGTCGATGGTTGCCGAAGTTGCCCGTAACAAGGCCCTCGCCATTGCCCTGGGCAAGGCGGAGGTCGTTGACTCCAACGGCAAGCCGGTCGACCTGAGCGAGTTCACGGGCCCGGTCGACGATGAGGGTGCTGGCGAAGAGGATGCTGCTGACGCGGCTGCTGACGCACCTGTTGACGCTGCACCTGTTGACGCTGCACCCGTTGCCGAGGCTGACGCTGAGGTCGACGAGAAGCCGAAGAAGAAGAAAGCCGCTGCTAAGAAGTAGCGTGTGTAGCACTACTTCCTAAGTGCGTGCATGGGCCGGCCGGATTCACTCCAGTCGGCCTTTTGCATGCTGTGGGAGCCTGGGCGTGCGCCCGGTAATCTGCCGAGGGCGAACACAGCCGTTTTCCGCCGCGCGCTCCGATAGATTCATTGAGAAGCGACAACTGAAACGGAGCACGACATGGCCGACCCGACACCCACTAACGTTGTATTTGACCGACTGCTGAAGGACCGCATCATCTGGCTCGGCTCAGAGGTCCGTGATGAAAACGCCAACGAGATCTGCGCCAAGATCCTGCTTCTGGCAGCCGAGGACTCGAAGCGCGACATCTATCTCTACATCAACTCTCCCGGCGGTTCGATCACCGCCGGAATGGCGATCTACGACACGATGCAGTTCGTACCCAATGACATCGTCACGGTCGGCATCGGAATGGCGGCCTCGATGGGCCAGTTCCTGCTCACCTCGGGCACTAAGGGTAAGCGGTACATCACCCCGAACGCCCGGGTGCTGTTGCACCAGCCGTCCGGCGGATTCGGTGGCACCGCGGCCGATATCCAGACTCAGGCACGCCTCATCCTTGATATGAAGCAGCGACTGTCGGAGATCACAGCCGTGCAGACCGGCAAGACCCCCGAGCAGATCAACGCTGACGGTGACCGCGACAACTGGTTCAGCGCTCAGGAAGCCCTCGAGTACGGTTTCGTCGACCACCTCCGCGCATCCGCTTCGGATGTCATCGGTGGCGGCGGCACCGATCCCGACGCCACCAAGTAGTCCGCCGAAACTGAACAGGAAGAAATCATGACTATCCCCACATTCGGTGGAACGGCCTACAGCTCGATGGGCGGCTCGACCAAGAACTTGCCCGAATCCCGCTATATCCTTCCCACCTTCGAAGAGCGCACCGCCTACGGGTATAAGCGCCAGGACCCCTACGCGAAGCTGTTCGAAGACCGCATCATCTTTCTCGGTGTGCAGGTTGACGACGCTTCGGCCGATGACGTGATGGCCCAGCTCCTCGTGCTGGAGAGCCAGGACCCGGACCGCGACATCATCATGTACATCAACTCGCCCGGTGGATCGTTCACCGCCATGACGGCGATTTACGACACCATGCAGTACATTCGCCCGCACGTGATGACGGTCTGCCTCGGACAGGCGGCATCCGCTGCGGCCGTGCTTTTGGCCGGCGGTACCGCGGGCAAACGTCTCGCCCTGCCGAACGCGCGCATCCTCATTCACCAGCCCTCGGTTGGCGGCCAGGGTGGTGGCCAGGCTTCGGATATCGAAATTCAGGCGGCGGAGATTCTGCGCATGCGCGTCTGGCTCGAAGAGACCCTCGCTCACCACTCCAATCGGAGCGTGACTCAGGTCAACAAGGACATCGATCGCGATAAGATCATGAGCGCAGCAGAGGCCCTCGAATACGGACTCATCGACCAGGTTCTGACCAGCCGGAAGAACCTTCCCATGCTCGTCAAGTAGCCTGTGGTCTGAACCGGCCTGACCGGCGCGTCGCCTTCGGGCGGCGCGCCGTTTCGGTTTATTGCGTGCTGCACCTAACTGTCGGATGCACAGACTAGGCTCGATTGCAGCGAGACCAATGGAGGAGGCTGACATGGCCCGAATCGGTGAAAGTGCCGACCTGCTCAAGTGTTCCTTCTGCGGAAAGAGCCAGAAGCAGGTGCAACAGCTCATCGCCGGCCCCGGCGTGTATATCTGCGATGAATGCGTCGAGTTGTGCAACGAGATTATCGAAGAGCGCCTGGCTGAAGCCGGCTCGGAAGACACGACCGGTGAGTTCGACCTCCCCAAGCCCAAAGAAATCTTCGGCTTCCTCGAGGAATACGTCATTGGCCAGGAACCTGCCAAGCGTGCCCTCGCCGTTGCCGTCTACAACCATTACAAGCGTGTCCGGTCCCGGGCTACGCTCACGGCCGCCGAAGCTATCCACGACGACGTCGAGATCGCCAAGTCCAACATTCTGCTCATCGGCCCGACCGGCTGCGGCAAGACCTATCTCGCCCAAACCCTCGCCAAGCGGCTCAACGTTCCCTTCGCCGTAGCGGATGCGACGGCGCTCACCGAAGCTGGATACGTCGGCGAAGACGTCGAGAACATTTTGCTCAAGCTCATCCAGGCCGCAGACTACGACGTCAAACGGGCCGAGACGGGCATCATCTACATCGATGAGATCGACAAGATCGCCCGCAAGGCTGAAAACCCGTCGATCACCCGCGATGTTTCGGGCGAGGGCGTGCAGCAGGCGCTCCTGAAAATTCTTGAGGGCACGATTGCCTCGGTCCCCCCGCAGGGTGGGCGCAAGCATCCTCATCAGGAATTCATTCAGATCGACACCACGAACGTGCTGTTTATCGTGGCGGGCGCTTTCGCCGGGCTCGAAGACATCATTTCGTCCCGCGCCGGCAAGAAGGGCATCGGATTCGGAGCTCCCCTGCACGTCAAGGGCGACGACATCAACCTATTCAGTGAGGTTTTGCCCGAAGACCTGCACAAATTCGGGCTGATTCCTGAATTCATCGGGCGTCTGCCCGTCGTCACGACGGTCACACAGCTCGATCAAGTGGCGCTCATGCAAATTCTGACCGTGCCCAAGAATGCGCTTGTGCGTCAATACCAGCGCATGTTCGAGCTCGACGGGGTCGAGCTCGAGTTCGAGCAACCGGCACTCGAAGCCATCGCCGACCTCGCTGTGCTCCGAAAGACCGGGGCCCGAGGCCTGCGAGCCATTCTCGAAGAGGTACTTGGCCCGGTCATGTTCGAGGTTCCGTCGAGCACTGACGTGGACCGCGTCATCATCACGCGCGACACGGTGTTGAACAACGCTCCCGCTGAGATGGTGCTGCACAAGTCCCGCGACGTAAAATCCGCGTAGATGGATGTGGACCGTGGAGCTCCTGCGCTCACGGGGATGCGAGCGTACGCTTAGTGGCCGTGTCGTCGGTTTGGGCAAATGAAGTGCGAATCAAGACTCCGGCCGTCGTGCGTTTAATGGTCAACGCGGACAACGCTGCGGCCAGCGCGAGGAAAGCGCCCGTCACTTCGATGCCCTCTTCGAGAGCGACCATCATGTGGTGCGGCACGCTGGCGCGCGCGAGATCGTTGGCTTGTCCGCCGACCACGATGCCGCCGATGGCCTCGAAACCGACAGCGCCGAGCAAGAATATGATGCCCGCGACGACGAGACGGCGACGGAGATGTCGATTGATTCTCTTGGCGATCCAGAGAACGATCAGGCCGGCAATAACGGCCAACGGCACACCGACCGTTAGCCAAGCGTACGTAAATCGGCTGCCGAGATCGAAGCGCGCGAGCTTTTCATGAAGCTGGGCGATTTCGTCGGCCGACAGCACGACGGCCACGGCAGCGAGTAAAAAATAGGGAACGCTACTTGCTCTCTCATTTCGAACAGCGAACCCGATAGCGGCGAGGGAGAGCCCAATGGTGGCTAAGAGCAGCCCTGACGCCCAGGCCCACAGGTTCGCTTCACCGTCAGCATAGATCAGGCTCGCTAGGGCGCTGAGCGCGGCCCACCCCGGGGTCGTGGTGTCGAGGTTGGCGCGCAGGTAGTGCGCGACGGATCCGACCACAAGCATGAGTGTGAAACCGATGGCGGCGGTCCAGAGAAGCCGCCGTCGAGTCGCGCCCGGAATCCTATCTGTCGTAATGTCCATGGGCAAGGACCGTACGACAAGCCAACGCGCTGCGCACCCCCCAATGTTAGGGGGGGGTACCGACCGTTGCGACCCACCGTCAGCAATCGCGACGTTTTGGGGGCCGGGGGGACGAGTCGCGCAGAGGTGGCCGCGTCGCGCGGAAAGTGCATCAGCTTACTGTTTACGAGCCCCCTGCGCCCTAGTTCAGGCCGCGTCGGTCGAGCAACGGCTGCAGATCGGCGTCGTGGCCGCGCCAATCCCGGTAAGCCTCGAGCGGATCCTGAGTGCCGCCGACTCCGAGCAGGCGATCACGAAAACGATCGCCGTTGGCGCGAGTCAGGCCGCCGTTGTCCCTGAACCATTCCACGGTGTCGGCGTCGAGTACCTCGCTCCAAATGTAGGAGTAGTACCCGGCGTCGTATCCTCCCGAGAATGTGTGCGCGAAGTAGGTGCTCGCGTAACGGGTGGGAACAGCCGGATTATCCAGTCCAACAGAAGTGAGGGCATCCGCTTCGAACCGGGCGACGTCGGCGACGGTCGTGTCGGCGTCAATGCGATGCCAGGCCTGGTCGAGGAGTGCTGCGGCGAGATACTCGCTGGTCAGGAAGCCCTCGTTGAAAGCCGACGATGCCTGGATGCGGTCCACCAGGTGCTGCGGCATCGCCTCACCGGTCTGGTAGTGACGGGCGTAGTTGGAGAGTATTTCGGGCCAGAGCATCCACATCTCATTGACCTGACTGGGGAATTCCACGAAGTCCCGATACACGTTGGTGCCGGAGAACTTGGGATAGGTCGCACGGGCCAGGAGCCCGTGCAGGGCATGACCGAATTCGTGGAACAGGGTGGTGACCTGGTCGTAGGTGAGCAGAGTCGGCTCCCCGGCAGCAGGTTTCGACACGTTGAGGTTATTACAGACCACGCTCGTATCGGTTCCGAGCAGGGCAGACTGCGAGACCAGGGCGTTCATCCAGGCCCCGCCGCGCTTGGAATCGCGGGTGTAGAAGTCGCCGATGTACAGACCGAGCGCTAAGCCTTCTTCGGTGGTGACCTCGAAGACGCGCGATTCAGGGTGCCAGCCGACCAGTTCGGGCCTCGCCGTGAAGGTCAGCCCGTAGAGCTGGTTAGCCGCGTAGAAGACCCCATTGGTCAGTACGCTTTCAAGCTCGAAGTAGGGGCGCATGGCCGCGGTGTCCACGTCGTACTTCTCCCGCCGTACCTTTTCGGTGTAGAACGCCCAGTCCCAGGCCGCCAGCTCGAAACCGCCGCCCTCGGCATCGACCACGGCCTGCAGATCGGCTTGTTCCACGCGGGCATTGGGGGCAGCAGCCGGTGCGAGGCGCCCGAGCAGGTCCCAGACGGCTTCGGGTGACGTGGCCGTTTGATCGGCGGTCACGACAGGCGGCGTGACTGTCAAACCCGAGCAGGCGGGCACGCTGGGCGCGGAGATGAGTAATCTCGATCACGAGAGGCCGGTTGTCATTGGCCGCTCCCGTCGTATCCGAGCGGATGCCGCGGGCTCGGCTCGCTGCGAGCAACCGTTCGCGCACCCCCCGGTCGGTGAGGCTCGCAAGGTAGGGGTGCGAGGTGGGGAGTACGAGGTTGATCAGGTATTTGCCGTCGAGCTGGCGTTCCCGAGCGGCCTCGGCCGCCGCCGAGATCTCGCCGTCCGTGAGTCCGTCGAGCTCGGCCACGTCGTCAAGGACGAGGGCGAGCTCGTTGGTATCGGCCAGCAGGTTCTCTTCGAAGCGGGTGGTGAGGGTCGACAGGCGCGAGTTGACGTCACGCAATGTCTGCTTGTCGTCATCGCTCAGGCCGGCCCCGGCCAGCGTGAACTCGGTGAAATAGCGGTCGATGAGGTACAGAGACTCGGCGTCGAGTGTGAGGCCGGCGCGCTGCTCGTGCACGGCTTCGACGCGCGCGTAGAGGGCGGGATCGAGCCGGATCGCGTCGGCGTGGGCGGCCAGCAACGGCGCGAGTTCTTCTTCGAGGTCGTTCGTGAAGTCAGTGGAGTCGGACGAGCTTTTGTTGAAGAAGACCTCGGAGACCCGGGCGAGCATTTGTCCGCTGCGCTCGAGGGCGACGAGCGTGTTGTCGAAACTGGGGGCATCCGCTGCGCCGGTGATAGCGCTGACTTCGGCGAGCTGCTCGACCATGCCCTGCAGAAAGGCCGGCCGATAGTGGTAATCGGAAATGGACGAGAAGGGCGGCAGCTGGTGCGGCAGCGTGCTGCGCGTGAAAAAAGGGTTGTTCGCGGTGAAAGCCATGCGTCCACACTAACCAACACGGTCCTTAGGTCCGACGGTGCGAAGAAGTAGTGACGTTGATGCCGGATATCGAGCAGCCCACCCGCCCGAGTTACGAGTTATTGCCGCGCGACCACTCGGCACGCACGGCGCTGAGCGCATCGTCGAGACTGACTCCCCGTCGATGTAGGGCCTGTGTGAAGAGTCGCGCACTCGCGCGAGACTCGTCGTCGATGCACTGACCGGCGCGTACCCTGGTGCCGCTGCCCCGACTGGTCGAAATGAGCCCCGCCGCCTCCAACGCGGCATAAGCACGCGCAACGGTGCCCGTCGCTATCTGAAGATCGGTCGCGAGCTGGCGCATCGAGGGCAGGCGCTGGTCCGCTCTGAGCGATCCAGCGCGGATCTGATCCGCCACCTGGGCCCGAATCTGCTCGAACGGCGGCGTGGCCTGGTCTTCGTCGATGGCGATCATGTGCCGAGGCTCAGGACTGCTGAGTGGATGCCGCACTCGTTGTCGAGGCGCGTGCCGGATAAACGCGGCCGAGTGGCTGCCTCGTGGCATCCAGGATCGAGAGGATGACCAGAACCCCTCCAAGTAGAGCGACGATCAGCCCGGTACCCAGCTCGATGAGACCGAAGGCAGCGGCTGGCTGCACGGCGGAGGTGGTCCCGCCGGGCAGGAACGTGATTGCAGCGTTTCTCGTGGCCCAGCCGGCGACGAGCAACACGCCGCCGGAGTAGAGAAACAGTGCACCAGAACTGAGCTGCATGACGACGCGCGTGGCCAGAACTCGCACAGCCCGATCGAGCTCGTCGAAGTGTTCGGGGCGCGCTGCCGAGGCGATTCGACCGAGTGCGAACAGTGTCGCCGCGGCGAGCAGCACGGTCAAGCCGATCAGCGGCACACCGTAATACCAGCCCGGGTAGGGTCCCGCTGTGCGTGAGCCGATGGTGATCGAACGGAAAGCGCCGTCAGGCGGCGTACTAGCGGCCAAGCCGGCGATGACCGCGAAGACGACCACGGCGACTGCAGCACAAAGCGGCAGCAGAAATCCCCAGGCCGGTCCGTACGTCCACACTCGGCGCGGCACCAGGTCGGCCGAGCGGCGCCTGGATCGGTCGGTCACGATGCGCGTCGGGCTGAGGGCGAAGACCAGCAGGCCGATCACCGCAGCGACGCCAGGAGCCAGCATCAGCGGCAAACCGTACCAGCTCGGTTGCGCCTGGTTGATCCGATCGAGCGCCCAGAGCACGACTCCGCCGGCCGCGAGGCCGCCGATGTTGCGCAGCATGATCGAGCGGGCGAACCTGCGCGCGGTCACCGCGTTAATCTCGGGAACCGTCACGACCAGGTCGGCCAAGCGTTTTCGGCTGCTCACCCGAACAATCCCGACCACCAGGAAAAGGAGTAGGAAGTAAATGAGAAACAACATGCACGCCGCCTTGTGTGTATCAGTCAGGTGATACACACAAGGCTAGCAGGCGTCTCATCGCACAGCTACACGTGAAACCCTAAATCCATTCCTCGTCATCGTCATCGACGTTGGTGGACGGCTGCGTGATGGTTGCGCTGTCGTCGACCGGGTTGAACCGAATGATGGTGCCATCGTCGAGCTCGATCACCGGTTTGGACTCCAGCCAGGTCAGAGTCCAGCGCCAGGTGCTGCTGTCGACGGCCAGCGCCGTGACGTCTTCTTCGACCGATCGCACGGCGATTTCAGCAACGTGCGGCAGCCCGGCCGGCAGGGTGCCGCCGAGCGTCCATCGAGTGCCTAACTGCATGATCTAGACGTCGATCTCGTAGGTGACCCAGTCGGTACGCGTTCCGAGCTGCTCATAGAGTACCTGCGCGGTTGCGTTGTCGGCGGCGGTCACGAGCTGAATCTGGGCCAGCTTGTGCGCACGGGCATAGGTCTTGGTGAATTCCATCAAAAGGGAACCGACGCCGTTCTTGCGCGCGTCTTCGGCCACATAGAGATCGTCCAGGAACAGCGCCACGTCGCCGCTGAGGGTACGCGGAACGCTGCGATAGTGGGCAAAGCCGACAAAATCACCATCGTCGTTGACTGCCACGGCACCAACAAGGGCGTTGTTCGTGTCGATAATCCAGCTCCACACCTGCAGGGCTTTCTGATCGGTCAGTTCGCTTTCGTAGAACGCGCTGTAGCCTTCGAACAGGCCCAGCCAGGCAAAAAAGTCCTTGTCGCCCAGTGGGCGGACGGTCACTGACATCTGGTCTCCTAACTTTCCAACACGGTGGCGAACACGATGTCGGTCACAGCGAGTTCGCTGCCGTCGACAAAGGTCAGATTGTGAATGCGACCGACAGCTTTGAGATCAGCGGCGGCCAGGGTGAGTAGGGCGATTTCGGCGGGAGCACCGCATATTATCGCGGAATCCACCTCGGACTTTTGCGACGCTTTCGCATCCGTTTTGGCACGACGGATTCCCGTCAAAGCTCGGCTGGCCAGATCGAGCAGAGCGATATTGCCGGTGGCAACCTCGTCACTGCCGAGCAGATCGGCCGCGACCGGCCACGGCGCGGTGTGCACCGAGCCGTCGTTCGACCAGGACCAGGCTTCTTCGGTCGCGAACGGAACGAACGGCGCGAACAAGCGCAGCAGTGTAGCCAGTGCAGTGCGCAGCGCGGCAACGGCGGAAGCCTGGCCGGGGCCGGGCTCACCGTAGGCACGTTCCTTCACCAGTTCGAGATAGTCGTCGCAGAAAGTCCAGAAGAAGCTTTCCGTGGTCTCCAACGCGCGCGCGTGATCGTAGTTCTCAAATGCGGTCGTGGTTTGGGCGACGACGGCTGTAAGGCCGGCGAGCATGCTCTGGTCGACTGGTTCGGTGATCGGGGCCGTACTGCTGCCCTGCGACATGGAGACGAACTTGCTCGCGTTCAGAATCTTGATGGCGAGGCGACGGCCGATCTTGATCTGCGTCGGGTTCTGTGGGTCGAAGGCCGCGTCGGTACCGAGGCGAGACGATGCCGCCCAGTAGCGCACCGCGTCGGATCCATGCTTTTCGAGCATGTCGGCCGGGGTGACAACGTTGCCCTTGGACTTCGACATTTTCTTGCGGTCAGGGTCGACGATGAAGCCGCTGAGCGCGGCATGCTGCCACGGCGACACCCCGTGTTGCTGCTCGGCGCGCAGCACCGTGGAGAACAACCAGGTGCGAATGATGTCCTGGCCCTGCGGGCGCAGCGAATAAGGGAAGACCAGCTGGAACAGTTCCGGGTCTCGCTCCCACCCACCGGCAAGTTGCGGAGTGAGCGAGGACGTGGCCCAGGTATCCATGACGTCGACTTCGCCCACAAAACCGCCGGCCTCGCCGCGCTGGTTCTCGGTGTAGCCGGGCGCGGCATCCGAGGAGGGATCAACCGGAAGCAGGTCGCGCGTGGCGACGATCGGCTGGTCGAACACCGGGTTGGCGTCGGTGTCGAGCGGGTACCAGACCGGCAGCGGCACGCCGAAGAAGCGCTGGCGGGAGATGAGCCAGTCGCCGGTGAGACCATTCACCCAATTCTCGTAGCGCACCTTCATGAATTCAGGGTGCCAGGCCAGCTCGGTACCGTGCTCGAGCAGTCGCGCGCGTAGCTTCTCGTCACGGGCACCGTTGCGGATGTACCACTGGCGAGTCGAAACGATCTCCAGCGGCTTGTCACCCTTTTCGAAGAACTTGACCGCGTGCACGATCGGCTTCGGCTCGCCGATCAGGTCGCGGCTGGCTGTCAAAAGCTCAACCACGGCGGCCTTCGCGCCGAACACGGTCTTGCCGGCAAGCTGCGCATACGCGTCGCGGCCGACGACGGAGGTGATCGCCTCCGGGGCTTCTGCGATGATGCGACCATCGAAACCCATGATGGCGCGGTTGGGCAGGTCGAGTTCGCGCCACCAGACCACGTCGGTCACATCTCCGAAGGTGCAGATCATGGCGATTCCTGAACCCTTGTCCTTCTGGGCGAGGTGGTGCGCGAGAACGGGAACCTCGACGCCGAACACCGGCGTCGTCACGGTAGTGCCGAACAGGTGCTTGTAGCGTTCGTCATCGGGATGCGCGACGAGGGCGACGCACGCTGGGAGAAGTTCGGGGCGGGTGGTCTCGATCTCGATCGTGCTGCCGTCGGGCTTGAGAAACGACACCCGGTGATACGCGGCGGGCATATCTTTGTCTTCGAGTTCGGCCTGGGCTACAGCGGTGCGAAAAGTGACGTCCCAGAGGGTCGGTGCCATCGCCTGGTACGCCTCGCCGCGTTCGACATTGCCAAGAAAAGCGAGCTGGGAAGTGAACAGCGCCTCCTGGCCGATTGTGCGGTAGGTCTGGGTCCAGTCGACACTCAGACCGAGAGTACGCCAGAGCGCTTCGAACTGCTTCTCATCTTCTTTGGTGAGGGTTTCGCACAGTTCGATGAAGTTGCGGCGGCTGATCGGCAGCTGGTCGGCGGCCTTGGAGCTCTTGCCGTCTCCACCTTCGAACGGTGGAACAAAGTTCTCGGTGTAGCCGAGCGAGGGGTCGCAGCGCACACCGTAGAAGTTCTGCACCCGGCGTTCGGTGGGCAGACCGTTGTCGTCCCAGCCCATCGGGTAGAACACGTTCTTGCCGCGCATCCGCTGAAAACGGGCAACGACATCGGTGTGGGTATACGAGAAAACGTGGCCGATGTGCAGTGAACCAGATGCGGTCGGCGGGGGAGTGTCGATCGAGTAGATCGTCTCGCGGGTGGCGTTCGCTCGTGCAAAGCGGTAAGTGCCGTCGGTTTCCCAGCGAGACTCCCACTTGGTTTCGAGCCCTTCGAGCGCAGGCTTTTCGGGGACGCGGTCGGCGTGGGTCATAACTCTCCGGTTCGGTGTATTCGGCACCGTGTGAATGATGAGGTGCCCGAGTGTGCCCACCTAATCTACCCGATCGGCTCTTTTTCCCCGAACGGGGGTCTTCCTCCCCAGCGTGAATGTGCTCGTTTCACACGGGTCCGCGGGGCACAGCAGCCAGTAACTGCGCCGAGTACGGATGCTGTGGCGCGGCAAAGACGCGCTCCGCCGGGCCGATTTCTACGATGCGCCCGTCACGCATGACCGCGATCTGATCACTGATGTGTTGCACGACACCGAGATCGTGCGAGATGAAGATGAGGCTGAGCCCACGCTCTCGCTGCACGTCGTCAAGCAGATCGAGTACTTGGGCCTGAACGGTCACGTCGAGTGAGGAGACGGGTTCATCACAGATGAGAATCTCGGGTCGACCGGCTAGCGCCCGGGCGATACCAACCCGCTGTCTCTGCCCGCCGGAGAGTTCGAGCGGGCGTCGGGGCAGCACGGTAGGTGCGAGGCCGACCTCGTCGAGCAGGCTGGTGAGTCGCGTCGTCGTGTGCGGGGCGCCACGCTCGCGCCGTAGGTTCAGGGCGTCGGTGAGGATTTCGGCGATACTCCAGCGCGGATCGAACGAGCCGAGGGCGTCCTGATAGATCGCCCCCACGGATGCGCGCAGTTCGCGCCGGGTCTTTTCGCTGGCCGCGCTCCACGGCTCGCCGAAGACGTGGACTTCACCGTGCTCTGGCGCCAGCAACGCGAGCAGAAGACGCGCTACCGTGGTTTTGCCGGAGCCGGATTCGCCGACGATGCCGAGGGTGCTGCCGTGGTGCAACGTGAACGAGACGTCGTCGACGGCGAGCTGACTGGTGCCGTCGGGGCGTCGAAAACTCTTCGACAGCCCGATGGCTTCGAGCACGACGGTGCTCTCGCGCGAAACCTCAGCGCCGAAATTGCTCGGGGTGCTGAGAAAGCTCGGGGTGCTGAGAAAGCTCGGGGTGCTGAGAAAGCTCGGTGTGTCGGGAGTGCTCGGTGCGCCTGACCGGTTGGCCGGGCTCAGTCGCGTGCCGCGTGGTTTATCGGCCGGTATCGCGGCGACCATTCGCCGCGTCTGCTCGTGCTGGGGCGAGCCGAGAACCTGTGCTGTGCGGCCGGTTTCCACGAGTTGTCCGTCGTACATGACGGCGACCCGGTGAGCGATGCGACTCACCACAGCCAGGTCATGGCTGATCAGAAGCACGGCAGTGCCGGCACCGGTGATCTGTTCAAGCAGTGCCAGAATCTGCGCCTGCACGGTGACGTCGAGCGCCGTCGTCGGTTCGTCGGCGATCAGCAGCGGCGGGTTCAACGCAATCGCCGCCGCTATCAAAGCGCGTTGACGTTCGCCGCCGGATAGCTGCCCCGAGAGCTTGCGCACCTGCAACTCAGGTTGTGGCAGGCCGACCGCGTCGAGTAGCTCGAGCACCCGGCGGGCCCGGCCCGCAGCACCAAGAGTGGTGTGCAGCCGCAGCGAATCAGCGATCTCTCGGCCGATCGGCCTCAGCGGATCGAGCGAGACCAGGGCGTCCTGCAACACCAGGCCGACGTCCTTGCCTCGTCGAGCCTGCCATGCGCGATCGGTCAACCCCAAAACGCTCCGCCCGCCGAGCTCGAGCCGGTCGGCACTGACCCGGGAATTCGTACCGGCCAGACCGAGCAGGCTGCGGGCGGTCACGCTTTTGCCCGAGCCGGATTCGCCGACGATGGCGAGGCACTCACCCGGGGCGACGACGAAGGACACACCGCGAACGACCGGTTCGGCCGAGCCGAAACCCACCCGCAGATTGCGCACGGTCAACGCGGCAGCACTGTCACTTTCGAGTACCTGCCCATTCATACGTGCCTCATCCGCCGGTCGATGCTGCGGCCGAGTACCGTGGCGGTCACGGCGGTCAGCACGATGAACAGGCCGGGAAAGAAACTCATCCACCAGGCCGAGGTGATGTAGGTGCGCCCGGCCGAGAGCATGGCGCCCCACTCCGCGGTCGGCGGTTCAGCGCCGAGCCCGAGGTAGCTCAGCGTTGCCGCCCAGACAATGGCCTGGCCGATGCCGAGGGTTGCGAGAACGAACAGGGGGGCGAGGGTGTTGGGCAGAATGTGGCGCAGCAGAATCTGCCACCGAGTGCGGCCGAGCACGGTTGCCGCCTCGACGAACGCTTGTGATCGCACGGTAATCAGCTGGGCCCGAATGATGCGCGCATACCCGGGCGCTGTCGACAGTCCAACAGCAATCGTCGCGGTGACCACGCCGGGGCCGAAGATGACAATGAACAAAAGCGCCAACAGCAACCCCGGAAAAGCGAAAAGTACCTCAAGAAATCGATTGACAGTGAAATCGATGACACGGCCCAGCATCCCAGCCAGGGTGCCCAGCACGATGCCGAGCCCCAGTCCGATAGCGGTAGCGGCAGCCCCGATCACGAGTGAATACTGGGTGCCGTGCACGACTCTGGTGTAGATGTCGCGGCCCGATTCGTCGGTGCCGAACCCGTGCGCGAAGTTCGGCGGCTGAAACGCCGAGAGCGGGTCGATCGCGAAGGGGTCGCCCGGCGCCAACAACTGGGGCACCACCGCTGATGCCACCAGCAGCAGGGCGAGAACGCCAGCCGTTGCCTCGGCAACCCCGAGACGCCGTGACGGGCCGGACTGTCGGGATTGGGCCGAGAGGCCGGTCTGCACTTCGAGGTCGCTCATGTCAGTCGCAATCGCGGATCAACGAGGCGACTGGCAGCATCCGTGAGCAGTGTCATCAGGATATAAGCGACCGCGACGATCATGACCACGCCGGTCACTACCGGAACGTCCCGAAGGGTGACGGCATTGAGCAGGGTGCGGCCAAGTCCGGGGCGGGCGAAAATGGTCTCGACGACGACCGCGCCGCTGATCAGGGAACCGAACGCCCATCCGGAGAGGCTGATCGCCGGCAGCGAGGCATGGCGCAGCGCGTGCACCCAGCGCACACCGCGCTCGCTCTCTCCGCGGGCGCGAGCCGAGAGTACGAAGGGGCTCTCCAGCGCGGCCAGGAGCGATTCGCGCATGATCTGCCCGAGAAATCCGGCCAGCGGAACGGCCAGGGTGAGAACCGGCAATACAAGCCCGGCGATGTCGCCGGTGCTGATTGGCGGCAGCACGCCGAGCCCGATGCTGAACACGACGATCAACGAGGTCGCGAGCCAGAAGTGTGGCAGCGCGGCCGCGACGATTTCAAGGCTCGACCCTACCCGGGCGGCGACTTTGCCACCGCGGGTCGACCAGGTGGCGAGGGCGAGGGCGAGCAGCCAGGCGAGGACGAGGGCGAGAACGGCCAGCAGCAGGGTGCCGCCGAGCTGGCTGAGCACGAGCGGTCCGACATCCATGTTGAGTGCATACGACCGCCCGAGGTCGCCGGTTATGAGCCGGCCCAGCTGGGCGAAATACTGCACGATCACCGGTTGGTCGAAGCCATATTCGGCGCTCACGGCAGCAAGCGCCTCCGGCGAGGCTTGCGATCCCGGGCCCCCCAGAACGGCTTGGGCAGGGTCACCCGGAATGAGGCGCACCGCAAAGAACGTAATGGTGGCCACCATCCACAGCACGAAGACCGCTCCGGCCAGTCGGGCTGCGAGTCGGGGGAGCACCCGGGCCAACATCTCGAGCGCGGCTAGGAATCGCGCGCGCTGGCGCTGTTGCGGTCGGGGAGAGCCCGGCCCGGCCCGGGGCGACCGGCCGGCGCTACCGGTTCAGCCACGCGTCGTACAGCGTGGGAACGGCCACGGTCGGCAGGGTACGCAGACCTATCACGTCGCTGCGCAGCAGAAAGTGGTTCTGCTGGTCGTACAGCGGCAGAATGTAGAAGCCCTCCAGAATGCGGTCCTGGGCATCGGAATAAAGGGACGCGCGTTCTGCGGCATCCGCCGTGGTCGCAGCAGTCGTGAGCAGCTCGTCGATCGCGGGGTCATCGACCTGGGCGAGATTGGCGAAGTAGCCGCTCGGTGCCGGCACGATGCTGTCGGAGTGGTACAGGATGCGCAGGACGTCGGGGCCGACCTTGGTGTACGGCGCGCTGACCGCGTCGTAGTCGTTGCCGGCAAGGGCGGCGTACCAGCTGGAAAGGTCCATCGGGCGCAGTTTTACCTCGAAACCGGTGGCCTTCGCCGTGGCCTGAATCTGCTCGAATACGCTCTGCTCGGCGGGAATGGACTGGTTGGTGCTCACCGGAAACTCCACCGTCAGGCGAACGCTGTCTTTGATGCGGTAACCGTCGGCATCAGTCTCGTCCCAGCCGGCTTCATCGAGCAGGGTGCCGGCAGCGGCCGGGTCATAGGCGAACAGGGCGGCGTTTGAGACGGCGGTCGGCTCGACGCTCGACAGTGCCGAGTACGAGCGGGTCGCCGTGCCCTGGAACAGGCTCGACACGGCGTCGTCGACGTTCGCCGACCGGATGAACGCCTCTCGAACGCGTACATCGTCGAAGGGAGCTTGACCCGAGTTCAGTTCGATGCGGTTGGAAGAGCCGGGACGCGGGGAATCGAGCTCTTCGATTGAATCACTTTGCTCGGCCTGCACGATCGTGTCGGGCTGGGCGTTGTCGATCACGTCGACCTCGCCGGACTGCAGGGCCGCGTACCGCGAAGCGGAATCGGGAATGAACCGCCAGATAACCGTGTCGAGGTAGGCGGGACCGGAATGGCCGGCATCTGCTGGCGGGGAAACGTAGTCCTCGTTGCGCACCAGGGTGATGGCGTTCTGCTTCACCCAGCTCTCCACGATAAACGGGCCGGTGCCGACCGGGGCGGCGCAGTTGTCGTCCTGGCTGCGTTCGAGCGCCGCCGGCGATTCGATGGCGAGCCACGGCTGGGACAGCGATTCCAGCAGGGCACTGTCGGGTTCGCTGAGGGCGAAGCGCACGACGGTGGGGGAGACCGCCTCGGTGCCGGTGACCTTGCCGAGGGCAAGATATCCGGTGGAGGACAGCGTCGTCGGGTCTTGCAGATGAGCGATGTTGGCCTGCACCGCGCTCGCGTCGAAAACCGTGCCGTCGGTGAAGGTCACGTCGTCGCGCAGGGTGAATTCCCAGGTCAGGCCGTCGGCGCTCGGAACCCAGGACTCGGCCAGCCAGGGGATGATCTGGCCAGTGCTGTTGCGGGAGACGAGCGACTCGAGGTATTGGGCGCTGACCAGCGCCTGGGGAAAGTTTCCGCCGACGTGCGGGTCGAGGCAGCTTGGCTCGGCGTCGCCCGAGGCGTAGGTGAGCGTGCCGCCACTTTTGGGTTCACCGACCGATTTGGTCGAACCAGCCGCGGTGCAGCCGGCTACGAGCAGCCCGAGGGCGACCAGGCCGGCGAGGGAACCAAGCGCACGAGTAGTGCACCGTGAAGTGGTTCGCGCCGGAGTGCCAGTTGGGGCGGGGCTGTGGAAGGCGGGCCGGGTAGGCATTCACAAACTCTTTCCCCGGCATTCGCTGCCGAGTTGATAGCACGTTGAACCGGCCCCTCGTGCGAATGAACCGGCCTTTAACACTAACGCCGCCTGCGTTCCGGTAGAATCAAACGCGAATGACAGTGACCCGGCTATCACCGGGAAGTCTTCGGAAGAACGGATGCTCACCCCCGGGTGGACAGCTCAGTAGAACCGAACGAGTCGGGCCCGTCACAGCCTGTGAACAAGCGGTCGCCCGGTAATTGTGGGCGGCAAGCGAGGTGGTACCGCGGCGATTTCTCCAGGATCGTTCGTCCTCGTGGAGCAGGGCCCCTGTGACCCGTCCCGGTAGGAGAAGCAATTTGTACCCCAAGAAGCGCAACGCCCCAAGTGGCAGCACCCCCCTGAACAGCGAGCCGACGCCCGGCGCGAACATCGTTCCGTCGCCGAACTTTCCCGCGCTGGAAGCCGACATACTCGCCTTCTGGAAAAGCGACGACACGTTCCAGACCTCGATCGACCTGCGTGAAGGCGCCGAGGAATGGACCTTCTACGACGGACCGCCCTTCGCCAACGGACTGCCCCATTACGGTCACCTCCTCACTGGCTACGCCAAAGACCTGTTCCCACGGTTTCAAACCATGCGCGGCAAGCAGGTGCACCGCCGTTTCGGCTGGGACACCCACGGCCTGCCGGCCGAGCTCGAGGCCGAACGTAAGCTCGGCATCACCGACAAGAGCCAGATCGAAGAGATGGGCCTGGCCGCGTTCAACGCCGTCGCTCGCGAGTCGGTGCTCGAGTACACCAAGGACTGGGAAGAGTACGTCACTCGCCAGGCCCGCTGGGTCGACTTCGACAACGATTACAAGACCCTCGACATCACCTTCATGGAGTCGGTGATCTGGGCGTTCAAGCAGCTGCACACCAAGGGTCTCGCCTATGAGGGCTACCGGGTGCTGCCGTACTGCTGGCGCGACCAGACCCCGCTCTCCAACCACGAACTGCGCATGGACGACGACGTCTACAAGATGCGCCAGGACCAGACGGTCACCGTGACCTTTCCGCTGATCGGTGCCAAAGCCGAAGCGCTCGGCCTCACTGCGGTACGCGCCCTTGCCTGGACCACGACCCCGTGGACCCTGCCGACGAACTTCGCGCTCGCCGTGGGCCCTGAAATTGTCTATGCTGTGGTGCCGGCCGGACCGAACGGAACGCCAGACGCGGAGGTGCTGCGTGAGGGCAATGATTCATCGGATACCTCCTTCCTCGGTTCGGTAGAAGTACTCGGCGCCGAATACCTCATCGCGATCGACCTGGTCGGCAACTACGCAAAAGACCTCGGCTACGAGACTGCAGCGGAGGCATCCGCTGCCGTATCGCGCACCGTGCTCGGCAGCGAACTCGAGGGGGTCTCCTACGACCGCCTGTTCGACTACTACGCCGACGCATCGATCTGGGGCACCCAGAACGCGTGGCGCATCCTCGTCGCCGACTACGTCACCACGAGCGACGGTACCGGCATCGTGCACCAGGCGCCGGCCTACGGCGAGGAGGACCAGAAGATCGGTGAGGCCGCCGGCATCCCGGTCATCCTCTCCCTCGACGACGGCGGAAAGTTTCTGAGTGACATTCCCGAGGTCGCCGGTCAGCTCTGGAGCGATGCCAACAAGCCGCTCACCGCGCTACTCAAAGCCAACGGCCGACTGCTGCGCCAGGCCAGCTATGAACACTCCTACCCGCACTGCTGGCGCTGCCGTAATCCCCTTATCTACAAGGCGGTTTCGAGCTGGTTCGTGCGCGTCACCGACTTTCGCCCGCGCATGGTCGAGCTCAACCAGGAAGTGAACTGGGTTCCGGAAAACGTGAAAGACGGCCAGTTCGGCAAGTGGATCGGCAACGCCCGCGACTGGTCGATCAGCCGCAATCGGTACTGGGGCTCGCCCATCCCGGTCTGGAAAAGCGACAACCCCGAGTACCCCCGAACGGATGTCTACGGCTCGCTCGACGAACTGGCCGCCGACTTCGGCGCACGCCCCACCGACCTGCACCGCCCCTACATCGACGAACTCACCCGTCCGAATCCCGACGACCCCACCGGCCAGTCCACGATGCGCCGCATTACCGACGTGCTCGACGTCTGGTTCGACTCCGGCTCGATGCCGTTCGCCCAGGTGCATTACCCGTTCGAGAACAAGGACTGGTTCGAGGCGCACAACCCGGCCGATTTCATCGTCGAGTACATTGGGCAGACCCGCGGCTGGTTCTACCTGCTGCACGTGCTCTCCACTGCACTGTTCGACCGGCCCGCGTTTAAAAACGTAGTCAGCCACGGCATCGTGCTCGGTAACGACGGCCAGAAGATGAGCAAGTCCCTGCGCAATTACCCCGATGTCAATGAGGTCTTCGACCGCGACGGCGCCGACGCCATGCGTTGGTTCCTGATGAGCTCGCCGGTGCTGCGCGGCGGCAACCTCGTCGTCACCGAGGAGGGTATTCGCGAGAGTGCCCGCCAGGTGATGCTGCCGCTGTGGAGCACCTGGTACTTCTTTTCCCTCTACGCCAACGCCTCGGGAACCGGCGGTGCCACCGGCTCCGACGCACGGGGCTATGAAGCACAGTGGCGCACCGACTCCACTGACGTTCTCGACCGCTATCTGCTCGCCAAGACCCGCGACCTGATTGTTGGTGTCACGACCGATCTCGAAGCGCTCGACAGCACGGTTGCGGCTGCTCGCCTGCGCGACTTCGCCGACGTACTCACCAATTGGTACGTGCGCCGGTCACGCGACCGATTCTGGGGTGGAGCGGCCGAAAACGCCACCGCCCACGAAGCCTTCGACACCCTCTACACCGTTCTCGAAACCGTGTGCCGCGTCACCGCGCCGCTGCTGCCGCTGGTCACCGAGCGCATCTGGCAGGGCCTGACCGGCGGTCGCAGCGTTCACCTCGAGGACTGGCCAGACGCCACCCTATTCCCCGCCGACGAGAACCTCATCGTCGCGATGGACCAGGTGCGCCTGATCAGCAGCACCGTGTTATCGCTGCGCAAGCAGGCCAGCCTGCGCGTGCGCCTGCCGTTGACCAACCTCACCGTCGTCACCGGCAACACCGCCGCACTATCGGCGTTCGTAGGAATCCTCCGCGATGAGGTCAATGTGAAAACGGTCACCTTGGTCGAGCTCGAAGATGACAGTGCCGCCGCCTACGGTGTCACGAGCAAGCTCGTCGTCAACGCCCGGGCTGCCGGTCCCCGCCTCGGTAAGCAGGTACAGCACGTTATCAAGGCCGCGCGCGCCGGAGACTGGAGCGAATCCAACGGCGTCGTCACGGCCGGCGGCATCGCGCTCGAAGCGAGCGAATTCGAGTTGACGCTCGAAGCGAACAACGTCGGCACTGACGGCGGGACGGCCTTGGCGTTGTTGCCCGGTGGCGGGTTTGCGCTTCTCGCAACGAACACCACGCCCGAACTTGAAGCTGAGGGTTTCGCCCGCGACCTGATTCGCGCCGTGCAGGACACCCGCAAGTCGGCTGGTTTTTCGGTGAGCGACCGCATCCGTCTCGATCTGGTCTTTCAGAGCGAAACGGATGCCGAATCCTTCGACCTCGCCCTCGGGGTCGATGTGGCGGCCGAAACACTCGCCACGAGTTTCACCACTCATCGTCCGTCAACCGGGGAAATTCTTGCGGAGTTGCCGTCGGAGTGGCTCGAAGCTCGTGTCGGCGCTCCCGTCGAACACTACGTTCGGTTTGAAGCACACCACTATGTCAACCAGGGCGCCGTCATTGTGGCTGTCGCACGCGTGAACGGAGCCATCCTTGTCTGAGAACGACACCCCCACCGACGGCGTACCCGACGACGACAGCACTGACTGGAAGAACATCACCGGGCGCGGCGACGATGAGGAGCCGATGAACCAGCCGGCTCCGCTGGACGCTTTTCGCGAAGCCGGCGACGCCGTGTTCGCTGAACTATTGCAGCGGGTGGGGGAGGCGCAGCCGCAGCCGCGCCTGGCCCCGACCCGGCGCGCCCTCGATTTTCTCGGCGACCCGCAAGGGTCGTACCCGATCATCCATGTGGCCGGGACGAACGGCAAGACCAGCACGAGCCGCTTGGTCGAGAGCATTGTTCGGGCCTACGGGCTGCGCACCGGCCTGCTGACCAGCCCGCACCTGGTGCGGCTGAACGAGCGCATCGTCATTGACGGCGAGCCGATCAGCGACCAGATCCTCGCCGCTAACTGGGCCGACATCCAGCCCTACCTGCAGCTCGTCGACGCTGAACTCGACGCCGCCGGCGAAGTACCGCTGACCTTCTTCGAGGCGCTCACCGTGCTCGCGTACGCCTGCTTCGCTGACGCGCCGGTGGATGTGGCCGTGATTGAGGTCGGTATGGGCGGCGAGTGGGACTCCACCAACGTCGCCGACGGGCAGGTCGCGGTGTTCACTCCGATCGCGCTGGACCACACCCTGCGACTCGGCACGACCGTCGCCGAGATCGCCCGCACCAAGAGCGGCATCATCAAGCCGGCAGCCGCCGTTGTCTCCGCAGCGCAGAGCGCGGACGTGCAGGCCGAACTCAACCGTGCCGCCGAGCTGAGCGAGGCGACACTCGCTCGTGAGAACGAGGGCTTCGAACTGATTTCCAGTACCGTCGCTGTCGGCGGACAGGTCATCTCGGTGCGCGGTCTCGCCGGCACCTACACGGATCTGTTCCTGCCGCTCTACGGCACCCATCAGGCCCACAATGCGGCGCTTGCCATCGCTGCCGTCGAGTCGTTCCTCGGTGCGGGCAGCCAGGCGCTGGTCGGCGACCTGCTCGCCGAAGGCCTCGGCTCGGCGACTTCGCCCGGTCGGTTGCAACTCGTCGGCATCGAACCGACCGTGCTCGTAGACGCCGCGCACAACCCGCACGGCGCCGGCGCTCTCGCCGCCGCCCTCGAGGACTACTTCGACTTCGATGAAATCGCCGTGGTTGTCGGGATTCTCGCCGACAAGGACGCCCAGGGCATCATCGCCGCCCTCGCCCCCCAGGTCGACCGGTTCTACGTCACGGAGCCGCACTCCGAACGCGCCGCGCGCATGGACGACCTCGCCGACAACATCGCCGAGTGGACGAGCGATGAGGTCACGTTTCGCTTCGACGACCTGGCCGGCGCGCTGGAGAGCGCGCGGGAGTGGGCCGCCGAGGCCCCCAAGCGTGCCGTGCTCGTCACCGGGTCGATCGTGCTCGTCGGCGAAGCGATCACCCTGGCGGCCGCCGGCGAATGGATGGAGAAATGAGCTCCGTGGGCGCCGACGATGCCGACGCTGACCCGGGCGCAGGTCGGTTTCGCCGGTCGTCGGGCCCGCGCTCGGTCAAACGCTCGCTCGCTACCATCGTGCTCGGTTTCGAAACCATCGTCGTGTTTCTCGGTGCGGTGGTCACCCTCGGGCTGGTCTCGGTGGCGACCGAGCCGGGTCCGGTCTCACCGCTGACTGTCATCATTGGCGGTGCGCTGCTCTGCCTGGCCATGGTCGTCCTGATTGCACTACTGCGTTTTCGCTGGTCCTACCCGATCGGCTGGCTGCTGCAGGCGGTCATCATCGCTACCGGGTTTATCACCCCGGCCATGTTTTTTGTTGGCGCCCTCTTTGCTGCCATGTGGACGTACTGCATGGTCACCGGCTCACGAATAGATCATCAGAAGGAGATTGAATGAACACCACGGTCGAAGAAACCCTCGTTTTAGTCAAACCCGACGGCGTTGCCCGCAACCTGACCGGCGAGATCCTGCGACGCATCGAGGCCAAGGGATACTCCTTGGTTGACGTGAAGCTGGTCGAGCCTGACCGCTCACTTCTCGCGGCACACTATGCCGAGCACGAGGGCAAACCATTCTTCGAGCCCCTCGTCGAATTCATGGAAAGTGGGCCCATCGTCGCGTTCCGCGTTGCAGGCAACCGGGTCGTCGAGGGGTTTCGCGCCCTGGCCGGCACGACCGACCCCACGACCGCCGCGCCCGGCACGATCCGCGGAGACCTCGGCCGTGACTGGGGCTCCAAAGTTCAGCAGAACCTCGTGCACGGCTCGGACTCGCCCGAGTCGGCCGCGCGTGAGCTCGCGCTCTGGTTCGACTGACCGAACAGCATCCGGTAGGTACAGGATTGGCCCGTCTCATCCGTGAGGCGGGCCACTCCTGTTTACACCAGCGCGTCACAGCCGATTCAACACGTCCATATTGACCTGCGCGACGATGAAGAACACGATGTAGCAGACGATGGTTATGACGAATATCCAGGAATACGCGGCGTCGGCCACGCGGCGTACGGATGCCCCACCGGGCAGATTGCCCACCGTGAAGTTGTACAGCGTCACAGCCAAAAAAGCCGGAATGGTCACCGCCCAGGTCACCATGCACCACGGACACAGAACGTCAAGCACGAAAATACTCTGGGCGATCAGCCAGATCACGAAAACAATCGCGGCGAGCATGCCCACGTTCAGACCGATCCAGAACCAGCGGGCCAATTTGGCCCCGGCCAGAATGGCGACACCGATCGTGACAACCACGCTCCAGGCGACGAGCCCGATCAGCGGGTTCGGAAAGCCGAGCACTGCGCCCTGGGGCGAGGCGAGGTTGGTCGCGCATCCGATCAGAACACTGAAGCTGCAATTCAATTGAGCGTTCGGATCCTCCAGCAGGTGGATCTTGTCGAGGGTGAGGGCGAATGCCGCTGCAAGTGCGATTAATCCGGCGATGATCAGGAAAATAGCCAGGCCGGTTGGACGCTGAGAACGCTCTGTCTGAGGCACGCTTGCGATTATGCCACGCGTGCTGCGCGGGTTTGTGCGATTACATGCGATAATCACTGGTAGTCGTTGAGCCGCGCTCAAGCAGACGCCAAAGAAGCTTGCCTGGGCAACAGTCGCCCAGAATTAGGGTCCCACGATCCGAAGTATTTGCAGCCAGAGCACAGTCCCCGAACAGCAACAGGGGACAACGCCGGTTGCCGCAGTAAAAAAAGTTCGCGGAATCGTCACGAAGGTGACAATCCCGCACGAGAGAGTAACCGGTGGATGGCGCGGTCATCCACAACGGTCAAGGAGCGCACCAGTGATGGTGGAAGACAACGAAAACAAAAAACGCAAGAGCCTGTTCGGCCCTCGCAAATCAACCCGGAAGGCGCCGGTCACCCGTTCAACAGCACCAGCGATCGAGGCTCCGGCAGCGTCAGTGACCGCTGAGCCTGCAACCGCTGAACCTATACCCGCCAAGACAACCATCGCGGAGTACAACAACGTCACCGGAGCGCAGCAGATGACCGGCGTCACGTCCGCAAACGACACGGCGAGCGACGGATCAGTCGCGCCGGCAGCGACACCCGTACGCCCGTCGTTGTCTCTATTGTTCCAAGCGCCGGAAATTCTGCCGATGATGGCACGCACGGGTATCCGCTCGGCGCAGGAGTCGCACCAGCAAGAACGCGATCTGGATGACGACGAGGAAGAAGAGGCGACGACGGTTCGGCGTCGAGCCCGTCGGCGCACCGGCGACGAAAACAGATCAGGCTCCGACGACCCCGCCAACACGGTGGTCAAGGTGCGCGCCCCGCGCGAACCCGAACTCATCACCGAACCTCAGCGCATCAAGGGGTCAACCCGGCTCGAAGCAAAGAAGCAGCGTCGCCGCGACGGCCGTGACGCCGGCCGTCGCCGCCCGGTTATCACGGAGGCAGAGTTTCTCGCCCGTCGTGAGTCCGTCGACCGCCTCATGGTCGTGCGCGCCAAGCACAATAAAATCCAGATTGGTGTGCTTGAAGACGGCGTGCTGGTCGAGCACTACGTCGCCAAGAACCAGGACGCCTCCCTCATCGGCAACGTCTACCTCGGGCGGGTGCAGAACGTGCTCCCGAGCATGGAAGCCGCCTTCGTCGATATTGGGCGTGGCCGCAACGCTGTGCTCTACTCCGGTGAAGTCGACTGGGATGCTGCCGCCGAGAACTCCGGCAGCAACAATCAAGCCCGCCGCATCGAGCTCGCGCTCAAGCCCGGCGACAAGGTGCTCGTGCAGGTCACGAAAGACCCGATCGGGCACAAGGGTGCCCGCCTCACCAGCCAGGTCTCCCTGCCTGGCCGCTACCTCGTCTATGTACCCAACGGTTCGATGAACGGCATCAGCCGCAAGCTTCCTGACACCGAACGCGCCCGCCTGAAGAAGATTCTCAAGGAGGTCCTCCCCGACAACGTTGGCGTGATCGTGCGCACCGCTGCTGAGGGCGCGACCGATGAGCAGCTCACTGTCGATGTCAACCGGCTTCGTGAGCAGTGGGCGCACATCGCTGAGCAGGTCGAGTCCGCGCAGGCGCCCGCCGAACTGCACAGCGAGCCCGACCTGCTCGTCAAAATCGTTCGGGACGTCTTCAACGAAGACTTCCAGCGCATGGTCGTGGCCGGCCCCGACGTGCGGTCCACGATTGAGACGTACCTGAGCCAGGTCGCTCCCGATCTGCTCGAGCGCATTGAAACCTACGAGGGCGAGATTGATTCCTTCGATCAGTTCCGCATCTCGGAGCAGATCGAAAAGGCCCTCGACCGCAAGGTCTGGTTGCCGTCCGGCGGATCCCTCGTGATCGACCGCACCGAGGCCATGACCGTTGTCGATGTCAACACCGGCAAGTTTGTTGGCAGCGGGGGAAACCTCGAAGAGACCGTCACCAAGAACAACCTTGAAGCGGCTGAAGAGATCGTGCGCCAGCTGCGCCTGCGCGATATCGGCGGCATTATCGTGGTCGACTTCATCGACATGGTGCTCGAGTCCAACCGCGACCTCGTGTCGCGCCGGCTGATCGAATGCCTCAGTCGAGACCGCACCAAGCACCAGGTGGCCGAGGTCACCTCGCTCGGGCTCGTTCAGATGACGCGCAAAAAGCTCGGCCTCGGACTGTTGGAATCGTTCAGCGAAGACTGTGAGTCCTGCGCCGGACGCGGCATCATCGTGCACCACGACCCGGTCACCAAACACCGCCAGACCGCGCAGCCGCCGCAGGAACGCCGTCCGCGCGCCAAGGGCGGCAGCAATGCGGCGGGCGCCAACGGTGGAGGAAACAACGGTGTGGGAAACGGCCGTGACAATTCGGGCCAGCGCGACGGTTTCAACCGCGACGCGCACTCCGGCAGCAGCGCCGGGTTCGACGCGCCGAAAAGCGGTCAGGGCACCCACGGCATCACGGAGGACGCCAAGCAGGCCCTCGCGCTGATCGCTGCTCGTACCATCACCCGCACCGGCTCCATCGCGATCATCCCAGCTTCGGATACGCGGGCAGCGGATGCTGGTGCAGCGAAGGTCGTACCGGTCACCACCGGTACTGCCAGCACCGGCACTGCCAGCGCCGAGGCTGTCACTATCGAGGCTGTCAGCACCGAGTTGGCTGGCACGGAGTTGGCTGGAATCGTACCGGCTGGCACGCTGCCGGCTGGCGATGGACCCGCCAGCACCGAGGCGGTCGAACCGACGAACACCGAGCGTTCACGAGGCCGTCAGTCGCGATCGCGCGGTCAGGGCGGGCGCGGTCAGCAGTCGCGGTCCGAACAAGCTCGTGCCCGTCAGGCCAGTACGGAACAGGCCAGTACGGAACAGGCCAGTACGGAACAGGCCAGTACGGAACAGGCCAGTACGGAACAGGCCAGTACGGAACAGGCCAGTACGGAACAGGCCAGTACGGAACAGGCCAGTACGGAACAGGCCAGTACGGAACAGGCCAGTACGGAACAGGCCAGTACGGAACAGGCCAGTACGGAACAGGCCAGTACGGAACAGGCCAGTACGGAACAGGCCAGTACGGAACAGGCCAGTACGGAACAGGCCAGTACGGAACAGGCCAGTACGGAACAGGCCAGTACGGAACAGGCCAGTACGGAACAGGCCAGTACGGAACAGGCCAGTACGGAACAGGCCAGTACGGAACAGGCCAGTACGGAACAGGCCAGTACGGAACAGGCCAGTACGGAACAGGCCAGTACGGAACAGGCCAGTACGGAACAGGCCAGTACGGAACAGGCCAGTACGGAACAGGCCAGTACGGAACAGGCCAGTACGGAACAGGCCAGTACGGAACAGGCCAGTACGGAACAGGCCAGTACGGAACAGGCCAGTACGGAACAGGCCAGTACGGAACAGGCCAGTACGGAACAGACGGGCGCTGAGCTGGGGAACATCGGTCAGACCAACACGGGACAGACCAACACGGAACAGGTCGACGCAGCCGTATTGGCTACGCCGGGTACCGAGCCGGTCGTCGGCACCGTCACCACTGCTGGGGCGCCCCGCACCCGCGGTGGTCGCAGCGCCCTGCCGGCTGGGGCGCCGGCTGTGCAGTCGCCCGTGCAGTCGCCTGTCGCCGTGCCGTCACTCGTGGACGTGCAGTCACTCGCAGCCGATATAGCGGAGTCTGTCGATATCCTCGACATTCCGGTGAAGAAGGCGTCGCGTACCGCGGGGCGCCCCAGTAAGCAGGTCACTGACCAGCTGCTGGACTCGGTGTTGGATTCGCTACCCGAGCCGAAACTTCCCGGTCAGGGACGTGCGCGCAGCCGCCGCGTCACGACCGCTGGAGGTTCTGGTGGGCAGGCCATTCTGACCAAGACGGGTACGGCGACGTCCGCTTCGGCACCGAGCCAGTTGCCGCCGGGTGAATAGGCCGCGGCGCCAAATCAGGCGATAACGTAATCGGTCCGTAGCTCTCTGCTGGGGCGATAGCCTGTCGGCCTTGCCCAGGGGACCCGATCGCCATTATCACCATGCAGCGGGCCGTCGGCTGGGGCTGCCACATCCTCGTGGCACACCAGCCGGTTCGCCGCGCCGCGCCGCGCCGCGACGGGCTCGTGCTCGGGTTCGACGCTCCGTGAGTAGGCGGGAAGCAGTGTGCTTATTCGAAGCGCCGTTCTCGAGCCGTCACACGCAGCCCGCTGGAGCGTAACCGCTCGATCATCTCGCGAAAGCCCACCGGGAGTGCCCCGGCGGCGACCAGGTCGGCGTAGCGAGCTTCTGGGACGTCGTAGTGGTCACGGTCGAAACCACGTCGCGGAATGCCGGCTGCGGCCGCGAAAGCGTGCAATTCGTCAAGATTTGAATCACTCACGAGGTGTGCCCACACTGTTCCGTGCGCCGGCCAGCTAGGCTGGTCGATAAGTATTGCCATGATTGAAGTCTATGAGCCGCACTGGTTCAGACACCGTGGTTCAGACACGCCGCGCCATTGGTTTGACCACGGGTAGCGGATCAGGTAAAGTCAACCCTTGGTGTGCGTTAGGCAATATCAACGCAAACACCATGATTTTCTGAGTGCTCTGGGCCAACCGGTCCGGCCATGCAGCAAATTTCCAGATTCGGAGTCTTTTGGGGCTCCCCAACGATTGGTACGTAAAGTGGTTTACGCAGTTGTGCGCGCCGGAGGGCGGCAGGAGAAGGTAGAGGTCGGTACCATCGTGACGATGGACCGAATCAAGGCTGACAAGGACGGCAACGTCGAGCTGGCCGCCGTGCTTCTCGTCGACGGCGACAAGATCACCTCTGACTCTACGTCGCTGGCCAAGATCAAGGTCACTGCCGAGGTTTTGAACAACCTTCGCGGTCCGAAGATCGTCATCCAGAAGTTCAAGAACAAGACCGGGTACAAGAAGCGTCAGGGGCACCGTCAGGAGCTCACTCGCGTTCAGGTTACCGGCATCGCCTAGGCCTGAGGAGATAGACAGATGGCACACAAAAAAGGTGCGAGTTCCACTCGCAACGGTCGCGACTCGAACGCTCAGCGCCTCGGCGTAAAGCGCTTCGGAGGTCAGGTTGTCGGCGCGGGCGAGATCATCGTTCGTCAGCGCGGCACGCACTTCCACCCCGGCATCAACGTCGGTCGTGGCGGAGACGACACGCTCTTCGCCCTTGAGGCTGGCTCCGTGCAGTTCGGCGCCAAGGGTGGCCGCAAGGTCATCAACATTGTGGTCGCAGCCGCGTAGGTTTCCACAGCATAATATTTTTTAGCACAGCGTCAGGGCGGGCTTCGGTCCGCCCTGACGTGTTTGTCCGTGACAGATTTGATTACCGCACCTAGTTTCATAGCACCGTGTTTTGAAGCACTTCTTGCGCCACCTGAAAGGGGCACTCCATGGCCACATTCGTTGACCACGTGACGCTGCATTTACGAGCGGGCAATGGAGGAAACGGATGCGTTTCGGTCAAGCGCGAAAAGTTCAAACCCCTGGCCGGCCCCGATGGCGGTAACGGCGGGGGCGGCGGAGACCTCGTACTCGTCGCCGACCCGAGCACGACCACCCTGCTCGGATACCATCGTTCGCCCCACCGTAGCTCCGACAACGGTGGCCCCGGCATGGGGGACCACCGCAATGGTTATAACGGTGACATGCGCGAGCTTATGGTACCGATCGGCACGGTCGTCAAAGACGTAGACGGCAACCAACTCCTCGATATGAACGAACCCGGCCTGCGCCTCATCGTCGCACCCGGCGGCCAGGGCGGGCTCGGTAACGCTGCCCTCGCCTCGACCAAGCGCAAGGCCCCAGGCTTCGCTCTGCTCGGCACGCTTGGCTGGGAAGGTGACGTCTATCTCGAGCTCAAGACCGTAGCGGATGTCGCGCTCGTCGGGTATCCCTCCGCAGGCAAGTCCAGTCTTATCGCCGCCATGAGCGCGGCTCGGCCCAAGATCGCCGACTATCCCTTCACCACGCTGCACCCCAACCTCGGCGTCGTCGAGTCCGGTGAGTCGCGCTACACCATCGCCGACGTGCCCGGCCTCATCGAAGGAGCGAGCGAAGGCAAGGGCCTCGGCCTCGAGTTTCTGCGGCACGTCGAGCGGTGCACCGCCCTGCTGCACGTGTTGGATTGCGCCACACTTGAGCCTGGCCGCGACCCGATCAGCGACCTCGACGTCATCCTGAGCGAACTTGACGCCTACCCGGTACCCGAGGGTCAGAAACCGCTGCTGCAGCGTTCTCAGCTCGTGGCCTTGAACAAGATCGACGTGCCGGAAGGCCGCGAGCTGGCCTCCTTCGTCAAGGCAGACCTCGAAGCCCGTGGCTACCGCGTGTTCGAAATCTCCAGCGTCACTCACGAGGGTCTCAAGCAACTCAACTACGCCCTTGCCGAGGTCGTGGAGCAGGGCCGCGCCGAGACGGCCGCAGCTGAAGCGAAGAAGCCACGCATTATCATCCGTCCCAAGGCCGTCGACGAGGGTGGTTTCGTCATCAAGGTCGAGGGTGGCACCTTCGGCAACATCTACCGCATCCTCGGTACCAAACCGGAACGCTGGATTCAGCAGACCGATTTCACCAACGACGAAGCCGTCGGCTTCCTCGCCGACCGGCTCGCCAAACTCGGCATCGAGAACCAGCTGTACAAGTCGGGGGCCATTGCCGGTTCGACCGTCATCATCGGCCCTGGCCACGGTGTCGTCTTCGACTGGGAGCCCACGCTGACCTCGACCGCCGAGCTGATCACCGCTCCGCGCGGCACCGATTCCCGGCTCGACGAGCCCAAACGCCGCACGAGCAACGAACGCCGCGAGGAATACTTCGGTCGAATGGACGCCAAGTCCTCGGCCCGCGCCGAGCTCATTCGCGAGCGCGAAGCCGGCATGTGGCAGACCGGCGAAGAGGAATACAACGAAGACGTGCGCCTCGCCGACGTCGAATTGACCACCGATGGGGGAGTTGCTGCCGCCGACAGCTCGCCGGCGGCGACCGAAGCCGAGACTGGAGCCGAGACTGAAGCCGAGATCGAAGCCGAGACCGAAGCCGAGACCGAAGCCGAGACCGAAGCCGAGTTCGACCAAAGCAACGACGTCGACAGTGACACTGTGGAGGAAATTCAGAAGTGAGTGGTTTAGCCAGAGAAAACGTAGCGGGCGCGAAACGCGTTGTTGTGAAGGTGGGGTCGTCGTCGATCAGCGGCGAGAACTCCGACCAGATCACCCTCCTCGTTGACGCTTTGGCCGAGACATACGGTCGTGGGATCGAGGTCGTACTGATTTCTTCGGGTGCCGTCGCCACCGGAATGCCGTTCCTCAACCTCGAGGAGCGACCCAGCGATGTCGCCACGCAGCAGGCAGCCGCCGCCGTCGGGCAGAACGTATTGATCTTTCGCTATCAGGAAAGTCTGGACCGCTACGGCATCGCGGCGGGCACGGTGCTATTGACCGAGGGTGACGCCCTCAACGAACCGTACCGCAGCAATACCCGGCGCGCGCTCGAACGCCTGCTCGACCTGCGCATCCTGCCGGTCGTCAACGAGAACGACACCGTGGCGGTGTATGGTTTGCGGTTCGGAAGCAACGACCGCCTCGCTGCTCTGGTGGCGACACTCATCCGTGCGGACCTGTTGATCATGCTCAGCGACGTCGATGCGCTCTACACCAAGCCTCCGCACCTGCCGGGGGCGGTAAAGCTCGACTTCATCGGCGCGGACGATCCACTCGACGCATTCGAGTTCAGCTCCGGCGGGGCGACCGGAGTCGGCACCGGGGGAGCGAGCACCAAGGTCGTGGCCGCCCGTCTGGCAACCGAGGCTGGTACCGCTGTTCTCGTGACGTCGACCGAGCTGGCCGCCGCTGCCCTCCGCGGCGAGCACGTCGGCACCTGGTTCGAACCGAAAGCGACTCAAGAGCGCCACGCGCTGCTCTAGTGAAGTGGGGGCAGGCGCACTGTTTCTACTTACGGGTACCCTTTTGGGGGCGTCAACGTGATCGGCCTCATGCGTGACGATTCTGCTTCCCCTCAGTTAGATGCTCTTCGGACGCTACCGGGCAGCGTGCAGCGGTGAAAAACGTTCGCTGCATTCGGTAAGCTGCCACTAACCGCGCTCGGCGCGGTCGCTTTTTCGCCGAAGGTTGAGTCCGTGGGGTTGCACGTCGTGAGTTTTAAATTCGTGGGGCTTGCGAGGCGATGAGGGCGCATTCGCAGCACGTCGTTCGATCCGCGTCGCGCGTCGTAGTCAAGGTGGGATCCTCGTCGATCAGTGGTGAGAACTCCGGTCAAATTGCGCTCCTCGTTGATGCTTTGGCCGAAGCCCATGCTCGGGGTACCGAGGTGGTTCTGGTGTCATCCGGTGCCATCGCGATCGGAATGCCCTATCTGCAACTGCAGGAACGCCCCACCGACCTGGCCACCCAGCAGGCGGCGGCATCCGTTGGGCAGAATCTGCTGATCTTTCGCTACCAGGAGCGCCTCGACCGCTACGACATCGTAGCCGGTCAGGTGTTGCTCACGGCGAGTGACCTCGACAACGCCACTCACCGTGGTAACGCCCAGCGCGCCATGGAACGCCTGATGGCACTGCGTATACTGCCGATCGTCAACGAAAATGACACGGTCGCCACCCACGAAATTCGATTCGGCGACAATGATCGGCTGGCCGCACTCGTTGCCACTCTCATCGGCGCCGACCTGCTGGTGTTGCTCAGTGACGTGGACGCCCTCTATACCTGCCCACCAGACGTGCCCGGGGCAGCGCGGATCAGTCACGTTGCGTTCGGTGACCCTTTAGCCGGTATGACATTCGGTGCCACAACCGTCAATGGAGTCGGTACCGGGGGAGCCAGCACCAAGGTGACGGCGGCTCGCATCGCCGCCCAGGCCGGCACTGCAGTGCTGGTCACCGCTACCGGGCTGGTGGCCGAGGCTCTACGCGGGGACCCGGTGGGAACCTGGTTCGAATCCTCGACGGCTCCGTCGGCATTGCGGATTTCCTGAGGACCAAGAATGCTCTCCCGGATGCCTCCCGTAAACTAGGGATATGTTGCAGTCTCCGAACGATGTAGCCCAACTCACGCCCACCCTCGAGGCCGCGCGCACCGCCTCCCTGTCACTCGCGTCGGCGCCGACGGAGCTAAAAAACAAAGCCCTCAAGCTGATCGCCCAGGCGTTGCGTGATCATGTCGCAGAGGTCGTCACTGCGAACCGGGCCGACCTCGCCGCCGGCGTCACCAACGGTCTGCGTGACGGACTGCTGGACCGGCTGAAGCTCGATGAGCCCCGAATATTGGCCCTGGCGCATTCCGTCGACCAGATCGCGCTGCTCACCGACCCGGTCGGACAGATCGTGCGCGGCAGCAGCCTGCCCAACGGCATCAAGATCAGCCAGGTGCGCGTTCCCTTCGGCGTGATCGGGGTCATTTACGAAGCTCGGCCCAATGTCACGGTCGACCTCGCGGCCCTCGCGCTGAAGAGCGGAAATGCCGTTGTGCTCCGCGGTGGTTCCGCTGCCGAGAACAGCAACCGGGTGCTCATCGGCTTGGTGCAGGCGGCGATCATCGATGCCGGGCTCAACCCCGATTCAGTGCAGACCATCGATCCCTTTGGTAGAGCCGGTGCCACCGAGCTTATGAAGGCCCGCGGCTACGTCGACGTGCTCATTCCCCGTGGCAGTGCCACCCTTATTCAGACCGTGGTGGCCGAGTCCCAAGTACCGGTCATTGAAACCGGAGCCGGTGTCGTGCACGTCTTCCTTGACGAATCGGCCACCAAAGAGTGGGCGATCGAGATCGTGCACAATTCCAAGACGCACCGCCCGAGCGTTTGCAATGCCCTCGAAACCCTCCTCGTGCACCGAAGCGCCGCCGAACGACTGCTTCCCGCTGTGTTGGCCAAGCTTGCGGCATCCGGTGTCACCATCCATGCTGATGCCCGCACTCGGTCGATCTATCCCGCTGCGGTCCCGGCGACCGACGAAGACTGGGGCACCGAGTACATGAGCCTTGATATCTCCGTAGCAATCGTCGACTCACTTGACGAGGCCATCGCCCACATCCGCCGCTATTCCACGGGGCACACCGAGTCGATCATCACCAATAACCTGCAGAACGCGGAACGTTTTCTGAACGAGGTCGATTCGGCGGCGGTCATGGTCAATACCTCGACCCGGTTCACCGACGGCGGGGAGTTCGGGTTCGGCGCCGAGGTGGGAATCTCTACCCAGAAGCTGCACGCTCGCGGGCCGATGGGTTTACCGGAACTAACCAGCACAAAATGGATCGTGCGCGGCACCGGACAGGTGCGTGCTTAGGTCCGATGGCGGGGTCCGGCTAGAATAGGGCGACGGCGTGAGTCGCCAGGCCTGCGATCCGTCGCTGTCATCTCAAGCCGCGCTTAATCGGTGCGGCCCGTGAATGGAGAACCGATGTCTTTTCTGACTGCCGTGCTGACCGAAGTCGAGCACATCGCCCTGCCGTTGCCGCTCCTGGTCTACCCGATGGTCGCGGCCGTCTTGTTTCTGGCGCTCGGCGTCGTGGTGTGGAGCTTTCGTGACGTAGCGAACCGTCATAGCGGCAAGGCGAATGCTTACGCGGCCGCGCACGGCGGACATGGTGGCGCCTCTGGCACCGGTGGCCATTAGAAGCCTGATTTCACAGTGACAGTTCGTCGTCCACGTATCGGCGTAATGGGCGGAACGTTCGACCCCATCCACCATGGGCACCTGGTCGCCGCCAGCGAGGTGGCACAGAGTTTCGACCTCGACGAGGTGGTCTTCGTGCCGACCGGGCAGCCGTGGCAGAAAAGCGGCGTAACCCAAAGCGAACATCGATACCTGATGACCGTGATCGCAACCGCCTCCAATCCACGGTTCACGGTAAGCCGCGTCGATATCGACCGGGTCGGACCGACCTACACAATAGACACGTTGCGTGACCTGCATGAAGAGCGTCCGGACGCCGAATTGTTCTTCATTACCGGAGCAGACGCCATCACCCAGATTCTCGGCTGGAAAGACGTACGCGAACTCTGGGAGCTGGCGCACTTCGTCGCTGTGAGTCGCCCGGGGCATGAGCTGAGCGTTTCAGGATTACCGAACCAAGACGTAAGCTTGTTGGAGGTTCCGGCACTGGCCATTTCGTCCTCTGACTGCCGGGCACGGGTCAATCGGGGATTCCCGGTCTGGTATCTGGTCCCCGACGGGGTTGTCCAGTACATCTCAAAACATCATCTGTATCGGAGTGTGGCATGACGTTGGGAGAGCCTCAGCCGCTCAGCCGACGTCAGGCGCGCGAACTCGCCCGCGACCAGGGCGAAGCGGCTGCGTCACACGACGCAATCCCGACTCTCGACGTTCCGGTCCTGGCGCCGGCCGCGCTCCGCCCTGCATCCTTCGTCGCCTCAACGCAGCCTTCGACATCTCGTCGAACGAGCCGGCACCATACGACGTCCGAAATAGACGAGGCCCAGGAGACAGTATTTCCTAGCCCAAGTCCACTCGCAGCCGAGTCCGCGCCGTCTGCTCCGGTTTCGGCACCACACACGCCCAGTCGCCGGGAGTTACGTGCATTGCACGCGCGTGAGGAAGAGCGGGCCCTCTCTACCGGCGACTTTGCGATTTTGGCTGGTGAGCCAGTCGAGGCGAAACCTGCTGATGCTACGCCGGTCGAGCCCGAGCCCGAGCTAATCGAGCCCGATCTGATCAAGCCCGAGCTAACCCAGTTCGAGCCGGCCACTCCGGTCACCGTTGACCGGGTCGAACCCGAGCAATTGTATGCCGAACCGATCGTGGCCGAACCGATCGTCACGGCACCGATCGAGGCGCCAGCCTCGGCTGTCAGCTCCGCCACCGGTTGGATACCACCGATCGGGCACTGGTCGGTCGATGAGGATGCTCTACGCGTCGAAGCGCCAAAGCGTGACCAGTCCCTCGACGAACTGATCAACCGCGGTATCGGGGCCGGTGGGATCCCCACCACCACGAACGCGCTCATATTGCCGTCGATTCCGCATCAGGGCAGCAGCGTGAGTCCCATCTCCAATACCGGTGAGATCATGATCACCGGTTCATTCGACCTGCCGCGTAGTCTTGGCTCGACTGGCGCGCACCCGAATCTGTTCGATTCGTCGGAGATAGACCACATGATGGACCAGCTCGATGCCGATCAACTCGGGGGGGACTCGGCCCCGGTTAGTGCGAGTCGCGCTGTGAGTACGCATGCCTCGACGCGGGGAATGCTGGCCCCGCCCAAGAAACGCCGTGCCTCGCTTCCGATGATTCTCGTCATCGCGACGGCAGTTTTGGCTGTGAGCGTTCTAGCGCTTTTCGTGACCGGCTATCTGCTGGGCAATTTCTAGTGGCTCGAAGCCTTCAACCTCGTTCCACCCGCTCTATGATCCCCTGCTGTCCGCCTTCTTTCGTTCCCTCTTTCATCGCCGCAATGGCAATACCGCCTCGCTTTACAATCTCAAGGATTCATTCATGACCACTTCACCTCACGCCCTCGAGCTGCTTGCAATCGCCGTCGCTGCCGCCGACTCCAAGGGAGGAGAAGATCTTGTCGCTCTCGATGTCTCAAATCCGCTTCCTCTGGCCGATATCTTTTTCATCGTCACTGGCCGATCCGAGCGCAACGTGGTTGCGATTGCCGGTGAGATCGAAGACAAACTGATCGAGGCCGGCTACAAGCCGCTTCGTCGTGAGGGACGAGCTGCCGGTCGCTGGGTGCTGGTTGACTTCGGTGACCTGGTCGTGCACGTCTTCCACGAGGAAGAGCGCCAGTATTACTCCCTTGAGCGCCTGTGGAAAGATTGCCCGGTGATTCCAACCGGGATCCCCGCCAAACTGTCGGTAGAAGACGCCGTAGAAGAGGTCGCGGAGTAGTTTCGGTTTCGCAGATCCCATTCTGTGTTGTAAGCTAACAAAGTTGTTTCGAAGCAATTCGAAACAACAATCTGGGTCCGTGGCGCAGCTGGTAGCGCACCTGCATGGCATGCAGGGGGTCAGGGGTTCGAATCCCCTCGGATCCACCAAGTATGAAATAGCTCCGACATTGTCGGGGTTATTTTTTGTATTGGCAGTGTAGAAGTTGTGAATGCAAAAGAATACCGCGTGGCGGGTATCGGAATGCGGGTGGGGCAGCCATAATCTGTTAGTGGTTATTGCCACAACGAATGCATCCATCCCGAATGTATTTGACACCGTATTGGAGAAACTCAGAATGAAAAAGACCACGGTTCAGCTGCTCGACGACCTTGACGGTACCGTTATCGAGAATGGCTCCGGTGCGACCGTTTCCTTTACCTTTGAGGGTGACTCCTACGAGATCGATCTGTCTGCAGGGAATCTCGCTGAATTCCGATCTGCAATCAAGCCCTACGTAAATGTTTCACGGCGCGTTGGCTATGTGCCCGCCAAGCCGCGCGGTGCCAGTTCGGCTGGTTCAGACCGGGCCGAGCTGCAGGCCATCCGCGCCTGGGCTGCTGCCAACGGCACGCACGTATCCGACCGTGGGCGCATCTCCGGCACCGTGCGCGAGGCTTACGCCAAAGCGCACGCGTAGCAGACTCTCACGCAGACCATCACTGTGCATCAGCGTTGTCCGTGCCTGAGCGGCGACACCTACTCCGTCTGCTGCGGCCGCTTTCACGGTGGTGCTGCGTCACCACCAACGGCTGAATGGCTCATGCGTTCGCGGTATAGCGCGTTTTACCTCGGCGACACCCAGTACTTACTCAAGACCTGGCATCAGCTGACCAGGCCTGAATCATTCGAACTGGACCCGGAGATAACGTGGCGGCGGCTCGATATCGTGCGCACAGAGCGCGGCGGATTACTCGATAAAGAAGGCATCGTGGAATTCGCCGCGCACTATCGTGAAGACGGCATAGCAAGGCAGCATAAAGAAGTCAGTCGCTTTCTCAAGGTCGACCGCCAATGGTATTACTTCGATGCTGTGTCAGAGGGTCTGGCGTGGAAATAGCCCGGCTCGGCAATGGCGTGCGTCAGATTTCAACAGATTTGTCAGCGACGGGGATATTCGGCGACCATTTCCCAGACACGTAACCGAGGTTTGATAAATGTCAGAGCACCTCTCCCACGATATAGTCAGCGGCAGCGACCCGCGGCATCCGGTGCGGCGGGCACTGCGCCGAGCTCGCACGTGGGTCGACGGGCACCCGCATCTGCTCTTCGTCTATCGTCTCGGCGTCGCGCTGCTCGGCACGCTGATTACCGCGATCGGCATCCTTCTGATTCCCTTGCCGGGACCGGGGTGGCTCATCGTCTTTTTGGGCCTCGCCGTGCTCGGAACGGAATTCGCGTGGGCGCGTCGGTTTGGATCATTCCTCAAGCGCATTGTCGCTCGGGTCTGGACGTGGTGGCGTGTGCGACGTGATCGCCGGGTGGCGAGTTCTACCTGATCGCATCCGCGTATCTGCTGGCGGCGGAGGCGATTGGTCAGCGGCCCAGCGACGGTGCGGGAACGGTGACGAAAAGTGAAATCAAGATAGCGACGTAGACAATCACGAAGATCGCCGGGGTCACGTAACGCACGACATTGACCCACGCTGCCATAGCGATGATGCATCGGGTCAGCGAGCTGGGCGCCGTCACGGAACGCAGGTCCGCGATGACGGCCAGTCCCTCGTTGGCGGCTGCTATTTGCGCGAGCGCCCCGAAAATACCCGAGGCGAGCAAAATACCCGCCGCGGCAATGCGTACAGCCAGGTCGGCGGTGCCGAGTCCGAGTGCGAGAAAGCCCACGGTGGCGGTCAACAGAAAAGTTGGGGCGGCCTGGGACGCGATGATGTGTGCTCGCGCCTTGACCCACAAACTGATGAGGTCGATTTCGGTCATGGGGGTCTCCAGTCGTCGGGTGCAGAGAGCACGTGATTCCATTTTGGTGGCTCTGACAGTGCAAATCGAAAATGATGAACGAAATTCTGTCAGGACCTTGTTGCCCCGGCAGATTTATGTGCAGGGAAAGATTCACATGTCGTGAGAGGCGCTAATCGTCTGACGTGCACGGGTGAACCGGGATTCGATATTTTCGGAGTCGTCACCGTTTCTGTTTCTGTTTCTGTTACCGTCGCCGTCGCCAGTCGCGGAGAAGGCGGATATGTCGGCGGATGCCTGTAGCGTGTTCTGCAAGCGCGATCCGATCGCCTGGCTGCGCGTGCCCTCGTCGCTGCTTTCGCATCTGACCGTGTCTTATCTTCATCCCGAGGAGTCTCATGGAAACCTGGCCTGGAACCGCCTATCCCCTCGGCGCGACGTTTGATGGGAGCGGTACCAACTTCGCCCTGTTCAGCGAAGCCGCCCAACGCGTCGAGCTGTGTCTGATCGACGAGGACGGGGGTGAGACGCGGGTGGAGGTGCGCGAGTCATCCGCTTTTATTTGGCACTGTTACCTACCACTGGTACAGCCGGGCCAACGTTACGGGTATCGGGTGCACGGCACTTATGACCCGGCTGCCGGTAATCGGGCCAACCCGAGCAAGCTGCTGCTCGATCCATACGCCAAGGCCACGACCGAGGCCATCGACTGGGATCCCTCGCTCTTCTCCTACGATTTCGATGACCCCGACTCACCGAATAACGACGATTCCGCCTCGCACATGATGCTCGGCGTCGTCGTCAACCCGTTTTTCGACTGGACCGGTGACCGGTCTCTGCGCACACCGTACAGTGAGTCCTTCATCTACGAAGCACACGTCAAGGGCCTCACCAAGCTTCAACAATCAGTGCCCGAAACGCAGCGCGGCACCTACGCAGGGTTGGCGCATCCGTCGGTCATCGACCACCTGCAAAAGCTCGGCGTGACCGCCATCGAGCTGATGCCGGTGCACCAGTTCGTCGACGACGGAACCCTCGTTGATCAGGGCCTGAACAACTACTGGGGCTACAACACGATCGGATTCTTCGCGCCGCACAGCGCGTATTCCTCGACCGGCGACCTCGGGCAGCAGGTGCAGGAATTCAAGGGCATGGTGCGCAGCCTGCACGCCGCTGGCATCGAGGTCATTCTCGACGTGGTGTATAACCACACCGCCGAGGGCAACCATATGGGACCGACCCTGTCGTTCAAGGGCATCGACAATGAGGCCTACTATCGCCTGATGAACGACGACAAGCGCTACTACATGGACTACACCGGTACCGGAAACACCCTCAATGTGCGCCACCCGCATGTGCTGCAGCTCATCATGGACTCGCTGCGGTACTGGGTGCTTGAGATGCACGTCGACGGATTTCGCTTCGATCTGGCGTCGGCCCTGGCCCGAGACCTCTACGACGTCGACAAGCTCTCCACCTTCTTCGAGCTTGTGCAACAAGACCCGATCGTCTCGCAGGTCAAGCTCATCGCCGAACCGTGGGATGTCGGTCCCGGCGGCTACCAAGTGGGAAACTTTCCCTCCCAGTGGTCAGAATGGAACGGTCAGTACCGCGACACCGTGCGCGATTTTTGGCGTGGTGAGCCGTCCACTCTGGGCGAATTCGCCTCCCGCGTGGCCGGATCCGCCGACCTTTACGAGCACTCCGGGCGCCGCCCGATGGCCTCAATCAACTTCGTAACCGCGCACGACGGTTTCACCCTCGCCGACCTCGTCTCGTACGACGAGAAACACAACGATGCCAACGGCGAAGACAACACAGATGGCGAGTCGCACAACCGCTCGTGGAACTCCGGTGTCGAGGGCCCCAGTGATGATCCGTCGATTCGCGGGCTCCGCGCCCGGCAGGCACGCAATTTCATCGCGACGCTGCTTTTGTCGCAGGGAGTACCGATGTTGCTGCACGGCGACGAACTGGGCCGTACGCAGCTCGGCAACAACAACACCTACGCGCAGGATTCCGAGTTGACCTGGATTCACTGGGACGAGGCCGATGTGCCGCTGATCGAATTCACGGCGGCCGTATCCCGCCTGCGCCGTGAGCACCCAACTTTTCGGCGCAGCAGATTCTTCGACGGTCGACCCGGAAAGCGGGTAGCGGGCGAATCGCTGCCCGATATCGTCTGGCTCAACACCGATGGTGAACCGATGGCTCCCACAGACTGGGATGAAAGCCTGGCCCGCACAGTGGCCAAATTTCTCAACGGTAACGGAATCCGCGAGCGTGACGCGCGAGGCCAGGACGTCACCGACGACAACTTTCTCCTCTTGTTCAACGCCGACGCCGAAGACGAGGAATTCAGGCTCCCGCCCGATGAGTACGCCCCGGCCTGGGAGATCGTGGTCGACACCGCCGGCGACGGCGCCGATTCCACCCCCCGTCCGGCCGGAGCGATTCACACCGTGGCCGGTCGTTCCCTCGCGGTGCTGCGCGCCTATTACGAACCCGAAGTTGTACCGGATCACTCCGTCGCAGCGTCACTGGCCGGTGCCACCGGCTTGATGATCCTTGCCGGCCACAGCGAAGGGCCAGGCTGATGACCGACGAACCAAGTAGTGCGGCAACGGAGCCGATACCCGTACCGCGCTCGACCTATCGACTGCAGATTACCCCGGCCTTCGACCTGGATGCCGCCGCAGCAACGGTCGACTATATTCGCGATCTCGGTGCCGACTGGGTCTACCTCTCGCCGTTGCTGCAGGCCGAGGCCGGATCGGATCACGGGTATGACGTCGTCGATCATTCCCTCGTCGACCCGGCCAGGGGCGGGGCGGATGCCCTGGATCGGTTCGCGACAGCGGCCCACCTGTCGGGGCGGGGCGTACTCGTGGACATCGTGCCGAACCACATGGGGGTCGCGACGCCGCGGCAGAATTCCTGGTGGTGGGATCTGCTCCAAAATGGCCAACAGTCGCGTTACGCCGAGGCTTTTGACGTGGACTGGGCCTTCGGCCGGGGGCGAATTCGCATTCCGGTGCTAGGGGACGGGCCTGGCCAGCTCGACCAGTTGAAGATTGTCGACGGCGAACTGCACTACTTCGATAATCGCTTTCCGATTGCTGCCGGATCGGCCGACACCGGTGCCAGCCCAGCCGGTGTGCACGATCGGCAGAACTATGAGCTGGTGAACTGGCGGCGCGCCGACGACGCATTGAACTACCGTCGATTCTTCGCTGTGAACAGTCTGGCCGGTATTCGCGTCGAAATACCGTGGGTGTTCGAGGAGTCGCACCGTGAGATCGTGCGTTGGGTGCGTGAGGGTCTCGTGCAGGGACTGCGGGTCGACCACCCGGATGGCCTGGCCGACCCGGCCGCTTATCTCGAGGCGCTGCGTCGTGCCACACATGGCGCTTACGTTCTGGTCGAGAAAATTCTCGAGGGGCCAGAGCAACTGCCCACGAGCTGGGCTACGGCCGGTACCACCGGGTATGACGCCCTCACCGACGTCGATCGGGTTCTGGTTGATCCGGCCGGTCAGGTAGATCTCGACGCACTGGAGTTGCGGCTGCAGGGGGAGAACGCGGCTGGGTGGGGGACGCTGATGTATCTCAACAAGCGTGCGGTGGCCGACGGCATTCTGCGCTCGGAGGTGCTGCGCATCGCTCGCCTAGTACCAAGCGACGAGCAGAGCAACGACCACACCGCCGACGCTCTCGCCGAACTTCTCGCCTGGTTCCCGGTCTATCGTTCCTACCTGCCGCTGGGCCGGGGCAACCTGCAGGCGGCGGCGAATCGATCGATCGCCCACAGACCCGAATTCGAGGCCGAAATCCACCGGCTCCTGCCGCTGCTGGGCGACCAGGAGCATCCGGCTGCCGTGCGCTTTCAACAAACGTCGGGCATGGTCATGGCCAAGGGTGTCGAGGATCGGGCCTACTACCGATTCAGCCGGCTGACCTCGCTCAATGAAGTCGGCGCTGACCCCGATGAGTTTGCGGTCACGGTAGCGGAATTCCATGAGCGGCAGCGAGCGCGCCAGGCCGGGTTTCCGCTGTCGATGACAACCCTGTCAACCCACGATACGAAACGTGGCGAAGACGTGCGGGCGCGCATCTCGGTGCTCGCTGAGATCCCCGCTCGCTGGGGGGCCATGCTCGAGCAACTGCGGGCGCGCCATCCGCTTGATGACGCGCCGTTTGAGAACCTGCTCTGGCAGGCGATCGTCGGCGCCTGGCCAGCCAGCCGGGAGCGCCTCTTCGCCTACGCGCTCAAAGCGGCGCGCGAGGCCGGAACGTCGACCACCTGGACCGAGCAGAACGCTGATTTTGAGGCGAAACTCGAGGGAATGATCACCGCCGTCGTCAGTCCCGGACCGACCCACGACCTCATCATCGGTCTGGTCTCTGAACTGCAGCAGGCAGGCTGGAGTAATTCGCTCTCGCTCAAACTGTTGCAACTGACCATACCGGGAGTCCCCGACGTGTATCAGGGCAGTGAGCTGTGGGAGACGTCGCTGGTCGACCCGGACAACCGGCGCCCGGTCGACTATGAGGTGCGCCGCGAACTGCTGACCCGCATCGACGACGGATGGCTCCCTCCCATCGACGAGGGCGCAGCCGCCAAGCTGCTGATCACCTCGCGCGCCCTGAGGCTGCGCCGGGACCGGGCGGGCTTGTTCACTCGCTACGTTTCGATACCCGCCTGTGGCGCGGCCGCCGGGCACATCGTGGCATTCGATCGCGGGGGAGCGATCACGCTGGCCACCCGGTTGCCGACAGGGCTGCGCCGCGACGGGGGCTGGGGCGACACGACCGTTGTGGTGGCCGGCCGCAGCTACGTCGACGTGCTCACCCAGGAGAGGTTCCATGGCCCGAGCTTGCGCGTCGCTGATGTTCTCGCACGCTACCCCGCAGCTCTGCTGGTCGCCGATGACGATGACGATGACGATGACGATGATCGAGGTACCCCGTTCGACTCCGCCCTCCACAACCGCACAGGACGACACACATGAACGATCAGAAATTTGAGGTCTGGGCACCCGACGCGCACTCCGTGCAGGTGCAGCTCGGGTCGCGCAGGCTCGAGCTGACGGCGCGCGGTGACGGCTGGTGGGAGCTGCCGGCATCGATTCCCCCTGCCGGTGCAGGCGGAATCGACTATGGGTTCATCGTCGACGGGAGCGGGCCGTTCCCAGACCCGCGCGCGCGGCGTCAGCCCGATGGGGTTCACGCCCTGTCGCGCACCTTCAACTCCGCTGAACATATCTGGCAGGACACCGCCTGGACCGGTCGCCAACTCGCCGGCGCCATCATCTATGAGCTACATGTGGGAACGTTCACGCCCGAGGGCACGTTCGAAGCAGCAGCGAGCCGACTCGATCACCTGAAATCGATCGGTGTCGACTTCGTTGAACTGTTGCCGGTGAACGCGTTCAACGGAACGCACAACTGGGGTTACGACGGTGTGCTCTGGTACGCCGTGCACGAAGGCTACGGCGGCCCGGCCGGGTATCAGAATTTCGTCGACGCCTGTCACCGGCATGGCATCGGCGTGATTCAGGATGTCGTGTACAACCACCTCGGTCCGAGCGGCAACTATCTGCCCCGGTTCGGTCCATATCTGAGCGAGGCGGCGGAAAACACCTGGGGTTCCTCGCTCAACCTCGACGGGCCGCACTCCGACCCGGTACGCCGCTATATTCTAGATAATGCCCTGATGTGGCTCGGCGAATACCACGTCGACGGCCTGCGACTCGACGCTGTCCACGCGCTGCGCGACACGAGCGCCACCCACCTACTCGAGCAACTCGCCACCGAGGTCGCCTCGCTCAGCGCCGCAATCGGGCGTCCGCTCACCCTGATAGCCGAATCCGACCTCAACGATCCGCGCCTCATCACGCCCAAAGCGGCGAACGGTTACGGCCTGGACGCCCAGTGGAGTGACGACTTCCACCACGCCGTGCACGTGGCCCTCACCGCGGAAACCGCCGGGTATTACGCCGACTTTGAGCCGCTTGATGCCCTCGCCAAGGTGATCACCCACGGATTCTTTCACGACGGCACGTATTCGAGTTTTCGTGAACGCACCCACGGCCGCCGCATCGATCGCGAACGGATGCCCACTTGGCGACTGGTCGTCGCATCCCAGAATCACGACCAGATCGGCAATCGAGCCATCGGCGACCGCCTCAGCGCCCAGCTGGATGTGGGTCAACTCGCCATTGCGGCCGCGCTGATTCTGCTCGGGCCGTATACGCCGATGCTGTTCATGGGGGAGGAATGGGGTGCGACAACGCCGTGGCAGTTCTTTACATCGCATCCCGAGCCCGAGCTCGGCACAGCAACGGCCACCGGGCGTATCAACGAGTTCGCCCGGATGGGCTGGGATCAGCAGATCGTTCCCGACCCGCAGGACCGGGCCACGTTCGAGCGTTTCAAACTCAACTGGAGCGAGTTAGGCGAGACCGAGCATGGTCGGCTGCTCGGGTTCTATCGTGACCTCGCGGTGCTTCGACGTTCGCATCCCGACGTTACCGATCCACGGTTCGACCAGATTGGTGTGGAGTTCGATGCTGCCGACGAGTGGTTGCGGCTGCGCCGTGGCGGCATAGAGGTTGTGATCAACTTCGGTGAGCGGTCGGTACACGTGCCGGCCGGTGGGGGAGAGGTGGTGTTGTCTTTCGCGACCGGTCCCAATGCTGTGCAGGATCGGCTGCCCAATGCTGTGCAGCTGGCTCCGCACTCCGTCGTCGTGTTGGCCTGAGCTGATCTGTGCTGGCGTGCGCTGAGCTGATGGGCTGCGCTGGTGACGGATCTGGTCTGGCAAGATGGGTCTGCTGACACCGGTTGCAGCAGATGTGATGAGGACCAGGCATGGGATCGTTTTTAGCACCGACGACAGCAGCCGCGCTCGAGCGGCTTCTGGCGCTGCACACGGATGCCGGCAGCTCGCCCCTGGACCGGCTGCGCGCCATCCGCTCGCTGCAGGCCTCCCTCGATCAAGATCCGGCAACGCTGGTCGCTGTGCGCGCTGCGCTCGCCGCCGACACATCGTGGGAGCAGGTCGCCGATGCCACCGGGCTCAAACCCCCGGCGGCCAGATGGCGTTGGGGCGGCACCGACGATGAGATCAGCGCCCGCCTTGAAGCTGGCCGCAAACGCTCCGCGCGGCCGAGCAGTGTGCCCACCGACCTCCCAGGTCTGTCCGTCGCTGAGGCGGCAGCCGAACGTGGGGTGAGTGCCCAGGCCATCTACCTGCAGGTGCGTCGCGGTACCTTGGTCAGCCGCACGGTGACCCTGCCGGACGGCCGCAGCTACAAGCGAGTGTTCCCCGCCGCCGCGACTGGACCCGATGCCAGCCACGACCGAAGTGTCGACCTCAAGGGAGATGTCCCACAATGACCACCACCCTCACGATTGACCGCCGCGTCGACCGGGTGCACGTTCAGCTCGACCGGCCCGACGTGCGCAATGCCATCGACCAGACCATGATCGACGAGCTGCACGCCGTCTGCGCCGAACTCGAACAGCAGCCGCGGATCCTCATCATCAGCGGTGCAAATGGTGTTTTTGCCTCGGGCGCTGATATCGCCCAGCTGCGCGAACGTCGCCGCGACGACGCGCTGCGTGGAATCAACTCTGCCCTGTTCTCGCGCATCGCACAGCTGCCGATGCCCGTGATCGCCGCGATCGACGGCTGGGCGCTCGGCGGCGGAGCCGAACTCGCCTACGCGGCCGACTTTCGCATCGCCTCAACGAGCGCCCGGCTCGGCAACCCGGAGACAACACTCGGCATCCTGCCCGCAGCCGGTGCGCTCTGGCGCCTCGCCGAGCTCGTCGGCGAGCCGGTGGCCAAGGAGATCATACTGGCCGGACGCATCCTGAGCGCCTCCGAATGCCTCGCGGTACACCTGGTCACCGAGGTACACGACCCCGATGACCTGCTCGCCGCCGCTCACGCACTGGCCGACCGGATCGCCGCCCAAGACCCGCTGGCGACCAGGCTTGCCAAGGAGGTCTTCCACGCTCCGCGGGCCGCGCATCCGCTGGTCGATGACGTCGCCCAGTCGATCCTGTTCGAGTCCGAGGCAAAATTCACCAGAATGGATGCGTTCCTCGCCCGTCGAAAGCGCTAGCCCTTCCGTGAAAGCGCGTACAGGGTTGCTTCAGCAGCCATGACGCAAGCCATTACGTGCTTGGGGAAGAAGTTTCCTGACTACGCCATGGCTGGTTCGTGATTGGATGAAGTCGGTGCGATGGTGGACTTACCCGCCCGCACTCATTGGGGGACCTCATGACACTGGTGAATAGTTCGGCGCCAACCCGCCCGAGGGATGTTGTTGCAGCTCTGACCCTGTGGCTGCCGGTTCTGGCGGTGATCGTCACCTGGTTGCTCTGGATCGATCGCCTGCCCGACGTGCTGCCGCGGCAGTGGGGGCGCGACGGTACAGTCAGTTCAACGATGCCCACGTGGGCCATGGCCGTGGTTGCCCTCGTGGTGAGCCTGGGTGCGGCGATTCTGACCACCTACTGGCTACGCGAGCGCGGTGCGCCGAATCGGCGTCAGGCGTACCTCGGACTCGGCCTCGCCGCCGGGTTGTCATCGTGCCTGTGGCTGACCACGGCCGGTATCACGATTGCCTCCGGCGGCGCGGAACCCGACTGGGGTGCTTGGCTGCTGTTCACCTATACCGCCTGCGGCTATGGTGCGCTGCCGTTCCTGATCGCCCATAAGTGGGTTGTTCCGGCGTCCGTGGCTGAACCCGTCGATGCGATGGCCGAGACGACCGCCGAGACGACCGCCGAGACGACCGCAGTCGACCTCACCGCCACCTGGACCCAGCTCGTGACAAGTCCGGTCATGGCCGTCATCGGCGGACTCATCGTGCTTGGCGGAATCATCGGTGTGATCGCGGTGTTCGGCGCGGACGGTCAGGCCTCTTCGGTGGGCGCCGGTGTCATGACGATGGTGATTGTCGGGCTGATCCTGGTGATGACTCTCGCCTGTGCGCAGGTGCGGGTGAGCGTGGATCAGCGGGGGCTCCGCGTCGTGTCTCGGTTGCTGGGCATCCGTTTGAAGCAGGTGTCGCTCGATCAGGTGGAGTCGGCTTTCGCCGACACGGTGAGCCCGCTGCGATCCGGTGGCTGGGGGTACCGCCTGACGGGCGGGCGCACGGCAGTGGTCCTGCGCGGCGGGCCTGCACTCGTGGTGAACCTGCGTCGCGGTAACCAATTCGCTGTCACGGTCGACGACCCGCAAACCGGCGCAGCCCTGCTGACCGCCCTGGGCGCCGAGAATCCGTCGGCGCACTAGCTTCTGGGTTCACCAGGGGAAGGCAGGTCCAGTTTCTCCGCTGGGCCCGGGACCTGGAGGTCACGGCGGGAGCTAGGGAGCTGGGGAGCTAGGGGGGTAGGGAGCTCGGGCGTCGGGGTGGCCAGGCGGGCCACCTCGTAACCGCCGGCAGAGTAGAGCGTCGTGAATGCCACCCCGGGGTGCAGCGCCTCACCCACGACCTGCGCCGACGTCCACTCGGCGGGCAGACCTCCGGCCACAAGGTCGATCACGAGATAGTCCGGCAGGGGGTTCGTGTTGCCGAGCCAGAAGACATCCGTTCGTTCCACGAGATAGTTCATCAACCCAATATCTGATTCGACCCGGGCGCCGTCTGGCACGACCCGCAGAGCGGCGGTCGCAGCGATGCTGCGATCCATTGAAAAATTGCCCGCCGCATCCGTCAGTGTGAACAAGGGTAGCGTCGTGGCGAGCACGAGGGCGGCGGCAATCGAAACGGATGCTGCCTGCCGCCCGTATGCGCGCAGCCAACGTCGTCGGCTGCCGCGCGCGAGCGCGATACCGTCGAGCGCGGCGGCGAATACGATCGGCATGAGCACGGCGCTGTACTGCCAGGTCGGCCCCCAATAGCCCGAATTATCGGATAGAAATCGCCAAGCCAGGGTCGGCAACAGCACGAGCGCGAGCGGCGAACGCACCGCGATAACGCCGCCGGCCACGAGGATCAGCGCGAGAGTCACGCCTTTCTGAGGCTGAAACAGCGACGCCGGGTCACCCATGATTTTGAGCAGGTCGATGCTGCTCGAATATGCCCAGGCCCCATTCGGGTTGAGCAGCGGCAGGATGACCAGGCTGGCTAGGGCGAACCAGCCTACGCCCCAGACCGCCAACCACACCCCGAGCGGATTCCGGCTGCGTACGGCCAGGACGATGCCCAGCGCGGCCACGGTCAGTCCGAGGTCTTCCTTCACGAACACGAGCGGCATCGCCCAGAGCAGGCAGGTTACCCACTTTTGCCCAAGAAAGGCCGTCAGAGACAGCGCCAGCAACGGAACGGCGAAGGCGATCTCGTGGAACTGCGCCGCGACCGCGGCTTGCAGACCAAAGCTGAACGCAAACGCCAACCCGAACAGAGTGCCGGTGCGCGACCCCAGCAGTCGAATGGCGGCGTAAGTCAGGGCTGCCGCGGCGATCCCCAACATCGCATTCTGCACCACCAGTAGGGTGAAAGCGTGCGGAAAGATAGCGAAAATCGGGCCGAGTACCACCAGAAGCGGATGAAAGTGGTCACCGAGCAGGTTGAAACTCTCGCCCTTGATCGTGACGAGAGGCGCCTCGACTGTCGCGTACTGCCGGGCCAGCTGCGTGAAGATTCCGAGGTCCCAGGATGGTGCGGCGAAACTGCGCCATTGCAGGTGCGAGAACACGGTGTACAGCGCGGTCGTCACGAGCCCGACACCTACCGGAAGCACGAACGGTCCGAGCGCGCGCCGCAATTCAGGCCGTCGCCGACCGCCGCCCATTCCCCTCATCCGACCACGCTAATGCACCCCTGGCTGTTCCTGTAGCGGTACGGGACCTATGGCCCTGGATAACCGACGATGCAGGCGGCACACTGAGAGCGCGCCACCTCGGTTCGTGGGCAGCTGGCCACCACAAACGCCTCTGGCGCCTGACAGTACCGCAAAAACTAACCTGTTTTTCCCTGTGGAACTACAGGTCGGCCAGCAGAGTGACCGGGTTTTCGATGCAGCGAGCCACATAGGTGAGAAACCCGGCCGCGGTCGTGCCGTCGCAGACGCGGTGATCGAACACCATCGACAGTTCAACGACGGTGCGCACCGCGAGTGCGCGGTCGACCACCCACGATCGCTCGATCATGCGGCCGATACCGAGGATCGCCGCCTCCGGGTGGTTGATGATCGCCGCCGAACCGTCGACACCGAGCGACCCGAAGTTGTTCAGGGTGAACGTTCCACCGGTGAGCGCGCTCGGCGGGAACGTGCCGTCTGGCGAGTGCGCCACGAGCTCGGCGAGGGAATCGCGCAACTGCCGTGTCGTCATCGCGTGCGCGCCGTGGATCACCGGAACCATCAGCCCGCGCGAGGTTTGCGCCGCAATGCCGAGGTTCACGGCTCCGTGTTGCAAAATCTCCTGGCTTGCGGTGTCGACCGAGGAGTTGAGCAGCGGAAACTGTCGCAACCCGGCGACGACGAAACGCGCGATGAGCGCCGTCACGCTGAACCGCTCGCCGGTCACTGCCAGCAATTGATCGCGGGCGGTGAACAATGCCGTTGCGTCGACGTCGAGCCAGATTGTCGCCTCGGGAATCTCCCGCCGCGACGTCGTCAACCGCGCGGAGACGGCCTTGCGCAGGCCGGTGATGGGAATGCGGATGTCGGCACTCACATCGGCCGGTTGGACGGCGTTGCGGGCAGGCGTCGCGCGGGCAGTCAGGTCGCAAATATAGTCGTCGACGTCTGTACGCAGCACCAGGTTGTTCTGCCCGGTGCCGGCGAGCATGCTCGCATCGAAGCCGTTGTCGCGGGCGAGTCGACGCACGATCGGCGAGACGACGGGGGAGCGGCGGGCTGGGTCCGGCACGTCGGTCATAACGGATGCCGTGGGCGTAGTCCGCGCCGCGGCCACCGGGAGAGTCGGCGCGGGCAAAGCCGAGGCATCCGCTGGAAATACGCGGGTATCGCGGGACGTACTTATGCCGCCGAAACGTCCGGCGGCCACCGTGCGCGCCGGCCGGGTACTCTCCGTCGTGCCGTAGCCGACCAGTACGGCGCCGGAGCCTTCGGACGCGGTGGCGGCGGTCGCTGCGGCAACCGGAACGTCTGGAACGCCTGGAACGTCTGGAACGTCCACAGCCTCGGCGGCGTCAGCCACGGTCAGTAAGACCTCCCCGGCGTGGATGATCTGCCCTGGGTCACCGAACAGGCTGGCCACGACACCGCCGTATGGTGAGGGCAGTTCCACGATCGATTTCGCCGATTCGACCTCGACCACGGCCTGATCGATGACAATCGTGTCGCCGGGAGCGACCAGCCAGGCCACGATCTCGGCCTCGGTGAGGCCCTCGCCGAGGTCGGGCAGCCGAAATTCGCGGCCCATCAGGACCACTCCCAGGTCGATAGTGCGGCAAGAATGCGGTCCGGGGTCGGCAAGTAGTACTCCTCGAGTTTGGGTGACGGGTAGGGAATGTCGAAACCGGTGACGCGCAGAATGGGTGCGGCCAGATAGTAGAAATTGCGTTCGGTCAGGCGAGCGGCGACCTCGGCGCCATAGCCGCCGAATTGGGCGGCTTCGTGCACGATGCACGCGCGGCCGGTCTTTTGAACGGATGCCCCGACCGTCTCGTCGTCAAAAGGCGAGAGCGAACGCAGATCGATGACCTCGATCGAGAGCCCCTCAGTGACAGCTTGCGCGGCCGTGGCAAGGGCCGTTTTCACGGTCGGACCGTAGGCGATGAGTGTGACGTCGGTGCCGGCCCGCAGCACGACCGCCCGGTCCAGCGGCTCGGTCTGCACCGGCAAGGCGACAGAAGCCTTGCTCCAGTACCGGCTCTTCGGTTCCATGAAAATGACCGGGTCATCGCTTGCTATGGCGCCCCGCAGCATGGAATAGGCGTCGGCCGGGTTCGACGGGCTCACCACGGTCAGTCCGGGCGTAGCCGTCCAGTAGGCCTCGGAAGAATCGGAGTGGTGTTCGACCCCGCCGATGTCGCCGGCGTAGGGAATGCGGATGACGATGGGTAGCTGGATTTTGCCGCGCGTTCGATTGCGCATCTTGGCCACGTGCGACACGATCTGTTGAAACGCCGGGTAGCTGAACGCGTCGAACTGCATCTCTACGACGGGGCGCAGGCCGTACATGGCCATGCCGATCGCGGTTCCGACGATGCCGGCTTCGGCCAGTGGGGAGTCGCTCACCCGGGTTTCACCGAATTCGGCGTAGAGCCCGTCGGTGACTCGAAAGACGCCGCCGAGCGGGCCGATGTCTTCGCCGAACAGCACGACCGTCGGATCATCGACCATGGCATCGTGAATGGCGGCGTTGAGCGCGGCGGCCATGGTGAGGGTTTCTGGCGCGCGTACCGCGGTGCCGGTCTGCAGGGGCTGGTTTGGGCTCATCGGGTGCTCTTTTCACGAGCAACAACGGATGCCACAGCGTCGCCGTCGAGTTCGGCCGCCAGAAAGGCGCGTTGCTCCGCCAAGGCGGTGCGCGGGGTGGAGTAGACGTGCTCGAACAGTTCCAGCGGGTCGACCACCGCCTGCTCGGTCATGCAGTCCCGGGTCGTGGCGGCGAGCTCCTCGGCGGCCGCCAGGATCGAAGCACGCACCTCATCGGTCAGGGCGCCCTGCGCGACGAGGTATTTTTCCAGACGTTCGATCGGGTCTCGGTGGCGCCACAGGTCGACGTCGGCCGCCTTTCGATAGCGCGTGGGGTCATCCGAGTTGGTGTGTGCTTCGATGCGGTAGGTGAGGCCCTCGATCAGGGTCGGACCGCCGCCGCTGCGAGCGCGGTCCATCGCGGCCGAGATGACGGCGTACATAGCCGCAACGTCGTTGCCGTCGACGTAATAGCCGGGCATGCCGTAGCCGATCGCCTTGTCGGCGATGGTGCGGCAGGCCATCTGCTTGTCGAGGGGCACGCTGATGGCGAACTGGTTGTTCTGCACGACGAAGACGACGGGAGCCTGCCAGACGGCCGCGAAATTGAACGCCTCGTGGGCGTCACCCTCGCTCGTGGCGCCGTCACCGAGCAGTGTCAGCGCCACGGTGTCGTGGCGTTTAAGCTTCGCTGCGGTCGCCAGACCGACGGCGTGGAGCGCCTGAGTGGCCAGCGGGGTGGCTTGTGGGGCGATGCGGTGCGTGTGATAGTCGTAGCCGCTGTGCCAGTCCCCGCGGAATGAGGCGAGGATATCTTTCGGCTCGACGCCCCGGGTGAGCAGCGCGATACTGTCGCGGTAGGTCGGAAACAGCCAGTCCTGCGGGTCGAGCGCGGCGACCGCGGCGATCTCACAGGCTTCCTGGCCGAGCGCGGAGGGGTACGTGGCGAGGCGACCCTGCCGGGTGAGGGCGGTGACCTGTACGTCGAAACGGCGGGCGATGACCATCTGCCGGTACAGACTGAGCAGGGTGCCCACGGCCGGCAGGGTGAATCCGCCGCTCTCGTTGTGCGGGACCGTGTGGCCGAGGTCGTCGATCAAACGCAGTGGTGGCGCCGGTGGCATGGTGGTCATGATCGGGTTCTCGACATTGAGGCTCATGAGGCAATGGTGCGCCTTTACGCCAGCCCGCACCCAGCTTTTTTGCAGTTGTGAACGATTGGCCGTGCACCTGCACGACAGCGACCAAACGTCATTGCTGAAGTGTGTTTCAGTGCCAAGCGTCCGGGGCGGTTCCGGGCGTGTGCCCTACGATCTCGTCGAGGATGAGATGCGACCGGGTCGAGATCACCCCGGGCATGCTGTGGATGTCGCGAAGAATGGCCTGGCTGAGCTGTTCGTGGTCGGGAGCGCTCACGGTGAGAATGATGTCGATGTCCCCGCTCACTGCCTGCGCCTTCTCGACGAAGGGGAGTTCGGCCAGCTGCGCGGCGATATCGCCCCAGGCCACGTCAGCGATCTTCACGATGACGAGAGCCGACACATTGAGGCCGAGGGCCTTGCGGTTGGTCTGGGCGCCGAAACCGGTGATCACACGATGGCTGATGAGCTTCTGCACCCGGGTGTGTGCGGCGGTGCGGGAGATGTGCACCTGCAGGGCCAGCTGGCGAATGGAGAGTCTGGCGTCCCGGCTGAGCTCGGCGATGATCTGGCGATCAACGCCATCGAGTCCGGGGTGGGGTGTCTGCGGCTGCGTCATTGGACCCTCAGGCTACCGGCGTCGATGCGGGCGGTACCGGCGCGGGCGGCATCGATCCGCGCAGCGCGGATTTGCGCAGCAGGCGCAGGTAGTGATTCTTCGGCCAATGTCGTATCAGGCGCGGCAGCCGCGGATAGACCAGGCGGATGCCGCGCAGCACCAGGTCAAAGCTGCGCCGCTGCCGCGTCGACCAGGGCAGGTCGAAGAGCACCCGAACGTGCGGAGGCAGCAGTCCGGCGGTCATCAGGCGGACCACGGGCAAGGCGGCGCGATACCAGAGCGGTGCAGTGCGCGAATGCAACAGTTCGTGCGCGACGGCGCGGGTGGCGGCATCCGTTGTCAACAGGGCGAGCTGCTCGTTCCAATAGAGTCGAAACGCCGCGCGGTCGGTCGGGCACAGCCCGGGCGGCACCTGCAGCGACGTGCCGAGGCGAGAGTATTCGCGGTAGACCTTATCGGCTGCCTGGTCGTCGAGCGCACCGAAGAGCAGGCCGTGCAGGTGAGTGGCCGATTCGTACAGCGTCGCGGCGACCCAGAGCTGGAGCTCGGGGGTGAACGCGTTGTACCCGGGTGTCGTGCCCCTTGAATGCACGGGACCGTGCGCGTGGTTGACCCGCGCCGCCATGGTGGCGGCCAGCTCCGCATCGCCGAAGACGATGGCGTAGACGTAGCTGAGCGTGCCGTTCAGTCGATCGAGGGGACGATCGGCGAAATGACTGTGATCGGCGACGCCGTGACCGATGGCCGGATTGGCCAGCTGTAGCAAAATGGCGCGGCCTCCGGCGGCAATCAGGATGCCCTCACCAGCGACCCCCATCAGGCTCGGGGCTATCCTGCGGGAATGACCTATGCGCACAGCTACCTCCCGATAAACACGCAGAACCCCGTGACACGCTGAGTGTATTCGGTCGGCCTGCATGCAGGCTTCGTCCGAATGCCCAATGAGGGGAAGATAAATTCTTGCCTTCCCGGGAATACGACCGAGTTCTATGCACTTGCATGTATCTGAGGGCGTCAATTCCTGGGCCCACACACTGGAGGAGATTTTTTATGAGCGAGAGCACCACAACGAGCATCCCCGGCTTCAAGGCCGGAACCTGGACCATCGACAAGACCCACAGCTCGGTGAGCTTCAGCATTCGCCACATTGTCATCAGCAAGGTCAAGGGCACCTTCGAAGACTTCGACGCCACCTTCGTGACCGGCGAAAACCCGCTCGAGACGAGCGTCACCGCCTCGGCCAAGGTCGTCTCCATCAACACCAACGAGCCAAGCCGCGACGGTCACCTGCGCACCGGGGACTTCTTCGACGCCGAGACGTACCCGACCATCGACTTCGTGTCGACCGGTGTGCGCGAAGTCAAGGGCGACTACCTCGTCGACGGCAACATCACCATCAAGGGCGTCACCAAGCCGGCCACCTTCGAGCTCGAGTTCGGCGGCTTCGGCGGCGACCCCTACGGAAACTACAAGTTCGGTGCCACGGCCAAGACCGAAGTCAACCGCGAAGACTTCGGCCTCACCTACAACGCCGCCCTCGAAACCGGCGGCATGCTGCTGGGCGACAAGGTCACCATCACGCTCGAACTGCAGGCTGCGCTCAACGCGTAACCGGTATTTTGTCGGTCAGGGCCCCACCTCGGTGGGGCCCTGTGTCGTTAAGAATCCACGACTCCGGGGTGAGACAGAAACGAATGTCATTCCCTTCGTGACGCGCTGGTTTCGAACTGCGCCGCGCTGCGCTTGCTGAAGTTCAGACCGGGCGGGTATCCTCGCCATCAAGCCACAGCTCGACAGTCTCGTCGTGGTGTACGCCATCTGTGCCGACATGTTTGTCGCTGATCGTGGCACCATTCTTGATGACATAGACCAGGGCTATGGCGTGGCCGCGACCCAGCCCGTAGTCGGCCTTGAGCCAGTCGACGATGACGCCGGCCTTCGTGGTTGGTGCGTCGAGACCGCGTTCGTGCGCGAGGGCGACCAGCGCGCGCGGCGTGAACCCAGTCTTTTCTTCGATCACGGTGAGGTAAGCCTGAAATGACATGAGGTCTCCTGACGTCGAGGCGCGCACTCGTTAGTATGCCGGAGACAGCACTGCGGGGCTAGGGTGAAATAACGCCCGCACACTAATCCCGGTGCGTAACGTGCCTAAGACCGTGCGAAACGAGCTTGAGATCACCGTTCCAGTCACTAGAACAATGGTCTAATCAAACGAGGAGATTCCCGTGTTCACCCTGAACGACCTGAAGATTCCGATTCTCGCGGCCCCCATGGCCGGCGGCGCCTCAACGCCCAACCTCGTGGTCGCTGCAAGCGACGCTGGCAGTCTCGGTTTTCTGGCGGGCGGCTACAAAACCCCCCAGGCGCTGGCCGAGCAGGTCATCGAGGTGCAGCGACGCACCGAGAATGCCTTCGGCGTCAACCTGTTCGTACCGCAGCCGCCCCTGACCGACCGGGCCGCCGTTCTGGCCTATCGAGATGCACTGGCAGACGAATATACAACTGCGTTTTCCGAGATTGTCGCCGAGGACGACGATGGGTTCACCGAGAAGGTAGCCGTGGTCATCGAGCATCAGGTTCCGGTGGTCTCCTTCACCTTCGGACTGCCTCCCGCCGATGTGGTGGCACGGATGCACGCAGCCGGGTCATACCTGGTCGCCACGGTCACCTCGGTCCCGGAAGCTCTGCAAGCGGTCGAGCGTGGAGTCGACGCACTCTGCGTGCAGGGCCCGGAAGCCGGCGGACACCGGGCGACCTTCCAGACGCAAGACGAACCGGGCACCCTGGCATTGGGCGCGCTGGTGACCGCGATTCGTGCGGAGGTGACACTGCCCCTGATCGCGGCGGGCGGCATCCACTCGGGGGAGCAGATCGCCGCGTTGCTGGCGACCGGTGCCGAGGCCGTTCAGCTGGGCACGGCCGTTCTGCGCACCGACGAATCGGGCGCAACCCAGGCCCACAAAGACGCGCTGGTCCAATCGCGATTCACCGAGACGGTAATCACCCGCGCTTTCTCGGGCCGTCCGGCGCGCGCCCTGCTGAACGCCTTCATCATCAACCACGGCAATACCGCACCGAGTGAGTACCCCCAGGTGCATCACCTCACCAAGGGTCTTCGAGCGGATGCTGCCCGCCGCGGTGACGCCGACGGGCTCGCCCTCTGGGCCGGCACCGGGTATCGCGCTGCGACTGCGGGCTCTGTCCAGTCTGTTCTTGAGGCCCTCTGGGTTGACGCAACGGCGCTGATCGCTCGTCCTTGATCGGGATCCGGTTCAGCGGATGAGCCGTGGCTGCACTGGGCTGACCCGCCGCCTCGGGGTAGCGGCACGCGGGCTGCGCCGCGCTGATTGGTCAGGCGGCAGGGTTTTCCGACAGTGTCATGCTGCTTCGGGGGAGACGGTCGCGGATCAGCAGAACGACGGTGATCCCGACCACGGCACCGATCAGGGTTTCCAAACCGCGGTCAGCGAGCAGGGCCATCGGGTCGACCGGGCTGGCGAGTTGGGTCATCAGCAGTATCACGGGCGTGAAGAAAATGAGGGCGAGACCGTAATGGCGCACCATGAATAGTTCCGCCGGAAATTGCAGGGCCATGACGAGGATAACCAGTACGGTCGTGCCGGGATGCAGAAGCAGGACACCAGCCGTCACGCCCAGACCGGCATAGGTCCCGAATACGCGATGGATGCCTCGCTGCACCCGGCTGGGAAGATCGACCGGCGAGGGGAACGGCCGCAGCGGCCATAGCCCAATAGGCGTGCCCGATTCCCAGAAGCAGGCCGAGAGCACCGGCGGCTGCAACGGCGACGATATAACGCGTGGCGTGCATGCCCGCCTTCGAGAGCCATGGTCCGGAGCGAGGTTCGATAGTGCGTCTCGCCGTGGAATCCCAGGTGCGGTTTCTCAACCAGCCGGTGAAGCCGACCAGCAGGGAAAAGAGTGCGGACGCGGCGCAGATCAGCGCGGCGGCCCACAGTGGAATGGCCGGGGGGATCGATGCGCAGGCTCCCAACGCAAAAATGCCAAAGAACGGCCCGGCGGGTCTGAGCTTTATTTTGTCGGCTACGAGTGAACCAAGTCCGGCCAGGAGCGCCTCGATACAGACCAGTCCCCAGGCCTGAACGTGAGTGATGGACAGAGCCACACCGACAGTCACCCCGGTCAGCAGTAACGCCGCGGCCTGGGCCTGGTGCACCAACCGAAGCTGATGGGTTTCACCGCGGCCGTACGTGCCCGTGAAGGCACCGAAAACGGCATAGATGGTCAGTTCGGGGTGGCCAAAAATCAGCAGGACCAGTACGGGGACGGTGACCCCCAGACCGACGCGAAGCGCCGGCCAGTGGTCATTGACCGCGGGTGGGACGCTGACGAGCGCGCGCAGGTGGAACAGGACCGGGCGCACAAGTCTCACGGCCTTTCGAACAGAACAATGGTGGCGCGGCGTAAACAGCAGAACCCGGTTGGCTGGTTGTACGCCCGACTGCTGCGCTCACCCCCAGTCTGTCCCGCTTTGCCCCGCCGGTCCAAGACTGGAATTCAACCAGTCGATAACCAGAAATTATCAATCAGCCTGGGGCGTCGTGGGCGCGTCGGGCGCGACCGACGAAAGTTCCCGATCGAACAGCTCACCCAGGGAAAGCCGCGTTGCAACGGCCGCGAACGCCCGTGCGGTCACCGAACCAGGCGACGCCGGACTTATTGCCGCAGCGACGCGCGCGGTGGCGACGGGATCGACCAGTGGCACAATGCGGGTCCGCGATGACGGTGTGATGGTTTGCACCCACGAATGTGGCACGATGCTGGCCCCCTGGCCCGTCTTCATGTGCGCGTGGAGAGAGGCGATCGAGTCCGTCTCCACCTGCGGCTCCATCCGAATCTGGTTCTGGCTGAAGGCATCGTCGATCACCTGTCTGCTGCGCATTTCCGTCGTCAAGACAGCGAGGGGGAGCGCAGAGGCCTGACGCCAGGTCATTGTTTCTGAAATCTCCGGAAGGAGTTCGTCGGAGGCGATGAGAACGTAGCGTTCCTCATATAACGGTATGAACAAGAGTCGCGGGTCTTCCCCGTCATTGAGATAGGTGACGCCGGCATCCAGCTCGAAATTACGCAATCGCCGACCAATCTCGACCGCGGACAGGCCCGACGTGATCTGCACCCTGGCCAACGGATGCGCAGCACAGAACGCGGCAACCACCAGCGCGACCGTGGTCGAGGCACTCGGTACAACACCCAGCTTCAACACTCCGGTCACTCCGGACTGGACGGCCTGCACCTCCGCCTTGAAAGCGTCGTGTTCGGCGAGGATTCGTTTGGCCCAAATCACCAAGCGTTCGCCCTCCGGCGTCAGCTCCTCAAAGGTATGACCACGATTGATCAAAGAAACATTGAGTTCCTGTTCCAATCTGTTGATTGCCGCGGAGAGGGCAGGCTGGGAAACCTGGCATGCGGCGGCCGCACGAGCGAAGTGCCGTTCCCGGGCCACAGCGACAAAATATTCGAGCTGGCGAAAACGCACAGGCTCTCCTTTCACGTTGGTAATCAGTGCGGCGTGTACCCCAAGGTAGGCTCGTTTCGACAGGGTGTGCAGCAACCGCCCTGGGGTAGATCAGCGTCGATCGGCGCGAAACAACTTTCTGGCCGCCAGTCCAAGCAGATCGCACGACAAGAAATGGTTCTCCTTTGCGCAAAATGAATATGTCCCGGGCAAGAAAGCTCTCGGTTGCCGTCACGGCGCTGCTGGCCCTCGCCAGCGGATTTGCGGGCGTCAGCGCCGTGGCCGCGAGTCAGCCGAACAGCCACGTGCAGCCCCAGGCAGCGGTCGCCGGCGAAACCTACGTTATCGGTACCGACACGACCTTCGCACCGTTTGAGTACCGCAAAGACGGTGAACTGACCGGCATCGACATGGACTTGATTCGGGACATCGCTGCTAACCAGGGCTTCACCGTTGAGATCAAGTCGCTCGGCTTCGACGCCGCGCTGCAGGCGTTACAGTCCAATCAGGTGGACGGCGTCATTGCCGGAATGTCGATCACCGACGAGCGCAAGCTGGTGTTCGATTTCTCCGACCCGTACTTCGACTCCGGTGTGCAGATGGCTGTCGCTGAGGACAACACCGAAATCACCGGTTACGCCGACCTGGCCGGTGAAACCGTCGTTGCCAAACGCGGCAGCGAGGGTGAGACCTTCGCCAACTCGATCAAAGACGAGTACGGCTTCACCGTCAAGGCCCTGGCCGACTCGGCCACGATGTACGACGACGTCAAGGCTGGCAACTCTGTCGCCGTCTTCGATGACTACCCGGTGCTCGCCTACGGCATCAATCAGAACAACGGGCTCAAGTCGGTCACCGAGAAGGAACAGGGCAGTTCCTACGGCTTCGCTGTCAACAAGGGCCAGAACCCCGAGCTGCTTGCTGCCTTCAATACCGGTCTGGCCGAGCTGAAAAGCAACGGTGAATACCAGTCCATTCTCGATACGTATCTGAAGCAGCCGGCGCCCGTCGCGGCATCCGGTTTCTTCGGGCTGTTGTCCGACAGCCTGCCGGCCCTCATGAAGGGCCTCGGCCTGACGCTGCTCGCGACCGGGCTGTCGATCGTGGTCGCCCTCGTGCTCGGCGTACTGTTCGGGTTCTTCAAGGTCTCCGAGAGTCGCGTGCTGCGCGGCTTGGCGAGCATCTACGTGAGTATCTTCCGGGGTACCCCGCTGCTCGTGCAGGCGTTCTTCTTCTACTTCGGCCTGCCGCAGCTCACCGGGCAGCCGATCGACGTACTCACCGCCGGTGTACTGACCCTGAGCCTCAATGCCGGCGCCTACATGACCGAGATCGTGCGCGGCGGTATCCAATCGGTCGACCCGGGCCAGACCGAGGCCGGCCGGAGCCTCGGCCTCGGCTACGTCACGACGATGCGACGCGTCGTGCTCCCGCAGGCCGTGAAGATCATGACGCCGTCATTCATCAACCAGTTCGTGATGACGCTGAAGGACACCTCGCTCCTGGCGGTGATCGGCTTCGCCGAGCTCACCTACCAGGGCCAGCAGATTTACGCCGCAAACTTTCGCACCGGTGAGACCCTGCTGATCGTGGCCGCGCTGTACTTCATTGTCATCAATTTGCTCACCATGCTCTCCAACAAGCTCGACAAGAGGTTCAACAAATGAGCACCAGTTCCAATAACACCGCGAGCGTCGGCAGTAAAATCAGTGTCAGGGGACTGCGCAAGTCATTCGGTTCCAACGAGGTGCTCAAGGGCCTCGACGTCGAGATCACCGAGGGCGAGGTCGTCTGTGTCATCGGTCCGTCGGGCTCGGGCAAGTCCACGTTTCTGCGCTGCCTGAACAAGCTCGACGAGCTCAGCGCCGGCACGGTCATCGTCGACGGATTCAACCTCGGCGATAAGACGGTCGACCTCAACGAGGTACGGCAGCACATCGGCATGGTTTTTCAGCACTTCAACCTGTTTCCGCACATGACGGTGTTGCAGAACATCATGTTGGCCCCGGTTGAGTTGAAGAAGGAATCCAAGGTGGATGCCCGCGCCACCGCCCTCACACTGCTCGACCGGGTGGGCCTCGCCGACAAAGCAGACGCCCGTCCCGGCCAGCTTTCCGGCGGCCAGAAGCAGCGTGTCGCCATCGCCCGGTCGCTCGCTGTGAACCCCGACATCATGCTCTTCGACGAGGCCACGAGCGCCCTCGACCCGGAGATGGTCGGCGAAGTGCTGCAGGTCATCCGTGATCTCGCCGCCGAGGGCATGACCATGGTCGTGGTCACCCACGAAATGGGTTTTGCCCGCGAAGTCGCCGACCGGGTCATCTTCATGGCCGACGGGGTCATCGTCGAAGAGGGTACCCCGGCCGAGCTGTTCGGCAACCCGCAACAGGAACGCACGCAGGACTTCCTCGCCAAGGTGCTGTAGCTTCAGCGCACCCCATTTCGATGGCCGCTACGGTAACCCCCGGAGTGCACACCGAAGTGCGGCGCACCTACTCGATGGATACTGCATCCACGGTGCGCGCAGCATCCGCTCCTGCGAGGGAAGCTCAGGCGCGGTCGCCGACGATTTCTTCGCGCACCCGGCGCAGGTCTTCCATGAGCGATCCGATCAGAATCCAGTGGTCAGGGTGCGGCGTCACGATCCGCAGCGGCGCGGTCAGGGCGAGCACGTCGGGCGCGGCCGGCTCCGGCACAGACGCACGGTCACCGTCGGCGCGGGCGAGTAAGCCCAGGTCGTGCGCCGCCCGGGCGAGTTCCTGAGAGAAAGCCTGAACGGTGGGCTCGAACTGCAGGGAGGGGTCGTAGTGGTCGTGCAGTGCACGAGTCATGCCGATTGCGCGGGTCACGAGAGTCGGCAGTCGCTCGATCATGTCGTGGTCGGCGTCGAGGGCCACTCGCAGCTTGGCCTTGCGAGGGTTGAGCATGAGGCTCTCCTCGGCCTGCGCGATGGCCTTCTCCGCCGACGCGAGCATGGGGCGCAGCAGCCGGGCCTTGATCATCAATTCCATCAGGTCGATCGGGCTCTGTGGGGTGCGCAGCGCCTGCGCAATGCGGTCGAAGGTATCGGCCAGCTCGCGAGCCAGCAGCCCGACAGCGTCGCGGGCGGGTGCAATCAATACCGGGGGAACGATGAGGGCATTGATGACCAGGGCGATTCCGGCGCCGATGAACGTCTCGAAGATGCGATCGAGGGCGTACCCGGGTGTCGTGGCGCCGAGGGCGAGAACGAGCATGGCGCTGATGGGAATCTGGCTAGCCGAGGACGGGGAGAGGCGCAGAGCCCAGGCAACGAACAGGCTGACCATAATCGTGCCGAGCACGACCCAGCTGGACTCGCCGAGGAAGAAACCGATCGTGGAGGCGATGATGACGCCGCCGATGACGCCCGCGGTGCGTTCGATCGCTCGCCCGAGGGTCTGGTTGACGCTCGGCTGCACCACGAGCAGGGCAGCGATCGCAGCAAAGATCGGCAGGTCGCTCGGCAACAGCAGTTGGGAGGTGACCCAGGCCAGGGCGACGGCGACGGCCACCTTGACGACCTGCAGCAGCGGGAGTCGTTTGGAGATGCGCAGGGCCGAGGTTAGTTTCACTGGTCAAGGGTAACCCGGGCCGGGTCAGTCAAGCGGATGCCGGCGCATCCGCTTTCACGGTGTACCGATTTGGCACGCCGAGAAACCGGGCATAGTCCTGCGCGGCCCGGCCGAAGCCCCGCCGGGTTTTCGCCGCCCGAGTGCGGGCGGTGGCCGAGGCCGGGTCCTCGAACAGTGCCGCCTCGGTGGTCAGGCCGGACGCCGTGATCTTCTTGCGCCACGTTCCGACGACGCGACCATTCGTGACCATGAGCGGCAGAAAGATGCCGTTCAGTCCGGGCACGACCCGAACCAGCTCGTTCGCGGAGATCACGTGGCTGCGATCGCGATACCCGAGTAGGTACTCGTCGAACCCGGGCAGCGCGAGCACCGGCGTGTGCTGGGGGAGCGCATCCGTTGTTTCGTCGGCCATGAAGTAGGCAGCTCCGTCGACCTGCACCTCGATCAGTCTGTCCAGCGCCACGGCCAGACCGATTTTGGCGTCGGCCACGGTGAGCTGGGACCACCAGGCGAAGTCGACCAGGGTCGCCGGCCCGTGGCCGAGAAAATAGCGGTACACGAACTCGCCGAGCGCCTCGTCGCGCTCGAGCCGGCGCGGGTTCGGCACCCACTCATCGAGCAGCACGAGACCCTGCTGGGTACCCACCTGTCGGCCCCAGCACAGGGTTCCGGTGAGGGCGAGATGGGCGATCGTATGGTACCCGCGCTGGCCCTCTGTCGACAGTCCCGCCGCGTGCAGCATGCCCATGAATTCGGCGCGGCTGAGCTGCTTGTGTCCGGTCAGGGCGGCGATCGCAGCTTCGCGAGCCCGCTCCAGCACGGCCGGGCCGAGACCGAGTCGCTCGTTGATCGTTCGGGTTTTCGCGAGCAGTCGCGGTGTCGTGAGGCCTTGCATCCAGCCCAGTTCCCGCGCCGGGACAAAATGCAACGTGCCCCGCATCGGCCACGACCGCACGATCTCACCAGTCGAAATGACGGCCTGAAGGTCATGGATCGTCGTGCCGGGGGAGCGCACCCCGAGGGCCCACTGCCCGGCCGGGTAGTCCTGGGCCTGTACCGCGAGCATCCGCTCGGCAACGGCTACCGCACCGGGGAGCGGAACCCCGGCCAGCCCCTGGGCCTGCAGGCGCAGGCGCACGACATCGGCGCGGGAGGCAGCAGTTGGCATGACACCAGTATGCCGACTCCCGCGCCGGGCGTAGCTCACATCAACCGATGTGCTATTTTTCGCGCCGCCCGACTTTGGGTCGAACCACCCGAATCACCCGGGCGCTTCCGTCCGACGTCCGGGTTCCGAACGCATCGAACTCCACGGTCTCATCTGCCTCGGCGCCGTAGCCATCGGTGTCATCCATGCTGCCGCCTGCCAGGGGGCCGTCGGCAGGTCCGCCGCGTCCGAAGCGACGGCGTAGGGCCTTGACCAGCGGCGGGCCGATCAGGAACAACACGATCACGCTGTAGACCACGACGGCAAGCGGCTCACTCACCAGCGCAGCGGGGTCGCCCGCGCTGATCTGCAGTGCACGGCGCAGCTGGCGTTCCATCTCCGGGCCGAGGATGGCACCGACGATGATCGGCAGCACCGGAAAGCCGAAGCGCCTGGCCATGTAGCCCAGAGCGCCGAGCAGGAGCAGAATGCCGATGTTGAAGGTTTGCATTCCCGCCGCGTAGGCGCCGAGGGTTGCGAAGAACAGAATCCCGGCGTAGAGGTAGGGCCGTGGAATGCGCAGCAGCTTCGCCCAGAGCGGTGCGAGTGGCAGGTTGAGCGCGAGCAGCAGCGTGTTGCCGATGAACAGGCTCGCGATCAGGGTCCACACCAGAACGGGTTCGGTCTGGAACAGTAGCGGACCGGGGTTGATGCCGTACTGGTTGAACGCGAGGATCATCACGGCGGCTGTCGCCGTGGTGGGAAGACCGAGGGTGAGCAGCGGAACGAGCGTTCCGGCGGCCGAGGCGTTGTTGGCTGCTTCCGGTCCGGCTACGCCCTCGATGGCGCCGTGCCCAAACTGCTCGGGATGCTTGGACAGCTTCTTTTCCGTCACATAGGAGAGGAAGGTCGGGATCTCGGCGCCGCCGGCCGGGATGGCCCCGAATGGAAAGCCGATAACCGTGCCGCGCAGCCACGGCTTCCAAGAGCGTTTCCAGTCGTCCTTACGCATCCACGGCACACCCACCGGGATGGTCGCGGGGGTACCGTGCCGCAGGTGCGCAGCAATCCACAAGGCTTCACCGACCGCGAATAGGGCGACGGCGATGACGACGACGTCGATGCCGCCGGAGAGCAGCGGCTGCCCAAACGTCAGTCGTGGCTGCCCGGTCGTGCCGTCGAGGCCGACCAAACCGATGGTGAGGCCGATGAACAGCGAGGCGAGCCCGCGAATGCGGCTCGAGCCGAGCACGGTGCTCACCGCGATGAAAGCGAACACCATCATGGCGAAGTACGAGGGAGCCCCGAGCCCGATAGCCATCGCCACCACGAACGGGGCGACGAAGACGAGGGCACCCGTGGCCAGGGTGCCGGCCACGAAGGAGCCGATCGCCGCCGTTGCGAGCGCTTGGGCGCCGCGGCCGGCCTTGGCCATTTTGTTACCCTCGAGCGCTGTGACGACCGAGGAAGATTCACCGGGGGTGTTGAGCAGAATCGACGTCGTCGACCCGCCGTACATGCCGCCGTAGTAGATGCCGGCGAACATGATCAGCGATCCGGTCACATCAAGCGCGTAGGTGAGTGGCAGCAGCAGGGCCACGGTCATGGCCGGGCCGATGCCGGGCAACACGCCGACGGCGGTGCCGAGCAGCACACCAATGAGGGCGAACAGAAGGTTCTGCAGGGTCAGCGCGTTGCTGAACCCTTCCATCAATAGGGCGAGGTTGTCCATTTAGAGAATTCCCGTCAACAGGCCGGCCGGCAGGTTGATGCCGAGGCCTAATACGAAGCCGTAGAACGTGCCGACGGCGAGAAGAATGCCGATCACGAGCGCCCAGACGAAGCGGCGGGAGCCAAGCAGCAGGGCAGATCCGTAGAACAGCAGCGCACTGCCGATCACGAATCCGAGAAAGTCCATCGAGAGCGCGAAGACGAGAATCAGGCCGCCGAGGCCGAAGACGGTCGGCCAGTGGGCCTTCTGAGAAAGGTCGATGTCCTCACCGTCTTCGGCATCGGCGTGGCCGCCCCGCAGTACAGAGATCGCTAGGGCGATGGCACACAGGCCCAGGCCGATCGCGATGATCGTCGGAACGACCCGCGGTCCCATCACACCGGCATTGATGGCGGTGTGACGGATGTTCGCGGTATCGACCGCGATCACGATCGCGATCACCGCGAGCAGGGCGGCGACGCCGAGCTCGGAGCGACCCTGGAGTCTGGCGCGCAGCCCGGAAGTCGCTGCTGTGCTGGGGGCGGTCATGGTTAGACCAGACCCAGGGTTTTCAACACGTCGGCGACGCGGGCGTCCTGCTCGGTGAGGAAGGTGCTGAAGTCGTCGCCGGTCATGAAGGCATCGGTCCAGCTGTTCTCCGTCAGGACCTGCTTCCACTCCGGGCTGTCGTGCATCTTCGTTACGGCATCGACGAGGCGAGCGATTTCGGCATCCGTCAGGCCTGGTGCGGCAAGCAGGCCGCGCCAGTTGGTGAAAACCAGGTCGATACCCTCCTCGGTCAGCGTGGGGGCCTCGATGACCGGAACGCGCTCCTCGCTCGTGACGGCGAGCACGCGCAGGCCGCCCGCCTTCACCTGTTCGAGAAACTCTCCATAGCCGGAGGCCCCGAACTGCAACTTGCCGCCAAGAATGGCCGGCAGCAATTCGCCGCCGCCATCGTAGGCGACGTAGTTGACGGCACTGGGGTCGATGCCGACGGCATCCGCGAGCTGCATCGGTAGCAGGTGGTCAGGCCCGCCCGGCGACGAGCCGCCGCCGACGGCGAAGGTGGATGGGTCGGCCTTCCATGCCGTTACAAGATCATCAATCGTTTTGTAGGGGGAGTCAGCGGCGACGAAGATCGCGCCGGCTTCTTCGATCAGCCCGGCGATCGGGGTCGCTTCGGCAACCGTGGCATCGCCCTCGTTGGTGTACGCGGCACCGACGACGCCGAGCCCCATCATGAGCATGAAGTTGGCGTTGCCGGTCTCGGTCAAGGTGCGGGCCAGGCCCACGGTTCCGCCGGCGCCGGCCAGGTTGGTGACCTCGGTGCCGGAGGCCAATTTCAAGTCATCCATCACCTTGACCGCAGCGCGGCCGGTGACGTCGTAGCCGCTGCCGGGAGCGTTGGGAATCATCACCTGCAGGTTTTGGATGGGACCGCTATCGGTGGCCTCGGTGTTCTTGGCGCTGGTGACCCCGCAGGCGCTGAGGGCGAGTGCGACGGCACCGGCGAGAACGACGGTCCCCGCGGTGCGGCGCGAACGCGTGGTGCGTGCTGTGATTGGCATGCTCAAATCCTCTTCGATTTTTTGGCGAGCGTCTTTGCCGGCCGAGCTCAGCCTGCCGGGTGGGCCGGGCGAGACACAACTTGTGGCCTGAGTGAACGTTGTGTAGCTTGCGGTTGCGCGCGGGAAAATTGCACAATTTCGGTTTGGCTTCACGATGAGGGAGTATCTCTTATGGCCAGAGTCGACCGAAGGGACCCGATGCCGAAACGCGAGGCGTCGTCCCCTTTGCCGACGGCGTGCCCGCGTGGGTCGGGCATCCGTTCGAGCCGCCTCAGCCTGACCCGTCAACTGCTGCTCTTCCAGTTGAGCTTGATCGCCCTCGTTCTGGTCGCCGTCACGGCCATCTCAATCGAGCAGACCCGCAGCAGCTTTGAAAGCGGCGCCCAGCGACGCATGCTGACGGTCGCCGAATACACCGCCGCCAATCCGCTCGTGCGCAGCCTGCTCGACACCGCGGCGGTGCCCCAGCAATCTTCCGGTCCGGTCGAAGCGCTTCGCACCACAACCGGGGTCGACCAGCTGATCGTGACGGATGCGGCCGGCCGAATCATCGCCTCACCGGCCGATCCGCGGCTGCTCACGACCGACCTGGCCATCGATCCCACGCCGGACGAATCTGATGCCGCGTGGGCCGGCGCTGCGCCGATCGGCGCCAACGATTACGTTGTCGCGCAGGTGCCGGTGCTGTCCAACTCCGGAGAGGTGGTCGGTTCGGTGGTAGCCGCCCACCAGTTTCCGGCCGTGGCTGAACTACTCAAGGCCGCGGCACCGAACCTGCTCACGTATCTCGGGGTGGCCGGGGTGCTCGGCGTCGTGGGATCGCTGCTCCTGGCGGCCCGGGTGAAACGGCAGACCCTCGGCCTGGAGCCGGAACAGATCGGTCGGCTGGTCGAGCATCGGGAGGCGATGATCCACGGCATCCGGGAAGGGGTGATCTCCATCGACAGCGACGGACTCATCACGCTCGCCAATGACAGCGCACGCACCCTGCTGGGTTTGCCTTCTGACGCGGAAGGCCGGGCGATCGACGCGGTCGGCCTTGATGAGGAGGCGGTGCGGGCGCTGCGCCAACAGAAAGTCGGCGGCATGGATACAGTGTTCGTGAATCGGGGGGTGCTGCTCGTGCTCAACCAGACGCTCATTCACCCTCCCCGGTCGCGGCCCGAGGTCGTCACAACCCTGCGCGATCGCACCGAACTGGTCACCCTGCAGCACGATCTCGGCAGCAGCCGCCAGACTACGGACACGTTGCGCGCCCAAACCCACGAGTTCGCCAACCGGCTGCACACCATTTCAATGCTCATGCAGCTGGGCGATACCGCAGCGGCGGTCGAATATGTCGATGCCGTCACGCGCGACCGCACCGACCTCGACAACTCAGTCCTCACCAGGCTCCAGGAGCCGGCGGTCGCCGCACTCGTGATCGCCAAGACCTCGCTCGCTCGTGAACGCGGTGCCACGCTCCTACTCTCGGCCGAATCGACGCTGGCTCGGGTCGACGCTGGCCTCTCCACCGACCTCGTCACGGTGATCGGAAACCTGGTCGACAACGCCCTCGACGCCGTCACCGGAGCCCGAGAACGCGGTGTTCGCCTCGATGTACAACCGATTTCCGATGCCGGGGCCGGTGCCGTGCGGGTGACGGTGAGTGATTCCGGACCAGGCATCGATATCGCGCTCATCGACCGGGTGTTCGAGGTGGGGGTGACGAGCAAATCGGCGCTCGGCGATACCGACGCTCACGGTTACGGACTCGCCATTGTGCGCCTCGTGGCGATGCGCCGCGGGGGATCGGTCGACTACCGGGCGGAGAACGGTGCCCTGTTCGAGGCCGTGCTCCCGATTGATGCGGCCGGGGCAACCGAAAAGAAGGAGCTGACCTATGTGTGACGTGCTCATCGTCGACGACGATTTCATGGTGGCGCGCGCGCATCAACGCATTGTGGCGCAGCAGGTCGGTTTCACTGTCGTCGGCGTCGCCGTGTCCGGGGCAGACGCGCTCGCCCAGATTGTCGATAAGGCCCCGCACCTCGTCCTCCTGGACATGTACCTGCCCGATATGACCGGCCTCGACGTGATCCGTCGCGCGCGAGAGGCGGGGTGGGCTGTGGACTTTCTCGTGCTCAGTGCTGCCCGCGAGGCCGAAATGGTCACCGCGGCGCTGCAGGGCGGCATTGTGAGCTACCTGCTCAAACCATTCAAGATCATCGAACTGCAGTCGCGGTTGGTGGGATACGGCCAAAGACGACGACTGCTCGACCGCGAGGGAGACCTCAACCAGATCGAGCTTGACCGGGTGATTGGACCCGCGCCCGTTGTGCCACCCACTGGGGCACTCTCCACGCTACCGAAAGGACTGAGCAAGGAGACGGCTGCGCCGACCACTGCGGCCCTGACTAACAGCAAACCAGACCTGGCCGCGTCGGAGTGCGCCGAACTGCTCGGCTTGTCTCGGGTGGTGGCACGCAAATACCTGGAATACCTCGTAGCGACGGGGCAGGCGGCCGTCAGCCTGCGCTACGGCCAGACCGGCCGCCCGCAGCGGCGTTACGCCTGGCTGGTCGGCTGACTTTCCCGCTGGTTAGCCCAAGTCGTCGTCGGTGCGAGCGCCAAACACGATCTCGTCCCAGCTCGGCATGGATGCCCGGCCGCGTTTCGGTGTCGTCCGACTGTGGTTTGTGCGTTCCTGGGCGCGGGCAGCCTGGTTGGCCCAGGCATTACCGGTCGGCTCAGGGGTGGTGGCTGGCGCCGCAGCGGACTCATCGGTGACCGTGCCGGCGGTCGGAGTCGCCGGCCGGGGCCGCAGCGGTTCAGTGGAAACCGGCACCGAAGCGGATGCCGCCGGCTTGGCTGCAGACGCATCCCCGCTCGACGCCGCTTCGCGTTCGCCGCGTCGTCGACGCAGGGATTCTAAGAGATCGGCGGTTTCGCTCATGTTCGAGGCCGGCTCTGCAGCACGCTTGATCGCCGCTTTCGACACCGCATCGTCCCGGCTCAGCGAGCGCGAGTACGGGACGGCTTCGAGGTTGGGACTGGTGTCGCTCAGAATCTCGTCGGCAAGGGATTCCTTGAAGTTGAACGCGTTACTGTCGAAGCGCGACACGTCGGCGGCGCTCGTCTCGGAGCCGACGGCACGTAGGCGCGGGATCAAGGAACCCTTCAGCTCCCCCTGTTGGGATAGCGCGATGGCTTCGCTGCCAACCGGAGAGAGAGAATTCTTCTTCGGTTCGAAACCCCACCGAGCGTCATGGTCGATCTCGTCGGCGGTGAACGACAGTTTGACGATCCAGCCGCCACCGGGTTCTTTCCAGCTCGCCCAACGCTCACCGGTGGCCCCGAGGGAGGCGAGCCGTTCGCGAATCACACTTCCGAAGTTGACGTTCTCGTCGATCGGATCCGGGTCGATGGCGGTGTGCACCGGAACGCTCAACGCCGACGAGACGATGTACTCCCGCTCGGCGACGACCGGCCCCTCGAATCGGCGCACGTAGTCGAGTGATGCCCCCGTGACCGCAGCGACGTCCTCGGCGGACATTCCCGAGCGTATGTGCGCCTGAACTTCCCGCGGGGACAGCTTGGGAGCGTTGACGCGCTCCGTCTGGGTTTGGCGAAGCCGGGACTGAAGAACTTCGTCGATGGCGATGCGATATCGGTCGCCATCTTCGGACGCTGCGAGCAGCGCACCGTTCTCAACTCCAATAACCTTCAATTCCTGCATGAAGACAAGCCCTCTCGCGATTACCGTTGGCTGCAAGACTGCCACGGGTTGGTGCCTTTTCGCGGGAATACGCCGGGCGTGCCGCAAGTTGTTTCTTCGTGTCCGAATAAAAAGGTTGGCGGACGGTTTGCTATTCCGTCTGGATTGTTGGAAACTGTGGCCGCCGATTTCGTTTTTCGGCGTAACTGAAATGGATGGGCATGGCAACCGATTACGACGCACCCCGAAAGACTGAAGACGACTCTGAGTCGATCGAGGCTCTTAAGGAACGTGTGCCAGACAAGATGTCCGGCAGCGTTGATGTCGACGACTCCGACAACCCAGGGGGGTTTGACCTTCCGGGTGCTGACCTGTCCGACCTGGACCTCGATGTCGTCGTTCTGCCCGCGCAGGCCGACGAATTCACCTGCGTGAATTGCTTCCTGGTGAAGCACCGCTCGCAGATGGGTCACGAGACCAAGCTCGGCACCGTCTGCTTGGAGTGCGACTCTTAAACCTTCGATTCATTCCACGTTGGCCGTTCGCGATTCATTGATCGCGGCGGCCAACTGTGTTGGGTGGCGGCTGGAGATGATCCAGTACGGCGCAGGGTCGGTCGCGTCGACGATAGGCACGCGCACAATTGGGTCGATCCAGCCGCGAATGAGCAGCCAGGCTCGGGCGTCCAATCGGGGCCCGCGTTCCTGGGTCGCTTCCGACTTTTCATATGCCGTTGCTTCGCCGAGCAGCCCGGTGGAGATCGTGGCGGGGCCGGCGGTCAGTACGCCGCCCTGTACGCGTACGACCGGCGCGGCCAGCACGAGCAGCAGCACGCATCCGCCGTACAAAACGGCGGCCGTGACGATACCCGCAAACAGGGAAATCGGCACGAGCACGAGAATGCTCGCCGGTATCACCAGGGCGGTGACAAGGAAGGCCCAGGCATTGGGCCACAGTTTTTCGCGGTATTCAGGCATGGCTCTATTCGATCAGATATCTGCACTACCCTCGACACGTGGCAGAAAGCGTCGAAGTACTGATCCAGGCATCCAACCTCCCAATCTATGCACACCCCGGTGATGCCGGGGCTGATCTGCATGCTGCCGAGGCTGTCGTGCTCGGCCCGGGAACCCGTGCACTTGTCGGTACCGGCGTGTCGATCGCCCTTCCCGATGGCTTTGCAGCTTTCGTCGTTCCTCGCAGCGGCCTTGCGGTCAAACATGGCATCACGATCGTGAACTCGCCCGGAACAGTGGATGCCGGCTACCGCGGTGAAATCAAGGTGGCGTTGCTGAACACCGATCTGCATGAATCGTTCACGATCGCGATCGGCGATCGCATCGCTCAAATCATCGTGATGCCCGTCGCTCGTGCCACATTCATCACCGTCGACAAACTACCCGGCAGCCAGCGCGGCGAGGGCGGTTTTGGCTCGACCGGAGTTGTGCCCCGCGCGACAACCAACACGTCCAACAGCGCGCCAGTATCGGGCCCTACAGTCCCGCAGTCAGGAGACAACCGGTGAGTGACCTCACAAACTCTGGGGAGATCCCCGAATCGATGCCGAAGTCGGCCCCTGAAGACCGCGAAACCGAGGGCCCGCTCGATGAATCAGAGGCCAACCCGGTGCGTCCGTACGTGGACCTCGGTGGGATTAAAATCCTTCCGAGAGAGGGTCTGCACCTACGCCTTGAAATCGAAGAGGGTAGTAAGCGAGTGGTAGCCATCGGCCTTGACTTCGCCGGGTCGACGTTGCAGGTACAACCGTTCGCCGCACCGCGCTCGAGCGGCCTTTGGCATGAAATTCGAGAACAGATCGCCGACCAGATCGGCAAGCAGGGCGGAACCACGACTCCGCGAGAAGGCCCCTTCGGCCCCGAACTCGTGGCTGAGATCCCCGTCGCGGCCGGGCAGCAAGCCGGTGGTGTCACCCGCCTCGCACGCTTCATCGGTGTCGACGGTCCGCGCTGGTTCCTGCGGGGCGTCATCGCGGGCGAGGGCGCAATCGACCCAGATGCTGCCACGCAGATCGAAGACCTGTTCCGCAGCATCGTCGTCGTGCGCGGGTCCACGCCGATGCCGCCGCGCGATTTGATTCCGCTGCGCATGCCGGCCACCCCCGCCGGCGCGTCCGAAACCACCGCAGTCTAAACAGGCGATGAGCGACACCTCCAAAGAGCGGCCGGAGCAGTCCGTTCAGCCGGAGCAGCCCGAGCGGCCCGGTCAGCCCGAGCAGTCCGGTCGGCCCGGTCAGCCCGGTCAGTCCGGTCAGCCGGAGCAGTCCGGTGAACCGCACGGCGAGCCGGAAGACGCCTTGCCTCCGACAACCTCCGGACTGTTTGCCGAGTCGATGGCCGGCGCAGCGCGGCGCGCCGGGTTTGGCGCGGCAACCGAGGGAAAGCCGATCAGTGGCCAGGCGCTGCTGGCGGCGATGGGCGGCATTCGCGGCCTGATTGAAGCTGTCCTGCCGGGTCTGGTCTTTCTGATCACCTACTCGCTCACCATCGATCCCTCCACCGATGTGACGAGCGACCCGATCGGAACTTTGCTGCCGTCGCTCGTGGCGCCGCTGGTGATCGGCGTGATCTTCGTCGCTCTGCGGGCGATCACCCGGCAGACCACGACGCCCGCCCTCGGCGGCCTGGTCGGAACCGCGATCAGCGTCGCGCTGGCGCTGTTCTCAGGCAAACCGTCCGACTTCTTTCTGGTCGGCCTGTGGACCAACGCCGGTTACGGAGCTGTCCTGCTGATCTCCGTACTCGTGCGCTGGCCGCTCATCGGCGTGGCCGTCGGCTTTCTCATGGGTGACGGTGTCGCCTGGCGTCTCGACATGTCGAAACGCCGGGTTCTGACCATCCTCACCCTGTGTTGGACCGGTCTCTTTCTGGCTCGTCTGGCCGTACAGCTGCCGCTCTACCTGGCTGACAACGTCGAATTGCTCGCCTCGATGAAACTGCTCATGGGCATCCCGCTGTACGCGCCGCTCCTGATCGTTTCGTGGCTCATGGTGCGCTCGGTCTATCGCAAAGCGGATGCCACTGACACGGTGTGAATGACGACTCGGGCACCCGCTCTCCCTGCTAGAGTTATCTCGACGTCAAGATAGTTGTTCGGCGAGGAGTCGCCGGTGCAACTCGATGGAAAAAGGCAGCTCCCGGCATCCGCTGGTTAGGCTTGCCTTGCTGGCACGAGGTTGTGCCTGTCAGAAGAATTGAGGATTGCCGCCGGTCTCCCGTCGGCTCCCACAACGGAGAGGGCATTGTGTCGGAATCAACAAATACCGCGGTAAACAGCTTCGGAGCCAAAGACACCCTGCGCGTCGGATCGACGGAATATGAAGTCTTTCGTCTGGACGCGGTCGACGGCTACGAGAAGCTGCCATACAGCCTGAAGGTGCTGCTCGAGAACCTCCTCCGCACCGAGGATGGCGCCAACATCACCGCCGAGCACATTCGCGCTCTCGCCGCGTGGGTACCCACCGCTGAGCCCGACACCGAGATCCAGTACACGCCGGCTCGCGTCGTGATGCAGGACTTCACCGGTGTTCCCTGCATCGTCGACCTCGCCACCATGCGCGAAGCCCTCGTCGAACTCGGCGGCGACGCCAAAAAGATCAACCCGCTCGCCCCGACCGAAATGGTCATTGACCACTCCGTCGTGGCCGACCTGTTCGGCACGACCGACTCGTTCGAACGCAACGTGGAAATCGAATACGAACGTAACGGTGAGCGCTACCAGTTCCTCCGCTGGGGCCAGACCGCGTTTGACGACTTCAAGGTCGTTCCGCCGGGAACCGGAATCGTACACCAGGTCAACATCGAATATCTCGCGCGCGTCACCATGACGCGAGAGGTCAACGGCGTTCTGCAGGCCTATCCCGACACGTGTGTCGGCACCGACTCGCACACGACCATGGTCAACGGCCTCGGCGTGCTCGGCTGGGGCGTCGGCGGAATCGAAGCCGAAGCAGCCATGCTCGGCCAGTCGGTTTCCATGCTCATTCCGAAGGTTGTCGGCTTCAAGCTCTCCGGAATCATCCCGGCCGGCGTCACCGCAACGGATGTCGTGCTCACCATCACCCAGATGCTGCGTAAGCACGGCGTCGTCGGCAAGTTCGTCGAGTTCTACGGATCGGGCGTGGCCTCTGTCCCGCTCGCCAACCGCGCCACCATCGGTAACATGAGCCCCGAGTTCGGCTCGACGGCCGCCATGTTCCCGATCGACGACGTCACGCTGGGCTACCTGCGCCTCACCGGCCGCAGCGAGGAGCAGGTCGCGCTGGTCGAGGCCTACTCCAAGCTGCAGGGACTCTGGCACAACCCCGACCAGGAGCCGGTCTTCAGCGAGTACCTCGAGCTCGACCTCTCCACGGTCGTTCCCTCGATCGCCGGACCGAAGCGCCCGCAGGACCGCATCGTCCTCTCCGAGGCCAAGACCCAGTTCGAGCGCGACCTGGACAACTACGCCAATGCGTCCGTATCCCTCGTGGACGCGGCAATAGAGGGCACCTTCCCGGCCTCAGACCCGATCGGCCTCACCCCGCAGGACGAAGAGACCGCGCACAACCACGCGTTCGAGAGTGGCTTGGCTCGCCACACCAGCCACCCGACGCAGTCGCACCCGCAGCCGACCGACGTCACCCTGGCCGACGGCCGTGAATTCACGATCGACAACGGTTCCGTTGCGATCGCGGCCATCACTTCCTGCACCAACACGTCCAACCCGAGCGTTATGCTTGCGGCCGGCCTGCTGGCCCGCAACGCGAGCCTCAAGGGCCTCAAGAGCAAGCCGTGGGTCAAGACCACGCTCGCTCCCGGCTCCAAGGTCGTCACCGAGTACTACGCGAAGGCCGGTTTGAACGGCTACCTCGAAGACCTCGGTTTCTATCTCGTTGGCTACGGCTGCACCACCTGCATCGGTAACTCCGGCCCGCTCGAAGATGAGATCTCCACCGCCGTGCAGGAGAACGACCTCGCCGTGACCGCCGTGCTCTCGGGTAACCGCAACTTCGAGGGACGCATCAACCCCGACGTGAAGATGAACTATCTGGCCAGCCCGCCACTCGTCATCGCCTACGCCCTGGCTGGAACGATGAACTTCGACTTCGACACCGACTCGCTCGGCACCGACCACGAGGGCAACAACGTGTTCCTCAAGGACATCTGGCCCGATGCCGACGAGGTGCAGAAGACCATCGACGAGTCGATCGACTCGAACATGTTCGAGACCCAGTATGCCGGTGTCTTTGACGGCGACGAGCGCTGGCAGTCGCTGGAAACTCCCGTCGGCGACACCTTCGCCTGGGACGCTGAGTCCACGTACGTGCGGAAGCCCCCGTACGTCGACGGAATGACCCTAGAAACCAGCCCGGTCGTCGACATCTCCGGTGCTCGAGTACTCGCCAAACTCGGCGACTCCGTCACCACCGACCACATCAGCCCCGCCGGTTCCATCAAGGCAGACGGCCCCGCCGGCCGCTACCTGGCCGAGCACGGCATCGAACGTGGCGACTACAACTCCTACGGCTCGCGCCGGGGTAACCACGAGGTCATGATTCGCGGAACGTTCGCGAACATTCGCCTGCGGAACCAGCTCCTCGACAACGTCGAGGGTGGCTTCACCCGCGACTTCACCGTCGCCGGAGGACCGAAAGCCGACATCTACGATGCCAGCCAGAACTATCAGGCCGCCACAACCCCGCTCGTCATCTTCGGTGGCAAGGAGTACGGGTCGGGTTCCAGCCGCGACTGGGCAGCCAAGGGCACCAGCCTTCTCGGCGTCAAGGCCGTCATCGTGGAGAGCTTCGAGCGCATTCACCGCTCGAACCTCATCGGTATGGGTGTTGTGCCGCTGCAGTTCCCGGCGGGCGAGAGCGCCGATTCGCTCGGCCTCGATGGTACCGAGATCGTTTCGGTCGCGGGTATCACCGAGTTGAACAACGGCACGACCCCGAAGACCGTGCACGTGACCTGCGCTCCGAGTGAATTCTCGGCAGCAGGCAAGGCTCCGGTCGAGTTCGACGCCATCGTGCGCATCGATACGCCGGGCGAGGCCGAGTATTACCGTAACGGCGGCATCCTGCAGTACGTGCTGCGCTCGCTCGTCTAAGCCAGTAAACGCGCTGGAAGGGCCTCGCTCTACCAACACGACACCGGCGCGTAGACTCGATTCATTCGGGTCTGGGCGCCGGTTTGTGTCAGTGCCGGTTCAACCAATTCAACAGATTCGTGAACAAACGATGTGAAAGGTGTGACGGATGATCCTTCTGGAGACAATTCATGGTCCCCGGGACCTCGATGGTCTCTCGAAAGAGCAGCTGCCCCAGCTGGCCAGCGAGATCCGTTCCTTTCTCGTGCGGGAGGTTTCCAAGACCGGTGGGCATCTGGGTCCCAACCTCGGCGTCGTTGAGCTGACCATTGCCATCCACCGGGTCTTTCATTCGCCGATCGACCCCATCGTCTTCGACACCGGTCACCAGTCCTACGTGCACAAGCTGCTCACCGGGCGCCAGGACTTCAGCAAGCTGCGCCGGGTCGACGGGCTTGCCGGCTACCCACAGCGATCCGAATCCGAGCATGACATCGTCGAGAGTTCGCACGCGTCGAGCTCACTGTCCTGGGCCGACGGCATCTCTCGCGCCTTTGAAATCACCGGTCAGACTGAGCGACACGTCGTCGCCGTCGTCGGCGACGGGGCACTGACCGGGGGAATGACCTGGGAAGCGCTCAACAACATCAGCGACGACAATACCCGCAAGCTCATCATCGTGGTCAACGACAACGGGCGATCCTACGCACCCACCATCGGCGGTATGGCGCGTTTCCTCAACACCATCCGCACGCGGGCCAGCTACCGGGATGCCTACCTCACCAGCAAAGACGTGTTCGATCGCCTGGGTGCTCCCGGACGCGCCGTCTGGCGCGGTGTGCGCGGTGGCATGCACGGTTTCCTCGCCCGGGTCACCAACAATGAAGCCCTGTACTCCAACCTCGACATCAAGTACATCGGTCCCATCGACGGGCACGACGTACACGCGATGGAAGAGGCCCTCACCCAAGCCAAGGGTTACGGCGCACCGGTCATCGTGCACGCCATCACGCAAAAAGGGAGGGGCTACGACCCGGCCGTCAAGGACATCGCCGACCAGTTCCACGCGGTCGGGCAGATCGACCCGGAAACCGGCGAATCCGTCGAAGAATCCGGTGCCGAATCCTGGACCTCGGTCTTCGCCGACGAACTATTGCAATTAGCGATCGGCAACGAGCGCATCGTGGGTATCACCGCCGCCATGCTGCGTCCGACCGGCCTCCACAAGATGGCCGAGCGTTTTCCTTCCCGCGTGCATGACGTGGGAATCGCCGAACAACACGCGGTGACCAGCGCGGCCGGCCTGGCCTACGGTGGTCTGCACCCCGTCGTCGCGCTTTATGCAACGTTTATCAACCGCGCCTTCGACCAGGTACTGATGGACGTCGCCCTGCACAAAGCCGGGGTCACCTTCGTTCTCGACCGCGCCGGGGTCACCGGACCGGACGGCCCCAGCCATCACGGCATGTGGGACCTCGCTATCTTGCAAGTCGTTCCCAATATTCGCCTGGCGGCCCCGCGCGATTCTGTTCGGCTGCGCGAAGAACTGGCTGAGGCTGTCGTCGTCGACGATGGACCGACGGTCCTGCGCTATCCCAAGGGCACCGTCGGGGTCGAGTTCGATGCCATTCGCCGCCTCGACGACGGTGTTGACGTGCTCCAGGAATCCACCCAGCTCGACGTGCTCATAGTGACGGTCGGCCCCATGGCGGCGATGGGGCTCGACGTCGCTGACCGCCTTGCCGCCCAGGGCATCGGTGCAACCGTCGTCGACCCACGCTGGGTGGTGCCCGTGCCGCGAAGCATCATCGGCCTCGCGGCCGCGCACCGCATAGTCGTCACGATCGAAGACGGCATTCGCGTGGGTGGGATCGGCACACGGATCCGTCAGGACCTCCGCGAGGCGGGCGTTGCCACGGCGGTGACCGAACTCGGCTTGCCCGATCAGTTCCTCGATCACGGCACCCGGGCCCAGATTCTCGAGCGGGTCGGGCTGACCCCGCAGGTGATCGCCCGCGATGTGGTCGCGATGGTACTCGGCAGCAAAATTCCCAATGCCCGGCCGCTGCCTGCCGACTACACCGACACCGGTGCCATCCAGGTGACCCGCCGCGACTAGCCCCCTCCGCCGTCCCGCACCGATCCCTCCCGAATACGGACGGGGCCCAGGCCCCGTCCGCGGGCCCAGTCTATAAACTGGGCCCGCGGACGCAAGGTGGGCCCGGTCACCGGGCCGCCCAGAGGCCCGGTTAGCCGCGGGTGACCGCGGGCACGGATGCAGCGATACCGCGGATCGGCGGGGTGTGGAACGTACCGCCGAACACTCGCTCACTCGCGCCGACGCGATCGAGGTACGGGGTGATGCCACCCATCTGGAACGGCCAGCCGGCTCCGAGGATCATGCACAGGTCGATGTCCTCGGCCGCGTGCACGACGTCTGTGTCCAGCATTCGCTTGATCTCGTCGACCAGGCCGTCTTCAACGCGCTGCAGAATTTCCTCGGCCGTCATCGGTGTGGTGCCGCCGGCGACGATCTTCAGTGCGCCCTTGTCGAAGCCTGTGCGACGTCCCTTGCCGTCGCGTTCGAGAATCTTGCCGTGCTCGGCGAGCCTGTGCAGGTTGTCACTCTCGAAGAAGCGATCGGGGAACGCCGCGTGGTGCGTGTCGAGCACGTGAGCGCCCACGGTGAGACCGACGAGCTCGAGCAACTCGAACGGGGTCATCGGCAGTCCGAACGGTGCCACAGCGGCTTCCACGACCTCGAACGACGTTCCGGTATCAACGGCGTGCATGGCTTCGCCGAGCAATTTGGCGAGTACACGGTTGACCACGAAGCCGGGGGTGTCCCTGGTGATCACGGCGTTTTTTCGCAGCTTGCCGGCAATGACCATCGCGGTGGCGAGTGTCACTTCGTTGGTCTGCGGCGCGTTCACCACCTCGATGAGCGGCATCACGGCAACCGGATTGAAGAAGTGGAACCCGACCAAACGCTCCGGGTGCGCGAGCTTCGACCCGATTTGTTCAACTGAGAGCGACGAGGTATTGGTGGCCAGAATCGCGTCGGGCGAGATGATCTTTTCGATCTCGGCGAACACCGACTGCTTGACGCCCAGTTCCTCGAAGACAGCCTCGATCACCCAGTCGGCGTCGGCGAACGACGACTTGTCGGTCGTGCCGGTGACGAGTGCGCGCAAGCGGTTCGCCTCGTCGGGGGAGATGCGGTTCTTGGCCTGGAGCGCGGCGATTTCGTCGTGAATGTACGCCACACCCTTATCGACGCGGGCCTGGTCAAGGTCGGTGATGACGACGGGCACCTTGAGGCGGCGCACGAACAGCAGCGCGAACTGGCTCGCCATAAGGCCGGCGCCGATCACGCCGACCTTGGTTATCGGCCGGGCCAGTTTCTTGTCCGGCGCTCCGGCTGGGCGCTTGGCGCGTTTCTGAACGAGATTGAAGGCGTAGATGCTCGCCTGCAGCTGATCGCCGGCGATGAGGCCGGCCAGGGCGTCATCCTCGCGCTGAAAACCTTCAGCGCGACTGCCGCTCTTGGCCGCCTGCAGCAGGTCGAGCGCCACATACGGTGACTGGGCAACGTCGCCGATGCGGTTGATGAGCATCTTGCGGGCGATACCGACGGCCGCGTCCCACTTGACGAGGCGCTCGATCTTGTTAGGCGCATTGGATCGCGACACCTTCTCGCTGCCCGCGATGACGCCGTCGGCCCAGTTGATGGAGTCTTCGAGGAACCGCGCCGATGGGAACATGACGTCCGCGATACCGAGCGCGAGGGCATCCGCTCCAGTGAGGGTGCGGTTGTTCTTGAGGGGGTTCTCGATGATGACCTTCAAGGCATTTTCGATGCCGATCAGGTTGGGCAGCAGATACGAACCGCCCCAGCCGGGAATCAGGCCGAGAAAAACCTCGGGAAGAGCGATCGCGGGCACGGACGCGTCCACGGTGCGGTATGCGGCATTGAGACCGATTTCGAGCCCGCCGCCGAGCGCGAGCCCGTTGATGAACACGAACGAGGGCACGCCGAGCGTGTCGAGCTTGCCGAGTGCGTGGTGGCCGAGCTGGCTGAGCAGCTTGCCGACCGCGAGCGAGGGGATGTCGGCGACCTTGCTGAGGTCGGCGCCAGCGGCGAGAATGAACGGCTTACCCGTGACGGCGACACCGTGAATCTCCCCGCGCGCGGCGCGAGCGGTGAGCTCGTCCATGGTGGCGGCGAACTCCAGCAGGGTGAGTGGGCCGAGTGTGTTCGGCCGGGTGTGGTCGCGCCCATTGTCAAGGGTGACCAGCGCCAGTCTGCGGCCAGCGGCGAGCGGCACGTCGCGCACAAAGGAGTGCGTGATGACCTCGTCTCCGGAGATCGCGACGAGCGAACTGAAGTCGAGGGAATTGTAATCGGTGGTCGTCATCGTTTGGCTGCCTTCTTGGTGAAGTGCGGGTTTTCCCAAATCACGGTGCCACCCTGGCCGAGGCCGATGCACATCGCGGTGAGGCCGTAACGCACCTCGGGGTGCGATTCGAACTGGTGGGCGAGCTGGTTCATCAGTCGAACGCCGGAGGAGGCGAGCGGATGCCCCAGCGCGATCGCCCCGCCGTACTCGTTCACGCGGGGATCGTCGTCGTCGATGTCGAAGTGGTCGAGAAAGGAGATGACCTGCACGGCAAAGGCTTCGTTGAGCTCGAACAAACCGATGTCGGTGATCGACAGACCGGCCTTGCGCAGTGCTTTCTCAGTGGAGGGCACCGGCCCCAGACCCATGACCTCCGGTTCCACGCCGGCGAAGGCGAAGCTGACCATGGTCATCTTCACGCCGAGACCGAGTTCCCTGGCCATGGCGCCACTCGCCATCAGACAAGCGGACGCGCCATCGTTCAGACCGGACGCGTTACCCGCCGTGACGCGGCCATGCGACCGGAACGGCGTGCGGAGGGTGGCGAGGCCCTCGAGTGTGGTGTCCGGGCGCGGTGCTTCGTCGCGGGTCGCGAGGCCCCAGCCGGATTCGCTGCGCGTGGCAACGGGAATCAGGTCGGGCTGAATGTTTCCGGCCGCGTAGGCGGCTGCGACCTTCTGCTGGCTGCGCAGCGCGAACCGATCGGAGCGTTCCTTGGTGTACTCGGGGAACCGGTCGTGGATGCGTTCGGCGGTAGCACCCATGTTCAGGGCGTCTTCGCTGACCAGCCGCTCGGAGAGGAACCGCGGGTTCGGGTCTGCCCCGAACCCCATCGGGTGGCGGCCCATGTGCTCGACGCCACCGGCGATGGCGAGATCGTAAGCGCCGAAACCGATGGAGGACCCCATCATGGTGACGGCGGTCATCGCTCCGGCGCACATGCGGTCAATCGCGAAACCGGGGACCGATTTCGGAAGACCGGCCAGAAGAGAGGCGGTACGCCCGAGGGTTAAACCCTGGTCACCGGTCTGGGTTGTGGCTGCGATAGCAACATCATCGATGCGGTCGGGCGGTACAGCGGGGTTTCGTTCCATCAGCCCGATGATCGCCTTGACGACGAGATCGTCCGCTCGGGTGTTCCAGTACATACCCTTGTCGCCGGCGCGTCCGAACGGGGTTCGAACTCCATCCACAAAAACGACTTCTGCTCTCTCGGCCACAATGCCTCCCATACGTCAAACAGATCCGAAGCGGCCTGTTAGCTCTGAATCGATCCTAGGGTGACTCAAATGGGCCTCTCGAATCGTTTGCAGGTTTCTACGACGTCAGATCCGAGATGGGATCGGCTGTTTGTGGAATCTCTACAAAAGCATCCGCTATTAATTGTGCGGTCACGTCAATTTGCCAGCGCCGGGCTCCGAGAACGCTGAGGGCCTGCCCAACGGATGCCGTGTCAGCCGGTTCTGGCGGCGACCACGACACCCGGCGCAGATAGTCCGGAGTGAGCAGATTCTCCAAGGGAATCTCGAGTTCATCCGTGGCCGTCTGCAGCGCAGCGCGCGCCGCCCGATAGCGCACATCGGCCTCCGGATTGCGGTCCGCCCAGGCCCGCGGCGGCGGCAGGGTATCGCTGATCGCCTTGAGCGCTGGCAGATCAGTCGTCGTCCGACCGCGCTCAATGGCGGCCCACCAGCGTTCGAGTTCCGTGCGACTGGCACGACCGTTGAACTCGCGCAGATCGGCCAGGGCCTGTCTCGTTGCCGGCAGCAAGCGTGCGGCGGCAAGCAAGGAAGCGTCGGGAATGAGGCGCCCGGGGGAGACATCGACGTCACGGGCAAATTCATCGCGGGCAAGCCATAATTCGCGGGCAACGGCCAGATTGCGCTGCCCGTGCAGGGAGTGGATGCCCGCCAGCCGCCGCCAGGGATCGATGCGCGCAGCCTTGGCCTCTTTGGCCAGGGTGGCGGCGAACTCCTGGTCGGCGATGTCGGTCTTCTCGGACTCGACGAGCAGTTCGACCATGCGGTCGCGCAGGTCCGGCAGTAGTTCGACGTCGAGTGCGGCGTACACCAGCCACGATTCGGGCAGTGGCCGGGTCGACCAGTTCGCGGCAGAATGCTCCTTGGCGAGGTGGATTCCGAGCAGCTCCTCTACCACGGTGCCGAGGCCGACCCGTGGGATGCCCAGCAGCCGGGCGGCGAGCTCGGTATCGAAGATGTGGGCCGGGTCGAGTCCGACTTCGCGCAGGCAGGCGAGATCCTGGCTCGCAGCGTGCAACACCCACTCGGCGTCGGCGAGCGCAACGTTCAACTCGCTGAAGTTGCCGATCGGCGGTGGGTCGAACAGAAACGTGCCGGCGCCGCGACGGTAAATTTGAATCAGGTACGCGCGCTGCGAGTACGTGAAACCGGATGCCCGTTCCGCGTCGACCCCGACCGGCCCGTTCCCGGCCGCCAGAGCGGCCGTCGCAGCAAGGTACGCCTCCCGGGTGTCAATGACGAGGTGGTGCGATTCAGCCACGGGCTGCTCGGCGTGCTGATAACATGCTGACTCCTTCCCCAGCGGGAGGGAGTCCGGCGAGCATGCACAGCAGCTCGCCCCACCCCTCGACGTGGGCGGTGAGATTGTGATTCAGGGGCGTCCACGATGCGCGCAGCTCAATCTGCGCACCATCTCCCTGTTTGGCGAGTGCGCCAAAGCCGGATGAGATTATTTTAGTCGCCGTTCCGGAAGCCGCGGTGTACGTGGCCTTGCGCGAGTCGAGGGCATCGACGAGCCACGTCCAGGTGACCTCGGCCAGAAACGGGTCGAGCCCGATCTCGACCTCAAGCGGAGCGTGCGCGAAACAGACGACGCGGAAGGCACCATTCCAGCTTTCTGGTTCCTCCGGGTCGTACAGCAGGATGAACCGGCCGGTTCCCAGCTCGGAGTCGCTGCCGTGCCGCACCGGCCCGATATTGGCGGCCAAGGCGATCGAATACGGGGCGAGTTGTGCGGGAGCAGCAATTTCGGTGACGACCAGTTCGGCCCGGCTCCTGGCACGACGAATCGCTGTCAACGCCGCGGCGAACTCCGTGGGGAGCGATTGATCTGTTTCGGGCACGTCTGCAGACTAGAGTTTTTTCTGGGTGTTGTCCGTGAGGCACGCCGATCAGTCGGAGGTGCACATGCACGACCCACAGCCCCCAAACAGGCGTCATGATCACGTTCTGCGCGCGATTCTCGGTGTCACCGGCATTGTTATCGCCGGCTCTGCTGCGGCCATCGTCGGTGTCGCCGGTGTGCTTGCGGGGGTCATGGCGAAGACCATTGTCACACCGCCGGCAGCCCGTACCGATGACACCCGGGTTGTTGCGGTCGACCTGCCAAGCGGCACGATCACACTGCAACGCCATCGCGATTCCGTCCTTGCGGGTGATTACAGCTTCTTCTTCAGCGCGGGCACCGGGCATGCGCGGGTCGGTGAGATTACCGCGCGCTCGGCCGTGACCGTCACCCGGCGTATCCTCACGGTGGACTACGGCGACCTCGCCGCTGCCCGCCGAGGGCGGTTCAGCGGTTGGCTCTACACGGGCCCCGCCGATCTTGGTTTCGCCTGGTCTGAGGTCATCATTCGCACGCCCGTGGGGCTGGCGCCCGCCTGGCTCATTCCAGCGGATGCCGCCATCCGTTCGACAGGGTGGGTGATCCAGGTGCACGGCCGGGCCGTGCGCCGCGAGGAGGCTCTACGGGCCGTGCCGGTGTTTCACTCGGCCGGCTACACCTCGTTGCTCGTCTCCTACCGAAACGACGGCGACGCTCCCGCCAGCACTGATCGCCGTTACGGCCTCGGCGACACCGAATGGCCAGACGTCGACGCCGCCATCGACTATGCCGCCGCGCACGGGGCGACGAGCATCGTGCTGATGGGCTGGTCGATGGGCGGCGCCGTGGTGTTGCAGACGCTGACCCGCGGTCGACGCGCTGACCTGATCGTCGGTGTCGTGCTGGAATCGCCGGTCATCGACTGGCGAGACGTTGTTGACGCGCAGGCCACAGATCGCAAGTTGCCAAGGCTGATCGCCCGCGGCGCCATCGTTGCGCTGGGGGCGCGCTGGGCCCGGCGCCTGACCGGGCAAGACGCTTCCATTGATTTTGCCAGGCTCGACTTTGTGGAACGCGCCCGCGACGTGCACCGTCCCGTTCTCCTGTTGCACAGCGACGACGATGGTTTCGTGCCCCCGACCGGGTCGCGTCGACTCGCCGACCGACGGCCCGACATGGTGACCTTCGTTGCTTTTACCGAAGCCAGACATACGAAACTATGGAACTACGACCCCGATCGGTGGAACGAAGAGATCGCAGCCTGGCTGGCGCAGTTGCCAATGTCTCAAGTAGCGAGTCGATCTCGGAGCTGACGTTTGGCCCGGCCGAGCATAGCGCTCATGCCGCGCAGGCGCAGCGGTGAGACGGCTTCGCTCAAGCCGATGGACTGGGGATAGTCATCGGGAACGGCGAGCACCTGCTGGGCGCTCAGGCCGTCGAGCCCCTGGGCGAGGATTGACGCAAACCCTCGTGTGGTCGGCGACTCGCGCGGAGCAGTGGCGTGCAGGTGGAAGGCGCCGTCGGCGTCCAGGTCGACGAAAATAAAAACCGGCGATTGGCATTCGACGACACGTTCGAGCAGGTCGGGATGATCCTGAAAATTTTGCGGAAGTTCCGGCAGGTCGTTGGCGAACTCGAGCAGCAAGAGCAGGCGGTCCTTCTGCTCGAGTGCCAGAAAGTCCTCCCGAATCTCCGCCAGCAGGTCTGCGCTCATGGACGCGGTGCCGGGGCGGTACCCGGCGCCGTACCGACCGCGATCGGCACGGCGACGGCGTTGCCCCACTCGGTCCAGGAACCGTCGTAGTTGCGCACATTCTCGAAGCCGAGCAGGTAGGTCAGCACAAACCAAGTGTGACTCGACCGTTCACCGATACGGCAGTAGGCGATCACGTCGTCGCCGTCGGACAGGCCTGCTTCCCCGCGGTAGATGTCGTCCAGCTCGGTGCGGGCGCGAAAAGTGGAATCGGTGTCCGCGGCACGGGCCCATGGAACAGACGCTGCCGTAGGAATGTGGCCGCCGCGCAGGGCTCCCTCCTCCGGGTAGGCGGGCATCGTCGTGCGCACACCGCTGTACTCCTCGTCGGAGCGCACATCAATGAGCGGTTTACCGAAATGGGCGAGCACGTCGTTCTTGAAGGCGCGAATCGGGGCGTCGTTGCGCGAGACTACCGGGTATTCCGTGGGGGTGACGGAGGTGGTATCCGTTGTCATCTCGCGCGCCTCGGCAAGCCACTTGGTGCGTCCACCGTCGAGCAGACGAACATCGTCGTGGCCGAACAGGGTGAACACCCAGAGGGCGTAGGCAGCCCACCAGTTGCTCTTATCGCCGTAGATGACCACAGTGCTGTCGCGGGTGATGCCCTTGCTGCTCATGAGGGCAGCGAAAGCGGCGCCCTCGATGTAGTCGCGGTTGACCTTGTCGTTGAGGTCTGTGTGCCAATCGATTTTCACTGAGCCGGGGATGTGTCCCACTTCATACAGCAAGACGTCTTCGTCGGATTCGACCACGACCAGTCCGGCGTCATTGCGATGTTCGGCCAGCCAATCGGTGGAAACCAGTCTGGAAGGGTAGGCGTAGGTGGCAAACTTCTCGGTGGGATCGAACGGGGCAGACATGTAACCTCCAGTGGACAGCGGATGCATACGGATTTGGGTTGACCGCGGATTAGGCTTATCTGGTCCACCCCATAAATCTACGCGGTGCCGGCACACAGCGCATTTGCACACACTGCGCATTCGCAGCACGAAGAACGAGAACGGGCGATTCAGCATGGCACCAGAGGCCCACCAGAAGGCGCACCATACAGTTCCGCAACTGGCCGACCGAACTCCGAGCATCACGGGCCGGGAAATAGTGGCCGAACTGGTGCCGCCTCCCCAGTTTGAACACGCCTCGTTCGAGAACTACCGGCCGGATCACGACTACCCGTCCCAGGTCGCGGCCGTTGAAAAGCTGCAGGAATTCGTGAACCCTCGGCCGGCCGGATTCTTTTCCCGCCGCCGACAGGCGAAGGACGACCTGCCGGGCATCTACCTCGATGGTGGGTTCGGTGTCGGCAAGACGCACCTGCTCGCAGCGCTCTGGCATGCCGCGACCGGCCCGAAATACTTTGGCACCTTCATCGAGTACACCGCCCTCGTGGGCGCCCTCGGCTATCAGGAGACCATCAAGGAGCTGCGCAGCGCGAAACTCATCTGCATCGACGAGTTCGAGCTCGACGATCCGGGCGACACCATGGTGATGACCCGGCTGCTCGGCGAACTCGTCGCCACCGGCACCCGCGTCGCCGCCACGTCGAACACCCCGCCCAACTCGCTCGGCGAGGGCAGATTTGCCGCGCAGGATTTTCTCCGCGAGATCTCCGCGATGAGCGCCAACTTCGAGACCCTGCGCATCGACGGTCTCGACTACCGTCGCCGCAACGTCACCGGTCAGGCCGTGGCGGTTGAGCCGGAGGCACGTGAACACCTCGTCAACACCCTGCTGGAGCGTGGTTCGAAGGTCACCGAGGATGACTTCGGTTCCCTGATTCGTCACCTGGGAACCGTGCATCCGTCTAAATACATCAAGGTCATCCGTGACGTCCAGGTCATTGCTCTGCGGGGCGTCTTTCTTCTGACCGATCAGTCGGACGCCCTGCGTCTGGTCGCGTTCATTGACCGCGTCTATGATGCTGAGATTCCGATCGTCGCCAGTGGACGTCCGCTCAATGAGGTGTTCGACGACGAGATGATGGCGGGCGGGTATCGCAAGAAATACCAGCGGTCGCAGTCGCGCATGGTCGCCCTCACTACGGGAGAGTTGCCGCCGCACACCGACTGACCCCGAAATCTGGCGTTAACAATTTGCCAGCGGCCGTAACCGCGACGAAACACGTCGGAACGTTTGTTGTAACAGTCACCTCGGATACTTATCTCGTATCCGAGGTGGATCGCCTCGCGCTACGCCCTGCACATTTGAGACGCGTGAGGACAATTCTATGGAAACCGGAAGCATTGCCTGGGGGCTGACCGCCACCGCGCTCGTGTTGTTCATGACACCGGGGGTCGCCTTCTTCTATGGCGGGCTGGTCAAGGCGAAAAGCGTCATCAGCATGATGATGATGAGCTTTGGTGCACTGGGCCTCATCAGCGTCCTGTGGATTCTGTACGGCTACAACATGAGCGCCGTGAACGGTCCCACCGAATTCGCCGGCAATCCGTTCTCCGACTTCGGCCTGGGCAATCTCGCCATGGGAGAGACGGGTAGCACCGACCTGCTCGGTGCCACGTACGGTGCCACATTCGCCATCATCACCGTCGCGCTCATCAGCGGGGCCGTTGCCGACCGGGCAAAGTTCGGATCCTGGATGATCTTCGCGGGAATCTGGGCGACCCTCGTCTACTTCCCGGTCGCAGCCTGGGTCTGGGGCGGCGGCTGGATCATGAAGCTCGGCGAAACGTTGGGCCTGCCGAGCGTCATCGACTATGCCGGTGGTACCGCGGTGCACATCAATGCCGGTGCCGCAGCTCTCGCGCTTGCCCTGGTCCTCGGCAAGCGCGTCGGGTTTCAGAAGGGCATCACCAAACCGCACAACGTACCGCTCGTCCTCATCGGCGCCTCGATTCTCTGGTTCGGCTGGTTCGGTTTCAACGCCGGTGCTGAATGGCTCAATGGCCTCGCCAATGTCGGCATCATCGTGATCAACACCCTGGGCGCCACGGCAGCGTCCATCCTCGCCTGGATGCTCGTGGAAAAGTTCAAGGACGGTAAAGCCACCTCGGTGGGCGCCGCATCGGGCGCCGTTGCCGGCCTCGTCGCCATCACCCCGGCCTGCGCCAACCTGGAGCCGGGGTGGGCGCTCCTGCTCGGCGGGCTCTCCGGTGCCGTGTGCGCCCTCGCCGTTGAACTCAAGTTCAAGCTCGGCTTCGACGACTCGCTCGACGTCGTCGGCATCCACCTGGTCGGTGGCATCATCGGCACCCTGTATCTCGGCTTCTTCGCCATCAACACCGGACTCCTCACCGGCGGAGACCTCGGTCAGCTCGCGGTGCAGGCCATTGCAGGCTTTTCAGTTCTCGTCTACTCCTTCATCGTCGCCTACCTGCTCGGCCTCGCGATCGAGAAGACCATCGGCTTCCGTATCAAGAACGAAGATGAACTGGCCGGAATCGACACGAGCGTGCACGGCGAAGAGGGTTACGCCCTCGAGCGGGTCTAGCTTCTGACGTCGTCAGTGTGCACTGTCTGCCTGGCACGGGGCGGCACGGAATACGGGTTGGCCCGCTTCTGTACCGCCCTTCGTGCGTTGCGCACCTCGTTGACACCGCGCACTGTTCGTGCGAAACAGATTGGTGCGAAGCAGGTTGCTGCTGGGAAGAATTTGTGCGGGGCTGTGTTTCTGCGAGCGAGCGGATACCGGCGGTTCAGCCGCGAACGCAGGTCCCGGATGATATCGGCGAGCTCAAACCGGGCGCCTGGCTGATAACCGGCTGCACCTCTTCGAGCGCGAGGGCGTAGCCGACATTTTCGGTGTTGGACGCCTTGGCAAAGATAACGCCGACCACCAGGCCGGATTCGCTCAAAAGAGGTCCGCCCGATTCGCCCTGCTGCACGTCCGAAGCCACGGTGTACACCTGGCGGGGCGTGGGGTCCTGTCCATAAATATCGGCGACGTTGATGGTGCCGATCGAGATGACCTGCGCGGGATCGGAGACATACGGACCTCCGAAGGGATACCCGTCGGCGGCCGCGCCGCTGCCTACTGGGAGATTTGCGCCGACGGTCAGCGGTGCAGCATCCAGGCCGGGTACCGAAATGATGGCGAGGTCATCGACCGGGTCGAAGTAGACAATTTCGCCGGCAATTGTTTCACCGGCCGGCGTTTGCACGACGGGCTGCCTCACGCCAGCGACGACATGCGCATTCGTGACGACGCGGCCGTCAGAGACGACAAAACCGCTGCCGGACTGGCTCTGCCCGCAGGCGTAGGCCGTTCCGGTGATGCGTACGACCGACTGCGCCGCCACAGCCAGTGCCGGGCTGCTCGTGTCGGCTTCGGCGGCATCCGGTGCCGGTCCCGCAAATGCGTCGACGATGCGCGGCAGGCCCTGCTGCACGGCCAATGAACGCAACTCGGCCAGGAGCGCCTTGACCGGGTCGGGGGTGAGAGAGTCAATTCCTGAGACGACGGTGGAGGAGGCGATGGCGGGGGACAGGAACGGGATGCCCAGGGCGCCGATGCTGAACGCGACCATCGACGCGACGAGGGCGGAGGCAACAGCGGCAAACGCTGATCCCAACACGCGGTTGAGGGTGCCGAGCGGGGAGCGCCGTGTCTGACTACCGAACAAGCCACCCACGGACACACCGATCGAGTGGCCGATGAGTACGAGCAGAATCGCCACGGCGATCGTGGCCGGAGTGCGCCATTCGGCCGCAGGCACCCAGGCACCCACGAGGGGCACTATGAAGAAGGCGGCTATCCCGCCGAGCACGGCGCCGACGATACCGGTGAGGCTCCGCAGCAGTCCACTGCGATAACCGTTGACGAGGGCTACAAAGAGGACGAGAACGAGAAAGAGGTCGAGAACGGTCGAACCCGGCATTCGTCTCCTCATCTGTAGTTCGTGTGGTGCAGCACGACGTTTCTTGTCTTCTTCATGTTTACACAGGCCGCCTCCGCGATTGCTGAGCGGAACCGCCTCCCTGCATGCATTCCCGGGTGATCAACATGCGCAGGGGGTGCCCAGCGAGTACCGTGAGGCAGATCGAGAAAGGATTCGTATGGCGAACGCTGAGGCACATCCCATTTCCGCGATAGCACCGCCCCTGGCCGGGAGGGCCTCGGCGAGCCAGAACTGGTCGCATGTGGTGTTTCTGCACTGGCGAGTGGATGCGGCTCTGGTCGCGCCGTTGTTGCCGAAAGGCCTCGTCCCCGACGAACACGACGGGTCGAGCTGGGTCGGCCTGATTCCTTTTGTGCTCGATCGCGCGACCATTCTCGGGAGCCCGCCGATTCCGTACTTCGGCACCTTCGTCGAAGTGAATGTTCGGCTCTATGCGGTCGACTCCGAGGGCCGTCGCGGTGTCGTGTTTGTCTCATTGGAGGCCGGTCGCCTCGCGGCTGTGCTGGCTGCCCGCGCCCTGTTCTCGTTGCCCTACATCTGGTCGCGCACCCGACTCACGATCGATTCCGGCCAGTACCGGTACACCTCGACGCGACACGGGGACCGTTCCAAGCGCTCAGAGATCGTGGCGCGACCGCGGTCAGGTGCTGTCGTTGATGATCCGCTGGCAGATTTTCTCACGGCACGATGGGCGTTATTCACGAGTATCCGTGGGCGGACCGTGTATTTGCGCAACCACCACGAGCCGTGGCCCTTGTTCGGGGCTGAGCTGGTCAGACTCGATGACACACTATTGGCCGGGGCTGGTTTTGCCGGCCTCACCGATCGCGCGCCCGATTCTGTGCTCTATTCACCCGGCGTCACGACCTGGTTCGGCCGGGGAAAGTAACGACGCCAGCGCTCAGAAAGATCTGGGAAAATAATTGTGACAGACAAATCCACACGAGGAGCAATACACCATGGGATTTCTTGACTTTCTGCTGGGCCGCAAGGAGCAATCACCCACCGACCACCGATCAAACCGTTCGACCAGCGGCGCCACGCGCAGCGAGGATGAGATCGCAGTCGAGCGCTACCAATACCTGCTGCGCACGGCCCCGCCCGAAACCATCGAACAGGTGCATAGCGAGGCGTTCTCAAAGTTGACCGACGAGCAGCGCGATATTCTCTTTCGCCAACTCACCGAGAACGTCGAACCGAGCGAACGCCCCGCGGACGCCGCACCGGCCGCGCTCGCCCAAGCCGCGACCCGGGCTGAACTGCGTCAGCCCGGCACGCTGACGCGCTCGTTTGGAAACCAGAACGGAAGGGGCTTCGGCGGCATGATGGGCAGCTCACTGCTGGGCACCGTCGCCGGATTCGTCATTGGTTCGGCACTGGTCAGCGCCTTTATGCCGATGGATGGCGGCGGTACGGATGCCGGAGCCGACGCCAACACCGAAACCAACGCGGACCCCGCGAGCGATGCGGGCGGCGACTCCGGCGGCGATTTCGGCGGCGATTTTGGTGGCGGCGACTTCGGCTTCTGAGCCTGTGAGCTTCTGGGCCTGTGAGCTTCTGGGCCTGTTAGTGGATAGCGGCTATCGCGTCGCCGATCGGCACGTCGCCGTCGGTGAATTCAATGAACGCGCCCACGGTGTTAGCCTCGTCCAGCACGGCCGCGGCAACGAGCGCCACGTTCTCGCGTGAAGTGTCACCGGTCGCTTTCGAGCCCACGTTGATGGAGCCCGTCGCGGCGGCCAAGGTCAACGTGCTCGGTCCGAGAATGGTCCAGTTCAGCGAGGTGGCGCGCAGATAGTCATCGGCGGCAGCCTTGGCCTCGTAGTAGGCGAACATGCCGTTGTCGGGTGAGGCACCGTGATCGGCACGTGATCCCAGATACGACACCATCACGTAACGGTGGATGCCGGCTTGAGCGGCGGCATCCATCGAGCGGATGGCCGCGTCCCGGTCCACCGCGTACGTGCGCTCTGCGCCTCCTCCGCCGGCGCCGGCGGACCAGACCACCGCAGCATGCCCGGCGAGCGCTTTGGCCATTTCATCCGCAGTCAGGTGCTCGACATCCGCTACGAGCGGCGTTGCACCGGTCGCCGTGACGTCGTCGACGTGTTCGGGGTTGCGGATGAGCGAGGTGACATCATGTCCCGCAGTCGTGAGCAAACGGGCCAGGTGGAGGGCAACTTTTCCGTGTCCGCCGATGATCGCAATTTTTGTCATGCCTTCAGCCTCCCACGATTGACTGAAAGCGCGTCTTAGATCTGAACAAAGCCGAGCAGTTGGGCACTCAGGGCCACGCAGATCAGTTGCACGGCGGTGAAAACGGCCACCCAGAAAATACCCGGAATGTGGGTGAGTCTTGCCAATTGATCGGCGTCCGACGAGGAGCCGCCCCGACGCGACCGGGATTGTTGCAGTTCGAAAGACGTGCGCAGCGAACCGAAAAGGAGAACCAGGGTGACCAACAGCGCGAACACACCCTGTACCCGGGGCGACCCAAACCAGGAGACACTAAACACGACGGCGCCGGTAACAGCAACCGACCAGAGCCCGAACCAGTTGCGGATCTGTACGAGCAGCACTGCCAGTAGCACGAGAAGTACCCATAAGAGACCCACGTCGTAGCCCAAACTGAGTAACCAGGCCGCGCCGAGGCCGAGCAGCGCTGCGGCCGGGTAGCCGGCCAGCAGGGTGAAGATCATTCCGGGGCCGGTCGCACGTCCGCGACTCACGGTGAGCCCGGAAGTGTCCGAATGCAAGCGGATGCCGCCCAACCGCCGCCCGCTCAGCACGGCGACGACACCGTGGCCGCCTTCGTGCACGATCGTGATGACATGCCGCGCGAGGCGCCACGTCGGAGGAAAGAGCACGATCACAGCTGCTGCTGCCACGGTTAGCCAGGCAATGAGCGGTTCCAGCGCGGCATGTGGTGTCGTCATGCGCTGCCAGATGTCGAGAAGTACGTCCATGTCTCTCAGACTAGGTCGCCTCGACCGCGCGAGGTGATCAACAGAAAAACCCCCGCTGACCGGGGGGTTTTTCGTGGTGGGCGATGCGGGACTTGAACCCACGACCTCTTCCGTGTGAAGGAAGCGCGCTACCAGCTGCGCCAATCGCCCAATTGCTTTTCGCACAACAGCCAAGGCTTATCGTGCGGCTTTTGATACTAGCCCAGACTGGCGCGCCGCCGCACATCGAGACCGCACCGGGAGTGGCGCGGGTGCCGTGCGCGGTCAGCAGTCAGGTCACGGCAGGCCGTTGCGCCGACCGACGCAACACGCCGTAAACGCCTCGGTTTGGTTTCCGTCTTGCTATTCGGCTAGAGTCTCCAAGTACGCAGAAATGCGGACAGTTGCGGATGTGGCGCAGTGGTAGCGCATCACCTTGCCAAGGTGAGGGTCGCGAGTTCGAATCTCGTCATCCGCTCGAATGAACTGGAATCGGTCGAAAGGCCGGTTCCAATTCGTTTGGTATGAACCCATATGGTGTGAACCCACATGGTGGATTGGCCGAGAGGCGAGGCAGCGGCCTGCAAAGCCGTTAACACGGGTTCGAATCCCGTATCCACCTCCGTTCTTTGTGCACGTCCTGAAGAATAGATAGTTCCCAGAATCTTGGGCGATTGGCGCAGCGGTAGCGCGCTTCCCTGACACGGAAGAGGTCACTGGTTCGATCCCAGTATCGCCCACAGAGCATCTCCTGCTGTACAAGAACCCCGGTCATCCGGGGTTTTTTTTGCCCGAAGCCTCGGCGCAGACGAGCGGCAGGGGAGCGGCAGGGGGCGGCGGGGTTGTCGGCGCCGATGTCGTGATTGAACGCTCGACGGTTTCGGAATCGGTATCGGTGTGAGATCGGAACCCGGGCATCACCAGGCTGCGCCCTCACACCCCCTGCTACCGAACTACCCGTACGATTTTTGGCACGGTCAACGCCTGAGCGAATTTCGACGTGCCCAGGTAGCGGGCGACCAGCGCGTGAGTGCCGACCTTGAGCGACGCGTACCTGAACGTGGCTGAACCGTTCTTGAGCGCCACCGGGGTGCCGACCTTCGTTGTCACGTCGTAGAACTGCACGAAACCGGTCACCACGGCGGTGCCGGAGCGCGGAGCGAATTTCGCCAAAGCCGTGACGGCGGTGCCGACAGTAACCGAACCTCTCGGCGACACGGTCAGCGTTCCATGGACCTTGCTGGCCCTGGCGGTCTTGGCCAGAACTGTGACCGTCACCGCCAGCGACTTCGAGGACTCGTAGAACACGGCGAAACTTTCGGCGGTGATGCGGTGCACCCCCACGGACAGACTCGTCGTGGTCAAAGTGGAGTGCCATTCGCCAAACACCTGGCTGCCAACGAGTGGCTGGCCGTTGTCGTAGAAAGTGATCTCTTCGCCTGATCGGTCACCGTTGAGGGCGCGTCCCTGACTGTCCGTGACGTTCGCCGTGAAGGTGATGCGCTGCCCGGCTGTTACGGTGCCGGACGGCGTCGCGGCCAGCGTCGTTTTCGTATCGGGACCGGTCGGTACGAAGTAGTTGAAGGTTTTCGAGGCCGGGGCAAAGTTCTTATCCCCGAGGTAGTCCACTCGAAACTGGCGCGTTCCGGCCGCGCTGGGATGAGCGTCGGAGTAGAACACACCGGCCGTGTCGCTTGGCAGGAGCGGCGGCGTTTCGGTGGGGTTGCCTGGCTCGAGGGAGACGACCCGAACAGTCCCCGTCGGGACGCAGGTGGCAGGGGTGGTGGGCGTGATCTCGCCATAAACCGAAGCGGCCCGCCCGGCAAAGTAGATGTCGAACGTGCCGGCCACGATACTGACCGTGGCCTGCCCCGTGGACACGGCCGACGCATCCGTTACCGCCGATGCTGATGGCGCGGCGATGAGGGCGCCGAGCATCACGGCGACCGGTACTACCAGCGCGGGAAAGCGCCACGAGCGCCTCGCGCCCGCACGGCTGGAATGGGATGGGTGCGGTGCAAGTATCATGCTTGGCTTCTTTGCGGTCGGTAGTAATCGATCCCCCAAATTAAGGACAAGATACTCCGATATCGGCGAGGCTAGAAGTGCGGGCGAGCGTTTTCGCGGCGACGTGACGGCGCAACCGACGAGCGCACCCGTGCACGCCGCTAAAGTTGACGGGTAGGCAAACAACAGGGAGTTATACACGTGGCTGACGGCTTTGCGCTTTTCACCGATCGATCCATTGTCGCCATGCGCGTCAACGGCGAGTTGAAAGACCTGGCCGCCACGGTGTTGCCAACGGATACCGTCGAGCCGGTCAGCATAAATTCTCCCGACGGCCTCAGTATTTTGCGCCACTCCGCCGCTCACGTGCTCGCCCAGGCAGTGCAGACGGTCAACCCGACCGCCAAGCTCGGCATCGGCCCGCCCATCACCGACGGGTTCTACTACGACTTCGACGTCGAGGTTCCGTTCACCCCGGACGACGTGAAGTCTTTGGAAAAAGCGATGGATCGCATTATTCGTCAGGGGCAGCGCTTCGTACGCCGAGTCGTGACCGATGACGAAGCCCGAGCCGAGCTGGCTGCCGAACCGTACAAGCTCGAACTGATCGGGCTGAAGGGTGGCTCCACCACCGAAGACAACGAGTCCGTCGAGGTCGGCGGCGCCGAGCTCACCATCTACGACAACGTTGATCCGAAGACGGGGGAGACGCTCTGGAAAGACCTCTGCCGCGGCCCGCACCTGCCCAACACCCGCATGATCGGCAACGGCTACTCGCTCACCCGCCTGGCCGCCGCCTACTGGCGTGGTTCCGAGAAAAACCCGCAGCTGCAGCGCATCTACGGCACCGCCTGGCCCACCAAGGACGAACTGCGCGCCTACCAAACCCGCCAGGAAGAGGCCGCCAAGCGCGATCATCGCAAGCTCGGCGCCGAACTCGACCTGTTCAGCTTTCCTGAGGAGATCGGCTCAGGCCTGGCCGTGTTCCACCCCAAGGGCGGCATCATCCGTCAGGAGATGGAAAGCTACTCCCGCAAGCGCCACGTGGAAGCCGGCTACGACTTCGTCTACTCGCCGCACATCACCAAGTCGACCCTGTTCGAAACCTCGGGCCACCTCGACTGGTACCGCGACGGCATGTTCCCGCCGATGCACCTCGACGAGGAACGTGACGAGACCGGCCATGTCACCCGCCAGGGCGTCGACTACTACCTCAAGCCCATGAACTGCCCGTTCCACAACCTCATCTTCAAGTCCAGCGGCCGCAGCTACCGCGAGTTGCCGATGCGCCTGTTCGAATTCGGGTCGGTTTACCGCTACGAGAAGTCCGGCGTGCTCAACGGGCTCACCCGGGTGCGCGGCATGACCCAGGACGACGCCCACATCTACACGACCAAGGAAGGCATGAAAGAGGAGCTCACCAGCACGCTCAACTTCGTGCTGCAGCTGCTCGCCGATTACGGCCTCGAGGACTATTACCTCGAGCTGTCCACCAAAGACCCGAAAAAGTTCGTCGGCAGCGACGACGCCTGGGACGAAGCGACCGAGACGCTGCGGGAAGTCGCGGAGGCATCCGGTCTCGATCTGGTCGCCGACCCGGGCGGGGCGGCGTTCTACGGCCCGAAGATCTCGGTGCAGGCCCGCGATGCCATCGGCCGCACCTGGCAGATGTCGACCATTCAGCTCGACTTCAACCTGCCCGAACGGTTCGACCTCGAATACACCGCGAACGACGGCAGCCGCCAGCGCCCGGTCATGATCCACCGCGCCCTGTTCGGCTCGATCGAACGCTTCTTCGCCGTGCTCACCGAGCACTATGCCGGGGCGTTCCCGGTCTGGCTGGCGCCGGTGCAGGTCGTGGGCATCCCCGTCTCCGAGCAGTACGGCCCGTACCTCGACGACGTGATCGCCACCCTGAAGAAAGTCGGCGTGCGCGCTGAGGTCGACCATTCCGACGACCGCATGCAGAAGAAGATTCGCACCCACACCAAAGCCAAGGTGCCCTACCAGCTCATTGTGGGCGAAGACGACCAGGCCAACGGAGCGCTGAGTTTTCGTTTTCGAGACGGTACGCAGCAAAATGGCGTGCCGGTCGCCGAGGCCGTGCGCCTCATCGTGGAATCGATCGAGAACCGCGCTCAGGTCACCACGAGCCCGGTTGCCCCGATCGCGGCCGAAGTACAGGCGTAGCATGACGGAAATTCCGGACGATCGACTGCGCGGCTCGGAATCTGTCGCCCCGGATGCGACCGAAGTCTCTGCGGCGTTCGCGGCGGTTCCGGATGCCTTCCAACGCCTCTGGACACCGCATCGGATGGTCTATATCCAGGAGGGGCAGCAGCCACACCCGGATGACTGCCCGTTCTGCATCGCACCGAGTCTGGACGACGAGAAGGCGCTGATCGTGGCGCGCGGCACCCACGCTTATGTGCTGCTCAACCTATTTCCATACAACAGCGGTCACCTGCTGGTCTGCCCGTATCGGCACGTCGCCACCTACGACCAGGCCACACCGGAGGAGGTCGCCGAAATCGGCGAACTCACGCAGATCGCCATGCGGGTTCTGAAGCAGGTGTCCAATTGTGACGGATTCAACATCGGCATGAATCAGGGGCGCATCGCCGGGGCGGGCATCGCCGAGCATCTGCACCAGCACATCGTGCCCCGCTGGGCCCTCGACTCGAATTTCTTCCCGATCATCGCCGGCACCAAGGCGATTCCGCGCCTGCTCGGCGACGTACGGCGCGAAATCGCCGATGGCTGGCCCGGCGCCACGACGGCGGCTGCAGCGACCCGCTAACTCTAGAAACACTGGACGCGTGCTGGCGCGCGCCTGGTCTTCCCCTGTCGGTGCACTAGCCGCCGACCAGACCACCACCGTGCAAGGAATATAATCGTATTATGACTAAATCAACCTCCGCCGAGCAGTTCGGCTCGAGCCGCGTCAAGCGTGGACTCGCCGAAATGCTCAAGGGCGGCGTCATCATGGACGTCGTCACCGCTGCCCAGGCTCGTATTGCTGAAGACGCCGGCGCTGTCGCCGTCATGGCTCTTGAACGCGTTCCCGCCGACATTCGCTCACAGGGTGGCGTAGCCCGGATGAGCGACCCTGACCTCATCGACAGCATCATCGCGGAGGTCAACATTCCGGTCATGGCCAAGGCTCGTATCGGCCACTTCGTCGAGGCGCAGATTCTTGAAGTGCTCGGCGTTGACTACATCGATGAGTCCGAGGTGCTCAGCCCGGCCGACTACATGAACCACATCGACAAGTGGAATTTCACCATTCCCTTCGTCTGCGGTGCTACCAACCTCGGAGAGGCGCTTCGCCGCATCAATGAGGGTGCGGCCATGATCCGTTCCAAGGGAGAGGCCGGCACCGGCGACGTCTCCGAAGCCACCAAGCACATCCGCACCATCAACGGCGAGATCAAGCGTCTCACCTCACTCAGTCGCGACGAACTGTACGTCGCCGCCAAGGAGCTGCAGGCACCCTACGAGCTCGTCGTTGAGATCGCCTCCACCGGTAAGCTGCCCGTCGTGCTGTTCACCGCCGGAGGCGTGGCCACTCCGGCTGACGCTGCCATGATGATGCAACTCGGCGCTGACGGCGTTTTCGTCGGCTCCGGCATCTTCAAGTCGGGCAACCCCGAGCAGCGCGCAGCGGCCATCGTCAAGGCCGTCACGTTCTACGACGACGCCAAGGTCATCGCAGATGTCTCGCGTGGCCTCGGCGAAGCCATGGTCGGCATCAACGTGTCGGACATTCCCGCGCCGCACCTCCTCTCGACCCGCGGCTGGTAACTGAGCGGTTCGTGACGATCCTCTCCATGCGCACCCGACCGGCAGAAACCGCTGTACCAGCAGGTCTGCGGGTCGGGGTGCTCGCCCTGCAGGGCGATTTTCGCGAACACGCGCACGTGTTGCGCGAACTCGGCGCACACGTCGATGCGATACGCCGCCCGGAAGAACTCGACCGCATCGACGGTCTGGTCATCCCGGGCGGTGAATCGAGCGTCATGGACAAACTCGCCCGCACGTTCGGTCTCGCCGCGCCGCTGAAGGCCGCTATTCGGGGCGGACTGCCGGTCTACGGCACGTGCGCCGGCCTCATCATGCTGGCCGACACGATCATCGACGGTATGAACGGTCAACAGAGTCTCGGCGGACTCGACATCGTCGTGCGCCGCAACGCCTTCGGGTCGCAGACGGCCTCCTTTGAGACCGACCTCGACATTGCGGTGCTCGGTCAGCAGCCGGTGCATGCCGTGTTCATTCGAGCACCGGTCGTGGAAACCATCGGTGCGCGGGCGACCGCGCTGGCCACCCTCAAGGACGGACGCTGCGTCGCTGTCGAGCAAGGAAACCTGCTCGGGACCTCCTTTCACCCGGAAATCACCGGCGAATACCGTTTTCACCAGTATTTCCTGCAGAAGGTGATGTCCGCCGCGCGGTGAGAAGTCGGCTTAATTGTGTCGTGTGCGCGAGTGTGGCTAGGGTTCAGACATGACTCAGACAACCGGTGGTCAACGATGACCCGATATGTAGCACTGCTCCGTGGCATCAACGTCAACGTCAACGGCATCACCATAGCCATGACGGATCTTGCTGAAACATTCCACGAACTCGGTTACATCGACGTCAAAACCGTGTTGGCAAGTGGCAATGTGATCTTCAGTATCGACAGTCCGCTCGTTGATAAAGCGGATGCGGCGGCCCTCAAGGCCCGAATCGAGAAGGCCCTGGCGGCTCGGTTTGACTACGAGGCGTGGATCGTGCTCGTCGACGCCGAATCCCTCGACCGGATCGTTCGCGCCTACCCCTTCGACGCGGACCGCGACGGCTGGCATCCGTATGTGATGTTCTCCTCGGACCCGGGACATCTCAGCGAGCTCGCCGGACACGGTAAAGAACTCGAGGCCGCCGAGGAACGCATCGAACTCGGCCATGGTGTGCTCTACTGGGAGGTTCGCAAGTCGGTCGGCATCAAGAGTGCTTTCAGCAAGAAGAGTGCCAAGCTCAAGTACCGCAACACGACGACCACCCGCAACCTGCACACTCTGCACAAGCTGCTGGAACTCACACCGGGATAGACTGATTTAGCACCTACGCGTGCACCGACCACGCACTGCCGCCGTCCGCAGCATAACGGCCACAGAGCCACGGGCCCCCGCGCCTGCTGCACCACGTCCAAACGATCGAGCACAACAACGGGAGATGTATGTCCGGGCATTCCAAATGGGCCACCACCAAGCACCAGAAAGCGGTCACCGACTCCAGGCGGGCCAAGGCGTTCGCCAAGCTCATCAAGAACATCGAGGTTGCGGCTCGATTGGGCGGCGCTGACCTCTCGGGTAACCCGACGCTGGTCGACGCCATTCAGAAGGCCAAGAAGACCTCGGTACCCAACGACAACATCGACCGCGCGGTCAAGCGCGGTGCCGGCCTATCGGGCGAGCAGGTCGACTACACGACCATCATGTACGAGGGCTACGCCACCCACGGTGTCGCGATCATGATCGAGTGCCTCACCGACAATAAAAATCGTGCAGCGGCCGAGGTGCGCACCGCGATGGCCCGCAACGGCGGAGCCATGGCCGATCCGGGCAGCGTCGCCTACAACTTTCACCGCAAGGGCGTCGTTGTGGTCAAGCACCTGCCGACGCTCACCGAAGACGACATCATGCTTGCCGTTCTCGATGCCGGCGCCGAAGAAGTCATTGACGAGGGTGAGACCTTCGAGATTCACTCCAATGTGAGCGACCTCGTCGCTACCCGCACCGCGCTGCAGGCCGCCGGCATCGACTATGAGTCAGCGGATATTGCGTTCATTCCCTCGCTCAAGATCGAGGTCGATGCTGAAACCGCCCGCAAGGTGTTCCACCTGATCGACGCCATGGAAGATCTTGACGACGTGCAGAACGTGTATTCCAATTACGATCTGTCGGCCGAGGTGCAGGCCGCACTCGCGAGCGAGTCCGAGTAGTTCGATGGCGGTACGGGTTCTCGGCATCGATCCGGGCCTCACCCGTTGCGGTGTGGGCGTGGTCGACGTCGAGGGTAACCGCTCGGCTCGCCTGGTGGATGTGACGGTGCTGCGTAGCGCACCCGATCTGCCCCTGGAGCAGCGTCTGCTGCTGCTGGCCGAGGGCTTGGAAGACATGCTCGACCGCCATCGGCCTCAATTCATTGCCATTGAACGCGTCTTCGCCCAGCACAACGTGCGCACCGTCATGGGCACCGCGCAGATCAGCGGCGTCGCCCTACTCCTCGCCGCGAAGCGCGGTCTGCCGGTGACCCTGCACACCCCGAGCGAAGTGAAGGCGGCCATCACCGGCTACGGCGCTGCCGACAAGAAACAAGTCGGCACGATGGTCGCCCGCATCCTGGGGCTGACCGAAATTCCCCAACCAGCCGACGCAGCGGATGCCCTCGCCCTCGCGATCTGCCACGCGTGGCGTACCGGGGCATCCGGTGGAACTCTGCCGACCGTCACCTCGGTGAAAGCGGCCGTCGTCAGGCCCGGAGCGCTCACCCCCGCCCAGAAAGCGTGGCGCGACGCCGAACGTAAATCGGTGCCAGCAGTGTCGGTGGTGCCCCGTAGTCTTAAGCGGTGATCTCCTCCGTACGTGGCCCTGTCCGCTCAGCTGTCGGCTCAACCGTCGTGATCGAGGTCGGCGGTGTCGGTCTCGCCGTGCAGGTGACGCCGGCCACCGCACTCGGCCTGCGCATCGACGAGGAAGCCCGGCTGGTGACCGTACTCATCGTGCGTGAGGATTCGCTCACGCTCTATGGCTTTCCGAGCGGCGATGAGCTCGCCGTCTTCGAACTGCTCGTCGGTGTGACCGGTGTGGGGCCCAAGTCCGCTCTCGGCGTGCTCGCGGTGCTCACCCCCAACCAGATCGCGCAGGCTGTCGCCGGTGATGACGACGGCGTGTTCCGTAAGGTCAGCGGCATCGGACCGAAAACGGCAAAACTCATCGTGCTCTCCCTGGCCGGCAAACTCGCGGTGACGGCGGCAACCTCTCCAGCCCGAGCACGTGGGGCCTCCTCGGTCGCGGCCAGCGTGCTGGCTGCACTGATCGGCCTCGGCTGGTCGGAGCGGGTCGCGGCGGAGGCGGTCGACGAGACCCTGTCCGAGCTGGCGGATGCCGCCGGCGCAGACTCCGCCCCGCCTGCGGTTGCCGCTGTGCTCCGGTTGGCCCTCGGCCGGCTCGGACCGGCAGCGCACCACGTGACCGGTGTGGCCGCCGCAGCGAGCACCGGAACGGCTCGCTCGTGACAACCGATCCATCCATCGAGAACCCTGCCGTTCAGCTGGTCAACCCCTCGCTGGAAAGCGAGTCAGAGCTGGCGTTCGAGGGCGCCCTGCGCCCGGCGAGTCTGGGCGAATTCGTTGGCCAGAAGAAGGTGCGTGGGCAGTTGCAGCTGCTGCTGACCGCTGCGACGATGCAGAACCGCACACCCGACCACATCCTTCTGGCCGGCCCTCCCGGCCTCGGCAAGACCACCCTGGCCATGATCGTCGCCTACGAGGGCAACCGTCCGTTACGCATGTCGAGCGGTCCAGCCATTCAACACGCCGGCGATCTCGCGGCCGTGCTGTCGTCCCTGGTACCCGGCGAGGTACTCTTCATCGACGAGATCCACCGCATGGCTCGCTCCGCGGAAGAGATGCTCTACCTCGCCATGGAGGACTTTCGCATCGACATCATGGTCGGCAAGGGCGCCGGCGCCACCTCGGTCCCGCTCGAACTGGCCCCGTTCACCCTGGTCGGCGCCACTACCCGGTCCGGGCTGCTGCCGAACCCCTTGCGTGACCGATTCGGTTTCACCGCCCATCTCGAGTTCTACGCTCAGAGCGAGCTCGAACAAGTTCTCGCTCGGGCAGCACACTTAATCGGGCTGCCGATCAAAAAGGATGCTCTCGCCGAAATCGCCGGGCGATGCCGCGGCACGCCGCGCATCGCGAATCGCCTGCTGCGTCGGGTACGGGACTATGCGCTCGTGCACGGGGGAGCGGCCGACATTGCTGCGGTGCATGCAGCTCTCGAACTCTATGACGTCGATGCGATCGGCCTCGACCGCCTCGATCGCGAGGTGATGAAGATCATCTTGACCCGGTTCGGGGGAGGGCCGGTAGGGCTCAACACCCTGGCCGTGTCTGTTGGCGAAGAGTCCGAAACGGTGGAGGCGGTGGTAGAGCCGTTTTTGGTGCGGATAGGATTTCTCACGCGCACCCCGCGAGGTCGAGTTGCCACCAGCGCAGCATGGCAACACTTCGGTCTGACCTCTCCTCAGGGCAGTGCGACCCTTCTTGACCTATAATTCAATTTGGCCCGTCTGCCTATAGCTGTAATTCAGTAGGCGCGTCCCCGCAAATCGGGCCCCCATCACAAGCTTCGGCCACTCGTGCCGCAATCGAAAGGTAATACAGTTTTATGGATTCATTGACTCTCGTCATGTTGGCCGTTTTGGCCGTTCTTGTCTTCTTCATGTTCCGAAACGGCCGCAAGCGCAAGAAGGACCAGGAAGCGCTGCAGGCCACCATGGTTCCCGGCGCCGACGTTATGACCAACTTCGGCATGTACGGCACGATCATCGCTATTGATGAAGAAGCCAACAAAGTCGAGCTGCAGATCGCCCCCGGCGTCGTCGTCGAAATTCACCGTCAGACCATCGCCCGCGTGGTGGAGCCGGTTGTCGTCGACGTTTCCGAGGGCTCTAGTGTTGATAGCATCGATTCGCTCACCGAGCCGGAATTCGGCCAGCGCGTTGCCGATGTCGACACCGACACCACCGAACAGCCGAAAAAGGGTGACGCGTAGTTTTCAACTTTTAGGGCATACTCGCTTGGCACCATAGTTCACACAACGCACGTACTGCATCACGCGGCGCGCCCACGCATGTTGGCGTGGGCGCCAACAGAAAGCTGAGTTCATAGGTGGCTAAGTCGTCTCCGGTCAAGAAGGCCTGGCGTTCCCTGACCTGGCTTGGCGTGATTATCGTCGGCCTGATCGCCCTCAACGCTTTCGGGGTGCTGACCCAGAACGGATCATGGACGCCGAAACTGGCCCTTGACCTTGAGGGGGGAACACAGATCATCCTCGCCCCCCAGGTTGAGAGTGGCGCGTCAGTGAGTTCGGAGCAGCTCACTGAAGCCGTGGGTATTATTCGCCAGCGTGTCAACTCCTCGGGGGTATCCGAGGCGGAGGTCAACACCCAGGGCGGACGAAACATCGTCGTGTCGATCCCCGGCACCCCCGATGACGCCACCCTGGAACGCATCAAGTCGTCAGCGAAGCTCGAGTTTCGGGCGGTGCTCGTGGCCGGTCAGCCGTCCGGCCAGACCGTCGGTGCTGACGGAACGGCAACACCGGTGCCGCAAGCTCCTGTCGATCCGAGCCTGTCGACCACTCCCGCCGTGGCGCCGACCAACGCAAGCGACTTGAACTACGTCACCCCAGCGCTTCAAGCCGAGTACGACGCCTTCGACTGCAGCAAAATCAATACCACCAACGTGGCACCGGCCAACCAGCCCCTGATCACCTGCGAAACAGATGGGTCCGTCAAGTACATCCTGGGTCCGGTCGAAGTAGACGGTTCCACGATCGCCGACGCGACCAACGGCCAAGTCACGACTCAAAACGGTGCCACCACCGGCGAGTGGGCTGTCAATATCGTCTTCAACAATAATGGAACCGCGAAGTTCGCTGACGTTACGACCCGGCTATTCGACCTCACCGGTGTGCAGAACCAGTTCGCGATCGTGCTCGATGGCCGTGTCATCTCTGCACCAGCCACCCGGGGCGCCATCCTCGATGGCAAGCCACAGATCACCGGGTCATTCGACCAAGACAGTTCCAAGGCCCTGGCCGACCAGCTCAAGTTCGGTGCCCTTCCGATCAGCTTCACCGTGCAGAGCCAGGACACCATTTCAGCGACGCTCGGGTCGACCCAGCTGGTCAACGGGCTGATCGCCGGCCTGATCGGCCTGATCCTCGTGGTCTTGTACTCGCTTGCGCAGTACCGTCTCCTCGGCCTGATCACGGTTGCATCGCTCGGCGTGGCTGCGGTGATCACCTACCTGCTCATCACCATCCTGTCCTGGCGCGAAGGCTATCGCCTGTCTCTGGCCGGTGTGGCTGGTTTGATCGTGGCCATTGGTATCACCGCCGACTCGTTCATCGTGTACTTCGAACGTGTCCGTGACGAGCTGCGTGACGGTCGCGGGTTGGAGTCCTCGGTCGAGGCCGGCTGGAAGCGGGCTTTCCGCACCATCGTCGCCTCTGACGTCGTCAATTTTCTTGCCGCTGCCGTGTTGTTCGTGCTCGCCGTCGGCAACGTTCGCGGTTTCGCGCTGACGCTTGGCCTCACGACGATCGTCGACCTGCTCGTGGTGAGCTTGTTCACGCACCCGATGCTGCAGCTGGTCGCCCAGACGAAGTTCTTCAATGAGGGTCACAAACTCAGTGGGCTTGATCCGCGTGCACTCGGCGCCGTCTACCGGGGGCGGGCCCGATTTGAACCATCGGCGTCGATATCCGCCTCCAAGGTCTCATCCTCGAGCAAAGAGGCAGCGAAGCGACAAACCATCGCCGAGCGTAAAGCTTCCGAGCTCGTAAGCAGCAGCACTGAACGATCGACTAACGAGAAGGATTCCTGATGGCTAGCTTCTCAAAATTTGGAAACGACCTCTACACGGGCGCTCGTTCGCTCAATATCGTCGGGCGTAGAAAGCTCTGGTACTTGATCGCTGGAGGAATGGTTCTCATTGCGTTGCTTGGTCCGTTCCTGCTGCGCGGCGGTTTTGTCTTCGGAATCGAATTCACCGGGGGCAGCGAGTTCGTTGTCTCGCAAACGACCAGCCAGTCAGAGACCACGGCAACGGATGCCGTCGCGAGCGTCGTTCCAAATGCCATCCCGAAGGTCTCCACGATCGGCAACGACGGCGTCCGGGTGCAGACCGATCAGCTGTCGGAAGCGGAGTCGACGAGCGTGCGAGACGCTCTCGCATCCGCTTACGACGTTCCCGTCGCTGAAGTGGCCACTTCGTTCATCGGTGCAACCTGGGGGCAGGACATCACCGGGCAAGCTCTTCGTGCCCTGGTTGTGTTCCTCGTGCTGGCCGGAATCATCATGGCGATCTACTTCCGCACCTGGAAGATGTCCGTCGCGGCGATGGTCGCCCTACTGCACGACCTCGTGATCACCGCGGGTTTCTATGGAATAACCGGTTTTGAAATCACGCCAGCGGCGGTGATCGGGTTTCTCACGATTCTCGGGTACTCGCTCTACGACACCGTCGTTGTCTTCGACAAGATTCGTGAGAACACGAATTTCGACGGGTCAGGCTCAAGCCGAACGTTCTCTGAGTCGGTCAACCTCGCGGTCAACCAGACGCTCGTGCGATCCATCAACACCTCCGTCGTGGCAGCCCTGCCCGTGGCATCCATTTTGTTCATCGGTGCGTTCGTTCTGGGCGCCGGTACCCTGCGCGACATCTCGCTCGCCCTGCTGATCGGGATCCTGGTCGGCACCTACTCGACCATCTTCATTGCGTCACCGATGTATGCCCAGCTGCGAAACGGTGAGGACGTCATTCGTAAGCACGACAAGAAAGCCCTCGCTGCTCGCGCCAAGGCATCAGCTCCAACCGCGGCGAGCGTCACGGTGTAGTCAGAGAAACGTGCACAGCGAAAAGCGGTCGGCCCTGTCGGGTCGGCCGCTTCTGCGTGTGATCGATGTGTGATCGCTGGGGGCGTACGGGTGAGCCTCAGAGAACCGGCATAATTGACAGTACCCACACCCGCCCCTGTAAAGCGTGAAGTACGAGGTGAGACTTTGACGGACACGACGACACCATCGCCGGCCTCGCTGCGCCGACTCGTGCCGCGCATCTTCTCCCGCGCGCAGCCCGCCGGTGCCGTGGATCGCTTGATCAAGACAGTCCGGTCGAACCATCCCAAGGTTGATCTGTCGATCATCGAACGCGCGTATACCGCTGCCGAGCGAGCACACGACGGGCAGTTTCGGCACAGCGGGGAACCGTATATCACGCACCCGGTTGCGGTAGCTCAGATTCTGGCCGACCTGGGCATCGGTACCAAGACCATCGCCGCAGCGCTGCTGCACGACACCGTGGAGGACACCGACTACACCCTCGACGCACTCCGAGGCGACTTCGGCGATGAAATCGCGATGCTGGTGGATGGGGTCACCAAGCTCGACAAGGTGAAGTACGGCGATTCGACCCAGGCTGAGACCGTGCGCAAGATGATCGTGGCAATGTCTAAAGACATCCGGGTGCTCATCATCAAATTGGCCGACCGGCTGCACAACGCGCGCACCTGGGGTTTCGTACCCAACGAATCCGCCGTACGAAAAGCAACAGAGACGTTGGAGATCTACGCGCCGTTGGCGCATCGGCTGGGAATCCAGACCATCAAATGGGAACTCGAAGACCTGTCTTTTGCAGTGTTATACCCCAAGTTGTACGCCGAGATCGAAAGTCTGGTCAAGCAGCGCACTCCGCAGCGCGAAGAGTTCGTTCAGCAGGTCATCGACACCATCAACGATGACCTCAAATCGGCACGCATTCGCGGCAAAGTCGCCGGTCGACCCAAACAGTACTATTCGATCTACCAGAAGATGGTCGTGCGCGGCCGGGAGTTCGATGAGATCTACGACCTCGTCGGTATACGCATTCTCGTGAACTCTGTGCGGGACTGCTACGCCGTGCTGGGGTCCATCCACGCCCGGTGGACGCCGCTGCCCGGCCGGTTCAAGGACTACATCGCCACCCCGAAGTTCAACCTGTATCAGTCCCTGCACACGACCGTGCTCGGTCCGAGCGGTCGTGCAGTGGAAATTCAGATTCGCACCACCGAGATGCATCAGCGTGCTGAGTTTGGCGTTGCCGCGCATTGGAAGTACAAGGAACAGGTCAACGGTAAGAGCACCGGCGGGCCAGGTCCCCAGAGCGATACCGATATGGCGTGGCTCGCGCACATCTCTGACTGGCAGGCCGAAACGGCCGACCCGGGCGAGTTCCTGGACTCCCTGCGTTATGAGATCGGTGCCAAGGAGGTTTACGTCTTCACGCCGAAGGGACGAGTCATCGGCCTGCCGTCCGGCGCCACCCCGGTCGACTTCGCCTATGCGGTGCACACCGAGGTTGGCCACCGCACCATGGGTGCCAAAGTCAACGGCCGACTGGTTCCGTTGGAGAACGAGCTGATCACCGGCGACGTCGTCGAGGTGTTCACTTCCAAGAACCCTGACTCCGGCCCGAGCAAGGATTGGCTGAACTTCGTCAAGAGCCCTCGGGCGCGCAACAAGATCCGGCAATGGTTCACGAAAGAACGCCGCGACGAAGCCATCGAACAGGGTCGCGACGCCATCGCGCGTGCGATGCGCAAGCAGAACCTGCCCCTGCAGAAGCTGATGAACCAGGATTCCTTCGCGGAGGTCGCGGCCCAGCTCAAGTACGAAGACGTATCGGCGCTCTATGCCGCTGTGGGTGAAGGTCACGTTTCAACCCAGTCGGTGCTCGAAAAGGTTGTCTCGTCGGTGCAAAGCATCGAAGACAATGACAACAACGACTTCCCGGTCGCCGCACGGGGTCGCACCCAGTCCACCCGCAATACAGATTCGGGAGTGCTCGTGCGCGGTGCGCCCGACATCCTGGTCAAACTCGCCCGTTGTTGTACTCCGGTGCCCGGTGACAAGATTGTCGGGTTCGTCACTCGCGGAGCCGGCGTTTCGGTGCATCAGGCTTCCTGCCACAATGTGCAGTCGCTGCTCAAAGAACCGGAGCGCATGATCGAAGTCGATTGGGCACCCACGTCCAAGAGCCTGTTCCTCGTGCATATACAAATTGAAGCTCTCGATCGTTCCGGGCTGCTCTCCGACGTGACCCGGGTGCTGTCAGAGCACCACGTGAACATTCTTTCGGCTACCGTCAACACGTCCAGTGATCGGCTGGCGCTGAGTCGTTTTGTGTTCGAAATGGGCGACACTACTCATCTCGACCGTGTACTGAACGCGGTTCGTCGCATCGATGCCGTTTATGACGTGTACCGGGTCAGCGACGGCTAACCTACGATAACGGTTGCAGCACGCTGCGGGCTGTGCAGCCGCAGGGCCTGCAGGGGCGCCCGGACGGCCGCCAATCGCCCCACGGCGAGTGTGCTGTGAGCGGGGCTGCCGCGTTTGCAAAGGCGAATGGCAGCCGAGACGTCGGAGAACTCGCCGTAGTGCAGGAGGCGGGCCAGCAAGGTGGTGAGCCCGGCGGTTGACGTGGTACCGGGCGTGTAGCGCGCGAGGTCGACCGCGGTACGCAGGGGCGTGGTAACGCGCACCCCCGAGATGGTGCGGACGTCATCGGGAGAACGCACGATTTCACGCACCTGTGCCCGCGGAGACCACACAGCGGTAGTGCGGGCGCTGATCAGCACGCAGAACTGGTGGCGACGCGGCTCCGGTGCGAGGCCGTAGATCCACGCGGCGGTGAGTTGCTCGGCGATGGCGCGGGGCGGGACCAACTGGCTGGCCGCGATGGCCCGGGTGTCGCATCCGTCTATCTCATCGATCACGCACCAGGAATCTGCGACTTGAAAGACCTGGCCATCGAGGCGGGCGCTGTAGAGCTCAGTGAGCGGGAGATCGTTTACGGTGAGCGGTCGTCCCGGTAGATTCGTCATGCTCCCAGAGTGACGGCCTTACCCAGTCAGGCCCCTCGGGGGGGCCGGATCTGTGGATAAAGTGCGGACTCCCGAGGAGTGTGTATAACTCCGCGGGAGTCCGCTGCCGCCCTGGCTACTGGCCGATCGCCTTCAGCCAGGCCTTGCGGGCCTCGAGCGCTTCGGTGGCGTCCTTGATGGCGCGCGCGTTTTGCCCCTTCTGCGCCGCGACCAGCTCAGCCTCGAGCTTGGCAATCGCGTCGTTCAGCTGGCCGGCGAGGCCCTCCGTGCGGGCCTTCGTCTCCGGGTTGTTGCGCTTCCAGTGGTCGTCATCGAGTTTGCGGACGACGGCTTCCACTTTGCGCAGGCGATCCTCGATCGGCTTGACCTGGTCGCGGGGGACCTTGCCGATGTCATCCCACTTGCGCTGGATCACGGTGAGCGTGTCGCGGCCGGCGTTGCGGTCGCTCGTGGTGAGCAGGGTTTCGGCCTCGGTCAGCAGTTCAAGCTTGAGCATGAGGTTTGCAGAGAATTCCTCGTTGTCCTGGGCTTCGACCTCGCTCTTGACCGCGTAGAGCACATCGCCGGCGGCCTTGAACTTCGCCCACATGGCGTCGTCCTGCTTCTTGCCGCTGCGACCGGCCTTCTTCCATTCGTCAAGCAGGTTTCGGTACGTCGAGACGCCGTCGGCACCCTGCGGGGCCAGGGCCTCCGCCTGTTCGATCAAGTTCTGCTTCTTGGTGCGTACGTCTTTGTGAGCGCTGTCGAGCTCGGCGAAAAAGGCCTTGCGGTTCTGCTCGATCGTCGTGCGTGCGGCACGGAAGCGCTTCCACAGGTCGTTGGCTTCCCCCTTGGGAATGCGCGGGGCATCGTGCTGGTGTGCCTGCCATTTAGCGAACAGGGCATCGAGGGCGGCGCTGGTCTGTTTCCACTGCGTCTTCGCCGGATCTTCGGCGGCGAGACGCTCGGCCTCAGTCACGATTTCGGCCCGCTCCGCGACGGCGGCAGCGGATGCGGCCTTGGTCTCGATGCTCTGCTGCTCGGTGAGCTCGCTGACGGCGCCGCCGAGGGCACCGAGACGTTCGGCCAGTGCGGCGAGATTGCCAACGGCGTTGGCGTTGGCGACGGCAACGGTGAGATTGGCGACTGATTTCGCGATATCCGCAGCCGGAGCGCCACCTTTCGCACGCTGTTCGAGCAGGGTGACCTGCCCGTTGAGTTCTACGTACTTGCGTTCGAAGTAGGCCAGGGCCTCTTCCGGAGTGGCATCCGGGTACTGGCCGACGGCGCGTTCACCATCGGCCTCGCGCACGTAGACCGTGCCGGTTTCGTCTACGCGACCCCATGGTTGCTGATCTGTCGTAGTCAAGAGCCTCACCTTTGCTGAATTGTTGTGTGTGGATCCGCGGGAGGGACGAGTGCGGAGCCAGGAAATACCCTGATAAGCCTATTGCAATAGCGCAGGCGGGTCGATTGATCCTACTGAACTGTTATGCCCGTGATCGTCGTTGGCACCTTCGGGGCACCGTCGCCGGCACCATCCGCGGTTCCGGCATCCGTGATCTGGGCCTTGAGCTCGTCCAGGCCGCTCGTGACGTGGCCAAGCACGGTGTAGCCACCGCCCGCGTCCGATGGGATGGTCGTGTCGTCATAGACCACGAAGAACTGACTCCCCATGCTGTACCCATTTCCACCTTGACGGGCCATCGCGAGTGTTCCAGCGGGGTAGATATCGTCGGCCGGGGCGTTTTCCACAGGGCCATAACTGTAACCCGGGCCGTGCGTGGCATCTGCGCCAGTTTTTTCGGCGTCCGGGTCGCCGCACTGCAGCACGAAGAACCCACCCGTGGTCAGGCGATGGCACGTGACGCCGGTGTAGAAACCGCTCTGGGCGAGGCTGATGGTGGACGAGACTGCCTGAGGAGCGAGCGCACCGTCAAGCTCGATGCCGAGATTGACCTCGTTGAGGGTGAGGCTTCCCGTCCAGGTGCGGCCTTCGGCGAGGGTACTCGCGGGGACGTCTCCGCGGTTCTCACCCGCTGCTGGTGTGCCGGGCGCTGTCGGAGTGGGACTCTCCGCTGCGGTGGGCGCAGGGGTGCCGGGGCCGCCGTCGAAGTAGAAGACCTGAGCGATTACGATCAGGGTCAGCACCACGAGTAGACCGGCGCCGGCGATCACGTTGTCGCGCACACGACGCTTCTTCTGGTGCTCGTGCACGGCCCGTCTGGCCTGGTAGGAACGAACGCGTCCGCGCTCCTCGCGTGCCGCGCGCTCGAGCTTGTAATTCGAAGCCACTAGAACCCCTCCAGGGCCGTCGGGGTTGGCGACGACCGAACACAAAGCAATCGGACGCGTCGTGCTTCCGACCTCGTAGAACTCTACGCACAAACTACGCTGGAAGAATGTCCGATGCTCAACCGGGTCTGCGCAGTGGTGCGACCCCCCTCGCCGTACGAATGCGCCCAAAAACTCTTGACGAGGTCGCCGGCCAGCGCCACCTGCTGACACCGGGCTCGCCACTGGTGAGTCTCGCGAGTGACAAGACCGGGGAACGCGGCAGCGTGTCGGTCATCTTGTGGGGACCGCCCGGCACCGGAAAAACCACGCTCGCGCAGGCTATCGCGCACAGCTCAGGGCGGCGATTCGTCGAGCTGTCCGCAGTGACGGCCGGCGTACGTGACGTGCGGCAAGTGATGGAAGATGCCCGTACCAATCGCGATTTGTACGGCCTCGCGACGGTGCTGTTTCTCGACGAGATCCACCGCTTCTCCAAGGCCCAACAAGACACCCTGCTGCCCGGGGTCGAGAACGGCGTCGTCATCCTGGTCGCCGCGACGACCGAAAACCCGTCGTTCTCGATCATCTCCCCGTTACTGTCTCGTTCCCTGTTGCTCACCCTCGAAGTTCTCAGCGACGACGACCTCGGCATCGTCGTCGATCGTGCCGTCACCGATGCGCGCGGCCTGGCCGACCGGTTCGAACTCGAACCCGAAGCCCGCGGCGCGATCATCCGACTCGCCTCCGGTGATGCGCGGCGGGCACTGACCGCGTTGGAGGCAGCATCCGTTTCGGCCGAATCAACGCTCGAAGCGGGAGCTACCGGCAAGCCCGTCATCACGACCGATATTGTCGCCCTGGCCGTTGATCGCGCCTTGCTGCGCTACGACCGCAACGGTGACGAGCATTACGACGTGATCAGCGCGTTCATAAAATCGGTGCGCGGCAGCGACGTCGACGCTGCACTGCACTACCTGGCGCGCATGATCGAGGCCGGCGAAGACCCGCGCTACATTTGCCGGCGCATTATCGTTCTCGCCTCTGAGGACATCGGTATGGCGGACCCGCAATCGCTCCTGATCGCCGTAGCCGCTGCCGATGCCGTGCAACTGATCGGCATGCCTGAGGGCCGCATACCGCTGGCTCAGGCCGTCGTGCACCTCGCAACCGCCCCCAAATCCAATGCCGCCTACATGGCGCTCGACGCGGCGATCGCCGACGTGCGGGCCGGCAAGATGGGCCGGGTACCCAAGGGCATGCGCGACGCGCATTACCCCGGTGCCAAACGGCTCGGTCATGGGAAGGGGTATCTGTACCCGCACAATGATGCGCTCGGCGTGGTCACCCAACAGTATCCGCCGACCGAATTGAAAAACACCCGCTACTACGAGCCCACCGAACACGGCCACGAACGCGACATTTCTGCGCGCTTGCTGAAAATTCGTCGGATAGTACGCAATCAGTAACAGTCCCCCCGTGTGCTAGCCTTATTCCTGCCTACAACTGGTTTCGGCATGCGGCTGCGTCCGTTTCCAGTTTGGAGGGAGTCGTTCTGTAGCCGAACGTCCCCTGGCACCCAATCCTCTGATCTCCCATGACCTGTGTCGGTTCTGTCCACACTCGCCCTGGTATCCCTGTTATTGAGTCCGATCGAAAGGAAACCGTGTCTACCAAGTCACGTACCCGCAGTAAAACTCGCCTCTCGCGCGCCCTGGGCATTGCCCTCACGCCGAAGGCAGCCCGCTTCCTCGAGAAGCGTCCTTATGCACCCGGTGAGCACGGCCGCACCAAGCGCAAGACCGATTCGGACTACGCCGTGCGCCTTCGCGAAAAGCAGCGCTTACGCGCCCAGTACGGCATCCGCGAAGCCCAGCTCAAAATTGCCTTCGAGCAGGCTCGTCGTCGCCAGGGACTGACCGGTGAGAACCTTGTGGAAATCCTCGAGACCCGTCTCGACGCCCTTCTCGTTCGTTCCGCGATTGCGCGCACCACGGCCCAGGCGCGTCAGATGATCGTGCACCGTCACATCCTCGTTGACGGAGAGCTCGTCGACCGGCCTTCCTTCCGCGTGAAGCCGGGCCAGCTCATGCACGTCAAGGCTCGTAGCGAGGGCATGGAGCCCTTCCAGGTTGCAGCAGCCGGCGGACACGTCGACCTGCTCCCCAAGCTCCCGCCGTACCTCGAGGTTGAGCTCGACAAGCTTCAGGCCCGCCTCGTGCGCGCCCCGAAGCGCATCGAGATTCCCGTGACCTGTGAAGTTCAGCTCGTCGTGGAGTACTACGCAGCTCGCTAAGCACCTGACCGATCGAGGGCAGCCCCCGGCTGTCTGAAACGGTACGCTGAAAGGCGGATCACCCCAGGGTGATCCGCCTTTTTGTATACCCGCGCTCCGCTGGAGCCGATCGAACTGAGTGGAGTCACCGTGTCAGGTGGAGATATTGCCGGTCTTATCGCAGCCGGCGTGTTCGCGATTCTGGTCGCGGTCATCGCTATTCCGCTGATCAAATTGGGTCGGGTGTTTGACGAAACCACCGCCGCCATCCATGAACTCAGCGAGGGAATCAGTCCGATGCTGACCGAAACGACCGATGCCATTCGCGGCGCCAACCAACAACTGGCTCGGGTAGACACCATCACGAGTAACGTGGCGGATGTCACCGGTAACGTTTCCGCGCTCGTCGCGTTGTTCGCCGCGACGGTTGGCGGACCACTGATCAAGCTCGCCGGGTTCTCTGCCGGCGTGCGGGCGGCGTTTCGCGCCGGGCGGCCGCGGCCTCGGCGTGATCAGGGTTGACCGGCTACTCTGGACTCGGCGCTGATATTCTGGCGACCGACTTATCGATGGCTTCGGCTAGCGCAGATTCAGGGAGAAGTGCAATGAAGAACGTCATCTGGTTGGTCATCGGCGTGGCCGCGGGCTTCGTGGTGGCCCACGAGGTCAACAAGACCCAGCAAGGCAAGCAGTTCTTCACCGAACTCGACACCAAGGCCCGCGAGTTCGGCGAGGCCATCTCCGAGGGCTACCGCCAGCGCGAGGCCGAACTGCACGCCGCGGTCGGCACCGCGCCAACGCCCACCGTGCCGTAGGCATCCGGTCACACAGAACCACAGCCTTTCGCACCACCACACTCACGCATCATCAAAGCTACGGACACCATGCAGACTGCTGACATTCGCGGGCGCTGGCTCGACTTCTTCGCCGATCGTGGACACACCGTTGTGCCGTCCGCGTCACTGGTGAGCGACGATCCCACCCTTCTTTTCACCGTGGCCGGCATGGTACCGTTCGTGCCATACCTCACTGGGCTCGTTCCAGCGCCATATCCGCGCGCCACGAGCGTGCAGAAGTGCATTCGCACAAACGACATCGAAGAGGTCGGCAAAACACCCCGGCACGGCACCTTCTTTCAGATGAACGGCAACTTCAGCTTCGGTGACTACTTCAAAGAAGAAGCCATCGGCTTCGCCTGGGAGCTGCTGACCACACCGGAGAACCAGGGCGGCTACGGCTTTCGCGAAAGCGAGCTCTGGGTCACCATCTACCTCGATGACGACGAGGCCTACCGCTACTGGCGTGCCATCGGGGTGCCGGACAACCGCATCCAGCGCCTCGGCATGGAATCCAACTACTGGTCCACCGGCCAGCCCGGCCCGGCTGGCCCCTGCTCAGAGATCTTCGTCGATCGCGGCCCAGCGTATGGAGCCGATGGCGGCCCGGCCACGGACGATGACCGCTACGTCGAAATCTGGAACCTCGTCTTCATGCAGTACCTGCGCGGTGAAAGCACCGGTAAAAACGACTTCAAAATTCTTGGCGACCTGCCCAAGAAGAACATCGACACCGGCATGGGCCTCGAACGCGTCGCCTTCCTCAAGCAGGGCGTCGAGAACATGTACGAAATCGACCAGGTGCGCCCGGTACTCGACCGGGCCGCTGCGCTCACTGGCCGCCGCTACGGCGCCGACCACGACGATGACGTGCGCATGCGAATCGTCGCCGACCACGTGCGCTCCTCCCTCATGCTCATGAGCGACGGCGTCATGCCATCCAACGAAGGTCGCGGCTATATCCTGCGCCGCCTCCTGCGCCGTAGCGTGCGCGCCATGCGCCTGCTCGGCGTCGACGCCGTCAGCCTTCCCGAACTGCTGCCCGCCTCGCGTGACGCCATGAGCGCCGCCTACCCCGAGGTCAAGAGCGACTTCGGGCGGATCAGTCAGGCCGCGTTCGCCGAGGAGGAAACCTTCCTGCGCACCCTCGCGAGCGGCAGCACCGTGCTCGACCTTGCCGTGGCGAAGACGAAAAAGGCTAACAAGACCGAACTGGCCGGCCCGACGGCATTCCTGCTGCACGATACCTACGGGTTCCCCATCGAGATCACCCTCGAGATTGCCGAAGAAGCCGGCCTGAGCGTCAACCGTGACGCCTTCGACGTACTCATGACCAAGCAGCGCAGCCTGGCAAAGGCCGACGCGAAGTCCAAGAAGACGACCCTCGCCGACCTCGGCGTCTACAGCCCGTTCCGAGCCCTGGGTGAGACCGTCTTCACCGGGTACGACAACCTGCGGAACGAGTCAAGCGTGCTCGGCCTCATCGTCGACGGCGAGTCCGTCACGAGCGCGGTGGCCGGTCAAACAGCCGAGATTATCCTCGCCGAGACCGCGCTCTGGGCCGAATCCGGAGGACAAGAGGCGGATGCCGGCCTCATCGTCGGCGCCGGTTACGAGCTCAAGGTGCTCGACGTGCAGAAGCCGGTCAGGGGCCTCATCAGCCACAAGGTACTCGTGCTCGCCGGCGAGGTAGGCGTGGGAGAGCGCGCCACGAGCGTCGTCGACGAAAGCTGGCGCCGCGGTGCCCGCCAGGCGCACTCCGGAACGCACGTGCTGCACGCCGCCCTGCGGCAGGTTCTCGGCCCCAACGCCCACCAGTCCGGCTCCTACAACAAGGCTGGATTCTTTCGACTCGACTTCTCCTGGAACCAGGCACTATCGCCGGCGTCCCGCACCGAAATCGAAGAGATCTCCAACAACGCCATTCGTGACAACCTTCCAGTCACCACGCGGGAGCTGCCTCTCGCTGAAGCGAAAGCGCTTGGCGCTATGGCGCTGTTCGGCGAAAAGTACGGCGATGTCGTACGCGTCGTCGACATTGGCGGCCCCTGGTCGCGTGAACTCTGCGCCGGAACGCACGTGTCCAGCAGTGCTGAGATCGGCATGATCAACCTCATCAGTGAAGCCTCGGTCGGATCGACCAACCGCCGCGTCGAGTCTCTGGTCGGCCTTGAGGCCTTCCGCGATCTCGCCGCCGAACGAGCCCTCGTCTCGCAGCTCACGTCGAGCCTGAAAACGCCGCGTGAACAGCTGCCAGAACGCATCAGCGACCTCGTGACGAGCCTCAAAGCGGCGGAGAAGAAGATCGCCACCTTCGAAGCCCGCGCCCTGACCGACCGTGTTCCCGCCCTGCTGACAACGGCCCGCCGGGTCGGCGCCGTGACCGTTGTCGCCGAAGACCTCGGTGTGCTCGGTTCGCCGGACGACCTACGCGTGATGGCTCTGGCAACCCGAGATCGCCTCGGCACCGACGCGGTCGTCGTGGCCCTCTCCGCCACTGCCGCGGGCAAGCCCGTCGTGATCGTTGCCACCAACACGGCCGCGCGAGCTGACGGTCACAAGGCCGGAAGCCTCGCCAAGACCGTTGCGGGAATTCTCGGCGGAGGCGGTGGCGGCAAGGACGACGTCGCGCAGGGGGGCGGCCCCAACGGCGACGCCATTCCGGCCGCGCTGCAGGCCGTCGTAGCAGCGATCAGTCGCTAACGATGCGGTCAGGGGTGCGTGTCGGTGTCGATGTCGGCAAGGTGCGCATTGGCGTGTCCCGCAGCGATAACCACGGGATGCTCGCTACACCGGTCGAAACCGTTGCCCGCGACCTGGCCGGGCTGACCGACCTCGTGCGCATTCGAGCTGTGGTGCTCGAGCTTGACGCGGTCGAGGTCATCGTCGGTTTGCCCCTGGCTTTGTCGGGAAACGTGACCGCGTCGACCGACGACGCGATCGATTTCGCAGCGCGGCTCTACCGAATTCTCGATGTGCCGGTGCGCTTGGTCGATGAACGGCTCTCGACCGTGTCTGCGCAGTCGGCGTTGCGGGCGTCCGGTCGGCCCACGAAAACGCACCGGCCAGTGATTGATCAGGTGGCGGCGACTATCATTCTGCAACACGCGCTTGACAGTGAGCGTGCCTCAGGGCGACCGCCAGGGTCGCCCGTCGAACCGACAGAGAGGCCGTAACCGTGCCGAGTTCCACCCCGGAAGAGCCGTTGCCGAGCCGTCGGCAGTTGCGCGCGCAGCAGGCCGCAGCGGAACAAGCGGCCGCGGGAGAGCGCCAGGCTGCACCGCCTCCTGTCACCGTCGCCAAAGACAGACCGCTGTTGCCTCGATTGGCCAGCGAAGCAGCCGTACCCCCGACCGACGCCACCGACTTTTGGACGGCGACCGAGAGCGGCGGCGCCGGCCGCGGCCGTGCAAACCGGCGCTCACTTTTGGCCGGCGAACCTCCCCGAGAAAAGCGCAGCCACAAGGCCGCCTGGGGTTGCCTCATCGTTTTTGCCGTTCTGGCTGCGCTCGTGGCCGGGGCCTACTTCTTTCTTCAAGGTCCGATCTCGCAAATCATCGCGGCTACACAGGGCCCCGCTGATTTCACGACCGAGGAGGCAGCCTCCGGTGAAGACGTCGTCGTCATGATTCACGGTGGTGATGGCGGCTCGGACATCGCCTCCACCCTGGTAGACCGGGGCGTAGTGAAGAGCTTCGATGCGTTTTACACGCTTCTGTTACAGGCTACCCCGGAGCCGGTGTTCCAGCCCGGTGCTTACCAGTTGAAGACCAAAATGGTCGCGAGCACAGCCCTCGATGCGCTGCAGGCTGACGGTACGCGACTACGCCAGACCGTCGTCGTTCCGGAGGGAACCGCGGCCGTCGACGTGTTGCAGTCGATATCCGAGGGCACCGACATTCCTCTCACCGACGTGCAAGCCGCTGCGGCCAACGTGGGCTCGTTTGGGTTACCGCCCGAAGCGACCACGCTCGAAGGTTTTCTCTTTCCTGCCACCTATACGTTCTCACCCGGGGACACCGCCCAGGTCGTCCTGCAGGCCATGGTTGATCGGCAGTTCGAGGCCCTTGATTCGGCCGGGGTCGCTGTTGCCGACCGCTGGTCGACCGTCGTGTTCGCCTCCCTCATTCAACGAGAAGCTGGCCTCGCCGCCGATTACTACAAGGTGTCCCGAGTCTTTCTGAACAGGCTGAATCCGGCGCAGTGGAAAAGTGGTCTACTGCAGTCCGATGCGACCGTCGCTTACGGTACGGGAAACACCCACCTGGTGACCACGACCGATGCCGAACGCGGCAATGCCGGCAACGCGTACAACACCTACGTGCACCCCGGCATGGTCGTCGGCCCCATCTCGAACCCGGGTGACTTGGCTATTGACGCCGCCCTGCACCCGCTGGATGGCCCGTGGCTGTTCTTCGTGACCGTCAACCTCGATACCGGTGAGACGGTCTTCTCCACCACCGTGGCAGAACACGACGCCGCGGTCGTCATCTGGCAGAACTGGATGAGGGAGCACCCCGAATATGGATAGTCTGACCTCGACTCGGCTGGCGGTGCTCGGCTCGCCGATCAAGCACTCCCGTTCGCCGCTGGTGCACCGAGCCGCCTACCGGCAGCTGGGACTCGACTGGTCCTACGATGCTGTCGAGGTCAAATCGGGTTCCCTCGCCATGTTCCTGAGCAAGCTCAAGCCAGAATGGCGAGGTTTGTCACTCACGATGCCGCTCAAGCAGGAGGTTCTGCCGTTCATCGACGACTGCGACCGGGTTGCCCAGCTGACCGGTTCGGTCAACACAGTGCTGCTGCGCCGGGTTAGGGGGCGCGGCACACTGAGCGGCTTCAACACGGATGTTTCGGGTCTGGTGCGCGCCCTCGCCGAAAGTGCAGTCACCCAGGCGACGCACGTGACCCTGCTCGGATCGGGCGCAACGGCGTCATCCGCTTTGATGGCGGCCGCAGAACTCGGCGCCGAGTTCGTCACGGTGCTCATGCGGGACGCACGGAAAGCGCAGCCACTGGTGGACCTCGGCCGGACCCTGGGCGTGGTCGTTGACCTGCAGGATTTCAGCGGGGTGAGCCGGGTCGACAGCGATGTCGTGATCAGCACGCTGCCGGGAGGAACCGTGCTGCCGTCGCCGCTTCCGCTGGAACTGCGCGAACGTGCCGTCTTGTTCGACGTCGCGTACTCACCGTGGCCGAGTGGGGTCGCCACGTCGTGGCAGGCGGCGGGGGGCACGGTGGTGAACGGACTCGGCATGCTGCTGCATCAGGCTCTCATTCAAGTGCGGGTCTTTGTTACCGCTGACCCGTTTGAACCATTGCCCGACGAGCCGTCCGTGCTCGCGGCCATGCGCGGTGCGCTCACCCGTGACACTGGCTTCGACGATGCTGTGGAAAGATAGGAACCATGCTTCGTTGGCTCACTGCCGGAGAATCTCACGGCCCAGAACTCATCGCCATTGTCGAGGGTTTGCCCGCTGGAATCCCGGTCACCCTTGATTCGATCCGCCTCGATCTGGCGCGCCGCAAGCTCGGCTACGGCCGAGGCGCGCGCATGAAATTTGAAGAGGACGAGCTCACCATCTCGGGTGGTGTGCGGCACGGGCTCACCCTCGGTGGCCCGGTCGCACTGCGCATCGGCAACTCGGAATGGCCCAAATGGGTCGACGTGATGAGTGCAGCGCCGGTGGACCCCGGCACGATGACCCGCGGTCGTGGTGCGCCGCTGACCCGGCCGCGGCCTGGTCACGCCGACCTGGTCGGCATGCAGAAGTACGACTTCGACGAAGCCCGCCCGGTGCTGGAACGCGCCAGCGCTCGGGAAACCGCCGCACGGGTGGCGCTGGGCGCTATCGCCAGGTCCCTTCTGAACGAGCTCGGGATTCACCTGGTCAGCCACACGATCGCCATCGGACCGGTACGCGTGCCAGACGGCGCGCCGTTGCCGTTGCCCGGAGACGTCGACGCCCTTGATACTGACTTGCTGCGCTGTTTCGACGCCGCGACATCTGCTTTGATGGTCGCTGAAGTGGATGCCGCGCACGATGATGGTGACACCCTCGGCGGCGTCGTCGAAGTGCTCGCCTACAATCTTCCGCCAGGCCTCGGATCATTCGTGCACTGGGACCGTCGTCTGGATTCGCAGCTGGCCGCTGCCCTCATGGGCATACAGGCGATCAAGGGCGTCGAGGTCGGCGATGGTTTCGAGACCACCCGTCGTCGCGGGTCCGACGCGCACGACGAGCTCGTGCAGGCGGATGGCGTTATTGTGCGGGTCAGCGACAAAGCCGGCGGCACAGAGGGTGGTATGAGTACCGGCACGGTGCTGCGCGTTCGCGCCGGTATGAAGCCGATCGCCACGATTCCCCGGGCACTGCGCACGGTCGACGTGGCAACGAGCGAGCCGGCAGCGGCGCACCACCAACGCTCCGATGTCTGTGCGGTTCCGGCGGCCGGTGTCGTCGCCGAGGCCATGGTGGCGCTCGTGCTCGCCAACTCGGTGCTCGAGAAGTTCGGCGGCGACTCGATCAGAGAGACCCGCCGTAACCTCCAGTCGTATCTGGCCGAAATTCCCGCCAACCTGCGCACCGGTGCGTCCAGCGACGCGACACTGTGACGAGTTTTCGGCCCGAGCGATGCTGAGTCTGCGTAACTCGTTGCTGCCGGTCGTCTTCATCGGGCCGATGGCCTCCGGGAAGACCAAGATCGGTCGCCGAGTGGCACGCGGCCTGAACGTGCCCTTCATCGACACCGATAAACGCATCGTTGAACACTACGGTCCGATTGGCGAGATCTTCGCTCGTGAGGGCGAAGAGTACTTCCGCATCATCGAACGCGAAGCCGTCGATTGGGCTCTCGGCGAGCCCGCCATCGTGTCGCTCGGTGGGGGAGCGGTGCTGAATGCCGACACCCGGTCCGACCTGGAAAACGCGACGGTCGTCTATCTGAGCGTCACGACGGCGGCAGTGCAGGCGCGTCTGGGCGGCAGCACAAGACCGCTTCTGGCGGGGGGAGTCACCGACTGGGAACGCATTTACAACGTTCGTCGCTCCACCTATGAGGCCCTCGCGACGATTCACCTGGATACCTCCAACCGGCCCATCAGCGGCATCGCCGACGAAATCGTGAATTGGGTACAAGAAAGAAATGATGAGTGAGATTTTCGAGATGACCGATCAGCCCGCAACGACCGTGATCACCGTGACGGGGGTCGAGAGCTATCCGGTCCACGTGGGGCGTGGCCTCGTCACCACCGTCGCCGAGCAGCTGGGCAGCGGCGTCAACAAGGTGCTTATCGTGCATACGTCCACCGTCGGTGCCCGCGCCGTTGCACTGCGGGACAGCCTGCTTGAAACCTATTCCGAAGTGTTGCTCGCTGAAGTTCCCGACGCCGAGGCCGCCAAGCGTGTCGAGGTGGCAGCGTTCTGCTGGGGCGTGATGGGTCAATCCGACTTCAGCCGTACCGACGCCGTGATCGGGCTCGGCGGCGGCGCGGTCACCGACCTCGCCGGTTTCGTCGCGGCTACCTGGCTGCGCGGTGTGAAGCTCGTGCAGATTCCCACAAGTGTGCTCGGCATGGTCGACGCCGCCGTCGGCGGCAAGAACGGTATCAACACCGCCGAGGGCAAGAACCTGGTCGGCACCTTCTACGCGCCCGCCGCCGTGCTCTGCGACCTGGACCTGCTCGAGGCGCTGCCGAAGAATGAGATCCTGGCCGGGTTCGCAGAAATCGTGAAGGCTGGCTTCATCCAGGTTCCCGAAATTCTCGACATCATCGAAGCGGATGTCGACCGTGCCACTGACCCGACCACCCCCGAATTTCGCCGGCTGATCGAACTGTCCATCGCGATGAAAGCCCGCATCGTGGGGGAGGACTTCAAGGAGGTCGGCCTCCGTGAGATCCTCAACTACGGCCACACCCTCGGCCACGCGGTCGAGCACGCCGAACGGTACGGCTGGCGCCACGGCGCTGCCGTTGCCGTCGGCATGATGTTCGCGGCCGAGCTCGCTGCCTTGAGCGGCCGGCTCCCGGTCGAGGTCGTCGACCGGCACCGCAGCATTCTCGAATCGCTGACCCTGCCGACCGGTTATCCGGTGGGCCGCTGGCCCACCCTGCTCGCCACGATGCAGCGCGATAAGAAGACGCGCAGCGGCATGCTGCGCTTTGTCGTGCTGGACGATGTGGGCAAGCCCACCATCCTCGAGGGCCCGGACGCCTCCCTGCTGTTCAGCGCGTACCAGGCCATCGGCCAATAGCCTCAGGCCGGGACAGCCTTCGTGGCACTGGCCACGGCATCCTCTTCGGCGGTGTCGGTTTCGGCCGATCCGGCAAGCGGGGTCATCGTGGTCATGAGCTCGGAGCGGATGAGAAAGCGCACACCGCGCGGGGCTTCGGCGCTGAAGCCGCTGCCGCGACCCGGTACGACGTCGACGGTGAGAAAGGTGTGGCTCCAGTAGGTGAACTGTTCGGCCGACATCCAGAAGTCGAGTGGCTGGCCGGGCTCATTGGCCGGAGCGATATCGAACTGGCCGAGGCGCACGTCCTGATCGGAGGTGATGAACTCGCCGGCCATGAACAGCATCGGGGAACTACCGTCGCAGCATCCGCCGGACTGGTGGAACATGAGGGGCCCGTGCTCCTCCCACAGGCTGCGGAGCAGATCCACCGCGACCGGAGCGAGTTGCACGCGGGGAACGGTTTCACCGGCGATCGTGACCGATGCGGTGATCGTGGGTGTCGACATTGACTGACCTCCTGCTAGACGGATGAAGATATAAGGGGCTGCCTACGACGTTACGTCGTTAGCAGCCCCCGGGCCAGATTTCGAGCGAACTCCCACCCGTTGGGCTGCTCGGCGGACCCGATTGATCGGTTTAGAAGAAGCCGAGCTTATTTTCGGAGTAGGACACCAGCAGGTTCTTGGTTTGCTGGTAGTGACCGAGCGCGAGCTTGTTGTTCTCCCGGCCGATGCCGGAGCTCTTGTAGCCGCCGAATGCCGCGCCGGCCGGGTAGGCGTGGTAGTTGTTCACCCAGACACGGCCGGCCTGGATGTCGCGGCCGGCCCGGTAGGCGACGTTGCCGTTTCGCGACCAGACACCGGCTCCGAGGCCGTAGATGGTGTCGTTGGCGATGGAGATAGCGTCGTCGTAGTCCGTGAAGCTCGTCACGGCCAGTACCGGACCGAAGATCTCCTCCTGGAACAGGCGCATCTTGTTGTGGCCCTCGAAGATGGTCGGCTGCACATAATAACCGTCGGTGAGGTCACCGCCAAGATCGGCACGTTCGCCGCCGAGCGCCAGTTTCGCGCCCTCCTTGGTGCCGATGTCGATGTACGACAAGATCTTCTCGAGCTGGTCGTTGCTGGCCTGTGCGCCCATCTGGGTGTCCGTGTCGAGTGGGTTGCCCTGGATGATCTTTCTGGCGCGGGTGACCGCGTCCCCGAGGAAGCTGTCATAGATCGGCTTCTGCAGCAGCGCCCGGCTGGGGGCCGTGCAGACCTCTCCCTGGTTGAAGGCGAACAGCACGAAACCTTCCTGGGCCTTGTCGTAGAAAGAATCCTTCGCCTCTGCGACGTCGCTGAAGAAGATGTTTGGGCTCTTACCGCCGAGCTCGACGGTCGACGGGATGATATTGGCCGAGGCGTATTGAAGGATCAGGCGGCCGGTAGTGGTTTCGCCGGTGAAGGCGATCTTGCGGATGCGGTTGCTTGAGGCGAGCGGCTTGCCGGCCTCGAGACCGAAACCATTGACGATGTTGACCACTCCGGGGGGGAGGATGTCGCCGATGAGCTCCATCAGCACGAGAATCGAAACCGGGGTCTGCTCGGCTGGCTTGAGGACGACCGCATTGCCGGCGGCGAGGGCAGGGGCCAGCTTCCAGACGGCCATCAAAATGGGGAAGTTCCATGGAATGATCTGGCCGACGACGCCGAGCGGCTCGTGGAACTGATACGAGACCGTGTCGCCGTCGAGCTGGGCGTGGTCGCCGTCCTGGGCGCGGATCGCCGAGGCGAAATAGCGGAAGTGGTCGGCGGCGAGGGGAATGTCGGCATTGACCGTCTCGCGAATGGCCTTGCCGTTGTCCCAGGTTTCGGCGACGGCGAGCATTTCGACATTGGCGTCGATGAGGTCGGCGATCTTGTTCAGCACAGCGGCGCGCTCGGCGGGGCTGGTCTTACCCCAGGCAGGAGCGGCCTTGTGGGCGGCGTCGAGCGCCAGTTCGATGTCTTCGGCGGTGCCCCGAGCGACTTCGGCGAATGCCTTGCCGGTGACCGGGGTGATGTCTTCGAAGTACTGGCCTTTGACGGGGGCGACCCATTCGCCGCCGATCCAGTTCTCATAGCGGGACTTGAAGGTAATTTTAGAGCCTGGTGTTCCTGGGACTGAATAGACGGTCATGTCACTCCTATTTCGACGACGATGTCGGGCTCGCAAACCTGCGGCCTAACATGACTCTACGAGGGGGGACGTTGCGAAACGTTGCGATGGCCACCGATTTCAACTTCGATGCGCGCAAGATGCGCCACGACCGTTGCACGTTTGGGCGATCGGGCCGGAAGCAGCTCAAGACAGGCCCGCCAGACTTCGGTGTCCCAGGTGGCTTCTTCGGTGCGCGCGTAGCTGAGCAGCAGGTCGACCGAAGCATCCGCGAGCATTGCGTCGCGCAGTCGGCTGCTCACTTCTGAACGTATTTCGATGATCCCGGGAGCGGACGATCCCGGAAGTACAGCGCCGCGGTAAGCGCCGAGAGCCACCCGGTGGGCGCCGCGCTGCAGAAAGGCCAACACCTGTTGGGCATCGAGTTCAAGCCGTGATTCCAGCCGATACGGTCGGGAGGTGATCGTGATCGAGGGATCGAGGAGGGCAAGTACCTTGCGTACCCGCACCATTTCGGCGCGCAGCGTTTCCACCGCTGTGTCCAGATCGAAGAGGTAGCTGGAAAGACGATCGGCGGAAAGTCCTTCGCGGTGCCAGGCGAGGAGCGTGAGAATCTCGGTGTGGCGGGGCGAGACATCCACGGTGTTGCCGCCGTAGCATAACTGGCCGTGATCGGTGCCGAGCACACTGAGGCGGGCCGGCGCCAGTCGCTGCACGGTCGTCGGTAGTGATGTCTGCGACCGGCGGGTGGGCGGTGAAGAATTCGGCTGGCCGAGGCGCTGGATGCGTAATTCTGCCTCCATCGCGGCGACAGCTGCTTCAACGAGGGGGAGTGTTTGCGGTGCGACTGCCTGATCGCCGCCGGTGATGTCGATCACGCCGAGGATTTTGCCGGTGTCTGGATCGTGGATGGGCACGGCCGTGCAGCTCCAGGAGTGCGCAAGGGCGTTGAAGTGTTCGGCGCGCCGAATCTGAATACCGCGGTCCAGGGCCAGCGCGGTACCGGGGGCGCTGGTTCCGACCCGTTTTTCTGACCAGTCCGCTCCCTCGACGAACAGCATCTCCTCGACCTGACGGCGCAGCGCCCGGTCGCCATCGATCCAGAGCAACCGGCCGGATTCGTCGCCGATGGCCACGAGTAACTCAGCATCAAAGGCGTGGCGAATAAGCAGGTTCTGCACGACGGGTAATACCGTGGCGAGCGGATGCTGGTTGCGCAGGTCCCGCAGTTCGCGATCGGACAGCGCCCGCTCGGGTGCCACACTGCCGGGATCGAGGCTGAGAGAGAGCGACCGCTGCCAGGAATCCTGGACGAGCTGGCGCACGCCGGTCTGGAAGACTCGGCCTGTGACGGCGGATTCGTGGGCCCGTTCCAGGGCGAGCAGACTTTCGTACGCCGACCCGGACGGAACCGACGAGGTACTCTTCAAGCCGTGTCCCATCAGCGTCTGCCTCCATTAGCAGTAGCGGGCGCAGCTGCCGCGGCCGCCGTTTCAATGTCATTCTACGGGCACTGCCGCTCCGGGGCGTGCGGACCATCGAATTACCCGAATCCGTGCCATCGCCGCCGCCCAAATTGAACCGCAACGTCGCCGACACCCGGACGACCGGACGCCCGCCGGAAGATACCCACAGCCGAGCGGATTCAGGAAATTCCTGTGGATAATCCTTCGCGACTGCGAGACCGGCTCATGCTGGGCACATGACACTCAACATCGTCGACGCTCCACCCGTGAGCACTGTGGTGCAGGCCAAGGCACGGGTTTTCGACCTGATCGGCCACGCTATCCGCCACCAGCTCTGGCTCATGGTTCTCGACGCCCACGGGCAACAGCTCCCGCTGATGATTCCCCTCGACGGCATTCCGCTCCGGCCGGAACCTGGTTCGGTGCGAGCGTTCGCCGTGAGGATCAACGAAATCCTGGCCAGGGACGCCCCGGGAGGCAGCCTCATTGTGACCCTGGAACGACCAGGGTCAGCGGCCCGCACCGCCCCAGACCAGGCCTGGGCAGTGGAGTTGACCGAGTCCTTTGGCAAACTCATGCGCATTACCGGCCTGTTCATCGCCCACGATGACGGCGTGGCCGTACTCACTCCCTGACGGAGACTGCCGACACGGCAGCTGCACGGGGACGGCCTAGGCTGAGAGGATGAGTACAGTGCTGGTTCTGAACGGTCCGAACCTCGGGCGCCTGGGTAGTCGCGAGCCGGACGTGTACGGGTCGGCGAACCTGGAGGACCTGCGCGAGCTGCTCGTCGCATCCGCTCGTGACGGGGTCTCTATCGATCTGCGGCAGACCGACGACGAGGCTGAGCTGATCCACTGGCTGTACGAGGCCGTTGACGAGCGGACGCCGGTCATCCTGAATCCGGCAGCGTTCACGCACTACAGCTACGCGCTGAGGGATGCCGCTGCCCTCGTCACCAAGGCTGGCCTGCAACTGATCGAGGTGCACCTCTCGAACCCGCACGCTCGTGAAACCTTTCGCCACACGAGTGTGGTGAGCGCCATCGCGACCGGTGTCATTGCCGGTCTTGGCTTCGACTCCTACCGGTTGGCACTGGACTTCGTCACCGCTTCGTGACGCAGGGTCGAAACGGTGCCTTTGGCGCTTGAGGCTTCGGCACCTAGACTTATTATGGTGCCATTTGCACCCGCGCACCTTATCAATTGAACGGAACACCCCTCCCATGGCTTCTACCGCTGATATCAGAAACGGCGTCGTACTCAACATGGACGGCCAGCTCTGGGCCGTCGTCGAGTTTCAGCACGTCAAGCCGGGCAAGGGTGGCGCCTTCGTTCGCACCAAGATGAAGAACGTCGTCTCGGGTAAGACCGTTGACCGCACGTTCAACGCCGGTGCCAAGATCGAGACCGAGAACGTCGATCGTCGCGACTTCCAGTACCTCTACAACGACGGCGATGCCTACGTCTTCATGGACGTGGCCGATTACGACCAGATCACCGTCCCCGCAGCAGTCGTGGGCGATGCGAGCAATTTCATGCTCGAAAACCAGGCCGTGACCGTGGCCCTGCACAACGGCAACCCGCTGTACGTCGAGCTGCCGGCATCCGTCACCCTGGAAATCACCTACACCGAGCCGGGCCTGCAAGGCGACCGCTCCACCGGCGGCACCAAGCCGGCCACAGTGGAGACCGGTTACCAAATTCAGGTTCCGCTGTTTCTCGAGCAGGGCACCAAGGTGAAGGTCGATACCCGCACCGGCGACTACCTCGGCCGCGTCAACGAATGAGCGCACGTACCAAGGCTCGCAAGAGAGCCATCGACATCCTGTACGTCGCGGACGTGCGCCAGATCAGCATTCCGGAGTCGCTCGCGATCGAGGCTGAGCGTGCAGCAAGCGAGCCAGCCCGTCTGGTGTCCTGGCTGTATGCCCGAGAGCTCGTGGACGGGGTCGTCGACCACCGTGAGGAGATCGACGAACTGATCGAGACCTACTCGCAAGGCTGGTCGCTCGCTCGCATGCCCAACATCGATCGCGCTATTTTGCGGATCGGTATCTGGGAGATCCTGTACAACGACTCAGTACCGCACGCCGTCGCCATCGATGAAGCCGTCGAAGCCGCCAAGATTTTTTCAACGGATGACTCGGCCGGTTTTGTCAACGGACTGCTCGGCAAGATCGCCCAAACCGCGCCGTCTGCTTAACAACCCGACCGGCAGGATCGGCTGTTGCCGGGCGCGTCTCGACGTCACCGAAGGACACGAACATGGATAGCTTCGGACCGAACGGCTCCCGCGACGAGCCGGTGCAGCCCAACTCATTCGTGCCGCCGCTGCCGGGGCCAGTCGTTTCGTTTGCGACCGTGCCGAAGACCAACACCTTGGCGATTGTGTCACTCGCGTCGTCGTTCTTCGTCGGTCTCGTCGCAGTCATAACGGGGCACATTGCGCTGGGGCAGATTCGCGCACGCGGCGAACTCGGCCGCGGTTTTGCGCTGGCCGGTCTCATCATCGGATACGTCCATATTGCGGTGGCAACCCTTCTGGTGGTGTTGCTGATCGTGTTCGCCTCCGCTTTTGGAGCATTCTTCGTCGCGCTGAATGCAGGCCTAGCTTCCTCGACGCCGGCGGAATCTCCGGCACCGCTGCCGACCGGTCAGGTCGGCGCCGCCAACTTCGATGGCGGCTATCTCGAATTCGGTTCCGGCGCCGTCATCGTCGACGAGTATGTGGATTTGATGTGCCCGTTCTGCGCCCAGTTCGAAGAGACCAATGGAGAACTGCTGGCCGCGGGGGTGGAAAGCGGTGTCATCACCCTTCGGGTGCACTCGCTCACCTTTCTCGACCGAGTCTCTCAGAGCACGAACTACTCCAGCCGCGCATCCGCAGCGCTGACCTGCCAGGCCACCCTGAACCCCGATCAGACCCTCGACTTTCTCGCGTCACTGTTCGCCAAGCAACCACTCGAACAGACGACCGGGCTCAGCAATAGCCAACTCGTCGACCTCGCGTCCGGCGCGGTCAGCATCGCCGACTGCGTTGAAGCTGGGAAATACCAGACCTGGTCGCAGGAGAACACCGAAACGGCCGTGACCGGGCCGATCGCCGGAGCTGAGGTCGCGTCCATTCAGGGCACCCCAACCGTGCTCGTTGACGGGGCGCTCTACACCGGCAGCAACCTTGACCGGGCCGAATTTCAGGCTTTCGTTGCCGCTGCTTTTTCGTAATTCGTTTTTCCCGAAGCCGTTGGTGCGCGGACAACGGCGCCAACGGTAAGCTAGTCCCACTCAGACATCCTTTAATGATCCGTCCTGTGAGACGGGGAAGGAGGTCGGCATTTGGCGCACATTGTGCTCACCCAAGCTGACATCACCCGCGCGTTGACTCGAATTTCCCACGAGATCCTGGAGTCCAATCGGGGGCCGGACAATCTCGTCATTCTCGGCATCCCGACGCGGGGCGTGATCCTTGCCCGTCGTATCGCCGAGATCATCCAGCGGATCGAACCGGCGGCAACCGCCCTTCGGGTCGGATCGCTTGACGTGACGCTCTATCGTGACGATCTCGCCCACGGACGTACCCGCACGCCGTCGCGCACCGAGGTTCCTGGCCGCATCGACGACGCGACTGTCGTGCTCGTCGATGACGTGCTGTACTCGGGGCGCACCATCCGCAGCGCCCTCGACGCGCTCGGCGACCACGGCCGCCCGAACATCGTGCGCCTGGCTGTGCTCATTGATCGTGGCCATCGTGAGCTGCCGATTCGCGCCGACTTCGTCGGTCGAAACCTGCCGACGGCTGCTGACGAACGCATCAACGTGCACCTCGAAGAGATCGACGGTGACGAATCCGTCTCGATCGATGGCCGGAGTGACCGATGAGGCACCTTCTCTCCACCAAAGACCTCTCCCGCGACGAGGCCATCAACCTGCTCGACATTGCCGAAGACATGGCGGATGTCGCACAGCGCGAGGTCAAAAAGCTCCCGACCCTGCGTGGCAAGACCGTGGTGAACCTTTTTTTCGAAGACTCCACCCGCACGCGCATTTCCTTTGAGGCGGCTGCGAAGCGACTCAGTGCCGACGTGATCAACTTCAGCGCCAAGGGATCGAGCGTGTCGAAGGGGGAAAGCTTGAAAGACACCGCGCAGACCCTCGCCGCAATCGGTGCGGACGGCGTCGTCATTCGCCACCCCGCCTCAGGCGCCCCCGCCGTGCTCGCCGCGAGCGGGTGGATCGACGCCGGCATCATCAATGCCGGCGACGGCACCCACGAGCATCCCACCCAGGCCCTGCTCGATGCGTTCACCATCCGCCGTCGCATCCACGGTCAGGCCTCCCGGACCCGGGGACTCGACGGGGTCACGGTTACCATCGTCGGCGACGTACTGCACTCCCGGGTGGCCCGCTCCAACCTCTGGCTGCTCACCACTCTCGGCGCGGAGGTCACGTTCGTCGCCCCGCCCACCCTGTTGCCGAGTAATACCGCACTGTGGCCGGCTCGCTTCAGCTTTGACCTCGATGATGCGATCGATGCCGGCCCCGACGTGGTCATGATGCTGCGTATCCAGACCGAACGGATGAGCGCAGCGTTTTTTCCAAGCAGCCGCGAGTACTCCCGGGTCTGGGGACTCGACGACGCGCGATTTGGCCGACTCGGTCCGGCTAGCATTGTTATGCACCCCGGCCCGATGAATCGTGGTCTGGAGATTTCCTCGGCGGCGGCCGACTCCGCGAATTCGACCGTACTCGAACAGGTCACGAACGGTGTCTCCGTGCGGATGGCCGCGCTCTACCTGCTCTTATCCGGTGATCGGAAGGAATCGAAGAATGTCGATTGACGGATTACAGCAACACGACGTGCACGAAGCCTGGCTGATTCGCGGGGCGACGTTACCGGACGGCACGCGCACCGACATCCGTCTCGCTGGCGGACGTATCGACGAGCTCGGGACCGGCCTGTCCCCGAGCGGCGCGCGCGTGCTCGACGCCGACGGCCTCATCGCGCTGCCCGGCCTGGTAGACCTGCACGCCCACCTGCGCGAACCCGGCTACGAGCACAGCGAAACCGTGCGGAGCGGCAGCCGCGCCGCTGCCCGGGGCGGGTTCACGAGTGTGTTCGCCATGGCCAACACCCTGCCGGCCCAGGACACGGCCGGGGTGGTCGAGCAGGTACTCGCCCTAGGCGAGAGCGCCGGCTACGTTGACGTTCAGCCGATCGGCGCCGTCACCGTTGCCCTGGCCGGCAAACAGCTCGCCGAACTCGGAGCCATGGCATCGAGCAGGGCTCGCGTGCGGGTGTTCTCGGACGACGGATTCTGCGTCTCGGACCCGCTCCTCATGCGCCGTGCCCTCGAGTATGTCAAGGCCTTCGACGGCGTCATCGCGCAGCACTCTCAGGAACCACGCCTTACCGAAAAAGCCCAAATGAACGAGGGCGCCCTCTCCGGTGAGCTCGGTCTCATCGGCTGGCCGGCCGTCGCCGAAGAGTCGATCATCGCCCGCGATGTCCTGTTGGCCGAACATGTCGGGTCCCGCCTGCACGTCTGCCACGTCTCCACGGCCGGCTCGGTCGACGTGATCCGCTGGGCCAAGGCTCGCGGCATCAACGTGACGGCCGAGGTCACCCCGCACCACCTGCTGCTGACCGAAGACCTCGTGCGCGGCTACGATGCCCGGTTCAAGGTGAATCCGCCGCTGCGCAGCCGTGAAGACGTCGAGGCGCTGCGCGCCGGACTGGCCGACGGCACGATCGACATCGTCGCGACCGACCACGCACCGCATCCGGCCGAAAGCAAGGACTGCGAGTGGGACGCCGCCGCCAATGGCATGGTCGGGCTGGAATCGGCCCTCTCGGTCGTGCATGCCGCCGTTGTCGCCACCGGGCTGCTCGACTGGGCCGATATCGAACGCGTTCTGTCGCGCACCCCGGCCCGTATCGGTCGCCTGGCCGGTCAGGGCAACCCGATCGCGGTCGGTTCGCCGGCCGAGCTGGCGCTCTACGACCCGGCAGCGAGCCGAGTTTTCGGCCGCGCCGATTTGGCCGGTACCAGCTCGAACTCGCCCTACCTGTCCATGACGCTGCCCGGCGACGTGCGAGCGACATTCCACCGTGGCTATGCCACGATGCTCGACGGCGCGATTCGCAGCAGCCTCGAGATAGCCGGCCACACCAGAAAAGTAGTCACCCATGGATAGGTCTATTCCCGCCATCATCACAGGCCTTGTTCTGATCGGCGTTCTCGTTCTCATGTGGCGCAGTTGGCGAAAGCGTAGTCGACGAGATGGCGCCCTTGCCGCCGGCTACCCGATGCCGGAGAACACCGGAGCTGCACTGGCCGATGCCGCGACCTACTATGTGGCAACCACCCCCCGCGATGCGCCGCTCGAGCGGCTTGCTATTCGCGGGCTGGGTTTTCGGGCTCGCGCCGCTGTCACCGTGACCGAGGCCGGCGTGACGCTCGACCTCGATGGGAACCAGCCGGTGTTCATTGCTGCCAGCGCTATCGACGCGGTGGGTGCGGCCCAGGTGGCCATCGACCGGGTGGTCGAAACCGATGGTCTGGTCTGCCTGAGCTGGCGCCTCGCTACGGGCGCCACTGCCGGGCCCGACGACCGCCGCGCCGTTGACAGCTTCTTTCGCATCATCGATCCCAGTGATCGTGCTCGCCTCGTCGACTCGATCCGAACCATTGCCGCTACGGCCCATCAAGATGAAAGCGAGGCCTGACGTGCCCGACTCGACCGCTCCAAACCAGGCAGAAGCAATCCAGGCTGTACCAACGGAGGCCGTACCAAGCGACGCCGTCGCATCCGCTGCCGCCGTCTTGCCCGCAGTGAGTAGCACTTTCTCGACGACGACGACCGACCGGCCCGGCCCGGCCGTACTCGTTCTCGAAGACGGCCGCCGCTTCGTGGGTCGCCGCTACGGCAGCGAAGGCCAGACGCTCGGCGAAATCGTCTTCGCGACCGGCATGACCGGCTATCAGGAAGCCCTGACCGACCCGTCCTACGCCGGGCAGATCGTGCTCATGACTGCCCCGCACATCGGCAACACCGGAATGAACGACGAGGACATGGAGTCCAGGAAAATCTGGGTCGCCGGCTTCATCGTGCGGGAACCGGCCCGGATCGCCTCGAACCATCGTGCCACCCGCACCCTCGACGACGACCTCGAAGCGCAGGGCGTCGTCGGGATCAGCGGCATCGACACCCGTGCGATCACCCGCCACATCCGCTCGAAGGGCGCGATGAAGAGCGGCATCTTCTCGGGCGACCTGTTCGGCTTGTCCGACAGTGAACAGCTCGAACGGGTGCTCTCGGGCGCGCCCATGCGCGGTCGCAATCTCTCGCTGGAGGTCTCGACGGTCGAACCCTTCTCGATTCCCGCGCAGGGCGAGCACATCGGCTCCGTCGCGGTGCTCGACCTCGGTGTGAAGACCAGCACGCTCACCTACCTCGCCGAGCGCGGGTTCGAGGTGCTCGTCTTACCGCAGTCGGTCACCGCCGAGCACGTTCTCTCGCTGAAGCCCTCTGCCCTGTTCTTCTCCAACGGACCCGGTGACCCGGCCGCCTCCGACGCCCACGTCACCCTGCTACAGGAAGTGCTCCGCGCCGGCATCCCCTACTTCGGTATCTGCTTCGGCAACCAACTGCTCGGCCGGGCGCTCGGGTTTCGCACCTACAAGCTGCCGTTCGGGCATCGGGGCATCAACCAGCCCGTGCTCGACAAGACCACCGGACGAGTGGAGATCACCTCGCAGAACCACGGATTCGCCGTCGACATGCCCATCGAGGGTGTCCACGACTCGCGCGCCGGGTTCGGCCGCGTGGAAGTGAGCCACTACAGCCTCAACGACCAGGTGGTCGAAGGCATCCGCTGCCTCGATATCAACGCTTTCTCGGTGCAGTATCACCCGGAGGCAGCCTCCGGCCCGCACGACGCCAACCACTTGTTCGATCGATTCAGAGACGTTGTGCTGGCTTCGCAGCGCGGCAGTGCAGGAGAAACCAAATAATGCCCAAGCGCGACGATATCAACAGCGTTCTTGTCATCGGCAGCGGCCCGATCGTCATCGGTCAGGCGTGCGAGTTCGACTACTCCGGTACCCAGGCCTGCCGGGTGCTGCGCGAGGAAGGCGTTCGCGTCATCCTGGTCAACTCCAACCCGGCCACCATCATGACCGACCCCGACTTTGCCGATGCGACCTACATCGAACCCATCACGGCCGAGATTCTCGAGACGATCATCGCCAAGGAACGGCCGGATGCGATTCTGCCGACCCTGGGTGGGCAGACCGCCCTCAACGCGGCGATCCAGCTGCACGAGCGCGGAATCCTTCAGAAGTATGACGTCGAGCTGATCGGCGCGAGCTTCGACGCTATCAACAAGGGCGAAGACCGCATGATCTTCAAGCAGCTCGTCCTCGACGCGGGCGCGGGCGTGGCCCGGTCGTTCATCGCCCGCACGGTCGAGGAAGCCGTCGGCTACGCCACCGACCTCGGCTACCCGCTGGTCGTGCGTCCCTCCTTCACCATGGGCGGACTCGGCTCCGGCTTTGCCTACACCGAGGTGGAACTGCGGCGCATCGTCACCGACGGCCTGCACCACAGCCCGACGACCGAGGTATTGCTCGAGGAGTCGATTCTCGGCTGGAAAGAGTACGAGCTCGAGATGATGCGCGACACGGCCGACAACACCGTCGTCGTCTGCTCCATCGAAAACATCGACCCGGTCGGAGTCCACACCGGCGACTCGATCACCGTCGCCCCGGCCCTCACCCTGACCGACCGTGAATTCCAGCACCTGCGCGACATCTCAATCGACATCATCCGCGCCGTCGGCGTCGACACCGGCGGCTGCAACATCCAGTTCGCGATCAACCCGGTCGATGGCCGCGTCATCGTGATCGAGATGAACCCGCGGGTGTCGCGTTCCTCTGCCCTGGCCAGCAAGGCCACCGGATTTCCGATCGCCAAGATTGCGGCCAAACTCGCCATCGGTTACCGTCTCGACGAAATCCCCAATGACATCACCGGTGTCACCCCGGCAAGCTTCGAGCCCACCCTCGACTATGTCGTGGTCAAGGTGCCGCGCTTCGCGTTCGAGAAGTTCCCGGCCGCCGACCAGCGCTTGACCACGACCATGAAGTCGGTCGGTGAAGCTATGGCGATCGGTCGCAGCTTCACATCCGCATTGCAGAAGGCGCTGCGCTCGCTCGAGAAGCGCGGCTCGAGCTTTCACTGGGGCGAGGAATCCCGCACGGTCGACGAACTGCTCATCGCCGCCGAGATTCCCACCGACGGCCGCATCGTCACCGTGCAGCAGGCCCTCCGCCGTGGCGCGACCATCGATCAGGTCTTCGCCGCCACCAAGATCGATCCGTGGTTCCTTGATCAGATCGTTCTGATCAACGAGATCGCCGACACGGTCAAGGCCGCCGACCGGCTCGACCGCGACGTCATGATCCTCGCCAAGGACCACGGCTTTTCCGACGCCCAGATCGGCGAGTTGCGCGGTTTCGGGGAAGCGGATGTCCGCACCGTGCGCCACATTCTCGGTGTGCGTCCCGTGTTCAAGACCGTCGACACCTGCGCGGGGGAGTTTCCCGCCCTCACGCCGTACCACTACTCGAGCTACGACGACGAGACCGAGGTCGTCGCCAGCGACCGGCGCAAAGTCGTCATCCTGGGCTCCGGCCCGAACCGCATCGGGCAGGGTGTCGAATTCGACTACTCGTGTGTGCACGCCTCTTTCGCACTGTCGGAGGCCGGCTACGAGACCATCATGATCAACTGCAACCCGGAGACGGTCTCCACGGACTACGACACGAGTGACCGGCTCTACTTCGAACCGCTCACCCTTGAAGACGTGCTCGAGGTCATCTACGCCGAAAGCCAGAGCGGCGAACTCGTCGGTGTCGTCGTGCAGCTCGGCGGCCAGACCGCTTTGAGCCTCGCCCGAGGCCTGGAAGCGGCGGGTATCCCCATTCTCGGCACAACCCCCGATGCGATCGACCTCGCTGAGGAACGTGGACTGTTCTCGAAGATTCTGGACGATGCCGGCCTGCTCGCGCCCCGCAACGGAACAGCGATCGACTTCGCCGGAGCCGTCGTGGTCGCCGAAGAGATCGGTTACCCGGTGCTCGTGCGCCCGAGCTACGTGCTTGGCGGCCGCGGCATGGAGATCGTCTACGATTCCCCGTCACTCGCCGACTACTTCACCCGCATGGCCGGGCAGGGAATCATCGGCGCGGGGCATCCGCTTCTCGTCGACCGTTTTCTCGATGACGCGATCGAGATCGACGTTGACGCCATATACGACGGTCACGAGCTCTACATCGGCGGCGTCATGGAGCACATCGAAGAAGCCGGAATCCACTCCGGTGACTCGAGCTGCACCTTGCCGCCGGTCACCCTCGGGCGCGCCGAAATCGACCGGGTACGCGAAGCCACCCTCGGCATCGCCCGTGGCATCGGAGTGAAGGGCCTGCTCAACGTGCAGTTCGCGATCGGCGCCGGTGTGCTCTACGTGCTCGAGGCCAACCCGCGCGCCTCGCGCACCGTGCCGTTCGTCGCGAAAGCGCTGGGCATCACGCTCGCCAAGGCCGCCGCGCTGATCATGGTCGGTACGACCATCGCCGAGCTCAAAGCCGAGGGCAAGCTGCCGCTGATCGACGGCTCTCGCGTTTCGATCGAATCGCCGGTAGCGGTGAAGGAAGCCGTGTTGCCGTTCAACCGGTTCCGCACCCCCGAGGGCCTCGTCGTCGACTCCATCCTCGGCCCGGAAATGCGCTCCACCGGCGAGGTCATGGGCATCGATCGCGACTTCCCACGGGCCTTCGCTAAGAGCCAGCTCGCTGCCTACGGCGGAATTCCGCTGTCCGGCACCGTCTTCGTGTCGGTCTCCGACCGCGACAAGCGTGCGATCATCTTGCCCATGCTGCGGCTGCAGCAGCTCGGCTACGAGATCACCGCGACCATCGGTACCGCCGAGGTGCTGCAACGCAACGGTATCCGCGCCCGCGTTGTGACCAAGTTCAGCGAGAAATCGGGGGAGGACGACGTGTCCATCGTCGAGCTCATTCGCCGCGAAGAGATTCAGATCGTCATCAACACTCCCGGTGGCAGCACGGCCAGGGCCGACGGCTATGAGATTCGTGCGGCCGCCGTTGCCGGCGACCTGCCGTTGTTCACCACGATTGCTGAGCTCAGCGCTGCGGTCGCCTCAATCGACTCTATTCGCGACGGGTTCGAGGTGACCTCGCTCCAGGAATACGCCACCGCGCGAACGGCCCTGTTGTGACGAGGTCGCCTGAACCGGACGTGACCGGATCGGTTCTCACCTTCGGCGATCGTCTCACTGGAGTGTTCGCCGAACGCGGCCAGCTGTGCGTGGGTATCGATCCGCACTCCTGGCTACTGAGCGACTGGAACCTACCCGACACGGCCGCTGGCGCCGAATCCTTCGGCCGCACGGTCGTCGCCGCTGCGGCCGGCCGGGTCGGCCTGGTCAAACCTCAGGTCGCTTTCTACGAACGTTTCGGTTCGGCCGGGTTCGTCGCGCTCGAGCGGGTACTGGCCGACGCCCGGCAGGCTGGCCTGCTCGTGATCGGCGACGCCAAACGCGGCGATCTCGGCACGAGTGCCCTGGCCTATGCCGAGGCCTGGTTCTCACCCGGTTCCCCGCTCGAAGTGGATGCCCTCACCCTGGCCGCGTACATGGGTGTCGGTTCGCTCGACGCGTCACTCAGTCTCGCGGCCGCACACGGCAAGGGTGTCTTCCTGCTTGCCGCGACGTCCAACCCCGAGGCCGGCAACATTCAGCGCGCAATCGTGGCCGACGGGAGCTACGCCGGTTCGAGTGTCGCGCGCGCCATTCTCGATGATGTCGGAGAGCGCAATGCGCGCGCTGGCCGGGATACCGAAGTGACGGCATCCGTTCGCGCAGTGACCGGTCTCGGGTCGATCGGCGTCGTGCTGGGGGCCACGCTCGACCTGGCCCTCTTCGGCATTGACGTGCACCGGGCGCCGACCGAATTTCGAACACCCGTGCTCGCACCGGGCTTCGGACACCAGGGTGGGAATATTATGGATCTGATCTCGATATATGGCGGATACGCCGATGGGGTTATCGTGAGTGAATCGCGCAGTGTGCTCTCGGCCGGACCCCACCGAATCGAAGAAGCCATTGAGCGCCGAGTAGCCGAGGTAGGTGCCGTTCGTGGCTGAAAATCGTCCAACCCCGCCCGAAGTCGACCGGGTCGCTGCCTCGCGTGCTGCTGTCGCGGCACGCCGCGCTCGCGCTCGGGTCAAGGCGGAGGTCGCCTCCGGCGAACGGACCGCGCTCGAGGTGCTCTCCACAGCGATCGCGAACCCGATCGGAACCGAGGGTCGGCTGCGCGTGACCGAGCTGCTCGTGAGTATTCCGGCCATCGGCGTGACCAAGATGCAGCGCATCATCCACCGCTTGGAGATTTCACCGTCCAAACGTCTCGGTGGGCTCGGCCGGCACCAGCGCGATCGGTTGCGCGATTTTCTCTCTGAACGACCCACCCTGCGCCATAGCGCTGTCGACTCCAAGCTCATCGTTCTTGCTGGCCCGACTGCTGTGGGCAAGGGAACTGTGGCCGGGTACATTCGCGAGAACTACCCGCACGTGTTGCTCTCCGTTTCAGCGACGACTCGAGCACCGCGCCCCGGAGAGGTTGAGGGAGTGAGCTATTTCTTTGTCTCGGACGATGAGTTCGATGAAATGATCGAGTCCGGCGAATTGCTCGAGTGGGCCACAGTGCACAACGCGTACCGCTACGGTACCCCCCGCGGACCCGTCGACGACGCCATCGCTGCAGGCAACAGCGTGCTTCTCGAAATCGATCTGCAGGGCGCCCGCGCCGTTCGGCGTGCCATGCCGGAAGCCTGCCTCGTGTTCCTGCTGCCACCGAGCTGGGAGGAACTGGTGCGCCGCCTGATCGGTCGCGGTACCGAAGACGCGGCAGAACAGGCCCGCCGTCTGGAGACCGCAAAGCTGGAATTAGCCGCCCAGGGCGAGTTCGATTATCGCGTGATCAACCATGATGTCGGCGACGCCGCTCGTGAGGTCGTAGACTTGATGGAGATTCGCGCTGCATCCAGCATGTCGTAGCACCCGTTTCTGATGAATTCTTGCGTGTCCTCGGGCGCGCTCGCCCTCGTATGTTCTCGTTCAACAACAGATTCGCACAGGCCACGGCCGTGCTCTATTAGGAGTGTGACACCAATGGCGAACAAGCCCACTGGCATCATTGACCCGCCCATCGACGACCTGCTCTCCAAGGTCGATTCGAAGTATGCCCTCGTGATTTTCGCATCCAAGCGTGCGCGCCAGATCAACGACTACTACGCCGACCTCCACGAAGGCAGCTTGTTCGACAACGTCGGACCGCTCGTCGACTCAACCGTTGAAGACAAGCCGCTCTCGGTCGCCCTGCGCGAGATCAACGACGACAAGCTCGTTTCCCGCCCGATCGTCGAGGCCTAGAACACCGCACCCCAAGCGCGCAGGATGAAGACACCTCGCACGATCGTCGTCGGAATCACCGGCGGCATCGCCGCGTACAAGGCAGTCAACATCGTGCGCGCTTTCGTGTTGAACGGCGACTCGGTGCACGTTGTCGCCACCGCTGCTGCCCTGCGCTTCGTCGGCAAGCCGACCCTCGAAGCGATCTCGCGTAACCCGGTGTACACCGACCTCTATGAGGGCGTTGACGAGGTGCGCCACGTAGCCATCGGGCAGAGCGCGGACCTCATCGTCGTGGCTCCGGCTACGGCAAACAGCATTGCCAAACTCGCCGTTGGCCTCGCCGACGATCTGCTCGGCAACACGATTCTGGCCAGCACCGCGCCGCTCGTGATCGCCCCGGCGATGCACACCGAAATGTGGAACAACATAGCCACGGTCGCCAACATCGCCACCCTGAGGTCGCGCGGCGTCACCATCGTCGGCCCCGGCGTCGGCCGCCTCACCGGCACCGATACCGGTGTTGGGCGCATGGAGGACCCCGAGACCATCGTGGCGATGGCTTTGGCCGTACTCGACCGCGTGCAGCCCGGTGGCGAGTGCGCGGCATCCGCTGTGCACGATCTGACCGGTCGCCGGGTGCTGATCAGCGCCGGCGGCACCAGGGAACCGCTCGATCCGGTGCGGTTCCTCGGCAATCGGTCGAGTGGAAAGCAGGGCGTCGCACTCGCTCAGGCTGCGCTGGCCCGGGGAGCTCAGGTCACCCTGGTCGCCGCTCATCTCGAGGTGCCCGTTCCCACCAGCGTCACCACCGTCAGGGTCAGCAGCGCTCTGGAGATGCACGAGGCTATGACACTCGCCGCCGAATCGGCCGAGGTCATCATCATGGCCGCTGCGGTGGCCGACTATCGGCCCAAGACCGTGCAGCTCGGTAAAATCAAGAAGGAAGACGTGGGGGATACCCTCACCCTGGAACTTGTCAAAAATCCCGACACTCTGGCCAGCCTGTCTGCTGCGCGCCGGCGGGACCAGCTGATCATCGGCTTCGCCGCCGAGACAGAAATGGATGTTGATCGGCTGCTCACTCTCGGCCGCGCCAAAATCTCCCGCAAGGGGTGCGACTACCTGGTCGTGAACCGGGTAGGCCCGGGCGTCGGTTTCGGCACGGAACGTAACACCGTGACGGTGCTCGATCGCCACGGAGTTATAGTGAAGGAGGCCTCCGGCAGTAAAATGTCGGTGGCCAATTGCATACTTGACCTGATCGGCTAGCGTCCGCTGCGACAGGCGAGAACTCCTACGTTTTCATTCAAAACTACGTTTTTTAGTAAACAGAGACGAGCCAGATGAGCGACCTTCGCCTCTTCACCTCGGAATCAGTGACCGAGGGTCACCCCGACAAGATCTGCGACCAGATCTCCGACAGTATCCTCGATGCCCTGCTCGCCGACGATCCGCACAGCCGGGTCGCGGTTGAGACCCTGGTCACCACGGGGCTCGTGCATGTGGCGGGCGAGGTCACTACCGATGCGTATGTCGAGATTCCCTCGATCGTGCGCAAGTGCATCACCGACATCGGCTACGACTCTTCCGACGTCTGGTTCGACGGCCGGTCCTGCGGCGTGGAAATCTCCATCGGCGGCCAGTCACCCGACATCGCCCAGGGCGTCGACGACGCTTTCGAAACGCGCGAGCAGTCCAGCCTCGACGACTTCGACCGCCAAGGCGCCGGCGACCAGGGCATCATGTTCGGCTACGCCACGCGGGAGACCCCCGAACTCATGCCGATCCCTATCTGGATCGCCCACCGCCTGGCGGAACGCCTCGCCTTCGTGCGCAAAAGCGGCGAACTCGATTACCTGCGCCCCGACGGCAAGACCCAGGTCACCATCGGCTATGACGGAATCGTTCCACGCACCGTCGAGACCGTCGTGGTGTCAACCCAGCACGCGCCCTCGGTGTCCACCGAGCAGTTGCGCCTCGAGGTGGAAGAGCGCGTGATTCGTCCGGTGCTCGACCTGATCGATCTTGATTCTTCTGAGCTCACAACCCTGATCAACCCGACGGGGCGCTTTGAAATCGGTGGCCCGCAGGGCGATGCCGGCCTCACCGGTCGCAAGATCATCATCGATACCTACGGCGGATCGAGCCGCCACGGCGGCGGTGCGTTCAGTGGCAAGGACCCGTCCAAGGTCGACCGATCTGCTGCCTATGCCATGCGCTGGGTCGCGAAGAATGCTGTGGCTGCCGGCCTGGCCGAGCGCCTCGAAGTACAGGTTGCCTATGCGATCGGAAAGGCGTCCCCGGTTGGCCTGTACGTTGAAACTTTCGGCACCGGTGTGCTGCCTGATAAGGAGATCACCGCGGCTATTCGCGCCGTGTTCGACCTGCGACCGGCAGCCATCATCCACTCGCTTGACCTGCTGCGTCCCATCTACGCGCAGACGGCCACGTATGGCCACTTCGGCCGGGAGCTTCCCGACTTCACCTGGGAGCGTCTCGACAAGGTCGACGACCTGATCCGCGCCGCCGGCCTCTGAAGTCGGCGCAGTCATGACGCACTCCGGCCTCGTCGCACGGGTGCTGATCGAGTCCCCCCTGCCGCAACTGGACCACCTGTTCGATTACGGCGTCCCCACCGAACTGGTCGGTCAGGTTGCGGCGGGAATGCGCGTCAAGGTGCCCTTTCGGTCTGGCGGCCGTGTCGTCGACGCGTATGTGATCGAGGTGCTGGATCCGCGAGCCGCTCGGCCCCGGTCCGACTCGGAAACGGATGTCGCCTTCCGCGGCGCCCTGAGTCCGCTCGACTCGGTCGTATCCGCAGCCGTCGTGCTCACGCCCGACGTGTGGAAACTGGCGCGCCGGCTGGCGGATCGGGCTGCCGGCAACGCGAGTGACATCATCCGACTCGCGGTGCCGCCGCGGCAGGTGCGCGTTGAAAAGGCCTGGTTGGCGGCGCAGGCCGTTCCTGCCGTTTCGCGCACGGGTACCGAACCGGCTGATCCTGCTCCGTCACCCGTAAGGATCGGCCTGGCCGCTCCCGCCTTCGTCGGCTACCCGACCGGACGGCTCGATAGTGTGATCATGGAGCACCACCGCGTCGCCGTCGCCGCTATCCCCGAACTCACGCAGCTGATCGACGGCAGCACGATCGGCCGTTGGGCTCAAACCCTGGCCGAACTCGCCGTCGCCACCGTCAGCGCAGGGCAGAGCGCCATTCTCTGCGTGCCCGACTTTCGTGATCAGGACCAGGTACAAGCCGCCCTGGCCCAGCTCGCCCCGACGCTGCCGCTCTGCCGGGTCGATGCCCGCCAGCCGAACCCCGACCGGTACCGCGCCTTTCTGGCCTGCCTCGAGCCCGCACCGCGCATCATCCTCGGAAACCGCTCGGCTGTCTACGCGCCCGCGCACGACCTCGGCCTCATCGCCGTCTGGGACGACGGCGATCCGCTCTACTCCGAACCGCTCAGCCCCTACGTCAATACCCGCGACGCGGCCCTGGTGCGCCAGCAAGACAGCGACTGCGCCCTCGTGCTGCTCGGCCACTCGCGCAGCGTCGAAACCCAGCGCCTGGTCGAGCTGGGGTACCTGACCGAGGTGAATCCGGCCGCCGATCGACACCCGCGCATCATCCCTACTGATTTTCAATCCGAACCCGACCAGCAGGCTCGCGCGGCCCGGATCCCGTCGGCAGCATGGCAGGCTGCGCGGGAGGCGCTCGTGCATGGGCCGGTACTGGTGCAGGTCGCGAGCCCGGGGTATGCCCCGATGCTCGCCTGCCAAAGCTGCAAGAAAGCCGCTCGGTGCACCCACTGCCAGGGGCCGCTCGGGCTGAAGTCAGCCTCGGCCGTGCCGTCTTGTCGGTGGTGCGGCGCCCTCGCCGCCGGGTGGACCTGCGCGCACTGCGAAGGCACCAAACTGCGTGTGGTGACGCTCGGCACCGGGCGCACCGCCGAAGAACTCGGCCGCGCCTTTCCCGGCGCGCGCGTCATCGTCGCCGACGGCGAACATACGATTCAGACCCTTGGCGCCCAGCCGGCTCTCGTAATCGCCACCCGGGGCGCCGAACCGGTGCCGACCGGCGGGTACCGGGCCATCCTCATCCTCGACGGCGAGCGGATGCTTGCCCGCGAATCGCTGCGCGTCGCTGAGGACTGCCTGCGCTGGTGGGCCAACGCGGCCGCTCTTGCCGCGCCCGGCGCTCCCGTGTTGCTCGCCGGGGTCGGGGGCACCCTCGCCCGGGCACTCAATTCCTGGCGGCCAGACAACTTCGCCGCGAGCGAGCTCGCCGACCGTCGCCAGCTGCGGTTTCCGCCGGCCGTACGCGTGGCTTCGGTCACCGGCACCGCTGCAGACGTCGACGCTGCCCTCGCTGATCTCGTTGCGGTGGCCGGCCTGGACATACTGGGCCCGGTCGACACCGACGCCCCCCTGGTGCGGGCGGTCGTCCGGTTCGGCTACGCCCGCGGCGATGAAGTGGCCCACGCGCTCAAGGCGGCGGTCGTGCGAAACGCCGCCACACGCCGCAAGTCGAAGTCGGGTTCGTTCCAACCGCCACCTACACTTAAAGTTCGATTCGACGACCCGGAGCTGCTCTAAATGAAACTCGTCTTTGCCGGCACGCCCGAGGTCGCGCTGCCCAGCCTCACGGCCCTGGCCAGCTCCGAGCACGAGATTGTCTCTGTGATCACTCGAGCGGATGCTCCGCTCGGCCGCAAGCGCACCCTCACTCCGTCGCCGGTCGCGCAGGCCGCGATGGCCCAGGGCTACCCGGTACTGAAGACCAACCGACTCGACGCTGAGGCGACCGAGACCATCCGTGCCCGGCAACCCGATCTCGGTGTCATCGTCGCCTACGGCGGCATCGTGCGTGAGCCCCTGCTCTCCGTTCCCCGCCTCGGTTGGATCAACCTGCACTTCTCCCTCCTGCCGCGGTGGCGGGGAGCCTCCCCGGTGCAGCGCGCCGTCATCGCCGGTGATGAACGAACCGGCGCCGCAGTGTTCCAGCTGGTACCCGAACTCGACGCCGGTGCCGTTTTCGGAAGTTTCTCCCAACCCCTCGGCGCACATGCCACATCAGGAATACTTCTCGAGGAGCTCAGCCACAGCGGCGCCGCGCTGCTCCTGCGGGTCGTCTCTGAGCTCGCCGCCGGCACCGCCCTGGCCGTGGCGCAGACCGGCGAGGCGACCCTCGCGCCCAAACTGGTGCGAGACGATGCGCGGATCGTGTTCAGCCGACCAGCGGCATCCGTTTATAACCATATTCGCGGGGTGACCCCGGAGCCGGGTGCGTTCACGACCGTGAACGGCGCCGAATTGAAACTCCTCGAGGTCGCTCCCAGCGTCGACCAACCCAACCTGCCTGCCGGAACTATTGTGCAGCGCGAAAAGATAGTGCTGATTGGCACGCAGACCGAACCCCTGGTTCTGCTGCGCGTGCAACCGGCCGGAAAGACAGCGATGACAGCGAACGACTGGTGGCGCGGAGTGGCAGCAGAATCGGTGACGGCGTCATGAGTGACGACCGCCCAGGCTCGGCCCGTGGAGGCTCGGACCGTTCAAAATCGGACCGTGCTCACTCAAACCGTACCTACTCGGACCGTGCGGCCGACTCGGTAGTGTCGGGCACTGTCCGGTCGCGCCCGGCCCCGGCCGACTTCGTGCAGCCGGCCCGACGTATCGCCTATGAGGTGATCGCGGCGGTGCGCGAATCCGACGCGTACGCGAACCTGCTGCTGCCGACGCGCATTCAACGCGCAGCCCTGAATACGGCGGATGCCGCCCTCGCGACCGAGCTCACCTACGGAACCCTGCGCATGCAGGGGTTCTATGACCGTGTGATCGCCCTCGCCGCCAACAGACCGGTCAGCGCCATCGATCCGGGCATTCTCGATGTGCTGCGCCTTGGCACCCATCAGCTGCTGGCGACTCGTATCGCGACCCACGCCGCGGTCAACGAATCCGTCTCACTCGCCAAGCAGGTCGGTTCGCGCTCCGCGACCGGTTTCACCAACGGCGTGCTGCGCACCATCTCTCGATCGAGCGCCGAGGAATGGCGTGACCGGGTGCTCGAAGGCGCGGTCAACGTCGATGACCGGCTCGCCGCCGAATATTCGCATCCCGCCTGGATCGTGCGGGCCTTTCGGCAGGCACTGCGTGCGGAAGGTCACGAAGACGAGCTGGCCGATCTGCTCGCAGCCGACAATATGGCGGCAAAGGTCAATATGGTCGCGTTGCCCGGCCTCGCCACCGACGAAGACCGCGAACGGCTGGGCCTCGCCGATGAATTCTCACCGGTGGGTTTTGTGTTGGACTCCGGAGACCCCTACCACCTCGTGACCGCGACAGCGGGTCGCATTCGGGTGCAGGATGAGGGATCGCAGATCGCCGCTCTGGCACTCAGCCGGGCCCGGCCGATCGTTGCGGGGGAGCGGTGGCTCGACCTCTGCGCCGGACCCGGTGGCAAGGCCGCCCTGCTCGCTTCCGAGGCACGCGCCGGGGGAGCCGAACTTGTAGCCAACGAGCTTGTTCCCGCCCGGGCGACCCTCGTGCGCACCGCCCTCGAGGCCCTTCCCGAGCCAGTTCCGGTGTGGGAAATCGACGGCACCACCATCGGCCGAACGCACCCGGAAACCTTCGACCGTATTTTGCTCGACGCCCCCTGCACCGGCCTCGGCGCCCTTCGGCGCCGACCCGAGGCGCGTTGGCGCAAACAGCCCAAGGACGTCGCCGACCTCGCTGGCCTGCAGTCGGGACTCATCGAGGCGGCCTTGCTCGCGCTCAAGCCCGGCGGCATCCTCGCCTACGTCACCTGCTCCCCGCACACCGCCGAGACACGGGCAATTGTCGCCCTCGCTGTGCGCAATGCCGGCGGAACCGTGACGGCGCTCGACACTGCCGCCGTCGTGCAGTCATTCAGCGCGGCGAACCTTGACCTGCCCGCCGATACCGGGAGCGTGCAACTGTGGCCGCACCGCCACGGTACCGACGCCATGTTCATCATTCTGCTGCAGCGCTCCGACGAGTAGGCGCACCGCCGCCCAGACCAGCGGATGCGCGCTCCCGAAACGGGTGCGCGGCACGCCCGTTACCGTAGCGGCTACCGAGATCAGGCGCTGGGTCCCACCACCAGCAGATCTCCTACATCGCAGTCGAGCGCATCACAGATCGCCCGCAAGGTTGAATACCGGATGGCTCTGGCTCGGTCGTTCTTCAGCACCGACAGGTTGACGATGCTGACGCCCACGAGGGAGCTGAGCCGCGTCAGGGTCATGCCACGCTGCTCGAGGAGCTCGTCGAGCCGGCAATGAATACCGGAGTCCTCATCGGGAACCGCGGGCATCAGACGAGCCCGTCGGAGTCTCTTTGCAACTTCTGCCCGTATCGAAATACCGCGGCTACGGCGAACAGGGCCAGGCCCACCCAGATCGGCCAGAAATCCAGAGTCCATTCGTGGCCTGCCATCGGCAGCCCGATGACCTGACGAATATCAGTCCAGTCGATCTCGGCTGTGTCCAGACTCCACCCGGTTGCCCTGAGTACCTGAGAGGAGGCGAGGCCGCCCGCGACAGCATCACACACCTGCCAGCCAAGGCCGCCGACGATGATCGAGGTCGCGGTCAGGTTGATGCCGCGGGTCAGCGCCGGACGGAACGGATCCAGCCTGATGATGCTCGTGCAGAGCATAACAACAACGACAGCGATCACAACGTTCGTCGCTCCCTGAAGCGCGTCGCCGGCTGCCAGCCAGACGCGGGTGGCAGTGTCCAGCCCTGCCACGGTCACCACAGCGTGGTCGAACCCTCCACCCACAACGTCGGCGGTCGTCCCCGTGACCTCAACCGTGTTCGGCAGGCTGGGCCAGAATGGCTTGACGGGCAGCCGCACACTCACAGCGTCGCTGAGTAGCCGTTGCAGGGCATCGGCTACAGTTCTAAACACCGTCACCACCGCATAGAGGATCGCGATGATTCTGGTGGCCCGCACCGCCTTGGTGGGGCCGACATCGGTGCCCGGTCGAGATCCCGATCGACGTTCGATTACCACGACGGTCGCTATGGTGCCGAGCACGAGTAAGACGAGGAGAGCAGTCCACCAGGTTAGAGCCGCCATCAGCGTGTCATTTCAGAGTTCTTCGTGTCGTGTTGAATCAGCATCATGCTGGACCCTTACACCATAACGTTTGTCGATACATAACGATAAACGCTAACACGATTTAGACAGCGCGAAATGCGCCCCGAGCGATGACCAAGCATGCTGCCCAGTGTCGAGCAGTGGTGGCGCTCGGAGCGCCGCGCGGCAGCGCGAGGAACTTTATGCTCGCCGTCTCCTTGTTTCTGCCTGTGCATAGCTTCTGGTACTTTCGAAAATTTGGTCGATAACTCGCACTAAGGCCGGGTCGGGGAGGTTTTTTCTTTGAGCAAGTTTGCACTCAATTTCAGGTTTTTTCATAATGCACCGGACGGGTCTGCGCCGCGGTGAGGCCCCGGCGCACGGGCGGACCTGCCGATATCGACAATGCTGTGCTGCTCTGCAACGCCGGGCGTGTGAGTATCGAGACCTCTGGCTCGGACATCACCATGCGAGACGGCCGGCCCGGGGTCTGCGGCCCCTTGTGTTCGACCCCACCCAAACCTGGCGCGCCGCCGGCCAAAACCGCGCCGCCACCCCTGCCGAAAAACCCAAGTGGGAAAAGTAGGCGCCCGCCCCACGTGTACGACGCCGAGACCGCGCCACGTCGTGCACGTAGAGGTGTCGGCAAGATCGACTAGCGCGGATGTAGATTGTGGCGCCTCGACCACGGTGAGTGCCGCTTGCACGAGCGCATTCCGTAACTGCTACCTGGCGGTTGACCGGATCGATCGCGTGCGGCGTTGTGGAATGAGCCTGTCGCAGACCAGGACGGCTGACACCCCCACGGCATAGGCGAGGAGATCCACCGGCGCAAACGTCGTGCCGAGAATGAGTCTGGCCGGCGGAAAGACATCGGCCAGGGCAGCCGGCCCTGGGGATAGTTGGGTTGCCTCGATCGTCACGCAAACCAAGTAGGCGACCGTTGCACTGACCTGAGGTCGAAAGCGTGGAACGATGAACGAAACGGCCAGGTAGGTCAGCACCGCGTACAGAGCGTCGGCAGCGAAATCACCGACCGGTCCATTGTTGGTGAAATGAATTGTCAACCCCATGCCCGTGATGACAGCGCCGGAAGCCAGGAGGCTCCGTCTGCTCCTCGACGCGGGTCTCGTCCCACGCGAATACGGGGATTCCGAGCGTTCCATCCCTTGAGGATAGGGGACCGTCCCGCGGCACGGTCCTGGGGCAACCGTGTGCCGCGCTGGGCTCGATAAACTGAGCGGATGGCTAACCGCATCAATCCGAGCATTCTCGCCGCCGATTTCGTCAATATTGAGAGCGAGCTGGGTCGCATCCGCTCCGCCGACCTCGTGCACGTCGACATCATGGACAATCACTTCGTTCCAAACCTCACCTTCGGGCTGGGAATGGTCGAACGCTTGCAGCAGGTATCGCCGCTGCCGCTGGACATCCACTTGATGATCGACGATCCCGAGCGGTGGGCGCCCGGCTACGCCGAGGCCGGGGCCTACTCGGTCACCTTCCACGCCGAGGCCACGACCGAGCCCGTCGCTTTGGCCCGTAGCCTGCGACAGATCGGCGCGCGCGCCGGCATCGCTCTGAAACCGGGCACCGATGTCGCACCATATCTCGAACTGCTTTCCGAATTCGACCAGGTGCTGGTGATGACTGTAGAACCCGGATTCGGCGGCCAGAGCTTCATGGAATCGACCATGCCGAAGCTGGTTCAGTTGCGCACAGCAGTACAAAAGACCGGCCTCGACGTCTGGTTGCAGGTGGACGGCGGCATTACCGCACAGACTATCGAGATCGCAGCCATGGCCGGCGCCGACACCTTCGTGGCAGGTTCCAGCGTGTTCGGGGCCGAGAATCCGGCCGCCCAGATCGGCCTGCTGCGGGAGCGCGCGGCCAGCCACCGGCACGGGGCGGGTAACCTAGAGCTGTGAAAACATTCGATGACCTTTTCGTAGAACTGAGCGACAAGGCCGCCACTCGTCCAGAGGGCTCCGGTACCGTGCGCGAACTCGACGCCGGCGTGCACGCCATCGGCAAGAAAATTGTTGAGGAAGCCGCCGAAGTCTGGATGGCCGCCGAGTTTCAAAGCGACGACGAAACCTCCGCGGAAATCTCCCAGCTGCTCTACCACCTGCAGGTCATGATGATCGCCAAGGGCCTCTCTCCGGCCGATATCTACCGACATTTGTGATCCGCACCAGCGTGCGCCGCTGGCTCGTATTCACCAAATAGTCGTGTGAAAAAAACCAAGAGAGTATCCCTATGCTGAGAATTGCCGTGCCCAACAAGGGCTCGTTATCTGAAACCGCCGCGCAGATGCTTGCTGAAGCCGGCTATACCGGTCGCCGCGACCCCCGCGACCTTGTCACCGCCGACCCGCGCAACGGCGTCGAATTTTTCTACCTTCGCCCCCGTGACATCGCCACCTACGTCGGTTCCGGCGCCCTCGACGTCGGCATCACCGGACGCGACCTGCTGCTCGACTCGCACTCGAAAGCCGTGGAGATCGCCAGCCTCGACTTTGGAGACTCGACCTTCCGCTTTGCCGGGCCGGCCGGTCGCTTCACCGAGCTGACCGACCTCGACGGCCTGCGCGTCGCCACGAGCTACCCGGGTTTGGTCGAACGCTTTCTCGCCACGCACTCGGTGACCGTCGAACTGGTTGAACTCGATGGCGCGGTCGAATCGGCGGTTCAGCTCGGGGTAGCGGATGCCGTCGCCGACGTCGTCTCCACCGGGACGACCCTGCGCAAAGCCGGCCTCGAGATCTTCGGACCGGTCATCCTCGAGTCCACCGCCGTTCTGATCAGCTCCACCAACGACAAGGCTGGAATCGACACTCTGCTCCGCCGTCTCCAGGGCGTGCTCGTGGCCCGCCAGTACGTGCTTCTCGACTACGACATTCCCGTTGCCCTGCTCGATGCGGCCGCAGCGCTTGCGCCCGGCATCGAATCGCCGACGGTTTCCTCCCTTCACGACCCGGAGTGGGCCGCCGTTCGGGTCATGATCGGCCGTGTCGACATGAATAACGTGATGGATGCCCTCTACGCCCTCGGGGCCCGGGCCATTCTCGTCACCACCATCCACAACGCCCGTTTGTAACCCGGTGAGAGGAGAACTCGCATGAGTTTGAGTGTGCGCGTCATTCCCTGCCTTGACGTGGCCAACGGTCGTGTCGTCAAGGGCGTCAACTTTCAGAACCTGCGTGACGCCGGCGACCCGGTCGAACTGGCGCGACGCTACTACGAGCAGGGTGCCGACGAACTGACTTTTCTCGACGTCACGGCCACGGTAGACAACCGCTCAACGACCTATGACGTGGTGCGCGCCACCGCTGAGCAAGTCTTCATTCCGTTGACGGTCGGCGGCGGCATCCGCAGTGTCGAAGACGTCTCCCGGTTGCAGGCGAGCGGCGCCGACAAGGTCGGCGTCAACAGCGCGGCCATTGCCCGGCCCGCCCTCATCGCTGAAATCGCCGACCGGTTCGGCGCTCAGGTACTCGTGTTGAGCCTCGACGTGAAACGGTCCGAACGCACCGAGAGCGGTTTCGTCGTCACCACGCACGGTGGTCGTACCGAGACCGACCTGGATGCCGTGGCCTGGGCCCGGCAAGCGATCGAGCTCGGTGCCGGAGAACTCCTGGTCAACTCGATCGACGCCGACGGTACCAAGGCCGGTTTCGATACCGACCTGATTGCGCTCATGCGCGCGAATAGTCGGGTTCCGGTGATCGCCTCCGGTGGCGCCGGGCGGGTAGAAGACTTTCCCCCGGCGATCCGAGCCGGCGCGGATGCCGTTCTCGCGGCGTCTGTTTTTCACAATGAATTATTGACCATAGGCGACGTCAAGCGTGAGCTCGCCGACGCCGGAATGCTGGTGCGCTGATGACCAACGAACTGACCGATCAGCTGGATGCCGCTGTATTCAGTGACAACGGGCTGCTGCCCGCCGTCATCCAGCAGTGGGACACCCATGAAGTGCTCATGCTCGGGTGGATGAACCGGGAAGCGCTGCGCCGCACCCTCACCGAGGGCCGCGTCACGTTCTGGTCGCGCAGTCGGCAGGAATTCTGGCGTAAGGGCGACACCTCCGGCCACGCTCAGTATGTGCAGTCCGCCGCCTTCGACTGCGATAGCGACACACTGCTCGTGCAGGTCGACCAGGTTGGAGCGGCGTGTCACACCGGAACGCATACCTGCTTCGACGGCCGCGACCTGGGCGCGACCACCATGAACAGGCCGATGGAATGAGTGACGGTATCCCAGTGGCAACCGGTTCCCGTACCGCCGGTTCGACGACGCGCCATCAGTTTGACGCGTTGACCGGGGAGCACCGGGTAATCCCGGTGATCCGGGAACTATTCGCCGACGGTGAGACCCCCGTCGGCATCTACCGCAAGCTCGCCGAGGGGCTGCCGGGTAGCTTTTTGCTCGAGTCCGCCGAACAGGGCGGCATCTGGTCTCGGTTCTCCTTTGTCGGTGTCTCCTCGTTTGGTGTGCTCACCCAGCAGGGCGACGACACCCGATGGATCGACTATGGGCTCTCTGCCGAGCGTGCGCTCGGTTCCGCAGCCGATCTCGGACCGCTCGATGCTCTGGCCTACTTGTTCGAACGCTGGCAGACGCCCAGGCTGCCCGAGCATCCTCCACTCACGGGCGGACTGGTCGGCTTCATCGGCTGGGAGGCGATTCGCCAGATCGAACGCCTGCCGCACCAGCCGCCGGCCGACTACGACGTGCCAGGCCAATCCTTCAGCTTCGTCGCCGACCTCGTTGTCCTCGACCACAAGTACGGAACCGTGCAGCTCATCGCCAACGTGCTCAACGACGGTGCCGACACCCCCGAAAAGCTCTGGGCTGACGCGAGCACACGACTGGATTCACTGCAAACCCGTCTCGCCGCGCCCGGAGAAGCCTGGCTGGCCGAGGTTGACCTGCAGGCGCCGAGCGCGCCCCTCCACCGCACCACGCGAGACGATTTTCTCGCCGCCGTCAACGTCGGCAAACAGCACATCGTCGACGGCGACGTGTTTCAGGTCGTCATCTCCCAGCGTTTCGACCAGGTCTGCACCGCACACCCCATCGACGTCTACCGGGTGCTGCGCAGCCTCAACCCGAGCCCATACATGTACCTGCTCAGCCTGGAAACGCCGAACGGCGACCCGTACTGGATCGTGGGGTCCTCGCCCGAAGCGCTCGTCAAGGTGCAAGACCAACGCGTCTTCACCCACCCGATCGCTGGCTCGAAACCCCGTGGCACCACACCGGATGCCGACGCCGACTTCGCGATCGAGCTCGCCGAAGACCCCAAGGAACGTGCCGAGCATCTCATGCTCGTCGATCTTGCCCGCAACGACCTGCTCAAGGTCTGCGCGGCCGGGTCGGTCGAAGTGACCGAATTCATGCGGATCGAACGGTTCAGTCACATCATGCACCTGGTGTCCTCGGTCGAGGGCAACCTGGTTCCCGGCAAGACCGCGATCGACGTCTTCCGTGCCACGTTCCCGGCCGGCACCCTGTCGGGCGCGCCGAAACCGCGGGCGCTCGAGATCATCGACGCCCTCGAACCGGCCCAGCGTGGCGTGTACGGGGGAGTGGTCGGCTACTTCGGCTTCGCCGGCGACGCCGACCTGGCTATCGCCATCCGTACCGCCACCATCAAGGACGGCATCGCCCGAGTGCAGGCCGGCGGCGGCGTCGTCACCGATTCCGATCCGGCCTCCGAGTATGCGGAGTCGCAGAACAAAGCGGCAGCCCCCCTGCGCGCTGTCGCTATCGCCAACGCGATGCGGCGAGTGTTCTAATGAGCAAACGGATGTCTCCGCGTCGCCTCAAACTCGTGCTCATTCTCACCATTTTGGGCGCGAGCGCCCTGGCAATGCTCGCCTGGACGCAGGTGTGGGTGCACGCTGAAGTGGGGCTGCCCGACGCTGGAACCCAGGTACTCCAAATCGACGGAGCCATCGCCGCGCCGGCCCTGACGGCGCTGGCGCTCTCCGGGTTCGCCCTCGCCGCGGCCCTCACTATCGCGGGGCGGTTCATCCGGGTCGTGCTCGGTGCGCTCGAAGTTCTTCTCGGATTCTCGGTGTTTCTCGCCGCCTACCTCGCGGTCGAGGATCCCTCCCAGGCCAGTGCCGCTGCGGTCACCGCCGCGACCGGAGTTGCCGGACACGAGTCCATTCAGCTGGGCGTTCTCGGCACGGTGGTCACCGCGTGGCCGTTCGTCGCAATGGGCGCCGCGGTCATTATGGTGGCGACCGGTGTGAGCGTCATCATGACGAGTGCACGGTGGCCCGGGCCGACCCGTAAATACCAGGGCGTGCGTTTTGAACCGGTAGTCGCCCCCGACGGTTCCCTGCCAGCTTCGCCCGTGACCGATGATGTGTCGACCGAGCCCGCACCGGCGGACTCCGTCGGTGACTGGGACGATCTCAGTCGCGGCGAAGACCCGACCGCTCGCTAGGGACGCGCTGCCGCTCCGCTAGACTTGGGTTGCTTGTCAACGCATACAGGCTTACGCATTCACGAGGAGAACCATGAGCATCGATCTGTCAGATCCCGGACACGGCCACTCCCCGGCGGCTTGGATCGCGGTCATCATCATGCTGGCTGCCTTCACTATCGGCACCACAGCATTCTTCTTCAACCTGGTCTGGCTCGTCTGGGCCTCCTTCGGATTGCTTATTGCCGGGCTCATCGTCGGCTACGTTCTCGGTAAAGTCGGCTACGGCGTCAGCGCCACGTCGACCGGCCACTAGCCGTCGGCGCTGAGACCTGGTGCTCCAAGAACTTCTCGCCGGCGCGCTCTCTGACGCCGAACAGCGCCTCCTCACTCGCCCGCTGGCGAGCGTGGAGGCTGCGGCGCGCGCCCACGCGCCCGCCCTCGATGCCTTGGCAGCCCTGGCCCCCACTGACCGAGTCAAGATTCTCGCAGAAATCAAGCGGGCCAGCCCGAGCCGTGGCGCCCTGGCGTCCATCACCGATCCGGCAGCCCTGGCAGTCTCCTATGAAACCGGTGGGGCCAGTGCTATCAGCGTGCTCACCGAGGGTCGCCGTTTTCACGGCTCCATGACCGACCTGGAGCAGGTGCGGGCTGCGGTGAGCCTTCCCCTCCTACGCAAGGATTTCATCGGCACGCCGTACCAGGTGTTCGAGGCCCGCGCTGCGGGCGCCGATCTGGTGTTGCTCATCGTCGCCGCCCTCGATCAAGCCACGCTGCTCTCGCTGCACGCGCTCATCCACGAGCTCGGCATGACCGCCCTGGTCGAAACGCACAGCGGCGACGAAGTCAGTCGCGCTCTCGACATCGGAGCCAGCCTGGTCGGGGTCAACGCGCGTAACCTGTCCACCTTTGAGCTCGATCCGAACCTCTTCGGCACTCTGGCCGGCACAATTCCGTCCGGCGTCATCCGTGTCGCCGAATCCGCCGTCAAGACAGCCGCCGACGTCGCGCACTACCGTGGCGCGGGCGCCGATGTCGTCCTGGTCGGCGAAGCGCTCGTCACGAGCGATCCCATCCGAACCCTCTCTGAGTTTTTGGCGGTCTAAATGTCTCTACGTACACAGCCCGGCCCGTATTTCGGTGACTTCGGCGGCAGGTTCGTGCCCGAATCCCTCGTGGCGGCACTTGATGAACTGACGGCGGAGTACGAACTCGCCAAGAACGATCCGGCTTTCGCCGCGGCCTTGATGACGTTGCACATGAACTACAGCGGTCGCCCTTCCATCATCACCGAGGTGCCGCGCTTCGCCGAATATGCCGGTGGCGCCCGCATCATCCTCAAGCGCGAAGACCTCAACCACACCGGTTCGCACAAGATCAACAACGCCCTCGGCCAGGCCCTTCTCACCCAGCGCATCGGCAAGACCCGTGTGATCGCGGAAACCGGGGCTGGCCAGCACGGTGTGGCCACGGCCACCGTCGCGGCCCTGTTCGGGCTGGAGTGCGTCGTCTACATGGGCGAGGTCGACACCGAACGTCAAGCCCTCAACGTCGCCCGCATGCGTTTGCTCGGCGCCGAGGTCGTTCCCGTGAAAACCGGCTCGCGCACCCTCAAGGACGCCATCAACGACGCCATGCGCGACTGGGTCAGCAACGTCGACACCACCAACTACATTTTCGGGACCGTAGCCGGACCGCATCCGTTCCCCGCCATGGTGCGTGACTTTCAAAAAATCATCGGTGAAGAGGCCCGCAAGCAGGTTCTCGATCTGACCGGCAGCCTGCCCGACGCGGTCACCGCCTGCGTTGGCGGCGGTTCCAACGCCATGGGGATTTTCGATGCCTTCCTCGACGACCCCGATGTCGCCCTGTTCGGCTATGAAGCGGCTGGCGACGGCGTCGAAACGCCCAGACACGCGGCGACCATCACGAAGGGCCGCCCAGGCGTGCTGCACGGAGCCCGCAGCATGCTGCTGCAGGACGAAGACGGTCAAACCGTTGATTCGCACTCCATTTCGGCGGGCCTCGACTACCCGGGGGTCGGGCCAGAGCACGCCTGGCTTGCCAGCATCGGCCGGGCCACCTATCTGCCGATCACCGACGACGAGGCAATGAGCGCCCTGCGGCTGCTGAGTCGCACCGAGGGTATCATTCCGGCGATCGAGTCGTCCCATGCCCTCGCCGGCACCCTCGAACTTGGTCGCGCGCTCGGCCCGGAGGCAACCATCCTGGTCAACCTCAGCGGTCGCGGCGACAAAGACATGGAAACAGCCGGTCGGTACTTCGACCTGCTCGACGAAGGCGCGGAACAGTCATGACGACCCCCATCACCAGCGGCGCTGTGAGCACGGTCGAACACACCATCGCCCGGAAGCGCTCCGAGGGCGGGGGAGCCCTCATCGGCTATCTTCCGGTGGGTTTCCCCACGCTGACCGACAGCATCGATGCTGCGGTGGCGCTCGTGGCCAACGGCGTCGACATCATCGAACTCGGCCTGCCCTACTCCGACCCGGTGATGGACGGCGCCGTGATCCAGGCGGCCACCCAACAGGCGCTGGCCAACGGATTCAAGCTGCGCCACGGGTTCGAGGCTATCCGGGCCATCACCGCGCAGGTCGATGCCCCCGTTCTGGTCATGACCTACTGGAACCCCGTCCTGCAGTACGGCGTTGAACGATTCGCCGACGACCTGCGCGCCGCTGGCGGTGCCGGACTGATCACTCCAGACCTCATTCCCGACGAAGCCGACGACTGGATGAGCGCAAGCGAACGCACCGACCTCGACCGCGTCTTTTTGGCCGCACCATCGTCGTCTGACGCACGCCTGGTGCAGGCGATCGAGGCGAGCCGCGGCTTCGTCTACACCGTCTCGACGATGGGAACCACTGGCGCTCGCGCCGGCGTGGACGCGGCCGCCCGCATATTGGTGGAGCGCCTGCGCGGGGTCGGCTGCACGAGTGCATGCGTCGGCCTCGGCATTTCCACCCCCGAGCAGGTGCGGGAAATTCTCGGCTATGCCGACGGCGCCATTGTCGGGTCAGCCCTCGTGAAAGCACTCACCGACGGGGGAGTACAAGCTGTCGCCCGTCTGGCACTCGACCTGGCTGCGGGCGCTAACAATATTCGCCCGGCGTCAGCCCCCCGGTAAATCCAGGCGCGCTCTACACTCAATTGTTCGCGGCGATCGATTCGCCCCAGGTGACGTGAGTCACGATGAAAGGTAGTACCCCGGTGTCTGTGAATCTTCTTCTGAGCGCGAGTATCCCGAGCCCTGAGTGGAGCTTCTTCGATGTCGGCCCGTTCCGCATCCATGCGTACGCGTTGTGCATCCTTGCCGGAATCATCCTGGCGACCATCATCACCTCGCGTCGCCTGACCAAGCGTGGCGCGGAACCGGGCGTCGTACTCGACATCATCCTCTGGGCGGTCCCGCTCGGTATCGTCGGGGCGCGCGTCTACCACGTACTCACCCACCCGGGGGACTACTTCTTTGAAGGCGCCGACCTGCTGCGCACCCTGTACATCTGGGAGGGCGGTAACGCCATCTTCGGATCATTGATCGGTGGCGCCGTCGGCGCGTATATCGGCTGCCGGCTGGCGGGCATCCGCTTTTGGACGTTCGCCGATGCTGTCGCGCCAGCGCTGCTCGTCGCGCAGGCCACCGGCCGGCTCGGCAACTGGTTCAACCACGAACTGTTCGGCCTGCCGACGACCCTGCCCTGGGGCCTCGAAATCGAACCAAACAATGTTGCCTTCCCGGTCGGGCTGCCGGCCGGCACGCTGTTCCACCCGACTTTTCTCTATGAAATCATCTGGAACCTGCTCGGTGTGGCCGTCATCCTCTACCTCGAACGCAAATTCCGTTTGCGGTTCGGTCAGACCCTGGGTGCCTACCTCATCTGGTACGGACTGGGACGCAGCTTTTTTGAGTCGATTCGCATCGACCCGAGCGAGATCTACTTCGGTATCCGAACCAACGTCTGGGCTGCCCTGGCAGCCATCGCACTCGGTCTGGTCATCATTCTCGTGCAGCGTCACCGCCACCCAGGCCTTGAGTCCAGCCCGTATGTTTCCGGCCGGGAATGGATTGCGCCTGACGCTGGGGTAGAATTCGAAGACAGCGATTCGGAACCAGAAGACGACACCACCGCGGATCAGAGCGATGATGCCGATCACCCCGAATCACCCGCGACCGCAGCCACAAGCACGAGCGCTCCGCGTCTGTAGTCTCACGTCTGCCAATCCCAGCTGACATACCCGTAGCGGCGCCCGGTTGTGGGCCCGGCCCGAACAGGGCGCCGCTCCGGTCTCCTGCACACTTCACCATCGGGCCAACGTCGTCCCTTACAGCCAATCATTTCGTGAGGACGGTCTCCATGGCGCAGAAACCTCTCTATTCCCGCTTCAGCAGCATGCCCGAAGCATCCGGTCTGTACGACCCGTCGGCCGAACGCGACGCGTGCGGGCTGGCCATGGTGGCGACCCTGCGGGGAACCGCCGGTCACGACATCATCACCCAGGCCCTCGATGCCCTGCGCAACCTCGAGCACCGCGGTGCGGTCGGCTCCGACGCCGGCACCGGTGACGGCGCCGGCATCATCACGCAGGTACCGGATGCGTTCCTGCGCGCCGTGACGGATTTCGCGCTTCCCCCGACGGGTCAGTACGCCGTCGGCAACGTGTTCCTACCGACCGACCCGACCGCGCGCACCAGGATCAAACGCGCAATCAGCCTGATCGCTGACGAGGAAAGCCTCACCATCCTCGGCTGGCGCGAGGTTCCGGTGCACCCGGAAGACCTCGGCATCCAGGCCCGCGCCAATATGCCCGCCATCCAGCAGCTGTTCGTGCAGAGCGCCCGCACCACCGAATCCGGCGACCCGTTTTCGGATATCGCGCTGGATCGGCAGACGTTTCGGCTGCGCAAGCGTGCCGAACGCGAACTGGAGATCTACTTCGTCTCGCTGTCCAGTCGCACCCTGGTCTACAAGGGCATGGTCACGACCCTGCAGCTCGAACCGTTCTACCCCGACCTGTCCGACGAACGCTTCGTCTCGACACTCGCCCTCGTGCACTCCCGCTATTCCACAAACACGTTCCCGTCCTGGCCCCTGGCCCAGCCGTTCCGCATGATCGCCCACAACGGCGAGATCAACACGGTGCAGGGCAACCGCAACTGGATGCGTGCGCGCCAGTCCCAACTCGAATCCGAGCTGCTCGGCGACGTCGCGCCACTGCTGCCGATCGTCACCCCGGGCGCGAGCGACTCGGCCTCCTTCGATGAGGTCGTCGAACTGCTCAGCCTGTCCGGTCGATCGCTGCCACACGCGATCATGATGATGGTGCCCGAGGCGTGGGAGAACCAGACCGACCTCGACGACGAACGTCGTGACTTCTACGAATACCATTCCATGCTCATGGAGCCGTGGGACGGCCCAGCCGCGATCGTTTTCACCGATGGTTCCCTGGTAGGGGCAACGCTCGACCGCAACGGCCTGCGCCCCGGACGCTACCTCGTCACCGACGACGGCCTCGTTGTGCTCGCGAGCGAAATCGGCGTGCTCGGCATCGACCCGGCCCGCGTCGTGCGTAAGGGCCGCTTGCGCCCCGGACAGATGTTCCTGGTCGACACCAAGGCCGGCCGCATCATCGACGACCGGGAGATCAAAGCAGAACTGTCCGCGAGCGAACCGTGGGGAGATTGGCTCGAGAAGGGGCGCATCAACCTCGAGGACCTCCCGGAGCGAGAGCACATCGTGCACCCGCCGGCATCCGTCGTGCGTCGTCAGCGCACCTTCGGCTACACCGAAGAAGAGGTGCGCATTCTGCTCGCCCCGATGGCCAGAACCGGTGCTGAACCGCTGGGCGCCATGGGTAGCGACACCCCTATCGCCGTGCTCAGCGACCGCCCACGCCTCATGTTCGACTACTTCACCCAACAGTTCGCGCAGGTCACCAACCCCCCGCTCGACTCGATTCGCGAAGAAGTCGTCACAAGCCTCAAGCTCGCTCTCGGGCCGGAACGCAACCTGCTCTCCGCCGGTCCGGAGCACGCCCGCCAGGTCATTTTGAATTTTCCGGTCATCGATAACGACGAACTGGCGAAGATCCAGCACATCGACCCGGTCGTCGGCAGCCGCACCACCACGACCATTCGTGGCCTCTACCGCGTCGAAGAAGGCACCGACGCGCTGTCAGAGCGCCTTGCTGCCATCTGTGTTGAGGTCGACGAAGCCATCGCGGCCGGTGCGTTGTTCATCGTGCTGAGTGACCGCGACTCCAACAAAGACCTCGCACCCATCCCATCGCTGCTCATGATCGCTGCCGTGCACCACCACCTGATTCGCACCGAACACCGTATGAGGGTCGGGATCGTCGTCGAGGCCGGCGACGTGCGCGAGGTGCACCACGTGGCGCTGCTGATCGGCTACGGCGCGTCCGCCGTCAACCCGTACCTGGCAATGGAAACCTGCGAAGACCTCGTGCGCAGCGGAATCATCACCAACGTCACGCCCGAAAAGGCGGTGCGCAACGTCATCAAAGCCCTCGGTAAGGGCGTGCTCAAAATCATGTCCAAGATGGGCATCTCCACCGTGTCGTCCTACGCCGGCGCGCAAACCTTTGAAGCCGTTGGCCTCGCCCAGTCCTTCGTCGACCAGTACTTCACCGGAACGACGAGCAAGCTCGGCGGCGTCGACATCGACGTGATCGGTGTCGAAAACCTGGCGCGGCACGCATCCGCGTATCCGATGGATGCCGCCGTCACCGCCCACGAACGCCTCGCGACCGGCGGCGAATACCAGTGGCGTCGGGACGGGGCCCCGCACCTGTTCAACCCGGAGACCATTTTCCGTCTGCAGCACGCCACCCGCACCCGGCGCTACGACATCTTCCGTGAATACACGAAGATGGTCGACGATCAGGCCGAATCGCTGATGACGCTGCGGGGCATGTTCACGCTCAGCCCCGGCCAGCGCCCCCCGGTACCCCTTGACGAGGTCGAATCGGTCTCCCAGATCGTCAAACGGTTCTCCACCGGCGCGATGAGCTACGGCTCCATTTCGCAGGAAGCGCACGAGACCCTCGCGATTGCCATGAACCGCCTCGGCGGTAAGTCCAACACCGGCGAAGGCGGCGAAGACCTCGACCGTCTACTCGACCCGACCCGGCGGAGCGCGGTGAAGCAGGTGGCGTCGGGCCGATTCGGCGTGACGAGCATGTACCTGACCCACGCTGATGACATCCAGATCAAACTTGCCCAGGGTGCCAAGCCCGGTGAGGGCGGTCAGCTTCCTCCCACCAAGGTGTACCCGTGGATCGCCCGCACCCGGCACGCCACGGCCGGCGTCGGCCTCATCTCGCCGCCACCGCACCACGATATCTACTCGATCGAAGACCTCAAGCAGCTCATCTTCGACCTGAAACGGGCCAACCCGAAGGCGCGCATCCACACCAAACTGGTCAGCCAGTCCGGTATCGGTGCCGTCGCGGCCGGTGTCGCCAAGGCACTCTCCGACGTGATCTTGATCAGCGGGCACGACGGCGGAACGGGCGCCAGCCCAGTCAACTCGCTCAAGCACGCCGGCACTCCGTGGGAACTCGGCCTCGCCGAGACCCAGCAGACGCTCATGCTCAACGGCATGCGTGACCGCGTGGTCGTGCAGGTCGACGGCCAGCTGAAGACCGGGCGTGACGTGCTCGTTGGTGCCCTGCTCGGCGCCGAGGAATTCGGTTTCGCCACCGCGCCTCTCGTCGTCTCGGGCTGCATCATGATGCGCGTCTGTCACCTCGACACCTGCCCGGTCGGCGTCGCCACGCAGAACCCGGAGTTGCGCAAACGCTTCAACGGTCAGGCTGACCACGTCGTGAACTTCTTCGAGTTCATCGCCCAGGAGGTTCGTGAGTACCTCGCCGAGCTTGGATTCCGCAGTCTGGACGAAGCCATCGGTCACCGTGAGGTGCTGAACGTCAACCGTGCCCTGAACCACTGGAAGGCACAGGGGCTTGACCTCTCACCCATTCTGAGCGGCCCGGACTTTTCCGAGAACGAACCGCGCAAGTGGGCCCGCTCCCAGGAGCACGAACTCGACAAGCACTTCGACAACGAACTGATCCGCCGAAGCCAGAACGTGCTCGAGCACGGCGGAACGATCAGCATCGACCTGCCGATCCGCAACACCGAGCGCGCCGTCGGAACCATGCTCGGCAACCAGGTCACCCTGCGGCATGGCGAAAACGGCCTGCCGGCCGGGTCCATCGAGGTCACCCTCACCGGGTCTGCTGGGCAATCATTCGGAGCGTTCCTGCCGAGCGGCATCACCCTGCGGCTCGAAGGCGATTCCAACGACTATGTCGGCAAGGGCCTCTCGGGCGGGCAGATCGTCGTGCGCCCCGACCGGGCCAGCCAATTTCCCGCCGAAGACAACGTCATCGCCGGAAACGTCATCGGTTACGGGGCTACCCAGGGCAGCATGTTCATTCGCGGCATCGTCGGCGAACGATTCCTGGTGCGCAACTCCGGCGCGATCGCCGTCGTGGAGGGTGTGGGCGACCACGCCCTCGAGTACATGACCGGGGGCCTCGCGGTCATCCTCGGCGAGACCGGACGCAACCTCGGAGCCGGGATGAGTGGCGGCACGGCATACGTCTACGGGCTCACCGCCGAACGGGTCAACCGTGATGCGTTGACCTCGGGGGAGTTGCGCCTGCTGGCACTCGACAGTGTCGACCGTGAGATCGTGCGCGACCTGCTCGAACAGCATCGAGACCAAACCGACTCCGCGCTGGCCACGCGAATGCTCGACAACTGGGAAGAAACCATGGATACATTTGTCAAGGTGCTGCCGCGCGACTACGCGGCCGTACTGGAGACCAGACAGACGGCACTCGATGAGGGACTCGATCCCGACGGACTCGTTGTCTGGAATCGAATTCTGGAGGTAACCAATGGCTGATCCGAAGGGATTCCTGAAGACCACGGAACGTGAGCTGCCGGCTCGTCGGCCGGTGGCCATCCGTTTGATGGACTGGAAAGAGGTCTACGAGCAGGGTGATAGTGCCGTGCTCAAACGGCAGGCCGGCCGCTGCATGGACTGCGGTGTGCCGTTCTGCCACCAGGGTTGCCCGCTGGGCAACCTCATTCCCGAGTGGAACGACCTGGTCTGGCGCGACGAGGGTCGAGCGGCCATCGAACGCCTGCACGCGACGAACAATTTTCCCGAATTCACCGGTCGTCTCTGCCCGGCGCCGTGTGAATCGTCGTGCGTGCTCGGCATCAACCAGCCGGCAGTGACCATCAAGCAGGTCGAGGTGTCAATTATCGACCAGGCCTTCGCGAAGGGCTGGGTGCAGCCGCAACCGCCCGGCCGTCTGACCGGCAAGACCGTCGCGGTCGTCGGCTCCGGCCCGGCCGGGCTGGCCGCAGCCCAGCAACTCACTCGCGCCGGTCACACCGTCGCCGTGTTCGAACGGGACGATCGCATTGGCGGGCTACTGCGCTATGGCATTCCGGACTTCAAAATGGAGAAGAAGCACCTCGAGCTGCGCCTCGCCCAGATGACCGCCGAGGGCACCCGGTTTCGCGCGAACGTCAACATCGGTGTGGACATCGCCTGGGACGACCTGCGGGCCCGCTATGACGCTGTCGTGGTGGCGACTGGCGCGTTGGTTCCCCGCGACCTGCCCATTCCGGGGCGCGATCTGCCCGGAGTGCACTTCGCCATGGAATTCCTCGTTCAGCAGAACAAGATCGGCGCCGGTGGAAGCATCGAAGCGTTGATCACCGCCGAGGGCAAGCACGTCGTTGTGCTCGGCGGTGGCGACACCGGTGCCGACTGCATCGGCACCGCGCATCGCCAGCTGGCAGCATCCGTCACCAACCTGGCGATCGGCAAGCAGCCGGGCACCACCCGCCCGGAGAGCCAGCCCTGGCCGATATCGCCGACCCTGTTCGAGGTGTCCAGCGCTCACGAAGAGGGCGGGACCCGCCAGTACCTCGCGTCGACGGTCGAATTTCTCTCCAACGAATTCGGCGAGGTGCGCGCCATTCGCATCGCCGAGACCGAGTACCTTGACGGACGTCGCGTTCCCAAGGCCGGTTCGGAACGGGAGATTCCGGCGGACCTGGTGTTGCTCGCTATGGGATTCACCGGTCCGGAACAGGGCGACCTCAACCATCAGCTGAAGGTTCCTTTCGATGGGCGCGGCAACGTTGAGCGTGACGGTAACTATCAGACCAGCCAGGAGGGTGTCTTCGTCGCCGGTGACGCCGGCCGTGGCCAGTCGCTGATCGTCTGGGCCATTGCTGAGGGTCGCGCCGCTGCCGCTGCGGTCGATGAGTTTCTGGAAGGGCAGACGCAGCTTCCGTCTCCCGTCAAGCCCACAGATCGCTCGTTTGCCCTGTAACTCACTAGCCTTCCTGCCCTACGTTCAAATGCGCCTGAAGAGCGCGGAAATCGGAGATTCACCAGTATGAGACGCGCAAAAATCGTCGCCACCCTTGGGCCGGCAGCTGCCAGTTACGAGCAGATCAGGGCCCTCATCGATGCGGGCGTCGACGTATGTCGCATGAACCTGAGTCACGGCAACTACCAGGTGCACGAGAGCGTCTATGCCAATGTGCGCAAGGCCGCCAACGATTCCGGCCGTGCCATCGCCGTCATGGTCGACCTGCAGGGTCCGAAGATTCGTCTGGGTAAATTCGAAGGCGGCCCGTACGACCTTGCCGTCGGCGACATCTTCAAGATCACCACCGAAGACGTACTCGGCACCAAAGAACTATCCGGCACGACCTTCAAAGGTCTGCCGCACGACGTGCACCCCGGCGATTTTCTCCTCATCGACGATGGCAAGGTCAAGGTGCAGGTCGTGGAAACGGATGGCGTCGTGGTCACGACCAGGGTGATCGTTGCCGGCCCGGTCTCCAATAACAAGGGCATCAACCTGCCTGGCGTCGCCGTCAACGTTCCCGCCCTGTCGGAGAAGGACGAAGCAGACCTGCGCTGGGGCCTGCGCCTCGGAGCCGACCTCATCGCGCTGTCGTTCGTGCGCAGCGCCGATGACATCACCCGCGTGCACGAGATCATGGCCGAAGAAGGTCGCCGCGTTCCGGTGATCGCCAAGATCGAGAAGCCCCAGGCCGTCGACAACCTCGAAGAGATCGTTGATGCCTTCGACGCGATCATGGTCGCCCGAGGCGACCTCGGCGTCGAGCTGCCGCTGGAGGCCGTGCCGATTGTGCAAAAGCAGGCCGTCGAAATCGCACGCCGCATGGCCAAGCCGGTCATCGTGGCGACGCAGATGCTCGAATCCATGATTTTGAGTCCGGTACCCACCCGGGCTGAGACCAGCGACGTTGCCAACGCCGTGCTCGACGGCGCAGATGCCGTCATGCTCAGCGGTGAGACCAGCGTCGGAGAATACCCCGTTGTCACGGTACAGACCATGGCCCGCATAGTGGAGTCCACCGAGGTACACGGACTCGAGCGCATCGGCAAGCTGACCAATAAGCCACGCACGCAGGGCGGTGCCATCACCCTGGCCGCCATCGAGGTCGCCGAGTTCGTCGACGCCAAGTTCCTGTGTATTTTCACCGAGTCGGGAGACTCTGCCCGACGCATGTCGCGTCTGCGGTCAAAAATCCCGATGCTGGCCTTCACCCCGGAGGCCGCCATCCGTCGTCGTCTGGCCCTCACCTGGGGCATCCAGACCTATCTGGTAGACCCGGTCACGCACACCGACGCAATGTTCGGTCAGGTGGATGACATCCTCATCGGTCAGGGCCTCGCGCAAATCGGTGACAAGGTCGTCGTCATCTCGGGTTCCCCTCCCGGAATCGTCGGTTCGACCAATGACATTCGCGTGCACCGCGTGGGCGACGCCCATAACGAGGTCGCACCGGCGTACGTCAAGAACTAGCGTGTAGGACGTATAGCCCCGCTCCGTGATTTCTACGGAGCGGGGCTATTGGTCGATAACGACGACTCATTTCTGGTGCCGTCAGCGCGCTCGTTTTCGCCGATACGAACCGGCGTACCTCAGCGACCGTGTGAAAACCTCACCTGCACATACGTACAGACAAGGCCCAGCAGCAACAGAAGCTACATTTGATCTGCTTATTTACTGGTAAAAAATTGTACCGGTGGTGGGACTCGAACCCACACGTCCTTGCGAACAAAGCATTTTGAGTGCTCCGCGTCTGCCATTCCGCCACACCGGCTTACAACTACTCGTTCAGAATACCGTAGGCTTTTGCACGTGACCGACCAAGACAGCACTCCCACCCCTCCGCGCCGCGTTGTCGTCGCTGAGGATGAATCCCTCATCCGCCTCGACATCGTCGAGATTCTGCGCGACAACGGCTTTGAAGTCGTCGGCGAAGCCGGTGACGGAGAAACTGCGGTCGCCTTGGCACGGGAACTCCGCCCCGACCTGGTCATCATGGACGTCAAGATGCCCCAACTCGATGGCATCAGCGCAGCTGAACGCCTGTCCAAAGAGCACATTGCACCGGTCGTCCTGCTGACAGCGTTCAGCCAGAAAGAACTGGTCGAACGCGCCACCGAAGCTGGCGCCCTCGCGTACGTTGTCAAGCCCTTCACCCCGAACGACCTGCTGCCTGCAATCGAGATCGCCCTCTCGCGCTACAGCCAGATCATCACCCTCGAGGCCGAGGTCGCCGACCTGGTCGAGCGGTTCGAGACCCGTAAGCTCGTCGACCGGGCCAAGGGACTGCTCAATGAGAAAATGGGCCTGACCGAGCCGGAAGCCTTCCGCTGGATCCAGAAAGCCTCGATGGACCGTCGCCTCACCATGCACGACGTGTCGCAGGCGATCATCGAACAGCTCAGCGCCAAGAAGTAGACGAACGTAACAGAAGAACGGCCCGGCAGGTTCTGCCGGGCCGTTCGGCTGTCCAGCGGTCCAGCCCAGGGTCTGGCGGACTGGGTGTCAGTAGTGCCCGCTACGCTCGAAATTGACGAAGGGCGGGCGCATGTTCTTACTCGATGGCCAGGTGGTGACCAGCGCGAGTGACCTGAGCGCCGCATCCGTCTGCGAGTTTGCGTTCCTGCGCCGTATCGACGCCAAACTCGGCCGCATTGAGCGGGTTGTTGAACCGGTCGACGCCATGCACAATCGCACGTCCCGGCTCGGCGACGAGCACGAACATCGGGTGCTCGAACGCTACCGGCAGGAGTATTCGGTCGTGGAGATCGCCTGGCCAGAGCGGATATCGCGCTCCGCCCTCGAGACAGCAGCCGAAAACACGCGGCTGGCCTTCGCGGAGCACACCGACGTTATTTTTCAGGCCACCTTCTTTGATTCCGATTATGGCCTGCCCAACATCGCCGGCCCCATCGTCTTCCTCGGCTTCGCCGACTTCATCGTGCGGCAAAGTGATCACACCTGGCTGGTACAAGACACGAAACTTGCCCGGCACGCCCGGGTCACCGCCCTGCTGCAGCTGGCCGCGTACGCCGAACAACTCGAACGCATTGGGGTTGACCCGGCTGAGACCGTGGAGCTGCTGCTCGGCGATGGCTCCGTCAGCGTGCACCAGCTGGCAGATATTCGTCCGGTATACCGCAAGCGCAAACAACGTCTCGTGCAGATCATCACGGAACGACTCGGCGACAGTGCCTGCGTGCGGTGGGGTGACTCGCGCTACAGCGTCTGTGGGCGCTGTGTCACGTGTGAGGTAGAGGTGCACCAGCACCGCGACCTGCTCCTGGTAGCCGGCCTGCGGCTGTCCCAGCGCGCCCGGCTCGTGGCCGCCGGCCTCTGCACCATCGATGAACTCGCTGCATCCGGTGGCGCTATCGACGGCATGGCCGATTCCACGCTCGCCGCTCTGCGCACACAGGCGCGGCTGCAGCTTCAGGCGGTCGCGGGAACAGCGCCGCCGGTAGATCTGTGCAATCCGGGCGCGCTGGCGGTGCTGCCCGAGCCCAACCCCGGCGATATCTTCTTCGACTTCGAGGGTGACCCGCTGTACACAGAAGACACCGCGGCCGAGGGTGCTAGCACGCGGTGGGGCCTGGACTACCTGTTCGGTCTGGTCGACGTCGATGAATCCTTTCGCGCCTTCTGGGCGCACACCCGGGCCGAAGAGAAGCAGGCTCTCACAGACTTTCTGGCATACCTGGTCGAGCGTCGCGCTCGATACCCCGGCATGCACGTCTACCATTACGCCGCGTACGAGCGCACTCACCTGCTCAGCCTCGCTGCCCGGCACGGCGTCGGCGAAGATCAGGTCGACTCGCTGCTGCGTGAGAACGTGCTGGTCGACCTCTATCCACTCGTGCGCAAGAGCATGCGTGTCGGGTCCCGCTCCTACTCGATCAAGAAGCTCGAGCCGCTCTACATGGGCTCCGAACTGCGCGGCGGCGAGGTCACTAACGCAGCGGATTCCATTACCGAATATGCCGGCGCTCGAGACCTGCACGCGCACGGCGACACGGCCGAAGCCCAGCGCATGCTGGAATCCATCGCCGACTACAACCGCTACGACTGTGTGTCAACATTGCGGCTGCGTGACTGGCTGCTCGCGCTCGCGCGTGGGGCGGGCATCCGCTCCGTCGGCACCCGGCCCGAAGCGCATGTCGACACGCTCGAGCCGTCGCCGGCGCGCGACGCCCTGCTCGCCATCGCGGCCACGGCTGGCCGCAGGTCGCGCACCGCAGACCAGGCAGCGGCAGCCTTCGCCGCCGCTGCGATCGACTACCACCGCCGGGAGCAGAAGAGTTTCTGGTGGGGACACTATTCTCGGCTCGAATACCCCATCGACGAATGGCAAGATACCCGCGACGTGCTCAGAGTCGACCGTGTCGACGTGGACCGTGACTGGTTTCGCGAGGGCCAGCAGCGCGTCGATCGTCGCCACCTCTGGCTTCGGGGGCGTTTGGCACCGGGCAGCAGCATCAAACCGGGCGACCAGGCCGGGCCATATCTGCTCTATGAATACCCCGGGCCTTTCGCCAACCCCGACGCAGCGGAGGGCGCCCGCACCCACCGCGCCGTAAAAGTGCTCGCGGTCGACGACGACGGCGCAATCCTGGTCGAAGAGACCCTGCCAAAAGATGTCGGCCGCTACGACCACCGACCGAGCGCTCTGGCACCGGCCGCACCACCCCGACCGTTGCAGCAGAAGCCCGCCATCGATGAGTGGGCTCAGACAATCGTTGACGCCCAGCCGGACTGGCCACGCGACCCGATGGTCGATATTTTGCGCCGCACCCCGCCGCGCACCCAGACCGGACACCTCGCGCCCGTCACGGTTGCTGGAGAGATCATCGGCGCTGTCGTGACAAGTCTGCGTGACCTCGACAGGTCGTATCTTGCGATCCAGGGGCCACCCGGCACCGGCAAAACCTACCTCGGTGCCCACGTCATCACGGCGCTCGTGCAGCAGCACGGCTGGAAGATTGGTGTCGTCGCCCAATCCCACGCCGTCGTTGAGAATTTGCTCGGCGCCATCGTCACGGCCGGGCTCGACCCTGCACTGGTCGGAAAGGTGGCCAAAACCGGGGTTGACCCGGCACCGGCCGCGTACACGGTGCTGCCCAAAGACGGCCAGCTGCTCTTTGCACTCGACCACGGCAACTCCGGATTCGTCATCGGCGGCACTGCCTGGGACTTCAGTAATCCTGCCCGTGTGCCGCGGCACAGCCTGGACCTGCTCGTCGTCGACGAGGCGGGCCAGTTTTCACTCGCCTCGACCATCGCGGCGAGTGTCGGCGCGAAGAACCTGCTCTTGCTGGGTGACCCGCAGCAACTGCCGCAGGTGAGCCAGGGCATACACCCCGAGCCGATCGACCAGTCAGCGCTCGGCTGGGTCGCGGCCGGCCACGACGTGCTGTCAGACACGCGAGGCTATTTTCTGGCCGAGAGTCGCCGCATGCATCCGGCGGTGACGGCCCCGGTCTCCCGCCTCTCCTACGGCGGACTCCTGCGCGCCAATCCGATCACCTCGACCCGGTTCCTCGCCGGTGTCACGCCTGGGCTGCACGCTGTTCCGGTGGTGCACACCGGCAACGCCATTTCATCGGCTGAAGAAGCGGAAGCCGTCGTGGCACTCGTGCGTAACGTCCTCGGCCGGCTCTGGACCGACCCGACCGACCGCCGCTGCGAGAACCCACTCAGCGAAGCCGACGTGATCGTCGTGACCCCCTACAACGCCCAGCTGGCCCTCGTGCATGCAGCACTGGCTGCTGCCGGCTACTCCAACGTGAGAGTGGGCACGGTCGATAAATTCCAGGGGCAGGAGGCGGCCGTCGCGATCGTCACGCTCGCCGCCAGCTCGGCCGACGACGTACCACGCGGCCTGGCCTTCCTCATTATGAAGAACCGCTTGAACGTCGCCATCTCGCGAGCCAAATGGGCCGCGTACCTGGTCTACTCACCTGCCCTGACCGCATATCTGCCGGTGACGCCCGCCGGCCTCACCGAACTCAGCGCGTTCATCCGCCTGGTGGAGCCAGACCCGGCCGAGATCTAGGCTTGCGGCGGCAAGTCCTTGATGATGTTCGTGATGCGAATCGTCGAGCAGCGCCGGCCGGCATCATCGGTGACGACGATCTCGTGGGTGGTGAGCGTGCGCCCAAGGTGAATCGGGGTACACACCCCCGTGACGTAGCCGGACGTTGCCGAGCGATTGTGCGAGGCGTTGATTTCGATACCGACAGCGAGTTTTCCCGGTCCGGCATGCAGGTTCGCGGCCATCGAGCCCAGCGACTCACCGAGCACGACATAGGCACCGCCGTGCATGAGCATGGCCGGCTGTGTGTTGCCCGCCACGGGCATCCGTGCCACGGCTCGGTCAATGGTGAACTCGGTGAACTCCAGCCCCATCTTGTCGGCGAGATCTCCGCAGCCACGCTGCTGAACCCAGGCGAGTGCGTCGTCAGTCATATTGAACATGATCACCTTTGGTCGGGGAGCCTTGTCGGGGAGACACTTGTAGGCTAGGGGAGTGTTGGACTCCGAAAAGCCTACCCTGATGATCATCGACGGCCACTCCCTGGCATTCAGAGCGTTCTACGCCTTGCCGGTGGACAGCTTCCAGACCCATGCCGGTCAGCATACAAACGCCATCCACGGCTTTCTGTCGATGCTGCTCAGCCTGCTGCGCAACGAGAAGCCGACCCACCTCGCCGTCGCCTTCGACATTTCGCGCGCATCCTTTCGCACCCGGGAATACCCGGAGTACAAGGGCACGCGCAATGCGACACCGCCGGAGTTCCTCGGCCAGATTCCACTGCTGCAAGAAGCTCTCGCCGCGATGCACATCACGACCATCACCAAGGAAGACTTCGAGGCCGACGATATTCTGGCGACCCTCTCGGTGCAAGGCACCGTGGCCGGCTACAACGTACTCGTCGTCTCTGGCGACCGGGATGCGATCCAGCTCGTCAACGAGACCGTCACCCTGCTCTACCCTTCCAGCCAGGGCGTGTCCGCCCTCACACGCTACGACCCGGCCCGGGTGCGCGAGCGCTACGGCGTCGAACCGGAACAGTATCCCGACGTCGCCGCCCTCGTCGGTGAAACCAGTGACAACCTGATCGGCATCAGCAAGGTCGGCGAGAAGACCGCCGTCAAGTGGCTCGGCCTCTACGGCAGCCTCGATGGCATCCTCGAACACGCCGACGAGATCAAGGGCGTCGTCGGCAACAACCTGCGCGAGCAGCGGGAGAACGCGATTCGCAACCGCCGTCTCAACCGTCTGGTTACCGACCTGGAGCTGCCCGTGGCCGTTGCCGGCCTCGAACGCGGGGCTATGAACACCGACGCTGTGCGTGACATCTTCACCCGCCTCGAATTCAAGACATTGCTCGACCGGGTGCTCAAGCTCGCCGGCGAAGACCCGGCGGCTGCAGTATCCGCTCTTGTCGCCGCTATCGACGAGGTTCCAGCCGTGCAGTCGCCCATCGCGCAGGACCTGCTCGACGAAGAGTTGCAGTCCTGGCTCGACCGGGCAACGGTGGCGCACCCGGCCGGTCTCGGCCTCACGGTGGAAGTACAAGACGGCAAAGCCATCGGTTTCGGACTGGCCAGCCCGACCGAAACCATCAACCTGCCGTGGCAGCAGGGCCGCAAAGACTACGCCCCGTTCGAAGCCTGGCTCGCGAGCGACGCCCTGAAGATCATGAACGACGCCAAACACCAGGTGAAGGCGCTGCGCCGCAGCGGTCTGCCCTTTGCCGGCCTCGCCTTCGACACGCTGGTCGGTGCCTGGCTCGTCCGTCCGGGCGGACCGGATAAGTCTCTGGCCGACCTCGTGTCACGGTACCTCGACGAAGCACTGCCGGTGGCCGACCCCAACCAGCTCGTGCCCGACGAGGCCCAGCAGGCCGGCGCTCCCGCCCAGGCCTGGTACACGCTACGGGTGTTCGCCGCCGTCGAGACCGCGCTCGACCCCGGCTCTCTCAAGCTGCTGCTAGAGATCGAACTGCCCACCCTGCTGGCTCTTGCCGACATGGAGCTCGCCGGCGTCAGCGTCTCGCACGAGCAACTCGCCGAACTCTCAGCTGAGCTCGGCGCCAGCACCGCGAGTCTCGCAGCGGCGGCCTATGCCGAAATCGGCCGTGAGGTCAACCTCGGCTCACCCAAGCAACTACAAGACGTGTTGTTCGAGCAGCTTGAGATGCCCAAGACCCGGGCGAACAAGACCGGTTTTTCAACGGATGCCGGCGCCCTGGCCGACCTGCAGGCGAGCAACCCGCATCCGTTCCTCGACCTACTGCTGAAGCACCGTGATGCCACCAAGCTGCGCCAAATTGTCGAGACCCTCGATAAAGCCATCGACAGCACCGGACGCATCCACACGACGTATGTGCAGATCGGTACCACGACCGGCCGCATCTCCTCGAACGACCCCAACCTACAGAACATCCCCGTTCGTACCGAGGAGGGTCGGCGCATCCGGGCCGCTTTCCAAGCCGGTGCGGGAAGCGAGAGCCTGCTCACTGCAGACTATTCACAGATCGAGATGCGCATCATGGCGCATCTGTCCGAGGACGCGGGGCTGATCGAAGCCTTCAATGCCGGCGAGGACCTGCACCGTTTCGTCGGTTCGCGTATTTTCGGTGTCGACCCCGCTGACGTATCCGGTGAGATGCGCAGCAAGGTCAAGGCGATGAGCTATGGGCTCGCCTACGGCCTCAGTGCCTTCGGCTTATCCAAGCAACTGCGCATCGACACCAAAGAAGCCAAGCAGCTCATGACCGACTACTTCGAGCGGTTCGGAGCTGTGCGCGACTACCTGCGCAACGTCGTTGAGCAAGCCAAGGTTGACGGCTACACCGAGACCATCTACGGACGGCGCCGGCCGTTCCCTGACCTGGCCAGCCCCAAACGAGTGCTGCGCGACAACGCCGAACGCGCGGCCCTCAACGCTCCGATCCAAGGTTCGGCGGCCGACATCATGAAGATCGCCATGAACGGTATCGCCGCCGATCTGGCGGATGCCTCGATGGGGTCCAGCATGCTGCTCCAGGTTCACGACGAGTTAATTTTCGACGTCGCGCCGGGGGAGTGGGACGCCCTGCGCCAGGTCGTCACCCATAACATGGAGTCCGCCGCCGACCTGCTCGTTCCGCTGACGGTGCAGGTCGGTCGCGGACCCAACTGGGACGTAGCCGCCCACTAGTTCCGTGCGGGTTGACCGGCCACTCTCCCCGAATGGGGGGTTCAGCCGGAACTCTGGTGTCCTAGGCTCGGGGCATGACACACGACATCCAGCGCACGCCAACGGCCATCGACCAGATCGCTGAAGAGTGGGTGGACACCCTCGTCGACCTCGACCCCACGGTGGGTACCTACATCGGCCGCACCGAGGGGGATGGTCGCTACGGCGACTATTCCCCGGCCGGCCACGAACGATTCGTCGCCGAGGCGAAGAAGACCATTGCCCAGCTGGATGCCGCCCGCCCGGTCGACAGTGTCGATGACGTTACCCAGACCGACCTGGCCAGCGAGTTGGCCCTCACCGTGGAAAGCTCCGACGCCGAGTTACAGCTGCGCGACCTCAACGTCATCGCATCACCGGCGCAAGAGATTCGTGAGATCTTCGACCTCATGCCAACCAAGACCGTTGACGACTGGGCCAACATCTCATCCCGGCTCGGCAATCTGCCCGCAGCTATCGACGGGTATATCGACACGCTGCGCCTCGGCATCGAACGCGGCGTGACGCCGGCTCTTCGGCAGGTGCGGGAGGTGCTCGCCCAGGCGCAACGCCACGCGGCCAGCGACGGGTTCTTCGCCGAGTTCACCGCGAACGCCGCTGTGGACGATGGCACACTGCCGGCGTCCCTGGTCACAGACCTCGGTATGGGCGCACGCCGCTCAGCGACCGCCTACGACAAACTGGCCACTTTCTTCACCACAGAACTCGAGGGCAGAGCCACCGAAAACGACGCGATCGGTCGTGATCTCTACTCCCTCGCCTCCCGTCGCTTTTTGGGCGCGACTGTCGACCTCGATGAAACCTACGAATGGGGCATCGAAGAACTTGCTCGCATGGTGGAAGAGCAAGAAAAGATCGCCGACCAGATCAAACCCGGTGCGAGCGTACTCGAAGCCATCGCCTACCTCGACACGGACCCGAAACGCAAACTGCACGGCACGCGAGCCTTGCAGGAATGGATGCAGAAAACCAGCGATAAAGCCGTCGCCGACCTCGCCGAAACCCAATTCGACATTCCCGACGAGATCAAGACCATCGAGTGCATGATCGCGCCGACCCAGGAGGGCGGCATCTACTACACCGGCCCCACCGACGATTTCTCCCGCCCCGGACGCATGTGGTGGTCAGTACCCGTCGGAGTGACCGAATTCGACACCTGGCGCGAACTCACCACCGTCTATCACGAGGGCGTGCCCGGCCACCACCTGCAGATCGGCCAGGCCGTCTACAACCGGGCCAAGCTCAATACCTGGCGCCGTCAACTGGCCGGCACGTCGGGCCACGCCGAGGGCTGGGCGCTCTACGCCGAGCGACTGATGGAACAGCTCGGCTACCTCGACGACCCGGCTGACCGTTTCGGCATGCTCGACGGGCAGCGAATGCGCGCCGCTCGTGTGGTTCTTGACATCGGCGTGCACCTCGGCAAGACCCTGCCAGACGGTTCGGGTAAGTGGACTTCAGAGTATGCCTTCCAATTTCTCGGTCAGAACGTCAACATGAACGAGGGTTTCGTGAAGTTCGAGGTCAACCGCTACCTGGGCTGGCCGGGCCAGGCGCCGTCGTACAAGGTCGGCCAGCGCATCTGGGAGCAGCTGCGCGACGAGTGTGCCGCCCGCGAGGGAGCGAACTTCAGGGTCAAGGAATTTCATCGTCGTGCCCTGGACCTCGGCGGCGTTGGCCTCGACACCCTGCGGTCGGCGCTGGCGTAACGGGCAGGGGCGACGCAGTCCTCAGTGAGCATATAAGGCTCGGTAAACTCGACAGGTGCGTCCCCCGAGTCGTCCTCGTTCGATACCTGCTCTATATCTAGGCCGGAACAACTATCGGGCGTCACCGCTCCACTGCCGCTTCGGCCGAAGTCCCGCTGGGGAGTGATCGATCGAACGGGCATCCGCTTTTTGTTTTTGGCTCCAGCCGGGGCGTCGCTGCTGCTGGGGCTCTACGCGGCAACGGCCCTGCTCGGCTTCGACGTTCCACCGCTCGCCGACCGCGTCGCCGCGTCGCCGCGTCGCCGCGTCCCACGGTGCGCTGATGGTTTTCGGTTTCGTGGGTACCCTCGTTGTGCTCGAACGGGCCGTCGCCATCAAGAGGTGGTGGGCCTTCACCGCCCCGGCCTTGCTCGGCCTCGGCAGCCTGCTCGTGCTGGCGCCGCTGCCGTCCTGGCTCGGACGGAGCGCGATCGCGGTCGGTGCGCTCGGCCTGCTGCTGATCTACCGCAGCATCTGGAGACGGCAGGCGATGACCGCCATCGCGATCCAGTTCCTCGGCGCAGTCAACCTCCAAGTGGCCGCGATTCTCTGGCTCGCCAACGTACCGGTTGCCCACCTGATCCCGGCATTCAGTGCCTTCCTCGTGCTCACCATCGCCGGTGAACGCCTCGAACTCGCGCGGTTGACCCTGCGCGGCACCCATCCCGGACGAGGCCTGCTGTGGGCGGCGCTGTCGTTGACCGGATGCGTCTCGCTCGCCCTGTGCCTGCCCGCATTAGGCTATCCGTTGTTGGGCCTGGCTCTTTTCTGGGTGGTCGGCTGGCTGTTTCTGCACGACGTCGCGCGCCGCATGCTGGGGTCGGTCGGGCTTCCAAGGTACCTGGCAGCCTGCTTGCTCAGCGGGTATGCCTGGCTGGTCGTCGCCGGCGGAATCTGGCTCGTCGGAGGCGCCGCGACGAGCGGCCCGACCTACGACGCAGTCATCCACGCTGTGCTGCTGGGGTTCACGCTCTCGATGATCATGGCGCACGCGCCCGTCATCCTGCCGGCGGTGCTGCGCCGCCCGCTGCCGTACCGGCCGATCATGTACCTACCCGTAGCTTTGCTGCACGCCTCGCTCGTGCTGCGGGTGCTGTTCGGCGATGCGCGCGGGTTGCCCCACCTGCTCCAGCTGGGCGGATCGCTCAACATCACAGCACTGCTGCTGTTCATCGTCATCGCTGTGGTCTCCGCGGCGCTCGGCCCCGTGCACCAGGGCAAGCCCGCGAGACCCGTTCGGAAAAACCGATGATGAGTCCCGTCTCGGCCCGCGTGCATGCCCGCCGCACCTGGTATCTGCAGACCAACGCCGTCGTCGCCGCCTGGCTCGCCGTACTCGGCGTCGTTGTTCTGGGCCATCAGGGCATTCCGGTTGCCGACTGGCTCATGGTGCATCTTTTGCTCCTCGGCGCAGTCAGTACGGCGATCATCATCTGGAGCCAGCATTTCGCCGACACCCTGGTGCGACGACCGGCACTCGCCGGGCGCCGGTCGCTGATCGTTCGCCTGGTGGGGCACACGCTCGGGGCCATTCTCGTGATGATCGGCATGATCGTGAACCTGTTCGCCGTGGTGCTCGTGGGCGGCGTGCTGGTCGGCGCGGTTGCGGTGCTGCATGCGATCCTCCTGGGCGGCGAACTCTGCCGGGCGAAACCATCCCGCTTCGGCTCGCTCGTGCGGTACTACGTCGTCGCCGCGGTGAGTCTCTTCGGTGGGGTCGGTCTCGGCATCTGGATGGCGAACCCGGGGACAGACAGCGACCTGCACGCTCGCCTTTACGTGGCGCACATTGCCCTCAACGTGCTCGGTTGGGTCGGTCTGACCGCGGTCGGAACCCTGCTGTTGCTCTGGCCTACGGTGCTGCGCACCCGGCTCGGTGATGGAACGGATGCCGCCGCCCGCGCCGCCCTTCCCGTACTCATCGCCGGCGTAACGGTCGTCGCCGGCGCCAGCCTGGCCGGAGTGCCGCTCGGTGTCGGGGCGGGCAGCGTGCTCTAACTGCTCGGACTCGTGCCCGTCGTGCGGGAGGCAGTGCGGCAGGCGCGGCACGCGCCACCGACGACTTTCGCCGGCTGGAGCCTCGCCGCCTCGATGGCCTGGCTCGCGTTCAGTGTTGCGGCGCTCGGGGTCGTGGTCGGGACGGCGGCCACCCCGGCCGACGCCGTCGCCCGCCTCGGCTGGCTGGTGATTCCGTTGCTGGCCGGTTTCAGTGCGCAACTGCTGCTCGGCGCCCTCAGCTACCTGGTTCCGATGGTTTCCGGCGGCGGACCGCAAGCCGGTAAGGCTGCCGCTCTCGAACTCAACCGGGCGCCGCTGTTTCGCCTGCTCGTCACCAACGGCGGCATCGTGTTGTACCTCCTGCCGGTACCGAGCCTGGTCAAGGTCGTGCTGTCCCTGTTGGTGTTCGGGGTGCTGCTGAGCTTTCTGGTGCTGCTGGTGCGCGCGGTCGCGGCGGGCGGGCGCATCCGCTCCCGTGCCGGGTCCGTTCCGGTCGCCGGGCTCACAGCGGTCCCGGAAGGTGCGGTGGGCTCGCGCCGCACGCGCAGTGGGATGGCCGCCGCCGCGGTCGGTGCGCTCGTACTGGCCGTCACCGCGGGTGTCGCACTCGACCCGGTCACGGCCGGGGTCGGTACGGCATCGGTCACTACTCGGGGCGCCAACGCGAGCGTCGCCTCGGGCGAGGTCACCGAGGCGACCGTGACCATGCTGGACATGCGGTTCTCACCGTCAAGCCTGACTGTACCCGCCGGTAACCGGCTCGAAATCACCGTCACCAACGGTGACACCGCCGTGCATGACCTCACCCTCGCGAGTGGAGTGACCTCGGGCCGGGTCGCTCCGGAGGAGGCCGTCATCGTCGACGCCGGAATCATGGCCGCCAGCAGCGAAGGCTGGTGTTCCATTGCCGGCCACCGCCAGATGGGCATGGTGCTGCAGATCGTCGTCACCGGGTCCGGAGCGACGGATGCTGCGGCCGACCACGCCGTCGCCGGCGCGACGGGCTCCGAAGCATCCGAAGCATCCGAAGCATCCGCCGCCGACGACCTCGGAGCCCAGTCGGAGCCCTCGCTGGGATTCGTGGCGCGCGATGCCGTCCTGCTGCCCGCATCCGCCGAAACCCATCATGATTACACCTTCCGGGTCGGCGACACCGAGATCGAGGTCGCCCCAGGGGTGACCCAGACACTGTGGCCGTTCAACGGCACTGCGCCAGGCCCGACCCTGCGCGGAAAAGTCGGCGACACCTTCACGATCACCCTGATCAACGAGGCCTCGATCGGCCACTCCCTCGACTTCCACGCCGGCGCGCTGGCCCCCGACGGTCCGATGCGCACCATCGAGCCGGGCGAAACCCTCGAGTATTCCTTCACTGCCACGCGGTCCGGTGCCTGGCTGTACCACTGCTCCACGATGCCGATGTCGCTGCACATCGCCAACGGCATGTTCGGGGCGGTCGTCATCGATCCCGCCGGACTCGACCCGGTCGACCGAGAATACCTGCTGGTCCAGTCTGAGTTCTACCTCGGGCCGCAGGGAGGCGTTGCCGATTCCGACAAGATCGCCGCTGCGGCCCCCGATCTCGTTGTCTTCAACGGCTATGCCGACCAATACCAGGACCAGCCGCTCCGCGCGAAGGTGGGCGAGCGCATCCGCTTCTGGGTAATCGACGCCAGACCCAACCGGGCGAGTTCCTTCCACATCGTCGGGGGCCAGTTCGACACGGTCTACGCGGAGGGTGAATATCTGCTGCGTGACGGCGGCAGCACCGGCACCGGCGGCAGTCAGACGCTGGCGCTCGCGCCGGCGCAGGGCGGGTTTGTGGAGCTGAGCTTTTCCGAGGCGGGTATCTATCCGTTTGTGACGCACGCGATGACAGATGCTGAACGCGGCGCCGCCGGGCGGGTCATGGTCGTCCCCTAGGCACCGTTCAGCGGCAGGGCACCCGTGTTGGACATCGAGTTGCTCCTCGTCGCTCAGGGTGGCTAGACTAAAGTGTCACAATCGTGACGCCTATCCGCTGCCATGCGCGGAGTGTTCCCCGGCTTTTTTGCACCGCTGAGCATCCTCAACACCTGTACGATCTTTTCGCGCGTGGCCCGATTTTGTCCATCCTGGAGCAACTACTACATGACAATCGCAACGACCGAACGGGCACCCAAGCAGGTCGCCATCAACGACATTGGATCTGCTGAAGACTTTCTTGCCGCGGTCGAAAAGACTCTGAAATTCTTCAACGACGGAGACCTCATTGAAGGCACCGTTGTGAAGATCGACCGCGACGAGGTTCTCCTCGACGTTGGGTACAAGACTGAGGGTGTCATTCCCTCCCGCGAACTCTCCATCAAGCACGACGTCGACCCTTCTGAGGTTGTCAAGGTCGGCGACCTGGTCGAGGCCCTCGTTCTTCAGAAAGAAGACAAAGAAGGCCGCCTCATCCTGTCCAAGAAGCGTGCTCAGTACGAGCGTGCATGGGGCGACGTCGAGAAGATCAAGGAGTCCGACGGTGTTGTCACCGGTTCGGTCATCGAGGTCGTCAAGGGTGGACTCATCGTCGACATCGGCCTGCGCGGCTTCCTGCCGGCATCGCTCATCGAACTTCGTCGTGTTCGCGACCTGACCCCGTACCTGGGCCAGGAGATCGAAGCGAAGATCCTCGAGCTCGACAAGAACCGCAACAACGTTGTGCTGTCACGTCGCGCCCTGCTCGAGCAGACGCAGAGCGAAAGCCGCACCACGTTCCTCAACAACCTCCAGAAGGGACAGGTCCGCAAGGGCGTCGTCTCCTCGATCGTCAACTTCGGTGCGTTCGTCGACCTCGGCGGCGTCGATGGTCTGGTTCACGTTTCCGAGCTCAGCTGGAAGCACATCGAGCACGCCAGCGAGGTCGTTGAAGTTGGCCAGGAAGTCACCGTCGAGATCCTCGAAGTTGACCTCGAGCGCGAGCGTGTCTCACTGTCCCTCAAGGCAACGCAGGAAGACCCGTGGCAGGTATTCGCCCGCACCCACGCCATTGGCCAGGTTGCACCGGGTAAGGTCACCAAGCTCGTTCCGTTCGGCGCGTTTGTTCGCGTGGCCGAGGGCATCGAGGGCCTCGTGCACATCAGCGAGCTCTCCGGCAAGCACGTCGAGCTCGCCGAGCAGGTTGTCTCGGTCGGCGACGAGGTCTTCGTCAAGGTCATCGACATCGACCTCGAGCGTCGCCGCATCTCGCTGAGCCTCAAGCAGGCTAACGATGGCGTCGACCCCGACGGCACCGAGTTCGACCCGGCGCTCTACGGAATGCTCACCGAGTACGACGACAAGGGCCAGTACAAGTACCCCGAAGGCTTCGACTCCGAGACCAACGAGTGGCGCGAAGGCTTTGACGAGCAGCGCGAAAAGTGGGAGCAGGACTACGCTGCTGCCCAGGCTCGCTGGGAAGCCCACAAGAAGCAGGTTTCGACCGCGAACGACGAGATCGCTGCCCCCAGCGACGTCGCACCGGCCGGATCGGCCTTCTCGAGCGAGTCGGCTGGCGCCGGCACGCTCGCCGACGACGAAGCACTCGCGGCTCTCCGCGAGAAGCTCTCCGGCGGCAACTAGCACCACAGCTACACCCCCAACAGCGGGCTGCATCCTTCGGGGTGCGGCCCGCTGTGTCGTGTCACCGACGGATCTGGTACCCACGGTTCACGTAACGCCTGCGGTTGAGCCGGATGCCACAGGCCGCTGGGTATCCGTCGCGGTCGGGCTGACCGTGGAACTGTGAAACTTCGTGCTATACCTGATAGTGAGGATTTTTTCTCCTCTTTGGCGCGTCCCGATATCTTCAGGATTGCCGCGCACTTCCCACTTCCCCACGAGAACCTGTTTTCTGGATGAATTCGCCCGGGCACAACAGTTCCACGAACCACAGCCCCATCGGAAAATCGCATGAATAGTTTTCATCCCTCAGACAATACGGAAGGCTCCGCTACCTCCGACGCAGCGCCGCCCAGTCTCACTGAAGCCATCGTCTGCAGCATCACCATGCAGAGTCACTCGACGGCGCTTGTCGTCGAGAACGATCCCACATCGGCCGAGCTCCTGCGGCTGCTCCTGGAGACGGAAGGATTCCGGGTGATCACGGCCGCGAGCGGCGAAGAAGCTGTCGAGATCGCGCGGCGCGTTCCGCTGAGGCTGATCACCCTCGACGTGCACCTTCCGGGAATGGACGGTTGGAAATTCCTGCTGAACCTGCAAGATTCGTTGGGGTTGGCATCCGCACCGGTCATCATCATCGATGGCCTGACGGACATGGGCCTGGCGCTGAGCCGGGGGGCTGCTGCCGTTCTGGAGAAACCAGTCCAGCCTGCCGAGCTGCAGATCTCACTCGCCCTACTGGGTCTCCGCCCCGATCGGCCGCAGACGCGCACCATCCTCGTTGTCGACGAGGATGAAGAAACCGTCAACCAGGACACGCTGGACAGCGGCCCAAAACGAGGTTGTGGTCGAGGTGAACGGGCCTGACATCGACCGTGCGGCACTCCTGGCCGAGATTCAGCGAGCCCTCGGGTAGGGCGACGCCCGCCCCTTCGGTGTTGATGCGGGCGGTCGCATCCGCTCGGCGCCGACGGCGCAGCGGATAACATGGCGGAATGTATCTGATTGGACTGACCGGCGGAATCGCGTCGGGCAAGAGCACCGTGGCAAAGCGTCTGGCTTCCTGGGGCGCCATCGGAATCGACGCCGACCAGCTGGCCCGTGAAGTGGTCGAACCCGGAACGCCCGGCCTCGCCGCGATCGTCGCTGAGTTCGGCGGCACGATCCTGCTGAACGATGGCACGCTGAATCGACCAGCGCTGGGCGCCATCATTTTTACCGACGCGCGCCAGAGGGAGCGGCTGAACGCCATCACGCATCCGGCGGTACGGCGACTCACTCGCGATCGGGTCGCCGCCGCGGTGGCCGCCGACCCGCACGTCATCGTCGTGTATGACGTTCCGCTCCTGGCCGAGGCTATCGCCGGCGGTCTGGTCACGTTCGATCTGATCGTTGTCGTGCATGCAGATGCCGAAACCCGAATTGAGCGCATGGTGGCGTCACGTGGACTGTCGCGTGAGGAGGCTACCCACCGCATTGCCGCGCAGGCGAGTGATGCAGACCGCCTCGCCTTGGCTGATGTCGTCATCGAGAACAACGGCGCCGTCGAAGCGACTCTGGCCCAGGTCGACGCACTGTGGACTCGCGTACGCGCTGCCGAAGCTGCCGCGGACAAAGCTGGCGCTGGCGAGGGCGAAGAGTCCGACGGCGTTCCCACTCCGTAGTCCACCTACGAAGGCTGACTGTCAGACCCCCTTTGTAGAATGGGAGCCATGGAACCCACGCGCTCTGTGAACCCGTTTGAAGTGGTCAGTGAGTACACCCCGAGCGGCGATCAGCCGTCCGCCATCGCGAACCTGACCGCCCGCATCAATGCCGGTGAAACTGACATCGTTCTGCTCGGAGCTACCGGTACCGGCAAGTCAGCCACGACCGCCTGGCTGATCGAGCAGGTGCAACGCCCCACGCTCGTGCTGGCCCACAACAAGACTCTCGCGGCCCAGCTGGTCAACGAATTTCGCGATCTGATGCCCAACAACGCGGTCGAGTACTTCGTCTCGTATTACGACTACTACCAGCCCGAAGCCTACGTTCCGCAGACCGACACGTTTATCGAAAAGGACTCCTCGATCAATGAGGAGGTCGAACGGCTGCGGCACTCCACCACCAATTCGCTGCTCTCCCGTCGCGACGTCATCGTGGTGTCCACCGTGTCGTGCATCTACGGGCTCGGCACGCCGCAAGGCTACCTCGACGCCATGATCGCGCTACAGGTAGGCCAGAAAGTCAGCCGCGACTGGTTGGTACGCAAATTCGTGGCTATGCAATACAAACGAAACGATGTTGATTTTTCGCGAGGCAATTTTCGAGTGCGCGGTGACACGATCGAGATCATCCCGATGTACGAAGAGCTCGCTATTCGCATCGAAATGTTCGGTGATGAGATTGAGGGGCTCTACAGCCTGCATCCGCTCACCGGTGACATCGTCAAGAAACTCGATTCGGTATCCGTTTTTCCCGGGTCGCACTATGTCGCAAGCGACGACGTTATGCGCCGTGCCATCGGCACCATCGAGATCGAACTTGCAGAGCGCCTCGAGGTGCTCGAACGTGAGGGCAAGCTACTCGAAGCCCAGCGGCTGCGCATGCGCACCACCTTCGACCTCGAGATGATGGAGCAGATCGGGTTCTGCTCCGGCATCGAGAACTACTCCCGGCACATCGATGCCCGTGAGCCGGGGGAGGCTCCGCACTGCCTGCTCGACTATTTTCCCGACGACTTTCTCATGGTCATCGATGAGTCGCACGTGACCGTGCCGCAGATCGGTGCCATGTACGAGGGGGATTCCTCGCGAAAGCGCACCCTGGTCGACCACGGCTTTCGGCTGCCGAGCGCGCTGGACAATCGACCGCTGAAGTTCAACGAGTTCAAGAACCGAGTGGGTCAGACCGTGTACCTGTCGGCCACGCCGGGCAAGTACGAGATGGGTATCGCCGATGGCATCGTCGAACAGATCATCCGCCCGACCGGCTTGATCGACCCCCAGATCATCGTCAAGCCGAGCGCGGGGCAGATCGACGACCTGCTGGAAGAAATCAAAAAACGCGCCGAACGCAATGAGCGCGTGCTGGTCACAACGCTCACCAAGAAAATGGCCGAGAACCTCACCGACTTTCTCACCGAAGCGGGGGTGCGCGTGCGCTACCTGCACTCCGACGTCGACACCCTGCGTCGAGTCGAGCTCCTCACCGAGCTCCGTGCGGGCATTTACGATGTGCTGGTCGGCATCAACCTGCTGCGCGAGGGCCTCGACCTGCCCGAGGTATCCCTCGTCGCCATCCTCGACGCCGACAAAGAAGGCTTCCTGCGCTCGGCCACGTCCCTCATCCAGACCATCGGGCGAGCCGCCCGCAACGTGTCCGGCGAGGTGCACATGTACGCCGACCGGCTGACGGCATCCATGGCGAAAGCGATTGACGAGACCGATCGTCGTCGGGAGAAGCAGGTCGCGTACAACACCCTGCACGGCATCGACCCGACGCCGCTGCGCAAACGCATCGGCGACATCACCGAGGCCCTCGCCCGGGAGGAAGCCGACACCGCCGAACTGCTCGCCGGCCGAGATGCCCGGCGCAAGAGTTCCAGTCCCAACCGGCGGGTCGGCCTCGCCGCGAACGGCGCCAACGACCTCGAGTCGATCATCGCCGACCTCAACTCGCAGATGCTCGAGGCTGCCGGGGAGCTGAAGTTCGAGCTTGCCGCGCGCCTGCGCGATGAGCTCTCCGAGCTCAAGCGTGAACTGCGACAAATGGAGAAGGCCGGCCACCTGCAGTAGTCGCCCGGGGAACCTCATATACCGGTACCAATCCCACAGGGGCACGGGCTGTTCGTTCCCCACTTCGTGGCACTCGTCGGGTCTCGTGGCACTCGTCGGGTGTCGCGGCACTCGTTACACTGCGTGCCCTCAGCCCTAGTGAGTGCCGCGAGAGCGGATGCGGCCCGCCCACCCCAGACGTCGCGCCAGCCGAGAAAGCACCCGTTTCGAGATGCCGAGCAGGCCCTGGCTGAAGACACTGGCTCCGGTGGTTCATCCGGGTCATAATTTTTGAGCATATAAATACCCCGGAACAAGATGTGGGTATCCGTGTGTTCGCTCTCGGCGGCGGTCTTTGTACAGCAGTGTCGGTGGCGTTGCATAGACTCGATAGGTGTCAATAACGAAGGTAGAAAACGGTCCGAAACTCAGTGTGCGCGGAGCCCGCGTACACAACCTCCACAACGTTGATCTGGAGATTCCGCGCGATTCGCTCATAGTTTTCACCGGGCTTTCGGGTTCGGGCAAGTCATCGCTGGCCTTTGACACCATTTTCGCCGAGGGTCAGCGCCGCTACGTCGAGTCGCTTTCAGCGTACGCTCGGCAGTTCCTCGGGCAGGTTGATCGTCCCGACGTGGACTTCATCGAAGGTCTGAGCCCGGCGGTCTCGATCGATCAGAAATCGACTAACCGTAACCCGCGGTCCACGGTGGGGACCATCACGGAAATCTACGACTACATGCGCCTGCTCTGGGCCCGCATCGGTGTGCCGCACTGCGCCGTCTGCGGTGAGATCATCCAGTCCCAGACCGTACAGCAGATCGCCGACCAGCTCATGGAGCTGAAAGCGGGCATCCGCTACCAAGTGGTCAGCCCGATCATCTCGCAAAAGAAGGGCGAGTTCGTCGACCTGTTCCAGGAACTCGCCGGTGGTGGCTATTCCCGCGCGATCGTCGACGGTACACAGATTCAGCTCAGTGAACCGCCCACGCTCAAGAAACAGCAGAAGCACGATATCGCGGTCATCGTCGACCGCCTCGTCGCCGGCCCTGAGCTGCTTTCCCGCCTCACCGACTCGCTCGAAACAGCGCTCAAACTCACCGACGGACTCGTTCAGATCAACTTTCTCGACGAAGAAGGCGATAAGGCTTGGCAGAACTATTCCGAAAAGCTCTCCTGCCCGAACAACCACCCGGTGCAGCTGACCGAAATCGAGCCGCGCACCTTCTCGTTCAACGCTCCGTTCGGCGCCTGCCCCGAGTGCTCCGGTCTCGGCACCCGCATGTCGGTCGACGAAGACCTGCTGCTCGGCGATCCCGACTTGAGCATCGCCGAGGGAGTTGTGCTGCCGTGGACCACCCAGGGCAAGGGCCTGTTCCAGTACTACGAGAAGCTGCTCGACGGCCTCGCCCGTGACCTCGACTTCTCTCTCGACACCCCCTGGGGTGAGCTGACCAGTGAGGTACAGAACGCCGTCATGCGCGGTGACAACTTCGAGGTGCGCGTCAAGTGGAAGAACCGCTATGGCCGGGAGATGAGCTACACCTCGGGCTTTGAGGGCGTCGTTCCCTACATCGAACGCCAGTACCTGCAGGCCGAGAGCGACACCCAGCGTCAGCGCTGGTCCGAGTACCTGCGCGAGGTTGACTGCCATGTCTGCAAAGGCACCCGGCTCAAGCCCGAAGTGCTCGCCGTACTCGTGCACGAGGCGAGCATTGCGGATGTCTGCGCGCTCAGCTTGAGCGACGCACGCGAATTCATGGACCGGCTCACGCTCACGGACCGTGAGGCTGCCATTGCCGCTCAGGTCTTGCGCGAGATCCGGGCACGCCTCGACTTTCTGATTCGGGTCGGGTTGAACTATCTCAACCTGGCTCGTGCTGCGGCGACCCTCTCCGGTGGCGAGGCGCAGCGCATCCGCTTGGCGACGCAGATCGGCTCCGGCCTCACCGGGGTGCTCTATGTGCTCGATGAGCCGAGCATCGGCCTGCACCAGCGTGACAATCGCCGCCTGATCGAGACGCTCGTCACCCTGCGTGACCTCGGTAATACGCTCATCGTGGTCGAGCACGACGAAGACACCATCAAAACCGCCGACTGGGTCGTTGACATCGGGCCGGGCGCCGGGATCAACGGCGGGCACGTCGTGCACTCCGGGTCTTATGAGGGACTGCTGGCCAATACCAAATCGCTCACCGGAGACTACCTGTCCGGGCGCAAGTCCATCGCCACGCCGAAAACTCGCCGCCCGATCGACCCGGAACGACTCATCGGCGTCACCGGTGCGGAGGCGAACAACCTGCAGAAGGTTTCGGTGACTTTCCCCCTCGGCACATTCACCGCTGTCACCGGGGTGAGCGGCTCCGGCAAGTCCTCGCTCGTCAACGACATCCTCTACCGGGTGCTCGCCAACCGGCTCAACGGTGCCCGCAAGCTGCCAGGTAAGCACACCAGGGTTACCGGGCTGGAGCAGCTGGACAAGGTAATCCATGTCGACCAGGCACCGATCGGCCGCACGCCGCGCTCCAACCCGGCCACCTACACCGGCGTGTTCGACAAGATCCGCACTTTGTTCTCGGAAACCATCGAATCCAAGACTCGCGGCTACCTGCCCGGCCGGTTCAGCTTCAACGTCAAGGGCGGGCGCTGCGAAGCCTGCTCGGGCGACGGCACGATCAAGATCGAAATGAACTTTCTGCCCGACGTGTATGTCGCCTGTGAAGTGTGTGGGGGAGACCGGTACAACCGCGACACCCTCACCGTGCACTACAAGGGCAAGAACATCGCCGAGGTGCTCGACATGCCGATCAGCGAGGCGGCCGATTTCTTCGAACCGATCTCGTCCATCCACCGTTTTCTCAAGACGCTGGTCGAGGTCGGCCTCGGTTACGTGCGGCTCGGCCAAAGCGCCACCACACTTTCCGGCGGCGAAGCTCAGCGGGTGAAGCTCGCCACCGAATTGCAGCGACGCTCCAACGGTCGCAGCGTGTACGTGCTCGACGAGCCCACAACGGGCCTGCACTTCGAAGACGTGCGCAAACTGCTGCTCGTGCTCAACAGCCTTGTCGACAAGGGCAACACCGTCATTGTCATCGAGCACAACCTCGACGTCATCAAGTCCGCTGACTGGGTGATCGACCTCGGACCAGAAGGCGGCTCCGGCGGCGGCAAAGTGCTCGCGACCGGCACGCCCGAACATCTCGCCACGGTCAAGAAGAGCTTCACTGGTACCTTCCTGAAAGAGGTCCTGGCTGCCGACTAGGCGGCAAATATCCATGTCTGATGCCCTGAGCTATCGCCCAAAAACGGGCGAGATTCCTACGACCCCCGGGGTGTACCGGTTCCGCGACGCGACCGGGCGCATCCTCTATGTCGGTAAGGCTAAAAACCTGCGTGCGCGGCTGAGCAATTATTTCGCGCCGCTGCATAGCCTGCACGAACGTACCCGGCGCATGGTGACGTCTGCGGCCGGGGTCGAGTGGACGGTCGTCGGCACCGAGGTCGAGGCACTGCAGCTCGAATGGATGTGGATCAACGAGTTCGATCCGCCTTTCAACGTGCAGTTCAAAGACGATAAGTCCTACCCGTATCTCGCCGTCACGCTGGGTGACGAGGCGCCGCGCGCCTTGGTCACTCGCACCGAAGGCATCAAGGGTGCTCGCTATTTCGGTCCATACCCCAAGGTGTGGGCGGTGCACGAAACCATTGAGCTCATGCTCAAGGCTTTTCCCATCCGCACCTGCAGCAATGCCAACTACAAGCGGGCGATGCAGAGCGGCAAGCCCTGTTTCGCCGGCCAGATCGGACGCTGCTTCGGCCCCTGTTCCGGTCTGGTTTCGATGGAAGACCACCGAAAGATCGTCAACGAGTTCGTGAGCTTCATGGGCAGTCATGACAAGAAACTCATCAACCTGCTCACCCAGGAGATGAAAGACGCCGCGGCGGCGCAGCAGTATGAAATCGCCGGCAAACGTCGTGATCAGGTGCGTGCACTCAATGCCGTACTCGAAAAAAGCGCTGTTGTGCTGCGCGACAACGTCGATATTGATCTGTTCGCCATCGAGCAAGACGAGTTGGCGGCGGCCGTGCAGTTGTTCATCGTGCGTGGTGGGCGTATCCGCGGCGTGCGCGGGTGGATGGTCGACAAGGAACTCGACGTCACCATGAGTGAACTCATCGATTCCATGATGCAGACGGCGTACAACCACGACGCAGTGCCGCCGCGCGAAATCGTGCTCCCCGAGCTGCCAGACGACGCGGAGGCTCTCGAGGCGTCGCTGGCTGACCTGGCCGGTCGCAAGGTGCGGCTCGTTGCCGCCCAACGCGGTGAGAAGGCTGCTCTGCTCGTGACAGCGAGCAACAACGCCAAGCAGGCGCTGATGCTCTACAAAACCCGTCGCAGCTCGGACTTCGTCGCACGTTCCAAGGCCCTGGAAGACATTCAGGACGCCCTCGAGATGCCGGACGCTCCGCTGCGCATGGAGTGCTACGACGTGTCGCACCTGAGCGGCACGAACATCGTCGCGTCCATGGTCGTCTTCGAAGACGGGTTACCCCGCAAAGATGAATACCGACGCTTCAACATTCCCGAATCAACCGACGACACCGACTCGATTTATCAGATTCTCACTCGACGCCTTGCTTACCTGAAGCCAGAGGCAGGTGTTGCGGATGCATCACCTCTCGCGCCGGGCGCTAATGATCTAAGCGACATTGCCCAGGTAGAGCAGAAGCGCGCCAAATTCAAGTACCTGCCCAACCTGCTTATCGTCGACGGAGGCCAGCCGCAGGTCGCCGCAGCCAAACGCGCCCTGGCCGAATCGGGCGTGACCGGAATCCAGCTGTGCGGGATCGCCAAGCGGCTTGAGGAAATCTGGCTGCCCGACTCCGACTATCCGGTTATTCTGCCCCGCAACAGCGACGCTTTGTTTCTGATCCAGCGCATCCGCGACGAAGCCCATCGGTTCGCCATCACGCATCAGCGCATTCGCCGCAAAAAGGACATCTCCTCGATTCTGGGTGAAGTCGCGGGGCTCGGGCCGGCTCGGGTGAAAGTTTTGTTGCAACATTTCGGTTCAGTGGCGCGCCTCAAGGTGGCTTCGGTGGCGGAAATTGCGGATGTCCGTGGCATCGGCTCGGTGCTGGCGGAGTCGATCCACGCCCACCTGCGCGCCTGAACGACACCCGAAACCGGCCAGCGCTCGGTAGGCTTGCTAGTCCATCAACTTCTCATTAAGGCGATTTCCAAGAATGACTACGGACCCCGACAAGCAGGAAGTGCTGATCGTCACGGGAATGTCCGGGGCGGGACGCTCCACCGTAGCCAACGCATTGGAAGACCTGGACTGGTACGTCGTCGACAATCTTCCGCCGCAAATGCTGCGGCCCCTGGTCGATCTGGTCGAACGGGCCGGCACGAATCTGCCCAAGATCGCGGCCGTCGTGGACATTCGCGGCCGCGATCTGTTCGGTGATTTTCTCGAAACCGTGCATCAACTCCGTAGCAACACCCAGGTGCAGGTCATCTTTCTCGAAGCTCGGGACGACGCGCTTGTGCGCAGGTTTGAATCCGTGCGACGGCCGCATCCGCTGCAGGGCGACGGCACCCTTCTCGACGGCATTTCGGCGGAGCGTTCTCGGCTGCTCACGGTTCGGGAGTCGAGTGATCTCGTTGTCGACACCTCCGACCTGAACGTGCACCAGCTTGCGACGACGATCACCGAGCGGTTTGCGGCCGAGGGGCGAGCGGGGGTGCAGCTGACCATCATGAGCTTCGGCTTTAAGTACGGTCTGCCGACGGATGTCGATCTGATCGCGGACGTGCGCTTTTTACCGAACCCGTTCTGGATTCCCGAGTTGCGCGCGCACACCGGTGTCGAGCCGGAGGTGAGAGACTTTGTACTTGCCCAAACGGGTGCCCTTGATTTCATCGACCATTACGCCGCCGCCATGGCGCCGGTGCTGGCCGGGTATCAGCGGGAAAATAAACACCACGCCACCATCGGCATCGGCTGCACAGGAGGCAAGCACCGCTCTGTCGCCATGGCCAGGGAACTGGCCTCTCGGCTTGAAAAACTTCCCGGTGTCGCGGTCAATATCAAGGACCGCGACCTCGGACGCGAATAAGCGAGCCCGGGCGCAGCATCCGGCTCCCCAGGCTTTCACCACTCAGACGTAACGCAACTGATCAACAGAATGGAAAAGCGATTGGCACTCACCGCCGACGTTAAAGATGAACTTTCGCGCGTAAAGGTCTCCAAGACCACCGTGCGCGCGGCCGAACTGGCCACGATTCTCCGGTTCTCCGGCGGATTACACATGATCAGCAGCCGCATCGCGATCGAGTCCGAACTCGACACGGCCATCTTGGCTCGACGGGTGCGCAAAGACCTCGCTGAACTCTATGGGGTACGCAGTGCTCTGCAGGTCATCGCGGCCACCGGCATCCGTCAGTCGAGCCATTACCTCGTTCAGGTGATCGAGGGCGGCGAGACACTCGCGCGACAGACCGGCCTGCTGGATGCCCGCCGCCGCCCGATTCGCGGTCTGCCCAACCGTCTGACGACGGGCTCGAAGGAAGAAATCGCCGCCGTCTGGCGCGGCGCCTTCCTTGCCCATGGCACCTTGACCGATCCGGGCCGATCGGCGGCGCTGGAGGTCGTCTGTCCCGGCAACGAGGCAGCCATGGCACTTGTCGGAGCGGCCGGACGCCTCGGCGTTGCGGCCAAGGCGCGCGAAGTCCGAGGGGTGCACCGCGTCGTCATCCGCGATGGCGACGCCATTGGGGCGATGCTCGTCCACATGGGTGCCACTAACACGGTGCTCAACTGGGAAACCTTGCGCCAACGTCGCGAGGTGCGCGCCACTGCAAACCGATTGGTCAACTTTGATGACGCCAACCTGCGTCGTTCCGCCGAAGCGGCGGTTGCGGCCTGCACCCGCGTGCAGCGAGCGATGGATATCCTCGGCGAGGATATCCCCGAACACCTGCGCTACGCGGGAGACCTGCGTCTCAACTTTCGTGACTCCAGCCTCGACGAGCTCGGCCACCACGCCGATCCGCCCATGACCAAGGACGCCGTCGCCGGCCGAATTCGACGCCTGCTCGCTATGGCAGACAAGAAAGCGGTCGAACTCGGCATCGAAGGCACCGACGTCGGCTATCCGATTCACCCCGACGACGTAGCGCCCGTCTAAATCGAACCGTGACGGTGCGCGAGGTCATGAATTCTGTGACTTCGAACGCTCGCGGTTAGACTGAATTGTCGCTTACAACGCCGCCGCACCCGGTACGGTGGCACAACTCACAAGGAGAAAAGTAATGGCTGAATACACCCTCCCCACCCTTGATTATGATTACGCGGCTCTCGAGCCCAGCATCAGCGGCACCATCATGGAACTCCACCATGGCAAGCACCATCAGGCTTACGTCACCGGCGCCAACACGGCACTCGCCCAGCTCGCGGAGGCCCGCGACAGCGGAAACCTCGCCAACGTGAACAAGCTCCAGAAAGACCTCGCCTTCAACCTCGGCGGTCATGTCAACCATTCCATTTTTTGGACCAACCTGTCCCCGAACGGCGGCGACAAGCCCGTTGGCGAGCTCGCGGCGGCAATCGATGACAACTTTGGTTCCTTCGACAAGTTCCAGGCGCATTTCACCGCTGCCGCGCTCGGTGTGCAGGGCTCCGGCTGGGCCGTGCTCGCGTGGGACTCCATCGGTCAGCGTCTGATCATCCAGCAGTTTTTCGACCAGCAGTCCAACTTCGCTGCCGGTACGGTTCCAGTTCTCATGCTCGACGTGTGGGAGCACGCCTACTACCTCGACTACCGCAACGTGCGCGCTGACTACGTCAAGGCTTTCTGGAACATTGCCAACTGGGCAAACGTGCAGGACCGCTTCACCGTTGCACGTGAGAAGACGAACGGCCTGCTACTACTCTCGTAGGCTGTTGGTGCCCCGTGCGATACGGGGCACCGGCGTTCGTTTAGCATTTTTTCATCGCGCCATCCGCGCCCTTTTCAACAACAGGAGCTATTTGTGTCCGTAAAGATCGGTATCAACGGTTTTGGCCGAATTGGTCGAAACTACTTCCGAGCCGCCCTTACCAAGGGTAGTGACATCGAAATTGTCGCCGTCAACGACCTCAGCGACCCCGCGTCGCTCGCCCACTTGCTCAAGTACGACTCCGTCGGTGGTCGCCTGAACGCCACCGTCGAGGTCGACGGAGACAACATCATCGTCAACGGCAAGGCCATCAAGGTGCTCGCCGAGCGCGACCCGGCCAACCTGCCGTGGGGCACCCTGGGTGTTGAAATTGTCATCGAATCCACCGGCCGTTTCACGAAGGCCGTCGATGCGCAGAAGCACATCGCTGCCGGTGCCAAAAAGGTCATAGTGTCTGCCCCGGCGACGGGTGCTGACGTGGCAACGCTCGTGCTCGGTGTGAACGAAGACACCTATGATTCTGCGGTCCACGACATTATCTCGAACGCGTCCTGCACGACGAACTGTCTTGCGCCGCTGGTCAAGGTGTTCCTCGACAACTTCGGGATCGAGCGTGGCCTCATGACCACCATCCACGCCTACACCGCAGACCAGAACCTCCAGGACGGGCCGCACAGTGACCTCCGTCGTGCCCGTGCCGCTGCGCTGAACATCATCCCGACCTCCACCGGTGCCGCTAAGGCTCTTGGCCTGGTCATCCCGGAGAGCATCGGCAAGCTCGATGGTTATGCGCTCCGCGTTCCGGTTCCGACCGGTTCGATCACAGACCTCACCCTCACCGCCTCCCGTGCGGTAACGGTCGAAGAAGTGAACGCCGCCTACAAGGCTGCAGCCGATGGCCCGCTCAAGGGCATCCTCAGCTATACCGAGGACCCGATCGTGTCCAGCGACATCGTCGGTGACCCGCACTCCTCGATCTTCGACGCCGGCCTCACCAAGGTGATCGGCGATCAGGTCAAGGTTGCCTCGTGGTACGACAACGAGTGGGGTTACTCCAACCGTCTCGTTGACCTCACCGAGTTCGTCGCCGAGCGACTCTAACGGCCGCGCGGTGACGTTACGCACGATTGACTCGCTCGGTTCGCTGACCGGCAAGCGGGTTATTGTCCGCTTCGACCTGAATGTTCCGTTGAAAGACGGGCAGATCACCGACGACGGACGAGTGCGGGCGTCACTGCCCACTCTCAACGCCCTCGTCGCTCAGGGCGCCCGCGTGGTGATTGTTTCTCACCTCGGGCGCCCCGGCGGGGCCGTTGATCCAAAGTACAGCCTGCGGCCCGTCGCTGCCCGCCTGAGCGAACTGGTGAATCTCCCTGTCGCCTTCGCCACCGACACCGTCGGCGATGCGGCCACGCAGGCCGTCGCGGCCTTGCAGAACGGGAACATCGTCGTTCTGGAGAACCTGCGCTTCAACGCCGGTGAAACCAGCAAAGTGGATGCCGAGCGCCTCGCGTTCGCGCACCAGCTCGCACTGCTCGGCGATGCACTCGTCTCCGATGGCTTTGGCGTCGTGCACCGCAAGCAGGCCAGCGTGTTCGACCTGGCCACGCTGCTTCCCAGCGCTGCCGGCCTGCTCATCGCCGCCGAACTGGGCGTGCTCGATCAGCTCACCGAAAAGCCGCAGGCGCCGTACACGGTCATCCTGGGCGGTTCGAAAGTGAGCGACAAGCTCGGCGTGATCGGACACCTGCTGCCGCGCGTGAACTCGCTGCTGATTGGCGGCGGCATGCTGTTTACCTTCTTGGCCGCCCAGGGGCACAAGGTTGGTGCCAGTCTTTTGGAAAGCGACCAAATTGAGACGGTTCGCGGATATTTGACCGAAGCCGAACGTCTTGGAGTGAAAATTGTCCTGCCGACAGACGTCGTGGTCGCCTCAAAGTTCGGCGCCGACGCTGAGCACGTGACCACCCCGGCAGAGGGAATCGAGAACACCCCCTTCGGTGCGAACGGTCTCGGCTTGGACATCGGGCCAGACACCGCTCAAGCGTTTGCCGAGATTATTCGAGCATCGAAGACGGTGTTCTGGAACGGCCCGATGGGCGTTTTTGAACTGGCACCGTTCGCAGAAGGCACCCGCACAGTGGCTGCCGCACTCACCGAGGTCACCGGCCTCAGCGTTGTCGGTGGTGGCGATTCCGCCGCTGCTGTGCACATTCTCGGTTTTAACGACGACCAATTCGGTCATATTTCTACCGGCGGCGGCGCGAGCCTCGAATTTCTCGAAGGCAAGCGTCTCCCAGGACTGGAGGTCCTCGGATGGCAATGAACATCAACCCTCGGCGCACACCGCTGATTGCGGGCAACTGGAAAATGAACCTGGACCACCTCCAGGCGATCGCTTTCGTGCAGAAGCTTGCTTGGAATCTCAAGGATGCCGGCCACGACACCGCCGCGGTCGAGGTAGCCGTGTTCCCGCCGTTCACGGATCTGCGCAGCGTGCAGACCCTCATCTCGGCGGACAAGCTTCCGCTCGCTTTCGGTGCGCAAGACGTGTCAGCACACGATTCGGGAGCGTACACCGGTGAGGTTTCGGGTGCCTTCCTCGCTCAGCTGGAGTGCCAATACGTCATCATCGGTCACTCCGAACGCCGCACCCTGCACAACGAGTCCGATGAGCAGGTCGCCTCCAAGGTAACCGCCGCCCTCAAGCACAACCTCGTGCCGCTGATTTGCGTCGGAGAGAGTGCCGAGGACCTCGCCGTTCATGGTCCCAGTGCGGTTCCGGTCGCCCAGCTGCGTGCCGCTCTCTCGGGTGTCACGAACGCGGTGGACATCGTCGTGGCCTATGAGCCCGTCTGGGCCATCGGGTCCGGCCAGGCCGCCACGCCGGAGCAGGCTGAGCAGGTGGCGGCCGCACTCCGTGGGGTTCTCTCCGACACCCTCGGGCAGGACGTCGCCGACAAGACCCGCATCCTCTACGGCGGTTCGGTCAAGAGCACCAACATCGCCGCGTTCATGCGGGAGCCCAATGTCGACGGTGCCCTCGTTGGTGGTGCGAGCTTGGATATTGCGGAATTTTCCAGCATTATTCGATATCAGAAGCACGTCGGCCTGTAGGCCGCGGCGCACCCGACAGTGAGCAGCGAGATGGTTGTCGGTCCGGCAACCACCTCGCTGCTGCCTGCAGAGTATAATTACGATGGTCTTGGCGCCCGAGTTGCGCCCACCGTGTTTCGAAAGGTTTCGTGTGGAGATTCTCCAGGTCGTCATGCAGGTGCTCGTTGGTATCACGAGCCTCCTGCTCACCATGCTCATTCTGTTGCATAAGGGACGGGGCGGTGGATTGTCGGACATGTTCGGCGGCGGCGTAACGTCCAACCTGGGAGCGTCGGGCGTTGCGGAGCGCAACCTCAATCGCATCACGGTCATTCTGGGTCTGCTGTGGATCTCCTGCATCGTAGTTCTCGGTTTGATCACCAAGTTCGACACAGGGGCTTAACTTTTGGCCCCGCGCGGGGTTACCCTGAGTTTTCCGGGTATAGATCTTGACGGTACAACACAACAGCAATCGCACCATTAACAGCTCGAATTCGCAGCGCACAACTGCACGAGTCAACGGAGGAACAAGATGGCATCAGGCGGAAGCGCAATTCGTGGCTCTCGTGTCGGCGCGGGCCCCATGGGCGAGCAGGACCGGGGTTTTCACGCGGACCGCATCAAAATCTCGTACTGGGATGCGCTCGGAAATGAAACCGTACGGTATTTTGCGGCAAGCTTACCGGACGAAGAAATTCCCGTCACCATCGATTGCCCATCATCGGGGCTGCCCGCCGGGCGCGACAAGGAAAATCCTCCGTCGGTCGTGAAGCTCGAGCCGTACAAAACGCACCTCGCCTATGTCAAGGAGCGTCGTACCGAAGAAGAGGCCGACTCGCTGCTCGAAGAGGCCCTCAACCAGCTGCGCGTTCGTCGTGGCAAGTTGTCACCGACGAACTGACGCGAAAGCGCAAAACACCGGTTCTCGATTGGTAGAGAACCGGTGTTTTTTTGTAGCCGATCACGCCGATGGTGGGTGAGGGATAAACGGAGAGCGTAAATCTAATAGCCCGGAGCGATGAGGCTTTCGGGTACTTGCGCTGCTGCGTCGTTGTCGACGAAGAACACGGTGCGGTAACGGCCTTTGATGCCTGCAGCGGGTACCTCATCGCGGCTGGCTCCGGCGAGGGCCAGTCCGAGCGCCGATGCCTTGTCCGATCCAGCCAGCACCAGCCAGACGCGATCCGAGGAGTTGATCACGGGGCGGGTCAACGATAATCGGGCGGCCGGCGGCTTGGGGGAGTCGCGCACAGCGACGACACTGGCTTCACGCTCGCGGATACCCGATCGGTGTGGGAACAATGACGCAACGTGTCCGTCCGGTCCGACTCCGAGTAACATCACATCGATTCGAGGGTACTGGGCCCCATTGGGGGCACGACCCAGTAACTCCGCCGCATATCGCGCCGCTGCAGCATCGAGCGCATCCGTACCGGCTTCGACCGCATCATCCGATGCTCCGAAGGCGTGAATATTCTCTGGCGGCACCGAAATGTGGTCCAGGAGCGCTTCGCGTGCTTGCAATTCATTGCGCTCCGGATCAGCGCGCGGCAGCCAACGCTCGTCGCCCCACCAGAAATTAACCCGCGACCAGTCGATCGTGTCGCGGGCGGGTGATTCGTTGACGGCGGCCAGAACAGCAATACCGACGGAACCACCGGTGAGTACGACATTCGCCTCCTCCTGCTGGTGCAGAACGTCCACCATATTAGTCAGGAACCGTGCAGCGACCGATGCGGCTAGGGCGTGCTTGTTCTGGTGCAGTAGCACGCGTCGGTCATTTGTCACGGTTAGGCTCCGGTCTACTGGCTCACCACTTTTTTGAGCTGCGATAACCCGCGGGTGATGACCTCACCATACAGCTCATCGGGGTCGAGGCGGCGCAGCTCGTCGGCCAGACAGTCCCGCAGGCTGCGACGCTTGAGCGTCAGGTCCTGCAACGGCTGCCCAGGCTGGCTGAGTGTGGCAATATCAGGAATCTCGCGTTCGAGTGAGATCGTTCCCGACGCTCGCTTCAGATGCACGCCGTGCACACCATTAGCCAAGGGGCCGGTGGTCAGCTTGCACTCCACGGGTACCTGCAGCTGCATCTGGAGCCACGCGGCGAGCAGCGTGGTCGAGGGGGACGCCGCTGCACCAATGACTTGAATACCGATGATGGGTTCGTAGGGCGGCTGATCCAAAACCGCGGCGAGTTGGGCGCGCCAGAGCGTCAGTCGAGTCCAGGCGAAATCGTTGTCGCCTGGCCGGTAGGTGCTGGAGAGTTCGCGCAGTGCTGCCTGTGGGTCTGGCTGGGCGGAGGCATCCGTAATGCGTCGATAGGCGATTCGGCCGATGGGGGAGTCACTGGGAACGGCGGGAGCCGTGCCGGGCCACCAGGCGACAACCGGGGCATCCGACAACAGCAGACCGGTGACCAGGCTTTCCGGGTCGGCGGCGGCATCCCCGTAGACACGCAAGACGATGACTTCGCTCGCGCCAGCGTCGCCTCCGACGCGAATCTCCGCATCAACCCGCGCCACGGCATCAGCCGTATCGTGCTCCTGCGTAGATACGACGATGACGCGCATCGGATGTTCTCTCGACGCGTCGTTGGCCGCTTCGATGGCCTCTTCCTCGTGTCCGAGCTGCGACGCGATGATCAGGGTCAGCACACGTCCGAGGGCAACAGCACCGCCTTCCTCGCGAATACGTACGAGCGCCTTCGATATTTTCGCGGTGGTGGTGTCGGGCAGATCAACGATCATGGTCGCCTCCAGGTTCGGCCGTCGCGGGCCAGCAGGTCGTCAGCGGATGTGGGTCCCCAGGTTCCGGGGCGGTAAGGTTCTGGCTGTCCTTGCGTCGCCCAGTACTCTTCGATCGGGTCGAGAATTTTCCAAGACAATTCGACCTCTTCGTGGCGGGGGAACAGGGGCGGGTCGCCGAGAAGTACGTCGAGGATGAGTCTCTCATACGCTTCGGGGCTCGCCTCGGTGAAAGCGTGTCCGTAACCGAAGTCCATGGTCACGTCGCGAACCTGCATGACGACACCCGGAACTTTCGAGCCGAAACGGATGGTGACGCCCTCGTCGGGCTGCACCCGAATGACCAGGGCGTTGTGGCCGAGTTCGGCGGTCTGGCCCGGTGCGAACAGGTATTGTGGTGCTCGTTTGAAGACCACGGCAATCTCTGTCACGCGACGTCCGAGGCGTTTACCGGCGCGCAGATAGAACGGAACACCAGCCCAGCGTCGGGTGTCGATTGTGAGCCGCATGGCGGCGTAGGTTTCGGTGACGGAATCGGGGTCCATGCCGTCTTCCTCCAGGAAGCCGACGACTTTTTCTCCGCCCTGCCAGCCACCGGCGTACTGCCCGCGCGCGGTGCCCTCGCCGAGGTCAGCGGGGAGTCGAACCGAGGCGAGTACTTTTTCCTTCTCGGCGCGCAGGTCGGCAGCGTCGAAGGAGATCGGTTCTTCCATGGCCGTGAGCGCGAGCAGCTGCAGCAGGTGGTTCTGGATCACGTCGCGGGCGGCACCGATACCGTCATAGTAGCCGGCCCGACCTCCCACGCCGATGTCTTCAGCCATGGTGATCTGCACGTGTTCGACGTGGTTGGCGTTCCAGAGCGGTTCGAACATCTCGTTGGCGAAGCGCAGCGCAAGGATATTTTGCACCGTCTCCTTGCCGAGGTAGTGGTCGATCCGAAAGACCGAGTCTGGAGGAAAGACCGACTCGACGACGTCATTGAGCTGCCGTGCCGTCGTCAGGTCGCTGCCGAATGGCTTCTCGATGACGACGCGTCGCCATTGGCCGTTTTTCTGCTCCGCCAGGCCGGAGCGGCGCAGCTGCTCTGTCACTTGTGGGAACGCCTTGGGCGGGATGGCCAGGTAGAACGCGTGGTTGCCCATCGTGCCGCGCTCACGGTCCAACTCGTCAATGGTCTGGCTGAGGCGCGTGAAGGACTCGTTATCGTCAAAGGTGCCAGAAACGAAACGGATGCCTTCGGCTAGCTGCGCCCAAACATCCTCATGGAACTCGGTACGGGCATGCTCCTTGACGGCATCGTGCACGACTTCCATGAAGTCTTCGTTGTCCCAGTCTCGGCGAGCAAACCCGACGAGGGCGAATCCGGGTGGCAGTAAGCCTCGATTTGCGAGGTCATAGACCGCAGGCATGAGTTTCTTGCGCGCGAGGTCACCGGTTACGCCGAAAATCACGAGGCTGGACGGCCCGGCGATACGATTCAGTCGATAGTCGGATGGCGACCTGAGCGGATTAAACTCCGGGGTAATTTCCACCGGGGACATGCAACTCCTTTTACGGTTCAGTACGGGAAGGTCGAGAGCGCAGGCAACGGGGTGCTGCGGAGAGAACAATCCGTTCGCTTGGTTGGTTCCTCACTGGGCTCTGCCCGCGAGGAACCAACCAGGTGTTCGGTTTATACCTTTTTTTAGGCCAAAGCCTTGAATAATGTGGAAATATTCTGCTGGCGTTTCGTCAGGGTCAACGTCAACACTGGCCGCCCGTGCTCGGCCAGCACGCTCGCGTCGCCACTGGCCTGCGCTTGGATCAGTTCGCCGAACGTGAAGGGGCGATCGGGAACGTCGAGGTCTTCGGTCGGCGTAGCGAGAATCTGCAGGTACACGGCCGTTGCCGGTCCTCCTTTGTGGAACTGTCCGGTGGAGTGCAGAAAGCGTGGTCCCCAGCCGAACGTGACCGGACGCTTTGCGAGCGTGGCGAGTTTGTTGCGAATCTCCGCCAGTTCCGGCAGGGCCAGCCGATCTACGTAGGCTTGGACAGCAACATATCCGTCGGGGCCGAGTTCTTCAAGTAGAGCGTCGATTGCCGAGGCGAGATCGCTCGCCGCACCGATAACGTGCGGCGTGCCCCGCACTTCGATACCGTCCGCGATGAAGGCGGCCGGTTCCGGCGCTGGACGGGCGTCAAGCAACCCGCGCGTGGCAATCTTGGCGGACTCCACGTCGGGCTGGTCGAACGGGTTGATGCCGAGCAAACGGCCGGCGACGACGGTCGCGTATTCCCAGACCAGGAACTGTGCTCCGAGAGTTCCGCTGACCCGAATCTCGTCGCCGGTTTCCGCGAAAAGATCGGTGCCGGCGTTGGCCACGACCCGCACGAGCTGCACGTCCGGCAGTGCCTCGGTCAACTCGGGAGCGTCAAGTTCGAGAACAACCGGCAGAATGCCGGTACCGAGCTTGCCGGTGGATTCTGCGATGAGTTGTTCGACCCAGTCAGCGAAGCCCACAATGTGGGTACCGTCCGAGACGATGGCGAGCTTGTCCCGACGAGGGCTGGTAGCGGCGATCGCCGCTCCGAGGACGAGGCCCGGATTCTCGGGGGAATCAACGGCCAATGCCAGCGAGATGGATTCGGCTTCGTCAAGGAGCGCCTCAATGTCAACACCGGCCAGCCCTGACGGAACGAGACCGAACGCGGTCAGCGCCGAATAGCGTCCGCCGACTGTGGGGTCGGCGTTGAACACGCGGTATCCAGCTTCCCGGGCGGATGCCTCGAGCGGCGACCCTGGGTCGGTGACGACGATGATGCGTTCGGCCGGGTCGATGCCCATTTCACGGAACGCACGCTCGAACACGCGACGCTGGCTGTCGGTTTCCACGGTTGAGCCGCTCTTAGACGAGACGACGAGCGCCGTTCCGGCCAGATTGTCGTTCAACGCGGACAGTACCTGACCGGGGTCGGTCGCGTCGAGCACAGTGAGCTTCACTCCCGCGGTGCGGGTGATGACCTCGGGAGCGAGCGACGACCCGCCCATTCCGGCGAGAGCGATCTGGGTGACACCGCGGGCCTGGAGGGCGGCCCGCACCTCCACAATCTCGGCCACGAGCGGGCGAGATCTGGCGACGGACGCCGTCCAACCGAGACGCAACGCGGCCTCGGCTTCGACTGCCGGACCCCACAGCGCGGGGTTCTGGGCGGTTATTCCGGACGCGACCAGGTCAGTGGTCAGGGCCGGTACGGTGGCGCGCACAGCATCGGCTGCGGCACCACTGACGGAGATTCGAAAGCTCATTACGCGACCGACGGAGTCGAAGCGGCGGTAAGGGCCGTCTGTACGGTATCGAGCAGTTCGTTCCACGACGCCTCGAACTTCGACAGACCTTCCTCTTCAAGCAGGCGAGTGACGTCGTCGTAGGAGACACCCTGTGCGGACAGCGCATCGAGTACTGCGTTTGCGGCTGCATACGAGGCCGTCACCGAGTCGGACGGGATGACTCCGTGGTCGGCCGTCGCCTGCATGGTCTTTTCCGGCATCGTGTTGACGACTTCGGGGGCGACCAGTTCGGTGACGTACAGGGTGTCGGGAAGGCTGGCATCCTTGACGCCGGTCGAAGCCCAGAGAGGACGTTGCTTAGTCGCTCCGGCCTTGATCAGGCCGAGGGCGCGCTCACTGCTGAACGCCTGCTCGTAGACCTGGTAAGCGAGCTGGGCATTGGCGACGCCGGCCTTGCTCTTGAGCGCGAGGGCTTCGGGAGTGCCGATAACTTCGAGGCGGGCGTTGATCTCAGAGTCGACGCGTGAAACGAAGAACGAGGCAACGGAGTGAATCGTGGAGAGGTCGAAACCGGCAGCCTTCGCCTGCTCGAGGCCGGCCAGGTAGGCGTTGATGACCTGGCGGTGGCGCTCGAGGCTGAAGATCAGAGTGACGTTGACGCTGATGCCGAGGGCGGTCGTCGCCGTGATGGCTTCCAGGCCTTCGACCGTTGCCGGAATCTTGATCATCGCGTTTTGACGGTTTACTTTAGCCCACAGCTTCTGGGCTTCGGCGACCGTACCGGCTGCGTCGCGTGCAAGGTTCGGCTCTACCTCGATCGAAACGCGTCCATCCTGGCCGTTCGTCGAGTCGTAGACCGGGCGAAAGATATCGCAGGCAGCGGCGACGTCGTCTGTGGTGATAGCAAAGACGGCATCGGTCACGTTGGAACCGGCGGCCGCGAGGGTCGCAACCTGCTCGGTGTACGCCTCACCTTTGGCCAGGGCGCCAGCGAAGATCGTCGGGTTGGTCGTGACGCCGACGACGTTGCTGTTCTGGATCAGGTCCTGGAGTCCGCCGGAGTTGATGCGTTCGCGGGAGAGGTCGTCGAGCCAGATGCTGACGCCGGCTGCGGATAGCTGGGCGAGGGGGGTCGGATTTGTCATTGTTGAAATCTCCTGGTCGTGCTGCCGTCAGGCAGCTGAGTCGTGCGGTGTGTGGAGAGGTTGGTGCAGTGCGTAGTTGGCCCCGTACTGGAGGGCAGCATCAGGCTGCGCTAATTGATTCCTTGGCGGCGGCAACTACAGCTTCGGTGGTGATGCCGAATTCGCGGAACAGAGTCTGGTAGTCAGCGGATGCCCCGAAGTGTTCGATCGAGATGCTGCGGCCCGCATCGCCGACGTAGCCACGCCAGGTCAGCGCCAGGCCGGCTTCAACGGACACCCGCGCCGTGATGGCGGCAGGCAGCACGGACTCGCGGTATTCGCTGCTTTGTTCTTCAAACCATTCGAGGCAGGGGGCGCTGACCACGCGCGCATGAATGCCCGAGGCGTCCAGCTCGGCGCGAGCGTCCACGGCGAGCTGCACTTCGGAGCCGGTAGCGATGAGGATCACGTCGGGGATTCCGCCGGCCGCTTCGGCCAGTACGTAGGCGCCGCGAGCGACATTTTTCGCCGAGGCGAAGATCTCCCCAGATGCTGCGCCTTCGCCGCGCTCGTAAACGGGAATGTTCTGGCGGGTCAGGGCGATTCCGGCCGGGCCGCCCCGCCGTTCCAGAATGGTCTTCCAGGCCCATGCGGTCTCGTTGGCGTCGCCGGGACGAACCACATCGAGACCCGGGATAGCCCGCAGGGTCGCGAGCTGTTCGACCGGCTGGTGCGTGGGACCATCCTCGCCGAGAGCGACTGAGTCGTGGGTCCAGACGAAGATCGACGGCGCCCGCATGAGCGCTGCCAATCGAACGGCCGGGCGCATGTAATCGCTGAAGATCAAAAAGGTGCCACCGAACGGGCGGGTGTTGCCGTGGAGCACGATGCCGTTGAGAATCGCGGCCATGGCATGCTCACGAATACCGAAGTGCAGCACGCGACCGTGCGGGTTACCGCTCCATTCGCCGGTCGAGTGCTCGCTCGGAATGAACGAGGCCGCACCGCCGATGGTGGTGTTGTTCGATTCGGCGAGGTCTGCCGAACCGCCCCAGAGTTCGGGGATGACGCCGCCGAGGGCGGTCAGTACTTTGCCGGATGCTGCACGGGTGGAGACCGCGGTGCCGGCTGGGAAGACCGGGAGTGCTGCGTCGACGCCGTCCGGCAGATCTCCGGAGCGCACTCGATCCAGCAGAAGCTTGCGCTCGGGGTTCAAAGCGGCCCAGGCATCGAACTGGACCGTCCACTCAGCATGCTGGGTCGCACCGCGTTCGAGGGCCAGCCGGGTGTGCGCGATGACTTCGGGGGCCACGTCGAAGGTCTTCTCCGGGTCGAAGCCGAGGACGGTCTTGACACCGGCGAGCTCTTCGGCGCCGAGGGCTGACCCGTGGATCTTGCCGGTGTTCTGCTTCTTCGGGCTCGGCCAGCCGATGATCGTCTTGAGGATGATCAGGCTGGGCTTGCCCGTTTCCTGTTGCGCAGCTTCAATGGCCGCATTCAGCTCGGCGACGTCTTCAACGTAGGAGCCGGTCTTCTTCCAATCCACCGTTTGCACGTGCCAGTCGTAGGCGGCGTATCGAGCAGCGACGTCTTCGGTGAAGGCAATGTTGGTGTCGTCTTCAATCGAGATCTGGTTGCTGTCGTAGATGGCGATGAGGTTGCCGAGCTGCTGGTGGCCGGCGAGAGAGGATGCCTCGCTCGTGATGCCTTCCTGCAAGTCACCATCGCCGGCGATGACATACACGAAGTGATCGAACGGGCTGTCGCCGGTGGCGGCATCCGGGTCGAACAGGCCACGCTCGAAGCGGGACGCGTAAGCGAAACCGACAGCGGATGCCAAGCCCTGGCCGAGTGGACCGGTGGTGATCTCGACGCCGTCGGTGTGGCCGTATTCCGGGTGGCCGGGAGTTTTGGAACCCCACGTGCGCAGGGCCTTGAGATCGTCGAGCTCGAGGCCGTAGCCGCCGAGGTAGAGCTGCACGTATTGGGTCAGCGAGCTGTGCCCGACCGAGAGGATGAACCGGTCGCGACCGATCCAGTCGTTGTCGGACGGATCGCGCCGCATGACTTTCTGAAACAGAAGATATGCGGCTGGAGCGAGGCTTATCGCCGTGCCGGGATGCCCATTCCCAACTTTCTCAACGGCATCGGCCGCCAGAATGCGTGCGGTATCGACCGCCTGATTGTCAACGGAATTCCATTGGAAAGCTGCCACGTCACGTAACCCTTCATTGAAGCGAAGGCGGGTTGGGCTCAACCCATCCTTTTATAGTTGTGCAAGCGTCGGCAGCCTTCTTGCAGGACGGACCCGCACGCTGGTCACGCGGGACTGCAAGCAAAATATCAACCCCGGCGAGTTGGCCTGCTAGATGCTGCCATCTCCCACCCGGGGGCTCGCCGATCTGCTGATTCACTGTGGGGAGCCTTTTAAGTATACGCATCGAAGACGCCGGGCGGTCGATCTGACGTGACCAGTCATTTGCAGTCACGAGCCACCGGGTGACCTAGAATTAGATAACTGCCTAGCATTCGAGGATTTATGGACGTCGCACTTCAGAGCATCGAGAGAACTCCACGTACGCTGAAGCGCACCCTCACGGCTTATATTTCGCTGACTAAACCGCGAGTTGTCGAGTTGCTCCTGGTAGTCACGGCGCCCACGATGCTGCTTGCCGAGCGGGGAATGCCAAGCCTCTGGCTCATCCTGGCGACGCTCGTCGGGGGGTCGCTCAGCGCGGGATCCGCTGGTGCATTCAACTGCTATCTCGACCGTGACATCGACCGTCTCATGAAGAGGACTAAAAATCGTCCCCTGGTCACCGGAGAACTCAGCGACCGGGAAGCGTTGATCTTTGCCTGGGCCCTGGGCGCAGCATCCATTTTGTGGCTCGGACTGCTGACCAACTGGCTGGCGGCCGCGCTGTCCTTCGGCGCGATTGTGCTCTACGTCGTCTTCTACACGATCATTCTCAAGCGTCGTACGCCCCAGAACATCGTTTGGGGCGGTGTAGCTGGTTGTATGCCCGTCCTCATCGGTTGGGCGGCTGTGACCGGAGACCTGTCCTGGCCGCCGGTTATTCTGTTCATGATTATCTTCCTGTGGACACCGCCGCATTACTGGCCGTTGTCCATGAAATACCGCAGCGACTACCTGGCTGCCGGCGTTCCCATGCTCGCTGTCGTGCGTGGTCGTGCGCAGGTGGGCCTTCAGGTCATTCTGTATGCGTGGGCAACCGTCGCCTGCTCGCTACTGTTGATTCCGATCGCCGACATGGGCGTCCTCTACACCTGTGTCGCCCTCGTCACAGGCGGCTGGTTCATCTACGAAACGCACCGGCTGTACAGCCTCGCGATTCGGCACGAGCACGTGTCACCGATGCGCGTCTTCCATGGCTCGATCGCTTACCTGACATTGCTGTTCGTAGCCGTCGGAGTGGATCCGCTGCTTCCGTTCTAAGCTCTGCGCGCCGGCCTCGGTCGAGGTTAGACCCGACGAGACAGCCGGTTGTCGATCTTGGCAACGTCGGCCGAATGGATGACAACGGTCACCACTCGGCCGGCCAAAGCCATGCCCGTGGCGGTGAAGTCCGAGGCCGTCACCGTGATAGCGGGTAAGGCAGTATCGTCGACGATCAGGTTGGACCGGTGGGCGAGCGCGAGTTCGATTTCGGACTGCTGTTGAGTGTGCCGGTCGGCCCACAATTGCGAACCGAATTCGTAGGGGTTTTTGGCGTAGTTCATCACGACATACTGCAGGTGTTGGTCAAGGGCATCGCGGATCGGATCGCCGCCGCGATTGGTGGAACCGGGCACGTCCGTGAAGACGAATCCGCGCAGTTCGGCGATGCCGACCGGACCGGCTGGAGAATCTTCGAACCAGAAATTACCAGACGGGTCGGCTAGCCAGTAATGTGCCTGAGCTTCCAGCGTATGGCCGTGGTTGCCGTACCAGCTCCATCCGCGTTCCTGGAGGCGTGGCTGATTTACGAAACCGAATATCGCAGGACCGAACAGGGCGAGACGCGCCGCGTCGTCTGGCGGCTTCGATTTGGCTCCCGGTACGAGATGCATGTTCTGAGAATACACCGGCGGCCACCGCCGGGGGAGAGTCACGCGGCAGTTTTCCGGCGGTAGGGACTGCCCTAACACCGGGCTGCGACATCAACGATAGGTCATCCGGGGGAGACCGCAGGTTATCCGCGGCGGCTGCTGACCTCGTTCGTGTTGGCCAATTCAGTTGCGTCGGGCGTTATGCCGATCGGAGCCTTGAGGTTCAGCACAACGGCGGTCATCGTTGCGGCCAGGACGCAGGCCAGTACCATGTGCAGGCCCACGAGAACGGGCGGCAGGCCGAGGTTGGCCTGCAACAGGCCAATAACGATCTGCAGAAGCTCGATGAGCAGTAGCGTGACGATGAATGAACGAACCCGCAGCTTGATCCGAACGGATGCCACGAGGAGCAGAATCGTCAAGACCAGCGTGGCGTAGCCCGGCCAGGCGTGCAGGTGCTCCAGCAATTCAGCCTTGAAGCCCGTGCGTCCCGCGGCAGCATCACCCGAATGCGGTCCGGAGGCGGTGGTCAGCACGCCCATCATCACGGTCAGTGCCACGACGAAGCTGGTGGCGTGGGCCAGCCCGGCGACGCCGACCGGAACGATCAGGGCACGCGGCCCCGGTGCGAGATAGACCCGGTGCACGAGCACGGTCGCCAGGCAGACCATGATGAGCGACACCGTGAAGTGGAAGCCAACGATAAATGGGTTGAGACCGGTCCACACGGTGATGCCGCCTACGAATGCCTGCGCGAGAACACCACCGACGAGGATCACGGCGAGGGCGAACAGGTCTTTGCGCTCCCGACGTAGACGCCAGAGCAAAACGACAGCGGCGATCGCGATGATTCCGATGAGCCCGGTCATCAAACGGTTGCCAAACTCAATGACACCGTGAAGGCCCATCTCCTCCGTCGGCACGAGCGAACCGACGACGCAGTTTGGCCATGTCGGGCAGCCGAGTCCGGAGCCGGTGAGGCGCACGGCGCCGCCGGTACCGACAATCACTATCTCGGACACCAGGGACAGCCAGGCAACAACCCGAATACGTGCGTCAATAGCGCTGGGTAACCATTGGTATATGGAATTCACCGGTTCTGCTCCCACTGTCTTACTCATGATCGCGTGCTTTCTGATTGTGCCCTGTGCAAATGTGAATCAACCGGCAAGCACGCGTATCCTGCCGATCAACCTGTAGAATTGGTATTTCCATGGAGAACTCTCATACGGTCACAGTGACTGCACGAGGTCAACCGGAATCGAATAGTGGCCGATTGGGCACTAGCGACTCGGGTTCGATTTGGCTCTATGGACATTCTAGGTACGCAACGTAGCTGTCCACACAACCCGTTCCCCGTGGTCTCCACTGAGGTCGCCCGGGAATCACCGGACTAATATCCGGGTTGTGCTGGGTAGAGAAGAGGTAAATATGTCGGATGTCCTGCTCGACCGTCCTGACCTTGAGGGGATTGGCACCTACGAATTCGGGTGGGCCGATTCAGACAAGGCCGGTGCATCCGCGCGCCGTGGCATTTCTCCCGAGGTCGTCACAGACATCTCGAACCTGAAATCCGAGCCGGATTGGATGCTGCAGCGTCGGCTGAAAGCCCTACAGCTGTTTGAACGCAAGCCCATGCCCACTTGGGGCGCCGATCTTTCCGAGATCGACTTCGACAACATCAAGTATTTCGTGCGGTCTACCGAGAAGCAGGCCCAAACCTGGGAAGACCTGCCCGACGACATCAAGAACACCTACGAGAAGCTGGGAATCCCCGAAGCCGAGCGCCAACGCCTCGTCTCCGGTGTGGCAGCCCAGTACGAGTCCGAAGTGGTCTACCACCAGATCAACGAAGAACTTGCAGCGCAGGGCGTCATCTTCATGGACACCGACACGGCGCTCAAGGAACACCCCGAGTTCTTCGAAGAGTACTTCGGTACCATCATCCCTTCTGGCGACAACAAATTCGCTGCGCTCAACACGGCCGTGTGGTCTGGCGGATCCTTCGTCTACGTGCCGCCCGGCGTGCACGTCGAGATTCCGTTGCAGGCCTATTTCCGCATCAACACGGAGAACATGGGCCAGTTCGAGCGCACGCTCATCATCGCCGACGAGGGCAGCTACGTGCACTACATCGAGGGCTGCACCGCCCCGATCTACAAGTCTGACTCGCTGCACTCCGCCGTGGTCGAGATCGTCGTGAAGAAGAACGCTCGCGTTCGCTACACGACCATCCAGAACTGGTCGAACAACGTCTACAACCTCGTCACCAAGCGGGCCACGGCTGGCGAAGGCGCCACGATGGAATGGATCGATGGAAACATCGGCTCCAAGGTCACCATGAAGTACCCGTCCATCTACCTGATGGGCGAGCACGCCAAGGGCGAAACCCTCTCCGTGGCCTTCGCCGGCCCCGGACAGCACCAGGATGCCGGCGCCAAGATGATCCACATGGCTCCGTACACGCAGTCCTCGATCGTCTCCAAGTCCATCGCTCGCGGTGGCGGGCGCAGCGGGTACCGGGGCGAGGTTCGAGTGGATGCCTCGGCACACCACTCCGCCAACACCGTGCGCTGTGACGCACTGCTGGTGGACACCCAGTCGCGGTCCGACACCTACCCGTCTATCGACATTCGGGTGGACGACGTGCAGCTCGGCCACGAAGCCACCGTCTCCCGTGTCAGCGAAGAACAGTTGTTCTACCTGATGAGTCGCGGTATGCCCGAAGACGAGGCCATGGCCATGATCGTTCGCGGATTCATCGAACCAATCGCTCGGGAGCTCCCGATGGAGTACGCCCTTGAACTCAACAAGCTCATTGAAATGGGCATGGAAGGATCCGTCGGCTAAATGTCCGCCGCTTCAGCGCTTTCGAAGAGCGCTTCAAAAACTGTGCCCGCACCATCCAAGCCGGCTGCCGATTCGTCGACCCTTCCGCCCGGCCAGCATGGAATCAAAGAACACTCCGACGGGCGTTTCGGTTATGTGCCGGTGCAAACCCGCTCTGACCGCTTCAAAAGCGTCAACGTGGCCGACTTCGAGGCCGTCACCGGCCGTGAAGCCGTGTGGAAGCACTCACCCGTCGCGAAATTCACCGACCTCACTGCCGGTGACCTCGATGGCTCCCGCTACCCGGTCGAGTCGACTCCGTCAGCGGACATCTCCGTCGAATGGGTACCGAGAACGGATGCCCGGATCGGGACTGCCGGTCTGCCCGAAGAGCGTGCCGCCGCCAGTGCCTGGTCGGTGTTCGACGACGCCCTCGCCATTACGGTGAGTGGTGAAGAAGCCAAGGAAATCGTGGTCACCCGGTCGGGACTCGGCAACAACGCCCGCGGCGCCCATACGATCATCGAAGCCAAGCCGTTCAGCCAGGCCACGGTCATCCTGGAGAATACGGGCGACGCCCGGCTCACCGAGAATCTCGAGATCATTCTCGGCGAGTCCGCAAACCTCACCGTTGTCTCACTGCAGGAATGGGACGACTCCGCGGTGCACCTCGCCAACCATTTCGCATCCGTCGGACGTGACGCCCGCCTCAAGCACGTCGTTGTCTCGCTCGGCGGCAGTATCGTACGGGTGAACCCGTCGGTGCGCCTGGCCGGAACCGGTTCGGATACCCTGCTCCTCGGACTGTACTTCGCGGATGCCGGCCAGCACCTGGAACAGCAGGTGTACGTCTTCCATGACGCCCCGAAGAGCCGTAGCCGCGTGAACTACAAGGGAGCACTGCAGGGCCAGGATGCTCGCACGGTCTGGATTGGCGATGTGCTGATCGGCAACAGGGCTGCCGGCACCGACAGCTACGAACAGAACCGCAACCTTGTGCTCACCGAGGGTACCCGAGCCGATTCCATCCCCAACCTGGAGATTGAAACCGGCGACATCGTCGGGGCCGGTCACGCCAGCGCAACCGGACGGTTCGACGACGAGCAGCTGTTCTACCTTCAGGCTCGCGGCATCACCGAGGAAGAAGCGCGGCGACTGGTCGTGCGCGGATTCCTCACCGAGGTCGTGCAGCAGATTGGTTCCCCCGAACTTGAAGCTCGGTTGCAACTCGCAATCGAAGCCGAACTTATTGGAACGGACGACAAGTAAGCATGACCGCAACGAAGATCTGCGCTCTCGATGAGCTCGAAGTGAACCAGGCCATCAAGGTCGAAATCGATGGGGTCGCCATCGCCCTCGTGCGTGACGCCGCTGGCGATGTTTTCGCCATCGGAGACACGTGCACGCACGGCGATATCTCGCTATCCGAGGGATTCGTGGAGGGCCAGACTCTCGAGTGCTGGGCCCATGGTTCGATGTTCTCCCTCACCACCGGAAAGCCGCTGTCCCTGCCGGCCTACGATCCGGTCCCGGTTTACAACGTCGAGCTCATTGACGGTTTCGTCTTCGTCGATCCTTCCGTCACTGTCGCGGTCTGAGTCTGTCTCACGCACCAACCGTCCCACCAGCCATTCAAGCCAAATTCAGAAGGGAATAAGACATTCATGTCTGTTCTTGAGATCAAAGACCTGCACGTCAGCGTCGAGACCGACCAAGGCACCAAGCAGATTCTGCGCGGCGTCGACCTCACTATCAATGAAGGCGAAATTCACGCCATCATGGGCCCGAACGGTTCGGGCAAGTCCACCCTGGCGTACACGATCGCTGGCCACCCGAAATATCACGTCGAGAGCGGTTCTATTTTGCTCGACGGCGCCGAGGTGCTCAAAATGACCGTGGATGCCCGTGCGCGCGCCGGCCTGTTCCTTGCCATGCAGTACCCCGTCGAGATTCCCGGTGTGACCGTCACCAACTTCCTCCGTACGGCCAAGACTGCCATCGAGGGTGAAGCCCCGCCAATCCGCACGTGGATCAAGGACGTGCGTCAGGCCATGACCGACCTGCGCATGGACAAGGCTTTTGCCGAGCGCAACGTCAATGAAGGCTTTTCCGGCGGTGAGAAAAAGCGTAACGAGATTCTCCAGCTCGAACTGCTCAAGCCCAAGTTCGCCGTGCTCGATGAGACCGACTCCGGTCTCGACGTTGATGCACTCAAGATCGTGTCGGAAGGTGTCAACCGCGCCAAGGCCAACACCGGCCTTGGATTGCTGCTCATCACGCACTACACGCGTATCCTGCGCTACATCCACCCGGACTTCGTGCATGTCTTCGTCAATGGCCGTATCGCCGAACAAGGCGGCCCTGAGCTCGCTGACCGCCTCGAAGACGAAGGCTACGATCGCTTTCTCGTGCCGTCGAACGTAGGCTGAACTTATGGTTTCAACATTGAGTCCGGCGCGCTTCGATGAAATCGAAGAGGCTCTCAAAGACGTCATGGACCCGGAACTCGGCATCAATGTCGTCGACCTCGGGCTCATTTACGACCTCGGCTGGGACGATGAAAACAATGCGCTCATCATCCATATGACCCTCACCTCCGCCGGCTGCCCGCTGACCGATGTGCTCGAGGAGCAGACGGCTGAGGCTTTGGATGGTGTCGTTGACCAGTTCCGCATCAACTGGGTCTGGATGCCGCCGTGGGGTCCCGAAAAGATCACCGACGACGGTCGCGACATGATGCGTGCCCTCGGCTTCGCAATGTAACTCCTGCTCGAATTGAAAGCCCCGTCTGCATCAGCAGGCGGGGCTTTTTCGTGCCTGCCCTTCGCGTTGCCTGTCGTTCGCGTTGCCTGTCGCTCGTGGTGCCTGCCCTGCAACCACCTACGAGTAGATGTATGTTCCACTGATTAGATTGCTATGCTAAATTACATGGATAGCGGGGAAAATGGCGTGGTCCGGCGGCGGGCTGCCCAGGCGGCGAGCACGCGGGCTGAGATCGTAATGGCGGCAGGAAAGTTGATGCTCGAGCGCGGGTATGTCGGCACATCGGTGTCGGCAATCGCGGGGGAGGCTGGCGTGGTGGTGCAGACCATCTACAACTCGGTGGGGTCGAAGGCCGAGCTATTGGCGGCGGTGCTCGATCGAGTCGCTGCAGAACCGGGGGCGCCGGCACTGTTATCCGGGGCCACCCGGGAACGCATTGCCGCGGCGCGCACGGCAACCGAGGTCATTCGGATTGTGGCTCGATCGAGCGCGCTGGTGAATGAGCGCACGTCGGGAATCTTGCGCATTGTCAGCGAAGCGGCCGTGGTCGATCCCGATGTGGGGGAATTCGAGCAGAAGCGTGACGCGGCCCGGCTGCACGGCTTTGGTGAGGTGGCAACTGCACTGCGGGAGAAGCGGGGCCTGCGCGCAGGCCTGATCTATAGCGGGGGTCTGAGCGACCATGAAGCAGCGGCGGCGATGTGGGCGCTGGCCCATCCGCACACCTTCCGCACCCTTGTCCTGTCCCTGGGATGGTCGACCGAAGCGTACCTGAACTGGCTCGAAAAATCGCTTCTGGCCGCCTTGCTCTAGGCGCCCATGTGCCGAGCACAGCCTGAAGGCAAATATACTAGTGAGTTGGACCGCTTTGGCCCACCCACACCTCACATCCGTAAACACACCTCGAATGGACTATTGCTGTGCTCAACGTGCAAGATCTCGAAATCCGCGTTGGAGCCCGCGTGCTCATGGAGGGCGTCAACTTCCGCGTCGCGAGCGGCGACAAGATCGGCCTCGTCGGTCGTAACGGAGCGGGCAAGACGACGCTCACGAAGACGCTCGCGGGGGAGACCAACCCGACCAAGGGTTCGATCAGCCATTCCGGTGAAATTGGCTACCTGCCCCAGGACCCTCGTGCGGGTGACCCGACCATGCTCGCCCGCACCCGCATTCTGGACGCGCGCGGCCTCGGGACCATTGCCCTCGGCATGCAGGAGTCCAGCTTGGCCATGGCAGACCCTGATCCCAAGGTCAGCGCCGCGGCCATGAAAAAGTATGGTCGCCTCACGGACGAGTTCAACGGTTTGGGCGGTTATTCCGCTGAGGCTGAAGCTGCATCGATCGCTAGCAACTTGAAACTGCCCGACCATATCCTCGACCAGGCACTCAGTACGCTCTCCGGTGGTCAACGTCGCCGCATCGAACTGGCCCGTATCTTGTTCTCGGCCGCCGAAATGATGATTCTCGACGAACCCACCAACCACCTCGACGCCGACTCGGTGGCCTGGCTACGCGAGTTTGTCAAGAACTACAAGGGCGGCTGCATCATCATCAGCCACGACATCGAGCTCGTCGGAGAGACGGTCAATCGCGTCTTCTACCTCGATGCGAACCGCATGATGATCGACATTTACAACATGAACTGGAAGAACTACCTGCTGCAGCGTACGGCGGATGCCGACCGTCGTAAGAAGGAACGCTCCAACGCCGAGAAAAAGGCCTCCACCCTGCAGCTGCAGGCTGCCAGGTTCGGCGCTAAGGCCAGCAAGGCCGCCGCCGCCCACCAGATGGTTGCTCGAGCCGAGAAGCTTCTGTCCGGGCTCGACGCCGTGCGCGCCGTGGAACGCGTCGCCAAGTTGCGTTTCCCCGAGCCGGCACCGTGTGGTCGAACCCCACTGATGGCCAAGGACCTGTCCAAGAGCTACGGTTCCCTGGAAATCTTCACCGCCGTCGACCTGGCGATCGACCGCGGGTCCAAGGTTGTCATCCTCGGCCTCAACGGGGCCGGAAAGACCACCCTCCTGCGCATGCTCGCCGGTGTCGACGAGTCTGACACCGGCTCGATCGAACCCGGGCACGGCCTACGGATCGGCTACTACGCGCAGGAACATGAAACGATCGACGTCACGCGCAGCGTGCTTGAGAACATGGTGTCCTCCTCACCCAGCATCACCGAGATGGAAGCCCGGCGGGTACTTGGCTCGTTCCTGTTCACCGGCGACGACTCCAACAAACCGGCCGGTGTGCTCTCCGGCGGCGAGAAGACCCGTCTTGCCCTGGCCATGATCGTCGTCTCCGGCGCCAACGTGCTGCTTCTGGACGAGCCGACTAACAACCTCGACCCGGCCAGCCGCGAGGAAATTCTTGATGCTCTTGCGCACTACGCCGGTGCTGTCGTACTCGTGAGCCATGATGAGGGCGCAGTGCAGGCCCTCAATCCGGAGCGCGTGTTGATCATGCCCGAGGGTACGGAAGACCACTGGAACAAGGATTACCTCGACCTCATCGAGCTGTCCTAACCGATTCTCTTATTCGGCGTAGCCTCATCGGATCCGATTCACAGGAAGGGTGTGTGTTGACGCTCAAAAAATCACTGCGCATCGCGCTGGTATGTCTGCACACTTCACCGGGTGCTGATCCCGGTGCCGGCGATGCTGGCGGTATGAACGTCGTCGTACGACATCAAGCCGAAGCTCTTGCAGGTCTCGGTCACTCCGTGACCATTCTGACCCGCCGTTCGGCGGCTAATCAGCCGACTACGACGCAGCTCGTACCCGGTGTGACCCTGGAGTTTCTTGACGCCGGCCCGGCGACTGCACTGCACAAGGGCGACCACGAACATTGGATCGAGGAGTTTTCGACCCAGCTGGCGGCGCGACCGCCCTGGGACATTATCCACTCGCATCACTGGTTTTCCGGCATGGCCGCCTTGCCTGTGGCCAGGAAGTGGGGCGTACCGCACGTACAAAGCTTCCACAGCATCGCTGCCCACGATTTAACGCCGCTCTCAGCCGGGGAACGTGCCGAATCGCCGGGACGGATGCTCGGCGAGGCGTGGCTGGCGCGTGAATCGGATTCACTCGTCGCGATCAGTGCGTCCGAAGCGGCGACGATCACTGGTCGACTGGGCGGTCCCGTGCACCGCACGGTCGTCGTGCCGCCCGGTGTCGACAGCAGCATGTTCTCACCGATCGTGCCGCGTGATTTGGCGGCACCAGTCGATGACCGTGGCTACGTTCTCGTCGCCGCGCGTCTGCAACCACTCAAAGGCATCGACCTGGCCATTGCAGCCGTCGCGGCCGTGCCGGCCGTCATTCGTCCGACTCTCCTGGTCGCCGGCGCAGCTTCGGCCGACTACGACGGCTACGTTGACGAATTGCGGGCGATCGCCGAGCGGGTCGGGTTCGCTGATCAGCTGGGGCTGATCGGTCCACAATCCCGGGTTGATATGACCGCCCTGTTTCGGGGCGCCCGGCTCGTGCTCGTGCCGTCTCACTCAGAAACCTACGGGCTCGTTGCTCTTGAAGCTGCCGCGAGCGGTGTGCCCGTCATCGCCGCCGCATCCGGCGGCCTCCGTGAAGCCGTAACTGACGGGGTGACCGGCCTGGTGCTGGAGTCGCGTGAACCACTGGTGTGGGCCGATGCGATCACTCATCTACTGAACGATCCACGGCGGGCGCGGCAGCTATCGTTAGCGGCGCGGGAGCACGCACTCGGCCTGAAATGGACCCGGTCGGCCGCGTCCCTGCTCGAGGTCTACCGTGGACTGCTCGCGCTCGGCGCCCACGGGGAAAAACTACGTCAGGGTTCGAACGAAAGCCCACGGCAGCGCCGCGACGTCGCCTGACGTTTCTTTTGACTTAGGTCAGTTGGTGGTCGAGCAGCGCATCTTCAATTTCTGCGTCGTCGCGCGGTTTTGCGGCCCGCTTGCGGGCACGCTCATCGGCGCGAGCGCGCTCTTCTGGATCTTCGGCATTCACGCTGCGGTATTCCTCGCGCAGGGCCCAGCCGAGGCCGATGAAGGCGAGCAGACCGAACACAAACCACTGAAAGGCGTACGAGAGGTGGGGGCCCTCATCGCGGATCGGTTTGACCACAGCGATCGGGCGTTTCTCGTTCGGCGCGGGACTTTCCGAGTCCATGAGGCCGTATGCTCCGGTGTAGGTCGGCGCGTTGAGCCGCTCGGCGATAGAGGTGAGGTTGATCGTTGCCACTTGGTTACCGCTCGCCGTGCGACCGGGGAGGTCGGGTTCGGTAGCTTTGAGCCGAGCTACGACGGTGACGGTTCCGCTCGGCGGTGCCGGGACGGTGTCGGGAGCATCCTGCTCCTGGCCGGTCGGCAGCCAACCGCGGTTGACGATGAAAATCGTGCCATCGGAAAGCCGTAGCGGCGTCAGCACCTCAAAGCCCGGGTTGACGTTGAGGGGGCGGTTGCGCGCGAGCATTTCCTCGTCTATGAGGTAGGTGCCGGTGAGCTTCACCGGCATCCATTTCTGGGAGTCGTCGAAGGACGTCAGGTCGGGGAGCGCTTCGACGACGGGAACAGGGCTCGAGTCAAAGTTGGATTCAATCTTGAACAGCTCGGTGAGGGCTTCATCACGACGGGCGAGTTGCCAGACGCCGAGTCCGGAACACACCGCGGCGAAGAGAATGGCGAGTACCAGATACCCTGCCCAGCGCCGACTGAAGGCGAACTGCCAGCCCGTCATTGCGCATCTCCAGCGCGCTCTGGCCCGACGAGCGCAAGCGGGCTCACGGCGAGCGGAAAATCACGGGCGGTGAGAAATTCACGCAGGTAGTCGACATGGTCGTCGCAGGCCAACCAGGTTTTGACGCGGTCAGTCGAGTGGATGCGCGGGTTGCGCCAATCCAGACGCCACTGACCCACATTTCGGCAGTCTGCGCGTGAGCAGGTTGACGTGTGCATGGGCGCGCCCAGTCCGATCATCGGACCGAACCGAGCGGCCGCGCGGTCAATTACCGAACCTCGTCGTCGGTGTTGCGGAACGTCGCGACGGTACCGGGCCGTAAAACTTCGGCTCCGCGCGGCGCGACCTGCACGTTCGCAACCACGACCGCGAAGTAGGGAAGCACGATCGCACCGATGGCGCAGAGGAGAAGCCACCAACCCTGCACAAACAGCATCAGCACAATGCACACGATACGAATACCCATCGCAATGGAGTACTTGATCATCCGGTTGCGTCGTTCAACCTCCGGAGAGGCGGGGAGCGAAGTGATCGACTGCTGCTTCATGGGTCCGTCGGGTTCGTCATCGGGTTAGTCAGCGGGGAATAGTCCACTGCTACCAGCCTACGACTGTGTGGCGTGATTCTTGCACGCCTTAAACTTGAATCTGCCGGGTATTTTGTAAAAGTCTTTACCGGCAGCCCACAGCTGAGTGAACAACAGAAGAGGAACTTTATGACAACGGCTCGAACAGTGCTCGTTACCGGCGGTAACCGCGGCATCGGTTTTGCCATCGCGGAGGAATTTCTCGCCCAGGGCCATCGCGTTGCTGTGACTTCGCGGTCTGGACACGGACCGGCCGGTAGCCTCACCGTGCGCGCCGACGTGACCGACGCCGCGTCGATCGACGCCGCGTATACCGAGATTGAGGCGACATACGGTCCGGTTGAGGTCGTCGTTGCGAACGCCGGAATCACCCGCGACACCCTGCTCATGCGCATGTCCGATGATGATTTCACGTCGGTGATCGACACGAACCTTAACGGGGCCTTCCGCGTGGTCAAAAGGGCGAGCAAAGGCATGCTCAAAGCCCGTTTCGGTCGTATCGTGTTGATTTCCAGCGTGGTCGGACTGTATGGGTCACCGGGACAGGTGAATTATTCGGCATCGAAGAGTGGACTGATCGGCCTGGCCCGCTCGATCACACGCGAGCTCGGTGCTCGCGGCATTACCGCCAACGTCATCGCTCCAGGTTTTATCGAAACCGACATGACCGCTGCTCTTCCCGAAAAGCAGCAGGCAGACTACAAGCGCAACATCCCAGCCGGCCGTTTTGCCACTCCATTAGAAGTTGCTCGCGCTGTCACGTGGCTGGCCAGTGACGACGCCGGCTACATTTCCGGTGCCGTTATTCCCGTCGATGGCGGCCTGGGAATGGGCCACTGAACAAGCAGCCGGGAGGCACGCACCTCGTCAGCCGCGCAGGCCAAGCAACGGCAGCACCTGGCTGAGGTCGCAGCGGTCGATCACGAGGTCGGCCGCACGCTTGACCTGTGGCTTGGCGTTGAACGCGACGGCGAGGCCGGCGGCATCCATCATGCGCAGGTCGTTGGCGCCATCGCCGACTGCGACCGTCTGCGACTGGGCGATACGTTCCTGAGCCGCCCATTCGCGTAGGGCGACTGCTTTGGCCTCGGCGTCGATGATCGGTCCGAGGACCCGCCCGGTCAGGCGGCCGGCTTCGACTTCAAGTCGGTTGGCCCGCCAATGGTCGACTTTGAGGTCGGCTGCGAGGGGATCGAGCAATTCGTGAAAGCCGCCGGACACGACGCCCACGAGGCCCCCGGCGGCATGAATGCCGGCAATGAGCTCCTCCACCCCCTCGGTCGGGCGGATGCGCTGCCCCACCTCGGTGAAAACGGAGTCGGGCAGTCCCGCCAGAGTCAAAACTCGCTCGCGCAGGCTGTCGGCGAAATCAAGTTCACCGCGCATGGCGCGCTCGGTCACGTTGGCGACGAGATCTCGCGAGCCGGCGGCATCCGCCAGCAGCTCGATCACTTCATCCTGAATCAAAGTCGAGTCTGCATCGAGCACGACCAGAAAGCGTGGTGCAGTTGCGAGGATCACGGAGTAACGAACACCCCCTTACCGACGACGGTGATACCGGATTCGGTCACACTGAAACCGCGCGCGAGGTCGCGATCACGATCGACACCGACCATGGCGCCAGCCGTGACGATGACTTCCTTGTCGAGAATGGCACGACGCACGATCGCATTGGGCCGAATCTGTACCCGGTCAAACACGATCGAGTCGATGACTTCGCAGGCCGACCCGATCGAGGTCCAAGGTCCCAGAACGCTGCGCTCGATGTGGGCGCCGGAAATGACGCAACCCAGCGACACAATGGAGTCGATCATGGTGCCGAGAGCTCCCTTGCCGTCGCGCACGAATTTAGCCGGCGGCGAGTTCAACTGCATGCTGAATATCGGCCATTCGTGGTTGTACAGGTTGAACACGGGCAGCGCCGAAATAAGATCCTGGTGGGCCTCGAAGAACGAGTCGATCGTTCCCACATCGCGCCAGTAGTACCGATCGCGATCGGTTGATCCCGGCACCACATTGCGCTGGAGGTCGTATACACCGACTTCGCCGCGGGAGACAAAATCGGGAATGATGTCACCGCCCATGTCGTGGCTCGAATCGGTACGCTCACCATCGCGCAGCACCGCCTCGATCAGAGCGTCGGTGTTGAAGACGTAATTACCCATCGATGCGAACACCTCATGGGGGGCGTCGGCAAGCCCGACGGCATCCTTGGGCTTCTCACGAAAATCGGAGATCCGCTCAGGTGTGGCGGTATCCACTTCAATGACGCCAAACTGGTCGGCCAAGCCGATAGGCTGGCGAATCGCGGCGACCGTGGCCGACAGGCCGGAGGCGATGTGTGCGTCGATCATCTGGCTGAAATCCATGCGATAGACGTGGTCGGCACCCACGACGACAACGATGTCGGGTTTCTCGTCATGAATGAGATTCAGGCTCTGCAAAATCGCGTCAGCCGAGCCGCTGAACCAACGCTTGCCGAGACGCTGCTGAGCGGGCACGGAGGCGATGTACGAGTTGGACAATCCACCGGACATATGCCAAGTCTGAGAGACGTGACGGTCGAGACTATGTGATTTGTATTGGGTCAACACAACGACCTGGGTGAGGCCCGAATTGATCAGGTTGGACAGGGCGAAATCCACCAAGCGGTAATGCCCCCCAAAGGGGACCGCTGGCTTGGCCCGGTCCTCGGTCAGCGGCATCAGCCGTTTTCCCTCACCGCCGGCGAGCACGATTCCAAAGATTTTCGTGGCTTTCATGTGTACAGAGTAGGGCCAACCGTGCATCTCGAGTTGCACGGCGGGATGTGGGTCGGGTTTGGCTGCGCTACCTTTGCTCCATGCGAGTGGATCTGATGACCAAGGAATACCCTCCGGAGATCTATGGGGGAGCGGGCGTTCACGTAATGGAGCTCGTGCGAGCACTTCGCGAAGATATTGACGTGTCGGTGCGGTGCTTCGGTGCACCCCGCACGGACACCGATACCTTTGCCTATGACGTTCCGGCACAGCTGGTCAGCGCCAACGCTACCCTGGGTACCCTCGGCGTTGACCTGCAGATGGCTCAAGACGCCGCTGGCGCCGATCTGGTGCACTCGCACACCTGGTATGCCAATGTGGCCGGCCACCTCGCGCAGATGCTGCATGGAATTCCGCACGTCGTCACGGCCCACAGCCTCGAACCCCTGCGACCGTGGAAGGCCGAGCAGCTCGGTGGCGGCTACCGCGTCTCCAGCTGGATCGAGAAAACGGCCTTTGAAGCAGCAGATGCCGTGATCGCCGTCAGCGACGGCATGCGGCGCGACATTCTGCGCAGCTACCCGGCACTTGATGAGAGCCGAGTGCACACCGTGTACAACGGCATCGATCTTGACCGCTGGAAACCCAGACTGGACGCTGACGTCGTCCGGGAGCTGGGAATCGACCCTGAGCGGCCGTCCGTCGTCTTTGTCGGTCGCATCACCCGGCAAAAAGGCCTGCCGTACCTGCTACGCGCCGCCGCGTTGCTGCCGTCAGAGGTGCAGCTCGTACTGTGTGCCGGTGCGCCGGACACTCCAAAAATCCTGGCGGAAGTGACCGCTGGCGTCGAGGCATTGCAGCGGGAACGGTCGGGGGTCGTCTGGATCAACCGACTTCTCGCCCAACCAGAGCTCGCCGCGGTACTTACGCACGGCACCGTCTTTGTGTGCCCGTCTATTTACGAACCGCTGGGAATTGTCAACCTCGAGGCAATGGCCTGTGGGTTGGCAGTTGTCGGGACCGCTACCGGTGGTATCCCCGAAGTCGTCGCCGACGGTCAAACCGGACGTCTGGTGCCGATTGAGCAACTCACCGACGGTACGGGCACCCCGGTGAATCCCGATCAATTCGTCGCTGACCTCGCCCGCATCCTGACCGAGGTGGTGAGCGATCCGACTCGAGCGGCTGAAATGGGGCGCGCTGGTCGTCTGCGCGCCGAACACGAGTTCGGCTGGAGTCAAATCGCCACCCGCACCCGGGAGATCTATGCGTCTCTACTGTGACCCACCCCGTGGGTGGTGCCGCTCTCAGTCTTAGGGCGAGCCCAGCGTATTTGTGTGTCGGCGCCGCCCGATAACATGGCTATATGGTCAACGTTTTGCATTTCACCGACGTCTCGGTCGTCCGGGGTGGCACTACCATCCTCGACTCAGTGAATTGGAGCGTCGACGACGATCAGCGGTGGGTCATCCTGGGCCCGAACGGGGCCGGCAAGACCACGCTGTTACAGATTGCTGCAGCTTTCATGCATCCGTCGGCCGGTCAGGCCGAGGTGCTCGACGAGACGCTGGGCGGAACGGATGTCTTTGAGCTGCGGCCCCGAATCGGGTTTGCCTCGACGGCCATGGCACGGAAGGTTCCCGCCAAAGAGAAGGTCCTCGACGTAGTCATGACCGCGGCCTATTCGGTAACCGGCCGGTGGAATGAAGAATACGAGACTATCGATGAACGACGTGCCCAGCGCGTTTTGCAGGAATGGAGTCTCGATCATCTTGCCGAGCGCGAATTCGGCACCCTGAGCGATGGAGAACAGAAGCGGGTTCAGATCGCCCGCTCAGTCATGACCGACCCGGAAATTCTCTTGCTCGACGAACCTGCTGCGAGCCTCGACCTCGGCGCCCGGGAAGCGCTTTTGCAGCTTCTGAGCGGCTTCGCTCAGGAACCCAACTCACCGGCCATCATCATGGTCACCCACCACGTTGAAGAGATTCCATTGGGATTCACCCACGTGTTATTACTGTCCGGTGGCAAGGTCGTCTCGGCCGGGCCGATTGGTACGGCACTCACCGGGTCGGCTCTGAGCGAAGCGTTCGGCTTGAATATCGAACTCATCGAGAACGACGGCCGCTTCGCGGCGCGCGCTGTCTAAACAGAACGCCGCGACACGACGACGTCAAGTCCGAGGCTCTCTTACTGAAAGTAAGGTCTGCTAGGGTGAAGGGCTGGCCATCAGGCCAACCAGCTCGTCGTCGTCCTGTGAGTATGCGTCGAGTGGTGCCCAACAATCGAACAGCACTGTGACCAGTTACAAGTCTGTTCACCAGAAGTGCAAAAGGAAATCTTCATGAAGTCTGATATTCATCCCGAGTACGCTGCCGTCGTGTTTCGCGATCTCGCCTCCGGTGCGACCTTCCTGACCCGGTCGACGGTCTCGAGCAAGAAGACCATCGAGTGGGAAGACGGAACCACGTACCCGGTCATCGACGTGGAAATCTCCTCCGAATCGCACCCGTTCTACACGGGTAAACAGCGCATCATGGACTCCGCCGGCCGCGTCGAAAAGTTCAACTCGCGCTACAAAGGCTTCGGCAAATAACACCGGGTTTATTGCGAACTCGCACGCTCGGAACAAAAAAGCGACCAGCTTCTGCTGGTCGCTTTTTTTGTTTGGGATCCGAGTTGAATGCTGGGGCCAGTTCAGCGATTTCGGCTTGAGCAATTTCTCTGTTCCGCAACTACCCGGTCAGCAACTACCCAGTCCGCAACTACCCAGGCACCAACTACCTGAGCAACGCCGTCTGAATCAACGCTGGGGCCAGGCGGTGTCGGCCAGAAACTCGGGATCGCGGGCGCGCCGCATGTACTCCTGAAAGCTTTCGGCCTGTTGGCGATACCAGGTGACCTGCAGAGAATGCATCTCGTCGAGAGTGGTTGGTAGAGCATCTTCGTGCGCGCGATGGATCGCTTGAGCGACACGCCCGGCGGCGATCGCATCGGCTCCGGCATCGTGCGCATCTTCCAGGCTGACTCCGTAGAACGCGCTCGTGACCTCGAGGGTGCGCTTGCCCTTTCGATACTTATCGACGGCTTTGTCGATGACGAGAGGATCAACGACCGGGCGGGGGGAGATCAGGGGAACGATACCATAGCGCAGGGCTTCGCGGTCGAGCAAGGTGAGGTCGTAGGGAGCGTTGTAGGCCACAATCGGCAGGCCGTCGCTCAGATGACCACGGAGCGCACCGACGATCTCGGCCACAGCCTCGGCTGCCATGCGGCCGTGCTCCACGGCATGTTCTGTTGTGATGCCGTGCACGGTGGTGGCGCCAGCCGGAATCTCGATCCCCGGATCAACCAGCCAATCAATGCGCTCCACCGCCGTACCGCTGGCGTCGATGACGGCGACAGTGGCCGACACGATACGACACGTTTCTACATCGATGCCGGTAGTTTCAAGGTCGAATACGGCGAGGTGATCGCTCCAAGTGCTCATACTTCCAGCCTAGGGGCGACCGCCGACACGTTCCGCAGCACTAACTGGTGCTCTGGTTGGGCGTGCCGGGGAACGTGGGTCCCAGAGTGAATTTAGAGGTGCACACTTCGATTGATGACGTTTTCAGCACTTTCGCGCATGGTGTGATTATTCGCCCGAGCATCCGCTCGCAGTCGTTTGAAGGCTTCGTCCATGTTGACCATGCTCACCTGGGCGATGACTCCCTTGGCCTGTTCGATCAGAATGCGACTGTTCAGTGCGCGCTGCAACTGTTCGTTGACGACGGCATCTTCATGCACGGTACGTTCCTGCAAAATACTGATCGTTGCGACATCGGCCAGGGCCTGGCCGATCACGGCGTCTTCGGGGGTGACGTCACCGGTGTCAGAGCGAAACAGGTTGAGCGCCCCGATCGCCCGATGGCGCACCCGCATTGGAATGGCATGCACTGAGTGAAATCCCTGAGACAACGCAGCGGCTGCAAAATCTGGGTAGGTGTCCTGACATGCTGCGATGTCGCCCAGAGTGACGACTGTGCCCGTGAGATAGCAGTCCACACACGGACCCGCGCCAGCCTGCTGTTGCAGAACCTCAACAAGGTAGCTCTCTTCGCTCGTCGAAGCCACGACCTGGAGTTCCCCGCTCGGGTCGGCCAGCAGCAGACGAGCCGCCGTGGCGTCGAGCACCTCGACGCACGACTCCACCAGAGTATGAAGTACGTCGAGAACGTCATATTCGCCCACGAGAGTGTCCGTCAACTTCATGAAGGCGGCGCTCACCAGTGAGGCGCGAGCCAGGGTGATCATGGAAGGAGTCTAGAACTTTTACTGACGATATGTCAGCTGTCCCGAGTAAATGTCTCCCGAGTCGATTCACATCGAATCAAGTTGCAGCGACGTATTTCACGGGCCTTCGGTGTCCGGGCTGAATTGCAGGCGCCGAGCAACTACGTCGCCTGCGATGGCGCGCACTGTTTTGCCGTGGGAGAAGGCGTGCGCGCGTAGCAGCAGCAGGGCATCCGTCGGTGTGACGTTCATCTGCACCAACACCATCCCGGTCGCCTGATGAATTTCCCGGCGTGACAGTGGGGACTCCGCGGCTGCTTGAGACGTCAACGACGTTTCGCCGGTAGCGGCCTCCTGCAATCGAAGCAGATGGTCGAGCAGGTTCCAAGCGGTCTCGGTGGCTAGTACCAACGCTTTTGCGCGGTCCGCGCGATCAAGCGCTCCGGTGGTTGTGCTGTACAGCTCGACGATACCGACATTGAGCGCGCCGAGCGTCAGCGGGAATACGAAGAGCGCTTTGACCGAAGTGTCCATCAGCGCCATGTGGAAGACCGGCCACAACGGATGCTCCACCTCTTGCACCCGAGGTTCCAAAACGGGAAGTCGCGTGCGGGCCGCTTCCCAACGCGGTCCCTCGCCAAGATCGAACTGCAGTTCGTCGAGCCGAGCGGCGAGGCGATCGGTGGCACAGACGACCGCCTCGGGTACCGCACCGACGAAAACCGAAACGGCGGCGCCGTTCACGGGTAAGGCCTCAAGAAAATGGGCGCACAAGGCAGCGTTCTCGACACCGTCTTCGGTACTGGTCCATTGAGCCACGACCGGCCTCCAGGCTTTGGATGGCTTGCTTACGCCAAGGATACGTCGTGCGCACGATCACGACAATGAACGTTCACTTGGAGTTCGTCACGATCGGGCCAGCGAACGGCCAACGTGGTCAGCCGCAGTGTAACCAGTAAAAACTCTGCGCCCCGAGCGTGAGCGTGAGTGAGCCTTCTTCAGTGAAACTGGGAAAGACTGCGCCGCCGAATAAGTCGTACAGCCGCGTCCCGGCCATGTCCACATCATCGATCGTGAACGCGACCGGGTTGTGCGAGAAACTGAACACGCACATCACGGTTTCCGGCTGATCGCCGAACATAGAACCGGAGCCCGCATAGTTGCGGATGAATACGAGTACGGATTCATGGTTGGTCTTGAGCACGCGGATCGCGCCGAGCCCGAAGGTTGGATGCGCCTTGCGTACGTGGATCACATTGCGAATCCAATGCAAAAGCGAACCGGATTGGGCGAGTTGTGACTCCACGTTGGTCTGCGTGAAGTTGTAGACGAGAGACTGCACGATTGGCAGGAACAGCTTGCCGGGGTCGGCATCGGAGAAACCGGCATTGCGATCAGGGGTCCATTGCATCGGGGTACGGGAACTATCCCGGTCGGGCAACCAGATGTTGTCGCCCATGCCGATCTCGTCGCCGTAGTACAGAAACGGGCTACCCGGGAGGGCAAAGAGCAGGGCATGGGCCAGCTCGAGTTCCGCTCGGGAGTTATCGAGTAGAGGTGCCAGTCGTCTGCGAATGCCGATGTTGGCGCGCATTCGTGGGTCGTAGGCATACCAGCCGTACATGGCTTGGCGGTATTCCTCACTGACCATCTCAAGGGTGAGCTCGTCGTGGTTGCGCAGAAACACGCCCCAGCCGGTACCATGAGGAATGTCGGTCGTTTCGGAAAGCACGCGCACCAGTTCGTTGGCCTGCTGGGAGCGCAGCGAGTAAAAGATTCGCGGCATCACCGGAAAATCGAATGCCATGTGGCATTCCGGTTCATCTTCGGTGCCGAAGAATGCGGCAACCTCGCGCGGCCATTGGTTGGCTTCGGCGATCATGACTCGACCGGGATATTCCCGATCGACCAGGGCACGCAGCCGCTTGACGAACTCGTGGGTGGGCGGCTCGCCCTCACCGTTACCCTCTTCGGACTCGAACAGGTACGGAATCGCATCCAGGCGAAAGCCATCGACACCAAGATCGAGCCAGAACCGTATGACATCAAAAATGGCTTCCTGCACGGCCGGGTTCTCAAAATTGAGGTCGGGCTGGTGCGAGAAGAACCGGTGGAAGAAGAACTGCCGACGCACTGGGTCGAAGGCCCAGTTCGATTCCTCGGTGTCAGTGAAGATGATGCGAATGTTGGGGTACCGCTCGTCGGTGTCGCTCCAGACGTAGAAATCTCCGTATGGCCCCTCAGGGTCCTCACGGGATTGCTGAAACCATTCGTGCTGGTCAGACGTGTGGTTCAGCGGGAAATCGATCACGATGCGCATATTTCGTTCGTGCGCTTTGGTCACGAGGTCTTTAAATTCTTCGAGGGTACCGAATTCCGGCAAAATCGTGCGGTAGTCGGCCACGTCGTAGCCACCGTCTTTCAACGGTGAGTTGAAGAACGGTGGAATCCACAGTGCGTCGATGCCGAGCCACTGCAGGTAATCGAGCTTTGAGACGAGGCCGGCCAGATCTCCGGAGCCGTCGGCATTACTGTCGACGAACGACCGAACCATCACCTCATAGAAGACGGCGCGGCGATACCACCGCGGATCGAGGGCCAAACCGGGCAACTGAATGGGTGCGGTAAAGCTCACGGCTTTCCTTCCTTCCCCGCAAAAAGGGCTCTCTCGATGCGTCTGATGGATTGAGTCTAGATCGGCCACCCCGGTGCACGTCCAGCCTTGAATAAGTGTCGCGTCTAAACTAGGTCCGGTGATCGTTTCTTCTCCCTACGACAGGCTTTTACGGCGCCTCCCCGTGCGTGAGGTCACTGCGTCCGTTCCCGGCACAGACCGCCAGCGCACAGACACGCGGTACTGGGAATACGGCGACCCCGATGCCCCGACAACCCTTGTACTTGTGCATGGGTTTCGGGGCGATCACCACGGTCTGCAACTGGTCGTGGCGGAACTGCTGGGCGACGGTGCAAACCCGGTCGACCTGCGTATCGTGGCACCCGACCTGCCCGGTTTCGGCGGATCAGCGCCACTGCCCGGAGGCGTGCACTCGTTGGCGGCATACGTCGATTGGCTCGAGGAATTTGTCCGCGTGTTGGCCCCGGCGGGGCGGTTGGTCGTGCTGGGCCACTCTTTCGGCTCGATCGTGGTCGCTGCGGCCGTGGCCGACGGACTGGTGACGCACGACGTCGTCCTGGTCAATCCGATCGCCGCGCCGGCACTGTCCGGGCCGCGCGGTGTGCTGACCCGACTGGCCGTGTTCTACTACTGGACTGCTGCGAGCCTGCCGGATCGCTGGGGCTATGCCTTGCTGCAGAACCGAGCCATCGTGCGCATCATGAGCGTGAGCATGGCCAAGACGCGTGATCCGGGCCTGCGGCGCTGGATTCACAACCAGCACGACCGTTACTTCAGCGTCTTCGCCAACCGTCGAGTCGTGATGGAGGTGTTCGCCGCTTCGGTTAGTCATGACGTGAGCGAGTTCGCTGCACGCATCCGGCAACCCACGCTGTTGATCGCGGCCGACAAAGACGACATCACGCCGATTGCCGCGCAGTACCGACTGCAGTCGCTGTTTCCGAACGCCACGCTGCGGGTCATCAACGGAGTCGGCCACCTCATCCACTACGAGAAGCCGAAACCGGCCGCCGAGTTCATCCGTGAATTTCTCGCGGAAGACCGACCAGCATGAGAATCGTCGTCGACTGCCGCTACGTGCGTCTGGATCACCACGACGGCATCAGCCGATACATCGCTGGCCTGGTCACAGAACTGGGCCGATTGCATCCGCTCACCATGCTGATCAGTGACCACCGCCAGCTCGGGATGCTACCCGCCCTGCCCTGGCAGCTCGTACGCGCCCCGACCAGTCTGCTCGAACCGTTCATCGCTCTCGCGGTCAACCGGTTGCAGCCCGACGTCGTTTTCAGCCCCATGCAGACCATGGGTTCTTGGGGCCGCAAATACCGGTTGTTCCTAACCGTGCACGACCTCATCTATTACCGCAATCGCACACCCCCGCATGACCTTGCACCGTTGATCCGGCTGCTCTGGCGCGCCTATCACCTCTCCTTTTGGCCGCAACGGATGCTGCTGAACGGCGCCGACGGCATTGTGACCGTGTCCGAAACCACCCGTTCACTGATCAACGAGCATCACCTCACCCGGCGGCCGATCACCGTGGTGCCGAACGCCGCCGACCCTGTTCCCGGCGCCCCTACCCACCGGAGTATGCCGGAAACGACCCGCCTGATTTACATGGGGTCGTTCATGCCGTACAAGAACCTCGACACGCTGGTCATGGCTCTGGCTGACCTGCCAGATCACGAACTGCACCTGCTCAGCCGGGTGTCGGCGACGGAACGAACACGGCTGACCCGTTTGGCAACGCAAGCCCGGCTGGTCTTTCATGATGGGGTGACCGATGAGGAGTATCACCGCCTGGTGCGCTCGGCGACGGCGCTCGTGACCGCCTCTCTCGATGAGGGCTTTGGAATTCCCCTGGTTGAGGCGATGGGCCTCGGCATTCCCGTTGTGGTCAGCGATATCGCAATCTTTCGTGAGATCGGCGGAGCTGCCGCGCTGTACTTCGATCCGCGCAGTGCTGACGCAATCGCAGCAGCCGTGCGTCGCCTGGCGCTTCCGGGGGAGTGGGAAACGCGATCGGCTCTCTCGATCAAGCAGGCCGCTCGGTTCACCTGGGCGGAGTCGGCCCGCACGCTGCTCGGGGTGTTGGAGGGGACAAAACCCATCGCGTGACGGGTGCCGCAACTAGACTGTGCGATTGTCTCCGACATGGTTTTCCCGCACGACCAAGCGTCGCAGGGTCAGGGTAACGCCGGCGCGACAGCCTCGCCACGATCGCCGGGCGATCGGATCGTCGCATCGAAGTGGGTCAGTGATAGCTGATCGTTCTCCCACCGAAAATCGTGCACCGATCCATTGGCAATGAACTCGCCGTGACGCGGGCGGTCCCCGTCGGTGAGGTGACGCAGCAACGCACCAATGATCCCGCCATGGCTCAATATCAGAACGGACTGACCGGCGCGCCCGACGGCCAACCCCGCCAGCGCTGCGAGCACTCGGTCGACGACGTCGCGGCGGGTTTCGAGGCCAGGAACGGCCACACCGTCGGGAAACCGGTGTTGGCGTTCAGTGAAGGTGAGCCCCTCGATAGCGCCATGGTGGCGTTCGGTCAGGGAGGGAATCACGACGGGTTCGTCCAGCCCGAGTTCGGTGGCAATGATTGTGGCTGATTCAGCGGCGCGCAGCAGCGGGCTGGTCGCTATTGCATTCCAGTGTCGGTTCCGCAGGCGCGCCGCCGCTGCAACCACCTCAGCCCGCCCAGCAGCGTTGAGCGGGATATCCGTGCGACCTTGAATGCGCTGGTGCAGATTCCAATCGGTCTGGCCGTGGCGCACGATGGAGAAAACGGTCGTGCGTGATTCACCAGTCGGATTGGTGCTTCGCCGGGCGGACACGAACGGTCAGCCCAGCAGTCGTTCGGTCAAGGCGGCGAGGGTTTCGGAGGTACCGGCTTCGAGTTTGTGCAGCGCACGCCCATCACCCTTGGTGACGCCGCGGTTGATGACAATGATGGGCAGCCTGCGCCGACGAGCCTGTTCCACCAGGCGGATGCCGGAATTGACGGCCAGCGAAGATCCTGCCACGACGAGGGCGTCGGCGCCCTGGATCACAGCGGATGCCTCGAGAAATGTTTCCGTGGGAACGAGCTCACCGAAAAAGACAACGTTTGGCTTGAGCATGCCCCCGCACACCGTGCAGTTCGGCACGACGAAGTCATCGATATTTCCCACGTCGGCATCGCCGTCGGGAGCTATGCGGATGCTTTCCGGGTGGCGGAGCACGGGATTGTCCGTTTCGAGCCTGGCAGCGATGCTGTCCCGGCCGAACGCCTGGCCACAGGTCAGACAGATCACCCGGTCGAGGGAGCCGTGCAGTTCGACGACATGGCGTGAGCCGGCGCGGGTATGCAGGCCATCTACGTTCTGGGTGATGATGCCGGCGATGGCACCGGCGTTTTCCAACTGCACCAGCGAGCGATGCCCGAGGTTGGGTTCAGCCTGGCGGAACACTCGCCAGCCCAAATGGCTGCCAGCCCAGTAGCGTTTGCGCGATCGTTCATCGGCGACGAAGGTCTGAAAGGTCATCGGAGTGCGGATCGGTGCCCCCGCGCCCCGATAGTCCGGAATGCCGGAATCGGTGCTGAGTCCGGCACCGGTGAGGACGGCGGCACGTTTGCCGCGCAGCAGGGTGGCTACAGCATCCACTGCCCGCTCGGAATCGAGGGCGACCGCCGAGGCGAGCACAGCGGCGGCATCGGGAGCGCCGGTAGGTTCGAGCGCGTCGCCAGGCGCCGTTTCGGTGGGCAGGGCCGAGTCGGCTGTCACCGGTGCTCCTTTCACGCAGAGATGGGCGAACGAGCTGAACAAAATACCCGTTACCTGATTCTAAACTCGTCTGTTTTCCTGTTTGACTACCTACCTGTCAGGCTTGAGGTCAGTCACTCGTCTCGGAAGGCACTACTTCGTGCAGATCACCCGCATTACCGACCTGTCTAGTGCGGGTCTCGCCGACTATTCGCGGTTGACCGATGTCGCTCTCCGACGGGTTCTCGAACCGGCCGGCGGGTTGTATATCGCTGAGTCACCCAAGGTGATCGCTCGGGCGCTGAACGCCGGGCATCGGCCCCGGTCCCTGCTGATTCAGGAACAGTGGATGCCGGACGCCGCGCGTTTGCTGGTCGACTGGCCCGACGTGCCGGTTTACGTGGGTGAGCCTGGCGTGCTGGAGCAGCTCACCGGCTACAACCTGCACCGCGGAGCGCTCGCCGCCATGCACCGTCCGGTGCTGGAACCAGTCGAAGCGCTGCTGACGAGTGCCCGCCGCATTGTGATCCTTGAAGACATCGTCGACCACACGAACGTCGGCGCCATTTTTCGTTCGGTTGCCGGGCTCGGTGCCGATGCCGTGCTGATCACCCCACGCTGCGCGGACCCGCTCTACCGGCGAAGTGTGCGCGTGAGCATGGGCACGGTGCTGCAGGTACCGTGGACTCGCCTGCCGGAGTGGAGCGTGGCCACCCCGCTGTTGCACGCCGCGGGGTTTCACCTGGCAGCCCTGGCGCTGGCCGACGACGCGGTCTCTCTCGACGTGTTCGCCGAGGCGGTGCCCGAACGGCTCGCCATCATCCTCGGCGCGGAGGGCGATGGGCTCAGTCAGCACGCTTTGGCTGCCGCCGATACGGTCGTGACGATTCCCATGTTGCACGGCGTCGACTCGCTCAATGTCGCCTCGGCGAGCGCGGTTGCGCTCTACGCCCTGCGCGTTCGCTCGTGAACTCGGCGGGCCGGCTGCGCGCCGCGAAGAAGTTAGGCTGATCGGATGTCTCCCTCCCGGCGTGTCCTCCTCCGACGCCGAAGACTGGCCGTCTTCAGCATTCTCCTCGTCGTACTGGGCGGAATCGGCTACGTTGGCGCCACCAACCTTGCTCCCGTACCGGGTAGCGCCGCGTCGATCGTGCAGCCGGATGCGCTCTCCCAGCCGGCGGCTGCACCGGCCTGGCCGGCCTTTGGCGCGAGCGCTATCGGCGCGGTCGGTTTTCCCGGTGTTCTGGCCTCGACCGGCCAGGAAGACACGGTGCCGATCGCGAGCATTGCAAAAATGGTGACAGCTCTGGTCGTCCTCGATGCCAAGCCACTCGGTGCGGGCGAGGACGGACCCGACATCACCTTCACCGACGCTGACGTGGACAGGTACTACGACGCGATCGCCGAGAACGGTTCGGTGGCACCCGTCGTCTCGGGGATGGTGCTCACGCAACGTGAGGCTTTTGAGGCAATGCTGCTGCCGTCGGCCAATAATTATGCGTCTTCCCTCGCGGTGTGGGCGTACGGATCCGCGGACAATTATCTGGCGACGGCGAAAACCTGGCTGGCCGACCACACCCTGACCCAGACCAGTATCGCGGATACCAGCGGTCTCTCCGCGTCGAGCGTCAGCAGCCTGGCCGACCTGGTGGAGATCGGCCAGCTCGTCGTGGGCCACCCGGCCCTCGCCGAAATCGTCGCCCTCCCGTCGGCGGTCCTGCCGGTCATCGGAACCATTACCAACACGAACAAGCTGCTTGGCAAAGATGGCGTCGACGGCATCAAGACGGGCACAACGGATGTTGCCGGTGCGTGTCTGTTGTTCTCGACCGATTTCACTATCGGCACCCACACGGTCACCCTTGTCGGTGTCGTTCTCGGCGGGGACACGCACTCCAAGCTCAATTCGGCCATTGCCGCGCTGATCGACAGCGTCCAGCCTGGCTTTCACGAGGTCGTCCTGGCCGAAGAAGGCGCCGTGTTCGGCAGCTATACGACACCGTGGGGTGACGTGAGCGACATCGTCGCCGAGCGGGCGGCATCCGTTCTGGTCTGGTCGGACTCGCCGATCTCGGGCACCGTCACGGCCAAGGACGTGCAACTCGGTCATGCCGGTGACGAGGTGGGCGAGGTGTCCTTCACGATCGGTGCCGCAACGCCGACGACGGTGACCGTGCCGCTCGAATTGCAGCACACCCTCGCGGATCCCGGCCCGGCTTGGCGCATGGGACACCCCGGCGAGCTTGTCGCCGGCTGACCTCGCCGCGCCATCCCGACTCACCCCGTCCCGACTTACCCCGTCCGGACTCACCTGATCCGGAACCTACGGCGCAGGCACAAGCGGTCAAACCGGCGGCAGGGTGAACGGGCCGGCGTCTGGTCGTTTGGGCAGCACGTGGTCGCCGGAGGATTGGTGGCGCACCCGGCGCAGAACCCAGGGCACAAGGTATTCCCGCGCCCAGACGAGGTCTTCCGTGCGGGCCTGACGCCACGTGGTGCCCGGCATAGGCTCCGGTGCGCTCGGTGCGAGGGAACTCGTCACGTTGAGGGTCTGCAGCACCATGCGCGCGACTGTGTGGTGCCCCAGCGCGTTGAGATGCAGCCGATCCGGAGCCCACATGCGAGGGTTCTGAATCTCGGTCAACTGCCACATGTCGGCCACGATGCAGTCGTACTTGGTGGCGATCGCCCGAATGTTTTCGTTGTAGATGGCCACTTTACCGCGAATGCTGCGAAAAACAGGGGAGAAGCCCACATCCGCGCCGGTGAACAGCACGACTGTCGCGCCAAAGTGCGTCAGCCGGGAAATCGCTGCGTCCAAGCGTGCTGCAATGGAATCAGGGTCGGTCCCTGGTCGAAGCACGTCGTTACCGCCCGCCGAGATGGTGATCAGGTCGGGTCGTAGCGCGAGGGCAGGTTCGACCTGTTCGTCGACAATCTGCCGGATGAGTTTGCCACGGACCGCGAGGTTGGCATAGGCGAAATCCTCGGTGCCGTCACTGAGAATCTCGGCAACCCGATCTGCCCAGCCACGATGCCCGCCGGGGCTCTGTTGCTCGGGATCGCCAATGCCTTCGGTGAACGAATCGCCAAGAGCGACGTAGCGCGACCATGGATGCTGTTGCTTCGTCATCGATCTATTCTGTCGGAACTCCCAGTCCTGGGTCGAACCGAGCGAGGCGAACGCGAACGTCGGTGGGCTTTGGTAGATTTGGAAGACGTGAATACTCCATCGGTTTTCGGTCCCGCGCAGGGAACAAGTGCAGCCGAACACCTATCGCCGTCATTCCCCGAACGCGCGGCCTGGGGTACGGCCGGCAAGCTGCGTGCCTGGCAGGCTGAAGCGCTGGAAGCCTATTTCGTGCACGAACCCCGGGACTTCCTGGCCGCGGCTACACCGGGCGCCGGCAAGACCACCTTCGCCCTGCGACTGGCTGCGGAACTACGCTCCCGACGCACGATTGATCGCATCACCGTCGTGGCGCCGACCGAGCATCTCAAGAATCAGTGGGCGGACGCCGCAGCGCGCGCAGGGATCCGTCTCGATCCAATGTTCAAGAACGCTGATCGTAGCTACGGCAGCCACTATCACGGGGTCGTCGTGACCTACGCGCAGGTAGCCGCTCGCGCTGCCCTGCACAAACAGATCACCGAGTCGAGTCGTACCCTTGTCATCCTCGACGAGATTCACCACGGGGGAGATGCCCTGAGCTGGGGCGACGCGATCCGGGAGGCCTTCGGCCCGGCCACCAGGCGCCTCTCGCTGACCGGGACGCCGTTTCGCTCGGATACTTCACCGATCCCCTTCGTCAGTTACCTGCCGGACAAGCACGGCATCCGCATGTCGCAGAGCGATTATGCCTACGGCTACGGGCGCGCCCTCGCCGATGGCGTCGTGCGCCCGGTGATGTTCATGGTGTACGCCGGGCACATGAAGTGGCGCACCAGGGCCGGTGATGAAATGGAAGCCAAGCTCGGCGAGGGCAATACTAAGGACATCACCAGCCAGGCCTGGCGCACCGCGCTCGAGCCCAGCGGGCAATGGATTCCGTCGGTATTGCGCGCCGCGAACTCTCGCCTGACCGAGGTGCGGCACGGCATTCCGGATGCCGGTGGTCTCGTCATTGCCACCGACCAGACCGCCGCACGTGCCTACGCCGTCATTCTCGAGGACATTTGCGGCGAGCCGGTCACCATCGTGCTCTCCGACGAGAAGGAGTCGAGCGACCGCATCGATGAGTTCTCCAAGAACACCCGTCGGTGGATGGTCGCCGTGCGCATGGTGTCGGAGGGCGTGGATGTGCCACGCCTGGCCGTCGGCGTATACGCAACCAGTGCGGCAACCCCGCTGTACTTTGCCCAGGCAATCGGCCGGTTCGTGCGAGCCCGGCGACGTGGTGAGACGGCATCCATTTTTCTGCCCAACGTTCCCGGGCTGCTCAGCCTCGCCAACGCGCTCGAATTAGAACGCGATCACGCCCTCGACCGCAGCAATCGTGAAGACGGCGATGACGGCATGTACAACCCCGAAGATGCCATGGTCGCAGCGGCGAACAAGGAGGACAAGGCTTCGGATGATCTTGGCCTGGACGACTTCACCTGGCAGGCACTGGACTCGCAGGCGACCTTCGACATGGTCATGTTCGACGGTGACGAGTTCGGAGAGCTCGCCGAACCCGGCACCGATGAAGAATTTGATTTCATCGGCATCCCTGGCCTGCTCGAACCGGAACAAGTGTCGGAGTTGCTGCGGCAACGCCAGTCGCGCCAGTCCAAACGGTCATCTGACAAACGCAAAGACCCGGTGACGGGCGAGATCGCCCCGCTTGAACCGCCGCCGCTGTATCGCACGCTCAAGGAACAGCGCACACTGCTGTCGAGCCTGGTCGGCATGTGGTCCAAACTCGCCAATGAACCCCACGGAATGATCCACGCCGAACTTCGCCGATTGTGCGGCGGTCCGGCCGTCGCGCAGGCCAGCGTCACCCAGCTGCAGATGCGCATCGATCTGCTGCGTCGCCGCCTCGGGCGCAGCTAGCAGCGGCCATTCCGGCATGCACGGCATGAGTTTCACGATGTGACGACGGTGGCAACACGACCACACGGGAGCAGATGCTGTGTTCTCGTGCCAGTGTCGATGCAGACCCTTGCGAATCATTTGCTCGAATCGCATAAACTGCTTAGTAACGAGGGAGTCTGTTGATGGAATCGAAGAAGCCGGAACTCGACCGGGTTGACCGCGCACTGTTGCGAGCCCTATCGGTCAATGCGCGGGCTTCGGGAGCTGCCCTGGCAAGCGAAATCGGTGTCGCCGAGTCCACCGTGTCCCTGCGCCTCCGCCGGTTACAGCAGCTCGGCCACATTCGTGGCTACCGGGCCAATATCGACCTGGCTGCGCTCGGTGCCAGCCTGCAGGCCCTTATCTCGGTGCGGTTGGCCAAACACGCCAGAGTGCAGATCGATGACTTTCGTAACGCAGCCCCGCACTGGCCGGGCGTGATCGGGCTGTTCCACACCGCAGGTGCCGACGACTATCTGCTGCACGTTGCCGCAGCGGATGCTTCCCACCTGCGTGACTTTGTGCTGGAACACCTTGCGGAGCATCCGGCCGTCGCTCACACGGAGACAAACCTGATCTTCGAGTATGTCGACGGCGACGGCTGGCAAGACCTGGTGAAGTAGGGCGACCACGCCACAACGACAGCACGCTGGTACCAACCGCTTAAAACAAGAACGCCTCCCGCAAAAGCGGGAGGCGTTCTTCGCAAGCTCTATTTAGAGGGCGCGGATGTTCTCGGCCTGAGGACCCTTGGGGCCCTGGGTTACCTCGAACTCGACCTTCTGGTTCTCATCGAGGGACTTGTAGCCATTCGACGCGATCGCGGAGTAGTGCGCGAAAACATCGGCGCTTCCGTCGTCGGGTGCGATGAAGCCGAAGCCCTTTTCAGCGTTGAACCATTTCACGGTACCTGTTGCCATTTGTAAAACTCCTCCAGGAGTGTTAGACCGGCCCCGACTGTCGGGACCGTTCGTCGCGGTATTCGTCGTCCGCTTCCGAAAGGAATGTGGCGCATCAACCGCGATCCAAGTGAATCACAATCGGTGCGTTTAAGACGTGCAAGCACTACAACTTCGAGTTCAACACTAGCCCACAAGTCTGGACGGTTTCAAAGTTCCCAGCCTTTTTGACATGAAAGCGTTACGTTTACACAAGAATTCAGGTGATCTCCGGGGCGACCACTGCTCGGCGAGGCCGCGGGCACGGGTTGGCCGAAACTGGTTACGGCGTGTCATTCGGCAGTCACGAAGTCGATCAAATGTTCCACGCGCCCTAAAAGTTGCGGTTCCAGATCGGCAAAGGTACGCACGCGGCCGAGAATTCGCTGCCAGGCCCGGGCGATATCGGCCTGTTCCTCGTGCGGCCAGCCGAGTGCGTCGCAGATGCCGTGTTTCCATTCGATGCTCCGTGGTACGTCGGGCCAGGCTGTGAGGCCGATCCGTGCGGGTTTCACCGATTGCCATACGTCGACGAACGGATGCCCCACTACGAGAACATTCGCCGCGAACGGCCCGCGCGCCACGGCTTCTGCGATGCGACTCTCCTTGGATCCAGGCACGAGGTGGTCTACCAGTACGCCGACGCGACGTGCAGAGGTCGGACGGAATTCGCGGAGAATCTCGTCGAGGTTGTCGACCCCCTCGATGTATTCCACGACGACGCCTTCGATGCGTAGATCGGCGCCCCAGACCTTCTCCACCAGCTCGGCGTCGTGACGCCCCTCGACAAAGATGCGACTGGCGCGCGCGACGCGAGCAGGCGCATTGGGCACGGCCGTCGAGCCTGAAGCCGTGCGTACCCGGCCCAGGGCGGCCGCCATGGTCGGTGCGACCAGTGTGACGGGACGCCCGTCGATCAGGAAACCAGAGCCGAGCGGAAACAGTCGCAGCTTGCCATGCCTGTCTTCGAGTGTGACAATCTTTTTTTCCACACGAATGACGGCGCCACAAAATCCTGTGGCTGTTTCTTCGACAACCAAGTCCCGGACAGCTTCCTGGCTGGGAATAATGATTCGACCCGCGTCGCGCCACCCGGGGGAGAGCACGTCTGCACTGTAACGTTCGTCCATTGCATCGACGCTAGCGGAAGTCCGTGGAGTCGCCCGGCATGACGCGGTACTCTGAGGGTATGTGTGGTCGACTCGTCATTACCGATTCAGCGCCCGATCTGGCTGCGATGTTCGATATCGAGCATGTTGGGGAGAATCTGCCGGAACCGTCCTGGAATATCCGGCCGACTGAACAGATTCCGATCGTGCTGGAATCGGCTAAAACCGACCCGTCCGTGCGTCGATTGGAATCAGCACGCTGGTCATTGATTCCATCTTTCGCGACGGAGTCGACGTCGAAATTTCCGACCTTCAATGCTCGGGCAGAAACGGCCGCCGAGAAGCCGACCTTCACGATGTCCGTGCGGTCGCGGCGCGCTCTGGTCCCGGCGACGGGCTATTTCGAGTGGCACACCGAGGGAACCGTGAAGACTCCGTACTTCATTGAATCCGACGATGGCCTTCCCCTCGCTCTCGCTGGTCTGTATTCCTGGTGGAAGAACCCGGCTGCCGTTGACAGCGATCCGGCGCGCTGGGTGTTGTCCGCAACCATCCTGACGACTAATTCCGAGGGTTCGCTTGCGCAGATCCACGACCGCACACCCGTTGCCCTGCCGGAGGAGTGGTGGGACCACTGGTTGGATCCGGCCACCGAGGGTGACCAAGATCTCGTGGATGCCGCCGTCGCAGCGTCCCGGATAGTCTTAGCATCACTCAATTTTCATGAGGTCGGCCGGGTAACCGGGAACGGCCCTGAACTGATCGAGCCGATAACTAACGCTTCGATGTAATTGCATCGGGCGCCAACCGGTACGCTCGAAGCAGTACGAATAAGCAGAACGCTCAACTCAGTGCCTGGCGGAATTACCTTGGGTGCTGCCGTGAAAGGAACACCCATGAACATCGTCGCCTTCGTCGTAGCGTTTGCGATTTTCGTTTTCGGTTTTTGGCTGTTTGGCCTGGCTTTCTCGGTCACGTCCCTGATGGCACCGATCTTCATTGCGGGAATCTTGTGCGTGGCCATCGCCATGGCAATCCCGTTCCACCTGCTGCGCAACTAAGTCCCGATCGAGTCGCCTGAACGTGCCGGCTGCTGCATTCAGTGCAGGAATCCCGCTACGAGATTGATCAGCGTAGCCAAAATCACCGATCCGTACGGAAATGACAGCAGCGCATGCTGGAGCGTCGCCATCCGCAGCGAGTGATTCTGGATGCTGGTGTCTGAGACCTGGTAGGTCATGCCAATGGTGAAGGCCAGGTAGGCGAAGTCAGTATACCGCGGGGGTTCGGGCTGATTGAAGTCGATGCCGCCGGGAGAGTGACTGTAATACAACGAGGCGTAGCGCAGGGTGAACAGTGTGTGCACAAGCACCCAGGACAGGGCGACGCTGGCAATGGCCACTGCGGCGAGAAATCCGCGCTGGGAACTCAGAGTCGCCGTCGTCCCGAGCAGCAACACGACAATCGCGCCGAGACTGCCGAGTCCAGCCAGCAGAATCAGAAATTCTGAAACAACCCGTGACGGATCTTCGCGAGTGGCGTGCTGGGCCGTCGCGTCGGCATCCTGGCGGCTGATGACAATCCAGACCCAACTTATGTACGTCACGCAGGCAGCACCCCAGCCGAGAATTACAGTGAGAACCCAATCGCCTGCCAGACCAGCCGTAACCCCGACGGCAAGACCGGCCACGAGCATGACGACCAAACGGGTACTGTACCGGTGCAGGTGCAGGTGCGCAAGTGGAATGGTCACAGGCTGATCGTGGCACACAATGGCCGATCACCCACCCAGCTCTCGCTCGGTGCGGTATCAGAATCGCACGGTAATGTAGATTTTCGATCGATTTCGCATTGATTGTCTTCAAACACGGAAAGGTCCCGCCCAGGATGCAAGACAGCCCGGCCGCATCCACCCCCTACGAGGTCCTCGGAGTGAGTCCGACCGCGACCGAGAATGAGCTACGTCGCGCCTATCGAGTGTTGTTGCGCCAGACCCATCCCGATGTCGGCGGCAGCGCGAGCAAATTTCATGCCGTGCAACTCGCCTGGGAACGTGTGGGAAGTCCACAGAACCGAGCCGACTACGATCGTCGACGCTTCGGCGACCCGGAGCAGGCCGCTTCAACGGATGCCTACGCCGCCTCCGCCGCCCGCGGCCCCGCCACGAAATCCAGCCTGAAAACCCGCATGCACGGTCATCCTGGTGGGCAGGCCCGCTTGAGATACCTCGACCTCGTGCGCGAATGGGCTGGCCGAGGCACGGTCATCGACGACCCGTACGCCCCCGCGCTCATTCGGAGCGCACCGAAACTTGTACGGCACTGCCTCGCCAAAGCTCTGGCAGAGGAGGCCACAGCCCAGCTTGTGGCCAACCTCGGTATCGGTTTCACCGCGTGGCACGACATCGACACCGGGAGCCAGACCGACAAACTCGACCACATCGTCCTCGGCCCGGCTGGATTGTTCGGCATCTTGTCTGAAGACTGGGGCGCGCCCGTGCAGCTGCGCCGCGGCGAACTGATCGGCGACGAACTGCCGGAGGAGGATCGCCCGATCCACCAGTTCGAGGATGCCTCCCGCTCACTCAGCCGTGCATTGAAAGTACGCTTCACCGCGCTGATCGTCGTGCTGCCCGACGTAGCCCTGGACGAAGCGCTATCGCTACCCAAGCGTGGCCGACGGCCGATGATCATTGTGATTCCGCGATCGCGGCTCGTCGGCGTGCTGCGTGAGGGATTGGCCGGCATGGAGCGCGGCAGCTTCGAAAAGGTCTTCGAGCTGCGCAGCACCCTGCTGAACGGCATCCGTTTCGTGAATACCTAGGCGTTTCGAGATGACGAGCGCAGGGCCAGCTTGTCGACCCAATAGCGCAGAAATGTAGCCCCGGCCTCATCGTGGATCTGGTCGCCGATCACGATCACCGGGTACGGCCGGTCAAGAATGCCATCGGATGGACGCACGTCAACGTGGGTGACGTCGTAGCCGGCTTCGTACAGGTGATCGGCCATGCGATAGTCGCTGCGGGAATCGCCCATTGATCGCCACAGCTGGGGCAACGGACCACTCGCTGCGAAGTAGGCAAGAGCACGTTTCGCGGCATGGTCCTTGTCGAGCGTGACCGACTCGATATCGGTTGAGATGATCGTGGCGTCGAGTCGAAACGGAATGCGACCAAATTCGTCGGGCGATTGGCGATCGTCGAATTGCACGCCGAGACCGTGTTCCACCAAGATGGCGAAGGCTGCCTCGTTGAATTCGGATTGGCGGGCGAGATAGTTTGCATGGCTCACATCGGTGCGCTGTTCGACCGAGATCATCGCCTGCTTGGTTTCGTCGAAGAACATCTCGGCTGCGAACGAGTCAGAGACCAACTGGCGCACCGCGTCAATGACCGCCATCGGAAGGGCAACGCTCTGATCGACGACGACGTCCCCCATGCCGTTCGGTCCGATCGGAAACCACACCGCGCCCTTCTCGCAGACGCCGTACATCCGAAAGGTCTCCGGCAACCCGGCGAGCACAAGCGGGGCGATCACCTGCTCGCGGATAAAGTCGGCTGACCTCCCGGTGATGAACGCGATCGGCACGTGTCCGGCCGCCAATGTGATCAGATCGGCCAGGATACTCGGCGTTGAAATGGTGCGCGTGATCGGGCTCGCAATCGGGCCGTCGACGTCGAGGAGGAGTCCGAGTGGAGACACGGGAATTGACATTCAGCCATTCTCTCACGACCGGCGAAAGAGATTCCGGCTTCGATCGAAAAGCGGATTCTGCGCCCGCGCATGCCAGCACGTATCGTTATCTATGATGATTACGCGACGAGAAGTAGCACTGCGACTGGATATCCCGCTGGAAATGGCGGCACGTCACGGAATTCCTTCGCGCGTAAGCGAAGGTCAGCTGGCTCAACTCGAGGCTGAGCCGCCGGTCTGGCTGCTGCAGTCGCGCACCAATCGCACCGGCAAGAAGCCGGTGTGGGTGCAGCTCACCTGCACGATTTGTGGGTACACCGAAGCTGTGCGCCCGAAGAAATGGTGGCCGACGTTCACCTATATCAGTTGCTCGAACCATGGCTTCGATGAGCTGCCCGAGCCAGCCGCCGGATTTGGCCGCACCGAGTGCGACGGGATCGGCAGTCAGTTCATTGGAATCACCGACGAGGCACCTGGCCAGAGCGCACCCGTCTGATCCCCTTCCGGCACCTGAAAATACGCTGATCTCAGCACTGCTGCGCACGCCCAAGGCGTACGATCGCCGTATGAATCCGAATGCAACCAGGCGTTGATCATGTCTCGCAATTCTCTCAAATGGCTCCCCGCCGTCGTCGTACCGGCGATCGTGGTCGCTGCGGTCATCGCCGTGCCGCTCCAAGCCGGTGCCGCCGTCAATCTGCCCGATAAGACTCCCGAACAGGTTCTCCTCCTGGTGCACGACAGCACGGTGTCGACCTTCTCCGGAACGGTCTCCCAATCGTCTGATCTCGGTCTCCCTGCGCTGGATCTCAGCGCGGGCATGACTAAATCCATGCAGAAATCAATGTCCGAGTCCAGTCCGGAAGGCACGGCGGCCTCCGTCCCGGGAGCGTCAACCACCGGCGCACTGAGTACGGCACTGGAATTGCTCAGCGGTTCCCACGAATTCCGGGTCTACGTCGGTGGCGAAAACAAGTCTCGCGTACAGATCAAGGACCGCATGGCGGAGCGTGACGTCGTGCACAACGGGAACGACGTATGGCTGTACGACTCGAGCAGCAACGCAGCGACCCACATGAGCGTGCCGACCGATCTCGCTACTAGCGCCGAGTCGAAGTTCGCCGAGCTCAAGTCGCTCATCCCCACCGACCTCTCGACCCCGGCGCAGGTTGCCGATCGTCTTCTCAGCGAGCTGGACCCGAGTACGACGGTGTCGGTCGGCACGGACGCCCGGGTCGCCGGACGCAGTGTGTACCAGTTGGTGCTCACGCCGAAAACAGCGGACAGTCTCGTCGCATCCGTCTCGATCGCGGTCGACTCTGAGACCGGCCTGCCCGTCCAGGTGGTCGTGATGGCCGAGGGCCAGAGCGCACCGGCACTGCAGGTCGGCTTCACTGCTCTTGACTTTGCCGCTCCCGACGCTGAGCGGTTCGATTTCGTACCGCCGGCCAACGCCACGGTGACGGAGCAGGCTCTACCGGCCCAGCCTGACCACGCTCGCGGTGACCATGCGGGCGCGCAGGGCCCGACAGCGGCTGAACTGCCCCGCGTCACGGGAAGCGGCTGGTCCAGTATCGTCGAGGTTCCGGCCGCCGCCGTGCCCGCCGAGCTCGGCAACAAGCCCCTGATCGACCAGCTGACCACTGGTGTCGACGGAGGTCGCGCCCTGACGACGTCCCTCATGACGGTGTTCCTGGCCACGGACGGGCGGGTCTTCGCCGGAGCCGTTCCGCTCGCCCAGCTCAAGGCCGCCGCCGAGTGAGCGTCACCTCAGTGACGCGCACCGCAGTGCCGCGCATCACACTGACGCGCATCACACTGTGACCGGCGATACCCCGGCTCTCGACCTCGCGATCGAGAGCCGGGGTCTCACCAAGCGGTTCGGCTCGCAAACCGCCGTGAATGGCATCGACCTCGCGGTTCCCCGCGGTTCGGTCTTCGGCTTCCTGGGTCCGAACGGTTCGGGCAAAACCACCAGCATCCGCATGCTGCTGGCACTCACCCAGGCAACCAGCGGCACAATCACCGTGCTCGGCCACAGCATGCCCGCGCGACTGCACGAGGTGTTGCCCCAAGTCGGCGCCCTGGTCGAAGGACCGGCGTTCTACCCCTTCCTTTCCGGGGCGGCGAACCTACGCCGCCTCGACACCGCCGACCGGCACGCGCCGAGCGGCACGCGTCGTGCTCGGGTGCAGCGGGCCCTCGAACGGGTCGGGCTCTCCCATGCCGCCGACAAGAAGGTACACGCGTATTCGCTCGGCATGAAGCAGCGGCTCGGCATCGCCAACGCCCTGCTGCTCCCGCGGCAGCTGCTCGTACTCGATGAACCCACGAACGGCCTCGATCCCCAGGGCACCCGGGAGGTGCGCAGCCTCGTTCGCTCACTGGCCGCAGAGGGAACGACAGTTTTCGTCTCAAGCCATTTGCTCGCCGAGGTCGAGCAGATGTGCACGCACGCCGCCGTGATGAGTGCCGGCCGCCTCGTCGCCCAGGGCACGCTGGCCGCGCTGCGGCAGGTCGGTGAGACCCGAGTGCGGGTGCGCACACCGGATGCCCCGGGTACGATCCGCGTGCTGAGCCACCTGGGGCTGGAGCCCGCGATCCGCGTGCTCGATGATGCTGACCCGGTCGTGGTCGCGCCGCTCGTCGGTACCCATTGGCAGCCCGAGGCCATCGTGACGGCTCTCGTCGCCGGTGGGGTGCGTATCCGCGGCTTCGCTATCGAGGAACCGAGCCTCGAAGAACGCTTTGTCGCACTGACCGGGGAGGGTTTCGATGTCGTCCAGTGATGTTCTGCCAGCAACGGGCCACAGCGATATCCCGGGCGGCCGCGGGGGAGGATGGGACCTGCTCGGTTCCGAAATCTCCGTGCTGTTTCGCCGCCGCCGGACCTGGGCAATGCTGGTCGCCGTAGCGCTGATCCCGGTACTGCTCGCCGTCGCTGTTCGTTTGTCGTCCTCCACACTGGCGCCGGGGCAGGGGCCGCCGTTTCTTGATCGGGTGACCCAGAACGGACTGTTCGTCGGCTTCACCGCGATGGTCGTTGCCATCCCCCTGTTCCTGCCGCTGACCATCGGTGTGGTGGCCGGAGACACGATCGCCGGGGAAGCCGGCCTCGGTACCCTGCGCTACCTGCTGGTGGCGCCAGCTGGCCGGGTACGGCTGTTGTTGGTCAAGTACGCGGGCGCAGCTCTGTTCTGCCTCGTGGCGACGCTGACCCTCACCGTCTCGGGTGCGCTCATCGGGGCAGCCCTGTTTCCGGTCGGACCGGTCACGCTCTTGTCGGGCGACACCATCAGCGTGACCGAGTCGCTGTTGCGTTCGCTGCTGGTGGCCTCCTATGTCACTGTATCGTTGCTCGGCTTGTCGATGATCGGGCTGTTCATCTCCACGCTCACCGATGTTCCCGTGGGGGCTATGGCGGCGACGATCGTGGTCTCCGTCGTTGCGCAGATCCTCGATGTCATTCCGCAACTGTCCTGGCTGCATCCGTGGCTGTTCAGCCACTACTGGCTTGGTTTCGCCGACCTGCTCCGGCAACCGCTCGACCTCAGCTCGTTCGGCCAGAACGCGATCGTGCAGGTCTGTTACCTGGCAGTTTTCGGGGCGTTGGCGTACAGCAGGTTTGTGACCAAGGACATTTTGTCCTGACCATCGACTCGAGGACAGAACGCCGGCTTAACGAGACAAGGCCGGATCCAAAGGATCCGGCCTTGTGAACTGTCTCAACCAGTCCTCGATGATTTCCCAAAAGAAATCTCCGTGTCCGAGATGGGAATTGAACCCACACGCCCTTAACGGGCACTGGCACCTCAAGCCAGCGCGTCTACCAATTCCGCCACCCGGACTGGGTGAAACGGCCTCCGGACGAACCGGCTGCCGAGGTAATAACTTAGCACGGATTAGAACCGGCGTTGTGTCGCCTCCCCCCGGCGACGGCGGGTAGCGTTTGAGCATGCCTTCCATTCCGAACGTGCACCCGGCCGCAAAATCCGCTGATTCAGCTGGAATCTCACCCGCAGGTCATCCTCAAAAACTTGACCTGACCGCCGAAATCGCGCGTGATCTCATCCGCTTCGACACTACGAACTATGGTGCCGGCCGTTCCAACGGCGAAACGGAAGCCGCAGAATACGTCGCCGAGAAGCTGCGAGACCTCGGCCTCGTGCCCGAACTCTTCGATTCCGAACCCGGTCGGACCAGCGTTATCGCCCGGGTCAAGGGTCGCGACGCCGCCCGGCCGGCTCTGGTCGTGCACGGTCATCTTGATGTTGTTCCGGCTGATGCCGCGAACTGGAGCGTCGACCCGTTCGGCGGCGTTATCAAGGACGGCCTGCTGTGGGGGCGAGGCGCTGTCGATATGAAAAATATGGACGCTATGATTTTGGCCTCTCTGCAGGACGTGATCAGTGCCAATGGTGCGCCAGAGCGCGACCTCGTCATCGCCTTTTTCGCCGATGAGGAGGCCGGCGGCGTGCTCGGCTCGCACTTTCTCGTTCGCGAGCATCCGCACCTGTTTGACGGAGCCACCGAGGCGATCAGTGAGGTGGGCGGATACTCCATAACGCTCGGCGGTCAACGTGCCTACCTCCTGCAAACCGGGGAGAAAGCGCTGATCTGGGTCAAGCTGGTTGCGCGCGGCGAAGCTGGGCACGGCTCGCGAATGCACCCCGACAACGCCGTCACTCGGCTCGCCGAGGCCGTGGCGAAACTCGGACGTTACGAATGGCCCATTCGCCTGACCGACACGACCGAACAGCTTCTCGGCGAAATCGCCCGCATTCTCGATGTTGACCCGCAACGGGTCGGCCCGGACGAGCTCGCTCTGGCGACCGGCACGGCGACCGGCTTCATTCAGGCCAGCCTGCGCACGACGACCAACCCGACCGGCCTCACCGCTGGCTACAAGCACAACGTCATCCCCGACACGGCAGAGGCCCTCATCGACATCCGCGCGCTGCCCGGCGAGGAAGATCTCGTGCTCTCCCAGATTCAGGAGATTGTCGGCGCTGACATCGAAATCGTCACCATGCACCGCGATATCGGTCTGGAGACTGCATTCAGCGGACCGCTGATCGAAGCGGTCGTGAGCACCCTGGAGCGCCATGACCCCGGCGCGCCGGTGCTCCCGTACCTGCTGTCGGCGGGAACGGACAATAAAGCGCTCAGCACCCTGGGCATCAAAGGGTACGGTTTTGCGCCCCTTCGCCTCCCAGGGAACTTGGACTTTCCTGCGATGTTCCACGGAGTGGATGAGCGGGTACCGCTCGACGCACTAGTGTTTGGCAGGCAGGTTTTGACCGACCTGCTCTCACAATATTGAAGCTGTGAGGTGCAGCCGGGGCCCGATGGGTTCGGGTTCCCTGAGTATTTTATGTAATCCAAGAAAGCGCGGCGTGTGGACTTTCTGAATGCGATCATTCTGGGCCTCGTTCAGGGGTTGACCGAGTTCCTTCCGGTGTCGTCGAGTGCGCACATCACGATCGTCGGCCAGTTTCTCGGCACCGGTGATGACCCGGGTGCCCGATTCACGGCCATCACCCAGATTGGCACTGAAGCTGCCGTCGTCATCTTCTTTTGGCGCGATATCGTGCGCATCATCGGCCAATGGGCAAAATCGCTCACCGGCAGAGTGTCCCGCAAAGATCCGGATGCCCGCATGGGCTGGCTGATCATCCTGGGATCGCTTCCGATCATCATTCTCGGCCTGCTGTTCCAAAACCAGATTGAAACGGTGCTGCGCTCACTCTGGATCACCGCGACCATGCTCATCGTCTTCGGCATTCTGCTGGGTATCGCCGACCATGTCGGCGCCAAAAGGCGCCAACTGCAGGACATTACCGTCGGCCACGGCGTGATCTACGGATTCGCGCAGGCGCTCGCACTCATCCCCGGCGTATCACGATCGGGCGGGACCATCACTGCCGGGCTGTTCCTCGGCTACGAACGCGCAGCAGCGGCCCGGTATGCGTTCCTGCTGGCCATTCCCGCCGTGCTCGGCAGCGGCTTCTACCAGGTGCACAAGTCCGTCGCCGATCCCTGTTTGGCGGGCGCGACCACGTGCACTCCCGAAATTTTTGGACCGCTCGAAATTCTGGTGGCCACTATCGTCGCCTTCGTTGTGGGCCTCGCTGTGATCGCGTTCTTCATGAACTACATTTCGCGACGGAGTTTTCTGCCGTTCGTGATCTATCGCATCCTGCTGGGTATCGTGCTGTTCGTGCTCCTCGGAACGAACGTTATCTCCGCCTAACCGGTTCCCGAAGCGGTCGCTGCAGCAACGACGGGTCGCAAACCCACCGCCGCATCGAAGCTAGGCTTGAAGCATGCGTGCATGGGAACGACCCGAAATTGTCTCTGTCCCCGGCGAGTCGAGTGCACCCTGGCTCCACGACACAAAAACCGACAGTCTGGTGCTGGCCCAGCCGCTCGATTCAGCCCGACTCTACGTCTGCGGCATCACGCCCTACGATGCGACCCACATTGGCCATGCCAACACCTACCTTGCCTTCGACACCCTCCAGCGAGTCTGGATCGACGCCGGTTACCGCGTGCACTATGCCCAAAATGTGACGGATGTCGATGACCCGCTCCTGGAGCGGGCGACCGCCACCGGCGTCCACTGGCGTGACCTGGCCGAATCACAGGTGGAACTCTTCCGCACCGACATGAAAGCTCTGGGCATCATTCCGCCGAATGATTTCGTTGCCGTGACCGAGGTCATCGACGAGATAGTCGCCGCCGTAGCCCTCTTGCAGGAGGCGGGACTGGCCTATCCGGTCCCGACGGACGACGCCTTCGCTGGGGCGGGCGGAACGATCGCCGTCGACTTATACTTTGACATTCGTGCCGCCGAAGCCCGTACCGGCTGGGCGCTTGGTGACGAGAGCAACCTCGACCTCGACAGCATGCTGCGCCTATTCGCCGAGCGCGGGGGAGACCCCGACCGGGCAGGCAAACGCGACCCACTCGACCCGCTGCTCTGGAAGGCTGCGCGTTCGGGGGAACCGGCGTGGGAGTCTCCGGTCGGCGCCGGGCGACCAGGCTGGCACATTGAGTGTTCGGTGATCGCCCTCAAAGAACTCGGCATAGATTTCACCGTGCAGGGGGGCGGATCTGACCTGATCTTTCCGCACCACGATATGAGCGCCGGGCATGCGCAGGCGTTGTCCGGACATCCGCTCGCCGGGGTCTACAGCCACACGGGCATGGTCGCCTATCAAGGCGAGAAGATGAGCAAGTCGCTCGGTAATCTCGTTTTGGTCTCCGGACTACGCGCTCAGGGTATTGACCCGCGTGCGATTCGCCTGGCCTTATTGGCCCACCACTATCGCACCGACTGGGAATGGACCGACGCGCTCCTGGAGGAGGCCATCGCGCGCCTCTCCGTGTGGTCTGCAGCCTTCGGCGCTTCGGCCGTTTCCGCAGCCGAGAACGTTCCTACCGTGGAGTCGCCTGGAACGGCGGCTTCGCTCGTGCAGTCCCTGCGCCTCGCACTCCGCCACGACCTCAACACCCCCGAGGCTCTGAGGCTCGTCGACGACGCGGCCGCCGGTCAGCTCGATGACGTGAGCCTGGTGAATCGTGCCGTCAGTGCGCTGCTCGGCGTCGCTCTGTAGAACCGAGCCTCGTCTGCGGCTGACCCGCTGCGTTCCTAGTGCCGTGGCCCGTCGGGTCGGCTTCCGGGACCATCGGGCCGGCCGTCTGCGCGCCCGTCGCGTCCGTCGGTGCCGCGCCTGCGCAGATACTTCTCGAATTCCTGAGCGATCGCCTCGCCGCTTGCTTCTGGTGAGTCGACGGTGTCCCTGGCCTGCTCGAGCTGGGCGATGTACGCGGCCATGTCCTCGTCTTCGCCTGCTAGGACATCAATACCGGTCTCCCACTCAGCCGCCTCGGTCACGAGCGCACCGCGGGGGATGACCACATCTATGACCTCTTCGAGCTTGTCGATCAATGCGAGCATCGCCTTGGGCGATGGTGCGTTGTGCACATAGTGCGGCACAGATGCCCAAATCGATAGGGTCGGGATTCCCACCGTTTCAGCGGCATCGGACAACACGCTGAGTATGCCGACCGCTCCCTCGTAATTGCTGCGTTCAATTTGCAGTTCGGCCCGCACCTGCGCGTTATCACTCGAGACGAAAATAGAGATCGGGCGGGTATGCGGAACGTCGGCCAGCATGGCGCCCAAAAAGACGACGCCGCTGATGTCGGCGGCCAGGGCCGCGTCGAGTATCTCCGCGGCGAAGCTCTTCCAACTGCGGGACGGCTCCGTACCGATCAGCAGAAAGATATTGCCCGCGTTCGTTCCACTGACCCGCAACTCGGCGTCGTCCGCCAGTGGCACGCTCAGCGCCCCAGGGGTCTTCGGACCATACATGATCGCTCCCGGCCAACCGAGAGTACGCACACCATCCTCGTTCGTTGACACGGTCGGCCGGTTGAATTGGTAGTCGAAGTACAACTCCGGATCGACCTCGGTGATCTTCTCAACGTCGAGTAATTCTTTCAACGCACGAACCGCCCCCGTCGCGGCCTCTCCGGCATCGTTCCAGCCTTCGAAAGCGACGACGAGCAGCCGTCCGCCCAGAAACCCATTACCGTCAGTCACCGTTTATATCCTCAATTTTTCAGCCTCCCATATGGAGAGCCTCCGTCAAGGATAGGCGGTGGCCCTACACTTGAACCCCGTGAATGTTTTTTCTCCGCCCCTGCCCTTGCCCGATTCTCTACCCGCCGCTGTCCTGTGGGATATGGACGGCACGATCGTCGACACCGAACCGTACTGGATGCGTGCCGAGACCGAGCTCATGGCCGAGTTCGGCGGTGTCTGGACTCACGAAGACGGAATGTCGCTGATCGGATCAGGATTGTGGAATTCTGCGGCAATTCTGCAAGCCCGGGGCGTCGATCTCACCGCGGACGCCATTGTCGCCCGCCTCACTGACCGCGTGCAGCAGCAGCTGGCCGAACACGGGATTCCGTGGCGTCCAGGATCTCGTGAGCTTTTGCGGCAGCTGAAAGCTGCCGGCGTCCCGACCGCACTCGTCACGATGTCGGTGGAGCGCATGGCTCGCCAGATCATCGACCTCATCGATTTTGCAGCATTCGATGTCGTCGTTGCCGGCGATATGGTCGAAAACAGCAAGCCGCATCCTGATCCGTATCTGGTCGCCGCCGAGCAACTCGGCGTGGATCCGGCAACGTGCATCGCGATCGAGGATTCCGTGCCGGGTGTCGAATCCGCTGTTGCCGCCGGCACGATCACCATCGCTGTTCCCCACCAGATCGACCTGCCGAAGAGCACGCTCTACACTCGCTGGCCGACGCTCGACGGGCGCACGATCCACGATATCGCCGCGTTGTATCACCGTTCGAAGCGTTCCGACGAGCTCTCTCCTGTTCATCCCTTCGCTCCTACCGGGGCCGCCCGAAACGAAAGCGCACCACTCGCATGAGCAGCAACCAGGTCATTCAAAACAGCGGACTTTTTCGTGTCGGCGACCGGGTGCAACTCACCGGGCCCAAGGGGCGGATGAACACCATCACCCTTCAGGAAAGCCTGACCTTTCACACCCACCGCGGCATCCTCAAGCACGACGACATCATCGGGCAGCCCGACGGGTCGGTCGTCACCAACAACGTTGGCGTTGAGTACCTGGCGCTCCGACCGCTTTTGGTGGACTTCGTGATGAGCATGCCGCGCGGTGCAGCCATCATCTACCCCAAGGACGCGGCCCAGATTCTGGCGCAGGCCGATATCTTTCCCGGCGCTACCGTCGTTGAGGCCGGCGTTGGTTCCGGTGCGCTGTCGCTCTGGCTGCTGCGCGCAATCGGGCCGGCCGGCCGTCTTGCGTCCTTTGAACGGCGCGAGGAATTCGCCGACGTCGCTCGCGACAACATAGCTACCTTCCTCGGCAATGATCCGCAGAACTGGACCATCACCCTGGGCGACCTTGCCGAGACGCTGCCCGATACCATGCCGCCGCAGAGTGTCGACCGGGTGGTCCTCGACATGCTCGCGCCTTGGGAATGTCTCGGCGCCGTCTCCGAAGCTCTCAAGCCAGGAGGAGTGCTGCTGTGCTATGTCGCCACGGTCACGCAATTGTCTCGTGTGGCCGAGGCCGTCCGCGGCAGCGGTTTTTATACCAATCCGGATTCCAATGAAACGATGATTCGTGGTTGGCACGTGGAGGGACTTGCAGTGCGTCCCGACCACCGGATGATCGGTCACACCGGGTTCCTGATCACCGCACGTCGGCTCGCCCCCGATACAATCCTCCCCGAGCTGAAGCGACGTCCGTCCAAGACGGACTTCAGCGACGCGGATGTCGAGGCCTGGACCCCGGGGGCGCTTGGTGAACGCAACGTCAGCGCCAAGGTCATGCGCAAACGTGTGCGGGCCGCTGGCGCGAGCGCCGAGCTCTCCAAGGCTCGCGACCTCGACGCCGGTTAGGATAGGGCCCGGCCCGTTTCGGTTGAACTGCGCCGAAACTGCAACCACCTGGACCCAGCCGCACCCGCACCAATCTCACACTCGCGCAGCAGATTCATGCTGCGGCAACCCCGTACCGAAAGAAGGACTTGTGCGCAAAGCATCCGCGCTGATCGTCACCGCCGGCCTCGTGATGACGGCATTGACCGCCTGCGCCGGCCCCGGCACGGCGGGGGCCTCCTGCGAAGCCGCTGCCACGTCCGGTGCGGCCTCGGCGTTGGTCTCGACCTCCGGCGACTTCGGTTCGGCGCCCGACGTCAGCTTTCCGACACCGCTCAAGTCGTCGACTACTCAGCGCACGCAAATCATCGAAGGTTCCGGTGAGAAGCTCGTAGCCGGTCAGATGATCTCCGCCGTCATGACTATGTATAACGGAACGACCGGCGCTGCCATTCAACAAGCTCCGTTCGACGGCAGCGTTGCCTTTCCCATTGCCCTCGCCGACACCACTCTTCCCGGGATAGTCGCCGGCCTGCTGTGCGCCCGCGAAGGTGAGCGCATCGCGGTCGTCATTTCCCCTGACGATGGGTTCGGTCCGGCCGGCGGTAGCGAGCAGCTTCAACTGGGAGCGACGGATGCTGTAGTGGTCGTCGTTGACATCGTCAAGGCGTATCTGCCGCGAGCTGACGGAGCTAACCAGATCGTCGCCAATGGCCTTCCCGCCGTGGTGCTCGATGAAAACGGCGTCCCGGGCATAGTCGTCCCCAACGGGGACGCTCCCACCACGCTCGAAATGGGAGTGCTGAAGCAGGGTGCCGGCGAAAAGGTCAAGGAGGGGTCGACGGTCACGGTGAATCTCGCCGGCGTGCTGTGGAAAGAGAAGACAAGCTTCGTGTCGACCTGGACCAACGGAAGCCCCGTTCAAATGGTCCCCAGCGCGGTGATCCCCGGCCTGGCAACAGCACTCATCGGACAGACGGTTGGTTCACAGATCGTCGCTGTCATTCCTCCCGACCAGGCCTACGGTGACACAGCGGATGCCACTATTCCGGCAGGTTCCACACTCGTTTTCGTCGTCGACATTCTCGGCGTCGACTAGGTCGGCTGGTCCGTATGTCTATCCCGCCAGAGTCGGAACCTCCAAAAAGCGCGACCGACGTCAAGCCGCTGCCGGTCACGGCTCCGGAACGGCTGTTCAGCTTGGTTCTCGCGCTCGTGGCAACGGAAGCAGGGCTGACCAAGGCCGACATTCTCGCGAACGTGCAGGGTTACCGACAGCGATTCTCGTCGGCCGGCTCGAATGAGAGTCTGGAGCGCCAGTTCGAGCGAGACAAGGATGACATCCGGGAATTGGGAATTCCGCTCGAAACACTCGAGTCGCCCGACGATCCGGGCAGCAATCACTTTTTGCGGTATCGAATTCCAAAGGGTCTCTACGACCTACCCGCCGACGTGACCTTCACTCCCGACGAGGTGTCCCTACTCAAACTCGCTGGCACGGTCTGGCGGGAAGGATCATTGTCCGGGGAATCCCGCCGGGCCCTGATGAAGCTGAACTCGCTCGGTGTCGAATCGAGCGAACCGGTCCTCGGCTATGCACCCTCGCTGCGCACGCAAGACCTGAGCTTCGAACCGTTGAGCAAAGCCCTCGACCGGGCGCAGATCGTGGCTTTTCTCTACCTCAAACCGGGGGAGACCAAGCCGGTCCGTCGCGAGGTTGCTCCGCGTGCGTTGGTGCAGCACGAAGGCCGCTGGCACCTCTACGCAACGGATGAGGTCGCTCGCGCACCGCGCACCTTCCTGCTGGCTCGCATCGTGGGCACGGTGACAGTGCTCGCAAACTCCATTCCGACTTCGATTGGCGACGAAACAGCGGGCAACACGACAGATAGTGCACGCGCTCTCTGTGAACTCGATGCCCTGTGGGCGAGTAATGTGGCCCACCTCGTCGTGGTGTCAGGATCCGACGCCGCAGTGCGGCTCGCCGCCCGCCAGGCGGCTCAGTGCCCAGCGCCCCAGCCAGGCCATCCGATGACGCTCGAGCGCACCCTGCATTTCACCGACGTGAACATCCTTGCCGACGAACTGGCCGGGTTCGGCCCCGAAGTGTTCGTCGAGAGTCCACTCGCGTTGCGCGCCGCCGTGCGCGAGCGACTGGTTGCCGCTCGTGACGCGCATGCCAGCGTTCTCCCCGCGTTCCCACCCGGCCGCGTACAGCGCCGCCGCCCGACTCTGCTGTATGCGCAGACCTCCCAGCCAGTCAGCCAGCCTCGAGTCGCCGGAGATCAGCTCACCCTCTTACTCTCCCTCGTTCCGTACTTGATCGATCAGGGGCCGGTCACCGTCACCGAGGTGGCCGAGCACTTCGGACTGTCAGTGGAACGAGTGCGCACACTGGTCCGCCTCATCGCGCTGTCTGGTATTCCTGGGGAAACACGTCAATACCTGCACGGTGACCTGTTCGACATTCTCTGGGACGAATTCGAAACCAATGATCGAATCGTACTCACCCACCAGGTCGCCATCGATGACTCCCCGCGATTCTCCGCGCGCGAGGCCGCAGCACTTATCGCCGGACTGCAGTACCTGTGTGCCCTGCCGCACAACGCCGACACCGATGCGATCGCGTCGCTGATGGCAAAGTTGACGCGCGGCTCATCGGCGCCACCCACCCAGGTCGCTGTCGCGCAGCGCGATGCCGGCGCAACTCGCGAGATTGTGCAGGCTGCCCTCAGCACAGGAATGCAGGTCGAGTTCGATTATCTCAATGCGCGTGGCGACCAGGAACACCGCCTCGTCGATCCCTTGCGCATTGAATCCGTCGACAGCGACTGGTACCTCCGGGGCTGGTGCCACCTTCGCGAAGCCGTACGAACCTTCCGTCTTGACCGGATGACCGACCCTCGCGTCACCGCCGCACCGCGCAGTTCGCACACGATGGACCTGCTGCTGCCGGACACCCTGTTTCAGCCGTCCAGCGACGACGTTGATGTGCGACTCGAACTCCCTACCGCGGCGCTACCGTTGCTGGCCGACTACCGACCCGAGCGGTCCGAGGTGGTCGGAACAGGCGCGCGCACGCGCACCACCCTTCGCGTCGCCCATGCCCACGTGCTCAAACGCCTCATTACCAGCCTCGCCGGCATCGTCACCGTGCTTCAACCGGCAGAATCACGCTCGGTTGTTTTCGCCTGGGCCGCAGCCGGACTGGCGCAGTACCCCGGCAATAATCAGCGCCAGGTAGATGAGGGTTAGCGGATGCCGTGGTGGTCGTGGTTGCTGATCTGGGGCGTTTTGGTGGCCGGTCTTGTCGCGGTCCTCATCTGGTGCGCGGTGGCGCTCTTCCGCAAAGCCGTCACAACCCTGCACGCTCTTGAGGCCCTCAACGATCAAGTTTCCTCAGTGGACCTCGATGTGCCGTCGGTCTGCGCCTCGTTCATCCCCGCCGTATTCGCAGACTCGGCCGTGTTGCTCCGGAATGTCGAGCAGAATCGCGCTGACCGCGGCCACCGGAGTCAGGTGCGGCGCGATGCGCGGATCGTGCGGGGTAAACTGTTTCCAACCGCCCGCTAGCTAGCTAACACAGAGGACACACCCTCATGCTGCAAAATCTGACCGGATGGCACTTTTTAATCATCCTCGTCGTCGTCCTGCTCCTTTTCGGTGCGCCAAAGCTTCCCGGACTCGCACGCAGCCTGGGGCAGTCCATGAAGATCTTCAAGAGCGAGATCAAGACCGACACGGTCGACCCTGATCCCAACGCCGAACCGCGGTCGAAGAGCTCAACGAGCACGACGGGTGACGACGTATCAAAGACGTCGCGTCCGACCACGCCCAGCCCGGCCGACCCCGCCTCGAAGCCTTAGCTGCGAATGGTCCGTGCTGGGCGGAGTGCGACCGAAGCGGGAAAGATGTCGCTGGGGCAGCATCTGATCGAGCTGCGCAAGCGCCTCTATCTGGCTGCAGCCGGTCTCCTGATTGGTGCCATTGCTGGTTGGTACCTCTCCGATTTCGTCTGGGATCAATTGCGCGAGCCGATCTATGCCATCATCAATGCGCAGCATCGCAACGCCCAGATCAATTACCCCGACATCACGAGCGCTTTCGATCTCAAACTCAAAATTTCACTCTACGTCGGTCTGATAGTTTCCAGCCCGGTGTGGCTGTACCAGATCTTTGCTTTCTTGGTTCCCGGTCTGACCCGTACGGAGAAGAAGTACACGTTCGGCTTTATTTTAACAGCCATTCCTTTGTTTTTGGCGGGCTGCGCGGCGGGCTGGGTCGTACTGCCGCACGTGGTCGAGCTCATGACGAGTTTCGCGCCCACCGAGGATTCGGCGTTCATCAATGCGCAGGGTTATTTCGACTTCGTACTCAAACTTGTCGTGGCGATCGGCATTGCCTTCGTCCTGCCGGTCTTCATCGTGCTGCTCAACTTCGCCGGCGTGATCAGTGCGGCGTCGATCATCAAATCCTGGCGGATTGCAATCTTGGTCATCGTTCTCTTCACGGCGATCGCCACTCCAGCCGCTGACGTCGTCTCGATGTTCTTGCTGGCCATTCCCATGGTCATGTTGTACTTTGCCGCCTACGGCATCGCTTGGTTGCACGATCGCCGAGTGGCTAAGAAAGTGCTGGCTTTCGAGAAAGAATTCGCGCTCTAGTCTCTACTCAGAGTCGTTCGTAGCAATTGTTAAGGATCACGTGACGCACACGCAATCGCCGGCCGAACGATACTCGGCCGCGCGCACCCGAGCTAACCAACCGAAGTTGCTGGCTTTTGATCGTGGCCTCAAATTCGACCTCGATCCGTTCCAGCGTGAGGCGTGCGCGTGCCTGGAAGCCGGTAACAGCGTGCTCGTTGCTGCGCCGACCGGAGCAGGCAAAACCATCGTCGCCGAATTCGCCATCTACCTGGCAATGCAGCAGTCGCGTGCGAAGGTTTTTTATACCGCGCCCATGAAAGCCCTCAGCAATCAGAAATTTCAGGAGTTCGTTGCTGAGTATGGTGCGGAGCAGGTTGGGTTGCTCACCGGGGACAGCAACGTCAATCCGGGAGCACGCATCGTGGTCATGACGACCGAGGTGCTCCGCAACATGCTCTACGCCGATTCCGACTTACTGACCGATCTCGCTTTCGTGGTGATGGACGAGGTACACTACCTTGCGGATCGCTTTCGTGGTGCCGTGTGGGAAGAAGTGATCATCCATTTGCCGCAGTCGGTGCGCATGGTGTCGCTCAGCGCGACCGTGTCGAACGCCGAGGAATTCGGCGACTGGTTGCAGGCAGTTCGCGGTGAGACTGATGTGATCGTTTCTGAAGAGCGGCCGGTTCCGCTGGAACAGCACGTGCTGGTCAAGAACAATATGCTCGATCTGTTCGATTCCTCCGGACTGATCGGCGCGCATCGGGTCAATCCCGAGCTCGTACGGTTGGCGCAGGCTGGCGGGCGCTCGGCCGGTGGGCGTGGTCGCGGTTCTGGTCGTCAAGGTGGCTCATCCGCGGGCGGCTACCGGGGTCATGACAAGCACCGCACACAGGTCGACGCCGGCCGAATGGATCGCGGCGATATCGTGCGCATGCTCGATGGCAAACACCTGCTGCCGGCTATTTTCTTCATCTTCAGCCGGGTCGGCTGTGACCAGGCCGTGCGGCAGGTGCTCCGCTCGGGGATACGTCTGACAGAAGAACACGAGCGGGATGAAATTCGTCAGATCGTGGACGATCGATGCCGTACCCTGCTCGACGAAGACCTCGGCGTGCTCGGCTACTTCGAGTGGCTCGACGGACTCGAACGCGGTGTCGCCGCGCACCACGCCGGTCTGCTGCCAGCATTCAAGGAGGTCGTTGAAGAACTTTTCCAGAAAAAACTGGTCAAGGCGGTCTTTGCCACCGAAACGCTGGCCCTCGGAATCAATATGCCCGCCCGCACGGTCGTCCTGGACAAGCTGGAGAAATTCAACGGCGAAGCCCGCGTACCGATCACCCCGGGGGAGTACACCCAGCTAACGGGTCGGGCTGGTCGCCGCGGAATCGACACCCTCGGTCACTCGGTCATTCAATGGGCGCAGGGACTGGATCCGCAGGCGGTGGCCTCGCTCGCCTCCCGGCGGACGTATCCGCTGAATTCCAGCTTCAAGCCCACGTACAATATGGCCGTCAACCTCATCGACCAATTCGGCGTCACACGCACGCGCGGTGTGCTCGAGTCGTCATTCGCCCAGTTTCAGGCCGATCGAGCCGTCGTCGACCTGGCCCGTTCTGTGCGCCAGCAAGAAGAATCCCTAGCCGGGTTCAAAGCCAGCATGACCTGCAACCTGGGCGACTTCGAAGAGTACTCGGCCATTCGTCGACGGCTCACCGAGGTGGAACGTGAGGGTGTCAAAGCCGACAATTCCCTGCGCGGTGAACGTGACAAACGCCAGCGTGAGGTGACGAGCTTACGCAAGCAGATGCGCGCCCATGGCTGCCACCACTGTCCCGATCGAGAGGCGCACTCCCGCTGGGCAGAACGCTGGTTCAAGCTCAAACGCCAAACGGATGCCCTCAACCAGCAAATATCACAGCGCACCGGAGCCATCGCCCGCGTCTTCGATCGCGTGACCGACGTCCTGCTCGGCTACGGCTACCTCGAATCGAATGCCAGCGGCGCTATCGAGCTCAGCGAGAGTGGACGTATCCTGCGCCGAATCTACGCGGAGCGGGACCTCCTGGTCGCGGAGTCTCTGCGCCGAGGTCTGTGGAACGAACTCGATGCCGCGAGCCTCGCTGCGATGGCCTGCGCGCTGGTCTTCGAGCCGAGACGTGAAGAGGGCTTGATCGACGCTCGGTACCTGCCCAAGGGACCATTCAGACCGGCCCTCGACGAAACCCAGGACCTGTGGAGCCGCATCGACGACGTGGAACGGGACCACAAGCTTCCCGGTAGTAATCCGCTCGCGGTGGGCCTGAGCCTCGCCATGTGGAAGTGGGCTCGCGGTGCATCGCTGGCCGACGTACTCTATGAGGCCGAGATGGCTGCCGGTGATTTCGTGCGCTGGACCAAACAGACCATCGATCTGCTCGACCAACTCAGCATTGCCGGCGACGGACAAGTCGGGCCGACCGCTCGTAGCGCCATGGATGCGATCCGCCGCGGTATCGTGGCCTACTCCTCGGTGGCCTGAATCCACTATGTGGGGGAATGAGCGCACGTTCAGCCTGCCGCTGTGGGCGGCTCTTGTCGTCGCAGCCGGCGCCGGCGCGGTTCTGGACGCCGGTTTTCCGGATCGCGACTGGTGGTATCTTGCGCCGGTGGGGGTCGCGCTCATGCTCCTGGCTCTGCTCGGTCGCAGCCTGGCAACGGGTCTGCTCGTGGGACTGGTCGCCGGATTATCGTTTTGGCTGATTCATATCTTCTGGATCACCCTGTACCTCGGCCTCGTACCGTGGTTTGCGCTCGGCGGGTTGGAGAGCCTGTTTTTCGCTGTGGGGCTCGGCTTGACCGCTGTCGTCCTTCGGCATGGCCCTCGGGTCTGGCCGAGTATCTGGGGTCGCCTCGGCGTCGTGCCGGTTATCGTGGCCGGTTTGTGGACGGCCAGGGAGGCAATCAGCGCGGTCTGGCCCTACGGCGGCTTTGCCTGGGGCCGGGTTGCCCTGTCACAGTCGGAGAGTCCGTTTGGTCCGCTCGTGGCCTGGGTCGGCCTGTCCGGCCTGAGCTTTATTCTGGTCTGGCTGAGTGCTCTCTCCGTACAACTATTCCGCGAACCGGAGCTGGCGCGCACGCTGCGTACGGGCATCGCCGTCGGCGCCGTCGCGGTCGTCCTCATCGTCCCGGCATGGCCGACTATCCAGAACGGCGAGGTTCGCCTCGCCGCAGTGCAGGGAAACGCGGATGCCGGTCTGTTTGCCGAATATTCGCCGGGTCAGATTCTGCAAGACCACACGTCGGCCACCCTGCCGCTGATCGGCGAGAAGGTCGATTTCGTGGTCTGGCCGGAGAACTCGAGTGACATCGACCCCACCCGCTCGCAGGCAGCCGCGCAGGTGCTCGACTACATCAGCACCGAAATGGATGCCCCTCTCATCACCGGCACCATCACCAAGCCCGATGACACGTACTACAACAGCTCCCTGCTCTGGGAAGCCGGCCGCGGCGCTGTCGATGTCTATGACAAGGTGCACCCGGTGCCGTTTGCCGAGTACATGCCGGATCGGGCTTTCTGGCGACCATTCGCTCCGGACCTGATCGACCTCATCGGCCGGGACTACGGCATCGGCACCCGCGACAATATTTTTGACATCAACGGAGTTCTGGCTGGAATGGCGATCTGCTTCGACATCGCCGACGATCAGCTGGTGCACGAAATGATCGACGACGGAGCCCGCGTTATTCTCGCCCAAACCAACAACGCCGATTTCGGGCACACCGATGAGAGCGTGCAGCAGCTGGCCATCGCCCGGCTGCGCGCAATGGAGACCAGCCGTACGGTCGTCAATATCTCAACGGTCGGCTCGAGCGCGATCATCACCCCCGATGGGGCAACGCTCGACAGCCTTCCGACCTTTACGTCGGGGGCCATGGTGCAGACCGTCCCGCTCAGCGACACCATCACACCAGCGATGGTGGCCGGCCGCGGACTCGAATGGCTCGTCTCAGGGCTGGGTCTGGCCGGATTGGCTCTGTGCGCCCGTTCTGCGGGGCAGCATCGCCGCCGCTAACTGCAGCGTTCGTCAAGAACCGACCGGTTAACCAACAACGACCCCGGCACAAAGTGCGGGGTCGTGTGGGTGTGACCGGCGGTCAGGCGCCGATCTTCTGTTGGCCACCACGGCGCAGACGCAACACCGAGAGGCGCTCTTCGAGCAACTCTTCGAGTTCGTCCCTGGAGCGGCGTTCCAACAGCATGTCCCAGTGGGTCCGGGCAATTTTTTCATCGGAGTGGTCAACGATCACCGGCAGGGAGTCGACCAGTCGGGTCGCCGTCCTGGCACAGTACTTACATTCCCACTCGTCCGGAGCCTCGGCGTCGGCGGAAAAAACCATCACCGTCTCGCGCCCACACGTTTCACACCGATAGGTGTGAGTAACCCGGGGGGAGAAGGTGACGCCCTCTTCGCTTTGCAGGCTTTGTGCGCCCAATCTCATGCCACGCAAACTGCGGTCAGCCATAGTGTGGTCTCCTCTCGCTCGCGATAACAGTTCGATCGCGATACCTACATAGTTCTAAACCATCAAACTGGGTATTAACCTTCCCAGACCCCCTGTTCTGGGAGGTAATTCTCAGACTCCGAGAGTAGCAGCTTTGACAGCAAGATCCGTGCGATCTGTCACGATACCGTCAACTCCCAGATCGAAGAGTCGAACCATGTCCGTCGGGTCGTTGATGGTCCACACGTGCACCTCGACGTCCACCCTATGCATCATCGCGATGAAACGGGGTGTGACAAGTCGAATTGGTCCCGCCCGCTCGGGTACCTGCACTGCAACGCAGCCCGCGAGCGTTTTGCGCACGAGGGAGGTCAGGCCCAGATTCGTCGCCGCCACGGCCCGCGCCACGAGCGGCGACGACGCAGAGGAAACCACACCGGGCAGCAGGTCGACCACGCGGCGGCGACGCGAGTCGTTGAACGAGGTCACCAGGACTCGAGCCGTGGCTCGCTGGTCACGGATCGCCTGGGCGGCCGGCTCGGCCGCGGCATCCGTCTTGATGTCGATATTGAACAGTGCCGATGGAAACGCTTGGAGGGCATCGGCGAGGGACGTGAACGATTGCCCGTAGCCCCGGTTGATACGCCTCAACTCAGGCATGGTCAGCTGGTCGATGCGAATATCGCGTCCGAGCGCAGTCAAGTCGGGGTCGTGACTGATCACAGCCACTCCGTCAAGCGATACGTGCACGTCGGTTTCGAGATGGGTGGCCCCGGCCGCCAGAGCCTTCACGAAGGCGAGCAAGGAATTTTCCGGCGCCTCCCGCGCCAGGCCGCGGTGAGCGAAAACCCGGGGATACGGTGCGGCCAGAAAAATGGACTGTGCGCTTTCGGCCACCAATCAGGCCTGCGGCGCCGCTGCCGGTGCAGCGGCGGCATCCGTTTTTGGGTTGTGAGTATTCGCACCAAACGCACTGCCGATACCCTTCATCGCCTCGGTCAGTTCGCTCGGCACGATCCAGAGCTTGTTGGCGCTGCCCTCGGCCAGCTTGGGGAGCGTCAGCAGGTACTGGTAGGCGAGCAGCTTCGGATCTGGATCTCCGTCATGAATGGCCTTGAACACGGTGGTGATGGCTTCGGCCTCACCCTGCGCGCGCAATACCGCAGCTTTGGCGTCGCCCTCAGCCTCGAGGATCGCCGCCTGGCGCGCTCCCTCGGCGGTGAGGATCGCGGACTGCTTGGTACCTTCTGCCGTCAGGATGAGGGCGCGACGGTCACGTTCGGCTCGCATCTGCTTCTCCATCGAATCCTGGATGGAGTGAGGTGGCTCGATTGCCTTGAGCTCGACTCGGCCCACCCGGATGCCCCATTTGCCGGTGGCTTCGTCGAGCACGATGCGCAACTGGCTGTTGATGTTGTCGCGGCTGGTCAGAGCCTCTTCGAGGTTCAACCCGCCGACCACGTTACGGAGGGTGGTCGTAGTGAGCTGTTCGACCGCACCGAGGTAGTTGTTGATCTCGTAGGTGGCAGCGCGGGCGTCCGTCACCTGAAAGTAGACGACGGTGTCGATGGACACGACGAGATTATCCTCGGTGATCACCGGTTGCGGCGGAAAAGACACCACCTGCTCGCGAATGTCGAGGAGCGGCCGTACCCGGTCGACGAACGGCACTAGAAGATTCAAACCGGGAAGCAGCGTCTTATGGTACTTGCCGAGGCGCTCAACGACCCCGGCGTTGCCCTGGGGAATGATGCGAATGGCGCGCACGAGGATGACGATGACGAACACCGCCAACACCGCGAGCAGGGCAAGCACGAAGATCTGACCGATAAAAGCTGCGGGGTCAAGCATTGTTCTGGGTCCTTTCGGCGGAGATGACGACGGCGGTGGAGCCTTCGATGAGGTGCACGGTGACCGGCTGGCCGGGCTCGACACCAGAACTGAAACCGGCGTCGTTGTCGGGGTGGGCCGGCAGAAGACGAGCGGTCCAGGTTTCGCCGTTGGCCAGTTTCACCAGCCCTCCGGTTTCGGTGACCGTCGACATGACACGGCCGGTCATTCCGATCAGCGCGGCGATATTGCTGAGCGCCGGATCGCCCCCCTTGCGAAGGGCTCGCAGCAAGAAGGGGCGGATGGTCAAAAGCAAAAGCACCGACAACCCACCGGCGACCACGATCTGCAGCCACCAGTCCAGTCCGAGCAAGTTGGCAGCCAAACCGCCCAGGCTGCCGATGGAGATCATCAGGAAGGTGAATTCCAGGCTCAGCAGTTCGATGGTGATGGCCACGAGAATGAACACGAGCCACAAAATCCAGAGATAGTCGGTCAGGTCGACCATGTTCGACACCTTCCACGTTCGGTTTCACCTTGAAACTAGCAGGTACCGGGTTCAACACGCCGAGGGAGTGACTGAGGCTTGTTGATAAGGTCACAAGAGTAGGTAGTGGCCGATCAGGTCACACTTCATCACTGAATCAATTTGATTAAATCAGAGGAGCATGCGTGACCAATCCACTTGCAGCAGGATCACTCGAGTGCAAGCGCGTACTCGTCACCGGCTCTTCCCGCGGTATCGGCGCCGATACCGTCGGGTATTTTGCTCAGGCCGGAGCGCGAGTCGTCATCAACTACCGTAATAAAGAGGCACGAGCGAATAAACTCGCCGACGCCATTCGCGTCGCCGGCGGGGAGGCCATCACGGTCGGCGCCGACCTGACCGATCCGGCATCGGTTGCCGCGATGTTCGACACCATCAAGAGCGAATACGGGGGCCTCGACATTCTCGTGATGAACGCATCGGGCGGTATGGAAAGTGGTGTGGCCGCTGACTACGCCATCAAGCTCAATCGCGATGCCCAAGTCAACTTGTTGAATGGGGCCATCCCTCTGCTCGGCGACGATTCCCGGGTTGTCTTTGTCACCAGCCACCAGGCGCACTTCATCAAGACGACCACCACCATGCCGGAGTATGAGCCGGTCGCCCGCAGCAAGCGCGCGGGCGAAGACGCCCTGCGCGCTGTCATTCCCGAACTCGAACAGTCCGGTATCGGATTCGTGGTCGTCTCCGGTGACATGATCGAGGGCACCATCACGGCGACGCTACTCGAACGGTCCAACCCGGGCGCCCTGAACGCTCGCAAAGAGGCAGCGGGACGCCTGTACAACGTCAGCGAGTTCGCGGCGGAGATCGTCTCCGCCGCGGTGGATCCGGTCCCGGTCGGAAATACCCGATTGGTCGGCGACACGACCGGGTTCACCAGTGACTAGAAAGTGAGAAATCAATGAAGGCGGCCGATCTTCCGTTGCTCTATACCGTCTCGCGCGCGACGATCCATCCCGATGGGTCGCGGGCGGTATTCTCGCGGGTGAACGCCGACTTCGCAGCGGATGACTACGTCGGCCAGCTCTGGACCGTCGCGCTGGCGGGGGAGCCGGCTCCGCGCCGCATCACCCGCGGCTTTCGTGACTCGGCACCCCGATTTTCCCCGGATGGCCGCCTGATCGCTTTTCTCAGGGCCGACGCCGGCGGGAGCGCACAGGTGCACGTTGTCGATGCGGCCGGGGGCGAGCCCCTGGCAATGACCGACGCGGTTCTCGGCGTGACCGACTTTCGGTGGCATCCACACGGTAGCCGGATCGCCTTCCTGGCTCGGGTTCCCGAACCCGGACGATACGGTACGGTCGTCGGCTTGTCAGCGGACTCAGAACCGGCCCGCCGCATCGATACCCTGCGTTACCGATCGAACGGGGTCGGATACACCAACGACCGGCGCGTGCACGTGTTCCTGGCGGTGGTGCCTGATGTCTGGGGCGAACCGACGCCCGCTCCCGTTCCTGTCACGGCCGATGCACCTCGCGCTGAGTCCCAAAACCCGCCGGATGCCGGGGAGAATCCCATTCTTCCGGTGCGGGCCAGCCTTTCGTCCGGACTTCCGATCGCGCGGCGGGTAACCGAGGGGGATTTCGACCACTTCGGCCTGGCCTTTGTCGCTGACGGGTCCAGGCTTCTCACCATCTCGGCGCGTCATACCGGCCGTGACAACGACCTGCGCAGCGAAGTCATCGAACTCACTCTCAGCCATAACGAAGACGCCGCCCTCGCGGAGAAAATGATCGCTCCGGTTCGTACCGTCGTGCGTTCGGCTGAGAACCTGAGTATTTCGGCTCTCGCTTATGCCGATGACGGTACTGTCTGGCTGCTCGCCACCGATGTGGGTACGACCGGGCGAGATTTCGTCGGACGGGTAACCGCACTCTACCGCAGCGGTTTCCTGATTGATGGTTCAGCGCCGATACGCGTCACCGACCCGTACCAGACCGATCAGGATCTATTCGATCTGGAGGCGACTGGGGATATCACTGTGCTGGCGGACGGTTCCGTACTCGTGCTCCGAGGCAGTCGCGGCCGCGTTGATCTGGTGCGGGTGCACCACGATGGGCACCGGGAGCCACTCGACTGCGGAGCAACCGTCGCGACCGCAGTGGGTACCAACGGCGACTCTGTGGTCGTCGCCGTTCAGACCCCCAGCACGTCCGGTGAGCTCGTTCTCGTGCACACGGACCCCCTCGGCACGCCAATGCCGCACACCGAACCCAAACGCCTCACCGATTTCTCCGTGCACCTTCGCTCGACCGGCCTGGCGATGGGCATCGAACTCACCATCACCGGGCGAGACGGCTACCCGGTGCACGGCTTTGTGCACACCCCACCGGGGCCGGGGCCGCACCCGGTGCTGCTGACCATCCACGGAGGTCCGTACGCGCAGTACACCGACGCGCTCCTCGATGAGACCCAGGTCTACGTCGATGCGGGCTACGCGGTCGTTCTCTGCAACCCGCGCGGATCATCCGGTTATGGTGAAGCCCATGGGCGCGCCATCCGCCAGCGTATGGGTACCCTGGACCTCGCTGATGTGTTGGACTTTCTCGACGGTGCCCTCGAAGCCGAGCCCGTCCTCGATGCGCAGCGCGTTGGCATCATGGGTGGGTCCTACGGCGGCTATTTGACGGCCTGGACGATCGCGCACGACCACCGATTTGCCGCCGCCATCGTGGAACGCGGTTTTCTCGATCCCGACGCATTTGTCGGGACGAGTGACATCGGCGATTTCTTCGGTGACGAGTATGCAGGAACGGATGCTGACCTGGTGCGGAGCCAAAGTCCGCAGTTCCTGGTCGGCCAGGTGAAAACCCCGACCCTCGTTCTCCATTCCGCGCAGGATCTGCGTTGCCCGTTGTCGCAGGGTGAGCGCTACTATACGGCGCTCAAACGCGGCGGAGTTCAAACCGAACTGGTCATCTTTCCGGGGGAGAACCACGACCTCAGTCGTATCGGACGCCCACGGCACCGTTTACAACGGTTCGAGATTATTCTGGATTGGTGGGCCCGATTTCTGCCCAGTGCCGCCAATCATAGGAGATTCGATGACCGCGACCATGAAAACGGACACTCCGTCACCTGAACCGAAAATCGCGGACAGCCACGACCTGATCCGCGTGCACGGTGCCCGTGAGAACAATCTCAAGAACGTCAGCGTGCAGATTCCGAAGCGCCGGCTGACCGTGTTCACCGGCGTGTCCGGCTCGGGTAAAAGCTCGCTGGTGTTTGGCACCATCGCCGCCGAGTCTCAGCGCATGATCAACGAAACGTACAGCACGTTTGTGCAGGGGTTCATGCCGTCCCTCGCCCGGCCAGACGTCGATGTACTGGACGGGCTGACAACGACGATCATCGTCGACCAGGAACGAATGGGTGCCAACGCGCGGTCGACCGTCGGGACCGCCACCGATGCCAACGCGCTCCTGCGCATCCTGTTCAGCCGGCTCGGCCAGCCGCACATCGGCTCGCCGCAGGCGTACTCCTTCAACGTCGCCTCGATCAGCGGAGCGGGTGCCGTTTCGATCAAATGCGGCGAACAGACAGTCAAGGAACGGCGCAGCTTTAGCATCACCGGCGGAATGTGCGCACGCTGCGAGGGGAGTGGCGCGGTCAAAGACATCGACCTGACCGCGCTCTACGACGACACTAAGTCTCTTATCGACGGCGCGCTCACCATCCCCGGCTACAGCATGGACGGCTGGTTCGGCCGCATCTTCAACGGTTGTGGATTCTTCGACCCCCGTAAACCGGTCAAGGACTTCACCGACCGGGAGCTGGACGACCTACTCCGCAAGGAGCCGACCAAGATCAAGGTCGACGGTATCAACCTCACTTACGAGGGGCTGATCCCCAAGATCCAGAAATCGATGCTCTCCAAAGACCTCGACTCGCTGCAATCGCACATCCGAGCTTTTGTGGAACGGGCGGTGACTTTCACCGTCTGCCCCGACTGCGACGGGACCCGACTCAGCGCGGGGGCCCGATCGTCGAGGATTGGCGAAATCAGCATCGCCGATGCCTGCGCGATGCAGATCAGCGACCTCATTGAGTGGGTGGGAGGTCTGAGTGATGCCTCCGTCGAACCGCTACTGGAGTCGTTGCGGCGCCTGCTCGAATCTTTTGTCGAGATCGGGCTGGGCTACCTCTCGCTCGACCGCCCCTCCGGCACGCTCTCCGGCGGTGAGGCCCAGCGCACCAAGATGATCCGCCACCTCGGCTCGTCGCTCACGGATGTCACGTACGTCTTCGATGAGCCGACGATCGGCCTGCACCCGCATGACATCCAGCGAATGAACAGCCTGCTGCTTCAGCTGCGTGACAAGGGCAACACCGTGCTCGTTGTCGAGCATAAGCCGGAGATGATCGCGATCGCCGACCACGTCGTCGACCTCGGCCCAGGAGCGGGATCGGATGGTGGCGTCATTGTGTTCGAGGGCACCCTGGTCGGTCTTCGATCGAGCGATACCGTAACCGGCCGGCACCTCGACGATCGTGCCACAGTGAAACCGAGCGTGCGCAGACCTGCTGGGGTATTGCAGGTTCGCGGCGCCACCGCCCACAATCTGCAGAACGTCGATGTGGACATCCCCCTCGGTGTGTTGACCGTGCTGACCGGTGTGGCCGGGTCGGGCAAGAGTTCACTGATCCAGAGTTCGGTGACGGGCCGCGACGGAGTGGTCTCCATCGACCAGGGCGCGATCAGGGGCTCCAGACGCAGCAACCCGGCGACATACACGGGGATGCTTGCACCGATCCGCAGGGCCTTTGCCACGGCCAACGGCGTCAAACCGGCGCTGTTCAGCTTCAACTCAGAGGGAGCGTGCCCCAACTGTAACGGCGCTGGCGTCATCTACACCGACTTGGGCGTGCTGGCCGGCGTCGCAATACCCTGTGAGGTATGCGAAGGAAAGCGTTTCGAAGCATCCGTTTTGAAATACCACCTCGCGGGACGCGACATTAGTGAGGTGCTGGCGATGTCGGTGACCGAGGCCAGGGAATTCTTTGGAACGGGCCAGGCACGAACCCCGGCAGCCCATACGATCCTGGGCCGGCTCAGCGATGTCGGGCTCGGCTATCTCAGCCTCGGCCAACAGTTGCCGACCTTGTCCGGCGGTGAACGCCAGCAGCTGAAACTCGCCACGCACATGGCCGAAAAAGGTGAGGTGTACGTTCTGGACGAGCCCACGGCCGGCCTGCATTTGGCCGACGTCGAGAATCTGCTCGGCCTGCTCGATCGGCTCGTCGATTCCGGGAAGTCGGTCATCGTCATCGAGCACCATCAAGCCGTCATGGCGCACGCCGACTGGATCATCGACCTCGGCCCGGGCGCAGGTCATGACGGCGGCCGCATCGTCTTTGAGGGAACGCCCGCCGACCTCGTGGCCGCGCGTTCGTCCCTCACCGGCGAGCACCTCGCAGCCTACGTCGGTGCTGGGACCGCGACTGTGTAGTCCAACCGGCACCCCAGCAGGCTACGCGAGGAGCGCGACCAGCGTGTCGCGGGCACCGACCGTGTGCAGCAGCTCGAGCGCCCGGTCGTAGGCTGCGACAAACGTCGTGTCGTCGACGAGATCGGCGAACAGGTCGCGGTCGCGCAGGAAGGAATGTCGGTCAGAGGCGAATCCGGCAGCGTTGTTCATAACACGTTCCCTGAGGCGGTCGGCGACCTCGATAGGCTGGCCCTGCTCATCCGTTCCTTCCGCGTAGCGGGCCCAGCTGGCCACGATCGCCGCTGACAGTTGCACCGAACGGCCCGCCGCAAGCTGGTCGACGATCACCGGTACGAGCCACTTCGGGATCCGGTCAGAGGACTCGTTGCAGAGCCGCGCGACGGTGTCGCGTACGCCTGGGTTCGAGAACCGCGCGATGAGCTCGTCTTTGTAGGCTTCGAGGTCGATGCCGGGCACCGGCTTGAGCGTGGGGGATCCCTCGCGGTCCATGTAGGCGCGAAGGAAGCCGGCGATCAGCGGATCAGCCGTAGCGTCGTGCACGAGTCGGTAGCCGCACAGGTGTGCAAAGTAGCACAGGCCTTGATGGCTTGCATTCAACAAACGCAGCTTCATCAGCTCGTAGGGCTCAACGTCGGCGACGAGTTGGGTGCGCACGTGCTCGTACGGTGGTCGACCGTTGGTGAAGGAGTCCTGTAGGACCCATTGGAAGAAGGGCTCGCAGACCACGGGCCAGGCGTCCAGCACACCGAAGGTCGCGGCGACGAGTGCGCGATCCTCATCTGTCGTGCTGGGGGTGATGCGGTCGACCATGCTGTTCGGAAAACTGACGTGTTCGTCGATCCAGGCGGCCAGTTCGGCGTCGCGGGCGGTCGCGAACGCTATGAAGGTACGGTGGGCAACCTCACCGTTGTTCTGCAGGTTGTCGCAGGACATGACCGTGAAGGGGGTCACTCCGCGGTCGCGCCGGCGACGCAGAGCCTCAACGGTGATGCCAAAGACTGTGGCTGGTGCGGCGCCGGGCGCCAGGTCGGCCTGCACCTGTGAGTTGCCGAGGTCGAAAGCCCCGGTCACAGGGTTGATGTTATAGCCGCCCTCGGTCACGGTGAGTGAGACGATCTTTACCTCGGGGCTAGCCATCCGCTCGATGACAGCATCGATGTCGTCGGGGGCGAACATGAAGTCGATGATCGATCCGATGACGCGGCCCTCCAGGTGCCCGTCGACGTGCTTTTCGACCAACGTATAGAGGCCATCCTGAGCGGCTAAGACGTCCCGCATGCGTGCGTCACCGGCCAGCACGCCGACTCCGCAAATGGCCCAATCGCGGGCCAGACCCTGGCTGAGCAGGTCGTCGATCATGAGTGCTTGATGCGCCCGGTGAAACCCGCCGACACCGAAGTGCATGATGCCCGCCGTCAATCCGGTGCGGTCGTAGGACGGAACGCGCACGGTGGCGGCGAGGGCGGGTAGGGACTCCGTAGTGAGGGTGAGGCCGGTGAAAAAAGGGGGAGTGGTGAGCGTGGTCATGTGGGTCTCAATTCAATCGAGCGTCATCAAATGGAATGCGAGCGGGCACACCGTGGAAGCCGGGCTGCGTTCCCCGCAAGACGGAGGCCATCACAGCGGCCACAAGGTACAGCGCGGCAAAGAGCACCACGAGTCCGAGTGCGCCGAGGGTGCCGTAGAGCAGTGCCACGAGGAGCGGGCCAGCAAATACGGCCGCGCCGATACCGAGGTTGCAGGAGCTCATTGCCGCCCCGGGCTGCTGCGGGGCGAGCGACACGGCGATCGCAGACAGTGGCACAAACCCGGCCAGGCCGATTCCAAAAATCGCCCCGACGATGAGGGTGAGGCCGTAGGCGAACGGCCAGCCCTGACCGATGGCGTAGACGGGAACGACGTAGAGGCCGATCATGGACACGGCGCAGAGCACGGCGCCGAACCAGGTGACGGTGCGGCTCCAGCCGAAGCGGTCACCGAGCGCACCGAAGACGAGGTTGAAGGGGATGTTCACCGCGTAGATCACGGTGGTGAGAATCAGGAATTGGCCGATCGACCAGCCGAACCGGTCCACGAACAGGGCTGGGAAGAAGATTGCCATGCCGTAGGTGGGGATCGAGTTGATCATGCGGGTGAGCATGACGAGCAGCACCCTCGGTTTAGTGGCGAGAAGTTTGAGCCCATAGGACAGGACTGTGACGACCTCCGAAGGATTGTCGACGAGGGGCTTGCGACCGACCTTATCCTTGACGCCGACAAAGGCGACGACGGCCCCGCTGACGACGAGCACGAGGGAGACCCAGAGGGTTTGATACATCGAGAGATGGAAGATATCGAGGGCACCGGTCGCAACGAGCGCGCCGAGGGTGGGAAGCCCGGCGGTGAACGCCACGTAGAACCAGCCGATGGAGCTTGCGAGGTGCCTGGGGTTGGCTGTTGCGGTGATCCAGACCAGGAACCCGTAGGCGAAAAAGGGGTAGCCAAAGCCGCGCAGGCCGTAGGTGACGAAGATCAGCATGACGTTGCTCGAGGTGAGTGCGACGGTGAGAAAAAGCAGGTTGAAGACGACCCAGATGCCCGCGCCGATCATCATGACGCGGCGCGGGCCCCAGAGGTCAGAGAGAGCGGCAGAGAGGAAGGCGGCGGTGGCGACGGCCACGCCGTAGACGGTGACAAGCGTACCGACGAGGGGGATGCTGAAGCCGTGGTCGCCGGTGAGGAATGGCGCAAGAATGTTGGTCTCGACACCGTCACCGATCATGAACAGCGCCAGTCCGATGTAGCCCCAGAGCAGTGGGCGGGGGAGTCCGAGTCGGTCGAGCAGCCTGGGCCGGGCGAGGCCGCCGGTCATGCCTGCTGGGTTGCTTGGGTGGGTGCCTGGGTGGGTGAGAGCCTGAGGTGCCATTCTTCGCGTCCTTACGATGGTCCAGAGATCGAGCGCCCCAAAACTAACACACAGTCTCACTTATTTAACATGCAGCCTGTTATGAGTCAGGTAATTGAACACATCGATTTAACAATACGCCTCAAGGCATCTATGCTGGCGATCATGAAGTTTGCCGACGTCACCGACGACGATTCCCTCACGCGCGATTCCCTCACGCGCGACGGCCTCACCGGTCCGGTGCGGCGAAGTGAGCTGGTGCGCCACATCGAGGCGAACGGTCCCGTGCGACTGGAAAAGCTTGTCGAGACCTTCCGTGTCAGCGCCATGACTATTCACCGCGACCTTAATCTCCTGTCCCGCGAGGGACTCATCGAACGCGTGCGGGGCGGAGCGCGTGCAAAGCCGCATCCGTTTGCCGAGCAGGATGTCCGCCTGCGCCGGGCCACGCGAGTCGGCCTCAAGAAGGCTCTCGCCGCAGAGGCAGCCCTGCTGATCCGGACCGGCGATGTTGTCGCCTTCGATGACTCAACTACGGTCGCAGCCATGCTCGCTTACCTCGCAGAGCGCGCCCCGAGCGCGGTGGTTACCCACGCGCTTGGGCTGATGCGCGAACTGACGCTGATGCATCCGCAGATCTCGCTTGTGGGCCTCGGCGGACAATACATGCATGAGACAGACTCGTTTCTCGGCGCCATCGTGGTCGAACAGCTCAGTCGGGTCTCTACCGACGTGGTTTTCGTGTCGACGACGGCATTGAAGAATGATGCTCTCTTTCACCCGGATGCCGCGGCCGCTGAAACGAAGCGAGCGTTGCTCGCTCGGGCCGACCGCAAGGTTCTGCTGCTGGACGACAGCAAGTTCGAAGCCAAGGGGCTGTACCACGTGGCCGACCTGGCCGACTTCGATGACGTGATCGTCAATGCCGAACTCGCACCGGAGCTTCGTGAGCACCTCGACACACTCGGTCTACGCGTGCACTACGTATCGACCCCGCTGGCCGAATTTTAGACGGGCCCAGCCGCCTCGAGCCAGACCGGCGAGTACAGTCGGCGCGCAGCAATAAACCGATTTTACAGCGTTCACCATATGACCGATAATGCACATTATGTCAATAAAGCGATAATCGTTTACCACAGTTGTTGTTGTTACCCGTCTGCACCCAGACTGGAGGCATGAAGACAATGACGTTGCCCAATACCCACCTGGAAGTCTCGAACATCGTTCTCGGGCTGATGCGAATCGTTCCTCTCGGCGCCGAAGAGATCCGATCCTTGGTTGGGGCCTCCCGAGACGCCGGCATAAACTTCTTCGATCACGCCGACGTGTATGGCAGCACCCCCCACGAATGCGAGCGTCGCTTTGGGGACGCGGTGACGTTTTCGGCAGAAGATCGGGCACGAGTGGCCATCCAATCAAAAGTCGGCATTCAATCCGGCTTCTGGGACTTCTCCAAGGAGCACATCCTTGAATCCGTCGATGAATCGCTCACCGCGTTGAAGACCGACTATCTCGACACGCTGCTCCTGCACCGCCCGGACGCCCTCGTGGAACCCGACGAGGTCGCCGAGGCTTTCAACGTCTTGCACGATGCGGGAAAAGTGCTCAATTTCGGCGTGAGCAATCATACCCCGGGGCAGGTCGAGCTGCTGAAACGTTCGGTGGCCCAGCCGCTCATCGTGAACCAGGTGCAGCTCAGCATCACGCACGCGCCACTTATCGCCGCCGGTATGTCGGCCAACATGGCCGGCCTCGACCAGTCCATTGACCGGGACAACGGCATTCTCGATTACTGCCGACTCAACAACATCACACTGCAGGCATGGTCGCCGTTTCAGAAGGGCTTCTTCGATGGTATATTTCTGAACGATCGAGAAAACTACTCCGCGTTGAACGATGTCATCTATGACCTTTCTCGAACCTATGGCGCTCCCCCGGCTGCCATCGCCATCGCCTGGATCACCCGTCATCCTGCCCACATGCAGGTAGTGCTCGGTACGACCAGCGTGCAGCACCTTCTCGATTCGGCCGTGGGATCTGATATCACTCTTACTCGGGAAGAATGGTATCGACTCTTCACTGCTGCTGGACATATCTTGCCGTAGTCCAGCCCCAGAAACCTTTGGCGGAAAAATGGATGTTTCACTCGCTCTGCTCACTCTCGTCGTGGTTGTCTGCGCCGCCAGTGCCCTCGCGAGACGCTTGAACGTGTCTGTTCCGCTGCTGCTGGTGGTTGTCGGTGTCGTCGGCTCGTACCTGCCGTTTATTCCGGCGATAACGCTGGATCCAGAACTGGTGTTGGTGGGGATTCTTCCTCCGCTGCTGTACGCAGCCGCCATCCGTACCTCCCTGGTCGAGTTCCGCACCAACCTGCGCTCTATCGGCCTGCTGTCGGTCGGTTATGTCATTTTCGGTACCGTGGCCATCGGCCTGATCGTCTGGTGGCTGATCCCGGAAATTCCGCTGGCAGCGGCGTTCGCCCTGGGGGCGGTGGTGGCTCCCCCGGATGCGGTGGCGGCGACTACCATCGCCCGCCGAGTTGGGCTCCCGCGCCGGGTAGTGAGTCTTCTCGAAGGTGAGTCGCTCGTCAACGATGCGACCGCTCTGGTACTTCTTCGCACGGCGATCGTTGCCATTGGTGGCAGCGTCACCGTCTGGCAAGTAGCGTCGGATCTTGCTTTTGCTGCCGTTGGCGGTGTCGTGATCGGCCTGATCGCTGCCTGGCTCCTGTTGCAGATCCGAAAACGCGTGCGCAATGTAGCCATAAACACGTCCATGTCGCTTGCAGCCCCGTTCGTCGCCTACATTCCAGCCGAGGAGATCAACGCATCTGGCGTGTTGGCTGTCGTTGTGGCTGGCCTGGTGATCGGTACCAAGACGCCCGCTATGCCGGGCGGCGCGTCGCGATTGAGCCAGCGCAGCAACTGGGCCACGGTGCAGTTCCTGCTCGAGAACTCTGTTTTCCTGCTGATCGGGTTACAGGTGCGATCGATCATTGAAGCGACCTCCGGCGACTCGCTCGGTGCCGGGCGCATTTGGGGTGCCTGCGCCGTCATACTCGTCGCGGTTCTCTTGTTGCGCCCGATTTGGGTGTTCCCGGCGATTTATCTTCCTCGCCTGTTCCCTAAAATTCGAAAGGCCGACCCCGCACCACCCTGGCAGTTGCCCGCCATCGTGTCGTGGGCTGGCATGCGCGGTGTGGTCACGCTGGCTGCCGTGTTCGCCCTCCCCGAAGACGTCGCACACCGTCCCGTCCTCGTTCTCGCGGCCCTGGGGGTGGTGGCGGGAACCTTGGTCGTGCAGGGCCTGAGCCTGCCGTGGCTGGTTCGTATCCTGGGGGTACGTGGTCCAGATACCAAAGCGGATGCGCTCAGTCAGGCCGCGCTCATGGATCAGGCCACCGCCGCGGGGATCGCAAAGCTGCGCCGGCACGCTCGGCCAGACGATCCACCGGAGGTACTCGACATGCTCGAACGCCGCACACAGGAACGCAACCGTGCGGCCTGGGAGCGTCTCGGACGTTCGGAGCTTGCGGACCGCACTCCCAGTAAGCGCTATGTACAGTTGCGGCTGGCCATGCTCGATGCTGAGCGCGCCAAGGTTCTGAAACTGCGCCATTCGGGCGAATATGCCCACGAGGTAATCAGCGAAGTGCTGGAGATGCTCGATGTTGAGGAATCTATGTTGGATACCTCGTCTGACGACCTGAGTATCGACTTCAGCAGCGAAACCCATCCCTCGACCAAGCCCGACACCTCTGGAATACCTCTGGGCGCCGGCGGCTGCGAGCACTTACGCGCCGTCGGTGAGCATCCGGTACAGCCGGATGCGGAATGCAACGACTGTGTGCGCGAGGGCACCAGCCCGGTGCACCTTCGGATGTGCCTTATCTGCGGCAACGTGGGGTGCTGCGATTCATCCGTCGGTCAGCACGCGACCAGGCATTTCCAAGAATTCGGCCACCCCATCATGTGCAGCGCTGAGCCGCGGGAATTGTGGCGTTGGTGTTACGTTGACGAACTCCTCGGTTAGCGAGTGTTCGTCGACACGCCTATGACTCACCGTAGATCCTCCCCGCAGACCCGCATCCTGAGCTGGTACTGCTGTTCTGGCACGTCGACGTCCCAGATTCACGGAACGGCGTGGGCGAGCGCTGCTCAGCGGGAGTGGATACGCTGACCAGATGAGCGTTCTCACTGGGTTTCATGTAGCGGACCGAGGGTTCTTTTCCCGCGAGGTGCTCGATGTTGCGCCAGAAATTCTCGGCTGCATCCTTCAACACACCGATGACGATGGCACTGTGGCCATTCGAATTACCGAGGTTGAAGCGTATGCGGGGGAACGCGATCCCGGCGCGCACAGTTATCGGGGCAAGACGAATCGGAATAGGACAATGTTCGGCCCCGCCGGCCACCTGTACTGCTACTTCACCTACGGAATGCACCACGCTCTCAACCTCGTCGCCGGACAACCCGGCCAGCCATACGGTTGTCTCATTAGGGCGGGAGACGTGATAGGAGGTTCCGACATCGCCCGAGTCCGGCGAGAAAGCAAGCCACGAAAAGTTCCTCTCCTGGATAGGAGTTTGGCGCGAGGCCCCGGCTGCGTTGCCCAAAGTTTCGGAGCAACCCTGGACAACGACGGTGACGATCTTTTCGGCGGTCAGTGGAAGTTCTTCATTCCGGATGACGGTGTGGTTTTACCGCACCAAACCGGCCCCCGCGTTGGCGTCAGCGGGCCCGGCGGAGATGCGACCAACTTCCCGTGGCGGTATTGGTTAGCCGATGCGTCATCCGTCTCGACCTACAAACCAGCGAAGTTCCGCGGTTCGACCGGGTCCCCCCGTACCATCGTTTCAGCGTTTTCTCAGCGAACCTCGATTGTCTAAGACGCACAAACTCCGTTACCTCCAACGAACCATCAACGATTGCGAGGAGAGAACATGCCTTTCATTACCGTCCCTGGTCAAAACGGGCCTGACGTTGAACTGCACTACGACGACGTCGGTGCGGGCAAGCCCGTCGTACTGATTCACGGCTGGCCGCTCAGCAGCAGGTCCTGGGAAGGTCAGGTACCCGCGCTGGTCGACGCCGGTCGCAGAGTCATCACATACGATCGCCGCGGGTTCGGCCAGTCATCTCAGCCGTGGAACGGGTACGACTATGACACGTTTGCCGCCGACTTGAAGGCCGTTCTTGATGCCCTCGACCTGCGAGACGTCACTCTTATTGGATTTTCAATGGGTGGCGGCGAGGTTGCTCGTTACGTGGGAACGTACGGCACCGACCGCATCGCGAAGCTCGTCTTCGCCAGCGCAGTACCGCCGTACCTCTGGAAATCGGATGATAATCCTGATGGAGGTGTCGATGCCGATTTGGCCCAGTGGTTCCACGACGGTTTGACCGAAGACCGTCCGGCATTCCTGCATGAATTTGTTCAGATGTTCTTCACTGCCGGTAAGCCCTCGTTGGTCAATAAGCCGAAGGTCAGTTCCGAGCAGATTGCGTATAACCGTAGTCTGGCCGAAATGGCCTCGCCTAAAGGCACACTCGACTGCACGGCTGCATTCGCTACGACGGACTTCCGCGACGATCTGTCGAAAATCACCGTGCCAACCCTGGTGATACACGGCGACGCCGACACGGTCGTGCCATTCGAGGTCAGTGGCAAGCGTACTCACGCAGCCATTTCCGGCAGCGAACTCGTGGTGATCGAAGGCGCCCCGCACGGTCTGATCGTTTCACATCGGGAGGAATGGAACCGGCACGTACTCGCCTTCCTCGCCAAATAGCGAAACCGAGAGGGTTCGCGCTGACGGGCAGAATCCAACGCGCAAATCCTCGTCTTCTCCCTAGGGGTCGTGGCAGTGCGGCAGCGTGGAGAAGCTGAAGCTCTTTTCGGCCTGATCCATAGCCTCCCGCCACCGGCGAAACGCTGAACGTCAGCCGGGGTACGGTCACCCAATTCCACCTAGAACAATCCATGTCAAACCCCACGGAAAGAGTAAGCACATGAGCAAAGAAGCGAATATCGCCGCACAGCAGAAGTTCGGTGAAGCCGTGAACAGCGGAGAACTTGATCTTTTAGACGACCTCGTGACCGAAGATGCAGTCGATAACGACCCTGCACCGGGTCAAGGCCCGGGCCCGGCAGGCTACAAAGCATTCTTCGGCGAGATGATTGCCGCTTTCCCGGACCTGCACATCGAAGTCGAACGCCTTGTCGCAAACGACACCGACGTCGCATTCGCCTATACGCTCACCGGCACCCACCAGGGCCCCTTCATGGGCCACCCCGCCAGCGGTAAAACGATGTCGGTCCGGGGCATGCAAATCAGCCGGTTCGAGAACGGGAAATTGGTAGAGCGGTGGGGCAGCAGCGACCAACAGGGCATGCTCGAACAGCTCGGCCTCGCACCGTAGCCTGCGACAGCGGGCTTCCCCAATCGGAATGGCTGGGGCCGAGAATGGATTTATGTGTCTGACCTACGACGCGAGTCCGTCGTGATCGCGCTCGGCCGATCCTTTCGCCCGGTTCTGGGGCCGGTCGTCCCGCACTCCCGCGGCGCCAGGTTACCCCGACGAGTCAGGTGCGTGTCCGATGGATGACCATGCCAAATTCATTGACCGGTTCGAAGGCATCGCGGTCCCACGCTCCCGGATGCGCAACCGGGCAGTTGACCACGGTATTTCGGGTGGAATGGTCAATGGTGTGCTCATGCATGGCATGGCCGCAGATGGGGCACGCCTGTGCACTGGTCGTGGGCGGCTCTTCCGAACCTTTTGAGGTGTTCCTGTCCTGAATCATGCCATTACGATACGCCGAATTGGACAATAAGGCACGAAACTGCTAGGCGATCTCCTCACGTGCGCGGCGGCAACTCACTGCTCACCGAATCCTGATTCCAGCAGGTCCGCGAGGGCGTTGATCGCCGGTCCAGCCGCGGGGTCTGTCGACGTGAGCTGCACGCTGCTCCCCCGGGCCAGGCCGAGCGACATTATGCTCAGCAGGCTGCGGGCGTCCGTGCCGTTCACGCTGATCGGAACCGAAAATGTGCTCGCTAGGTTGACGAATTCTGCGGCGGGCCGTGCGTGAAGACCGTCCTTATTGATGAGAATCACCGTGCGCGACACCCCGGTCGCAGCGGGAGGCTGGATCGCTGGCGTGCCTTCACTCCTCACATGCAGCGCTGACTGCGCCGCCGCCACGACCTCGTTGAGGTCTCCCCCGGTTTCTGCAGCCACAGCCGCAGCCACCCCACCTTCGACGAGGGGCGCGTCGACAATCCGCATCTGGTCTTGCTCGGCCTCCTCGAGAAAATCGCGCACTGTTTCCGCGGTCAGGATGGCCGAACCGAGATCGCACAAGATCACCACCCCGGCACCATCGTTCGCCGCGCTGATTCCGGCGCTGATCTTCTCAAAGCTCGTACCGATCCCACCGGAATCTGTTCCACCCGCGGCGGCAAGACGCACCGTCGGTGCCATTTGGCGCGCCAATTCGACCAAGCCCGTCGCGATCTTCTCGCTGTGCGAAACGAACACGATACCGACCCGTTCAGCGGATACTGCCGCCATCAACGTTGCGACATCAGGTCGGCCGCGGCGCGCAGCAGCAGTGACGTCGACTGGGAACCCGGGTCTCGGTGACCGATCGCTCGCTCTCCGAGATAACTTGCCCGTCCCTTGCGTGCTACCAGCGGCTCGGTAGCCTGCGCGCCGTGCTCTGCAGCGTCTGCTGCGGCCAGCAGGACGGTGCCAACGGGTGAGCCTGCCGTGTGCGCGGCTGACGCCGCGTTCACCGCCGGTGTCCAGGCGTCGATCATGGTCTTGTCACCCTCCACGGCTTTGCCCCGCAGCACGATGCCGTCCCGCGCCGCCGTCAGCAGAGCGACCAGTGCGGTCGCATCCAACGATTGCGCCGCCCCGACAGCGCCGGCTGCTTTGAGAAAGGCTGTGCCGTACAACGGACCGGCAGCGCCGCCCACCGTCGAGATCAGGGTTGTAGCGACGAGTTTCAACACTGCCCCCGGCGTCGTCTCGTCGGTGAGTTCCTCGAGCTTGGGCAGGATCGCCTGAAAACCACGATCCATGTTCTCCCCGTGGTCGCCGTCGCCGATGTCGCGGTCGAGGGTGTTCAGGGTGGCACGGTTGGCTGCGAGTACCTCGGCGCATCGCCGAATCCAGCGAATAGTCCAGCCAGTGTCCAGCCGGAGCGCTGCGTTGGCGAGAGCGGCGTCACCGACAACTGCGCCAGGTTCGTCGTTGGGGGTCATTGAATCTCCTTCTACCGTCCCCACCGTAGCGCGGACGTCTGCACCGGGGCGTCCCACAGTGCCGTGAGCTCGTCGTCGAGTTTCAGAACGGAGATCGATGCTCCCGCCATCTCGAGGCTCGTCGTGTAATTGCCGACCAGGCTCCGGGTGACTGTGATGCCGCGCTCTTGCAGAACTTCGGCGGCCCGGCGGAACACGATGTACAGCTCAATCTGTGGTGTGCCGCCCATACCGTTGACGAGCAGGAGCGCCTCGTCGCCACTGGCAAATGGCAGGTCCTCGAGAATAGGGCCGAGGAGGCGGTCCACGATGGCGTTGGCGGGCTCGAGCTTGATCCGCTCTCGCCCCGGCTCGCCGTGAATGCCGATGCCGATTTCGATTTCGTCGTCGGCCAGGGTGAAACTCGGTTCCCCGGCGTGCGGCACGACGCACGGGGTGAGCGCAACACCCATGGTGCGCACGCGGGAATTCACTTTCTCGGCCACGCCGGCCACGGCATCCAGGTCATCTCCGCGCTCAGCGGCAGCTCCGGCAATCTTCTCAACGAGCACCGTTCCTGCCACGCCGCGGCGTCCGGCCGTATACAGCGAGTCCTTGACGGCGACATCGTCGTTGACGATGACCGTGCGAACCTGGATGCCATCAGCGGCTGCAAGATCAGCCGCGGTCTCAAAATTCAGCACATCGCCGGTGTAGTTCTTGACGATGTGGAGCACTCCCGCTCCGCCGTCCACGGCCTGTGTCGCCGCCAGTATGGGGTCCGGTGTTGGTGAGGTGAAAACGGGGCCGGGAACGGCGGCATCCAGCATTCCGAATCCGACAAATCCGCCGTGCAGCGGTTCGTGTCCGCTGCCGCCTCCACTGACGATTCCGACCTTACCGCGCAGCGGCGCGTCCGCTCGTACAAGGAAAAGCGGATCGTGTGAGACCCGCACAATGTCGGCGTGCGCCACCTCGAACCCGGCGACGGCCTCATTGACGACATTCTTCGGATCGTTGATGAGTTTCTTCATGACCAGCCATTCACTCGGTGGTGCCACGGATTCATTCGGGTGCTTCGCCCAAGCGCATTTTCCCACGCTTAACATACGCGTTATTACCAAAATCAGTAAGAGTCAGGGCGAACTCGTCTGGCCTATTCCCCTTCGTGACGCCCCGCGCTATGTTATGTCCGTCCGCTCACCGCAGAGGGGAAGCTGCAGCATCCCCTGCCTGAACAGAAAGGTTCTCGTGGAAAATATCGGAGCTGTATTCGTCTCGGAGGTCGTGGGCACTGCGATGCTGGTCCTCCTGGGAACCGGCGTGGTTGCCAACGTCGCCTTGGCCAAGAACAAGGGCCTTGGGGGTGGATTCCTCATGGTGACCATCGGCTGGGGCTTTGCGGTGTTCGCCGGTGTCATCGTCGCCTACCGCTCGGGGGCGCACCTCAACCCGGCCGTTACTCTAGGTCTCGTCGCCAACAACGCGGAGAGCTTCGGGATGGGAGTTCCCATCAACCCGGTCTCCGTGTTGGTCTACGTCGGGGCCCAACTGCTCGGCGCCTTTCTCGGTGCCATCGCCTGCTGGCTTGCTTATAAACAGCACTTCGACACCGAACCAGACCCGGCTAACAAACTCGGCGTCTTCTCAACCGGGCCGGCCATCCGCTCGTACGGCTGGAACCTGGTCACCGAGATCATCGGTACCTTCGTGCTGGTTTTCGTCGTCATCGCCTTCGGTGGGGATCGGCAGGGAGTCAGTGGCGGTTTGGCGGGTCTCGGTGCGCTTCCGGTCGCCATCCTGGTTATTGCGATCGGCGCTTCCCTCGGTGGTCCGACCGGTTACGCCATCAATCCGGCTCGAGACCTCGGTCCACGCATCGCCCACTTCATCCTGCCGATCAAAGGCAAGGGAAGCTCCGACTGGGCCTACTCCTGGGTGCCCGTCGTTGGGCCCATCATCGGTGGCCTGCTCGCCGGCTGGGCTGCGCTGATTCTGCTGCCCTTGTTGGCCTCTTGATTTGACGAACGGGCCCGTCCCTGGACCGGACCGGCCCGGCCCGTCGTCGCGCGACCACAGCTGAACTTCACACACACTCACAGGGAGAACACGCACCAATGACTGACTACATTCTCGCGATCGACCAGGGAACGACCAGTTCTCGGGCCATTATCTTCGACCGGGCCGGATCGATCGTGTCGACCGGGCAACTCGAACACGAACAGATTTTTCCCCAGGCCGGCTGGGTTGAACACGACCCGAAAGAAATTTGGGACAACACCCGCGAAGTGATCGGGCAAGCCTTATCCAAGGCGAATCTCACACGGCACGACATCAGGGCCATCGGCATCACAAATCAGCGAGAAACCGCCGTGGTGTGGGACAAGACGACCGGTGTTCCCGTCTACAACGCGATCGTGTGGCAGGACACCCGCACCCAGCCCATCGTTGACCGCCTCGCCGCCGATGGAGGCGTCGAACGGTTTAAGACGAGGGTGGGGTTGCCCTTGGCTACCTACTTCTCCGGCACGAAAATAGTTTGGATTCTGGAGAACGTTGAGGGCGCCAGGGCCAAGGCCGACGCCGGTGACCTGCTCTTTGGAACAACGGACTCCTGGGTGTTGTGGAACCTCACCGGCGGAGTGGACGGCGGCGTGCACGCTACCGACGTTACCAACGCTAGCCGTACCCTGCTCATGGATCTGGAAACCTTGCAATGGGACGACGAGATTCTCGCTATTTTCGACGTGCCCAAGTCGATGCTGCCCTCGATCCGATCGTCATCGGAGGTGTACGGCACCGCACACACCTCGAGCCTGCTGCGTGAGGTTCCCATCGCCGGCATCCTCGGTGACCAGCAGGCCGCGACCTTCGGTCAGGCGGCGTTTGACCAAGGCGAAGCCAAGAATACGTACGGCACCGGAAATTTCCTGATTTTCAACACTGGTACCGAGATTGTGCATTCCAAGAACGGACTTCTCACGACTGTGGGGTACAAGCTCGGGGACGATGCCCCGCACTACGCCCTGGAGGGATCCATCGCCGTAACGGGCGCCTTGGTGCAGTGGATGCGCGACAATCTTGGCATGATCAGCTCGGCCTCCGAGATTGAGGCTCTGGCAAAAACCGTCGATGACAATGGTGGAGCCTACTTTGTACCAGCGTTTTCGGGATTGTTTGCGCCGTACTGGCGTTCCGACGCGCGCGGTGCCCTGGTCGGACTCACCCGATTTGTGAACAGAGGCCACATCGCACGAGCAGCGCTGGAAGCGACGGCGTTCCAAACCCGGGAGGTCATCGATGCGGTCAATGCCGACTCGGGCGTTCCCCTCACCGAGATCAAGGTCGACGGCGGGATGATCGCCAACAACCTGCTCATGCAGTTTCAGGCCGACATCCTCGGCGTTCCCGTGGTTCGGCCGGTCGTTGCGGAAACGACAGCGTTGGGTGCAGCCTATGCTGCCGGTCTTGCGGTGGGCTTTTGGGCGGGGCTCGACGAACTGCGCACCAACTGGCAGGAAGACAGCCGGTGGACGCCACAGATGGACTCAACCGAACGCAACCGCCAACTGCGCAACTGGAAAAAAGCGGTCACGAAGACGTTCGGGTGGGTCGACGAGGACGTTCTCTAGCGGGCCTCAGCCGCACGCCGGCCTCGGTTTCAGACCTCGGTCGCCGCAATCCACGCTGATAATTTGGCCGTGGCTACACCGGAGTCAATGGTTTCGGCGGCCACGGCCAACTTATTGCGAAAGCGGTCCAATATAGCTACTTGAACTTGAGACGCGTCGTTGGCCAGGTCGAAGGCCACCAACCCCGCTGCGGCATTGAGCAAAACGATGTCGCGAATGGGGCCTGGCTCCCCGGCGAGGACAGAGTGCACGATGTCCGCATTGTGTTGAGGTGAACCGCCGACCAAATCGTAAATCTGCGCACGCTGGATGCCGAGGTCCCGCGGGTCGATGTCGTGTTCGGTCACCAGACCGCGCGACACTTCCCAAACGTGGCTGTGCCCGGTGGTCGTCATTTCGTCGAGGCCATCGTCCCCCCGAAAGACCAGGGCCGTTGCACCGCGAGTTTGAAACACGCCAACGAAAAGCGGCACCCGGTCAAGGTCAGCCACGCCGACGGCGGATGCCTCGGGTCGCGCCGGATTACACAGCGGACCGAGGTAATTGAATACGGTTGGAATACCCAATTCCTTACGAGTTAGAGCCACGTGGCGAAACCCAGGATGAAAAGCCGCGGCAAAGGCAAAGGTGATCCCGGTTTCCTTGAATACCTGGGCCACACGCGTCGCGTCCTGGGACAGGTCAATCCCTAATTCGCCAAGAACGTCGGACGATCCGGACGCGGAACTGGCGGCGCGGTTACCGTGCTTGACTACCGGAACACCCGCTGCCGCGCAGACGATCGACGCCATGGTCGAAATATTCACGGTATTGAACTTGTCGCCCCCGGTTCCGACGATGTCAAGGGCCATGGGGTTGACCGGCAGTGCGATCGCCTGCTCGAGAATTGCATCACGAAATCCAACAATTTCGTCGACAGTCTCCCCTTTTGCACGCAGCGCCACCAGAAAAGCGCCGAGTTGGGACGGGGAAGCCTCTCCGAGCATGATCTGTTCCATGCTCCAGGCAGCATCCGCCACGCTCAGATCCCGTCCCTCTAGGAGGGAATTCAGTACGTTAGGCCAAGACTGCGATTCAAGCATGATTCCGATCTTAGGAGAACGAGCGCAACTCCCCCGAATTCACGCCGTTCGTGTGCTGAATCAGCCGACTCCCAGCGGGTAGAAACTCTCAATTACACGCCCGAATGAGAAAAATCTGTGGGATTATCGGCCATAATAGAAGGGTGACCAGCACCTCAATTACTCAGACGGCGAGTGCGCCCGTCGTGAACCGGCCCAACAGCGTGGCTGTAGGCACCATTGTGTGGTTGGGCAGCGAGGTGATGTTTTTCGCGGGTCTGTTCGCAATCTACTTCACGCTTCGTTCAACCTCCTCCGAGCTCTGGCTCTTCGAGGCCGACAAGCACAACGTCACCTTCGCGTTGATCAACACGCTGATTTTGGTGTCGTCCTCGGTGACCTGCCAATTCGGAGTGTTTGCCGCTGAACGGCTGCAGGCACGTTCGACCGGTTGGAAGCCGAGTGAGTGGGGCATGGTCGAGTGGTTCTTCCTCACCTATGCCTTGGGCGCGATCTTCGTCACCGGCCAGGTGGTCGAATACGCCACTTTGGTCTCAGAGGGAGTTTCCCTCTCATCGAATGCCTACGGTTCGGCGTTCTACATCACGACTGGCTTTCACGGGATTCACGTGACCGCCGGCCTAATCGCCTTCCTTCTTGTTATTGGGCGCGGTTTCGCGGTCAAGAACTTCGGCCACAAGGAAGCCACCAGTGCCATCGTGGTCTCCTACTACTGGCACTTCGTCGACGTCGTCTGGATCGGGCTCTTCCTGGTCATCTACGTTCTTAAATAGAAGTAAATACTTAGAAAACGGGAGCGGACTACTTCAGCATGACCAAGATCAAAACCCCTCGCGCACGTCGGCCACGCAAGACCGGACGTCGCAATCCTCTCGCCAGTGTTGCGCTCATTGCCGTCGGACTGCTCTTTACTGGAGGCGCCTATGTCGCCTTCAGCACCAGCACTGCCGTTGCGACAACGGATGCCTCCTCGCAGCAGACTATCGACCAGGGTGAAAAACTCTTCGCCGCCAACTGCGCCACATGCCATGGGCTGAGCGCTCAAGGATCGTCAGAAGGTCCCAGCCTGATCGGAGTTGGAGCAGCCTCGGTTGATTTCCAGGTCGGTACCGGTCGTATGCCGCTGCAGATGCAAGGTCCACAAGCACAGAAAAAGCCGGTGCAGTTCACCGCCGAGCAGACTGCTGCACTGGCCGCTTACGTCGCTTCGCTCGCTCCCGGCCCAGCCATTCCCTCCGCCGACTTGGTCAAAGCTTCCGGCGATGCTTCGGCGGGTGCCGAACTGTTTCGCATCAACTGCGCCATGTGCCACAACGTCGCCGGTGCCGGCGGCGCGTTGACCGAAGGTAAGTTTGCTCCCGCGATCGAGAACGTGTCGGGCCAGCACATCTACGAGGCCATGCTTACCGGCCCGCAAAACATGCCGGTCTTCAACGACATGAACATGACGCCCGAAGACAAGCGGGACATCATCACCTACCTGAAGTACGTCGAGGACAACCCGTCTCCAGGCGGTTTAGCTCTCGGGTCAGTGGGGCCGGTAGCGGAAGGCCTCTTCATCTGGATCTTTGGCCTGGGTGCAATCGTGGCCCTCACCGTGTGGATCACCGCGAAATCAAACTAGGCCGCGTTTTTCGGTCTTGACGTAACGTTCGGAATCGATCGGACGGCACGGAGCACCACAGTGCACAGTATTTACACAGCCTACAAAGGAGAACAATGGCCAAGGACGATAACGGCGCGGAAGACGTAACCGCCGCCGACTCGCCTGGCGCGCAGCTCGCGACATCCGCCGCAAGCACAGCCGTCGTTACACGGGATGCCTTGGTCAATCCAGGGTTCCCGCCGCACCGCCCGCGTATTACCGACCTTGATCCCAAGGAAGAACGCAAGGCTGAGCGCACCGTCTACACGCTGTTCTACGTATCCATCGTGGGTAGTGTTTTCGCGATCGCCGCATACATGGCCTTTCCGATCGTTGCCGAGGACCCCGGATCCGTAAGACTGAACAATCTTTTCATCGGACTCGGACTCAGTCTCGCCCTGTTGGCGATCGGTATCGGAGCGGTGCACTGGGGCAAGGCCCTGATGAGCGATCACGAGGGTGTTGACGAACGCCATCCCGTGCGGGGAACCGAACCGGTTCGTGCCCGCGCCGTCGAGATCTTCCAACAGGCCAACGAGGAATCAGGCTTCGGCCGCCGTACGCTCATTCGGAACAGCCTGATCGGCGCCCTCGTCGTCTTTCCGCTTCCGGCCGTCGTCTTGTTCCGTGGCCTTGGCCCGATGGACCAGGACCCGGTTGCCCTGCTCCACGAGACCCTGTGGAAAAAAGGCGTCCGTCTCACAATGGACCCGAGTGGAACCCCGATCAAAGCAGCAGACGTCACGCTCGGATCGTCATTCCACGTCATTCCTGAGGGCCTGTCTGAAATGGGCCACGGTCGTTTGGAAGAGAAAGCTAAAGCCGCTGTTCTGCTCATTCGAATGGATCCAAGCGACCTAGTCGAGCAGGAAGACCGCAAGTCTTGGTCGTATGATGGAATCGTTGCATACTCCAAGATCTGCACCCACGTTGGCTGCCCGGTCGCACTTTATGAACAGCAAACGCACCACCTGCTTTGCCCGTGCCACCAGTCGCAGTTTGACGTTGAGAACCACTGCAAGGTCATCTTCGGACCGGCCAAACGGGCACTACCGCAGCTCCCGATCGCCGTGGACGCTGAGGGCTACCTAATCGCACAGAGCGATTTCACTGAACCAGTCGGCCCGAGTTTCTGGGAGCGAGCATGACAACGTTAACCACCCGCGAATCCGCTGATGACCAAGCCGTCGGGGCAAAGAAGTCTGGTGGTTTCACCGCGTCAGCGGCCAACTACATTGACGAACGAACGAGCATTTCGGGCGCGGTCAAGGAACTTGGCCGAAAGATTTTCCCTGACCACTGGTCATTCCTTCTAGGAGAGGTGGCGCTGTACAGCTTCGTCATCATCCTGCTGTCGGGATCATTCCTGACATTCTTCTACCAGGCATCGATGGCCGAAGTCGTCTATGACGGTTCGTATGCCCCACTCAAGGGCATTCCGATGTCCGTGGCAATGTCGTCCACGATGGACATCTCGTTTGATATTCGCGGTGGCCTTCTCATGCGTCAGGTCCACCACTGGGCAGCGCTGCTTTTCGTCGCAGCCATCGGGTTGCACATGCTGCGCATCTACTTCACGGGTGCGTTCCGCAAACCGCGGGAGCTCAACTGGGTGATCGGTTTCATCCTCTTCATCCTGGCCATGGCTGAAGGCTTCACCGGCTACTCCCTCCCCGACGACCTGCTCTCCGGCAACGGTCTGCGCATCATCGATGGATTGATCAAGGGCATCCCGGTTGTGGGCACCTGGGTGTCATTCCTGCTCTTCGGTGGAGAATTCCCCGGCACTGACATCGTCGGTCGGCTGTACTCGTTGCACATCCTGCTGCTGCCGGCCATCATTGTCGCTCTGATCGCCATGCACCTTCTGTTCGTCGTCGTGCACAAGCACACGCAGTACCCGGCAGCCGGACACACCAACGAGAACGTCGTCGGTTACCCGGTTCTCCCGGTCTACGCCGCCAAGGCTGGTGGGTTCTTCTTCATCGTCTTCGGTGTCGTCATGCTTATTGCGTCGCTGTTCACGATCAACCCGATCTGGAATTACGGGCCGTACGATCCTTCGCCGGTATCGGCGGGCACCCAGCCCGACTGGTACATCGGTTTCGCCGACGGCGCCATGCGTTTGATTCCGAGCGGTTGGGAATTTGTCTGGCTCAACCACACGTACTCCCTCAACATCATGGTCGTACTGATTGTGGTGGGATTGTTCATCGTGACCGTTATGGTCTACCCCTTCATCGAAGCGTGGATCACCGGAGACAAGCGGGAACACCACGTCCTCGATCGTCCGCGCAACGCTCCAACCCGCACCGCTATCGGCGCGGCTGGTGTGACATTTTACGCTTCGCTCTGGGCAGCAGCCTCGTCGGACATCATGGCGACGCACTTCCACCTGACTATGGAAGGTGTCATCCACACGCTCCAGGTGACCACGTTGCTCGGGCCGTTCCTCGCCTTCTTCATCACCAAGCGGGTTTGCCTGGCCCTGCAGAAGAAGGACCGTGAAATCGTGCTGCACGGTTACGAATCGGGTCGCATTGTCCGGCTCCCGGGCGGCGAGTTCGTCGAAGTGCACCAACCCGTTGATGAGTACGAGCGCTGGAAGCTGGTCAGTTACAGCGACTTCAAGCCGCTTATGCTGCGCCCCAATGCCCAGGGGAAGATCGGGCCGGTTGAGAAGGTACGTGCCGGCCTGTCCCGCTGGTTCTTCGAGGACCGGATCACTCCGGTCACGCAGACGGAACTGAGTCGGGCCCACGGCGATCATCCTGCAGAAATTACTGATAAATAGATCACACCCAGCAGAACGGGCATCGATGTCACTCCAGACGCTATCGGAGTGGCTTCGGTGCCCGAACTGTTTTCTGCCGTTACAACGCAGCGGCGAGCTTTTGCTGGGCTGTGACACTGGGCATTCCTTCGACGTGAACAGGCGCGGCTTTGTCAACCTGCTTGCCGGGCCGCGCAAATTCATTGGTGATAGTGTCGCTATGTTGGACGCCCGAGATAGTTTTCTCGTCGCCGGGTGGTACTCACCACTCCGTGACGCGATCCGGCACATCGTGGCCGATGAGGCGCCCAAGTACATCCTCGATGTGGGCTGCGGTACGGGCTACTATCTAGGGGCGGCGCTGCCCTCAGGAGACGATGTACGGGCGCTGGGTATGGACCTCTCCCCCACTGCCGTGCGCCGTACCATCCGGTCGCGCGATCGCATTGAGGGGCTAGTGGCGGACGTGTGGTCGCCGCTCCCTGTGCGCGATGGCGCCGCGGATATCATTCTTAACATTTTTGCTCCGCGCAATGCCGCCGAATTCGCCCGCGTGCTCCGAGCGGATGGCTTGTTGCTGGTCGTCGTTCCACAACCGAACCATCTGCAAGAGCTACGCGAGGCGGGCCTCGCTGTAGAAATTCAAGCTGACAAGGCTGCTCATTTGACGGCTAGTCTCTCCGCCTGGTTTACTCTCGAGATGCACGAACAGCTCGGCCGGACCGTAAAGCTAACGCCTTCGGAGGTGACGTCGCTCATTGGCATGGGTCCATCCGCGCATCATGCGGGCTCGACCGTTGTGGACCCGGTGGAAATGGATCGAGTCGTCACGTTTGCGTTTGATATTTTTGGCTTTCGGCGACGCTGAGGCAATAGAGGTGTTCGTGGGCGCCAGCTGGGGTGCGGGTACGCGTCATCGCCCGGTTGGACGATTGAAGTGGTTGGTACCACATCAGGAATATGTCGACGCAGCCGGTTCCGCGCAGCCGGTTCAGCGCGGCCGGTTGAGAGCAGCTACCGGAGCAACTGACGGCGTTCTTCACGGCGGAGCAGCGGAGCCACTTGAACGCGTCCGTTTCGAATGGAGAAAGAGCAGGGTCGCCATCTACCAGAACAAATGGGGCTGCCTCGCACTCGGTGGCGTGTGGGGCAGCCCAATTCCGCTTGTTCTCTGAAGAGATTAACGGCCCAGATTCGATTGGAAGTGCATTGCTCGGGGGCTTGGAAGCCTGGAAGGGTGACGCCTTCACCGACCTCAGCGCCCCCGAACTCTGCTTCCTCGTCGAGGTGGCGCTGCTCGTCACCGACAGTGAGTGTTTCGCCATCCCAATCTGCTTGACCCTCAGGGAAGGCAAGAATCATGGGGCTGTCACCATCTGGGTCAGCCAGAGCGATACAGCCGTTCTCAAGTACCAGAATCCCCGAGATCGCCGCTGCCTCACCCCCAGGGCCCGTCGGCTGAAACGTGACTATTGAACCGGATTCCGCGGAACATCCCGACAAGACTATTGCCACCACCCCAACAATTGGAAGAATTCTGTTGTGTCGTGGGGCGAATCGCTGTAACTGGCGATCTGGGCCACGATCCGTCGAGTTGTGTTTCATCTGTCTACCCTCTCAGAACTGAACCCAAGCCGTAGGTTGCAAGATAACTGACGGAACTGTGATGGCCGAAGGAGGTACTGCCGTAGGAGATGGTTCCGACGGCGACGTTGCCGGTGCCGTTTGATGCGGTAGCTCCGCCGCTGACTCCTGGGACCACCGCAGTGCTGGCGCGGATTTGTCCGTACACACGTGCACCGGTTGTCGTGCTGGTGTGGCCTGCATTGATTGACGACACGCTACCGCACTTGGCTTCGTTCCCTAGGGCTCGGAAAAGGGCTTCAACATCGGACTTCGCTGCCCCGTTATTCAGGTTCAGATCGACGGTGTTTTTGATGACGTACTCAGAAAGAGCGCCGATTGGCTTGTCAGCCCGGCCTTCGCTCCAATCCCAGGCTGCGGTGATTGCCCCGGCCAACTTCGAAGGAGAGTGTTCCACGTTACGGAATTCTACGGGTTCTGCTGTTGAGCCGACAGGCACTTCAGCCAGGGTTGAGGCTTGCTCGCCTTTCAACCGTCGTCGACACTAGTGGGGGTGGCTTGTGAAAAAGTGAAATACCCGACGCTAACTTCCCTTTCGGGCGTCGCACACGAGACGCCAGTCCGCAACAACCAATGGCATCGTGGTCATGAGCGTCGAAGCCGAGCCGATCAATATGACGGTGTACCCGAAGGCGGACGGCACTTGGTGGGCCCGCGTCTGGAGCGCTTCAGACGCGGGCATGTATGAGGCGCCGACCAATTGGAACGGGCAGGCTTGTTTCCACCGTTTGGCGAGAAGTACTGTGCAATGGCGGCTTGAGCGGATACCGCGCGGCTCCAGCTGAACATCTCGTATCCGCGCGAACACGCCGGCCGCACCAAGCGACTGAGCCGACATCCGTACGGCGTGTCGCCTGCGGGGGAAGAAGTCTCGGATACCCCGCGTTGAGCCCCTAGGGATCGCAGGAGCGAGCATCACGCCTGTCCCTCGGCACCGGATGTGCGCATCATGTGGCGCTTCCGACTCGTTAAACGACGATACCGACCTTCCATGAGGAAGGTCGGTATCGACTGAGTGGCGTGCTTAGCGGGCGAACATGCCGCGGTAATACTCGTAAACCCAGCCGGTAAGGGCCACGAGGCCGATACCTAAACCGATGAAACAAATCCAGTAGCCGACGGCCAATCCGAGGAAGATCAGGGCCGTTGATGCTGCCAGGAAAATGGGCCACCAGCTCCAGGGGCTAAAGAAGCCCATTTCTGGATCACCATCATCGATGTTGCCATCAAGACGGTCTTCCGGTAGCTCACCGCCCTGGGCTGCGTGTACTTTATCGAGGTAGAAGGCGACGAGCGCCATCAGCGCTGCCGTCAGGCCGAACAGGAACGTGCCCGCCCACTCGACCGCGCCGTGGTCCAGCAGGTTCCACACGACGTACACAATCGTCACGATTACGAAAAATACGGTGAGGACCCAGAGCAGGTTTGCATTGGTTTTCATTTATTTAACCCGATTCGAGTCGATGTCGTATACCGACGCGTCGGGGGCATCTTTACCCGGGCCGATACCGACGGGTAGGCCGGCTTCGGGATGGTTCAAGTCGAACGCAGGCCGCTCAGAGCGGATTCGAGGAATAGACGTGAAGTTGTGGCGTGGCGGCGGGCAGGATGTTGCCCACTCCAGTGATGAGCCATAGCCCCACGGGTCGTTCACGGTTACCAACGGGGCTTTGCGCGCCGTGATGTACACGTTCAGGAAGAACGGAATCATCGACACGGCGAGGAGCATTGCGCCGACGGTGGATACCTGGTTCATCCAGGTGAAACCGTCTTCCGGTGAGTACGTTGCATATCGGCGAGGCATCCCCATGACACCGAGCCAGTGCTGGATGAGGAACGTGGTGTGGAAACCGATGAAGAGCAGCCAGAAGTGCCACTTTCCGAGGCTTTCGTTGAGCATCTTGCCGGTCCACTTGGGCCACCAGAAGTAGAAGCCACTGAACATCGCAAAGACCACGGTGCCAAAGACTACGTAGTGGAAGTGCGCGACGACGAAGTAGGTGTCCGATACGTGGAAGTCGAGCGGCGGCGATGCCAGGATGACACCGGTGAGTCCACCGAAGGTGAACGTTACAAGGAAGCCGATGGCCCAGATCATGGGAGTTTCGAAGGTAATTGACCCCCGCCACATGGTGCCAATCCAGTTGAAGATTTTCACCCCAGTCGGGACCGCTATAAGCATGGTCATGAGTGAGAAGAACGGTAGCAGCACCGAACCGGTGACGTACATGTGGTGCGCCCAGACCGATACCGATAGCGCTGCGATCGAAATGGTCGCGTAAATGAGCGTTTTGTAACCAAACATCGGCTTGCGGCTGAAGACCGGGAATACCTCGGAGACGATGCCGAAGAATGGCAGCGCAATAATGTACACCTCGGGGTGGCCGAAGAACCAGAACAAGTGTTGCCAGAGTATGGCGCCACCGTTTGCCGGGTCGTAGATGTGAGAGCCGAAGATGCGGTCGGATGCCGCGGCCAGCATAGCGGCGGCCAGGACCGGGAAAACCATCAGGCTCAGCAGAGCTGTGATGAGGGTGTTCCACGTGAACACCGGCATACGCCACATCGTCATACCGGGTGCCCGCATGGTGATGATGGTTGTGATGAAGTTCACGGCACCGAGGATAGTTCCAAAGCCGGAAAGCCCAAGCCCGACCATCCACAGGTTTCCACCGACTCCAGGCGAGAACGTGGTGCTCGCTAGTGGCTGGTACGCGAACCAGCCGAAGGACGCCGCCCCCTGAGGGGTGAGGAACCCGGCTACGGCGATGAGGCTTCCGAAGTTAAAGAACCAGTACGCCAGTGCATTGAGCCTGGGGAAAGCAACGTCGGGAGCACCGATTTGCAGGGGAACCAAAAAGTTTGCGAAACCGAAGAAGAGCGGCGTTGCAAACATCAGGAGCATAATCGTGCCGTGCATCGTGAAGAGCTGGTTGTACTGTTCCTTCGTTTGCACCACGTCGAGCCCGGGCGCGAACAGCTGAGCACGAATTATCAGTGCCATTACGCCGCCGAGGCAGAAGTAAATGAAGGAGGTGATCAGGTACATGTACCCGATGACCTTATGGTCGGTGGAAGTTATCCACCTGACAAGGACGTTGCCCTTGCGCTCTGCCGACGTCGAGACCGGTGCGGCCGGGCGTGACTGGGGGGGTGCGATGGTCGTAGTCATGGCTTAGTTACCCTCCGGAGCCGTCGGGGCGCTAGTACCCGGCTGATTCTGATTGCGGTCGAACTGGTTGTCGAGTTGGCCGACCTGACCCGCATTGCGCAGGGACGCGATGTACGTGTCGTAGTCAGATTGAGAGACAACGTTGACGTTGAAAAGCATAAGGGAGTGGTATTCACCGCAGAGCTCGGCACACTTACCCGCGAACGTTCCGATGCGCTCCGGGGTGACCGACATGTAGTTGGTCCTGTCCGGGATGACATCTTTTTTGTACAGAAAGTCGATGACCCAGAAGGAGTGGATGACGTCGCGAGATTCGAGTGCTATTTCGATGGTCTTATTGACGGGAAGCACCAGCACGGGAAGTTCGGACTGATTGATCGCACCGGTTTCGCCGTTGGGATCAAGCTGGCCCTGAATGCCGGGCGAGAAGACATTTTCGTCAACGTAGTTGAAATCCCACGCCCACTGCTTGGCTTGAACTTCAATCTTCACGTCGGGATTGTCATAGCGGGCTTCGATGGCGACTTGGTCGCGTACCGTGAAGGCGAAGAAGCCGATGACGAGGATGAGCGGTACGACGGTGTAGAAAATCTCGATCGGCATGTTGTACCGGAGCTGGACGGGAAGGCCGGTCTGGCCCTTCCGACGTCGATACACAACGATCGTCCAGATAATGAGACCCCACGTGATGAGACCCACGATCAGGAGCACGATCCAGGAAGTGGTCCATAGACCCGCGATACGGTCGGTGTGGTTGGTCACCGCCGCTTCGCCCTCTTCTTCAAAACCGGGCAGGAAACCGTGGAGCTGGGCTTGCGTGCATCCTGCCAGTACAACGGCTAACGTTGCTGCGAGCGGAATGGCAGCCCAACGAAGGCGGTGATTAGTGCGCACCGGGGGACCTTTCGGGAGATTCGAGGACGCTTCTCTGGAAGCGCTTTGATCGTTTTCTAGCTTACTCCGCGAGAGCGCATGAGAAGTGCACTCCGGGGCGGGTCATACACGATTTATCTGCGTGGGTGTCTCGTGGCGGGGCTAATTCGTATGATTCGGGAAATTTTGGGCAGAAAAAACGGGGACACCATCGTAGTGATGGTGTCCCCGCGATCAGTACGGGACAAACGCCCGCTGAAGCGCTTGTTGTTAGTGGAAAGAGTCTCCACAGGCGCAGCTGCCGCCAGCGTTTGGGTTGTCGATGGTGAAGCCCTGCTTCTCGATCGTGTCCTCGAAATTGATTGAGGCTCCATCGAGATAGGGGACGCTCATCTTGTCGACGACGACGCCCACGCCGTCGAAATCAACGAGGGCATCACCCTCGAGCATGCGCTCGTCGAAGTAGAGCTGGTAGATCAGTCCGGAGCAACCGCCGGGCTGGACGGCGACGCGCAGGCGAAGGTCTTCGCGTCCTTCCTGAGTCAGCAGGCTGCGGACCTTGAGCGCGGCCGTATCGGTGAGTCCGACGCCATGCGCAGCGGCTGGGACAATGGCGGTATCAGCAGTGCTGACTGTTTCGGTCATGGTGTCGGTCATGCTTCTCCTCGGTTTACGCAGTCACGCACGGTGCGATCTCATAGATTGCGCTGGGTTAAATTCTACCTTCGTCAACCATAAAGTCGACGGGGGCATTCCCTCGTTGTCAGAATTCCTTTGATCTTCGTCGGCTGACACGGTGCTCGCTCAGTGGCCGGTACGGTCATTTAAGCTGCCCAGGAGGAAAGCTTCGCTGAGCACAGCGCGTTTGAAGACACCCAGGTGCAAGGACTCATTCGGGCTGTGCGCCCGGGAATCCGGGTCTTCAACTCCGGTCACGAGAATCTGGGCGGCCGGAAACACTCGCACCAAATCGGCGATAAACGGGATTGACCCACCGACACCGATGTCGACAGGAGGAACACCCCAGGCAGCCGTCATGGCGGAACGAGCCTCGTTCACGGCCCATCCACTGGTATCAACGAGGAAGGGCTCGCCGGTATCCACGTCGTCGATCTCAACAACCGCGCCGAACGGCGCGTTCTCTCGAAGGTGCGTCTCGATCGCCGCGGCGGCGTGTACGGCGGACTGCCCGGGGGCGATCCGCGTGCTGAGCCGAACCGTCACCGCCGGGGTGAGTGTGTTGGAGGCGTTGTCGACGGTCGGTGCGTCGATTCCCGTCACTGTGAGAGCTGGCTGCGACCAGATTCGACTCAGGATAGAGCCGTGGCCGATCGGGCTGACGCCGGGCAACAGGCCCGTTTCTGCCCGAAGCTGATCTTCGGAATAGTCCGGCGTGGGAACATCGATGCTGGTGAGGCCGGCGACGGCCACCGAGCCGTCTTCGTGATAAAGAGTAGCGAGCAGCTTGATGGTCGCGAGCATGGCATCGGGGACTGCTCCGCCGAACATGCCGGAGTGTGAGGCGTGCGCGAGGGTGCGCACGGTTAGCCGGAGTGTGACGTTACCGCGAAGGGCCGTCGTGATGGCGGGCGTGTTGATGTCCCAGTTGTTTGAATCGGCCACGACGATCACGTCTCCGCGCAGGGCCTCACGGTTTTCATCGAGGAAGGTGGCAAAGGAACGACTTCCGAATTCCTCCTCCCCCTCGATAAACAGCGCTATTCCCAGATCGAAATCAGGACCGACTGCCGCGACGAGAGCGCGGATGGACGCGACGTGGGCCATGACGCCGGCCTTGTCGTCAGCAGCTCCTCGCCCATACAAGCGGTCTCCGCGCACCGTAGGCGTAAACGGATCGGACTCCCAATCTTCGTCCTTGCCCGGGGGCTGTACGTCGTGGTGGGCATAGAGCAAAACCGTCGGCCGGCCATTGCGGGCTGCGCGCGACGCCAATATCGCCGGCTGCCCCAGCTCCGTGCCGCCGCCGGTGCTGCTCGGCCCGATGCCGGCCTGCACGATATCGACCGACTCGAAGACGTCGAGCCCGCGCACCAGCGCCGCGACGGCGTCGGCACTAGCGGCGACGGGTGCAGGATCAAACGCTGCCCAGGACACCGATGGAATGCGCACCAGCGCGCACAGGTCGGCGATCGTGCTGGGTAGGCCTAGTTCGACCGCGGCGCGGAGGCCGGCCCGTGCACCAGAATCGGCGGCTGAATTGCGCGCATCGTCGAGCGCCCGGCCGGTGGAAGAAGAATTTGTCTGTGGGTTACCCGTCATACCGGTAATCTTAAGGCACCCAATTGCAAGGATTTGATGTGGCTAAGCACCCCGTAAACCCCGACGCCCAGCCGTCGATTGAAAGCGCCGACGAGACCGCAGTGCGGCTAAGTCTCTCGCACACCGCCGGTAAAGGTCAGGCGACCCCGACCCGCAAAAGGCAGGAGGCGGCTAACAAACGCCCCCTGGTTCCGGATGACCGCAAGCTCGCCGCCAAGCAGGCACGCGTCAAGTCGAGCGCTGCGCGTGACGTGGCCAGAGCTGGCATGGCCGCCGGCATCGACAAGTACTTGCCGCTGCGTGAACGTGGCCTGCAGAAGCGCTATGTCCGTGACTATGTCGATGCCCGGTTCAGTGTCGGTGAATTGATGATCCCGATCATGTTCTTGGTTATTCTGCTCAGCACGATTCCTAGCATTGCCAGCGTGTCCCTGATTGCGCTCTGGGCATTTTTCATTTTCGCCGTCGTCGACTGCGTTGTTCTCGGTTTTGTGCTGACCAAGAAAATCGAGGCCAAGTTCGGTTCTGACAAGGCCGAACGCATCCGCTGGTATGCGGCCATGCGTGCGTTGCAGCTTCGCCCGATGCGTCTGCCCAAGCCGCAGGTCAAGCGCCGTCAGTACCCGGTCTAATCCCGCAGGATGCCTACGGGCGGCTTCGGCGTATTAGCGCGCGAAGGCGCCCGCGCGGATGAGTGGCACACGCACTTCCTCATCCGTGAGGGAACCGTGTTGCCCGATCATGCCGCGGGCTTTCTGGTTGGTCGGACGGGAGTCGTAATAAGCGATCGACTTGCGGGCGGCGACGAGCACGTCCCCGATGCGCGGCAGTACCTCGTCGGCAACGCGTCCGTACAGGCCGGCCGAGACGGCTTCAGAGCGCGTGTAGACCCATGCGCGGTCCCCCTCTGACGCACGCCAGGCGTCGGCCAGCGTGTCAGCGGTCACCGACGACTGCTGATAATCGAGGTAGAGCTGTACACAACGCGGGTCTCCCGCGACGTGCCGTACGCCGGCCACAAGGGCGGGTTCGGTGTCGAACAATACGTGCCTGACGCTTGGAACGTCGATCACACCATGGTCGGCGGTGAGCAGCAGACCCTCGTCGGAACGGAGTGTCGCAGCGAAGCGGAATACTTCGGCGTCGAGGGTCTCGAGCTGAGCCAGCCACCGATCGGACTCCCACCCGTGTGCGTGCGCTGCCACGTCAAGCTCGGCCACGTACAGATAGATCAGGGCCGTCGGGTTGGCGTTGAGGATGCCGCGGGCGGCCGCGAAGCGATCGGCTACCGAGTCAGCGGATACGTAGTGGGCGCCGCGCAGGACCGCCTGGGTGAAGCCAGAGGCCACGAATCGTTTCGGGCCGATCGCGAAACTCGGCACATTTTCATCGGTGGCCAGATCGAAGACGGTCCGGGCACGCTGCCAGGTGGCCGGTTGCATGCCGTCGTCCCATCCGGTGAGCTGGTTGACCACGCGGTCGTTGGCCTCGTCGAGAACCTGGTAGCCGACCAGCCCGTGCTGGCCCGGTTCCACGCCGGTCGTGAGCGACGCGATTCCCGCAACCGTCGTGGCGGGGAAGACACCGTCGATGATGCTGGATTTGTTGAGCCGGGAAGACAGGAACCGGGCGTGTCCAGCGCGTGCCCGAAGCGAGCTGACGCCGAGCCCATCCGCCAGAATCACGATCGCCTTGTGTGCCGGGGGCAAATCCAACGCATTCGGCCGGGCGCACACGGCGCTGAGGGAACTGGTCAGAACATCGGCAAGCCGCAGGGCACTGAATTGGCGGGCCGGTAGCATGGTGGGCATCGGGTCTTATTCTTGCACAGGGATGAACCCGGGCCCAGCGCTCTCGAGAGCGCTTCCTACGTAGTGCAGTGGTGACCGGTTCAATCGGTTTCCGCCGCACGATTGAAGCAGAATTTTTCAATGAGCCGCTCAGACAGCACCCCAATAGTCGCCACCACAGCCAGCACCGAACGCATCGAAGACGTCGATGTGTCGGTGGAGATGCAGGGGTCGTTCCTCGAATACGCGTACTCGGTGATCTACTCCCGGGCCCTGCCTGACGCCAGGGACGGTCTCAAACCCGTGCAGCGGCGCATTCTGTACCAGATGAGCGAAATGGGGTTGCGTCCCGACAAAGGGCACGTGAAGAGCGCCCGCGTAGTCGGTGAAGTGATGGGCAAGCTCCACCCGCACGGCGATACCGCGATCTATGACGCCCTCGTGCGCATGGCCCAGTCGTTTTCACTTCGCGTTCCGCTCATCGACGGGCATGGCAACTTCGGTTCCCTCGATGACGGGCCAGCTGCTCCCCGTTACACTGAGGCGCGCCTCGCGGCCCCAGCGTTGGCGATGACCGAAAATCTCGACGAGGACGTCGTCGATTTCGTGCCGAATTACGATAACCAGCTCACTCAGCCTGACGTGCTGCCGGCTGCGTATCCCAATCTTCTCGTCAACGGCACCAGCGGCATCGCCGTCGGCATGGCGACGAACATGGCTCCCCACAACCTGATCGAAGTCGTCGGGGCGGCCCGGCACCTGTTGGCGCACCCGAACGCGACTCTCGACGACGTTATGGAATTCGTGCCGGGGCCCGACCTGCCGACCGGTGGAACCATCGTCGGCCTCGCCGGCATAAAGGATGCGTACAGTACGGGCCGCGGGAGTTTCAAAACCCGCGCCCGCGTCTCGGTCGAGGCGATCAGCGCTCGCAAGACCGGACTCGTCGTGACCGAACTGCCCTATCTGGTCGGCCCGGAAAAAGTGATCGAAAAGATCAAGGATGGCGTCAACTCTAAAAAACTCAGTGGCATCTCGGACGTGACCGACCTCACTGACCGTACCAAAGGATTGCGCCTGGTCATCGGAATCAAGACTGGCTTCAGCCCCGACGCCGTGCTCGAGCAGCTCTACCGCTACACACCCCTGGAAGATTCCTTCAACATCAACGCTGTCGCCCTGGTCAACGGCGCCCCGCAGACGTTGGGGTTGCTTGAACTGCTGCACGTTTACGTGAACCACCGAATTGAGGTCGTCACCAGGCGCTCGGCGTACCGGCTGGCCCGTCGCAGGGAACGGCTGCACCTCGTGCTCGGCCTGCTCGTCGCGATTGTCGACATTGACGAGGTCATTCAGGTTATTCGAGCCAGCGACGACGCCGAACAGGCTCGTGCCAAGCTGATCGACGTGTTCGAGCTCAGCCAGATCCAGGCTGAGTACATTCTCGAATTGCGGTTGCGGCGCTTGACCAGGTTTTCTCGTATTGAACTCGAAGCCGAACGCGACCAGTTGCTCGCCGAGATCGCGAAACTCGAGAAGTTGCTGTCGTCGAAAGCGGCCATTCGCACGCTCGTCTCCGAGGAACTCGGTGCTGTCGCCGAAAAGTTCGGCACTCCGCGGCGCACGGTACTGACCGAGGCCAAGCCGAGCATTGCTGGCCTGTCGGCGGCTGCCGCCAAACGCCAGGCCGCGGTGCTCGAGGTGCAGGACATTCCCACTCGGGTGTTCCTGAGCGTGACCGGGCGTGTTGCCCGGGTAGATCTGGTCGCGGTCGACGACGCCGCACCTCCGCGGATCCAACCGCCGCAGCGCCGCAGCAAGCACGATGCCGTGCTGTCGACGCTCGACACAACGAGCCGTACGGAGGTGGGGGCCGTGACTAATCGCGGCCGGCTCATCCGCTTCTCTCCCGTCGACCTTCCGGTGATGCCGGCGACGTCTATTCAGCTGGCGGCCGGCGTGCGGATCAGCGAGTATCTCGTACTGCCCGACAAAAAAGAACATGTGTTGGCCATTGTCTCGCTCGACTCCGATCGGGCAATCGCGCTCGGCACGCGGCACGGAGTTGTCAAGCGGGTCACTCCTGGCGACTGGGCCAACAAACCCGACTTCGAGATCATCGCGCTCAAGCCGAAGGACGAGGTGGTCGGTGCCGTGCAGGGCTCCGAGGAGGACGAGCTGGTCTTCATCTCCTCGGATGCGCAGCTGCTGCGCTTCAACGCCTCGGGTGTGCGCCCCCAGGGCCGAGCGGCCGGAGGAATGGCCGGAATCAAGCTGACGCCGGGCGAAACCGCCGTGTTCTTTTCCAGCCTGTCGATAGAGGACGTCACCACTGCTGTCGTGGCCACAGTGGCATCGAGCAGTCAGACACTGCCCGGCACAGACCCCGGCAGTGCGAAGCAGAGCGACTTCTCGGAATATCCGGCTAAGGGACGCGCCACCGGCGGCGTGCGCGCCCAACGCTTCCTGAAGGGTGAAGACACCCTCGCGGTGGCCTGGGTCGGTCGCTCCCCCGCCCGCGCCGTTGCCCCGGACGGGACTCCGCGCACCCTGCCGGATTCCGGCTCCCGCCGTGACGCCTCCGGAGTGATGCTCGACGCCCTGGTCGGAGCCATCGGCGCCGAGATCTAGCCTGACGGGGCCGCGAAAGCGACTCGTTAGACGTCGATGCGGTCTCGGGAGAGCTTGTCGGAGCTGTCGATGATGAATTCTTTACGCGGGGCGACGTCGTTGCCCATCAGTAGCTCGAACACCTTGCCGGCGGACTCGGCATCGTCGACGCGTACCCGCCGCAGGGTGCGGTGGGCTCGTTCCATGGTCGTGGTCGCGAGCTGGTCGGCATCCATTTCACCCAGGCCTTTGTAACGTTGGATGGGGTCCTGATAGCGCCGGTTCTTCTTCTCCAGTGCGCTGAGCACCCCCTGTAGTTCAGCCTCCGAGTAGGTGTAGATGGTTTCATTGGGTTTGGTGCCCGGGTTCATCACGACGACCCGATGCAGGGGTGGTACGGCGGCAAACACGCGGCCCTCGGTGATCATCGGACGCATGTAGCGGAAAAACAGCGTGAGGAGCAGGGTGCGAATATGAGCGCCATCGACGTCGGCGTCGCTCATGATGATGACCTTGCCGTAGCGCGCCGCCGACAGGTCGAAGCTGCGCCCGGAACCGGCGCCGATCACCTGGATGATCGAGGCGCACTCCGTGTTGGAGAGCATGTCGGCAACCGATGCCTTCTGCACGTTCAGGATCTTGCCCCGAATCGGCAACAACGCCTGGTGCTCGCTGTCGCGGGCGAGTTTCGCGGTGCCGAGGGCCGAGTCGCCCTCCACGATGAAAAGCTCGCTCGTGGACACGTCGTTGCTGCGGCAGTCGACCAGTTTGGCCGGCAGGGAAGAGCTTTCCAGGGCGTTTTTGCGTCGCTGGGTCTCTTTGTGCGCTCGGGCTGATATGCGCGATTTCATCTCGGCGACGATCTTGTCGAGCAGCAACGCTGACTGTGTCTTGTCGTCGCGTTTGGGCGAGGTGTACCGCTCGGCCATAGCCTTCGCGACGACGGTGGCGACGATTGCTCGCACCGCGGGGGTGCCGAGCACTTCCTTGGTCTGACCCTCGAACTGCGGTTCGGGGAGGCGCACGGTGAGCACGGCGGTGAGCCCGGCCATAACGTCGTCCTTGTCGAGTTTGTCGCTGCCGACTTTGAGACGGCGGGCGTTCAGGTCTACCTGCGCTCGAAGAAACTTCAGCAGTCCCAGGTCGAAGCCGGCCTGGTGGGTGCCGCCCTTGGGGGTGGCGATAATATTGACGAAGCTCTGCACGATCGTGTCGTAGCCGGTGCCCCAGCGCAGCGCGATGTCCACCTCGCAGTCGCGCACGAGCTCGGTCGGGACCATGGCGCCCGTGTCGGTGAGCACTGGCACGGTTTCACTGAAGGTGCCGTTGCCGGTCAGTCGCCAGGTGTCGGTGATCGGGGCATCCGGTGCGAGGTGTTCGACGAATTCTGAGATGCCCCCGTCGAACTGGAACAGGCTGATCACCGGCTCATCGCTACGGCGGTCGGCGACCTCGATCGCAAGGCCGGGTACGAGGAATGCCGTCTGACGGGCACGGCTCAGCACCTCGTCGGTCTGAAACGATGCGCCCTTGGTGAAGATCTGTCGGTCGGCCCAATAGCGGATACGAGTTCCGGTCACACCGCGCTTGACCTTTCCGATGACACGCAGTTCACTCTGGTTTTCAAACGGAGTGAACGGGGCATCGGGGCTCTTTTCCCCCGAATCGGCAAACAGGCCCGGTTCTCCCCGGTGAAACGACATGGCCCAGGTCTTGCCGTCGCGATCGACTTCGACGTCCAGACGTTCGGACAGAGCATTGACGACGGACGCTCCCACGCCGTGCAGACCACCGGACGCCGCGTATGAGCCGCTGCCGAATTTTCCACCCGCGTGCAGTTTGGTGAACACAACCTCAACGCCGGTCAATCCGGTCTTGGGCTCGATATCGACCGGGATTCCCCGGGCGGTGTCGCGCACCTCGACGCTGTGGTCCGGATGCAGCTCAATGTTGATGCTGGCACCGTGGCCACCCAAAGCCTCGTCGACGGAGTTGTCGATGATCTCCCACAGGCAATGCATCAATCCGCGCGAGTCGGTGGAACCGATGTACATACCGGGGCGTTTGCGCACTGCCTCGAGTCCCTCAAGGACTGACAGGTGGCGCGCGGAATAGTCAGAGCTCACAACATCCAAGAATACCGGCCCCGACCGGCAATCTTTCGCGCGGAGACGGCTGGCCGCGACTCACCATTCACCGCAACACGTCTACGCGGTGAGCGAAATACCCGCCAAACAACTCGTCGAAAGCCCTGCAGCGTGTTTACATTAGATAAGAGGGTTCATGCATTCAATCTGGAGGAGGAGAAAATGTCCCAGATCGCCACTGAAAATGGTTCCGTAGCCAACCAGGGTGCCCCCCACCAGCTCACCGCAGCCGATCGCTGCGACGCTTGCGGCGCCCAGGCTTACATTCGTGTCGTCGTGAAGAACAGCGAACTGCTGTTCTGCGCACACCACGGCCGTAAGCACCAAGAGAAGCTCGCGGCCATCGCTGAAAGCTGGCACGACGAGTCGAGCCGACTGCTCGAAGATCAGCGGTCCTAGCCGACCCAGCGATTTCAGAACGGATGCCGCGCAGGCGGCTGGCTTCGGCCGGCAACCTGCGCGGTTTGCTCGTTATTGTGAGCCGAATCTCGTCTATGAGGCCGCTATTCGACTGACTGTCCGAGGCGCGCGGCCACTTGATTGCGTGCTGCCCGCGCGGTTTCATCCACCAATTCTGACCTTGCCCCCCGTGAGTAACGGAGACCGGAACGCTTGAAGGCTGCCTGTAAGAGGTGATCAGCCAAGGCCGGGTTGCGCGCGAGCACCGGCCCGTGCAAGTGCGTACAGAACACCTCGCCCATGGTCAGTCCCTCAATCTGCGGTCCGTTCGCCGGAGCGTCCGAGTTGCCGGTGCCGTAGATAACCCGTCCGAGCGGACTGGCTTCGGCGCCGACATAGTCGCGGGCGTGATTTTCAAACCCGACCAGCCGCCCATACTTGGACGCGACGATGATGTCATCGGTCGCGCGCGCAGCACGCGGCACCGCGTGGCCAGCCACGAGCCCGAGTCCCTCCAACGCCGTGCCATCCGCCCGATCGATGCCCCAGCTCAGCAATTCCCAACCCGTTCCGATTGCCAGGATGGGCACACCGGAGTTGGACCAGACGCGCAGTTCTTCGACCAGCGTGCGCAGTGCGTCCCTCGCCGGCAGGAGGGCAGCATCCGTTCCTGAACCCACTGACACCGCGTCCACGTGTTCGGGCAAGTCCGCCCGAGAATGTACTTCGACTACCCGGGCGTCGTGACCGTTCCACCGAATGCGCTGCGCGAGGACCCGGGCGTTGCCAGCATCACCATTCGTGTCGAGCAGGCGCGGCAGCAGCGAGACGACCGTGAACGGCCGGTCAAGCGAAGTGGCGGTCATACCGGGTCCTCAGAGTTGGAGACGAGACCGAGGTGCACACGCGTGCGCCGCATTCCGTCGGCCGAAAAGATAATGGTTTTCACCCCGGATACGGGATTGGGCAGGGACAGGAAGGCGTCGAGGGCAGTCGGTACATCCGGCTCGATGCGGTCAACGACAACGTCGTCGTAGGCCAGCTGCAGGGCGATCTCGTGCGCCTTGAGTCCTGAGGCAATGAGCACGTGGCCGAGCCCGGTAGTGTGCACCGGCCAGAAATATGACGGATCCCGAACGTCCGAGCCAATGATCACCAGAATCTGCTCTGTGCCAGGTTCCAGGCTGTCGACGTTGAGCTGAAAGCTCGACGGGTTTTGGACGAGAACGAATTCGATGGTTTTACCACCAACGGTCACCACTTCGCCACGACCGAAAACGGCCGGCATCGCCGACAACGCCGCACAGGCGACCGTCGGAACGAAACGTTCGCCGAGGGTCGCGCCAGCCGTGCTCAACGCGGTCAGCGCATCGACGGCATAGTGGATGCCGCGGGCCGGCAAGCGGATGCTGTGACTGCCCGTGGCAAACTGCACGTCAGCGTCACGGCCGACCACACGGGTGAGCTGCAGCCCCGCTCCGGCCGGCAGGCGAGTCGGCGCGGTGTCGGCATAGCCGAGTCCACGAGGGTGCTCAGCGAGCACTTCGCCGGTGACACCGTAACGGGACACCGCAACGCCAGGTTCGAGCGCATTACCGAGGTCAGCCAGGTACCGGTCATCGGCGTTGAGCACGACCGACTCCGTGGCGCGTGCTGCGATTTTCGCCAGCAGAGCAACGACCATTTCGGAATCGTGGAACCGATCGATCTGGTCGACCATGACGTTGGTCAGGGCGACGACTCGCGGCGTCAATGACCCGGCGATGAGCGCGCCGTGTCCCTCATCCATTTCCAGCACGGCGACATCGCCGGCGATCGTGCCAGCGAGACTGACCTGTTCCAAGAGGGCGCTGGTCAGGCCTTGGCTGATATTGGCCGTCGACTGGTTGGTGAACACGGAAAGACCGTGGGCGCGAAGGATAGCGACGAGCATCTTGGTGGTCGTCGATTTGCCGCTTGACCCGGTCACGATCACGAGCCCGAGTGGAAACCCGTTGAGCGTTGCAGCGAGAAAGCCCGGGGCGATGCGATTGACGACGACTCCGGGGATGGCAGAGCCACCGCCCGGTTTGCGCCACCTTGCCAGCGTACGAACCGCCCGACCGACCAGAATGGCGGGACCGTAGCGAAAGGAACTCACGAACCGCACTGCCTAGCCTGGGCGGGACCTGCCACTGTCACGTTTACTCGAGGTAGTCGCGCAGGGACTGCGACCGGGACGGGTGACGAAGCTTCGCCATCGTTTTGGACTCGATCTGACGAATGCGCTCGCGCGTCACACCAAAGGTGTCGCCAATCTGGTCAAGAGTCTTCGGCATTCCGTCGCCGAGACCGAAGCGCATACGAATTACCCCAGCTTCGCGCTCGGAGAGCGAGTCGAGCAGACTCTCCAGCTGCTTTTGCAGCATCGTGAAACCCACGGCGTCCGCTGGGACAACGGCTTCAGTGTCTTCGATGAGGTCACCGAATTCGCTATCGCCGTCTTCACCGAGCGGGGTGTGGAGAGAAATCGGTTCGCGTCCGTATTTTTGAACTTCAACGACCTTTTCGGGCGTCATATCGAGTTCGCGGCTGAGCTCTTCCGGAGTGGGCTCGCGACCGAGGTCCTGCAACATCTGTCGCTGAACGCGGGCGAGCTTGTTGATGACTTCGACCATGTGCACGGGGATTCGAATCGTGCGGGCCTGGTCGGCCATGGCCCGGGTGATGGCTTGACGAATCCACCAGGTGGCATAGGTGCTGAACTTGAAACCCTTGGTGTAGTCGAACTTCTCGACGGCACGAATAAGGCCGAGGTTGCCTTCCTGGATCAAGTCAAGGAATTGCATGCCGCGACCGGTGTAGCGCTTGGCGAGTGACACGACGAGGCGTAGGTTGGCGCCGAGAAGGTGGCTCTTGGCTCGGGCGCCGTCTTTAGCGACCCACTGCAGCTCGCGGCCCAGCGCATTCTTCTTCTCGACGTCGGTCATTTCCGACAGCTTGTCTTCGGCAAACAGGCCGGCTTCGATGCGCATCGCCAGCTCGACCTCTTCGGCCGCGTTCAGTAGGGCGACCTTACCGATCTGCTTGAGGTAGTCCTTGACCGGGTCAGCCGTGGCTCCGGTGATGGCGCTGGAGTACACCGGGACCTCGTCGTCGTCGTCGACAAGGGAGAGCACGAGAGCCCCACTGGGGAGCGGCTCGGTCGACGCCGAACGCTGGGTGTTGTCCTCGTCTGACTCGTCCTCGTCGGCTTCTGAACCACCATCAACGTCGGCTTCGTCGTCTTTCTTGACGACCTTCGCCTTCGTCGCACGCTTCTTGGGGGCCGGCTTCTCGGTAGCCAGGCCAGCAGCTGCAGACGTCTTCGTCGCGGCTGCTTCGGCAGCAGCGGCTTTTGCAGCAGCGGCCTTGGTGACGGTCTTCTTGACCGGCGGTACTACCGGAGTCGTGACGGACTCATCGGTTAGGTCAGTCTTGACAGTGGTTGCCATTCGAACACCTCTCATGCGGAGTCGTACCTGCTTCTCGGAACCAAATAGGAGCCAGAAGCGTTTTTGGGCAGAACTTGGACCCATGTCAAGTCCCGGGATACCCATGCCGAAGTGACTTCGGAATGCCCCGGACCAGAACGGGTCCTAGAATCAAGTATTGCACGGTTTGTCTGGACGACAAGCCACGACACGTACTACTATTCTTCGTCACGCCGTTTCCACGCTCGTGATAGTGCAACCCAGATGGGGGCCACTTCTATTCCTTCGTCACGGGAAAGCTGGCGCCTGGTGCGCCGGCGGGCGTGCACCAGAAAACCGATGCCGAGTCCGACGACGAGGTACTGCACCGTGAAGGCCACCCGAAATGCGTCGAGCGCATAAAGGTCACTCGCCGCTCCCCCGGCGACGCGCCATCCGTTTTGAAGGTCGAGAAGTAACCCGATCAGGTACATCATGACGAAGCTCGCGGTGAAGCCTCCGACGTTGACGACGCCGTTAGCCGAGCCCAGGCTTCGCTGTGGATTGAAGGTACGGGCGAAGTCGAAGCCGATCAGCGATCCGGGCCCGCCGATTCCGAGCACGACAAGTAACAGCGCTATCGTCCAGAGTGGTGGAACACCGGGCCAGAGCAACACGATCGCCCAAGCGACACCAATACCGGTCGCGATGGCGAGCACGATGTTACTGCGGCGCAGCGGGTGACGCGCCGTCAGCAAGCCAAGGATTGGTCCGAATACCAGGCCTGCACCGACCAAAACGGTCAGCATGCCGGCCGCGAACGCCGGTTCGTAGCCGAGGGCGAAGACCATGAACGGATAGCCCCACAGCAGGCTGAACACGGTACCGGAGGACTGTGTAACGTAGTGGGACCAGAATCCGAGTTGCGTGCCTGGGCGACGAAAACTATGCCGCAGCTGGGTCAGCGCCATTCCGAGGCTGTTGGCATGCACGTGTTCAGTGACGTCTCTGGGGCGGTCCTGCACGAAAATGACGACCACGATCAAGGCGACAACAGCCACGGACGCCGCCGAGAGGAAGGCCGGTGTCCAGCCGGCCGTGTGCAGTAACCACGCCAGGGGCACCGCGGAGAGCACCTGGCCGAGTTGGCCGATGTTGCCCGTCCACTGGGACAGCAGAGGAACGATGGGACCGCTGAACCAGGAGCTGATGAGGCGGATCATCGAAATGAAAATGGTCGCATCACCGGCGCCGACGAGGATGCGGCCGACGACAGCGACTGAGATTTCCGGTGCCAGTGCCAGTGTGATCTGCCCGGTGACCATGAGCGCGGTCCCCGTGATCATGAGCACTCGCGGACCGTATCGGTCGATCAACACCCCAACCGGGATCTGAGCGGCGGCGTAGACGATGAGTTGCACGACGGCCAGGCTCGAAAGAATGGCGGCCGACCCACCGAATTTCTCCGTGGCGGCCACCCCGGCGATCCCCATTGACGTGCGCTGAAGCACGGCCGACAGGTACGCGAACGACCCGATAATAAAGATCAGGGTAGATCGACGAGAGTTCACTGAAATCAGTCTACCGCGTTCGTCCTGAACGACACTTCACGCCGGTTCACCGGGTGCCGTGGGATGGTTTCAGCTGACAGAGCCGTCATCGCGGCTGCGACGCAGGGCTAGGAAGTTCTCGAGTTCTGCAGCGATCTCATCGGCTGACGGCAGCTCGCCGTCTTCGTCGGTGAGTGGCGAACGCAGCGGACTCCCTTCCATGTAGGCGTCGTAGCGCTGCTCGAGGGTGCCCACAAGTTTGGCCAGCTCCGGATTACCCTGCACCTGGTCGTCGATGCGAGCGACGAATTCTCTGTTTGCCTCGCGCAGGTGATCGGTGGGAAAAATCAAACCCGTCGACGCGCTCGTGCTTTCCAACGCGCTGAGGGCTGCTGCTGGAAACTCGGTATCACCCAGGTAATGCGGAACGAGTAATACGTAGCCGACCGTCGACGCGCCACGCTCGTGCAAGCGGAACTCCAGAAGGTGTAGGACGTTGGCGGCTACCTGCGTGTGCGGTCGCCAGACCGATCGGTTTTCGATGAGGTCGGAACGATTGCCGCTGACGGTCACACCGATCGGACGAGTGTGCGGAACGGGCATCGGAATGGCGTGCACCCAGGTCGTTGAAGAAACAGTGAATCGTTCGACGAGCTGCAGCATGGCCGCCGTGAACTGTTCCCAGCGGAAGTCTGGTTCGAACCCGGTCAAAAAAAGAAACGGCTGACCGATCTCGTCGCGGGCCAAGTACAGCTGGAGCGATGGCGGCTGATAGTTCGTGAGGTGATCCTGATCAAAGTAGATGACCGGGCGCCGGGCCCGATAGTCGAGCAGGGCGTCGGTATCAAACGACGCAACGATGGTGTGATCCAGGGTGTTCAGCAGATAGTCGGTGAATTGCGCTACCGCGCCGCCGGCATCCGCGAAGCCGGTCAGTCCCATGACGAGGTGTAGTCCCTCCGGAACGCCATCGGCGTCGGCGGTGAGTGTGTAGAGCTCCTCGGGGTCTGGCATTCCTTAACTCTAATCCGAGGCGCCCATTCGTGCAGTTTTTCGGGGCTTTCACCATCGTGCCCAGAGCGAACAACCGGGAGCGGGTGGGTGGGCGCCACGGATACCATCGTGATATGACTGTTCCCGCCCTGTCCCTGTCCACTGAGTCCGCATCGGGCTCTACCACCGAAATTCTCATTCTTGCTTCGCTCCAAACGGATGACGGGGTGCGGTTGCTCGCGGATGTCACGCTCGGTGACGATCTGATCGCGTCGGTGACAGCTCAGTTGCTGCTTCTGAATGCGACCGGCGCACGTGACGAGGTGGTGCGCCTGGTGGTCATGACCGAAACGCCGCGCAGCATCGCCATCGTCGGACTGGGACGTCTGCTCAACACCGAGGCCCTTCGACACGCGGCTGGGTCTGCTGTACGTCAGCTGAGCGGTGCAGCCTCAGTGGCATTCTCACTTCCCCTGGACGATGCCGACCAGGTCGAAGCTGTCCTTGAAGGCGCCGCCCTCGGCGGCTACTCCTACACGGCTTACCGGCACAGTTCGTTGGCTGCGACCAAACTGCCTGCCCGCAGTGTCGTCGTGCACAGTGCGACCCCGGCGGCGTCCGCTGTGGAACGCGCCCGCGTCAGCGCCGAGGCGATTGGTCTGGTGAAGGACCTCGTGAATATGCCGCCGCTCGACCTGTACCCCGCTTCGCTCGCCGACCAGGCGGTCGATGCTGCACGTGGCCTGCCGCTTGACGTGACCGTCTGGGATGAGCATCAGCTCGCGGCCGACGGGTTCGGTGGCATTGCCGGTGTCGGTGCGGGTTCCACCCGCCCGCCGCGCCTGGTCAAGGTCAGCTATAGCCCGAACGGGGCCGGCAAACACCTCGCCCTCGTCGGGAAGGGCATAACGTTCGACACCGGCGGACTCTCGCTCAAGCCGCCGGCATCGATGGTGGGCATGAAGTACGACATGACGGGGGCCGCCACGGTCCTTGCTGTGGTGGTAGCCGCAGCCCGGCTCCAGCTGCCAGTGCGCATCACGGCGTGGATGTGCATCGCCGAAAACATGCCGTCGGGATCGGCCATCCGTCCCAACGACGTGCTGCGCATGCGCGGCGGACGCACCGTTGAGGTCCTCAACACTGATGCTGAAGGTCGCCTCGTGCTCGCAGACGGACTCGTCGCCGCGGGTGAAGAACACCCCGACGCCATCATCGACGTCGCTACTCTGACCGGTGCTGCTGTCGTGGCCCTTGGCAACAGGTATTTCGGCGTGATGGGAGATGACACTCTCGTGCAGCACGTGCTCGCGGCCAGCACCGCGACCGGTGAGACGGCCTGGCCGATGCCATTCCCGAATGAATTGCGCGCCACGCTCAATTCGGATGTCGCCGACATCGCCAATGCAAAAATCGGCAGCTCGGTCGGCGGGATGCTCCTCGCCGGGATATTTTTAAAGGAATTCATCGGAACAGATACGGCCGGCCAGACCATTCCGTGGGCTCACCTCGACATCGCCGGCCCGGCTCAGAATTCCGGATCAGGTTGGGGATTCACCGGTGTCGGACCAACCGGAGTGTCCGTTCGGGCGCTTCTTCGACTGGCCGAGGACTTTTCACGCCCGTAGTACAGTCGAAGAGGCAAGAAAAGCTTGTCAATCCACGCTGCCGATCTGCAAAATCTGTCGGCCGTCGTGATGGAGCGTAATGCGCGAGGGAGTAGCTGAGTGTCGGAACAGAATTTTGACATTGTCGTTCTCGGTGGCGGAAGCGGTGGATATGCAGCAGCGCTGCGTGCCGTGCAGCTGGGATTCACCGTTGGTCTGATCGAGAAAGGCAAACTCGGCGGCACCTGCCTGCACGTCGGCTGCATTCCGACCAAGGCCCTCCTGCACTCGGCCGAGGTTGCTGACGTCAGCCGTGAAGCCGCCAAATACGGCGTCAAGACCGCGTTCGAGGGCATCGATATGGCCGCCGTCAACGCGTTCCGCGAGGGCATCGTAGCGAGCAAGTACAAGGGACTGCAGGGCCTGGTCAAAGCACGCGGGATCACCGTGATCGAGGGCGAAGGCCACCTGGTCTCTCCGACGACCGTTCAGGTTGGCGATGACCTGATCGTCGGCAAGAACGTGATCCTGGCCACTGGTTCCTACTCCCGCTCGCTGCCCGGGCTCGAGATCGGCGGCCGCGTCATCACGAGCGAGACCGCACTCGCCCTGGACTATGTTCCAAAGAAGGTCGCCGTGCTGGGCGGCGGCGTCATCGGCGTCGAGTTCGCGAGCGTCTGGAAGTCCTTCGGTGCCGACGTCACGATCATTGAGGCCCTGCCTCACCTCGTGCCCAACGAGGAAGAGTCGATTTCCAAGCAACTCGAGCGCGCATTCCGCAAGCGCGGTATCGAGTATTCCCTCGGCATCCGCTTTCAGAGTGTCACCCAGTCCGACTCCGGCGTTGTCGTCACCCTCGAGAATGGCACGACCGTTGAGGCCGACCTGCTGCTTGTTGCCGTCGGGCGCGGCCCGGTCACCGCTGGACTCGGCTTTGACGAGGTCGGCGTGACCATGGATCGCGGATTTGTCATCACCGACGAACGCCTCGCCACGAACATCCCCGGCGTCTACGCCGTGGGCGACATCGTGCCAGGCCTGCAGCTCGCCCACCGCGGTTTTCAGCAGGGCATTTTTGTCGCCGAGGAGATTGCCGGACTCAACCCGATCCTCGTCGACGACCTGAATATCCCCAAGGTCACCTACTCGGATCCCGAAGTGGCCTCCGTCGGCTACAGCGAAGCCAAAGCCGTAGACAAATTCGGTGCCGACCAGATCTCGACCTACGAATACAACCTCGGAGGAAACGGCAAGAGCTCCATTCTGGGTACCGCCGGTTCGGTCAAGCTGGTCCGAGTCAAGGACGGCCCCATCGTGGGCATTCACATGATCGGCGCCCGCGTCGGCGAACTCATCGGCGAAGGCCAGCTCGTGGTGAATTGGGAAGCATTCCCGGAAGACATCGCACCGTTCCTGCATGCGCACCCGACCCAGAACGAAGCGCTGGGTGAGGCTTTCCTGGCTCTGGCCGGCAAACCGCTCCACGCGATGTAGTCGGTTCGCGCATTTTTATCCAATTTTCAGACAAGCAAACGGTTTTGAAGGAGACATACGCATGAGCGAATCCGTCAGCCTCCCGGCACTCGGAGAGAGTGTCACAGAGGGCACGGTCACCCGCTGGCTGAAGAACGTGGGCGACCGCGTAGAGGTCGACGAGCCGTTGCTCGAGGTATCGACCGACAAGGTGGACACGGAAATCCCGTCCCCGGTCGCCGGCATCATCGAAGCCATTTTGGTGCAGGAGGACGAGACCGTAGAGGTCGGAACCCCGCTTGTCACAATCGGCGATGGCTCCGCCGCAGCCGCCCCCATCGCTGAAGCCCCCATTGCTGAGGCACCGGCTGCCGTCGCAGCACCCGAGCCCGTTGCCCCCACTCCGGCACCGGTCGCTGCTGCGGCACCGGTCGCAACCCCAGCACCGGTCGCAACCCCAGCACCGGTCGCAACCCCAGCACCGGTCGCTGCTGCCGCACCGGTCGCTACACCGTCCCCGGTCGCCGCACAGGCTGCCCCTGTGGCCCGGGGCTCACACGCCGGAACCAGCGGTTACGTCACGCCGATCGTGCGCAAAATGGCGAACGAAGCCGGCGTTGACCTGTCGACGGTCAGCGGCACCGGCGTAGGCGGACGCATCCGAAAGGAAGACATCGTTCAGGCCGCTTCCGCAGTGGGCACCGCTGTGGCCGCGCCTGCCATCGCGATCTCACCGCTTCGCGGAACGACCCAGCCGATGTCCCGCCTACGCAAGGTTGTCGCCGAGCGTGCCGTCATCTCGATGCAGTCATCCGCTCAGCTCACGACAGTGGTCGAAGTCGATGTCACCCGCGTAGCCCTGCTGCGCGATCGGGTCAAAGGAGCATTCGCTGAGAAGACCGGCAACAAGCTCTCGTTCCTGCCGTTCTTCGCTCTGGCAGCCGCTGAGGCGCTTCGTGCCATCCCCATCGTGAACGCCACGATAGACGGTGACGCGATCGTGTACCCGGCCCAGGAAAATATCAGCATCGCCGTTGATACCGAGCGTGGTCTCCTGACTCCGGTCGTGCGCAACGCCGGGGAACTTGACCTGGCCGGTTTTGCCGCCCAAATCGCGGACCTCGCCGCTCGCACGCGGGAAAACAAGCTTAAGCCCGACGAACTGAGTGGTGGAACGTTCACGCTGACCAACACCGGTTCGCGCGGTGCCCTGTTCGATACGCCCGTCGTGTTCCTGCCGCAGAGCGCCATTCTCGGAACCGGAATCGTCTACAAGAAGCCGCTTGTTGTCACCAACGACGGCCTTGATTCGATCGCGATCCGATCGAGCGTCTACCTCGCCCTCTCTTACGACCATCGCATCATCGACGGTGCGGATGCAGCCAGCTTCCTCACCACCATGAAGACGCGGCTCGAAGCCGGTGCATTCGAGGGTGACCTCGGCATCTAACAACTCGAACTTTTCGCTCTGGACCACCTGCGGTTTTAGCGCAGTTCAGTAGTCGAAAATCTCCCGAAGACGCCAGCCGTCCTCGCCCTTGACGACAAGGACCGAGGCCGGCTGGCCTTTTTGCTGCCCGGGCACCGGGGTCAGCACGACGACGGCCAGGTCGCCGCTGCGTTCAGCCAGTGACGGCGAGTAGCCGGCATAGTCGGCGACATCCCGGCCGGATAGACCCTGTTGCCGCTCACGGGCGTCGTAGCTGTCTGACGCCAGCATGGCCGACCCGGTCTGATCCACGTCAACCAGGCAGACCAGGGACGTGGTGGCCAGGCACGCAGCCCGACGCTCGAGCAAGGCCAGCACGGCCGCTATCGGGTCATCCCCCGCTATTGCCGCCTGGCTGGCGGAGCCCGCGGCATCCGCTGGTACATCGGCCGTTGTTGTCGATAGTGTCGAACTGTCGGCGACCCCTGGCGTGCCGTTGACCTGGGTGGCACCGTTTGTGCGTGCAGTCTCGGGTGTCCCGGTTTCACCGGCACGGCCCGAGACAGGGAACAGAGTCAGGGCGAGCATGAGAATGCCGGCACCTCCGATAACGGCGACCAGCAGGGGCCGATGGTGCCCGTGAAGACGTTTACGCAGTGCATGCCCCGCAGAGTTGAACGGATGCGCGTCGACCAGGGAGTCGATGATGCCCTCGAATACTCGATGGGAACCCGTCCGCTGCTGGAATGCCCTGATAATAGCGGTGCCCCGCACGGAAAGACTGCGGTGAACACTCCCGTTACCGAGGGAGAAACGACCGCGTGGCAGCCTGTCGCTGAAGCTCTCGCTGAGTTCCGCGCCGTATTCGTCGCCGCGGTAAGCCTCGGAGTCCACGTCGTTATCGAACTTGCCGCCCAATTTGTCGGTGCAGGTGTCATCGTGAAAATTGCTGTTGTCGGAAACCCCCGACCTGACCGGGTCCGTTTGGAGAGCGGTGTGGCGAAGCTGAACCCCGTTGACCTGCCCGGTCTCCGTCTCGACGACGGTAGAACCCACCGTGATTGACTGTGCATCCCGACGGTCGTCGGTGTGAAAACCTCGAAGTGGTTCGGCGTCGGCCCAACCGAAAAGGTCGTACTCCAGTGTGCCGAGGATCGAACCGGGGTGCGCGGTACCGGCTGCCTGATCGGCACTGTCTGAAGCCCCGGCGGAGTTGATCGAAGCCTGAAATCGACGCACCAGTGCGGCACCGCTCTCATGGTGCGGGTCCGTTCTATCGACCGACTCAAAGACGGCAAGCATAACAATTCCCCAGCGTTCGTAATCGACTCGCAGCCGCCGCAGTCGGTCCCGAGGCGCTTCGCCGAGGTTGGAAACAGCACCAAAACCGGTCAGCACCGCCCGGCCATTCGCATCGAGCAGAACAGTTGACTGGCTGACGCTCCCGTGCGAAAACCCGGCCGTGTGCATGGCGCCCAGGGCTACGGTGATCGGTGCTAGCAGGGTCACGACCTCGCCCGGCGAGAGAGCCGGGTGTTCGACCAGATACTTGGCGAGAGACCCCCCGGGGAGTCGTTCCAGAATCAGACAGATGCGGCCATCGCTGACTTGCGCGACGTCAAGCAGACGCACGAGTCCCGGCGCGGCGGCAGATGTCAGCACGGCGATGTCGAGTTCGACGCTCGCCGTTTCGGTGGCGGGGTGGAAGACCTTGAGAGCAACGACGCTCTCGGAACCGGTATGTCCGAGGTACACCACGGCGCGGTCTCCAGCGCCCAACAGACGGATTACGCGGTGCCCGGCAACGACACCCTCCATATGCACCGTTGCCACAGCGCTTGCATCCTGGTCGGCGTCGCGGTGGGACGCCTGCTGAGCTGAGTCATGCCATTGTTTCTCGTCGGCCCAAGCCGGGGGCTGTTCAGCGCGTCGTCTCACGGAACCATGTTCGCCTGCACAACAGGCTGAGCGACGCGCACACCCCTCATCCGTGCAGGGCAGGCGATCCGGGCCGTTGTGGAGGAGGTGGGAAATCCGCCTGGTGACCTTGCGCTGTGCTGTATTCGTTGCACGCAGATTTGCCACTGCACCCCTAGACTGGGCACATGCTCGACTTTGTCGTCGCGGGGCTAAGCGCCAACTCCGTGCCGTATGTTGAGGGCCTAGAGCTCCAACGCGCAGTCCATCGTTCTGTTGTCGCCCGCGAGCGACCGGACGCCGTCCTCCTGCTGGAGCATCCCGCCGTGTATACGGCCGGAAAACGCACCCTGCCCGAGGAACGCCCCGACGACGATACGCCGGTGATCGACGTCGACCGGGGTGGCAAGATTACCTGGCATGGACCTGGCCAACTGGTCGGGTACCCCATTGTGCACTTGCACGAACCCGTCGACGTCGTCGGTTATGTTCGGTCCCTCGAAGCCATATTGATTGAGGTTCTGATCGAGTTCGGCATCGACGCCGTGCGGGTGGCCGGACGCTCGGGCGTCTGGGTCGGCGAGGCTGGCCATGAAGACAAGATCGCTGCCATCGGTATTCGCGTCGCTCAGGGTGTCACGATGCACGGGTTTGCACTCAACTGCAGCAACTCACTGGAAGCCTATTCGCGCATTATCGCCTGTGGCATTCGTGATGCCGGTGTGACCACCATGTCGCGTGTGCTGGGACGCACGGTCGACCCGGTTGAGTTGATTGACCCCATCACGGTGGCATTCCGGCGTTCGGCAAGTCTGAATCCCGCCCAAACGACCTCCGCCAGCCTCGACAACGTCAGGACGAACGCATGAGCGCAGTACCCGAAGGCCGCAAGTTGTTGCGATTGGAAATTCGCAATGCGGAGACACCGATAGAACGCAAGCCCTCCTGGATCAAGACGGTCGCCAAAATGGGGCCGGAGTATCAGAAACTGCAAAGCTTGGTCAAAAGTGAGAATTTGCATACCGTGTGCCAGGAAGCGGGGTGCCCGAACATCTTTGAGTGTTGGGAAGACCGGGAAGCAACCTTCCTGATCGGTGGCTCACAATGCACCAGACGGTGTGATTTCTGCCAGATCGATACTGGAAAACCGGCCGACTACGACGTCGACGAACCTCGCCGGGTCGGCGAGTCCGTTGTCACGATGAACCTGCGTTATGCCACCGTGACCGGCGTTGCCCGCGACGATCTGCCCGATGAGGGGGCCTGGCTGTACGCCGAGACGATTCGCCAAATTCACCAGCAGAGCCCTGGCACCGGTGTGGAGATCCTCGTGCCGGACTTCTCCGGCAATCCAGAACACCTCGCTCAGGTGTTTGATGCCAAACCGGAGGTCTTCGCCCACAACGTCGAAACCGTGCCACGCATCTTCAAGCGAATCCGCCCGGCGTTTCGATATGATCGGTCGCTCGACGTGCTCACGCAGGGACGCAACGCTGGCCTGATCACAAAATCCAACCTCATCCTCGGCATGGGAGAGGAACGCGCTGAAATCACCCAGGCGCTCCACGACCTGCATGAAGCCGGGACCGACATCATCACTATTACGCAGTACCTGCGCCCGAGCGCCCGGCACCTGCCGGTTGCTCGCTGGGTACGCCCAGAGGAGTTCGTCGAGCTCAACGAGGAAGCCAAAGAGATCGGCTTTCTCGGCGTACTCTCGGGGCCGCTCGTGCGCTCTTCATATCGCGCCGGTCGCCTGTGGGCCCAGTCCATGGTCGCGACCGGTCGGGAAATCCCCGCCGAACTGCGCCAGTTGGCGGATGCCCAACTCGGGTTCGCCCAAGCCGTGTCGTGATCGAATGCGGTCACGCGGCATTCGAGTGACTGGGTAGTCTTATACCCATGGCACGCAGCAAGGAAAAGACCCCCAAAAAACCAAAACAGCCCGGCCGCTTGAAGCAAATGTGGCAGGTTTTCCAGATGACGAGGCGTTACGACTCGAACATCGTGTGGATTCTGGTTTTGGCCTTCCTCATACCCGTTCTGATCAGCCTGGCCCTGGCACTGTTGATTCCCGGCAGCAACGTCTTCACGATGGTGCTGTGGATCATTGCCGGTGTGCTTGCCGGCATTCTGGCGATGCTGATCATTCTCGGCCGACGCGCGGAGAAGGCTGCGTATTCGCAAATTGAGGGTCAGCCCGGCGCCGTTGGGGCCGTGTTGCGCAGCTCACTGAAGCGGGGGTGGGTCGGCAGCGAGATGCCGGTGGCCGTCAACGGTAAGACGCAGGATGCGGTGTATCGCGCCGTCGGCCGCGGCGGTGTCGTGTTGATCAGTGAGGGTCCGAAAACCCGAACTGCCCGCATGCTTGACGAAGAAAAGCGCAAGATCGTGCGCATTGGTGGAAATGTGGGTGTGACCGTGATCTCCGTTGGCCCCGACGAGGATGCCGTGCCGCTGCACAAGCTCGCTCGTCGCCTGACTCGGATCAAGCCCGCTCTGACCAAGGCCGAGGTTCTCGCCGTCAATAACCGGCTGAACTCCATGGGTACGAAATTGCCTATCCCCAAGGGTGTCGACCCGATGAAAGCCCGTCCGCAGCGCGGCTAATCCCACACAGATCAAGCGAAGGGCCAGATGCGACAGCATCCGGCCCTTCGTCGTTCTATCGGGTTAGCGGGTTACCGGCGGATCAGCACCGTTCCGGCGATCTTGTCATGGAAGCCACGCTGGTCCGAATCCCAGACGAGGGCGGGGATCGCAAGTCCGAGGAGCACCGATCGCACCACGGGACGCCACAATCCAACCCATCCGCCGTGGATGGAAATGATCCGTAGCCCCACCAAACGATGCCCGACACTGGCACCGATCGTGGAAATGAAGACGATCTGCAAAACGATGAAGATGATCAGGTTCGCGGCCGGGTCGTAGTTGAAGAAGATCCTCGAAACGCCGATGGCGATCGCCCAGTCAATGGCGAAGCCGAACAGCCGTCGCCACGGACGGCCAACAGAACTCGGCCCGACCCGCGGTAATCCGAGCCGCTCCCCCGGCCATTTACTCGGTGGAAGCTGACCAAAAGTATTCGGGCGGAAGTTGGAGTCTGGCACCTGATGAGTCTACCGAGAGGCCATCCCTGTAACATGGGGGAAACATAAGCGTCACGGAGAAGTAACGCGGCGATACTAATCTCAGGGGAGCCGATGTGTCCGATTCGGCCGTTTCTACGCCCCCGTCGTCTGGAGTTAGTCCGCATGTTCCGCGATTCGTCCGAAGTGCTCAAATTCATCAAAGAGAATGACGTCAAGTTTCTCGACATCCGTTTCACCGATCTTCCCGGTGTGCAGCAGCACTTCAACATCCCGGCATCCACGGTCGATGAAGAGTTCTTCACCGTTGGCCAAATGTTCGATGGCTCGTCCATCCGTGGTTTCGCAACGATCCACGAATCGGATATGCAGCTCATTCCCGACGTGTCGACCGCGTACCTGGACCCGTTCCGTACCGAGAAGACTCTCATCATGCTCTTCGACATCTACAACCCGCGTAACGGTGAGATCTACTCCAAGGACCCGCGCCAGGTAGCGAAGAAGGCCGAGAAATACCTTGCCTCCACAGGCATTGGCGACACGGCGTTTTTCGGTTCCGAAGCGGAGTTCTACATCTTTGACGATGTGCGCTACGAAGTGAACCAGCACACGAGTTTTTACTCCGTTGACTCCGGCGAAGGTGCCTGGAATTCCGGAAAGAAAGAAGAAGGCGGCAACCTCGCCAACAAGACACCGTTCAAGGGCGGGTACTTTCCGGTCAGCCCGGTCGACCAGCACGTCGATATGCGCGACGATATCTGCCTGAAGTTGATCGAAGCGGGTCTCATCCTCGAACGCAGCCACCACGAGGTGGGCACCGGCGGCCAGGGCGAGATCAACTATAGATTCGACACGATGGTGCACGCCGCCGATGACCTGCTGAAATTCAAGTACATCGTCAAGAACACAGCGCACGACTGGGGCAAGACCGCAACGTTCATGCCCAAGCCGCTGTTCGGCGATAACGGTTCCGGCATGCACACGCACCAGTCACTGTGGGCCGATGGCAAGCCGTTGTTCTATGATGAGTCCGGCTATGGCGGACTCTCCGATGTGGCTCGCTGGTACATCGGGGGCCTACTCAAGCATGCGCCGGCCGTGCTCGCGTTCACGAACCCCACGGTCAACTCCTACCACCGGCTCGTTCCCGGATTCGAGGCCCCGGTCAACCTGGTCTACTCGGCCGGCAATCGTTCGGCGTCGATCCGCATTCCGATCACCGGAACCAACCCGAAGGCCAAGCGCCTTGAGTTCCGCGCTCCCGATGCATCCGGTAACCCGTATCTCGCCTTTGCCGCGCAGCTCATGGCTGGGCTCGACGGCATCAAGAACCGTATTGAGCCGCACGAGCCTGTCGACAAGGATCTCTACGAGCTGCCGCCCGAGGAAGCCAAGAACATCCCCCAGGTTCCGGCCTCGCTCGAGCAAGCCCTGCAGGCCCTCGAAGCAGATCACGACTTTCTGCTCGCCGGAAACGTGTTCACTCCCGAACTGATCGAGACCTGGATCGAGTACAAGCGCGAAAACGAGATCAAGCCGCTCGCGCAGCGACCGCACCCGTTCGAGTTCGAGCTGTACTACGGGGTCTAAACCGCACCGCACTGAGGCCGCACCGCACTGAGGCCAGACGGCGCCTCGGTCATACGGCGCCTCGGTCAAACGGCGCCTGCAAAAGGGACCGCATCTTTGGATGCGGTCCCTTTTATGTTGCTGAGGGAACTGGGCGGGTCAGCCTGATGTCGATCGTCAGCCGGCGTTTGGCCCTGGGCGTTCGACGGGGCCGTAGAACAGACGCTCGAATACGGCGCGGGAACGTCGGGTCACAGCGAGGTAGTCGTCCTCAAGCTGGTTACCCGACCCTAGTGGGTACTCCATAACCCGGGCGATGCCCTCGAGGGCGGCACGATCAGTCGGCAACACATTCGAGGTATGGTTCGTCCAGAGAGTGATGGCCGAGCGAGCGCGAGAGGCAAAGACCCACGCGCTGCGAAGCACCGCCGCATCCGCTGCCGGTATCAATGCGGCGCTGACCGCTTCCTCCAACGCCGACAAAGTAGACGTCGTGCGCAGCGCCGGAATCGCCGCGCCGTGCTGCAGCTGGAGCAGTTGAACCAACCATTCCACGTCGCTGAGCGAGCCACGCCCCAATTTCAGGTGCCGGTTCGGGTCGGCGCCCTGCGGGAGGCGCTCGTTCTCGACCCGAGCCTTGATGCGACGAACCTCCCGCACAGCCTGCTCGCTAATGGCTGCGGGGTACCGCACGTCGTCGGCCACGGCCTCGAAGTCTCGTAGCAACGCACCATCGCCGGCCACACCCCGACCGCGCAGGAGCGCCTGAGCTTCCCAGGTCAGTGACCAACGGCGGTAGTACGCCTGATAGGAGTCGAGCGACCGTACGACCGGCCCGTTGCTGCCTTCCGGACGTAATCCGATGTCCAGATCGAGCGGCAAACGCCCGTCTTCGGTGAGCCGATTGACTTCGCGCACGATATACCGGGCACGGTCGTTGGCCGCTTCGCCGTCGAGACTCCCCGCGCGGAATACGTACATGACATCAGCATCGGAACCAAAACCGAGCTCGGCACCGCCGAACCGCCCCATACCGATTACCCCGAATTCAATACCATCACCGCTCGACGTGCTGTCGTCAGAACCATCAGGACCGCCCCGAACACTCAGGTCTCCCCCACGTATAGCAGCGATGACGCCCTGAATATAGGTCGCGTTAATATCTGTCAGGCCCTGGCCCAGCTGGTCGAGATCGATCTGACCGAGAAGGGCTGCGAATGCCAGTCGCAGCATCTCACGGCGCCGGGCCGCGCGCAGAATAGTCGCGGCAGCATCCGAGCTTTCATGCCGGCCAAGGACCGCTCGGGTTTCGTCTTGGAGTGCTCTGAGCGGTCGTGGCTGGAGGTCGGCTTCGTCTTCGAGCCACGCCACCGCTTCGGGGATCTTCTCCAGCAGCTCGCCGATATAACGACTCCCGGACAGCACCCTGGTGAGGCGTTCAGCGGCACCCGAGGAGTCACGCAACATGCGCAGGAACCAATAGGTCGAACCGAGGTTGTCGCTCAGACGCCGAAAGACCAGGAAGCCGTAGTCCGGGTCTGCTCCCTGCGACAGCCACTGCAGCAGGACGGGGAGGAGGTGCCGCTGAATCGCCGCGCGCCGGGATACTCCGCCGGAGAGGGCGGCGATGTGCGCCAGAGCGCCCTTGGTGTTCAAAAAACCAATGGCCGCCAGACGAGCCTCGGCCTGTGCGCTGGTCAGGTTCAGCCCGTCAGCCGGCAGCGACGCTACCGCCGAGAGCAGGGGACGGTAGAAAAGCCGCTCGTGCAGGCCGCGCACCCGTTGTTTCGTCTCCGACCAGCGGGCGGTGAGTCCGGCAGCGCTGGTGGCTAGCCCGGTCGAACGGGCCAGCACCCGTAGATTTGCCTCGTCGCGCGGCACCAGGTGGGTACGACGGAGTTTTTGCAGCTGCAGCCGATGTTCCATCAGGCGCAGAGAGCGATAGTCCTGAGCAAACTCGGTGGCTTCGGCTCGACCTACATACCCGGCGGTAGCCAGGGCGCTCAGCGCCGGGAGGGTACCAGCCTGTCGAACGGCGGGGTCGGTCTGGCCATGAACAAGCTGAAGCAGCTGCACCGTGAACTCGATATCGCGCAGTCCGCCCGGCCCGAGCTTGAGCTGAATATCTACCTCGTCGTCGGGGATATTATCGGTGACGCGCTCCCGCATACGCTGTACCGATTCGACGAAATTCTCGCGGCCGGCGCTGCTCCAGACCTTGGGTGTGACCGCATCCATGTACCGGGCTCCGAGTGCGCGGTCACCGGCCAGCGTCCGGGCTTTGAGCAACGCCTGAAACTCCCAGCTCTTGGCCCAACGGTCATAGTAGACGAGATGGGATTCGATCGATCGTACGAGGGCTCCGCTCTTGCCTTCCGGACGCAGATTGGGATCGACCTCCCACAGCTCCGGTTCAATACCGGATTCGCCCAGGCCGCGCATGATGAGCACGGCAAGGCGGGTCGCGATTTCGACAGCCCGAGAACTTTCCAGACCGGCTGATTCGTCGCCGTCTGCGACGAAGATAACGTCGACGTCGCTCACGTAGTTCAGCTCGCTCGCCCCGGCCTTGCCCATGCCGATAATGGCCAGGCGCGTTGCCCGCACCTGGTCGGCAGCAAAGACACCGAGCCCGGCCGTGTCGCCGCTGCACATGGTACGGGCAACCGCTAAGGCAGCCTCGAGCGCCGCCGTGGCGAGATCGGACAGGGTACGAGCGATGCCGTCGAGCCCGGCAACGGGGTCGGCCTGTTCGAGGTCGAAGGCGGCGAGCTCTGCCAGGCGGCGACGGTAGCGCACCCTGAGGGCGATCCACGCTGCATCATCGACCAGGCGGGAGAATCCTTCGATCGCGCCGACGGAGTCCAACAGGTCGCGGACCAGCTCGTCGACGCTCGGCAGCACCGTCAACGGCGTGACCAGAACTGCAAGTTCCACCGGATGCCGGAGGAAGAATTCGGTGATTCCACTGGACGCTCCGACGACTTTCAACAGCCGCCCGGTCGCAGCCGGCGACTGGAGCAGTTCGAACAGTTCAGGCGAACCCTGCCGCAGCAGGGCGACCAACGCAATCAGCGCGGCATCCGGGCTGGCCGTCGCCGTGAGCAGCGGCAACAATGCCCGAGTATCGGTCAACCGGCCAGCTGAACCGGAGGCCCGGTGCGGGCTGCTCGCCCCGAGCTGGGCAATCTCGTCGAGCCGAACACGTACGTCGGCAAGGTCAACGAAACCTACCCGAACGAGTTCGGTCAGGGTCAAGTGCAAACGCTCCATCGCGGGCGATTCCTTCGATCAGCGACACACTGGCGAGTTAGAGCATCTCCAGGTTTTTTTGAAGTTCGAACGGGGTGACCTGTGACCGGTAGTCACGCCACTCCTGCCGCTTGTTGAGCAGAACATAATTGAAGACCTGTTCGCCCAGGGTCTCCGCGACGAGCTCGGACTCCTCCATGAATTGAATTGCATGATCGAGGCTGGCCGGCAGCTGCGTGTATCCGAGCGCACGACGCTCGGTGTCGCTGAGGCTCCACACATTGTCTTCGGCCTCCGGCGGCAACTCGTAGCCCTCCTCGATGCCCTTGAGGCCGGCGGCCAGCATGAGGGAGTAGGCAAGGTAAGGGTTGGCAGCGGAGTCGATCGCTCGATACTCAACGCGGGCACTCTGGCCCTTGTTCGGCTTATACAACGGTACGCGCACCAGGGCTGAGCGGTTGTTGTGACCCCAGCAGACGAAGCTCGGAGCCTCATCGCCACCCCACAGCCGCTTGTACGAGTTCACGAATTGATTGGTCACCGCGGTGATCTCGGGGGCGTGCTTGAGCAGGCCGGCAATGAACTGGCGGCCGATCTTGGAGAGCTGGTATTTAGCACCGGGCTCATAGAACGCGTTTGCGTCACCCTCAAACAGCGACATGTGCGTGTGCATGCCCGATCCGGGATGCTCCGACATGGGCTTGGGCATGAACGTCGCGTACACGCCCTGCTCGATCGCGACTTCCTTGACCACGGTACGGAAGGTCATGATGTTGTCGGCGGTAGTGAGCGCGTCGGCATAGCGCAGGTCGATTTCGTTCTGGCCGGGACCCGCCTCGTGGTGGCTGAATTCAACGGAAATTCCGAGGTCTTCGAGCATACGCACGGAGCGACGACGGAAGTCATGGGCGGTTCCACCGGGAACGTTGTCGAAGTAGCCGGCCGAGTCGACCGGAGTCGGACCGTTCTTACCGTACTTCGATGACTTGAGCAGGTAGAACTCCACCTCGGGGTGGGTGTAGAACGTGAAGCCGCGGTCGGCCGCTTTGGCCAGGGTGCGCTTGAGCACGTTGCGGGGGTCGGCGACGGCGGGCTGTCCGTCGGGTGTGGTGATGTCACAGAACATGCGGGCAGTGGGGTCGACTTCCCCGCGCCACGGCAGAATCTGGAAGGTGGTGGGATCCGGGTGAGCGAGGACATCCGCTTCAAAGGAGCGGGTGAGGCCCTCGATGGCGGAGCCGTCGAACCCCAGGCCTTCGTTGAATGCGCCCTCGACCTCGGCGGGCGCAATGGCCACCGATTTGAGGGTGCCGACCACGTCGGTGAACCAGAGTCGAATGAACTTGATTCCTCGCTCCTCGATGGTCCGAAGAACGAAGTCGCGCTGCTTGTCCATTCACGCTCTTTCTGATTGCTCCAACGGGGAGGCACCTAAATAGCTACCGTCCTCAATACCTGCTGTCTAGGCTACTGGCTCCGAGCATGATTGCTGGCCTGACTACACTTGTTGCATGCCAAAGTTGACAGCACCAGAGCCCGAGCCGACGGGCGTCGATGCCGCCGTGCAGCATCCGTATGGCGCGGTTTCCGGGCCCAAGCGGGTCCGCACGCGGCACTTTCAGAATGCGAAGGCCCAGGGGATTCCCATTACAGGCCTGACCAGCTACGACATGCTCACCGCCCAAATTTTTGATGCGGCCGGAATCGATTTTCTCCTGGTGGGCGATTCAGCCGGTAACAATGTCTTCGGGTACGAGACCACTCTCCCCGTCACGGTCGACGAGCTCATCCCGTTGACCCGTGCCGTTTCTCGGGCGGTGACCCGTGCGTTCGTCGTGGCCGATATGCCGTTCGGTTCGTACGAGAGCGGCGCGGATCAGGCCCTCTCGACCGCCGTGCGGTTCATGAAAGAGGCGCAGGCTCACGCGGTGAAACTCGAGGGCGGCCAGCGCAGCCATAAACAGATCAGGCGCATCGTCTCGGCTGGCATCCCCGTGATGGGCCATGTGGGATTCACTCCGCAGAGCGAACACGGCTTGGGCGGCCATATCATTCAGGGTCGCGGAGACGCCGCCGAGACTCTCATCGCGGACGCCCTCGCCGTTCAGGACGCAGGTGCCTTCGCCGTTGTCCTGGAGATGGTACCGGCGTCTGTCGCCGCCCTCGTTACGGAGCGACTGTCGATCCCGACGATCGGGGTCGGGGCGGGGCCATCCGTTGACGGGCAGCTGCTCGTGTGGACGGACTTTGCTGGCATGACCAGTGGTCGAGTACCGAAGTTCGTGCGTCAGTACGCCGACGTTCGATCGGTGCTGACGGATGCTGTGCAGCGGTTCACCGCTGACGTCGCCTCTGGTGCGTACCCGGCAACAGAGCACAGCTACGAGTAGAGCGCGTTCAACGGTTAGCGGGCGTCCCGAGCGTCGTCTTCCGACCACTTGGCGCTGTTGGCGCGCAGTTTTTCCAGAGCATGGGCTGCCTCGTCCCGGGTGGCGAATGGCCCCACCCGATCCAGCGATGGCGACTGGAACCCGTGCTCCACTTCCCCCGTGCGCATGTTGTACCAGAATGCGTGTTCTTTGTCGTCGGCCATAAGCTTGATCCTATGCCTAAGGATTCCGTCGGTCACCTCATCCCGGGAACGGTGTCATCGACCCGTTCCGTCCCATCACACATCATTCGTCCGGAGTACGTGGGTAAGAAGGGGCCGAGCCCGTTCACCGGCTCTGACGTCTATTCCAGCGAAAAGATCGAGCTCATTCGTCACTCCGGCCGCATCGCCGCCGAGGCGATTGCTGCTGTCGGTCGAGCCATCGTGCCCGGCGTCACGACCGAGCAACTGGACCAGATCGGTCATGACTACCTGGTGGCCAACGATGCCTACCCTTCGACCTTGGGCTACCGCGGCTACCCCAAATCGCTGTGCAGTTCGGTGAATGAGGTTATTTGCCATGGAATCCCCGATAACACAGTGCTCGACAATGGTGACATCGTCAACATCGACATCACGGCGTACAAGAACGGCGTGCACGGCGACACCAATGTGACGTTCATTGTGGGCGACGCTACCGAAGAGGTGACGCTATTGGTCGAACGAACCAGGGAGGCGCTCGCACGCGGCATCAAAGCCGTTGCCCCCGGGCGCCAGGTCAATGTGATCGGTCGCACGATCGCGTCCTATGCCAAGCGGTTCAACTACGGCGTTGTGCGCGACTATACGGGGCACGGCGTTGGCGAAGCCTTTCACTCCGGCCTTATCATCCCGCACTATGACGCACCGCAATTCGACACGGTCATGGAGGTCGGCATGGTCTTCACCATCGAGCCGATGCTCACCTTGGGAACCAGCGACTGGGACATCTGGAGCGATGACTGGACGGTTCTCACCCGCGACCGAAGCCTGACAGCGCAATTCGAACACACACTCGTAGTGACCGAGCGTGGCGCTGAGATCCTGACCTTAGCCTGACTCGGTTTTCGAATAGATAGAGGATCAACTCATGACTGCAACGACGGCCATTGGAATCGACATCGGCGGCACAGGAATCAAGGGGGCGGTGGTCGACCTGGCCACCGGTGCGCTCCTAACCGACCGGGTGAAGTTGCCCACGCCCAAAGGGGGGCGCCCGCAGGACATCGTCGAGACAACCCGTACCCTGCTCTCCACCGTCTCGAAAGGCGTCGGCGACCTTCCGGTCGGCGTGTGTTTTCCCGCCGTCGTCAAGAGCGGTCACACCATGTCAGCGGCAAATGTATCGTCGAAGTGGATTGGCCTTGCCGCTGAAGCCTTGTTCGAAAAGGGCCTCGACCTGCCGATTCACTTCGTCAATGACGCGGATGCTGCCGGTTACGCTGAAGCACAGTTCGGTGCGGCGAAGGGTGTCGCAGGCGTCGTGCTATTGACCACGCTCGGTACCGGGATCGGTTCAGCGCTGCTGAACGACGGCGTGCTGGTGCCCAACACGGAACTGGGCCACCTGCAGATCGACGGGCATGACTACGAGACGCGCGCGGCCTACTCCGCCAAGGAACGCGACGACCTCAGCTGGGAGACCTGGGCCGCACGCTTGCAGAAGTACTACTCAACGCTTGAACGGCTCTTCTCGCCCGACCTGTTCATCGTCGGAGGTGGGGTCTCCAAGCACCACGAGAACTTTCTGCCGTTGCTTGACCTGAAGACGCGCATCATTCCCGCTGTCCACCGCAACAACGCTGGAATTCTGGGTGCGGCCGCTTTGGCTGCCCGCTTTCCCGGCTAGTCCGACAGCGCGACCCGACCCGGGCGGGTCCGCGTCGCTGCTGACCAGCCCGGGTGGGATGGCGGGTTCGTCGATACGGTAGGTTCGTCGGTACGGTGGGGTGGAATGGGCCGGCTAGTACGCCGGGTTCTGTCCAGGTGTTCACACACCGTCGACGGCCATCTATCTCGTGACTACGTTGCCGCAGCCCTCTAGCGGTCTACCCGAAAGCTCGGCGAGCAGCCTTAGCGCTTTCTGTCTGACCTTGCTCCGGACGAGGTTTACCGAGCCGACCAGGTCACCCTGGCCTCTGGTGGTCTCTTACACCACCGTTTCACCCTTACCACTACACCCGACCCGAAGGCCGGGCGTAAACTGGCGGTTTACTTTCTGTGGCACTGTCTCGCGGGTTACCCCGGGTGGGTGTTACCCACCATCCTGCTCTGTGGAGCCCGGACGTTCCTCGGCATTCTTCAGACCCGAAGATCCAACAAATGACGCGACCGTCTTGCCGACCCATTCCGAAGATTGAGTCTACCCGGCGAGCGGACCGTCGCGAACCGTTATTAGATTCCGGATTCTTCGGTGCGCACCAGCACGGCACCACAGTCGGGGCAGAAGATGACCTCGTCGGCGGGTGCCTGGCGAACGTCGGCGAGGTCGCTCCCGGTGATCGTCATTGTGCAGCCGCTGCAGGTACGGGCTCGGAGCAGCGCCGCGGCGTTGCCGTGGCCGGAGATACGTAACCGCTCGTAGAGAGTCGAGAGGTCATCAGGAATGGTGGCGGCCACGGCGGCTCGGTCGCGGGTCAGTTCGCCGAGCTGTCGCGTGAGGTCAAGGAGCACCTCGTCGCGCGCGGACTCGGTTGCCCTCACGCGCTCGGCGATGGCATCGCGTTCCTTCGCCACGACGGCGACGGCCGCTTCATGCTCTTCCTGACGCTCCAACACGGCGATCTCGATCTCTTCGAGGTCGAACAGGCGCTTTTTGAGCGAGACGATTTCGGAGTCGAGAGCCTGGATATCCTTGACCGACGAAGTGTGCTGAAGGCGGTCGGTGTCGCGACTGATGCGCTTCTCGACAACCTCGACGTCGCTCTCGATGCGTCCCAGTTCGGTGCGCACGTCGTCGAGTTCGCCCGTTCGACCGAGCAGCTTCATACGGCTGGCTTCCGCTTCGCGATTGAGCGCGGCCAGTTCGGCGTGCGCCGCGAGCGATTTTGACTGGTGCCTGATCTGAAGAACCTTGGTATCCAGGGCTTGCAGCCGCAGAAGTTCCTTCTGCTGGAGTGGTGATGCCTTCACGATGTCCTGACCTAACGCTGGAAATGAGATGTGGTTCGAAAAAATGCGGAGACTGGGAGGTTAGTGCACGAGTCAATGCACAACGGCGAAGTCCCAGGGATCGGTGTTCAGCTCACTCACCGTGACAGTGGTCCCGGGAAGGGCAGCTCGTAGCTGCACGGCAGCTGGTTCCAGCCAGAGCCATTCGCTGGCCCAGTGCGACACGTCCATCAGCGCGGGGCCGCGCGCGCAGAGCGCCTGCTCTCGAGCTTCGGAGGCAGGGTGATGACGCAGGTCGGAGGTGATGTAAACATCTGCTGTGATTACTCTGGGGTGGCGCAGTAACGAATCGCCTGCACCGCCACATAACGCGATGGTGGTGACCGCTTCGGCATAATCGCCTGCGACACGCACGCCGGACGCCGTAGCCGGCAATAGTGCCAGCATGGTGTGCGCGAGGTGCCCCAGCGTTGTTGGCTGGGTCAAACGTCCCACGCGACCAATGCCGGTGCCGGGCGCGACGCTCTCGGAAATGGGGATCACATCAGCCAGTTTGAGGTGCGTGGCAATAATGTCCGATACGCCGTCTGCGACAACGTCAGCGTTCGTATGCGCGGCCAGCAAGGCGCAGTCTGCTCGAATGAGCCGGCTGAGCAGCGCACCTTTGTAGCCATCTTCGGCGACGCTTGTGACACCGTGCAGGAGCAGCGGATGGTGCGTCAGCAGCACGTCGGCCTCGGCCTGGATGGCCTCGTCGACGGTGTGGGACGTGGCATCAACCGCGAGGTGGATACGGCGCACCGGCCGCAACGGATTTCCGCTGACCAGACCGGGCCGATCCCAGTCTTCAGCACCGTCGAGGGGCCACAGGGTATGGGCGACTCGAGTAAAGTCGGCTAGCGAGAAAGACACTCGTTCAGCCTACTGGGCGACCGGCACTGGAGCTTCGTCGGACACGGAGCAACCCGACGCTTCATGTTCGACGAAAAGGGTCAGTAGTCGAATTCGTCGAACTGCGCAGCAGCCGATTCTTCCCGAGTCCAAGCGGCAGGAATCATGGTCCCGGTCTGGGCTTTGCGGTGCAGAAAATCGGTAGTCTCCGGTTCAACCAGCTCCGGCGACAGGCCGTCGGCCGTGACGCTCACCAGTTGACTCGACGAACCGATCAGGAACTGGGCGCGCAGCAGGCATCCGTTGTCGCCCATCACGGGGATGTCGACGACATCCACTTGCCGGCGATTGCAGAGGGCCTCTGCGTAGAGAAGGACCGCATCAGCGAGATCGCTGCCGGTTATTACTGAACCGCCAGGGTGAAATATGCGTTTCATGATCGCCCCTCGAAAGCTCGCTGATAGTTCACGTACGTCCAGGGTCTAGGGTCGTGCTGAAAGTATATGCCCGGTCTACCCCAAAGGGATGCAAATTTAGCTATCTCGCATGTTCAAACGTTGAGGAACGACCCAGATGCGCTCAGCGCGTGCTGTAACTCCCGACGAACAATCAGTCCCGGTGCACAAACAGTCCCGGTGCACAAACAGTCCCGGTGCACATCCGGAACGCGCGCACCGAGATGCTCGGCGTCCCGAGCGCACGGCCCGCTGGGTTGTGCTGGCAGATAGCGGCTAAATCTGCTGTGTGTGGGCCCTACCGGGCTCGAACCGATGACATCCACGGTGTAAACGTGGCGCTCTACCAACTGAGCTAAAGGCCCCAACGTCTCACTGATCGGGTGTGTTCAGTATAGGTCAGTGTCGACGCAGGTTTGGCGACCCGATGGGTTCACAGAACGGGTGCGAGCTGTTCGAGGGCAGCGCGGTAGGCATCGATCGAACGCGCTTCGCCTGGTGCGGTGATAAAACTGGCCCGAATAATACCGCTTGGATCGATCAGGAAGGTCGCGCGATTGGCGAACCCCTTCTCCTCGAGAAAGACGCCATATTCCTTCGCGACCGCGCCATGGGGCCAGAAGTCAGCGACCAAATCAAACGTATATTTTTCCTGTTCACCGAACGCGCGCAGGGCGTGTCGAGAGTCGACCGAAATGCCGATCAGCTCGACACCGCCGTCTTGGAACAGTGCGAGGTTGTCGCGCAACTCACAGAGCTCTCCGCTGCAGATTCCGGAGAATGCCAAGGGAAAGAAAACGAGCGCTACTGATTTCATTCCTCGGTACTGACTGAGTTGCACGCTCTCACCGAACTGATTGATGAGCTGAAAATCGGGTGCCTGGGTATCGTTTTCGAGAGCCATTTATGCTCCTTTCCTGGTGCGTCGTTGACGCACGGATTGGCCGAGGACACACTCTAGTCCGGCAACGTGCGTGGTTTCACAGACCGTATCCTTGCCCGGGTGGTTTTTCGGCGGTTGGCACTCTCGTACGCGGACATCGAGTGAGATCTGTAGGCTTATGTGGTGCCACCGGTTGCAATCCAACCTGCTTACTTGCGGCACGTGCCCTCGTGGTGACAAAGATTGTCCCCGCCCTCGGAGCACCTTCGCTGCATAACCCCCAGAGAGAGGTCGACTGTGACGGTCAACGACCAGGACCCGTACTCGACGAACAACGCCGACTCCGACCCGGAGGAAACGGCGGAGTGGTCGCAATCCCTTGATGCGCTCGTTGCCGAACATGGCCACGAGCGCGGCCGCGAAATCATGTTGAGCCTCTTGAAGCGTTCGAAAGAGCTTCATCTGGGCGTTCCCATGGTTCCGACGACGGACTACATCAACACCATCGCCCCGGAGAACGAACCCGACTTTCCGGGTGACGAAGATATTGAGCGTCGCTATCGGGCGTGGATTCGCTGGAACGCTGCCGTTCTGGTGCACCGTGCGCAGCGCCCGGGTATCGCCGTGGGTGGCCATATCTCCACCTACGCGTCGTCAGCTGCCCTGTATGAAGTTGGTTTCAACCACTTCTTCCGCGGTCAGGACCACCCGGGCGGTGGCGACCAGATTTTCATTCAGGGTCATGCCTCCCCCGGTACCTACGCGCGCGCCTTCCTCGAGGGCCGGCTGACCGAGAACCAGCTCGACGGTTTCCGTCAGGAAAAATCGCACGCTCCCCATGGCATCTCGTCATATCCGCACCCGCGGCTCATGCCGGAATTCTGGCAGTTTCCCACCGTCTCCATGGGTCTCGGCCCGATCAATGCCATCTATCAGGCGCAGCTCAACCGCTACCTGACCAATCGGGGCATCAAAGATGCCAGCGACCAGCAGGTCTGGGCATTCCTCGGCGACGGTGAAATGGACGAGGTGGAAAGCCGCGGCCAGCTGCAGGTGGCCGCTAACGAGGGCCTCGACAACCTCAACTTTGTCATCAACTGCAACCTTCAGCGCCTGGACGGCCCCGTTCGCGGTAACGGCAAGATCATTCAGGAGCTCGAAAGCTTCTTCCGCGGCGCTGGCTGGAACGTCATCAAGGTGGTCTGGGGCCGGGAGTGGGACAGCCTCCTCAAGAACGACGTAGACGGCGCCCTGATCAACCTGATGAACGTCACGCCCGACGGTGATTACCAGACGTACAAGGCCGAAAGCGGCGCCTACGTGCGCGAGAATTTCTTCGGACGCGACCCGCGCGCACGGGCGCTCGTCGAGCACCTCAGCGACGACGAGGTCTGGAACCTCAAGCGCGGTGGACACGACTACCGCAAGGTCTATGCCGCATTCAAGGCCGCGTCGGAGCACACCGGCCAGCCCACCGTCATCTTGGCGAAAACGGTCAAGGGCTACGGCCTCGGTCCGAGCTTCGAGGGTCGCAACGCGACCCACCAGATGAAGAAGATGACCCTCGACAACCTCAAGTCGTTCCGCGACAGTATGCACGTGCCGATCACGGATGCCCAGCTCGAGGAAAATCCCTACCTGCCGCCGTACTACACGCCTGGCGACAAGGACGAGGCGATCGAGTACATGCACGAGCGCCGGCGTGCGCTCGGCGGCTACCTGCCGGAGCGACGCACCACCCACACCAAGCTCAACCTGCCCGGAGATGAAACCTACGCGGTCGCCAAGAAGGGGTCGGGAACCCAGGAGATCGCCACGACCATGGCGTTCGTGCGACTGCTCAAGGAGTTGTTGCGCGCCAAGGACTTCGGAAACCGCATCGTTCCGATCATCCCCGACGAGGCTCGCACCTTCGGCATCGACGCGTTCTTCCCCAACGCGAAGATCTACAACCCCAACGGACAGCACTACACCTCGGTCGACCACGCCCAGCTCCTCGCCTACAAGGAGAGCCCGCAGGGCCAGATTCTGCACGTCGGCATCAACGAGGCTGGCGCCGCCGCTGCTTTCACCAATGTGGGCACGTCGTATTCCACGCAGGGTGAACCGCTCATTCCGGTCTATGTGTTCTACTCCATGTTCGGTTTCCAGCGCACCGGCGACGCTTTGTGGGCCGCCGGCGACCAGATGAGCCGTGGGTTCATCGTCGGTGCCACCGCCGGGCGCACGACGTTGACCGGGGAAGGTCTGCAGCACGCCGACGGTCACTCGCCGCTGCTGGCATCGACGAACCCGGCCGTCGTCTCCTACGACCCGGCATACGGATACGAGATCGGCCACATCGTGCGCGCCGGACTCGAGCGCATGTACGGCGGTACCCACACTGACCCGAACGTCATGTACTACGTCACGGTGTACAACGAGCCGGCCGTCCAACCGGTCGAGCCCGCTGATGTCGATGTGGACGGCATCCTGCACGGTATTCACCGGGTTAGCGCATCCGCTGTCGCCGGACCGAAGGCGCAGTTGCTCGCCTCCGGCGTCTCTGTACCGTGGGCACTGGAAGCTGCGCAGCTGCTCGCCGACGATTGGGGTGTCTCGGCCGACGTCTGGTCGGTCACCTCGTGGACCGAACTGCGCCGCAATGGTCTGGCCGCTGAGGAACACAACTTCCTCAACCCCGACGATGAGCCCCGTATCCCGTATGTCACCACGAAGCTCCAAGGCGCTGCCGGCCCCTTCGTCGCCGTGTCCGACTTCATGCACGCCGTCCCAGACCAGATTCGGCAGTTTGTTCCGGGCGACTTCGCGACGCTCGGTGCCGACAGTTTCGGCTTCTCGGACACCCGTCCGGCGGCACGTCGATTCTTCAAGATCGACGGTCCATCGATGGTCGTGCGCACCCTGGAGCTGCTGGCTCGTCGCGGTGAAGTAGACCGCAGCCTCGCGGGCCAGGCGATCGCCAAGTACCGCCTGCACGATGTGAGCGCGGGCACCACCGGCTCTGCCGGGGGCGAGAGCTAAGAAACCGTGGCACCGGCGCCCAAAACGAAAGAACAGACTCTCAACTGGTTGCGCACCATCTCTGGTGAACTGTCGACTCAGACGCTCAAACGACTCGAAGACACGCTGTCCTGGTATGGCGACATGCCACCAGGGCGGCGGTCCGCCGTCGGCCTGGTCGCCCAGGCCGGGATCACGAGTTTCATCTCCTGGTTCGACGATCCGCGGTCAACGCCGTGGATCGCCGCGGACGTCTTCGGTGCTGCCCCACGAGAGCTGCTGCGCTCGGTGAGTCTGCAGCAGACGCTGCAACTGATCCGCGTGACGGTTGAGGTTGTCGAGGAGCGCGTCAAGGACGGCGGCGAGGCCCTTCGCGAGGCGATTCTGCTCTATTCGCGGGAGATCGCCTTCGGAGCGGCAGATGTCTACGCTCGCGCTGCCGAGGCGCGCGGCCTCTGGGACGCGCGGCTCGAAGCTCTCGTCGTTGATTCCATTCTCAGCGGTGAATATGACGACGAACTGCCCAGCCGAATCGCCGCCCTGGGTTGGCACGGCCACGGCGAAGTCTGCGTTCTGGTCGGCACTACCCCGCAGATGCTCGACGTCGACCAATTGCGCCGGGCCGCCCGGCACATGGCCGCGGACGTACTCATCGGCGTGCAGGGAAACCGCCTCGTGCTCGTGATCGGTCGTGCACGCCCCGCCCCGGCGGACAGCGACGATGTCGGCACGGCCGCAGCCCTCACTTTTATGGAGATCGCCATGCAGTTAGAGCCGATCTTCGGCCCTGGACACCTGGTGCTGGGCCACGAGGTTCCCAACCTTGTCGACGCGTCCAAGAGTGCCAAGGCGGCGCTGGCGGGTTTCGCTGTCGCCCGCTCATGGCGCAACGCTCCCCGGCCGGTGCAGGCCGACGACCTGCTCCCCGAACGTGCCCTGGCCGGTGATCCGCTCGCGCGCGCCACACTCATCCATCGCATCTATCGGCCCCTGCAGGCGCACTCCACCGAGCTGCTCACCACTCTGTGGTGCTATCTCGACAACGGCCGCTCGCTGGAGGCAACCGCGCGGGAACTATTCGTGCATCCCAACACCGTGCGGTACCGCCTGAAACGAGTGTCTGAAGTCATCGGCTACGACGCGACGGGAGCCCGCGAGGCGCTCATTTTGCAGTCCGCGCTGATCATCGGGTCGATCAGCGACCACGATGGGTCCAGCCGTCGTCGTTCCTGACGGTGCGTGATTTCATGGCTGGGGGGATAAAGTGTGAGTCGGTCGTCACATCGTCGTGACGTTCCTCTCAGCTTGAGAAACGACTTGGTGGGCGTCGTTGCTACACCGGCATCCGTTGCCATGGCCGTCACTTGTCTCGCGGGAGATCAGAGCTGCCCGATTCAGACTTGGAGCGTGTCATGCCGCCGTCCCCGAAATCCGCGACCGAAGGTGCTGCGAAACCAACTGGGGCCGCCAGCGCCGCTCCACCGGCCAGCGAACTGACCCGCAGCCTCAAACCCCGTCACCTCTCGATGATCGCGATCGCGGGAGTCATCGGAGCAGGCCTGTTCGTGGGTTCCGGAGCGGCGATCCAGCAAGCTGGCCCCGGAATTCTCGTAGCCTACGTCGCCGCGGGCCTTGTCGTCATTCTGGTGATGCGGATGCTCGGCGAAATGGCGGCGGCGAGCCCGGAGACCGGGTCGTTCTCGGCCTACGCCGACCGGGCTCTCGGCCGCTGGGCCGGGTTCAGCATTGGCTGGCTCTATGCCTGGTTTTGGATCATAGTCCTCGGGATCGAGGCAACCGCGGGCGCGGCGATCGTGCATCGTTGGGTACCCGAGGTCGATCAATGGGTCTGGGCTCTCCTGCTCATGGTGCTACTCACCCTCACGAACGTGGCCTCGGTGAAATCGTTTGGGGAGTTTGAATTCTGGTTCGCCTCGATCAAGGTGGCGGCCATTGTGGTCTTTCTGGTGCTGGGTAGCGTGGCGATCCTCGGCTTCATGCCCGGTGTGTCTGCGCCCGGCCTCGACAACCTCATCAATCGCGGCGGATTCTTCCCTAACGGTGCGGGAGCGATATTCGGTGGAGTGCTCGTGGTCGTCTTCTCCTTTTTCGGCGCCGAGATTGCGACCATCGCCGCCGGGGAATCGCAAAACCCCGTGGCCGCTGTCCGTCAGGCCGTGCGGTCCACCGTGTGGCGAATCCTGATCTTCTACATCGGCTCGATCGCCATTGTCGTCACCCTGCTGCCCTGGGACAGTGCCTCCGTAGCGAAGAGTCCGTATGTGGCGGCCATCGAACTCTATGGGATTCCCGGTGCCGGCACGATCATGGACGTGATCGTGCTCACTTCGGTGCTGTCCTGCCTCAACTCTGGTCTCTATACCGCGAGTCGAATGTTATTTTCGCTCTCCACCCGCGGCGACGCTCCCCGTTCCTGGGGAAAAATCTCGGCCCGTGGGGTGCCGCGCAGCGCCGTGCTCGCTTCGACCATCGTTGGGTTTGTGACCGTCGGTCTCAACTACCTAGCCCCGGACACCGTATTCCTGTTCCTGGTGAACACCTCCGGCGCCATCGCCTTGTTCGTCTGGCTCGTGATTGCGGCCTCGCAGCTGATCCTGCGTCGCCGGATGGGACCGGATGCCGCCCGGGCGCTCTCGCTCAAGATGTGGTTGTTCCCGTACCTCACCTGGTTCGCCATCCTCAGCATCCTCGCCCTGCTTGTGGGCATGTTGATCATCCCGGCAACGCGCGAGTCCCTCGCGCTGTCCCTTTCGTTGGCCGGGCTGCTCGTGGGCGTAGGTCTGTGGCGTTACCGGGGTGGGCGTGGAGTGAGCGGCGTAGCCGACACCCAAACGACGGTCGGCGCGGCGCATTCTGAATCGGGCCACGACCGGGAATGATCCCGCCATCGATCACGAGCTGAGAAATCAAAATCCGTCCCCGGGGCTCAGCCTGCAGGAATCTACAAAGGTTTTTGAAATACTTAGTGCCATCTGCACATTCATTTCCGGGCTCCGATTGGAAGACTGAATAAGTGATCGTTGTCGTCTGCCCGGGTCAGGGCTCCCAAACTCCCGGATTCCTCGAACCCTGGCTGGCTTCGCCTGCCTTCAATGCCGGCTTACGGCAAATCTCCAGCGACGTCGACCTAGACCTCGTCACCCACGGCACGCTCAGCGACGCCGATACCATCCGCGACACGGCGATTGCCCAGCCCCTCATCGTCGCCGCAGGCATTCTGACGCTTGAAGCGCTGCTCACTGATGGTCGCCGAGACGGCGTTGCCGGGATCGCCGGGCACTCGGTCGGAGAACTCACTGCCGCCGCGGGCGCCGGCATCCTGAAAACTGCCGATGCGGTGCGATTCGTTCGAGAGCGTGGCCTGGCAATGCAGGCCGCTGCCGCTCTCGTTCCCACCGGCATGAGCGCCGTGATCGGTGCCGACGAGACCGAATTGCTCACTCGAGTGGTCGAACTCGGCCTCGAACCCGCCAACTTCAACGGCAGCGGTCAGATTGTCGTCGCCGGGGCACTCGACGCTCTCGCCGAACTTGCCGCGGCTCCCCCGCACCGCGCCCGAGTCATCCCGCTTCAGGTCGCCGGCGCATTCCATACGCGTTATATGCAACCAGCCGTCGAACGGATGACCGTGGTTGCCGGCTCACTCACCCCCACCGACCCCACCCTCCCCATCTGGACCAATCGCGACGGAAGCCAGGTAACCAACGGCATCCGTTTTCTGGACCTGCTCGTGGGTCAGGTGTCATCGCCGGTACGGTGGGACAGGTGCATGGAGGCTTTCACCGCAGCGGGAGTCACCGGAATCATCGAGATCGCACCCGCCGGCGCGCTCGTCGGTCTTGCCAAGCGAGGCCTCAAAGGCGTCCCTACCGTCGCCATCAAGACCCCGGACGACCTGCCCGCCGCCTGGGCCATGATCGACCAGCAGTCCTGAAACTGATAAGAGAGACAATGACCAAGCCAACACTGAAGCAGTCCCATGGGGCGCAGTACACCCGAATCCTCTCGATCGGCGCCGCCCGCGGCGACCTCGTCGTCCCCAACGACGAACTGGTCGCAGCGATTGACTCCTCCGATGAGTGGATCCAGCAGCGCACCGGCATCATCACCCGCACGCGTGCCAGCCAGAACATCGAAGCTATCGACATGGCAACGGATGCCGCCCGCGAAGCGATCGAGAAAAGTGGCATTGACCCGGCGCTCATTGATGCCGTGATCGTCGCCACCATCAGCAACGGCCGCCAGACACCATCAATGGCCGCCGTTTTGGCCGACCGTGTTGGCAGCAATCCTGCCGCCGCTTACGACATCAATGCAGCTTGCGCCGGGTACGCCTACGCCATCGCCCAGGCCGATGCACTCATTCGCACGGGGGCTGCCCACTACGCCCTCGTCGTGGGCGCTGAAAAGCTCTCCGATCTCGTCGACCCTGCAGACCGCAGCATCTCATTCCTGCTCGGCGACGGTGCTGGCGCTGTCGTCATCGGCCCGAGTGACTATCCGGGCATCGCCACAACGGTGTGGGGATCGGATGGTTCCAAGGCAGACGCGATTCACATGAATCACACCCTGCAGGAGTACCGTCGCGGCGAGGCCGACTGGCCAACCCTGCGTCAGCAAGGGCAAACTGTCTTCCGCTGGGCTGTCTGGGACATGGCGAAGGTAGCCAAGAAAGCCCTCGAAGTCGCCGGAATCGAGAGCGCCGACCTCGCCGCGTTCATTCCCCACCAGGCCAACATGCGTATCATCGACGAGTTTGCCAAGCAGTTGAAGTTGCCGGAATCCGTCGTCATCGCCCGCGACGTCGCCACGACCGGTAACACGTCATCGGCCTCAATCCCCCTCGCCACCCACCGCCTGCTCGAGGAACACCCAGAGCTCAGCGGCGGACTCGCGCTGCAGATCGGCTTCGGTGCCGGACTCGTGTTCGGTGCGCAAGTCGTTGTGCTGCCCTAACCTATCCACCCTCTAAACTAAGTCTCGGTCAACCGAGACACCCTCAAGGAGAAATAACATGGCATTGTCCACCGCAGAAGTTCTGACCGGCCTGGCCGAGCTCATCAACGACGAAACCGGAATTGCAACCGACACGGTTGAGCTGGGCAAATCGTTCACCGACGACTTGGACATCGACTCCATCTCGATGATGACCATTGTCGTCAACGCAGAAGAGAAGTTCGACGTGAAGATCCCCGACGAAGAGGTCAAGAACCTCAAGACCGTCGGCGATGCCGTCGAGTTCATCGTGAAAGCACAGGACTAGACCCAAGACTGAACCGGGTCGGTCGGACAACGACCGACCTGTTCATTGGGCTGGTGCCACAACGCACCGGCCCACACGTTTGTCGTTCCATGGAGAGTTGACTTATGACCAAGAAAATCGTTATCACCGGTATCGGTGCCACTACGCCGCTGGGCGGCACGGCGGTCGACACCTGGACGGCCCTCTTGGCCGGCGAATCGGGTGCAACCACCCTCGAGCAGGCCTGGGTCGCTGAAACAGCGATCCCCGTAACTTTCGCAGCCCAGGCACGCGTGAAAACCGTGGATGTTCTGCAGAAATTTGAGGTCAAGCGTCTTGACCCGTCCAGCCAATTCGCCCTGATCGCTGGACGCGAAGCCTGGGCCGATGCCGGCTCCCCCGAGGTCGAGCCTGAGCGCCTCGCCGTGGACTGGGCAACCGGGATCGGCGGCGTGTGGACCCTGCTGGATGCATGGGACACCCTGCGTGAACGCGGCCCGCGTCGCGTGCTGCCGATGACCGTGCCGATGCTCATGCCCAATGGTCCGGGAGCGGCCATCGGAATGGACCTGCACGCCCGTGCCGGCATCACCACTGTGGTCTCCGCGTGCGCGTCGAGCACCGAAGCGCTGATTAACGCGTACAAGCGCCTGCAAGCCGGACTCGCCGACATCGTCATCGCCGGAGGCTCCGAAGCGGCCATTCATCCCCTGCCGATCGCCTCGTTTGCAGCGATGCACGCCCTGTCGACCCGGAACGACGACCCGGCTACCGCGAGCCGCCCGTACGATGTGACCCGCGACGGTTTCGTTCTCGGCGAGGGTGCAGCCGCCCTCGTCATCGAAACCGAGGAGCATGCCAAGGCGCGCGGCGCCCACATTTACGCCGAACTGCTCGGTGGCGTTGTCAACAGTGATGCGCACCACGTGACCGCGCCGGACCCCGAAGGATCGGCGGCCGCCCGCGCAATGCGCTCGACCATCGAGAACGCTGGCGGGACCCTCGCCGATGTCTCCCACATCAACGTCCACGCCACGAGCACCCCGGTTGGTGACATCGCCGAGTACAACGCGCTCAAGCGCGTGTTCGGCGATCTGCTCGACGGCATCCCGGTCTCGGCCACGAAGGCATCAACCGGCCACCTGCTCGGTGGCGCTGGCGCCCTCGAAGCCTTCTTCACGGTGAAGGCTCTCGCCGAGCGCGTCGCACCGCCGACGATCAACCTCACGTCGCAGGATCCGGAGATTCCGCTCGACGTGGTCACCACACCGCGCGCACTGCCGGCCGGAGACCTGCTCGCGTTGAGCAACTCCTTCGGCTTCGGCGGCCACAACGCCGTTGTAGCGTTCCGGTCGGTCTAAAATCGGGTAGAAAAGAATGACCCCGCCCGGGTTCGGGCGGGGTCATTCTCATAAGGCGGTTCGCCGGACTGCGCGGGGTTGCCACCAGGAATGTCGCCGATCGACGGGTGGCGCTGTTATGGGCGAACCGCACGCTGGAGAAGTGGCTGATCAGCCGACCTGGTGCAGCCAGACCACGGCATTCAGGTCGCTCGCCTGCCGAAACGGTTCAAGTTCGTCGTCCCAGGATTGCCCGAGGGCGAGGCGCAACTGCCGGTGCAGCTCGATGGCGTTGGCCCCCGCATTCTCCATGGCGGATCGAATGCGATCTTCCGGCACGACCACGTTGCCCACGCTGTCGGTCTGGGCGTAGAAGATACCCAACTCGGGCGTGTGCAACCAACGTCCGCCATCCAAACCTGATCCAGCATCTTGGGTGACTTCAAAGCGCAGCTGTTCCCAGCCGCGCAGAGCGGATGCGAGCGCGGCGCCGGTACCCGGAGACCCTTCCCAGTAATATTCCGCCCGGTGGGATCCGGGCAGGGCTGGCTGCTCTGACCAGTCGAAGTTGACAGCCTCGCCAAGTGCTCGCCCGGCAGACCACTCAATATGCGGACAGACGGCTCGCGGAGAAGAGTGCACAAAAAGCATCCCCCGCGCAATCGACGTCCGACGGTTCGGTACTGCATCCATCGTGTTTCTCCGTTCCTAGTAGGTTCGTCTTCCCCAACGACCTCGAAACGACCGCGCCTTCAACTCCGAGTTGAAGCACGATGGCGAATGTTAAATTATTCGGTAGCTGGATACCAACGTTCCGATATCGTCATTATGCCCCAGCGACCTGCACATTCACAAGGACACCGATAGTGAACCCGCGCTGTGCAGAGGGTCAGTTTCGTCGGCCCAGCGTGTTCACCGCCATCACAACGACGCGGCTTAGCCGCGCAACGCCGTACTCCGCGGATCGAGCTCGCCGAGACCGCCAGATCTACTTAGGGTCAAAGATGAGCGGCCGATAAATCGACTTCGATCGTGAGCGTTTACCCTTCGGGTTTGCGCGAAATCTATCGTGCGCTCTGCGCAGCGACTCGCGGATGTCGGCCTAGCGAGAACGTGCGTGCGTTGGATCGTGCTCAGACTCGAAATTCGTTTATTTTGGCACATGGATGCGGCCGGGCCTGTTATCGCAGGTCTGGCCGCTTTTTTGCGCGCATTGTGCG